>NZ_LR130785.1:312022-1512022 GCF_900626135.1 Senegalia massiliensis
AGTTGAGGGAGTAGAGGAAAAGCAGGAAGAAGTAGTAGAGGTTGAGGAAGCAGAAGAAGAGCAAGAAGAAGAAATAGAATTTGAAGAGGTAGAAGAAGGACAAGAAAAAGAAATAGAAGTTAAAGAAGTAGAAAAAAAGGAAGTGGATATAGAATTTGATTATGATGATGGTATTCACGATGAAGATTATCCAAATGCAGATTCAAACTTAGAGGAATATATACTAAATAAATCAGAGAGGGATTTAGAAGAATATTATAGATATAAGGAATATAAATCAAAAGAAGTAAATAATCAAAAGCAATATAATAATAAGGCTACTACTAATAGAAATAAATATCAAGCTTATTCGTTAAACATATTAAACTACTTTAATCAAGTAGATCCATTTAAGATTAATTTAGAAGAATATAGCTTTTGGGAAATTACTGAAGATAGTGTAAATATAAGAAGAGGATTTTTACCATATTATAATTATGTTGTAAATATGCAATATCCTTATACCTTAATGAATAAAATGAATAGTCCATCAAAGCAAATTAGAAAATATAAACATTATTTATTTGGAATAGTTTCTAATGATGAAAGCACAGTTAAGCATTTTGTATATGGAATACCAGGATTATTTACAAGGAGAGAACAACCTTTTAGAGGTATGTCTGGTTTTACTACATGGCTTGAATCTAAAGATTCAGGTGATGAAAGGTTAGGATATTGGCTAATTCATATTGATTCAAAAACTGGCAGAATAATAACACCTCTTAGACCAACAAGTCCTCTATCTTAAAATATTAAAAATAAATAATGATTATTAGTAGTGAATATAGGGTATTATAGAAATAGTCAATAGTTTTAAAAAAACTATAGAATATTTCTATAAGGAGGAATTTAAATGGCAAATGTAACAATTTACACAAGTAATACTTGACCTCATTGTGCTACTGCCAAGCAATACCTTTCGGAGAAAGGTGTAGAATATGAGGAAAAAAACGTACAAACTGATCCATCAGCAAGAAAGGAACTAATCCAAAAAGGATATATGGGAGTTCCAGTAATAATAGTAGATGGAGAAGAAATGGTAGGCTTCGATAAGAATAGATTAGAAGAATTACTATAAGAACATAGATAAAACCTATAGGTAATAATATACCTATAGGTTTTTTTGATATTTAAAATAATTTTATGTGGTATCATAATAAATATAGGATTTGACAATTATACCCCTATGGGGTATAATGTTGTTAATGAAATTTAAGGAGGTAATTTATATGAAAAATGTAACAGTATATACAAGTAGTACTTGTCCACATTGTACTTCTGCTAAAGAATATTTAAATGAAAAAGGTGTAGATTTTACAGAGAAAAACGTAACTACTGATTCTACAGCAAGAAAGGAACTGATCCAAAAAGGATATATGGGAGTTCCAGTAATAATAGTAGATGGAGAAGAAATGGTAGGCTTCGATAAAAATAGATTAGAAGAATTACTATAAAATATAGAAATATAAAATAGCCCAGAATTTTATTCTGGGCTAAAAGTTTATTTACTCATTTAACGCTTCTAATAATTCATTTAAATCAAGTCCATGTACCATTGCAGCTTGTTCTAATGATTCCATTTGAGAAGCAGGGCAACCTACACATCCCATACCAAAGCGCATTAGTATTTCTGGAGCATCTGGTCTCTCTCTTAATATTTCACCTATAAGCATATCCTTAGTAATAGCCATTTCTATTCCTCCTTACCTAATAAGACTAGAATTCTTCACTAATATTATACCCTATTTTTTACTATTAACCAAGAGTTAATTCCAACTTTTTTACTTGGTATTTTTATCTTGATTTGAAATACCCCTATATGGTATAGTGTAAATATATAAGGAAGGTGAAGATATGTTTGAAGATGTTACGTTTTCTGTAGCTTTTATCGCTGGGGCACTTTCATTTTTTTCTCCATGTATTTTACCTCTTATACCTGCATATATAATGTATATGACAGGAACTAGTATAGAGGAAGAAGTATCTAGAAAAAAATGGCTAGCATTATCACGCACATTAGGTTTTGTATTAGGATTTACTATTATATTTATGATAATGGGAGTTTCAGCAAGCTATATAGGAAGATTATTTATAGAAAATAAAGCTATATTTACAAAGATAAGTGGAGTTTTAATAATGTTTTTTGGGCTTAATTTAATGGGTATAATTGACTTAAAGTTTATGAATACTCAAAGAAAAGCAAAAAGTCCCAAGAAAGTAACTACTTTTTTTGGATCTACAGTAATGGGTATGGCATTTGCTGCAGGATGGACTCCTTGCTATGGGCCTATACTTGCATCAATTTTGGTAAAAGCAGGACTATCTAATGACATATCAAGTTCTGTATATTTACTTTTAGTTTATTCTATTGGAATGGCCGTACCATTTATATTAACAGCATTATTTATAAACTATTCTACTAAATTCTTGAATAAAATACAAAAGTGGTCTGGATATATATATAAAATAGCAGGAATTATAATGGTTATATTTGGGTTGTTAGTATTTTTTGACAAAATGATTATAATTGGAAATTGGCTAAATCAATAGTCACTTTTTATTGAAAGGAGAATATTATGAATAAAAAAAGTATTATTGCTATATCAGTTCTTGCAGTAATGTTAATTGTAGGTATATTTTATGCTATACAAGATCAGCAGCAAGTAGCAGAAAAACCTATTATAGAAGAAAATGATGAAAATAGCGAACAATTACCGGATGAAGCTATTGATGAACAAGAAGAAAACAATGAGGAAGAAGATATAGAGGATGTAGTACTTGAAAGAGGAAAACCAGCTCCAGATTTTACTCTACAAACATTAAGTGGTGAAAAAGCTTCTTTATCTGATTATAAAGGAAAGATTGTATTAATAAACTTCTGGGCTACTTGGTGCACTTATTGTGATGAAGAGATGCCAGATTTAGAAAAACTATATAATGAAAATAAAGATGATGATTTTGTAGTACTTGCAGTTGATGTAGGTGAAGAAGAAAGTTTAGTTAGAGATTATATAGAAGAAGGTGGATATACTTTTCCAGTACTATTAGATAGTGATATGAAGGTTTCCAGAAATAATTATTATGTAAGTGCATTTCCAACTTCATATTTTATTGATAAAGAGGGAAACTTAATAGGAGCAGTTCCAGGTATGATGACCTATCCTCAAATGACTCAAATATTAGAACAAATAAGAAATGGAGAACTTTAAATGAAACCTATATTTTTAAGCATAGGACCTGTAAATATAACTTGGTTTCTACTTTTTGCAGTAGTATTAACTATTATAGGATATATAATTTTAAAGGTCATATCTAAAAATAATAAATACAGAAAAGTAATGGAAGATTACTATCTATTAGAACTTATATTAGGATTTGTTGGTGCAAGAATTGTTTATGTAATTTTTCACTTGGATGTATATGCAGGAAGATTAATAGATGCTATTAGACCTAATCATTATAATTTAAATTTATTAGGTGGTGTTTTAATAGCTGTAATAGTATTATTTGTATTAACAAAAAGAAAAGGAGAACCTTTTTTAGTAATCCTTAATTATTTATTAGTTCCCTTTTATTTCTCTATTGCAATAGGTATATGGGCATTTGAATTTGAAGGTATACTTTCTAATTCAAATTCAATAGAAACTCTTATTTATTCAATTATGTTTTTTGTAATTTTAGTATCCCATTTACTTTTATTTGAAAAGTATAAAAAAGTAGGTTTAATAACTTTATCCTTATCTATGATATTTTATTATGGTCTGGAAATACTACTTTAATAGTTATATGATTATAAATAGGGTAAAAATATAATATAAGTCTTGACAAGATATATATTGTAATATTACAATATATATAAACAGATACCCTTATAGGGTATAGAGAGGAGAGATTAATGTGAAATTAAATGTAACAACAACAGCAATTAGTGAAATTAAAAAGATCATGGAAAAAAAAGACGCATTAGACAAGAAAATAAGAGTATATATAGCAGGCTTTGGTTGAGGCGGTCCATCTTATGGTATTGCTCTGGATGAGCAAAACAAAGAAGATATAACTGAAGATATAGATGGAATAACTTTCTTGGTAGATAAGAATTTATCTGATCAAGTAGACTCATTCAATGTAGATTATACTCAAAATTGGACTGGTAAAGGATTTAGAGTAACTACAGGAAATGGTGCATCATCTTGTTAATAAAACTCCTGCAATATTGCAGGAGTTTTATTAATTATTTGTATAGATATAAAAATAAGTATATAATATATTTGAGTTTTACTTTATAAGGAGTGTGGAGTATGAATACTGATGAGAAAAAAGAATTAAGAAAGATAGTTTTAAAAGAAAGAAAAAAATTAAATAAAGATGAAGTAAATTCTTTAAGTGAAAAAATCATATCCTATCTTATAAAGATGAAGGAATTTAAACAAAGTGAAACTATAATGGTATATTTAAGTTTCAAAGAAGAAGTTGATACATTTAATCTAATATATAAGATGCAAGAGCTTGGGAAAAAGGTAGTTATAACATATACTGATAAAAAAGAAAATATATTAATACCCTGTAAATTAATAGATCTTGAAGATTCACTTGAAAAAAATCCTTTTGGATATTTAGAACCTAAAGAGGAGAGTATAGAGAAAGTGAGTCCTAGTGAAATAGATCTAATAATAACTCCTGGTCTTGCCTTTGATAAAAAAGGAAATAGAGTAGGGTATGGCGGAGGATATTATGATAAATTATTAAAGTCTGCACCACAAGCTACTAAAGTAGCTGTTAGTTATGATTTTCAAATATTTTCAGAAGTTCCCAATGAGAAATTTGACATACCAGTTGATTATATAGTAACACCTACAAGAATTATAGTTTGTGAAAGGTGATATATATCATAGTTAAATAAAATCAATTATTATATACTTAAGTAAAAATATTAAGGAGATGAAAAAGTGACTCTAAAAGATAAAATATATAAAGCACTTGAAAATGTAGATGATCCTGAAATAAAGAAGAATTTAGTTGAATTAGATATGATAGGTGATGTAAATATAGATGGTAAAAATGTAATTGTGAACGTTACATTAACTACAAAAGGTTGTCCTCTAAAAAATACTATATCAGGAGATATAGAAAAAGAATTACTAAAAATAGATGAGATTGAAAAAGTAGAAGTAGTATTTGGTGAAATGACAAATGAGCAAAAACAGAATTTAGCTAAAAAGCTTAGAGGTGAGCAAGATACAAAAGAACCTTTTAAAAATACTAGAGTAATTGCTATAGGTAGTGGAAAAGGTGGAGTAGGAAAATCTACTGTAACTTCAAATTTAGCTGTAGAGTTAAGTGAGATGGGTTATAGCGTAGGTTTAATTGATGCAGATATATTAGGACATAGTATACCACAAATATTAGGTATAAAGGGTCAGAAACCTATGGCTATGAGTGATGGAACAATTATACCTATTAATGCAAATGGTGTAAAAGTTATTTCAATGGGTAATTTAATAGAAAAAGATGAAGCCCTGATATGGAGGGGTCCAGTTCTTGGTGGAATTCTTACCCAGTTTTTCAATGATGTTTATTGGGGAGAATTAGATTATATGTTAATAGATTTACCTCCAGGAACAGGTGATGTGCCATTAAGTCTTATGCAACAATTACCAAAAGCAGAAATACTTATAGTTACAACACCACAAATTACGGCAGCAGATGTAGCAAAAAGATTAGGATTTATGGCATCTAAAACAAATAGTAAAGTAATAGGAATTATAGAAAATATGAGTTATTTCATATGTGATAATTGTGATGAAAAACATTATATATTTGGTAAACGTGAAGGAGAAAAATTAAGTAAAGAATTAAATACACCATTACTTGGTGAAATCCCTCTATCAACACTTGTAAGAGAAGATAGTGACAAAGGTGTTCCTTCAGTATTAGATGAAAGACTTAATATGAAAGATAAGTATAATTTAATAGCAACAAAACTTTTAGAAACAGAATAAAATTTAAATTTTTAAATATGACCTTTTTATTAAGGTCATATTTTTTATTTTTTTAGGGTAATAATTATAATAAATATTTGCATTCTAAAAATATATATGTTATTATTAATTTATAACACACCCCACATAGGGTGGGGTCATAAGAAAGGAGTTGTAACAATGAGTGTAGAAAAAGTAAGTTTTAAAGTTACAGGTATGACTTGAGCATCCTGTTCAAATAGGGTAGAGGGTTCTCTATCAAAGATAGATGGTGTAAAAAGTGCAGTAGTAAACCTAATTGCTGAAAAAGCTACAGTTGAATATGATCCAGAAAAAGTTAGTGTTAAAAAATTAATGGATACAGTAACAAACACAGGATACACAGCTTCAATGGATAGAGTAAGATTAGATATTGAAGGTATGACTTGTTCAGCTTGTGCTGCAAGAGTAGAAAAAGCTCTAAAAAAAGTTGAAGGTATAGGAGAAGTAAATGTAAATATAGCTACAAATAAAGCAACTATAGAATATTTATCATCTGAGACAAATATAAAAGAAATGCAATTAGCAGTAGAAAATGCAGGATATAAAGCAAAAAAAGAACAAAAAGTAGATGTTGATAAACAAAAGGAAGCAAGAGAAAAAGAAATAAAGAATCTTAAAACTCTTTTTATAATATCAACAATACTAAGTTTACCGTTACTTTCAGCTATGTTTGTAGATATGGCAGGAATGGACACTATACTTAGTAATGGATGGTTTCAATTTATTTTAGCAACACCTGTACAATTTATTGTAGGGTGGAGGTTTTATAAAGGCGCTTATCATTCACTAAAAGGTGGAGGAGCAAATATGGATGTACTTGTAGCTATGGGTACATCAGCAGCATATTTTTATAGTATTTACATGTTACTTGTAGGAATGAATCATTTTTACTTTGAATCTTCAGCAGTCATTATTACCTTAATAATATTAGGTAAATTAATGGAAGCTATAGCTAAAGGAAAAACATCAGAAGCTATGAAAAAGCTTATGGGACTTCAAGCTAAAACTGCAAAAGTAATAAGAAATGGTGAAGAAAAAGATATACCAGTAGAAGAAGTAGAAGTAGGAGAAACTATAATAGTTAGACCAGGAGAAAAAATACCAGTAGATGGTGAAATAATTGAAGGTAAATCTACAGTAGATGAATCTATGCTTACAGGTGAATCAATACCTGTTGAAAAAGTTATAGGTGAAGAAGTAATAGGTTCAACTATAAATAAACATGGTACATTTAAATTCAAAGCTACAAAGGTTGGTAAAGATACTGCTTTATCACAAATCATAAAATTGGTAGAAGAAGCACAAGGATCTAAAGCACCAGTACAAAGACTTGCTGATAAGGTATCTGGGATATTTGTTCCTATTGTTGTAGTAATAGCTATTCTTACCTTTATTATATGGTATGTAGTAAGTGGAGATATTAATCCTGCAATGGTAGCATCAGTATCTGTTCTAGTAATAGCTTGTCCCTGTGCATTAGGACTTGCAACTCCTACAGCTATAATGGTTGGTACAGGTAAAGGTGCAGAAAATGGAATACTTATAAAAGGTGGAGAACATCTAGAAAGAGCACAAAAAACAGATACTATAATTTTTGATAAGACAGGAACTATTACTAAAGGTAAACCTGAAGTTACAGATATATTAACATATGATTTAGATGAAAAAGAGGTACTTCGAATTTCAGCATCGGCAGAAAAATCATCAGAGCATCCTTTAGCTGAAGCTATAGTAAATGATGCAAACTCTAAAGAAATTCTGCTTAGTGATGTATCTGATTTTGAAGCTATACCAGGACACGGTATATATTCAACACTAGATAAAAAAGAGATATATTTAGGAAATAGACGTCTTATGGATAGAGAAAATATAGATATATCTAAAGCTTCATCTGAAATAGAAAGACTTGAAAATGAAGGAAAAACTGCTATGATTTTAGCTATAGATAAAGAATTAAAGGGTATAATAGCAGTAGCTGATACAATAAAAGAAAGTTCAAAAAGAGCTATAGAAGAACTTAAAAATATGCATATAGATGTATATATGATAACTGGTGACAATCAAAGGACAGCAAATGCTATAGCAAAACAAGTGGGTATAGAAAATGTAATAGCAGAAGTATTGCCTGAAGATAAAGCGGCAAATGTAGAAAAAATTCAATCTCAAAATAAAAAAGTAGCAATGGTAGGAGATGGAATAAATGATGCACCAGCACTTGCACAAGCTGATATAGGTTTTGCAATAGGAACTGGTACAGATGTAGCTATTGAAGCAGCTGATATAACTCTTATGAGAGGAGACTTGATGGAAATAGTTACTGCTATAAGGTTAAGTAAAAAAACTATGAAAACTATCAAGCAAAATTTATTCTGGGCATTTGCATATAATACTGCTGGAATACCAATTGCAGCACTAGGACTATTAAATCCTATGATTGCAGGAGGAGCTATGGCATTTAGTTCAGTATCAGTACTCACAAATTCACTTAGACTAAAAAAGTTTAATGTAAAATAAATAAAACAAAAGGAGAGATTATAATGCAAAAAACATTAACAGTTAAAGGTATGAGTTGTGGTCATTGTCAAAAGGCAGTTGAGGAATCTTTAAAATCATTAGAGCAAGTAACAAATGCACGTGTTGACTTAGCAAGCAAAACAGCAGAAGTTGAAGGGTATAAGCTTAATGATGATGATCTTAAAAAAGCAGTAACAGATGCAGGATATGAAGTAATAGATATAAAGACAATCTAAAACTAATTATATTTTGCTTAGGATGACATTATTATATCTATGTCATCCCAAGCATTTTATGATAATTGTAAAAGAGGTGATTATATGACAGATGAAAGAAAAAAAGCCTTAAACCTTTTAAAAACTTCAAAAGGACAAATAGAAGGTATTATAAAAATGCTAGAAAATGATAGATATTGTGTAGATATATCAAAACAAATTCTTGCAGTACAGGGTTTACTTAAAAAATCTAATTTAAATATATTAGATGCACATATAAAATCTTGTGTAAAAGAAGCAATATTAGAAGGACATGGTGATGAAAAGATAGATGAAATAATTAATGTTCTGGATAAATATATCAAATAATGGGGATAACTTATTTTGCAAAATAAGTTATCCCCATTATTTTGGTTATTTTCTTGCAAAAAACCTTATGATGGAATAAGATATAAAGGAAGGCTAGTATATATGAAAGGTGTGGTGAAGGTGGACGAAGGACCCAGTTTATGGGATAGGAAAAAGTTAAACAATATATCTGACCTCCATTTTCACATAAGTGTAAAAGGAGACTCGGATATTTATTAGGAGTGATTTTATGCTTAATATTTATAAAACAATGCAAGATAGGACATTTGCAGAATTAGATGATTTTGAAAACGGATGTTGGATTAATTTAATTGATCCTACAAAGGAAGAGTTAGAAAGAGTAAATACAGAGTTAAATGTAGATATGGATTTTCTAAAAGCTCCTTTAGATGATGAAGAAACTTCAAGACTTGAAATTGAAGAAGATCAAACACTTATATTAGTAGATATACCTATGGTTGAAAAAGAAGATGATTCATATGTATATTATACTTTTCCTCTTGGAATTATACTTTACAAAAAATATATTATAACAATATGTCTTAAAGAAAATTTACTTTTAGAGCAATTTGTTGAAGGAAAAGTAAAATCCTTTTATACCTATAAAAGGACTCGTTTTGTACTTCAAATGTTATATAGAATGTCAGCAAGATATTTGATATATTTGAAACAGATAGATAAAATAAGTCATAGAATAGAAAGACAACTTCATAAATCTACTAAAAACAGAGAATTAATACAGCTCTTAGATTTAGAAAAATCTCTTGTTTATTTTTCGACTTCACTTAAAGCAAATGAAATAGTTATGGAAAAGATGCTTAAATCTGAATCAGTGAAATTATATCCAGAAGATGAGGATTTACTTGAAGATGTAATTATAGAAAACAAGCAAGCAATAGAAATGGCAAATATTTATAGTAATATATTAAGTGGTATGATGGATGCATTTGCATCAGTTATATCAAATAATTTAAATATAGTAATGAAAGTATTAACGTCAATAACAATAGTTATGGCAATTCCTACAATGCTTGCAAGTTTTTATGGAATGAATGTAGGACTTCCACTTCAAAATTCACCATATGCATTTCCAATGGTAATGGGACTTTCAATAGTTTTAGCTACAATAGCAATAGTAATACTTTCTAGAAAAAATATGTTTTGAAAATGATAAGTTATGCTTAAGCATAACTTATTTTTGTGTAAAATTTTAGAAAAAGAAGGAGATATAATATCTATGTAGAATATAATAGTTAATAGAGGTGAAGAGTAATGAAGGGAAAATACTTAAGTATATTGTTAATAGCATTTTCAGTAGTAACTGGAACTATATATAGTGTGCTTTATTTTGTATTTAAAACAGATTTACACATAATAAGTCTTATTTTAAGATTATTAATAGTATTTTTAGGAATTTATTATTTGAATATTGATAATAAAAAGAAACTTGAAGCTAAAAAATTTATTCCTTTTTTTATAGTAGAGATTATTGTATTTATAATTAATATATTTATTTATGATATAGAAAGAGGAGCAAATTTTAACACCTTAGAACTAGGGATAACTGGTGGCGGCATAGATGTGTTTATAAATATAATTTTAATAATATATATTTTAGTAGCTAATAGGAGTTATAAGGTTTATGAGCAGGAATAGAGTTATTTATATATTAATTATTATAATAACTTTAATAGAATTATATTGGGGTTATAATGTTTATATAAATTATAGAGGTGTATATGATATTGCTTTTTTTAGTATATTCATATTACAGCCTATATGGTATATTTGGCTATTGAAAAAAGAAAAGTCTCAGTCTAGATTTGGAATGGTTGTATTAGTATTGTTATCAGTTATTCTACCTATTATAATATATTTTACATTGCCTAATTATACTTATGATTATGGCAAGGATATCATAAAAGAGTATTTTAATGAGAAAATAGAGTTTGTAAATTATTCAAGAGATATGGATACAATACCTGTGTCTAACAAACCTAAAAATCTTTTTACAAGGGATAGAGCATATTAGTATAAAATAAAATTAGGAAATAAATATAAATATTTCATCGTTAATGAACAAACAGGAAATTCATTAGAGTTAGAGGAAGGATACTGGGAGTAAGAAGCTAAAATTATAAGTAAAAGAATTTAACTTTCAAGAATTCATATTATAATAATATGAATTTCAAGGAACAAGATACTTGTGATTTGAGATATATAATTGAAAACGGAGGGGTGAAGATGAAAAAATATATTAGCATTTTAATATTAGGACTATTTATAATTATTTCTTTTATAGGTTGTACTGAAGAGGCTAAAGAAAATGTAATAGCTACAGTGGAAGGAGAAGAAATAACAGAGCAAGATATAAAAGATAGAATAGAATTTTTAGAAATATCTGAGAAACTATATACAGGAGATGAAGATGCTGAAACTGATTTTACAAAAAATGATGCATTTAATCAAATGGCAAGAGAAAAAGTACAATATATTGAAGCTAAAAACTTAGGTTATGAGGTTAAAACAAAAGAAGAAATTATGGAAATGTTTGATGAATCTAAAGATGAAACGGATAAAGTAGACCCAGAAATCAAGGAAAATTTAAATGATAAATATGGTAGCAAAGAAGAATTTGAAGAAAGTATTCTAAAAGAATATGCATATGACTCCATGGAAAATTATTATAAAGAAAATGTAGATATGCTAATAGCTAGATATTCAATTAATGAGTTATCAATAAATTACATGGATGAATTAGAAAAAGAATTAGGTAAAGAGAATAATAATGATAATCTTGAATATAAAGAATTTTTTGATTCTTGGGTAAATTATTCAGAACATTTACTAAAAAATGCTGATATTGAAATAAAAAATGATGAGTACCAAATAGAATATCAAGGTGATAAGTGGGAACATGAAGGCTTAGATTTAGAAAAAGAATAAAGGGTGATTTAATATGTACAAAGGTGAAAAAGTAGTATTAACAGAATATAGAAAAGAAGATATAAAAAAAGCAAAAGAATATGTAAATGATGCAGAAATAAAAGGATTATTATCTCCAGGTATACCATATCCATATACATTGGAAGATGAAGAAAAATGGTATCAAAATCAATCAGCAAATAATGATAAATATAATTTTGCAATTAGAACATTAGAAGATAATAAGTATATAGGTGGATGTGGCATCAATAGTGTGAATTGGAAAAATAGTAATGTTATAATAGGTATATTTATAGGTGATAAAGATTATTGGTCAAAGGGGTATGGTACAGATGCATTAAAAGTACTAATAAAATTCATATTTAATGAAATGAATATAAATAAAATAAAGTTAAATGTTTATTCATTTAATAAAAGAGCAATAAGATGTTATGAAAAATGTGGATTTAAAGTTGAAGGAGTATTAAAGCAAGAGATATATAGACATGGAAAATATCAAGATGATATACTGATGGCTCTATTAAAGGAGGATTGGGTTAAGTAGTGATGAAGATTTAGATTTCACAAGTAATTAACATAAAAAGGAGACATAAAATGAGCGAAAAGAATTTAATAGAAAACACACCTTTTCCTAGAACTAGGGAGAGTATTTCAGATGATTTAAGAAGTTTAGGATTAAAGAAAGGCATGACAATAATTGTCCATTCTTCATTAAAATCTTTAGGATGGGTTAGTGGAGGACCAGTAGCAGTTGTCCAAGCTTTGATGGATGTAGTGACAGAATCAGGAACAATTATTATGCCAACTCAAAGTGGAGATTTAGGAGACCCTTCTTTATGGGGAAATCCAGCTGTACCAAAGGAATGGATAAATACAATAAAGGAAACTATGCCAGCATATGATAAACAAATTACACCTACAAGAAGTATGGGAAGAATTGTAGAAGTATTTAGGACTTTTCCTGGAGTTATTCGTAGTTCTCATCCTCATAATTCCTTTGCAGCATGGGGTAAATATAAAGAACAAATTATAAATAATCATTCCTTAGAATATAGTCTAGGAGAAAAATCTCCTCTTGCTAAAATATATGATTTAGATGGTTTTATACTTTTATTAGGAGTGAATCATGATAGCAATACTTCTTTACATCTTTCAGAATATAGGTCTGGAATAAGAGAAAAGTGTAAACTTCAAGCACCAATAATTGAAGATAATAAGAGAGTATGGAAAACATTTAATGATATAGACCTTGATACTGATGAATTTGAAGATATAGGTAAAGAATTTGAAGAAAATAAAGATATGAATATTGGATATATAGGTTCTTCGAAATCAAAACTCTTCAAGCAAAGAGAAATAGTAGATTTTGCTACAAAATGGATGATAAATAAAATGGAAAAGTAGTTTTATATAGATAAAAAATAATCTAAGGGATATCCCTTAGATTATTTTTTATATTTTATATTTTCCTAAATCTTTTCTAAATTCATCTGATACTTTTTTAAATTCAACTATGCTACTCATCATCTTAGACAATTCTTCTGAATAAGTGTGTACATTTGCACTTACCTCTTGTGAAGAAGCGGAGTTCTCTTCTGCTATGGCTGCTAATGATTCAATATTTCCTGATACTTTTGTTATGGATTCTGTTTCCTTTGTAAGAGCATTTATCATATCTATAAGGGAATTAGACACTTCGTCTATAGTTACAACTGTCTCATAGTTATTTTCAGCCACATTTGAAAGTTTGTTATTTTCTTTATCTAATACTATATACTGTTCATCTATTTGATTTACTAAGCTATCTATATCATTAATGAAGGATAATAAATTTTGATTTATATTATTAACTGCATTTTTAGATTCTTCTGCTAAGGATCTTATTTCATTTGCAACTACATTAAAACCTCTACCATATTCTCCAGCACGTGAAGCTTCTATAGATGCATTAAGTGCAAGTAGATTAGTTTGATCAGATATATTTTCTACTGTTTCTACTATTTTTGTAACATCTTTTGCTTTATTTTGAAGCATTGTACTATTTTCTTTTACATTTCTAAATTTATTTAATATATTTTTTAAATTTAAAGCTGTATCTTTTAGTTCATCGTATCCATTGTTTATATTTTCAACTGCATTCTCAAGTGAAACTTT
Organism: Senegalia massiliensis; assembly: GCF_900626135.1. Classification (NCBI taxonomy): domain Bacteria; kingdom Bacillati; phylum Bacillota; class Clostridia; order Eubacteriales; family Clostridiaceae; genus Senegalia; species Senegalia massiliensis. The sequence continues at coordinate 326,280 of NZ_LR130785.1, forward strand.
ACTTTCGTTTTCTTTTTCTGTAATTTTTGTTAGGGAAGAAATATTATTATTTAATATATAAGCAGCATTTTCTGTTTCTTCTGCTTGACTTATTGCTCCAGCTGCAACTTGTTCTACAACTCCTGCAATATCTTTTGAAGTATTATCCATATTTGAAGAAACTTCATTGAATTTTTCTGTAAAAACATTTAATTCATCACTCATACCTTTAAACCCTACAAAGTCAGTTATTAAATTCTCTTTGTAATTGTTTATATATTTATTTATGTCTTCAAAGAAATCATTTGTAGATATCTCTATATTTTCAGCATAATTTCTTTGATCTAAATCTTTTAAAGAATTTATTATACTTTTTTTAGGCATAAATAATAATTTTGAAGTTAAAAAGGGAACTATAAATGTAAGAGCTAAAGTAATAATATTTAATACTGTTTCACTTGTAAAATTAGATAATATTATATAAGGCAATCCCACAAATAAAAGTGAAGATATAGCAACTTTTGTATGTAATGATTTTATAAAACCAAATGATAATAAATTATTTACTCTATATTTTTTGAAATAATGGATTGGTTCACTAAATTTAATATGTAATTTTAGAAAATTATCTGTATTTTCTATTCTATCTATTTCGATTTTTTCACCATAAAAATTACTAGCTCCTTTTAATAAACCTTCAAAATACCCAAATAAACCTCTTTTTGACTTATAAGTCATTTCAGCTGTATATTTATTTATAGGAACTATACCTAAAAGAGGAGGATTTGCACCTTTTATTTTTCCTGCTATAACGACATGTACATCATACATTGACTTTAAAAAAGAATATAAATTTTTATGGTCAAAAAAAGCAGGATAATCATTAAAGAAAGAATGTATATTTTCTTCTCCCATTTCTCTCCAAGTTTCATATGTAGTTTTATTTATTTTTTTAGATATGTAAGAAATCATTTCTTTTGGTTTAGAGTCTTCTATATCTTCTGTAGGTCTGAATACTTTTTGAAGATTAATCCCAGAATGTTGTATTGCTTCATTTGTAAGTTCTTCTCCAAATATTTTTTTACAAGTTTTTATCCAAGATGATACTATTGTTGCTTTCATAAATTTCTCCTTTCTTTTAGAACCAAAGTAATATTTAATTCATAGTATATATTATATCAGACTTTGTATTTAATGAATAAAAAACTTTAAAAAAGTAAATACTATTTTTATTGTACATAATTTCATAAAAAAACATTTGACATACTATACATTAAAGAGGTATAATATTTATTTAGATGTTTGACAATTGGTGAAATATATGTTATTATTAAAGTAATGTGATTTGTCTAAAATAAATAAAGAAGGTGATCCTTTGATAAAAAGAAACACTCTAGATCAAATTAAAGAGAATGTTGCAATTCATATCGGAGAAAAGGTGAGACTAAAGGCAAACAAAGGAAGAAAGAAAACTACTATAAGAGAAGGTATATTGGAAAATGCTTATCCAAGTATTTTCGTAGTTAAGATTGAAGGCGGATATAATTCAGTAAGAAGAGTATCTTATAGTTATTCAGACATATTAACAGAGACTGTAGAAGTAACCCTTTGTGACATTGACAACAAAGTTAGAATTAGTTAGAAGTAGACCGCTTAAATGCGGTTTTTTTACTGTCCAAAAAAATTTATAAAATTGTTCATTTTCTCTTTTTTATTTGCATAGATATATTAATAGAATAATATCTATACAATTAATTGATAGATTAATTAAAGGGAGGGAACAATTTTGGCAATTGAATTAGTGAAAGATCTAATTAAGATAGACCAAACTGTAGCTAGAGAAGAAAAAGATGTATATTTAACAAAAAGTATTGACATAGAAACTCAAAGTAAATTAGCAAAAGTCTTAAATGTAGAAGGTAATGTAGTTTTAGATTCTTTTGAAGTATATAAAGGTAAACTAAAGGTAATGGGATATTTAAATGTTATGACATTGTATATGACAGAAGAAGGACATATAAATTCTAAGTCTGAAAAATTTGATTTTAAGGAAGAAATACTTATAGACAATATTGAAGATGATATGAAAGCAGAAGTTTCTTTAGAAATAGAAAATATAGACTTTTTACTTTCTAATGAAAATCAAGTTGAGATTAAATCAGTTATAAGTATAGATATAAAAATAACTAAGAATAGTATCATAAATGTATTAAAAGATATAACAGGTGAAAAAGGTATACAGGTATTAAAAGAAAATATAAAGTATAATGAAGTTATAGGGGAAAATTCATCTTCTACAATAGTAAAGGATGGCTTTGAACTAACTGAAGATCTTTCTGATATTCTTGAGGTATTAAATGTTGACGTTAAATCATATCAGAAGGAAGTTAAAATAGTTGATGGAAAAATAATTGTAGCTGGTGAAGTTGAAGGAAAAGTAATGTATATAGAAGATTCTGATGAGAATAAGTTAAATACTATATCTCATACTATACCATTTACTCATTTTGTAGATGTTGATGGAATAAATACGGATATGGAATGTAAAGTTAAATTAGTTAATTCTGATCCTAATTATGAAGTTAAAAGAGATATAAATGGAAAAAACAGAATACTTGACTTAGAATCTCTTATAGAAATACATGCAAAAGTATTTCAAGTAAAAGAAAAAGAAATAGCTGTAGATACATATTCAACTAAAAAGCAGGTTGAATTATCTAAAGAAAATGTAAAAATAACAGAAAATATAAATTCATTTTCAAAATATGAAAACATAAAAGACTCTATAGATGTTAGCTATGATGATGAAATAATAAAAGAGATATATAGTGTTAATACTATTCCTATAGTTACAGACACTAGAATTATTGAGGATAAAGCTATAATTGAAGGGATTTTAAACGCAAATATGCTTTATTTAGGTGAAGAAAGTGGAGAAATAAAAAGTGCAAGAAATGATTTTCCATTTAAATCATATATAGATATGGATGATATATGTGATGATATGGATCTTGAAGTTGAAATGAATATTGTAAAATTAGATTATAGAAAAACAAGCTCTAGAGAGGTAGAAATAACATCAGATGTAAAGATTGATACTTCTGTAAATAGAATTAAAAATATTGATATAGTAACTAATGTATTGGAAATTGAAGATGTAGAAGATGTAAATAAAGGACATTCTATTGTAATATATATAGTTAAAGATGGAGATACCCTTTGGGATATAGCTAAAAGGTACAATACCACTACAGAAGAATTAATCAGAGTAAACGATATAATGGCTCCAGAAAATTTAATGCCTGGAGAAAAGATATTCATAATAAAGACAATAGATGTAGCTATTTAAACTAGAGAAATTACTCTCTAGTTTATTTTTTTGTTTCAATGTATACAATATTCCTATATAATAATATAAGGGACAAAATATAGGAGTGATTTTTTTGAAAACTTTAAAAAGACATGCTTATGCTAAAATAAATTTATCATTAGATGTATTAAAAAAAAGAGATGATGGATATCATGAAGTAGAAATGATAATGCAACAAGTTGATTTACATGATATATTGACATTTGAAGAAATAGAAAGTGGAATAGAAATAATTTGTAATGATAAAAGAGTTCCTACAGATAAAAGTAATTTAATATATAAAGCTTATGAAGTTATAAAACAAAAATATTCTATAAATAAAGGTGTAAGAATCTATTTAGAGAAAAATATTCCAATAGCTGCCGGACTTGCAGGAGGAAGTTCTGATGCTGCTCAAACTCTTATAGGTATTTCTAAACTCTGGAATTTACAAATAAATGATATAGAGCTTATGGAAATGGGTGTAAGTATTGGGGCAGATATTCCATTTTGTATATTTGGTGGAACAGGTTTTGCTCGTGGAATAGGAGAAGATATTTCGGAGATTACATCTTTTAAAAATAATATAATACTTTTAGCAAAACCAGATATTGACGTTTCTACAAAAGAAGTATATGAAAGCTTAAATTTCAAAAACATAGATCATCCTGATACAGATAGTTTATTAAAAGCAATTGAAAGAAAAGATATGAAATTTATAGCAAATAATATGAAGAATGTTCTTGAAACTGTAACTATAAAAAAATATCCTATAATAGATAATATAAAAAAACAAATGATTGATTGTGGAGCAATGGGGAGCATGATGAGTGGTAGTGGACCGACTGTATTTGGTATATTTAAAACAAAAGAACAGGCTGAAAAATGTAAAGGTATACTAAAAGAAAATATAGATGAAGTATATGTAACTAAAACTATATAAAAATAGAAATGAGGATTAAGTATATGGATGAAATTAAAAAGCTAGATTTACATGATTATAAACCTTTGCGAGAAATTGTATTTGAACATTTAAGAGAATCTATAATTCTTGGCAAAATGGCTCCAGGAGAAAGGCTTATGGAGATACAACTTGCTGAAGAGTTGGGAGTTAGTAGAACTCCTGTAAGGGAAGCTATAAGAAAATTGGAATTAGAAGGATTAGTAATAATGATTCCAAGAAAAGGAGCATATGTATCTGAAGTCTCCTTAAAGGATATTAAAGAGGCATTAGAAATAAGAGTTAGTCTTGAAGGATTAGGGGCATATTTGGCAGCTGAAAGAATAGAAGATGATGAATTAAAGGAACTTATGAAAAAACATGAAGAACTAAAAAAATATGCTGATAACAAAGATGTAGAAGGAATTTTAAAAAAAGATGAAGAGCTTCACGAAATAATTTTTAATGCTGCAAGAAATTCCAAGCTTATTGAAATGGTAGATTCATTAAAAGAACAAGTTCAAAGATTTAGAGTTAGCTATGTAAGTAGTCATTCACAGGCTGCTGAGTTATATAAAGAACATAAAAAAATAATAGATGCTATAGTAAATAAAGATAAATCAAATGCAAAAAAATATGCAGAAGAGCATATTGAAATATCCAAAAAACATATAGTAGAACATTTTCAAAGTAAAAGCAAAAAAGACCTATAAAGGTCTTTTTTTTATGCTATTTTTGAATAACAATAAGATTAATAGTAAATATTATAATAAGACTTTAATAATAGGAGAATATTTATGATTGAAAAGTTTAAAGGATTAATAGATTTTTATTTTGTTATTTTAACTGTAATTGTAGCTTTTGTATTGTTTTTTATAGATGCAAATAAATTAAATCAAAAAGGGTTGGAAAAAGAAAAGAAAATAGCAAGGGTATTATCTGTAGTCCTAATTATAGTAGGACCTTTTATGTATATATTATCCCTTATTTTATAGGAAAGGAGTATTTCATTGAAGAGAAAAAAGAGAAATAAAGAAGTTAAAGATAAAATTAAAATACCAATATCTAAAGATTTAGATGTAAATCTAAAAAAAATAAAAGAGATATTGGCAGATTGTGATGATGTCATTATTAGAGAATTTAATGTAGGTAAAAAACAAAATTACAGATTTGCTATTATTTATATAGATGGTCTAATTGACAAGCAATTGATAAATGAATATGTACTTGAAGCACTTATGCATGATGCACGAGATGAAATCCCTAGTCCTAGAACCGTAAGTGCAGATTTATATGAACTTTCCAAAAAAGGCGGAATACCTCTAGGTGAAGTGAAGGATATTTATTGTTTAGAAACTGCAATTGATAGCGTACTTGCAGGAGAAACTATATTATTATTTGATGGATTTAGTGAAATACTTTTAACATCTTCACGTGGCTGGCCTATAAGAGGGATAGCTGAACCTACAACAGAATCAGTTAATAGAGGACCAAGAGATGGATTTACTGAAACAGGTAAAGTAAATACTTCTTTAATTAGAAGGAGAATAAGAGATCCTAAATTAAAATTAAAATACCAAAAAGTAGGTAGACGTTCAAAAACAGATATAGCCTTAATGTATATAGAAGATATTGTTGATAAAGAAGTATTAAAGGAACTTAATAGGAGACTTAATGGAATAGATGTAGATGCTATTTTAGAAAGTTCATATATAGAACAATTAATAGAAGATGATTGGCTATCTCCATTTCCTCAAATACAAGATACAGAAAGACCTGATGCAGTAGCAGCTGCATTATATGAAGGAAGAATAGCTGTAGTAGTAGATAATAGTCCTGCAGCACTTTTAATTCCTGCTACTTTTAACATATTATTACATTCTTCTGAAGATTATTATGGAAGGTGGTCAAGAGCTAATTTAGTAAGAATAGTACGTTATATATCCTTACCTATATCATTAATATTACCAGCAATATATATAGCTATTACTTCTTATCATCCAGGCATTCTTCCTACAGAATTAGCATTATATCTTGCTGCAACAAGAATAGACGTTCCATTTCCTGCATTTATTGAAGCATTTATAATGGAGGGTACACTTGAAATATTAATGGAAGCAGGAACTCGTATTTCTGGGCCTATAGGTACTACTATAGGTATAGTAGGTGGTCTTGTAATAGGTCAAGCAGCAGTTGAAGCAGGGATTGTCAGTCCTTTTATGATAATTATAGTTGCCCTTACTACTATAGCATCGTTTAGCTTGCCTAGCTTTTCTTTTACATCAGGAATAAGACTATGGAGATTTATACTTATGATTTTAGCAACTGTACTAGGACTTTACGGGATAAGTATAGGTTTTATGGTGCTTTTATCACATTTAGTTGGTTTAAAGAGTTTTGGAATCCCTTATATGGACCCTTATTCTAATATGATAAATAACTTTTATGACTTAAAAGATAGTGTAATTCAATTACCATATAAATTTATGAAGTTAAGACCTAAATTTTTAAATACAGGTGATAAAGTTAGAATGAATAATAGTAAGTATATAAACTCATTAATAAATGAAAGTGAAGGTGAGGATAAAAATGATAGGGGGTAATGATAAAATAACTAAAGGACAAAATTTTAGTCTTATTATAGCTTCTATTTTAGGTGTAGGAATATTATCATTACCTAGTCAGCTTGCTAAAAGTTCAGGTTTTAATGGCATTATTGCGATAATAATCGGAACTATTATTAGTATAATATTGGTAATAATGTATACTAAATTAATGATTAGATTTAAGTCTAAAACAATATTTGAAGTCATAGATGAAATACTTCCACAGCCTATAGTAAAGATTATTGATATATTATTTATTTTTCATTATTTAATATCCGGAGCGATAGTAGTTAGAATATTTGGTGCTATAATAAGGATGTTTTTATTAAGAAATACCCCTTTGGAAATAACTATATTGTCATTAATTTTAGTTGTTTGTTATATTACCCGTAAGGGAATAGAGCCTATAGCTAGATTATCACAGATTGTTTTACCATTAGTGATTATTCCTATTTTTATTTTGTTTTTATCCTTAATACCAGAGCTAGATTTCACAAACATTTATCCTATATTTCCAATAAATGCTATTGAGATATTAAAAGGTATAAGAACAACATTATTTAGTTTTATAGGTATAGAAATAATACTTATTTCAACTGCTTATGTTAAGAATACAAATAAAATATTAAAGTATAATATTTTATCTATTATATTTTTAGGAATTATGTATTTAAGTACATTTATTGTTGTTATATCAGAATTTGGAAGAAAACAAACAGAAGATTTATTATGGCCTACATTACTTTTAATGAAAACTGTAGATGTACCAGGTGCTTTTTTAGAAAATGTTGATGGCATAATTATTGCTTTATGGACATTTATTTCTGTTCAAATATTATCTATTTTGCTAATTCAATCAAATATTTTATTAAATAAATCTTTCAAATTAAAAGAATTAGATTTTCTTTCTATGCCATTACTTCCTTTAATATATTTACTAGCTCTTGTTCCTGATAATATTGATGAAGTTTATTATTATATTGATTTGTTTTCAAATTATATAGGTGTAGTAATAATACTTATCATACCCTTAATAATATTTATTTTTGTTGTTATTACAAAGAAAGGGGGTAATAAAATATGAAAAGAATTATATTAGTAATTATAATTATAGTCAGTTTTTTTATAAGCACTGCCTGTTGGGATAAGCATGAGATGGAGAATAGAGCATATATTACAGCTATAGGAATGGATAAGACAGAAGACGATGATGAGGGTTTTAAGGTTACATATGAATATCCAAATTTAAGAGCTGTGGGAAAAAATGGTCAAGGAGAGCCTAAATTTATTATTAGTCAGTCAGGCAAAGTTTTATCAAAAATTGACAGAGAACTAGGAACTATAATTGAAAAAGATGTATTTTTCAATCATTTAAGAGTTATAATTATAGGAGAAGAATTGGCTAAGGATAAGGTTAAATTTTCTCAGACGCTTGAAATTTTTAATAGAACAACAATAACAGGAAGAAAATTTATTATATTAATAGCAAAAGGAAGAGCAGAAGATATATTAAATAATAATACAATAGGAAATTCTTTGTTAGGAAGATATTTAAGTGATTTATCAGAAAGAAAAAGTATAGGTGGAAAATATAGTGTTTCAACTATAAATGAGTTATCTAAAGATTTATATAGAAGCAATACAGGAATAGTAGGAAAGATATCACTGGAGAAAAATAATTTAGTAGTAGAAGGATCAAGTGTAATAAAAGATAGAAAATTAGTGGAATTTTTAAATCAAGAAGATACGAACTCTATATTAATACTTACAGGAAAAAGTTATAATAATGAAGTTGTTATAATAAAAGATTCAGGAAAATATATAGTTAGTTATATTGTAGCTGAATATAAAGTAGAAAAAGATGTAAAAGTTAAAGATGGAAATATAAACTTTATTTATGATGTAAGAGCAGAGGGATATATTGATGAGTATTTAAATCCAAATACAATTGAAACAGATTCAGATTTATTAGATGATAAAATTATAAAAAATATAGAAGAACAATTAAATGAAAAAATAAAGAAAACTATAATTAATACCATAGATACATTACAAAATGAAGTAGGCGTAGATGTATTAAAAGTAGAAGACCATCTAAGAAAAAAAGAACTTGAATTGTGGGATAGGGTGAAAGATAATTGGGATAATGAATTTAAAGAAATAGAATTTACAGTAAATGTAAATGCTAAAGTTAGAAGAATTGGGCTTACAAAATAAATTTTAGATAATTATACTGATTTTTTTAGGGAAATAGGTTTAAAATTTACCTTTTATGCTAATACTTAATACTAATAAAAGTTTTAGGGGGTATTAAAGTGAAAGGTAAATTTAAAATTATTATAAATATAGTTTTGATTTTAGCAATACTTATAGGTATAGGGGCAGTATCTATTGCAGAAGTATATAAAAATGTAGGAAGTTATAAGGAAAAACTTATAAGACTTCATGTAATAGCAAATAGTGATACAAAAGAAGATCAAGATATAAAATTGCAAATAAGAGATAAAATAATAGAAGAAATGACTCCTAAATTTGAAGAATCAAAATCTATAAATCAGACTGAAATGATATTAAAAGAAAATATAGATTTAATCCAAAATATAGCAGAAAGAGAATTACATAAGATAGGAAAAGATTATGGAGTGAGGGTATATTTTGGAGATTATGATTTTCCAACAAAGTCATATGGTAATTTTACTCTCCCAGCAGGTAATTATAGGGCACTTAAAATTGTACTTGGTGAAGGGGTAGGTGAAAATTGGTGGTGTGTTATGTTTCCTCCACTTTGTTTTTTAGACTTGGATAATAATGTTGAAAGCTCTCACTCTGAAGAAAATATGGAGAAAGTGCTTTCAGAAAATGAATATAATATGATAAATAATGAAGAAAATGAAGGAGATACTCCTGTAAGATTAAAGTTCAAAGTTGTAGAAGTAATTGAAAAAAATAAAACTAAGCTTGCCAATTTATTTAATGGCGGAATATAAGAAAGGGTTAACCCTTTCTTTTTTTCATGGTATAAAAACCAATGTTATTACAGAAAATATATTTAAGCTATAGGATATAAAGATTAAGGAGGTCAAGATGAAAAAGATAATTGTAATAACATTTTTAGCATTGTTATTAATGATACCAATAAATATGGCACTAAATAATAATGAACAAATAGAGACAATTGCAAAAAGATATAAAATGAAAGCACCTCAAACTATATATTGGGGTTCTTCCGGAGATGTAGTAAGGGAGGCACAAAGAAGATTAAAGGATTGGGGATATTATACTGGTGCAGTAGATGGTATATATGGAAGTGGAACCTATAGAGCAACTAGAGAATTTCAGAGAAGGCATGGCTTAGCAGTAGATGGAATAATAGGTCCTGCAACAGCAAATAAATTAGGTATATCACTAGGTGGTGCTAATACTGCAAGTGGCGGAGTTTCAAGAGACGATAATGCATATTTACTTGCTCGTGCAATACATGGAGAAGCCAGAGGTGAACCATATGTAGGAAAAGTGGCAGTAGCTGCTGTAATATTAAATAGAGTTGAAAATCCATCTTTCCCTAATTCCATAGCAGGAGTTATTTATCAACCACTAGCTTTTACTGCAGTAGCGGATGGACAAATTAATTTAGCTCCAGATGGTGAATCTTTAAAAGCTGCTAGAGATGCATTAAACGGATGGGATCCAACTTACGGATGTAATTACTATTGGAATCCTGCTACAGCTACAAGTAAGTGGATATGGTCTAGAACAAAAGTTATTCAAATAGGTAAACACTGGTTTGGAAACTAAAGGAGGTAAAGATGAGAGATAAAAAGACAATAATATCTGTATTACTTTTATTAGCATTAGTTGCAGTAGGAGTATGGGGATATAATGAATATAAGACTAAAAATTATTATAAAAATCAATTAACTAATCAATATCAAAGAATGTTTTATGATATGAAAGATAATATAGAAACAGTTCAGACATCACTTTCTAAGTCATTAGTATCAGCATCTGAAGAAAAGGACGTATTGTTACTTAGTCAAATATATCAACAAGCATATTTTGCTCATGATAAATTATCGCAGTTACCTGTAGCACATAGTAATCTTGCCAAAACAGAAAAATTTTTGACCCAAGTTGCAGATTATAGTTATTCACTTATTGCAAGGTTTATGAAAGGTGAAAAGTTAGATGATAAGGAAAGACAAGTGCTGTTTAGATTACAAGATTATACAGAACAATTAACAAGAGAACTTGAAGGTGCTCATGAAAAAATAGCTAAGGGTGATTTAACTCTTTTTAAAGTAGCTAAAGGACAAAATCAAGAAATAGCAAAATCTAATCAAAATATATTAGATGTACAGATGCAAAAATATGAAGAAGAGCAAATGACAGATTATCCAGAGCTTATATATGATGGCCCATTTTCTGATCAAGTTATGAATGCAGTTCCGAAAGGACTTCCTAAAAACAATGTGAGTAGGGAACAGGCTGAGAAAATAGCACTTGATTTTTTAAGAATTAAGAATCCAGCAGAGGTTAAACTCTTTAATAAAGGTAAAGGTACTGGAACTAGCAATATTGAAGCGTATACATTTAGTATAACTCCTAAAAAAGGTGACAGAAATATAATAATAGGAGTCAGTGTACAAGGTGGAAAAATAGTATGGATGCAAAATCCTAAAGATGTAAAAGAGAAGAATATTAGTGAAAAAGAAGCCTTGAAAAAAGCAGAAGAATTTTTAAATAAGAATGGTTATAAAAATATGCAAGCAAATTATAGCACCAAATATGATGATAGTATCTTGTATAACTTTGTATATGAGAAAAATGGTGTTCCAATATATACAGACTTAATAAAAGTTAAAGTAGCACTAGATGATGGAGAAATAATAGCTGCAGATATGGCTAAATACCTTATAAGTCATGTTGATAGAGAAATACCAAAACCTAAAATAAGTGAAAATGAAGCTAAAGAAAAGGTAAGAATTGGATTTAATATAGAAAGAGTTCGACTTGCCATAATTCCTGACAATGGTAATAAGGATATTTTATGCTATGAATTTAGTGGAAAATATAAAGGTTCTGATTTTATAGTATATATAAATGCAATGGATGGAACTCAGGAAGATATATTAAGAATAATAAAAGATGAAAATGGTACACTTATGATGTAATAAACCCGATTTAATAATCGGGTTTTCTTTTTTGGCATAATAATGTACAATATATATAAGTAAAGATAATAGTTGAAAGGAAGATATAATGAAAGATGTCTTAGTAAAATTAAAAGGAACACAAGAGACAGAAGATGGAGAAAAAAATAAAATAGAGCTTGTAACAGAAGGAAAATTTTATGAGAAAAATGATTCATATTATCTATTATATGATGAGTCTGAAATATCAGGACTTGAAAATTCCACTACAAGTTTAAAAATAAAACAAGATGAAATTTCAATGAAACGCTTTGGAGATAATAATTCCAAAATGGAGTTTAAGAAAAATTATAAATATACTACTTTATATTCTACAATATATGGAAATCTAGATATGGAAGTTTCAACTCAAAAAATACAAGTAGATATAAAAGAAGGTAAAGGAAAAATATCTTTAAAATATAAATTGCTAATTTCAAATAATATAGAGAGTTTAAATACATTAGATATAACAATATCTTAGGCACAAACGGTGCCTATTATTTTGCAGCTAGTGCCAAAAATTAAGCGGGAGGGTTTAAGGTGAAAAGTATATTCTTTAGGGAAAATATATTTGAAATATTAAATCATATAGAAGAAGCTATACAAATAATAGATGAAAAGGGAAGAATATTGTATTTTAATAAATCTGCTAAAGAATTAGATGAACTAGGTAGAGAAAAGATAATAGGACGTCATATATTAGAAGTATATCCATCACTTAATCATGATACATCTACTCTTATACAAGTAATGCAAACAGGTAGTCCTATATATGAAAAAGAACAGATGTTTATAAACTATAAAGGAAATAAAATAACTACAATTAATACCTCTATACCTATTAAGGAAAAAGGCAGAATAAAAGGCGCTATAGAAATATCTAGAAATATAACCCATGTAAGAAAAATGACAGAAAAGATAACAGATTTACAAACAAAATTATATAGTGAAAATGATAATCCAAAGAAGAATAATGAAAGAGCTAAGTATACATTCATAGATATAATAGGTCAAAATAGAAAAATGGCCAAGCTTAAAGCAACAGCACTTAGGGCATCAAATACATCTTCCCCTGTACTTATATATGGGGAAACTGGGACAGGCAAGGAGCTTCTAGTTCAATCAATTCATAATGCAAGTCCAAGAAAAAACAAGCCTTTTATAGCACAAAACTGTGCAGCACTCCCATCTAATTTACTGGAAGGAATACTTTTTGGTACAGTTAAAGGGGGCTTTACTGGAGCAGAAGATAGAAAGGGCTTATTTGAACTTGCAAATGGTGGAACACTTTTCTTAGATGAAATAAACTCTATGCCACTTGAACTACAAGCAAAAATGCTTAGAGTTTTACAAGATGGAAGTATAAGAAGAGTAGGTTCAACTAAAACAATAGATGTAAATGTTAGAGTAATTACTGCTACAAATACAGAACCAGAACAAGCAATAGACGAAAAAATAATGAGAAAAGATTTATATTATAGATTAGCAGTTATAAATCTTAAAATACCAGTACTTAGAGAAAGAAAAGATGATATACCATTACTAATAGAGTTTTTTATAGATAAATATAACAAAGAACTAGGTAATGATGTAGAAGGAATTGAAGATGATGCATTAGATATCCTTATGAAATATGATTGGCCTGGAAATGTACGTGAATTAGAGCATGTAATTCAGGGAGTACTTGCATTAGAAGATACTGATACTATAAAAAAAGAACATTTACCATATCAGTTTGAAAAATATAAAAATGAAATAAATAAAGATGAAGATATAAGGCCTTTAAATAGCGCAGTTGAGAGTTTGGAAAAGAACATAATAAAAGAAGCACTTAAGAAAACCGATAGAAATATTACAAAAACAGCAGAACTCATATCTATACCAAGACAGACATTACAGTATAAGATGAAAAAATACGGCTTATAAATGTACAATATTTAACGATAAAAAATAAATGATGCCTAAAATTCGGCGAAATTAATCATGTTAATATAATATATACCCCAAAAATCTTATAATAAATCAAAAAAATACAAAACAGATAACATTACGAATTTGTAATATTATCTGTTTTTTTGTCGAAACATTGATATTACTTATACAAAATATATTTTTCAAAAAAAGATATTGTTTTTTATATTTTTGGCATGAGCTTTGCAATATTATTTATTTCGTGAAAAGGTTTCGATAGATAAATTCAAATTTTTTAGGGGGTAATATAATGAAAAAAGGAAATCCATATGGAACACATAGGGTAATTGAACCAAAAGGTACATTACCACAACCAGCTACAAAAATTGATAATAACATGGAAATTTATGATAATGAAATTTTAATTGATGTTCAAACATTAAACATTGATTCTGCAAGCTTTACTCAAATAAAGAATGAAGCAGGTGGAAAGGTTGAAAAAATAAAAGAAATAATGAAAAACATAGTTGAAACTCGTGGGAAGCATCAAAACCCTGTTACAGGTTCTGGTGGAATGCTTATAGGTACTGTTGAAAAAATAGGACCTGCTCTTGAAGGAAAAACTGATTTAAAGGTTGGAGATAAAATAGCAACTCTTGTTTCATTATCTTTAACTCCGTTGAGAATTGATGAAATTAATGAAGTAAGAGAAGATATAGATCAAGTTGATATAAAAGGAAAAGCAATTCTTTTTGAAAGTGGAATATATGCAGTAATACCAAATGATCTTCCAGAAAACTTAGCATTATCAGTACTTGATGTAGCTGGAGCACCAGCACAAACTGCAAAATTAGTTCATCCAGGAGACACAGTACTTGTTATAGGTGGAGCAGGAAAATCAGGAATGCTTTGCTTATATGAAGCTAAAAAGCGTGTAGGAGTAACTGGTAAAGTTATTTGCCTAGGTCATAGTGAGGAGACTATTGAAAGAGTTAAAGGATTAGGATTAGCAGATCATTATATAGTTGCAGATGCTACTAATGCAGTAGAAGTAATGAATAAAGTAAGTGAAGCAACTGATGGAAAAATGGTAGATATAACTATAAATAATGTAAATGTACCAAACACTGAAATGGGAAGTATATTATCTACAAAAGATGATGGAACAATATATTTCTTTAGTATGGCTACAAACTTTACAAAAGCTGCTTTAGGAGCTGAAGGAGTAGGTAAAGATGTAAATATGATTATGGGTAATGGATATACAAAAGGCCATGCTGAAATTTCTCTTGAAATAATGAGAGAAGATAAAAATTTAAGAAAAGTATACGAAGATTTATACGCATAATAAAAGGAGGATGAATACTATGAATTATAAGAATATTGATATGTGGAAAAATGTAGATGAAAAGGACTGGAATGACTGGCACTGGCAAGTGAAAAACAGAATAAATACTGTAGAAGATTTAAAGAAATTAATAAATATAACTGAAGAAGAAGAAAAAAATATAGGTTCTGTACTTGAAAAGTTTAGAATGGGAATTACTCCATACTATGCTTCTCTTATGGATAAAGATGATCCAAATTGTCCAGTAAGAATGCAAGCAGTACCAGAGCTTGTAGAGACACATATGGGTGCAAATGATATGGAAGATCCACTTCATGAAGATACAGATTCACCTGTACCAGGACTTACTCATAGATATCCTGATAGAGTACTTCTTTTAATAACAGATCAATGTAGTATGTATTGTAGACACTGTACTAGAAGAAGATTTGCAGGTCAAAAAGATTCTCCAATGGGAATGGATAGAATAAAGAAAGCTATTGATTATATAAGAAAAACACCACAAGTTAGAGACGTATTATTATCTGGTGGAGATGCACTTTTAGTATCTGATGAAAGATTAGAAGAAATTATTAAAGAATTAAGAGAAATACCACATGTAGAGATAATAAGAATAGGTTCAAGAGCACCAGTTGTTATGCCACAAAGAATAACTGAAAACCTAGTAAGTATGCTTAAAAAATATCATCCAATTTGGTTAAATACACATTTTAATCATCCAAAAGAAATTACAGAAGAATCTACTCGTGCAATAGAATTATTAGCTAATGCGGGTATACCATTAGGAAATCAATCTGTACTTTTAAGAGGAATAAATGATTGTGTACACATAATGAGAGACTTAGTTCATAAATTAGTTAAAATAAGAGTTAGACCATACTATATTTATCAATGTGATTTATCTATGGGAATAGAGCATTTTAGAACTTCTGTAGGTAAAGGAATTGAAATTGTAGAAGGACTTCGTGGACATACTTCAGGATATGCAGTACCAACATTCGTAGTAGATGCACCAGGTGGAGGTGGAAAGATACCAGTAATGCCAAATTACGTAGTATCTAGATCTTCAAACAAAGTTGTTCTTAGAAACTTTGAAGGAGTTATTACAACTTATACTGAGCCAGAAGTAAAACAAAGTGAATGTAAATGTGATACTTGTACAGGAAAAGATAAGCATGAACTTACAGGTGTTGCAGGATTATTAGAAGGAAATGATATAGCACTTGAGCCTACAAAGCTTGCAAGAAATGAAAGAGCTAAGAAAAGAGAAGAAAGTAAGTAATATATTATGCAATAATTATTAAAAAAGGAGGCTGGTTTTGATGGAATTAATAGATAATATAAATCAAAAATATAAAATTGTATCTATAATAGGCATGGCTAAAAATGCTGGAAAAACTGTAACATTAAATAAAATAATAGAAGATGCTTATTATGAAGATATAAACTTAGGAATTACATCAACTGGACGTGATGGGGAGCGCGAAGATGTAGTAACTAGTACAGAAAAACCAGCCATATATGTATATGAAGAGAGTATTATTGCAACAACAACAGGAAGTATTGAACAAGGAGATGCTACAGTAGAAATATTAGAAGTTACAAATTATAGGTCATCTATGGGAAATATTGTTCTTGCAAGAGTAGTATATGGGGGATATATTGAAATTGCTGGAGCTCAAACTGCAAATGAAATGAAAGTGTTAGCCGAAAAGATGCTAAATTACGGAGTGGAATTAGTGTTAATAGATGGTTCTATAAATAGAATTGCTGTAGCTGATCCTACAGTTACTGAAGCTACAATACTTGCTACAGGTGCAGTTTTAAGTAGAAATATGGATAAAGTTATAAAAGAAACTCTTCATCAAAAGACTATTTTATCATTAGATGAAGTAGGCATTGATATAAAGAAAATAATAGAAAAAAATATAGATAAGATATCAGTTATAGATAAAGAAAAAAGAGTTAAAAATGTAGATTTGAAAACTTCATTAAATTCAGGAAAGATAATAGCTGATAATATAGATGAAGATTCGAGATATGTATATATACCTGGTTGTCTTGTTACTAAGACATTAAAGGACTTAACTGAATCAACAAAATATTATAAAAATATAAAGATAATAGTGAGAGATGGTACTAAAATATTTATATCTCCTATTGATTGGCTTAAATTCAAGAAAAAAGGTATAGAAATTAATGTTTTAAATAGAGTAAATATAGCAGCAATAACTTTAAACCCATATTCACCTTCTGGATATTATTTTGATAGAGATAATTTCAAAGATAAGATGGATAAGTATATAAAAGATTTACCAGTATATGATGTAATGATGTAAGGAGTTGATGGCTAAATGAAATATATGACAAATAGTACGAAGCAAGCTATAGGATTTGATTATATATTAAAAAATATAGAGGTACTCACTCCTTATGGTAGAGATAAAAAGAGTGAAATGGAGCCCTTTTTTGATAAAGAAAAATTAAATTCTGAACTTAATAAGGTATCAATAATTAAAGATAGTATAGAAGATAATAGAAATTTATATGAACAATTAACATCCCTTTTCATTCATATAAAAGATATAAGAAATTCAATATATAGAGCTAAAAATGACTCTATTCTTTCTGTAGTTGAACTTTATGAAGTTAAAACCTTTATATCAATTATAGAAGATATAGAAGTTATAATGCATAAACTACCATTTGATATGTTTGATGATACATTTATAGAATCATCAGATACCTTAAGATTATTATTTGATCCTCAAGATAAGGGTCTCCAAACATTCTATATATATGAAGAATATTCAGAAGAACTTAAAACAATAAGAGCGGAAAAAAGAAATATAGGAAAATTAATAAAACTAGAGAAAAACAAAAAGAGAAAAGAATTAAAAGATAAATTTAATATAAGAATAGATCCAAAGGGAGAAGTAGTAGTTTCAAAAGAGAACGGTGAATTAAATGATGAATTAAATAATAGTGATGAATTTGAATATTTATCGGAAAGCTATATGTCTATTAGATATAAAATAAAAGATTCAATTGAAATATCTAATTTAATAAATAAATTAGAAAGCTTAAAGTATGAGGAAGAAGAAGAGGAAATAAAAATAAGAGAAAAGCTTTCTTCTGAAATTGGTTTTCACTTTGATTTCCTTATGACTAACATTAAATCTATAGGTAATTTTGATCTTAAGTTAGCTAAAGCTTACTTAGCACATAGACTAAATGCAACAGAACCAAAGATATTAGATGAAAATGAAATAAATATAATAGAAGGAATTCATCCTAAAGCTAAACAGGAAGTAACAAGAAGAAATGGAGAATTCATACCTATATCAATATATTTAAATAAAGGTGTTACTTGTATAACAGGAGCAAATATGGGAGGTAAAACAATTACCTTAAGAATAATCGCACTTCTTACAGCAATGGCTCAATATGGCTTATTAGTTCCTGCTAAATCTATGGAAACATCACTTAGAGAGTATATTTTTGTATCTATGGGAGACCTTCAGTCAATTGATAGTGGCCTTAGTACATTTGGGGGAGAAATAAATAAGGTTAAAACTGCATTATCAAATAGTGATAAAAAGGGACTTATTTTAATAGATGAGTTAGCTCGTGGTACAAACCCAAAGGAAGGCTATGCAATATCAAAATCAATTGTAAAATTTCTTTTAGAAAAGCCTTCTATAAATGTAATAACAACACATTATGACAATATTGCAAATACAAAAGGTGTAGTTCATTATCAAGTTATTGGACTTAAAAACCTTGATTTTAATAAACTTAAAAATGAAAGTAAAGATATAGGAATTGAAGCTATCAGTCAGTTTATGGACTATAGACTTACAAAGCTTGAAAATACAGCAAATGTACCAAGAGATGCATTAAACATTTCGAAATTTATGGGATTGCAGGATGAAATATTGGATCAAGCGGAAAAAATACTAATGGAGGGGGAAGATTAAATGAATAGCAAATTAAACTTAGATTTTAATAAAGTAGAAAGTGCTAGAAATGCAGCTAAGAATATAGCTGAAGATGTTCAAAAGTTTATAGACAAGCATTCTACTGTATCAGTAGAAAGAACAGTAGCAAGATTACTTGGTATTGATGGAGTAGATGAAATAGAAAGACCATTACCAAATGTAGTAGTAGACAATGTAAAAGAAGGTGGAGGATTAGAAAGAGGTATAGCATATTGGATAGGGAATGCTATGGTTCATACTGGAGAAGGTCCTCAAATGGTAGCAGAACTTGTAAGTAGAGGGGAAATAGATTTAACAAAATTACCTATAGCAAGTGATGATGAAATATATACAAAAGTAGAATTAATAGCAAAAGATACTACAGAAAAAATAAGAAAAAATAAATTAAAAAGAGATGAATACATTGAAACTTTAGGTGAAGGTAGAAAGCCTTACTTATATGTAATAGTTGCTACTGGAAATATCTATGAAGATGTTGTTCAAGCTCAAGCAGCAGCAAGACAAGGTGCAGATATAATAGCAGTTATAAGAACTACAGCTCAATCACTTCTTGATTATGTGCCATATGGTGCTACAACTGAAGGATTTGGTGGAACTTATGCTACTGAAGAAAACTTTAGAATAATGAGAAAAGCTTTAGATGAAGTAGGAGAAGAAGTAGGAAGATACATTAGACTTTGTAATTATTGTTCAGGATTATGTATGCCTGAAATTGCAGCAATGGGTGCACTTGAAAGATTAGATGTAATGTTAAACGATGCTTTATATGGAATACTTTTCAGAGATATAAACATGCAAAGAACATTAGTTGATCAATATTTCTCTAGAATTATAAATGGATATGGTGGAGTAATAATAAACACAGGTGAAGATAATTACCTTACAACAGCTGATGCAGTAGAAGAAGCTCATACTGTACTTGCTTCTCAATTTATGAATG
Organism: Senegalia massiliensis; assembly: GCF_900626135.1. Classification (NCBI taxonomy): domain Bacteria; kingdom Bacillati; phylum Bacillota; class Clostridia; order Eubacteriales; family Clostridiaceae; genus Senegalia; species Senegalia massiliensis. The sequence goes on from NZ_LR130785.1 coordinate 346,546, forward strand.
AACAATTTGCCCTAAAAGCTGGAATACCAGAAGAACAAATGGGACTTGGTCATGCATTTGAAATGGATCCTAGTTTAGAAAATGGATTCTTACTTGAACTTTCACAAGCACAAATGGCTAGAGAAATATTCCCAAAAGCACCACTTAAATATATGCCACCTACAAAGTTTATGACAGGAGATATATTTAAAGGTCATCTTCAAGATGCAATGTTCAACCTTATATCTGTTTGGACAAATCAAGGTTTACAATTATTAGGAATGCCAACAGAAGCAATCCATACACCATTATTACAAGATAGAATGCTTTCAATTGAAAATGCAAAATATATATTTAATAATGCAAGAGATATAGGAGAAGAAATAGAGTTCAAAAGTGGTGGAGTAATAGAAACTAGAGCTCACAAAGTATTAGATGATGCAGAAAAATTACTTAAAGATATAGAAAGAGAAGGATTATTCTCTACTATAGAAAAAGGTAAATTTGCAGATGTTAAAAGACCTAGAGATGGTGGAAAAGGTCTTGAAGGTGTAATAGAAAAGGATAAAAACTATTACAATCCATTTATTAAATTGATGCTTGGAGGTGAAAGATAATGGCAGTAGAAAAAGTAGATTTAACTAAAATAAAACCATATGGTGATACATTAAATGATGGAATGATGCAGTTATCTTTTACATTACCAGTACCATATAGTGATGAATCTAAAGAAGCAGCAAGAATATTAGGAAAGAAAATGGGTCTTGAAGAACCTGAGATAGTTCACTATTCAGACTTAGGAGTTGGATACACATTTTTTGTAGTATATGGTAGATGTATGCACACTGTAGACTATACAAAAATAGAAGTTCCAAAAGTAGAAGTTGATTCTATGGATAAAAAAGATGTAGAAGAATATATAAAAGAAAATATAAAAAGAGATGTAAAAATAATAGGAGCATGTACAGGAACAGATGCTCATACTGTAGGAATAGATGCAATCATGAATATGAAGGGCTTCGATGGTCATTATGGACTTGAAAGATATGAAGGAATAGAAGCAATAAACATGGGTAGTCAAGTTCCTAATGAAGAGCTTGTTGCAAAAGCAATAGAAGAAAATGCAGATGCAATACTTGTATCTCAAATAGTAACTCAAAAAAATGTTCATATACCTAACCTTACTGAACTTGTAGAGTTATTAGAAGCAGAAGGAATGAGAGATAAGATAGTACTTGCTTGTGGTGGACCAAGATTATCACATGAACTTGCAAAAGAATTAGGATATGATGCTGGATTTACTACTGGAAGCTTTGCAAATGATGTTGCAACTTTTGTAGTGACAGAAATAGTTGAAAGAAAATTAGCATAGATTAAAAAGATTCTCACTCAAGTGAGAATCTTTTTAAATTCTAGCAAATTCAATTGACATAATATAGCCTTTAATATACAATACTATAAGTTAAGGTAATATAAATGAACGATAAAATATAATGAAAAACTTAAGGAGGATAAAAATGTCATCTACTAAATATATTTTTGTAACTGGTGGTGTAGTTTCATCACTTGGAAAAGGAATAACAGCAGCATCTTTAGGTCAATTACTTAAAAGTAGAGGTCTTGAAGTTACTATACAAAAATTTGACCCATATTTAAATGTAGATCCAGGAACTATGAGTCCATATCAGCATGGGGAGGTTTTTGTTACAGATGATGGTGCAGAAACTGACTTAGACTTAGGGCATTATGAAAGGTTTATTGATATAAACTTAAGCAAAAACAATAATGTAACTACAGGAAAAGTATATTGGTCAGTAATAACAAAAGAAAGAAGAGGAGATTATCTTGGAGGAACAGTTCAAGTGATACCTCATATTACAAATGAAATAAAAGAAAGAGTATATAGAGTCTCAAAAGAAAAAAAGGTAGATGTAGTTATAACAGAGATAGGTGGAACAGTAGGAGATATAGAAAGTCTTCCATTTTTAGAAGCAATAAGACAAGTTAAGTATGATGTAGGTCGTGAAAATGTAATGTATATTCACACTACTTTAGTACCTTATCTTGCAAAAGCAGGAGAAATTAAGACAAAGCCTACTCAACATAGTGTAAAAGAGTTAAGAAGTATAGGTATTCAACCAGATGTAATAGTATGTAGAACAGAACATGAATTATCACAAGAAATAAAAGAGAAAATAGGATTATTCTCAAATATGGACCATAATAATGTAGTTCAAAATCTAGATGCAGATACTCTTTATGAAGTGCCTTTAATGCTTGAAAAAGAAGGACTTCCACAAATGGCAATAGAAAGACTTAATCTAAAAGCTAAAGAGCCTGATTTAACAGAGTGGACAAATATGGTTGAAAAGATGAAAAATCGTAAAGATAAAGTTAAAATAGCTCTTGTAGGGAAATATGTTGAACTTAAAGATGCATATTTATCTGTAGCAGAATCATTAAATCATGCAGGTATTGCAAATGATGTAGATGTACAAATTGATTGGATACATTCAGAAGAATTAGATGGAGACAATTGTGAAGAAGTATTAAAAGACATTGATGGAATACTTGTACCAGGTGGATTTGGTGATAGAGGTATAGAAGGTAAAATTTGTGCTATCAAATATGCAAGAGAAAATAAAGTTCCTTTCCTTGGAATATGTCTAGGTATGCAAATGGCAGTAGTAGAATTTGCAAGAAATGTATTAGGATTATCAGATGCACACAGTTCAGAACTATTACCTAATACAACATATGCAGTAATAGATTTAATGCCAGAGCAAGTGGATGTTGAAGATATGGGAGGTACTATGAGACTTGGCCTATATCCATGTAAGTTAGAAGAAGGAACAAAAGCAAAAGCGGCATATGAGGAAAAATTAGTATATGAAAGACATAGACATAGATATGAGTATAATAATCAATATAGAGACCAATTAGAAGCTGCAGGATTAATTATAAGTGGTGTTTCACCAGATGAAAGATTAGTTGAAATAGTAGAGTTAAAAGATCATCCTTGGTTTGTAGCAAGTCAATTCCATCCAGAATTCAAATCAAGACCAACAAGAAGTCATCCATTATTTAGAGATTTTATAAAAGCTTCATATGAAAATAAATAAAAGAAAAACATCTATAAGACTAGGTAATACTAGGAATATAGATGTTTTTCTTTTATTTAATTATTAACTTTATATATAATATAGCCTGATATAGCTAAAATAGCTCCTAATAAAATTTGTATATAAATTGGAACAGTAATTATATAACCAAAGTCAGGGACAAAATAAAAAATTACTACAAATAGACCTATATATAATGTACTAAGCATCCAATAAATAAAAAATTCTATTTTTTTATTTATATTTTTAAAAATTAACATTCTAGCAGCTTTCATAACAATATATATAAATATAGCAAATATTATTAATACTAAAATACTTTTTAATAAAAGAGAACCTAGATATATGGTTTTATTTAATGTGCCTATATTTAAAGTATAATAAAGTAATGGATTAAATATTCCATTTACTAATAATACTCCTGCAATAAGAAATAAAGTAGCAGGAGCAAAAAATAATATTCGTTCCTTTACATTCATTTTAGGTAATTCATTTGTTATCTGCTTAGCATATTCCTGTGGCTCTTGTCCGAATACTTCTTCTGCTGTTTTTCCATTTTCCTGAGCATCTAATAGATGATCTAATAATTCTGATAAAATTTCTTCTGTTTCAAATTCTTTTTTACTCCACGATGTACGTATATATAGTAACATACCTTCATAATACTTTAAATTTTCATCATTTAATTTTTCTCTTTTTTCATTATTTAATTTAATTAATTCCTGAGCTTTCATTATTAGTTTCCTCCATACATTAAATTATCTACACTAGATTTGATATTTTTCCAACTGACTTTAAACTCTTTTAGATATATTTGTCCTTCTTCAGTTAAATAATAATACTTCCTATTTGGTCCACTAGGCGATTTTTTCATTTTTCCTGTGATAAAATTCTTTTTTTGTAACCTAAGCAGTACTGGATAAATAGAACCTTCACTTACTTCTAATCCGTATTCTTGAAGTTTTAATGCAAGTTCATATCCATAAATAGGGTTATTATCTATTAATTCCAATATACAACCTTCCAATATCCCTTTTAAAATTTGAGTATTATCTACCAAATAAATCACCTACCTTGTTATACAATATAGTATAATATAAAATAAACTATATTGCAATACATGATAGTGAATAATTTATTATTATTATGAATAATTTTCCTTTTATGACTTATTTATTATGATATAATTTAATCAAAAGCGAATAAAGGGGTTAAAGATTAAATGGAGAAAGTAACTATAGTTTTATCATTAGTAATATTAATTGATATAGCTTATGATATTTATACTAGGGGAATAATGGATATTTATTTTTATTCTATAAAAGATATACATCCCAAAATAATAGGACCAATATTTTGGTTTTTAGTTGCTACATTAAACTTTTATGAAAATAACAATCAGATAACTTTAATGATGTTTTTTCTAGGAATATTATACATAATTAATGATACCAAAAAAGATATAATTACAAATAAAGGTATATATACTAAAGATGGTAATTTCAAATGGAAAGATATACTAGGTTTTGAATGGGAAGAAAATTTAAATATAAGAAAAAAAGAAAATTATTATGCTCTATATTTTAAAACAAAACATAATAAATTTATTTTTAAAGTGAAAGAAGAAGATAAAAATAAAGTAGATGAACTATTAAAAGAAAAATTAGGAGATAAAGATGAATACAAACAAAAATAAAAAAATGTTACCATATTTAATAATAGCTATAGCTTCATTTTACATATTGCCATTACTAGGGAAAAATACAGGTTATTTTATACTTGTACTTTTAGTGATTTTTCCTCTTGTAAGTTTTAATATAGGATTAATTTATGGAACTAAATATGGATTTAATATTCTATTACCTTTATTATTAGGAGGTGTATTTTTACCAACTATTTTTATATATTATAATATTTCAGCAATAATATATTTTCCAGCTTATCAAACTTTAACTTTAATAGGAAATAGTATAGGATATTTTATAAGAAAGAAGACAAAAAAGAATATAAATTTGAACATAGAGAATTAAAAAGGCATAAAATATTAAATACTTTAGGCACAGTTACATGATATAGAGTATATTATTTAATTAATAAAATAGTATTAAAGAAAGGATGATTAAATGAAGCCGCATAGTTATAATAAAAAAATGATACCTTACATAATTATAGCTGCAATTTTCTTTTACATATTACCCTTATTTAATAGTAGTGATACTTATATAAGTATATTATTATTAGGTATATTTCCAATTTTAACAGCTATACTTGGTTATCATTATGGTATAAAAAATGAGTTTAACTTAACTCTTCACAATATAATTGCACTTTTATTTGTGCCTACAATTTTTATATATTATGAATTATCAGTAATGTCATTTTTCATACTATATGACTTTCTATTATTAGTATCTAATTACATAGGGAGTTATGTAAGAAAAAAATCAATAAACAATTAAAAATGATATTACTCAAGAATTTTTATATGAGAGAAGTATTCATATAGAAAATATTTAGGAAAATTATTATTAAAACTTAGAGGACTATAAAAGGGGATGGAAAATATTGCTTGCAATGATTAGAATTATATCTGGTGTAATTATGATCTTATTATCCACTTATTTTCTTGTTACGAAAAGTAATTCTATATATACATTTATTGTTCTACCTCTTTTAGGTATTAACTTTAATTCTTCTTTTTATTCCTATCTTTATTGATACGATTTAAAACTAAATATAAAGGAGCTTAAATATGAACACAAAATTAATAATGGTAAGACATGCAAAAGTTATATATACTGAAGATGATAAGTCAAGAGAATTATCAGAAGAGGGAAAGATGCAAAGAAAAGATGTATTAGAAGCATTAAAAAGAGAAAATGTAGATATAATATATTCGTCTCCTTACAAAAGAGCAATAGACACTATAAAACTATATGCAGATTTTAGAAATATGGCTATAAATATTGTAGATAATTTAAGGGAAAGAAAGGTATCAGATGTATTTATAGATGATTTTGTGCCATTTTCAATAAATCAATGGAAAGATTTTAATTATAAGCTTAATGGTGGAGAATCACTTAATGAGGTTAAAGATAGAGGAATAAAGGCAATAGAAAATATACTAAATAAACATAGAGGTAAAGGTATAGTGGTTGGAACTCATGGTACCTTTCTTGGCGTATTATTAAATCACTATGATAGTAAGTTTAATTATGAAGATTGGAAAGCACTAAAAATGCCAGCTATATTTATTATTACTTTTGATGATAATTTAAATGTTATAGATATAGAAGAGACTGCATTAGAAGGAAAATGTGTAAAATCCGTATAAATAACTATTAAAATAATTGGGGGATTTGCATGACACAAAAAACAGGAAAGATATTTATTATAATTATAGTTATATTACTTTTTATAAATCTATATTTTTTAATAATGACTAATAAGGCAAATGATCAAAATCATTTAAGTCATATAGAAAATGAAATATCTAATCAAAGACAAGAAATAGATAATTTACGACAACATATAGATGATTTAAATAAAAAATCAAATTTTATATCATCATATGATTATGATATAAAAAATATAGGAAATAATTATGAAGAAGCAAATGTAGCAGTTGAAGTAAAATTTAATAAATTAAAGAAAGATTCTATTCCATATTTAATTTATTCAATAGAAGGAAAAGATGAAGGAGAAAAAATAAAGTTAAATAAAGGTTTAGGACTTAAATATTCTACAAATTTAAATTTATCATATAGCAATAACTATAATATTCAAATAATCATGGAAAATGAAGAAGAAATAATAGCAGAAGAATTAGACCCTATAAATCTTGCAGAAAATTTAAAACAAAGGTTTTCTATAAATATATATCCTATATCATTTGACTCTAATAAAGGATTTACTTATGAAATTGAAATATTAAATCCTATTAGCGAAAATGAAAAAAAATTAAAACTGGAAAGTATAAATGCAGATATATATTATAGGGATAAAAAAGTAGATACTATAAATATAATAAAAAAAGCTGAAGAGATAATAAATGATCCTATGAATCAGGAATTTCTGTTTAATGACACTATCAATATAGAAGGTTTAAATGATCAAGATATTGAGCAAGGTTTATCATTTAAATTTACTATGAGAGATAAGTTAGGAAAAATATATCATTTAGATAGAAAATTATATTAGTTTTGAGATCTAATTAAAATATAATATTATATTAATAAAACACCCTAATATAGAATTACAAAAAAAGGGTGTTTATTATTATGAAAATTTATGGATAAAAACACTACTATGTGGTACAATATAGTTAAGCTACTATGTACTACAAGGTAGGTGAATATATGATGGACAGATCTCAATTAATGAGAGGAACATTAGAAGGGTGTATAGTTAGTATAATAAGTAAGGGAGAAACATATGGATATGAGATTGTATCACATTTACAAGATTATGGATTTTACAATGTGAAAGAAGGAACAATTTATCCTATTTTAGTAAGACTTGAAAAAAAGAAAATAATATCATCCTTATACAAAAAATCGCCACTCGGACCAAAGAGAAAATACTATTTTTTAACTCAAATTGGAGAAGAATTTCTTAAAGAATTTATAATTTCATGGAATGAAGTAAAAAAATCTGTAGATAGTGTTTTGAAAGGAGAAGGTGAATATGATAGGTAATGAGATGACTTTATTAAAAAAGGAAAATAAAAAACAAACAAGAGAGATTAAAGAAGAAGATAAAGATATGATTAAGAATATCATGAAAAGCATGAGCATATTTAAATTGAATTCTTATGATACAGAAGTTATAAAAAGAGATTTGATAGGTATGGCACATGAATTGCGATTAAGAAACTCTAGCTTAAAAGAAGAAATAAATGGTGATGTTAAAGGGTTTGCTAAGGAAATTATAAATAATGGCAATGGACCAAGTAAGATAGAAATTATCTTGAATTTTTTATCTAAGTTATTCGGTTGGATATCTATTTGGCTTATGTCAGTATCCATTATAGCGTATGGTCAGTTTAACTGGGGAATGAATTCTAATTTATTTGTTTTTTATATAATAATAGTCATAGTTATATTTATAATGGAGAGTATTATAACACCAATTTTCATATCAGAAAAAGGATTTAAAAAGAATATACCTCAAATAATATCTGCATTTTCATTTATAGCATTGATAGGTATTATACTTTTAACAAATAATAATTCAAAGAAAATTCAAGTTAATAGTTTGTATATTATAATACCATCAGCTGTAATATATGTCATAATACAATATTTAAAGAAGATAAATATTCATAGATTAGCTAAGGAAAAAAATAATTATATTAGTGATTTAAAATAAACATATAAAAATATATCTAAGATATCTTAGATATATTTTTATATGTTTATTTATTATTTTTGAACTATTCCTTTATATAATAATTTAAATATAAGAAAATCTTTTGAAACATTTTACCCTATTATATTGTCTAATTAATACAAAGGAGGTGACCATATGGGAATTAAAGGGATAGAATTAGAATTCTATAAAATACTCAATGAAAATAAAGACCAATTATATAGAATTGCTTATTCTTATCTGGGGGATAAAGAGGAAGCATTAGATGCAATACAAGAAATAACATACAAGGGATATACAAATCTACATAAACTAAAGAAAAAAGAATATATGAAAACTTGGACTATTAGAATATTAATTAATTATTGTATTAATAGAAAAAAGAAAATGAAAAGAAAAGTAGAATTATATAAAGAGTTTGAAGACGGAAATATAAATTTTCAACAAGACTTAGAAGTGCATGACTTAGTAGATAGATTAAAGCCTAAATATAGGGAGATAATCATTCTTAAATATTTTGAGGATCTAACTATATCAGAAATATCTAATATATTAGATACTCCCGAAGGGACTATAAAAACACGACTGAGTAGAGGTTTAAATAGTTTAAGGGAAGGAATTAATATTGGAGGTGACGTAAATGAAATTTGATGATTATAAAGATAAATACGATAATATTGAAATACCTGACAATATAGAAGAAGTTATATCGAAGGGCATTGAGAAAGGAAAAAAGGATAAAAAGAAGAAAATAATAAAGGTATTATCTAGTATAGCAGCTAGTATATTATTAATTATATTTACAATATCTATAAGAATATCTCCAGCTTTTGCAGATATAATTAAAAATCTTCCTTTGGGTGATGCTATAGTTCGTCTTATTAATAATGACAAGGGACTTAAATTAGCTGGAGACAATGATTATATACAACATGTAGATAAAAGTGATGAACATGAAGAATTGGTGCTTACTGTAGATGATTTTGTGATGGACCAACAAAGAGTTTTATTATTTTATAGTATAGAGAATAAAGGAGATCACAAATATATTGGATTTGAATCAATGGATTTCTACGATGAAAATGGTAATAGAATATTTTTAGATCAGAATCTATTAGGTGACTTTAGTTTTCCTAATATGATGGAAGAAGAAAATAGAAAGATATCTAATGTTAAGAATGTTTATAGACATGAACCTATTCCATGGAAAATTCCTGAAGAAATAACTATGAAGGTTAAGCTTAAAAAGTGGGATAGTCCTCAAGATTATAAAACAAATTTAAACTCTACAGAAGAAAAAACAGGAGAAGTATTAGACTCTACATGGGAAGTAAAATTTAAAGTAGATAAAGAAAGATTTGAATATGAAAAAGAGGTATATGATTTAAATGAAGAAATTAATATAGCTGGACAGAAGGTTACAATTAATAAAGTTATTCAACATCCTATATCAAATGAAATAGAAATAGAATATGACGGAAATAATTCAAAAGCAATATTTGATTTTTATAATTTTAGATTAATTGATAATAAAGAAGAGTATAGAAGCTCTATAGCTGGAAGGAGTATACAAAATAATAAAAATCATAAAGTGAAAGAAAATAAGATAATTGAAAGTAACTATTTTAATAAGTCTAAAGATTTAACCATAGCATTCGATGGTATCTATGCATTGGATAAAGATAAACTTCAGTTAAATATAGATATAAAAGAAGAAAAAATATTAGATTCAATAGATGATAAATTGAGAATCGTTGATATAGAGGAAAAAGATGATATCTATGTTATAGAATTGGGAATTAATCTTAGTGAAGAACAATTAAAAGATTTAAGTATGTCTTCATCAGATTTTGGAATTGTTAATGAACCTGGAATTATAACAAAAGAATATGGAAACGTGAGAAAAGAAGACGAAGAAAAAGAGTATAATTATTTCTATAAAATAGAAGCAGATAAAAATAAAATTTCAGATAATATTCTTAAATTACCAATTTCATATTATCCTAATATAATAAAAGAAGATATAAGAATAAAGGTTAAGTAATATTTTTAGAATCTGAAAATAACTTTTTGCTTTAGAGAGAAAAATAATTATATTAGTGATTTAAAATAAAAGGGAAGAATATAAGATATATTCTATTCTTCCCTTTTATTCTTATTATTCTTATTATCAAACTCAACAATATACCATATAAGAAGACTTATTCCTGCTATAAAAGAAATATAAATATAAAAGTTTAATAAGGTTGGAGTATAGGATAACATTCGTACAAAATCATCTTTACCCCAAGAGGTACTATTTACTCCAATCATAGCAGCAGATAAATATTTTGTGCTATAAAGAATAGCAGATATTAAAAGAAACACACTTCCAATTATTATTCTTACCATAATTAAACACCCTTTATTTTTTATATTTTTTTAAGATTAAATCTAACGTACTAAATAATAAATTAAAATATAGTTGACAATTATAGCTATAAATAAATCAAATATTATATATTATCTACATTTTACCATATATAACTTTCAATTTTTATAAATTTAATTTAGTTTTTATAATCATTTTTTTATATAGCTTCCTATGGTATAATTCAATTGTAAATAATTTGGGAATTTTTTAGTTAAAAGAAGTGAAATCATATGTGGCCTCATTGGATTAATATAGTTATATCTTTTATAGCAATATTCCTAGGTGTAAGACATAATATAAAAAAAGACAGATACCCTAAAGCTATGATTATATTTTTTAGCTTATTTGTAATAGAGCAAATTCTAGCCTATAGTATAGGGATAGATGTTTTGAAAATTAATAGGGCAAATGAAGATATTGGGTACGCACTTCCTCAGAACTAGGCATTTGATCAAATTGCAACCATTACAGTCGGTTCAGGCAGGGGTTTAATTACTATCGACAAAAATATTGCATCAGGATTAGATGCAGGACAATCGTCGGTAGAACCTATAAATCATAAAGATGGCTTAGATTCTACTCTTATTCTTACTTATTTACCTATGATAAGAGAGGAAGTGCCTCCGATTATTAAAGATATTTTAAACTTTCTTCAAGAGTTTTCATCTATAAGAGAACCAATTGACTCAGTTAATATCGTTCTTGATTATGATGGCTTAATCACTCGAATGGCAAGAAAACTTCAAATGCAAAAATCTTTTATCCAGACAGTGATCTCTTGGGAAGCTTCCGCAGAGAATACTCTGGATGCAATTCAAGATCAGAGAGTTAAGAACGGAGACATTGATGACTCAAGTACAGGAGTAGGTCAAATATTTGCCTGGGTTGCGATTAACGCTCGAAATTGGGCCATTAATCAAAATTATCTAGATGACACAATACGAGATGCTAATAATAAAGATGACATAAGTGAAATCTGGCACAAACTTCATGTTGATCGAGCATTTAATATTGAAACATGCGCATATGTTCTTAAATGGGGAGCTGTTGTAGAAAAAGGATATCCTTCCAATATGTTAAATTACACAGAATCTCAAGTAAAAGGCACTATTGCTCGTTACAATGGAACAAATGAATCAGCCACAAAGTATGGTGAAAGAAACTATACAATCTACCAAGCTGTCGAAAACTATAACCAGCTAAGCAGATAAAAAAAGAAGCTGGAGGGTTAATTCCGGCTTCTTAATGAAAATCTATAAAGAATGGATAGTTAAATTCTGTTCTATATTGAACGATAAAATTGATTGGTTCGTCTTTATTCATTTCATCACTAAGGGTTTTACCTGTTGATTTTTGACCCTCATACCATTTTTTCCCTTCACTATTCTTCTTAATGGTTTCATAACCTTCAAAAAATATCTCAAACTTATTCTTATTGTAATGATTAAATATCTCTTTTTCACTTAATTCAGATGACAACTTCATGTGTGCTACCATGGTCGGATAACCCCCACTCCCCCTTGGTCCGCCTCCATAGAGGACACCATAATCGAAATCCTTTTCAATTATTTTTGTTTTTTCAGGTAATTGATAAGCAAAAAGTCGATTTGCATAGCTTTTAGCATATCTATGCCCTTGTCCAAATACGTAATATAGTAATAAAATAATAGTAATTGAAATTAACAGCACAATAAATAATTTTTTATTTTTCATTGAAATCCCCTTATAATATATAGTAAAATTTAAAGAAAGATAAAACAATTCTTTAAAAAACTTTAAAAAAACCTAATTATATTATACTCCTATAGAGTCCAAAATACTAGTTATAATAAAATATAAAATTTACTTAAATTTCTATGGATAAAACACTTCTCATTACTCTTACCATAATGAAACACCTTTTATCTATTAAATTTTTTTAATATAAATAATCTCTACTTAATTACCTCTTATCAATATAATACTACTTGTTATTACTCCAAAAGCTAGAAATGACCAATGTTTAAATATAAGATATCCACTACTACCTAAACTCTAACATATCATACTATATTATATTTATAGTTAGATTATTCTTGCTCTTCTTTACTTATAATACTATATAAATTTTCTTATAGAATATAAATCTACATTTATATATTAAATATAGAAAATAAAATTACTATGATGATTTTTCTTGTTTTTTATTATTTTTTTCAAAACTATATATAGAATACCAAATATTATATCAAATAATAATAAGGAAAAATACATATAAGCAATGTGATTAAACTTTAAATAGAAATTCATGTTTTCTATTGGGGGATAAATTGAATTATATGTTAGCATTTCAATTGTTTTATGGGGAATAATTGTAAGTGACATAACTATAGAGAGTATAAATGGTTTCTTTAATTTAATAATCAAAATATAGTTAACAATTATAGCTAGAAATAAAGCAAATAGTATATATTTAGCAATTATCATTTAAACCTATCTTTCTTTTTATAATGTGGGTCAGAAACATCAGTTTAACATATTATCTATATTTTACCATATATAAAAACCCCCACTATGCCCGAACATATGTTTGACAAACCACCTTTTACATAGTATAATTTTCCTATAGAAAGAGGTGGTTTTTTTGGATGTATTAGATAAACTTAGAATACTTTCTGATGCTGCAAAATATGATGTTTCCTGTTCTTCTAGTGGAAGTGGTAGAAAAAATAAAAAAGATGGTATAGGTTCTGCTAGTATAAATGGGATATGTCATAGTTGGTCTGATGATGGAAGGTGTATTTCACTACTTAAAATACTTATGACAAATTATTGTATATATGATTGTTCATATTGTGTAAATAGATTATCAAATGATTTAGAAAGAGCAACACTTACTCCTGATGAAATAGTAGATTTAACTATAAATTTTTACAGAAGAAATTATATAGAAGGTCTCTTTTTAAGCTCTGCAATAATAAAATCACCTAATCATACAATGGAACTTATATTAAATGTAGTAAAAAGGCTTAGGGAAGTAGAAGGATTTAATGGTTATATACATACAAAAGCCATACCTCATGCAGATAAGGGTATTATAGATGAAATAGGATTATATGTAGATAGAATGAGCATAAATATAGAATTACCTTCTGAAAATGGACTTAAACTACTTGCTCCAAATAAAACTAAAAAGAGCATATTAACCCCTATGGGAAATATTAGAAATAGAATAGTAGAGACAAGAGAAGAAAAGAAAAAATTTAAATATGCAAATTCTTTTGTACCAGGAGGACAGAGTACTCAATTAATAGTTGGAGCAACTGATGATAATGATCTAAAAATACTTAAATTATCAGAAGGATTATATGATGGATACAATTTAAAAAGAGTATATTATTCTGCATATGTACCAGTAGCAAAATCACCTAATTTACCTGTATTAGATTCACCACCTGTAATTAGAGAAAATAGATTATATCAAGCAGATTGGTTACTTAGATTTTATAAATTTAAGGCAGATGAATTATTGGATGAAAAAAATCCAGACTTTGATTTAGCACTTGATCCAAAATGTAATTGGGCGCTTAGAAATATTGAAATATTCCCTGTGGAGATAAATAGGGCAGATTACAACACTCTTTTAAGAGTACCAGGCATAGGAGTTAAATCAGCTAGAAGGATAGTTGCTGCAAGAAAATTTGGTCCACTTAATTATGATAATTTGAAAAAATTAAATATAGTACTTAAAAGAGCTAAATATTTCATAACTTGTAATGGTAAATATTATGGAATGAGTTCTATGAATCCAGAAAAAATCAGAGAAAAATTAATATATGGTTTAGATAGAAATATATTTGAAAAACAGTTATCTGTTTGGAGTCTAGGGGGTTCTAATCATGATAAATCACTACATATATGATGGCTCATTTGATGGTCTTTTAACTTCTATATATTATGCATATTACACTCCCGATAAACCTGATAAAATACTTTCTTATGAAAAAAGAGAAGATAACTTTTTAGTAAAGGAAATATTAATAGATACAAATATAAAAAAAGCAAGAAAAGTGTATGAAGCAATAGATAAGAAGATTTCTCCTGCTGCCTTAAGAAAAATATATTATGCTTATTTATCAGAAATAGATGGTATAGAAATGGATATATTGAACTTTATTAGGTTAGGATTTAAAATAGGCAATGATATAGAACTAAATTTAACAAATGAAGTGGTATTTAAAATAGAAAGTATTTATAAAAAAGTAAGTCACGAAAGACATAGAATGACGGGATTAATTCGGTTTAAGGAGCTTAAAAACAATATATTATATGCAGAAATTTCACCAGATTATAATGTAATAGGAATAGTTGCATCACATTTTATAAAAAGACTCTCAAGTGAAAATTTCATAATTCATGATAAAAAAAGAAATATAGCTGTATTTTATAATAAAAAAGAATGGATTATAAAAGAAGTAGAAGGTGATTTAAATATAATATTTAATGAAAAAGAAGAGGACTATCAAAATTTATGGAAGATGTATTTTAAATCTATATCTATAAAAGAAAAGTTTAATCCTAAACTTCAAAGGAGTAATATGCCAAAAAAATATTGGAAATATCTAATAGAAAAAGGGGGATAACTATCTCCCCCTATAATAATATATTGCAAGTTGAGTTCTATCTCTTAAATCTAGCTTATCTAGCATATTTGAAATATAATTTCTTACAGTACCTTCACTTAAGAACAATTTTTTAGCTATTTCTTTATTATTGAACCCTTCTGCTACAAGTAGTAAAATATCCATTTCCCTATCTGAAAGATTAGTTTCAATATCTCTTTTAGAATTAGTCTTAAAATTAGATACAATCTCACTATCAAATACCATATTTCCCTTATATACTGCTTCTATTGAAGGAATTAAACTATCTATATTTTGTTTTAAGATATAGCCTTTACATCCGAGTTCTAATGCCTTTTTTATGTATTCATCATCTCTAAATGTAGTAATTAAAAGAATATTAGCTCTTTTTTCATATTTTAATATTTCTTCAGTTGCATTTATTCCAGATAAATTTTCCATTCTTATATCCATTAAAACTACATCAGGACTATACTTATTGTATAAATTCACTGCTTCACTTCCACTATATCCTACAGCTAAAACTTCTATATTATTTGCCTCTACTATAGTTTTAAGTGAATTTACTACTAAAGGATCATCATCTATAATTATAACTTTCATTTTTCACTTCCTTTCATAAGTGTTAAATGTATTCTAAATCCATCTTCAAATTTATAATTAAATATTCCGTTATATTTTACTGCTATTTTATTCATAGAATAAAGCCCTATTCCATCGTCTATGTCAATTTTATCTTTCATATTGGTACCATTATCACTAATAATAATAGAATAAAATTTAGGCTGATCTAATAATTTTATCTCCATATTACTTGCATTAGAGTGTTTAACTGTATTTGTTATAGTTTCTTTAACTACTGATAAAATATCATATTTTAATTTATAATTTAAATCCTCATTTATATTATAAATAAGTTTAATATCAAGTCCTGTCATTTCATTTATTATTTCATTTATTTTATGTTTTAAATTTAAAGATTCATTTCTCAAATTATATAGACTATTTCTTATATCATCCATACCACTACCTAAAGTTTCACTAAGGGTATCAAGGCCATTAGATACATTTTCACCATTTAATAATTTAAGAGCTTTTAGTTGAATAAGGCTACTACTTATTGTATGTCCTATAGAGTCATGTATTTCCCGAGAAATTCTATTTCTTTCTTTTAATAATGCTATTTGAATATTTTTTTCTTTATCTATTTTTAATTGTTCATTATATTTTCTAAGGTAAAGAGTATCTTCTCTTAATTTATCCCGTACTTTTCTATTTTGATTTAGTACTTTATTTAATTTATATGTAGATATTGAAAGATACATTGACATAAAAGATAAGATAATTATAACAGGAGTTAAATTTATAAATAATAATGGCAAAAATAAAAAGAAATTGCCTTTAAAGTCAATATAAATATTGTAGAGAATTAAAGGAAAATAATACAAAAATACATTATCATAAAAAATTAAAGCTATAAATAAAAAATAAATTATATATTTAATATTATTTTTAGAAATTAAATCTAGTGATATTGAAATTATAATAGATATAAGAAAATAAAATGCTATATCTCTTTCACTATTTAAACTATATGTAAAATAAATCGAAAATACTATTATAATTAGTTTCTCTAAAAAT
Organism: Senegalia massiliensis; assembly: GCF_900626135.1. Taxonomy (NCBI): domain Bacteria; kingdom Bacillati; phylum Bacillota; class Clostridia; order Eubacteriales; family Clostridiaceae; genus Senegalia; species Senegalia massiliensis. Next base: position 363,693 of record NZ_LR130785.1, read on the forward strand.
CTCCTCATAGAAATCCCCTTTAAAAGATTATTTATGATAATTATAACCTATGATATGACATTTGTCATATTAAGTGATGAGAATATTCACTACAATAAATTTTATATGGTTGGTACAATAGTATTAACAAATATAAGAGGTGATATAGATGGTTGTAAAAGTAGAAAATGTAGTTAAAAGATATAAAGAGCTTATAGCTCTTGATCATTTTAATATGGAAGTGAGAGAGGGTGAAATACTAGGGTTACTTGGTCCAAATGGATGTGGTAAAACTACAGCTATAAATTCAATATTGTCTCTACTTAAATTTGATAAAGGTGAAATTACTATATTTGGCGAAAAAATGACACCTAACTCTTACAATATAAAAAGGGAAATAGGTGTAGTACCTCAAGAAGTTTCTGTATTTGAAAACTTAACAGTATATGAAAACATAGATTATTTTTGTGGATTATATATAAATGATAAAGAAAAAAGAAAAAAATATGTAATTGAAGCTATAGAATTTGTAGGTTTAAAAGATTATACAAAATTTTTTCCAAAAAAGTTAAGTGGTGGTCTTAAAAGAAGATTAAATATAGCTTGTGGTATAGTTCATAAACCTAAACTCATATTTTTAGATGAACCAACTGTTGCAGTAGATGCTCAAAGTAGAAACTTTATACTTGAAGGCATAAAAAAATTAAAGAAAAAAGGAAGTACTATTATTTATACAACACATTATTTGGAAGAGGCAGAAATATTATGCGATAGAATTATAATAATGGATAGAGGAAGAAATATAGCATCTGGCACAAACGAAGAATTAAAGAATATGATTACAACTACAGAAAAAATAGTAGTAGGATTTATTGATACTAATGGTGAAGTTTTAGAAAAGATAAAAGAAATACCCCAAGTGTTAGATATCGAAATGAAAGATAATGATTATATTATAAAATTTGAATCGGGTGTAAATAATTTATCTAATTTAATAGATTTTATAAAACAAAATAATTTAACATATGAAAAGTTGTATTCAAGACAACCTACACTAAATGATGTATTCTTAGAGCTTACTGGAAAGGAGCTGAGGGACTAGTGGATTTATATAGAAATATTATATATCAAGCTAAAAATAGCTTTAGAGATAAAGGATTTTTATTCTGGTCACTTCTTTACCCTATTATTATGGTAACATTTTTCTATATAGCTTTTAGTGGAATTACAAATGTGAAATTAGAAAAAATAAATGTAGCTATTGAAGAGGATAGTAATATAAAACCTATACTTCAAGATATAGATATTTTAAATGTAGAAGAAATTTCAGATAGGGAAGCAAAAGAAAAATTAGAAAAAGAAAAGATAGATGGATTTATTAATAATGATTTAAGTTTAATTGTAAATGATTCAGGTCTTAATCAAACGGTAATTAAGTCTATATTAGATCAAATTGTGCAAACTAGTGCCTTAGGTAAACCTATAGAAGAATTTGATTTTGAAATAGATTATACAAATGATAAAAACCAAAAAGAAAATGGGATACTTGTAATATTTTATTCTTTAATCGCAATGGTTTCAACATATGGTATATATTCTGGAATAGAAGTGGTTCATTACATCCAGAGTAATTTATCAGAAGTAGCAGCAAGAATAAATACTACACCTATAAAAAAGAAAACTTTTTTATTAGCCGGAATAATAGTAGGACTTATGCTTAACTTTGCATCTAATATTTTATTATTTATTGTTATAGAGTTAATAATGAAATTAAATCTAATAACCAATATAGGATATAGCCTTATTTTTATAATTTTAGGCAATTTATTTGGAATTGTATTTGGTATATTTATAGGGGTATCAAACAATAAGAATATAAATGTTAAAACAATGATAGCTATTACATCTACAGTTGTTTTATCAGCATTATCAGGACTATTTAATACAAATATTAAAATAATGATAGAAAAATATGCACCTATACTTGCAAAGATAAACCCTATTGCAGTAATTACAAATAATTTATATAAGATTAATTTATTAAATAATACTGATGGAATATTTGAAGGTATAATCATTTTATTAGCTTATTTTCTAATATTATCACTTATATCTTTAGTGTTTTTAAGGAGGAGACAATATGATAGTATATAAATATTTTTTAAAAACTGCCCTTAGACATAAAATGATAATATTATCCTATGCACTTATATTTTTCGTACTTTCAGTAATTAATGGCATAGATACAGAAAATAGAGAGATTACATTTAATGAAACAAAACTTGATATAGCTATTGTAGATAATTCTAATTCTGATTTGTCTAGAGGTCTAAAAGATTATTTAGGTGAAAATAATAATATAGTGAATTTAAAAAATAATATTAAAGAAATAAAAGAACAAATATTTTTGCAACAAATAGATGCAGCTATTATAATACCAAGTGATTTCGAAGAAAATGTAATGGAAAAACAAAAGTCACTGGAAGTTATAAAAGATGATAGAAAGATAAGCTCTATCCAAATAGAAAATGAAATAAATAAATATCTTATATTTGCAAATGCAAGTAAGGTAAGTGGTGAATTTAAAATTGAATCTATAAATAATGCATTAAAAGAAAATACTGATGTAGAAATATTAGAAAAATCTTCTGATGTCAATAATGCAGCTAACATTTGGTTTAAATATTATTTTAATTTTACTGCATACATTATAACAGCTATTTATATAGCAGTAATGGGACTTATAATGATTGAATTTAAAGATGAAAAATTAGAAAATAGAACAAAAATATCATCTAAGAAATTTTTAAATTATAATAAAGAAATGTATTTAGGTCAAGTTACACTTGGAGTAATTATCACAGCATTATTTGTAATCGGAAGTATAGTTTTAAAAGGACAGCATTTAGAAGAAGTTAACTTCACAAAGTATATTGTAAATGTAAGTGTATTTTCATTTGCTATATTATGTCTCACTTTTTTAATCAATAATTTAACTAAAAGTAGATTTGTAATTAATGGATTAAGTACTGTATTATCTCTTGGGACTTCTTTTATATCAGGAGTGATGGTTCCAGTAGAATATTTAAGTGATAAGGTTATAACAATAGCTAAGTTTTTTCCAACATATTATTATATAAAAATAAATAATATGGATATATCTTCATTAAGTGATATAAGATATGAATTAATTGTTCAAATATTATTTGGAGTAGCATTTCTACTTTTAGGACTCTATTTTTCAAAAGTAAAACAAAAGGCCTAACACATATGTTAATAGACATAATATTATGATAAAATAAAACTATCATAATATTATGTGTTAGGAGGTTTTGTTTTGAAAAGAACAAAAACTATATTTATTACATTTGCACTTATTTTAGTTTTAACTTTGATATATATGATAATAGCTACATTTATAAGTTTAGAAAATCTATATACTTTCTCATTTATAACTTCAGCTTTTTTAATATTTGTTTCTTTAATAATAGCATTAAAAAAGAAAAGAATATTTATATATAAGGATAAATTTTCTAAAGGGATTTTAGTTGTTTCAATTATTATCTTAAGCTTTATTAATGTAGGAATATCGTATATATATGTGGATAAAATTGAGGATACAAAACATACTACATTTAATCAATTTGCAAAATCAAATTTACCAAAGGATAAAACAAAAAAAGAATATAAACAATATAATGGGGAGAAACTAACAATTCTTTATAGAAAATCTTCTGAACCAGGAATAGAACTTATAAATAAATATATAAAAGACGTAAAAAAAGATTCAACAAAGATATACAAAGGTGTGAAATATGATCCATTAACTATAAAAATAACTGATCCTGAAACATTTAGTGAGGATATAATAGTAAACGATTTTACAGGTGGATATTATTATGAAGATTTAAAACAAATAAAAATACCAATAAATGATGTATATAATGAAGTTCTTGCATTAGATACTGTAAATGAATTTAAATTTGTATTAAGACATGAATATTCACATTATATATCACATATGTATAGATTAAAAAATAATATAGAAAAAGATAAAATACCAATTTGGTTTGAAGAAGGAGTAGCATCATTTATAGGAGCAGATAATATCGGTACTCCAAATATTATAGTAGATGGAATAACTCCTTTTGAACAATTAACTAAGCCTGAAGAATGGGCAAGTAATAATGGATATGAGCAGAGTTATAAAATGATATATCTCTTAGTATATAATCATGGAGAAAATGTAATAGAAGAGATATTACTTGGATTAAAAGATAAATCATTTGATGAATCATTTAAAAAAGCTACAGGTAAAACTGTAAAAGATTATGAAAACCAATTGAAAAAACATTTTAATAATGGTTGGGAGACATTCCCACAAATAAATCTTCAAAAGAAGATGAAAGGCATAGAAGAAGAAAGAATAGCTGGAATAAAAAAATATATAGAAACATACCCAGATAATATTGATGCAATAAAACAATTAGCCTCTTTATATAGTAGAAATAATAATTTTGAACGAGTATCAGAAGTATTGAAATTAGCCATAGAAAAGAAAAATGATTCTCATCTTTGGAGTTTATTAGCACAAAACTATTTGAAATTAAACGAATTTGAAAAAGCAAAAGATGCTTTTAAAAACTCTTTAGAGATTAATAGTGATGTAGGGACTAATTATGAATATTTAGCAGAGATTTATCTTTTATATGATATAGATAAAAGTATAGAAATACTACAAAGTGGTTTAGATAAAGTAGTATATCCAGATTTATTAAAACCAAAAATTCAACAATATAAAAAATTAAAAGATGATTTAGAATCAGGAAAAAAAGAAGCATATAATAATTTTCTTGAATTTAATAATTTAGATGAAAATATAAAAGGTGCTCTTATAGAAGAGGTGAAAGATTATTGATGTTCTAATTATTATGTTGATTATTGGAATAGCAAACACTTTTATTTTATGGCTATTGACAAAACTTAATAAAATATCTAAAGAAAGTAGTCTTTATAAGAGATTAAATATATTTCTTGTCATTGTTCCTCTAATTATTATTTATATATATTTTTTGTATTTATTAACTGATACTTATATTGACTGGATTATAGTATCAATACTTGCACTTATAGTAATGGGTATTATAAATATTTACGAAAAGAAAGTCAAAAATGATAAATATATAAATAGTACAATGGTAATTACAACTATGATACTAAATTTTATTCTTTTTAATATCATTATTTTATTTATATTAAGTCCTAATATAAGAATATTTTTATACATTATATTATTTTCCATAGTAGGTAGCACATTTAGAAGTAAAAATAATGATGGAAAAGTAAAATATGTAGCTACTATAACATTTATAATATTAATAGTAATATCTTTAATAACAAAAAATTACATGGGTATACAAAGCAAACCTGAAAGAATAGCTGATGATTATATGATAGAAAAAGGGTATGATTTAGATGAAATTTATAATAGAAATATTGATCACTTTAAAATTAAGAATGAACCTATTAATATAACATATATAACAAAAGGAGAAAATAATAAAAAGTTTGGGAAAGTAATTAGTATGAAATATTATGAGGGTAAAATAATAGATTTTAAACTATATGAATATTGATAATTTAACTTAAAAATTGTCAACAATATTGTTGACAATTTTTTTATTTATAATATAATGAATAATATTGACCGACTGGTCAGTTTTAGAGTAAAAATTATTGGAGGTTGAAATATGAAAAAGAAATTAGCTATATTTTTAATATCAATATTACTTTTAGGAGTAGTTTCTGCATGCAGTAATGAAGATACAGAGGATGAAACTACAGAGGAAGAAAAGGTAGCTGTTGAAATAGAAGAAGTGGAAAAAGATACTCTTTCAAACTCATTAACACTAGGTGGAAGAGCTATTATGCAAGCAGAAATGATGATAACAGCAGATTCATCACTAAAAGTAGATGATATCAAAAAAGGTCTTGGAAAAAAGGTGGAAAAAGACGATGTATTATTCACTTTAAAAGATGGAGAAGAAATAAAAGAGATAAAATCTCCTTTAGAAGGTATAATATCAACTATAAATATGAAAGAAGATGAATATGTACCTTTAACTAAACCTGCTATGGTAATAGTTGACAAAGATGCACCTATGACTATTTCCATGAATGTAAGTGAAAATGTAATGGGAGAATTATTTATAGGAAAAGAAGCTTGGGTAGATATAGATTCAATAGATGAACAAGGATTAAATGGAAAAATAGTAAGTATATCTCCTACAGTAGACCAAAAAACAGGGTTATATACTGTAAATATATTATTAGATGAAGAAAATAGAAATATAAAGCCAGGGATGGCTGCAACTGTTAAAATAGATACTAATGTAGTAAAAAATGCATTAAAGGTTAGAAGTGAATCAATATTAAATATTGGTGAAAAAAATATAGTATATATAGTGAAAGATAATAAGGCTATAGAAAAAGAAGTTAAAGTAGGATTAGATACAGGTGATTTTACAGAAATAAAATCAGGATTAAATGAAGGAGATAAAGTTATATTTAAAGGCCAAAACTATATAGAAGATAATAGTGAAGTTGAAGTTGTAAGAGGTGAAAAAGATGAATCTAACTAAACTTTCAGTTAAAAGGCCAGTTACCATTGTAATGGTAACATTAATTGTGGTGCTTTTAGGTGTAGTATCTCTTACAAGGCTTCCAATAGACTTATTACCACAATTTAGTCTTCCTATAGCAATAGTTCAGACTCAATATAGTGGAGTAGGGCCACAAGAGATTGAAAATCTAGTTACAAAACCATTGGAGCAATCCATAGGTACTGTATCAAATATTGAAAATGTTTCTAGTATATCCTCCGAGGGAAGTTCTGTTATAATTGCAGAATTTAATTTTGGTACAGATATGGATTTTGCATCTCTTGAGATGAGAGAAAAAGTAGATATGATAAAAGGATTTTTACCAGAAGGTGCAAATGATCCTATGGTACTTAAAATAGATCCTAATGCAATGCCTGTAATGGAAGCATCATTATCAGGTAGTGACGACCTTTCAAGCTTACAAAGATTTGCAGAAGATGAATTATCACCTAGATTAGAAAGACTCGAAGGTGTTGCTTCAGTTAATATAAATGGAGGATATCAAAAAGAAATAAGTGTAAAAGCAGATTTAAATCTATTACAAAATTATGGAATTTCAATGGATACATTATCTCAAATCATAGGGGCTCAAAACATGAGTCTTCCTGGTGGAACAGTTGAAAAAGGAATACAAAATTTAACTATACGTACAACAGGTGAATTTACAGATATAGAAGAAATAAGAAACTTACCTATTACACTTCCAACAGGAGGTACAATACCATTATCTGATGTAGCAGAAGTAAATTTAGAAAATAAAGAAGTAAAAAGTATATCAAAAATAAATGGTAAACCTAGTATAAGCATATCAGTTCAAAAACAATCAGGAACTAATACTGTAAGTGTATCTTCTAGAATTAATGATGAACTTGAGAAAATACAAGAAGAATTTCCTAAAAGAGATATAAAGGTAGTAATAGATCAAGCTGATTTTATAAATTTATCTATAAACACAGTACTAAAATCAGGTGCACTTGGTGCAGTTCTTGCTATGATAATATTATTCTTGTTTTTAAGAAATATAAGAACAACTTTAATAGTAGGAACAGCTATACCAGTATCAATAATAGCAACATTCTCACTGATATATTTTAATGGAATAACATTAAATCTTATGACACTTGGTGGTCTTGCACTTGGTATAGGGATGCTCGTAGATAACTCTATAGTTGTGCTTGAAAATATATATAGATATAGAAGAGATGGTTATAGTAAAGCTGAATCTGCAGTGAAAGGTACAAAGGAAGTTGCTATGGCAGTTACAGCATCAACTCTTACAACTGTTGCAGTGTTTCTACCAATAGTATTTGTAGAAGGAATTACATCTACAATATTTAAGGAACTTGCACTCACAGTTACATTTTCACTTTTAGCATCTTTAGCAGTATCACTTACTCTTGTGCCAATGTTATCTTCACAAATATTAAATGTAGATATTAATAATGAAGAAAAATCTAAGAGAAAGTCATTTATATTACATTCTTTTGATAAAGGCTTTGCAAAATTAGAAAGTATATATAAGAGAGTGCTTAGTTGGAGTTTAGGACATAGAAAATCTACTATAATTATAGCTTTATTAGTATTTTCACTAAGTATAGCATCTCTAATACCTGTAGGAGCTGAATTTATACCAGCTACAGATGAAGGACAATTTACAGTATCAGTTAATTTACCTATAGGTTCAGAATTAGATAGAACAAGAGAAGTAGTAGTAGATGTAGAAAATAGATTAGAAGATATGGATATAATTGATACAGTATTTACTTCAATAGGATCTGGAGGAGCATTTTCTATGGGTGGTAGTACTGAAAATCAAGCTACAATAACAGGAGTACTCAAAAAAGAAAGAGAAGAATCCACTTTTAATGTAGCAGAAAATATAAGAGAAAAATTAAGTAATATAGCTGGTGCAGATATAAATGTAAATGTAACAAGTAATGCCATGGGACCAGCAAGTATGGGTGGAGCTCCAGTAAGTATAGAAATAAAAGGTCAAGATTTAGATAGATTAGAAGATATTTCAGAAGACTTTGTATCAATAATAGAAAATGTAGAAGGAACAAGAGAAGTAAGTTCAAATATAGGAGAAGGTATACCAGAAGTAGAGGTTGATATAGATAGCTTAAAAGCAAGTAATTATGGGCTTACTACAGCGCAAATAGGTAATGCAGTAAAAAGTGTAATATCTGGTACAACAGCAAGTAGATATACTACAGAAGGTAACGAAATAGACATAGTATTAAAGGGAAATGATTTATATTCAGAAAACCTAGAGAATCTAAAAAATCTTCCTATAAGTACTCCTATGGGTTCACAAATATCACTTGAAAAAGTAGCAGATGTAAAAATTGTTAATGGTCCAATATCAATAAATAGAGATAGTCAATCTAGAATGGTTACAGTAAATAGTAAAATACAAGGAAGAGATTTAAGCAGTGTAATAACTGATATAGAAGAAAAATTAGAAGATTATGATTTGGAAAATGGATATAGCTATGAAATAGCAGGAGAAAATGAACAACTAGAAGAAGCATTTGGTGATTTAGGGCTTGCACTTGTTTTAGCAATAGTGCTTGTATATATGATTCTTGCATCACAATTTGAATCATTACTTCATCCATTTACAATAATGTTTACTGTGCCACTTTCAATAGCAGGTGGAGCATTAGGACTTTTTATAACAAACAGAACATTAAATGTAACTTCATTAATAGGAGCTATAATGCTTATAGGTATAGTAGTTAATAATGCTATAGTTCTTATAGACTATATAAATACAAGAAGAAAAGATGGAGAAGAGAGAAATATAGCTATAAAAAATGCAGGACCTATAAGACTTAGACCAATACTTATGACAACACTTACAACAGTATTAGGACTCTTACCTATAGCAATAGGACTTGGAGAAGGTTCTGAAATACAAGCACCAATGGCAACAGTAGTAATAGGAGGCCTATTACTCTCTACAATATTAACTCTGGTACTTATACCAGTAATGTATACGATATTTGATGATATATCACTTAAATTTAGAAAATAAGATATAGACAATATAAACAAAAGTTGTAGGTGATAAAATGCATGTAAAACAAGAAAAAGAAAAAGATATTATAAAAGCTGCAGCAAAAGTTTTTTCTGAAAATGGATTTCATAAAGCAAAAATGCAGACTATAGCAGATACTGCAAATGTAGGTAAAGGTACAATATATGAATATTTTAAAAGTAAAAATCATCTTTTTGAAGAGATGATAAAGTATTTCATAATCAGTTATATAGATTCATTACAAAATTTGATAGATAAATCAACAAATCTGAAAGAAACCTTAGTTGAAATAGCTAAATTTCATGGAGAATTCATAAGAATTCATATAGATATGTGGAATAATCTTATGAGTAATTCAGTAGATTTATCAGAAAATATGACAAAAGAAATATGTAGTATAAAAGAGTACCTTTTAAATACAGTTTCAAAATTAATAAGAGAATATAAAGATAAAGGTGAAATAAGAAACAATATAGATGAAAAAGTATTTGTAATGAGCCTTTTTGGAACATTAAACTTTTTTTATGCAGAAGGTATAGGAGTGGAAAAAAGAGAATTAGAAAATATTGACCCTATACCTGTCATAGATATGTTAATTAATGGAATAAAATAAGAACAAAAAATCTCACAGAGGAATCTGTGGGATTTTTTGCATATTATAGTATAATAAAAGAAAGAAATGAGGGATATTATGTTACCAATAATATATGCACATAGAGGTGCAAAAGCATATGCACCTGAAAATACAATGGCAGCATTTAAATTAGCTATAGATATGGAATCAGAAGGAATAGAAACAGATGTACATTTATCAAAAGATGGTCATTTAGTACTAATACATGATGAAAAAGTAAATAGAACTACTAATGGTAAAGGCTATATAAAAGATATGACATTAGAAGAAATAAGAAAATTAGATGCAGGAGTGAAATTTAGTGAGAAGTTTAAAGGAGAAAAGATTCCTACATTAGAAGAATTAATTTGTCTTATAAAAAATACTGATATAATATTAAATATAGAAATAAAAAACAATATCATTAACTATCCAGGTATAGAAGAAAAGGTAGTAAAATTGATTAAAAAGTATGAAATAGAAAAAAGAGTAATAGTATCATCATTTAATCACAATACCATATATAAAATTAAAGATATAGATGAAAATATAAAAACAGGAATACTATATAGTAGAAATATAAAAAGACCTATAAGGTTTGCAAAAAATATAAAAGCAGATGCACTTCATCCAAAATTTAAAAGATTAACTATAAAACTTATGCTAAAAGCAAAACTTACATCCTTAGATGTAAATACATTCACTATAAACACAGAAAAATATTTTGAAAAATGCTTTAAATATAGAGTAAATGGCATAATAACAGATTATCCAGATAAAGCAATAAATTTTAAAAAGAGGTGGATTAATGGCTAAAATTTTAATTGCAGAAGATGAAATGAGAATAAGAAAGCTTATAGTAGATTATTTAGAAAATGAAAACTATAGTGTAATTGAAGCAGAAAATGGTGAAAAAGCTCTTCAAGAATTTTATCTAAATGGTGATATAAATTTAGTAATACTAGATATAATGATGCCTAAGAAAACAGGACTTGAAGTATTAAATGAAATAAGAAAAGAATCAAATATACCAGTTCTTATACTAACAGCACTTGGTAGCACAGAAGATGAAATAAGAGGTTTAGAATTAGGGGCAGATGATTATATTACTAAACCATTTAAATACAAGATATTTATAGCAAGAATAAAAGCAGCACTTAGAAGAGTACAAAAAACAGAAGATAAATATAATATAGAAGGTTTAAATATAGATAAAAACAAAAGAGAAGTGAAATTAAATGGAGAAGTTTTGCAACTAAGTCCAAGGGAATATAATTTACTTTTATATCTAATAGAAAATAGAAATATTGCACTAAAAAGAGATAATATATTAGATGCAGTTTGGGGATATGATTTCTATGGGGACCCTAGAACCATTGATACACATATAAAATTATTACGCTCAAAACTTGGAAGTGTAGGAGATAAAATAAAAACAGTAAGAGCTGTTGGATATAGATTTGAGGTGGAATAATGAAAAATTCCATAAGATATAAATTATTTGGAGTGTTTTTAGTAATAATTACACTATTTATAGTAATATTTTTGATAAGTTCATTTTTTCTAGACGACATTTTCATATTTGAAAATAAAAGAATAATGAAAAATGCATATAACCGATTTGATACAACACTTCAAAATAGAAATATAACTGAAAATGATTTGATAGAATTAGTAGAAACCATAGGTGGAAATATTACAATATTAAGTTCAAACTTAAACTTACAAATAACTACATCTAGATATGAAGAAAATGATCTTTCAAATATAGATATTTTAGAACAAATAGAATATTTAAGGTTAAAAAAAGGAAAGAATTTTACTTCAGTTGTATCAGAAAATATAAATAACGATGATAAAAGCATATTTTTCATAGGTGAATTAGCAAGTGGAGGATTTTTCATAGGTCAAAAAGCAATAAAAGAAATAGAAAAAAGTGCTCAAATAGCAAGGCTTTTTTTAGTAATAGCAAGTATAGGAACTCTTTTAATAGGTACAGCTATAGTATACTTTTTATCTCAAAAACTTACAAAACCAATAATGGAGATAAACAATGTAGCAGGAGAAATATCAAAATTAAACTTTAATGAAAAAGTAGAAGTGAAAAGTGATGATGAAATAGGTAGATTAGGAACAAGTATAAACCATATATCAAATAAACTAAATACAGTATTAACAGAACTCACATTAGCAAACTCTAAGCTTAGAGAAGATATAGAAAAAGAAAAAGAATTAGAAAAAATGCGTAGAAAGTTTGTATCAAATGTATCTCATGAACTAAAAACTCCTATAAGCATGATAGCTGGATATATAGAAGGATTAAAATATAATATAGCAAAAACTAAAGAAGATAAAGAATACTATTATGATGTAATAATAGATGAAACAGATAAAATGAACAATTTAATAAATGATCTTCTTACATTATCATCATACGAATCAGGAAATTTTTCTATAAACAAAGAAAATATAGACATATCCCATTTGTTAAAAAATATAATAGATAAATATAAAAGAAATATTGAAGAAAAAAATTTAAACTTAATTATTGATATACCAGAAGGATTAAATATAAATGCTGATAGCTTAAGAGTAGAACAGATAATAACTAACTTTATGAATAATGCATTGAAATATGGAGAAGAAGGAGGGGATATAAAAATAACTTTAGAAGATTTAGAAGATAAAATAAAATTATCTTTCTATAATTCTGGAGATAAAATAGATGAAAAAGAATTAGAAAATATATGGACTAGTTTTTATAAAGCAGATTCGGACAAAAAACACATTAATTCAGGTACTGGACTAGGCCTTGCCATAGTAAGGGCTATAGTAGAACTTCATGGTGGAGACTATGGAGCTATAAATAAAAAAGATGGAGTAGAATTTTTTGTGGCTTTACCAAAACAGACTTATCTAGTATAATAGAGTTGATGTGAAAAAAACAACAAGGGAGAGTGTTTTAAATGGAAAAAGCAGTAATTAGAATGAGAATGAGTATGCACGATGCTCACTATGGAGGAAATCTAGTGGATGGTGCAAAAATGCTTCAGCTATTTGGGGACGTAGCAACGGAGCTTTTAATTAGAAATGATGGAGATGAAGGGCTTTTCGTAGCTTACAACGATGTAAACTTCACTGCTCCAGTATATGCAGGAGATTATATAGAAGCAGAAGGAGAAATAGTAAGCACAGGAAATACATCAAGAAAAATGAAATTTGAAGCAAGAAAAGTAATAGTTCCAAGAGCAGATATAAATGACTCAGCATGTGATGTATTAGATGAGCCAGTTGTAGTATGTAAAGCAGAAGGAACATGTGTAGTTCCAAAAGACAAACAAAGAAAATAATCTGGAGGGATAAAAAATGGAAAAATTAATAATAACAGCAGCACTTACAGGTGCAGAAACAACAAGAGAGCTTCAACCAAACTTACCATTAACACCAGATGAATTAGCAGAAGCTGCATATGAATGCTATAAAGCTGGTGCATCAATAGTTCATGTACATGCAAGAGATGAAGAGGGTAATCCGACACAGGATTATGAAGTATATAAAGAAATAAAAGAAAAAATAGAAGCAAAATGTAATATAATATTCCAACCATCAACAGGTGGTGCAGTTCATCATTCACCAGAAGAACGTTTACAGCCAGTAGAATTATCACCAGAAATGGCTACACTTAGTACAGGAACTTGTAATTTTGGTCCAGATGTATTCATGAATACACAAGAATATATGGATAAATTTGCATCTATGATGAAAGAGAAAGGTGTAAAACCAGAAATAGAAGTATTTGAACGTGGTATGATAAACAATGCAATGAGATTAGTTAAAAAAGGCTTAGTAGAAGAACCTTTACATTTTGATTTTGTAATGGGAGTTCCTGGAGCAATAACAGGAGAATTAAGAGATTTAATATATATGAAAGAAAGTATACCAGAAAATGCAACTTGGACAGTAGCAGGTATAGGAAGATATGAATTACCATTAGGCGTTGCAGCAATAACACTTGGTGGACATGTTAGAGTAGGTTTTGAAGATAATATATATTATAACAAAGGTGAAATAGCAGAATCAAATGCACAATTAGTAGAAAGAATAGCAAGAATTTCACGTGAACTAGGTAGAGAAGTAGCTACTCCTGATGAAGCAAGAAAAATATTAAATCTAAAATAATTGTGAATTAAGTCCATATTCTTGGTATAATATAAATATGCAGTTAAAAAAGAGAGGAGAATTGGATGAAATTATTTATAGATACAGCAAACACAGATGAAATAAGAGAAGTAAATGATTGGGGAGTAATATGTGGAGTTACTACAAATCCATCACTAGTAGCAAAATCAGGAAGAGATTTCAAAGAAGTATTATCAGAAATTACTGATATAGTAGATGGACCAATAAGTGCAGAAGTTTTAAGCCTTAAAGCAGATGAAATGATAGCGGAAGGTGAAGAACTTGCAAAAATAAATCCAAATATAGTTATAAAAATACCTATGACTAAAGAAGGAATGAAAGCAGTAAAAGTTCTTTCAAATAAAGGAATAGACACAAATGTAACTCTTATATTCTCAGCAAATCAAGCACTTCTTGCAGCAAGAGCAGGTGCAACATATGTATCACCTTTTATAGGTAGAATGGATGATATAGGTAACACAGGATATGATATAATAGCTGATATTGTACAATTATTTGATATTCATGGAATAGATACAGAAATTATATCAGCAAGTATTCGTCATCCTATGCATGTACTTGAAAGTGCAAAACTTGGAGCACATATAGCAACAATACCATATAAAGTATATGAACAAATGCTAAAACACCCACTTACAGACATAGGAATTGATAGATTCTTAAGTGATTGGGAAGAAGCAAATAAAGGTAAGTAGATAAGGAAAGGATCTCTCGAAAGAGGGGTTCTTTTTTTGATGCGTATTTTGGGGTTGTGAGTATAAGAGTATGGTGAAGGGGGTGTGTAATTTTGAGCGTAAGCGAAGAAGCTTTTATTTTATGGGAATGGAATTTATGGGAACAAAAGTTCGGGAATTGTGTTATAATATAGATAAAGTGGGTAGAAATATTTTGATAGGAGGTGAAAAGACTGAAACTAACTTATATTTTTAAACTTTTAAAACCTACAAAGTATAAAGAAAATATACTAAAAGAAAATATCATAGAAACCACAAAGCATCGCAAAGAGATAGTAAGGAGATTGAAAGAAGGAAAGTTCAAACTTACAACAGCAGATTTTCCAGATTTCAAGCTTTCAAGTGCTGTTAAAAATCAAAATATATGGGATGTAAAACACTTATATAAAAATTTCAAAAAATCCAAATCTAAAAAAGAAAATATAGATTTTAAGCCTAATCAGCCACTGGGCTTCAGCAATCAGTGCTATAAGATTCAAGACAATTTCATAGCACTATCCTTATATGATAAAAAGTCCAAAAGGATATACTTTCCTATAGAAACTAAAAATAAAAGGTTTAAGGAATTTCAAGAAAATAGAGATAATCTTAAATTAGGAAAAATGAGTATATATAACAAAAAAGGAAACTGGTATGCAGCTTTATCAGTTACCGTAAAAGATGAAAAAACAGAAGCAACCAATAGTATGGGGATAGATATAGGACTTAGACAACTAGCAGTAATCAGTATAATGAATGAAGAAGGTAAGGAAATAAATAGAAAATTTTTTAGTGGTAACGAATCAGGATATATACGAAGAAAATATAAAGCTTTGAGAAGGGAATTAGGTCAAGCAAAGAAACTCAAAAAAATAAAAGAAATATCAAATAAGGAGCAAAACTATATAAGAGATAAAAACCATAAAATTAGTCACAAAATCGTAGAACTTGCTGTGCAAGGAGAAGTTGGGATGATTATTATGGAAAATCTAAAAAATATAAGAAATAGAGTAAAATCTATAAAACAACCAGATAGAAATATAAATAGTTGGACTTTTTATCAACTTCAGAATTTCATAGAATACAAAGCAAAAAAAGAAGGAATAAAAGTGAAATATATAAGTCCAAAATACACTTCACAGAAATGTTCAAAATGTGGACAAGTAGAAAAGAAAAACAGAAAAAAGAATTTATATTTATGTGAATGTGGAAATAGAATCCATTCTGATCTTAATGCAGCTAGGAATATAGCATCTGCTTAGATGATAATAGTCTAAGTGCCTAATTCAATATAATTGTATCTTAGGAAGGGCAATTGGCATGTCCTAAAGCTAGGGTCATACTATTGTAGTGGAAACATATACAATTTTAATCACCTAGCAACCTTTAAATTACACTGTTGTAAGCTTGAAAAAGTAGGATGTCAACTATGAGGAATTGAAAAATTATAGAGTGGAATACAAAATAATAAAATCATTTATAAAATTGTATTTTACCAAGTTATACTTTTATGAGTTTCTTTGTAATTAAGTAATATCAAGTTATAGACTTAAAAATAAGCTATATTTTGAATTAATATATTAGCTTGGTAAATAAACAGTATAATGTTTGAAAATAAGCTATTAATTAGATATAATATAAAATATATATATGGCTATTTTACAGTAGTGGAACCTTAACAGAAGTTGTATTTAAATGACATGAAACAATTAGGAATCCACAAAAGTCAGTATGTGGAACCTTAACAGAAGTTGTATTTAAATAGCTATATTCAATATTGTTCCCCTTATAGTTTTGTAGTGGAACCTTAACAGAAGTTGTATTTAAATAGTGATACGGTATGTAGAATGGTTGAAGCTTATAATGTGGAACCTTAACAGAAGTTGTATTTAAATATTAAATCATTTTGAAGCTCTTTAACTTTTTGTCCTGTGGAACCTTAACAGAAGTTGTATTTAAATTAATCTCCAGTTTCAACTAATCCAGCTTTTCTGACGGTGGAACCTTAACAGAAGTTGTATTTAAATAATTATCCTTGGATATTAAACTTAAAGAAGGCTAAAGTGGAACCTTAACAGAAGTTGTATTTAAATTAAATTGTGATGCTATAGCAAGTAGAAGTGGTTTCTGTGGAACCTTAACAGAAGTTGTATTTAAATTAATTACCTCTCTTTTTATATAGTCGGTATTCTAAGTGGAACCTTAACAGAAGTTGTATTTAAATTTAGTTATTTCAAGTTGATTTGCTATTTCATTAGTTGTGGAACCTTAACAGAAGTTGTATTTAAATAAGTCGATACAAGAGAAAACTATATGAAGAATATTTGTGGAACCTTAACAGAAGTTGTATTTAAATTATTAACTTCATCTCCTTTTACTTTAGTTCTTTGTTGTGGAACCTTAACAGAAGTTGTATTTAAATCTAGAAAGTTCAGCAGTTAATGAGTCTACTTTAACTGTGGAACCTTAACAGAAGTTGTATTTAAATAAGACGAACGTATAGGGACTAGTACTATTTACAGGTGGAACCTTAACAGAAGTTGTATTTAAATCATCAAATGGAACCAGAAATAGCGGCTATAATGTATGTGGAACCTTAACAGAAGTTGTATTTAAATAAATGAAAATAATACAAGTATAAGAGCTTCTGAAGAGTGGAACCTTAACAGAAGTTGTATTTAAATTTATCCCTTTATCCAAATCAAGTTCAAATTTTCTATGTGGAACCTTAACAGAAGTTGTATTTAAATGAACATATGTTCGGAAGTCAATATAAAAATAAGGCTGTGGAACCTTAACAGAAGTTGTATTTAAATTCAAAACAATATGCAGTGTACTCATCTTCTATATTTGTGGAACCTTAACAGAAGTTGTATTTAAATATTTCTATTTCAGGATTAAACCTAATAGCATTCTCAGTGGAACCTTAACAGAAGTTGTATTTAAATGTGTTAAATTGATTATAAAACCATTCTCTATATGTAGTGGAACCTTAACAGAAGTTGTATTTAAATTAAGATTAGAAATATGTATTCGGGCGAAATTAAACCGTGGAACCTTAACAGAAGTTGTATTTAAATTAAGGATCTCGTTTAAATAAATCTAAAATAAGTCGAGTGGAACCTTAACAGAAGTTGTATTTAAATAAGGAAGAAGATATAGAAGATGAAGAAGTTGAGTTGTGGAACCTTAACAGAAGTTGTATTTAAATGTATTAAAAAGTGTTGAAGGATTTAGTTTAATAGAAGTGGAACCTTAACAGAAGTTGTATTTAAATAATGAATGGGATGATAAAAGAGAAAGTTTCTTTAAAGTGGAACCTTAACAGAAGTTGTATTTAAATATACTATCATTTAGTACTGCGTTACCCGACAATATAGTGGAACCTTAACAGAAGTTGTATTTAAATTTTGATTCACTCCTTTACTTATAAAATTCTTCTTGGTGGAACCTTAACAGAAGTTGTATTTAAATAGCTAATCCAGGACTAGGAACTATTAAGCGACTAGAGTGGAACCTTAACAGAAGTTGTATTTAAATATTTCGGTTTTTGTAAATTCAGCTTTTCCATTTAACGTGGAACCTTAACAGAAGTTGTATTTAAATGGATTACCAATAGTTAAATTATATTCTGGACTAACAGTGGAACCTTAACAGAAGTTGTATTTAAATGAATTTCAAGCTTTCTAGCCATTTCAGATTGACTATGTGGAACCTTAACAGAAGTTGTATTTAAATATTTTATCTATAGGGTATAACCAGCCATCATCTAAGTGGAACCTTAACAGAAGTTGTATTTAAATAGATTGGTCTGGTAAATACTGTCCACGTGTCATATGTGGAACCTTAACAGAAGTTGTATTTAAATACTGTATTAGAGTGTGTATATCCTTTACCATGGTGCGTGGAACCTTAACAGAAGTTGTATTTAAATGGTTTCTCTGCTAATATTACTGTTTTCATTAATTAAGTGGAACCTTAACAGAAGTTGTATTTAAATAGCAATGGACAAGCTTAGAAAAGAAATATAGCTACGTGGGACCTTAACAGAAGTTGTATTTAAATGAAATAATGTCTAACTGTTCTGGTGGGAATCCTATTGTGGAACCTTAACAGAAGTTGTATTTAAATTTTAGGCCCGCCTAGAGATTCTAACAAATGGGTATTGTGGAACCTTAACAGAAGTTGTATTTAAATCAGAAACTATTAACGAGGTACCGGTAGAGTCTAGGTGTGGAACCTTAACAGAAGTTGTATTTAAATTAAAATCCCCTTCTAGTAATTGTGATATAATCTCTAGTGGAACCTTAACAGAAGTTGTATTTAAATTTGCAGCACCACATCTGCTACATCTAACTAAACCTACGTGGAACCTTAACAGAAGTTGTATTTAAATTTAAGTCAGACTCTTCAGGAGTAGTTCCATAATACGGTGGAACCTTAACAGAAGTTGTATTTAAATAAGAAAGATACATCTTGTTTCATCTTCTTTTCTTCCGTGGAACCTTAACAGAAGTTGTATTTAAATGGGAAGGATTAAATATTAAGCATTTTGTTGTAATTAAGGTTTTCTTTTCTAACCTTTGATTGATATATATATAATTAATATATTATACTTGACATTTAGAAGAAAATTATATATTATTTAATCAATAAATCATATCAATTATATAATTAAGTATATTACATTTAGAAGGGGAGAGAATTAATTGCAGAAAAGAAAAAAATACTTTAAAAGAGTAATGAATATTAATGAAGTTTTATTTGGATGTTCTGTTTTATCAGTGGTTTTATACTTTTATTTTTATCCGATTTTTAATTCTGAAAAGTATAATTTTATTATTAATATTGTTTTATTTGTAAATGGAATACTCTTAGTGATATTTAACACAAATTTTATTAATTTTAAAAATAACTTTAGAAAGATATCAATTTTTATAGTTATGATAATAGAAAGCTATACCATATATAAGATATTTTATTATTGTAATATTGGTATCATTATATATTTTAAAATATTACTTACATTATCATTAATAGTATTCATCTATATTTTGTTTTTAACAATATTTAAATTTAGATTCATTTTAATATATATGTATCAAAATATAATATATAGTTCTTTTATAGAAAATGAAATATTATTTTTAGTATTAAAATTAATATCTATATATTTCTTTAAAACAATAATATTGTTAGAAGCACTTATATCTATAAGAGACTTTCTTATAACTAACTTTTAGCTAACTATAAAATAATTATTAACTTTTCTCTTTATTTTATGTTATACTGTAACTATAATCCTAAAATATATATCAACTACTAGTTATGTATTTAAAAATTATTTAATTTAGTATTTTAAAAGTTGAACCGTTACATTTATGTAGTTAATATTAGATTTTAGGATTAATTATATATTCTATTATATAATTAAGTATATTTAAAATAATAATTAATAATAAAATTATATTATTTTAAGAAAAAAGAAGGAAAACAAGCTTTTATATAGAATTAGATAATTATAGTATTTATTCTAAAATTATCTATAAAAGGTGGTGATAAGGTGAAATATTATGAACTAACTAATACTGTATATTTATATAAAGATATATATTTTACTAAAGCAAATGAAATGATTTCTAATTTTATTAATGAAGCTTTGTATTTAAATAATCAATTATCAAAGTTTCATAAAAAAAATGAATTTAAAGGATATGTTTATGATTCATTATTCCCTAGGGAAAATGATAAAACATACAAAAAAGGTAGCATATATGTTTTTAGAATAAGAAGTATAAATAAAGAATTGCTAACTAAGTTAGAAAAGTTATTAAAGAAAATTAATTCAGAATATATGAAATTAATAGCTACAGAGTTAAAAGTTTTTAAACCAAAATTCATTAATAGTATTTATACTGCTACACCTGCTATAGTAACTTTAGAGAATGGATATTGGACCAAAAATGAAGAAATAGAGATACTTATAGATAGAATTATAAAGAATACTGTTAAAAAATATAAACATTTTATTGATGAAGACATTCCTTATGATTTTGAGTTTTTTAAAACGATTGAAATTGAAAATATGAAACCTATTGCAATAGAGTATAAAGACATCAAGTTATTAGGAAATAAATTCAAATTAGAAATTAAAGAAGATGAACTATCTCAAAACATCTCTAATTTATTATTAGGTACAGGTATATTAGAAAAAAATTCTAGCATAGGTGCTGGATATTGTATTCCAAGATATATATAAAGGAGGAGGTGAAAGTTTATGTTTAGAGATTTAATTGATTTATTTGGAAGAGCATATGATAAATATGGAGATAAAATAATTCTAGATTCTTATAAGCCTAAAAATGGACTGTATATAAGAATCAATTTAGATAATTCTGTAGATAATCTTATAATAAATAAAGAATCTATAGAGAGTGATTTATATAATTGGTTTAAAATAAGAGATTATTATAGTAAATTAATAGACATGAATAAGCCAATAGACGGAAAGAAAAAAATTCATAGTAATAATTATCTAAGTTTTTTTATAAAAAAGGATAATTTCATAGGGAAAAAATCACTAACTAAAGAAGAAATTTCAGAAAGAATAGAAGATTATTTTAAAGTGCTTAGGAATCCAGAAAGTAAAGCTAAAAATAATAAAGATAAGATGATATATGAAAAGTTTGAAACGGAAGTAGATCAAGGAGAATTAAATAGGTCATATACTTATATATCAGAAAATTTAGATAAAATTAAAGATACAGTGTTAGAATATGATGAACAGTTCGATAATTATATTAAGATATTCTTTAAGTCTGAGTATGGTATAGATAGATATAAAGTTGAAAGCGAACGATATATGATTCCAAGGATTTTTAACAATAATAAGTATAATATAGAAATCAATGATGAGATATATGGTCTTTCCAATTCTAATATGGGCTTGAACGCTAAAAAACCATTTTTAGAATTAAAAAATATGGGTATTAGAGTGCCTTACAGAATAACCTCTAAAAATGCAATATATATCAATAAGTTTTTTGAATGGCTTCAATACTATCCATATAGTGAAATATTTATTCCACAAAATTATGATTTTAAAGTGGTACCTACAAATTATGAGGAAATACCTTGTCATTATTTGTATATAACAAAGGGGCAAGATGTAACTATAGAAAAATATGATTTTATACCTCATTATACTTCAAAAATAAATTTTTCTCCAAGAAATATTTTAGCGTTAGAAATTAATGGTGGAATTGTAGAATACAAGGATATAACTGAGAGATTTGCATTAGAGAAAGAGATAGATAAGAAATTATTCAAAAAAAAATTAATTAAAAATTATCTAAAGGATCCTAAAGAAAATATAAATGGCATATCTAAACAAATGAAACTAGATTTAAATTTTAGTAAGGAAGCATTTCATAATTATCTTAAGAAAGGAATTAATGTAGGAATAGAAAGTATATTAAAGAAAATTCATATTAATATTGTTAAAGATTATTTAGTCACAGAATCTAAATGGAAAGCAGCAGAGGCATTTAATTTAAGTGTTTCATTGATAGAATTTTTTGAGGGGGAAGAAGTTATGGAGCAAATCTTGGATGGTTTATATTTAGAAATTGAACAAAAATTAGAGAAAGCAAGAATTGATAGTTTAACTAATGATGAAGAATTTTACTTTTTAGGTGGTCAACTAGCTTCATATATGTTGAGTCAGAGTGAAAAAGATAAACCTCATCATGATATGATAGAACCTTTTATGAGGATAAATAATAATGAACAGCTTAAAAGAGAATTACAATATGTATTTAACACATATAAACATGCTTTAAGAAGAGATTTTAAAGTGTTTAATAGGGCTTTGTCCATGGTTTTAAGTTATAATCCTAGTAATAAAAGTTTAGATAGTAAATTATTTTTAGCAGGATATCTTGCAGATAATATATTTTATAGAAAAAGAGATAAAGATGAGGGAGATGTAAAACATGAAGAAAAACAATAGAGTATACGGTATAATAGGAATTAAAAATATCATGGCGAATTGGAATGCTGATTTTACAGGACGTCCTAAAACAACTATAAATGGTCATATATTTGGAAGTGACAAGGCTAATAAGTATCCAATGAAAAAAATGTGGATGGATAATGGAGAAAAAGTTTTATATATGAAATCATATAAATTTGGTAAAAAGAATAAACTTCAACCAAAAGAATTAAATGAAAGATATGAAGAGATTTTTGAAAAAACATTAAGTAAGAACACTCCATCTGAAGAAGTATTAAAAGATTTATTTAGTGCAATAGATGTTATGAATTTTGGAGCAACTTTTGCAGAAGAAGGTCAAAATTTATCTATAACTGGAGCGGTACAGATGGGACAAGGTTTTAATAAGTATGAAGATACTGTAGTAGAAGTTCAAGACATACTATCTCCATTTAGAAACTCTAAAAAGGAGGAAGCAGGGGCATCCTCATTAGGAAGTAAAATTACAGCAGACGAAGCACATTATTTTTATTCTTTTTCTGTAAATCCAGATAATTATAATAATTACATTGGAGTTATTGATGGTTTTGAAGGTTATACAGAAGAAGCTTATGACAAATTTAAAGAGGCATCTTTAGTTGCAGCTACTGCTCTAGATACTAACAGTAAATTTGGATGTGAAAATGAATTTAGCATGTTTTTAGAATGTAAAGATAGTTCAAAGCTATATTTAACAGATTTATCTCAATATATTAAATTTTATAAAGAAAATGAGGAATCAATAATAGACTTAAAAGATTTAGAATTTTTAAATGAGGGTAATTTTCAAAATGAAATAGAGAATATAGAGATATACTATAACCCATACAAGGTAAAAATAAAAGGTGATATTAAAAATTCTAAACAAATGAATATATTTACAAGAGAAGTGATTTAAAAATGGAAGCGTTAAAATTTAATATTAAAGGCTCTACTGCCTTCTTTAAAAAACCAGATGTAAATGCCTATGCATATTTTAGCTATGGAAATATACCTAAAATTGCACTCTTAGGAATATTAGGTTCAATCTTAGGATTAGGTGGATATAATCAGCAAAAAGAAGATGAAATTTACCCCGAATTTTATGAAAAACTTAAAGATTTAAAAGTATCTATTATTCCTAATACAAAAAAAGCTTACTTTGCCAAGAAAATACAAGTATTTAATAATAGTGTAGGATATGCAAGTAAAGAACAAGGTGGAAACTTAATAGTAAGAGAACAGTGGTTAGAAAACGTAAATTGGACGATATATATCTTAAATGATGGAAATATAGATAAAAACTTATACAATAAATTAAATGATTATTTACTGAATAATAAAACACATTTTATACCCTATCTAGGGAAAAATGATCATCCTGCTAATATAATGAATGTAGCATATATAAAGTTAGAAGAGGTTAAAAGTTACGATAAAATAGATTCTTTATTTCCTTATAAGGATGTAAAACTAGGAAAAGGTACAAGTGATGGTAAGCTAGAATTTTTATATAAAGAATACCTCCCAGTTAGTTTAAATAAAGAACTTAATTTCTATGAATTAGAAGAATTATCTTTTACAAATTATAGGATAAAAGAAATAGATCATAAAGATAGAGTATATTCTGACAAAGAAAAAAATTTATATTTTATTTAAATAGAGCTTGGTTTGAACCAAGCTCTTATGATAGGGGGCTAGACTATACTCATGTACTTAATCAATATAAGTAATTATGTAAAAAATAAAGATAGATATCTTGCTCATAAGAAAAAGGGGAAGAAAAATGAAACACTAAAAGAGCATCTAGATAAAACTATAGAATATTACAATAAACTATGTGATAAGAAGCAATTAGATACTATAATTAAAAATACTATTGATGAAATAAGATTAGAGGAAAGAAAGTTAAATCATGAAGAACAAGAATTTATTTATAAATTATTTATAAATTCTATATATCTTCATGACTTAGGAAAAATTAATGTAGTATTTCAAAAAAAGAAAATGGAAAAAAGTATTAGTGGTGTAAAATATAGAAGACTTAATAATAGTGAGCATAGTTTAATATCTAGTTTACTATATATAGCAATTTTTAATGAAGAAATAAAGTTAATAAAAGATTATGATTTTAAAAGATTAGCGGAACACATCATGTATATAAATAGTTATAATATGTCCAGACACCATGGATACTTAAAAGATTTAGAGGGATATAAAAATAAGTTGGAAAATTTAAAAAATAAAATAAAGGAGCATCCTGATTATATAATAGATTATATAGGACCAGATATAAGTGATTTAGATTTTAAAGAATCTAGTTTTTTAGGATATAAAAACTATAGTGAAAACGATTTTTACGGGAGATATGAAATTTATATATTAGAAAAACTACTTTATTCTATTATAGTTAATTGTGATTTCTATGCAACTTATGATTATATGAACAGTGAACCTATAGATGAATTTGGAGAGTTAAGAGACTTAAATGAGCTAAAAGGAGCTTACTACAATACCAATATATATAAAGGAATATATAAATATAAAAAATATAAAATGAACTTATTAGAAGAGAATCCTTTCGGAGAAAATTCTATAAACACATTAAGAAGCGAGATGTTTTTAGAAGCAGAAGAGAATTTATTAAAAAACATAAATAAAAACATCTTTTATATGGAAGCTCCTACAGGTAGTGGTAAAACTAATACTTCTATAAATTTAGCTTTAAAATTAATTAATCAAAATAAAACTTTAAAAAAGATATTTTATATCTTTCCATTTAACACATTGATAGAACAAACAGAGAAAAGCATAAGAGAGATCTTCACTAAAAAGGATTTTAAAGATTTTATAAAAATAATTAATTCAATCACACCTATAATCGAAGAGAGTGAGTATAAAGGACAAGAGGTATATAGTTCTATTGATTATGATAAAAAATTATTAGATATACAAATGCTACATTATCCCTTAATCATGACAAGTCACGTAAATTTTTTTAGATATCTATTTAGTGGTTCTAGAGAAGCAAATTTAGCTTTATTACATCTTTCTAATAGTGTAGTAATAATTGATGAAATCCAAAGTTATAAAAACCAAATTTGGAAAGAAATAATTGAATGCTTTTCTAAAATATTTAAATTATTAAATATGAAAGTTATTATAATGTCCGCTACTCTACCAAGGCTAGATAAATTAGTAAGTGAAAGAGAAGATATATTCACAGAACTTATAATAGACAAAGAAAAATATTATAAGAGTCCATTTTTTAAAGATAGAGTTAAATTAGATTTTAGTCTACTCAAAAATTCTGAATTTAATGATCCAGAAAAAGGGAAAGAAGAGTTGATAAAAAAAATACAAGAAGTATGGAAAGAAAAGAAAAAAAGAATATTAATAGAATTTATAAAGAAAGAAGATGCTAGAACTTTTTATAACTTAGCTAAAAAAGAATTTCCAAATAAAAGAGTAGTAGAAATAACAGGAGATGACAATAGAATATATAGAAAAGAAATATTGGATGAGTTAAAGAGTAAAGATGATAATGAAGAATTTATATTGAAGGATATTCTGATAGTAGCAACCCAGGTAATTGAAGCAGGTGTAGATATAGATGTGGATATAGGATTTAAAGATATATCTACAATAGATTCCGAAGAACAGTTTTTAGGAAGAATTAATAGATCTTGTAAACGTGAGGGACTTGCCTTCTTCTTTAACTTAACAGAAGCTAATAAAATCTATAGAGGCGATTTAAGATTAAATAAAGATTTAAGATATGAAAGGTATCAAAAGATATTGATAGAAAAGGAATTCAGTGAATTTTATGAAGAATGCTTAAAAAATGTAGAGAATAAAAAAGAAGAATTAAATGAAAATAATATAAATAATTTTTATTCAAAAATGAAATATTTAGATTTTCAAGAGATAGATAAACATATGAGTTTAATTGAAGATAATAAATACCAAGTTTATCTTCCTTATACTATAAAATATATAGAAGAGAATGAGGAAAAGGAAATAGATGGAGAAAAAGTTTGGAGAGAATTTAAGGAACTTTTAGAAAACAAAAAACTAAAGTATGCAGAAAAAAGGATTAAATTATCTTCTGTACAAGCTAAAATGGATTATTTTATATTTAATTTAGGTGAAAAACCTCAGAAGTACGAAGAGAATATTGGAAATTTATTCTATATTCAAAACGAAGAAGATTATATAATAGATGGAAAATTTGATAGAAAAAAGTATCTAAATGAGAGTGAGGATATCTTTATATGAAAATTACAGGAACTATGATAAATTATTATTTTCACTGTAAAAGACAATGTTGGCTATTTTCTAATCGTATAAATCTAGAGGATAATAGTGAAGATGTAAAGATAGGTAAAATACTTCATATTTTAAAAAGTGAAGAAAATAAAACTACAGAGCTTTCTATTGAAAATATAAAGATAGATAGATTAACTGATGATTATTTAGTTGAAATTAAAAAGTCAGATGCAGATATAAATGCTGTAAAATGGCAAGTTTTATTATATTTAAAAACACTTAAAGAAAAAGGCATAGATAAAAAAGGTATGATTGAAATTATTGAAAAGAAAAAGCAGGATAAAAAGATTCATTATGTAGAATTAGATGATGAAAGGTTAAAAGAATTAGAAGAAATTTTAGAAAATATAAATATTTTAATTAATATCAATAGCCCTCCAGATCCAATTAATGAACCAAAGTGTAAGAACTGTGCTTATTATGAATATTGCTATATATAAGAAAGGGTGAGAATAATTAAAGGTCATACAAGATATTTAATGTCTAGAGGTGAACTAAAACGAAAAGATAATTCCATAGTATTTAAAAATGAAAAGGGTAATTTCTATATTCCTATTGAAGGTATAAGAGAATTATATTGTATGAATGATATGACAGTAACTACAAAACTTTTAGATTTTATATCAAAAGCAGGGGTAGTCATTCACTTTTTTAATTATTATGGACATTATAGTGGAACATATTATCCAAAGAAACAACTAATTAGTGGAAGTTTAAAAATAAAACAAGCTACTACATACTTAGATAGACGGCTTATTATAGCTAAAAAAATAGTTGAAGGCATTGCAGTAAATATAGCTGAAACGTTATACCACTATTATAAACATGGAAAAAAAGATATTAAACCTTTGATAGATTGGTTGAGAAAAGATATACCTAATATGTTAAGCAAAGAAATAAACATAAAACAAATATTATTTATAGAAGGACAAATATGGCAGAATTTTTATGCTACCTTTAAAAACATATTAAGAGAAGAATTTGTATTTAATAAAAGAGTTAAAAGACCACCAGATAATCCATTAAATGCTATGATTTCATTTGGAAATTCTCTCTTATACACTAAAACCATTTCTCAAATATACAATACCCATCTAGATCAGTCTATAAGTTTTTTACACGAACCAATGGAAGGAAGATTTTCTTTAAGTTTAGATATAGCAGAGGTATTTAAACCTATAATAGTATTTAAAACAATTTTTGACTTAGTAAATAATAGAAAAATTAGAGTAGATAAGCACTTTGAAAAGAAAGTTAATTATTGTATTTTAAATGAAAAAGGAAGAAAAATATTCATACAAGAATTTGAAAATAGGATAAATAGTGTATTTTTGAATAAGAGATTAAATAGAAAAACTACGTATTTGACAGCAATAAAATTAGATGTATATAAACTTATAAAATATATAGTAGAAGATAAAGAGTTTGTACCCTTCAATCTAAAGGAGAGTTGTTAAATGGGTAAAATAAAGAACTATAATTACGCTTTTGTACTATATGATGTAAATGAAAAAAGAGTACATAAGGTATTCAAGGTATGTAAAAAATATCTCAATCATTATCAAAAGTCTATTTTTAGAGGAGATATTACTACATCTAAATTAATTGCTTTAAAAAATGAATTATATCAAATTATAGATCCATCAGAAGATTTTATTTCTATAATTAAATTAGTAAATAAATCAAGTTTTGGAGAGGAAATATTGGGAACACCTCAGAAAGATGTAGACAGTATGTTTATATAAATTTACCAAGTGATAAGTTTATTTTATATGTTATAAAGACTCTATTTTACTAGTTGATAGGGAAAATTATAGAAATATTAATAACTATATTTTTAAGTTGGGAAAATTGTTGAAGAATAGTAATATGTACACACTAGAGCCGAATTTAAAGAAAATAAAATATGTATTTTACAGTAGTGGAATCTTAACAAAAGTTGTATTTAAATATATCAGCGTTTCTGTTAAATGCAATTGCAGGTTGTGGAATCTTAACAAAAGTTGTATTTAAATATGCTCTTATATCGTTGTTTAATGTTCCATCAAATGGTGGAATCTTAACAAAAGTTGTATTTAAATGGAGTATTCCACTTTTGTTCTCCTGAATAAATACTAGTGGAATCTTAACAAAAGTTGTATTTAAATACTTTACAGGTTTGCCGGACGGGAAAGCCGAGAATGTGGAATCTTAACAAAAGTTGTATTTAAATCTCCATTCCCTGCTACAGTTTGCTCTATAACGCCAGGTGGAATCTTAACAAAAGTTGTATTTAAATCTTTGAAACGCTCTATTCATATTACCTCCTTAATCGTGGAATCTTAACAAAAGTTGTATTTAAATATGCAACAGAGGAAGATTTGGACAAGCATAATCAGAGTGGAATCTTAACAAAAGTTGTATTTAAATATTGCAGGCGATAGCATAGGTTGTGCTTTAGTTCCTGGGGTGGAATCTTAACAAAAGTTGTATTTAAATCTTATAAAGACAGAGGTATAAGAAGTAAAGTATTTAGTGTGGAATCTTAACAAAAGTTGTATTTAAATATTGCACCTAATGCACTTATAATTGTGCCGACTACTACTGTGGAATCTTAACAAAAGTTGTATTTAAATTTAGATTCAAAACGTTTGCTACAATCAATGTTAATACGTGGAATCTTAACAAAAGTTGTATTTAAATTATACACTATCTTGTAATGTATTAGCTACCTTTCTTAGTGGAATCTTAACAAAAGTTGTATTTAAATTTTCTTCCTATCCCCTTTCTCATTTACGCATACTGGGTGGAATCTTAACAAAAGTTGTATTTAAATCAATAACTAGAGGAAATAAAACAGAGACAATGTATATGTGGAATCTTAACAAAAGTTGTATTTAAATATAAAAAGTGGGATAGTTAAAATATTAAAAGCTATAGGTGGAATCTTAACAAAAGTTGTATTTAAATTTATAGTGGTAGAGAAGAAAACAAGCAAAAAACTGAGTGGAATCTTAACAAAAGTTGTATTTAAATGACACAAATGGACTAGCTATAAGCTTTAAGAACATAGTGGAATCTTAACAAAAGTTGTATTTAAATAGTTTTCCCTGATTTTCAAAGTCTAAAATTGTAACAGTGGAATCTTAACAAAAGTTGTATTTAAATTTTATTATATATATGAATAATCCCTATTCCTATAATGTGGAATCTTAACAAAAGTTGTATTTAAATGGAACAGCAAGATATTTTAATATATTTTTATTAAGTGTGGAATCTTAACAAAAGTTGTATTTAAATAACTCACCGTTTGCAACCATTTCATCAAGTCTATTTGTGGAATCTTAACAAAAGTTGTATTTAAATAATTTAAAAGTGTATAACAATATAAACATATAATTTGTGGAATCTTAACAAAAGTTGTATTTAAATAATAAAACAATCAGAAGGTGTAGTAATTGATTTTGCGTGGAATCTTAACAAAAGTTGTATTTAAATAGTAAACCACGTAATCCACCTTTTAGTTTATCGAATGTGGAATCTTAACAAAAGTTGTATTTAAATTTTCTACAGCCTTTATTAGTTCTTCTTCCAGCTTTTGTGGAATCTTAACAAAAGTTGTATTTAAATAAAAGAATATATTTCTTTTGAACAACAATTAGTTGGGTGGAATCTTAACAAAAGTTGTATTTAAATAAAAGAACCTAGGGCCTTAATAGCCCCAGGTTTTAAGTGGAATCTTAACAAAAGTTATATTTAAATTTTCTACTATTCCTCCTCATATTGCGTACATACTATGTGGAATCTTAACAAAAGTTGTATTTAAATAGGAGGACTAGACTTCGATTTAAACTTAATAGAACTGTGGAATCTTAACAAAAGTTGTATTTAAATACCCTTGTTAAACACTTTTTATTGTTTGGTAATACGTGGAATCTTAACAAAAGTTGTATTTAAATAGAGTGCATCTTCCATAGATTTTAATCTTTCTTCATGTGGAATCTTAACAAAAGTTGTATTTAAATTTACTTGAATTACTTGTAGAACTGTTTGAAATATTAGTGGAATCTTAACAAAAGTTGTATTTAAATATTTGTTTCAGTTTTCATGATGTACCCAAATTCATTGCGTGGAATCTTAACAAAAGTTGTATTTAAATAGTAGAAAATGCACTCCATAAATCTGCAATAGGTTAGTGGAATCTTAACAAAAGTTGTATTTAAATTAAATATAACGTAGAACAAAAAGACTTAAAAATAGAAGTGGAATCTTAACAAAAGTTGTATTTAAATATATTACATCTGCCTCTATTCTAGCTAATCCACTAGGTGGAATCTTAACAAAAGTTGTATTTAAATTCAAAAGAGTAAAGAGATGGATTTGCTTTATCCCACGTGGAATCTTAACAAAAGTTGTATTTAAATTCATTATATTTAACATATTATCATAATTTTTGTAATGTGGAATCTTAACAAAAGTTGTATTTAAATCTATTAGTAATGGACTTAAGAAAGTATAAAGGTGATATGTGGAATCTTAACAAAAGTTGTATTTAAATTATTATCCCTGAAATAGAAATAACATATAGCACAGAGTGGAATCTTAACAAAAGTTGTATTTAAATGTTTTATTTGTAGTACTGTTTACACTTCTAACATAGTGGAATCTTAACAAAAGTTGTATTTAAATGTAGTTACTCTTTCCTTAAGTGATTCTACTCTTTTCAGTGGAATCTTAACAAAAGTTGTATTTAAATTTTAATCACCTGCCTATACTCTATACCCTCTATTTGTGGAATCTTAACAAAAGTTGTATTTAAATTCTAATTCACCTACCTTTATGTTAAAGAGGGGAACTGTGGAATCTTAACAAAAGTTGTATTTAAATTGTATGGCAAGGCCGTGGGGGCAAATTCAATACAATGTGGAACCTTAACAAAAGTTGTATTTAAATTATTGTAAGTCTTGTAAATCCCAACCTTCAGTTCTTGTGGAACCTTAACAAAAGTTGTATTTAAATTTATTTAAAACAGGCCACAGTATAGAAGATATTAGGTGGAACCTTAACAAAAGTTGTATTTAAATAAATAAAGGCAATTATTATTTATATTTATGTTTAGCGGTGGAATCGTAACAGAAGTTATATTTAAATACAAAAATTTATTAATATATCTTGAACTTAAAAAATATACATGTGTTGATGAGATTGTAAAAAAGGCACATATATATAATATAAAATCAAAAGTATGATTTCACATAACACACCACATAATTAATCCAAACTTTCTTGGGTATACTATTCTTAAGGAGGTTTATAAATGATGAAAAAACGTATATTATTACCTTTATTTTTAGTCCTTATATTGACACTTACAGCATGTGGTGATGGTGATTTAAATGGTGATGATGTAGATAATAATGATGAAGTAAGATATGAAGATATTGAACTTACTCCAGAGGATGCATATGATAAATTTATGGAAGCTCATTCAGATTCAAAAATCAGGGGAATTTCTCTAGATAAAAACATGACTGAGTATCAATATGTGGTAGAAGGTTATGATGATGAAAATGATTATGAGGTTAAAATCAATCCTGTAAGTGGAGACATCATAAGTGATGATACAGAAATTATTGATTTAGATGATGAACAGGGAGAGATAACTAAAGATCAATTATCTAAAATAGAATCTTTAGTTGAAAAAGTTTTAGAAGAATCAAAAGAAGGCTCAAAGGTTAATGAATGGAGTCTTGAATATGATGATAATATCTTAGCTTTTGATATAGAGGTAATTGAGGACAATAATGAAGTTGAATATACTTATGATTTGGAAACTGAAAATTTAATAGAAAAAGATAACTAAAATATATTGAAATAGATGATACAAAAGCGTATCATCTATTTTTAATGGGTATAATACATGTAATCAATTTGAAAAGGAGGTGTTATTATGATTCCTTTAAGAGATACTAGTCCAAGTAGAAAAGTACCTATTGCAACCTTTATAATTATAGGAATAAATGCACTTATATTTTTATATCAAACTATGATAACAAATGAAATGGTTGGGGAGATGGTTTTTAACTATGGTTTCATACCAATAAGATTTATATATAATGTATTTAATCCACTAGCTTATATTCCATTTATCACGAATATTTTTTTACATAGTAATTTAATTCATTTACTGGGAAATATGTGGTCACTATGGATTTTTGGTGATAATGTGGAAGATAGAATGGGGCCTTTAAGATTTACTTTGTTTTATATTTTAGCTGGAGTAATTGCAACTATATTTCATATGCTATCAGATATTTCATCATACATTCCTGTAATTGGTGCATCTGGTGCAATTGCTGGAGTTATGGGAGCATATTTTTTAATGTTTAAACACTCTAGAGTGCTTACTATAGTTCCTATTTTTCCTTTCTTTATACAAGTTCCAGCACAAATGTTTCTTATAATATGGTTTTTAATTCAATTATCTTCTGGAATTAGCTCTGGACTTGCAGGTCAATTGTCTCAAAATATTGCTTGGTGGGCACATATATTTGGATTTTTAGCTGGAGTTTTTCTTCATAAATTATTTATTAAAAAGAACATTAATTATTACAGGAGAATATAATTTGTTGCTATTGTATTTTGTTTGCTTTATAACTTTCAAGGTAATATAATTAAGTTATATTATAATAAAAAGGAAAGTGAATATGAAGCAAAATAACAAGAAAAAAATATCATATTTAGCTGTTTTTATATGGATGGGTGCAATATTTTATTTGTCTCATCAATCTGGAGATAGCTCTGGAGGTTTGAGCTCGGGAATAACAGAAATGGTGTTAAATATGATAAATACTATATTTCCATCTTTAAAGGTGGATATGGATTTATTTCACCATATTATAAGGAAATTAGCACATTTTACTGCTTATTTTATACTTGCTATACTCGTTATAAATGCACTTAGAATAAGTAATATTTTTGGATTTAAATCAATAATAATAGCTCTTTTAATATCAATAATATATGCAGCAACAGATGAGTTTCATCAGTCGCTTATACCAGGAAGAGGACCATCTATAAAAGATGTATTTATAGATAGTTTTGGTGCTAGTTTTGGACTAGCTATATATTTTGTATTTTCTAAACTTAAAAAAAGGAGAGTTTCATGAAGAAATATAATACAATTATAAATGTGATTGGGGATAATAATGATTTTAATATAGTTGCCACACATGCATTTAATCCTCAGAAATTGGTACTTATTCATGATGGTAGTGATGAGAAAAAGGCTTATTCAGATGATATAAGGGATTATTATAGAAAAAACTTTAAAGATATAGAAATAATAGAAGAAACAATATATAGGCCTCTTTATGAAAGTTTAGAAAAAATATTATTTAGATATAAAAATGAAGAAGCTGTTATAAATATTACTGGTTCAGATACTTTAGTCAATCTATATATCTATAACTTTTCTCAAATATTTACTATTGATTATGCTTATTTAGAAGTAGCACATTCAGAGATAATTATATATAGAAAAGGTAAAATAGAAAAAATAAATATAGATTTATATGATATGAATATAGATGATTTTATGTCTATATCAGGTGGAAAGATACTTTGGGATAATACTCCAAAATATAATGATGATAAATTAGAAGTCATCTATAACTATATTATAAATAAATATGATAAGTGGAAAAAAGTAAAGGCTATATTTAAATATAGAAAAAATATAGAGTTTCATGATTATATATATAATAGATTACTTATAAATACAAGTGAATTAGAAGAAGAGAATATAAACGATTTATTAGAGTTCTTAAATATATTAAAACATATGCATTATATTGAATATAAGTATAGGAAAAATCAAATAAGACTGGATATTAAAAATGAATTTGCAAAAAGTCTTATATTGATCTCTGGATATTGGCTTGAATTTATAACATATAGTGTTGTAAAAACTTTAGATAATATAGATGACTTAAAAACAGGTGTTGTATTTTTATGGGATAGAGATGTAGAGGATGTAAAAAATGAATTAGATATTCTTGCATCTGTAGATTCTTCTCTTATATGTATATCTTGTAAGGATAGTAAAGGGTATGATCAAGAAGCTTTAAATGAGCTTAATGTGTATAGTAGAAGAATAAGTAAAGGTAAAAATATCGATATTCTCGTAAGCACATATTATCCACAAAAAGAGAATGTAATAAATAGGGCAAAGGAAATGGATATAAATATTATAGTGTTTGATGGAGATATATCTAAGTTTAGAAATGAATTGCAAAAAATAATAAATAATAAAGGGTGATTTCATGGCAATAAATTATGAAATATTAGAAGAAATAGGATTAATTTCAGAATCTAAATCAGGTTGGAAAAAGAAATTAAACCTTATATCTTGGAATGCTAGGGATGCTAAATATGATTTAAGAGATTGGGCACCTGATAAGAAAAGATGGGAAAAGGAATAACACTTACAAAGGATGAACTTAAAGAATTAAGAGATGTATTAAATAATATGAATTTATAAAAATGTGGATATTTTAATCCACATTTTTTATTTTTATAGTAATTATATATTTTTTGTTTTTACTACTTTGAATATCCTTATTAATAAATTCCACATCATAACCTAATTGTCTAGCTGCTATTATAATATGACTTAGTCCTATTCCTATATCAATATGATTATTTTTTTCTAGAAGTTTTTTTGTAAGTATATTTTTCCATTCTATATATACGTCTAAAGTATTTTCACTAAAATGAACCCTCCAAGGTTGTGAATTTATTGCAGAAGGTGCTTTTCTAAGAGAATCTATTATTGGAATAAGTTCGTTTTTTATATTTCCAGATAAAATATTTTTATTTTCTTTTCTTTTCCTATTTTCTTTCTTTTCTAATTTTCTCTCTGGATAACCAAAAGCTATGAGTATAATATATTTTTGATCCTTTTTTACATCTGTAATTTGTCTGAAGGTTTTTTCATCTATTGGGCTACCTACCCAGCAAGTTCCTATACCTAATTTAGTTAGATTTAGTACTATTTGCTCACCAATATATCCTATATTTTCTAAATAGTTATCCTGTATGTTTGAAGTAAATGCTATATAGTGGGGAGCAGTTACTTTAGCATATTTTGATGTAAATCCTTTAAATGTATCTATTATCTTTTCTCCATCTCTTAAAACTATGGTATCCATTGGAATATCTTTATTGAGTGGTTTTATATCTTTTATAATATCTTGTATATTTTTAAAATGTTCATTTGAAATTTTTTGATCTTTATATTTTCTAGTGGATATTCTATAATCTATTGCTCTATACATATTCTCACCTCAATATTTTATATTAATTATGTCTTACAATAATTATATTTTAAAATAAATATTTTCACAAATTATAATCAAATTATATTAGAAAAATTGCAAAAAAAATAAAATTTAAAAAAGTCTGAAAACGTTTGACATTTAACATTTTATAGATTATAATTAAACCATAAACATGAGAAGTGATTCATAATTCATGTAAATAATAATAAATAGGGGTGATTTAATGAAGTTATCTGAAAAAGGTATCACTATCATAATAATTTTGACTACTATATTATGGACAGTGATAAATGTTTTAGGCTGGTCAGGCAATCATATGTTAGGGCTTTATTTAGGGGTAATATTGATGCTTTTATACATGGTTTTAGGGGTTGCCAATAAAGGAGTAGTTTCTAAGAAATTTTTATTTTATCCACTTGCAGCATGGTCAATTACATGGATTATAGGTTTCTTTCTTGCAAACTATTATGGAATTAAATTTGCAGGAGCAATGCCTTCTTTTACGATATTAGGATTTCATCCTTCTTTTGCACCAGTAGTTTTTTTATATTGGATTGGTGGAATGCTTACATTAACACTTGGATTTATGTTTTTTAAAGATGAATGGATGTCAGATAAAGATTGGAATGATTTTAAAGAAAAGATTAGAGTTATTAAAGAACAAGAAAAGAAGGGGGCAATATAATGAGTAATACAGCTAGAGCTTTAATTATAGCATTTTCAGTTGGTATGATTTTGATTTCATTTGCAATTGGATGGTGGGCTAAAAGAAAAGCAAATACTGCTAAAGCATATTTTGGTAGTACAGGAATGTTTGGACCATTAGTAGTTGGGTTATCTAGTACTGCTGCAGTAGCTAGTGCATTTGCTCTTGTTGGTATTCCTGGAATACTCTATGCTACAGGAAATGCAATGACTTTTTGGATGTTATCTTCAGCAGCATTTGCAATGGCATACATAATTATAGGTAAAAAGGTTAGGGCCATGGCAGAAATTGGTGAAGTAGCTAGTTTAGGTGATGTTTCTGACTTAAGATTTAATAATAATAAGATTATAAAGGGAAGTATGTCAATAACATTATTACTTGGATGTATAGCTTATTTATCTGCTCAAATAAAAGCAGGTTCTGAACTTTTTAGTCATTTAGTTGGCTGGAGTCCCCTTGTATCTGGACTTGTTATATTTGGAGTATTAACTATATATATGTCTGTTAGTGGAGAAGTTGGAGGATTATTAACTCAAGCTTTTCAAGGATTTGTAATGGTACTTGCAGGATTAGTATTAGTAGTAGCTTTCTTTAGAATGACTGGAGGAGGATTTGGAGAAGTGTTAAAAGTTACTTCTGAAGCGGGAACTGTAACTGCTAATAATGTTACAAAGGAATTTTCTCCAGGTATTTTAGATGCATGGGGCACCCTTCCTAAGGTTGCAGCTATGGCATATATGCTTATTCCTATTTTAGGAACTGTAGGTCAACCTCAAGTTTTAACTAGAATGTATGCATTAAAAGATCCTAAAGATATGCCTAGATTAGGATTATATTCTGCAATAGCTCATACAATAGTTGGGTTATTAACATTAGTAGTAGCAAGCGGTGCATTATATTTAGTAGGTACGGGTAAAATTGCTCCTTTAGATAATCCAGATAGAGCAATATATGAATTTGCAGATTACTCAGGATTAATTGTACAACTTTTTGTATATGCAGCAGTTTTAGCTGCAGCAATGTCATCTGCTAGTTTATTCCTATCAATAAGTTCTAATATAATAATTAGAGATTTACCAGATGCATTTGGAATAAAGTTAAGCGAAGAAAAACAAATGAAATATGCAAAAGGTGCAATGGCAGTAATAGGAGTAGCTTCAATATTCTTTTCTATAACACAAGGTGAGATGGTTGCTATATTAGGAACATTTGGTTGGGGAACGCTTATGTCAGCAACATTCCCTGTATTTATACTTGGATTACTTTGGAAAAAAGCTAGTGTAAAGGGAGTTATGGCTGGTTCAGTTATGGCGTTAATATTAAATATAGTTTCATTTTTAAATTTAATACCTTGGCCTGGTGCTCTTCCATGGTACTTTAATGTAATAACAATTTCAATAATTACTACTGTTGTAGTATCATTATTAGCAAAAGATGAAGTTCTTGATAAAAAGGTAGAAGCCGTAATAGAGCTTTAATAAAGGATGAGATACTGTTGATAAAGCAAATTTCTTATGATGACATAAGAGTTGGTGATAGTGCAATTATGAATAAGAGAATTTCAGTAAAAGATGTTGAATCTTTTGCTGAAATTCTTAATGATAGAGATTCTTTTCACGTTGATGAAGAAGTAGCTAGAAAATCTGTATTTGGCAAAAGAGTCTGTCATGGAATGCATATCGCTTCTTATATTTCTGAAGTAATAGGGAAGGGGTTACCAGGATTTGGTACTATATATCTTAATCAAACACTGAATTTTAAAACTCCTGTATATTTAAACTCTAATATAACTATAGAAGTTAAGGTATTGGAGAAATTACCTAGAAGAAAATTAAGAATGTTGACTCTAATAAAGGATGAAGATGAAAATTTAGTGTTAGATGGAGAAGCAATAGTGAAAGTTAGTAAATAAAAATACTATACTATTTTAAGGAGTGGTTACTTTGTATAATAATGGTTGGATAGGAGATTATTTATTATCTAGAAGTAAAATCAATGGACATGGAATAGCTGTATATGATGCAGATAATGATACTAACTATACTTATAACGATTTAAATGATAGAGCTAACAGGTTAGCCAATTATCTTAAATATGAACTTGGAGTAGAAAAAGGTGATAGAGTAGCATTTATTTCAAGAAATAGAATTGAGCTAATTGATGGATATTATGCTACAGGAAAATTAGGCGCTATTATGATTCCATATAATGCTAGATTATCTTCAGAAGAACTTGAAAAACTTATAAATAGTGAGACACCAAAAGTAGTTGTTTACGAGGATATATATAATGAATCTATTACAAAGATAAAAGATAAATTAGATGTTGAGAGCTATATTATACTACAAAATATAGATGAAGATATTTATATAGATAACTTAAATTATGAAGAGATAATGAAATATAATAATAAACCTATAAATTGTAAAGATTTAGATTTTGAAGATATTCATTTGATAATACATACAGGAGGTACTACTGGGTTACCTAAAGGTGGAATGATTTCCCATAGAGCTGAGTTGTTTAACTCAATGAATGAAATTTGCACATGGGGTCTTAATTATGAAGATAGTGCACATATTATATTACCATTATTTCATACTGGAGGTTGGAATTTATTAACTCTACCTCTGTTGCATGCAGGAGGTAAAATAATAATTAATAAGCAATTCAATCCTAGACAAACCCTAGATATAATCGAAACTGAAAAAACAACAGTACTTTTTGGTGCAGCTACTATATTTAGAATGATGGCAGAATTACCAGAATTTAAAACGGCTGATTTATCATCTTTGAAGTGGATTATGGCAGGAGCAGCTCCTACGCCTATTAATATAATGGAGAAGTTCTGGGATAAAGGATTAAAATTTGTATTAGGTTATGGTATGACAGAAGCTGGACCTAACAATTTATCTGGAGCGGTACAGTTTATGACTGATGAAGAAATAAAAGAAAAATTTGCTTCAGTTGGTAAACCTATGTATTTAACAATGACTAAAGTAGTAGATGAAAACAATAATGAAGTAGGAGTTAATGAAGTTGGAGAATTACTTTGGAGTGGACCACAAATCTTTTCAGGATATTGGAATAACGAAGAAGAAACTAATAAAACATTAATAGATGGATGGGTTCATACAGGAGATATGGCTAAAGTTGATGAAGATGGATATTACTATATAGTTGGAAGAAAGAAGAATATGTTTATAAGTGGTGGAGAAAACGTATTTCCTCCTGAAATAGAAAAACATTTATATAAAATTCCAGAAATAAATGAAGTGTGTGTATTTGGAGTATTTGATGAAGTATGGGGAGAAGTAGGAAAAGCAGTTGTTTCACTTAAAGCTAATATGAAAATATCAAAAGAAGAAATTCAAGAAAAACTAAAACAGAATTTAGCTAATTATAAAGTTCCAAAATACATTACATTTGTAGAAGATATACCTAAAAATAATGTAGGCAAGATTGTAGTTGGGAAAATTATGGAGCTATATGGCACAAGTGATGATAATTAGGAGGATCTAAATGAATATAGGAATAAAGAATATTGGTATATATATACCTGAAAAAATTAAGGACAGTAAAAAAATAGCAGAATTATCAGATATACCAGAGTATGTGATAAGAGAAAAATTCGGTATTAAAAAAGTACATCAAGCATCTGAAGAAGAAACTGTTTCAGAAATGGGTGCAAGAGCTGCAAAGAAAGCACTAAATGGATTTGATCCTGAGAAATTAGATTTAGTAGTATATTGTGGTAGTGAATATAAAGATTATTATCTATATAACTGTGCAGCAGATATACAAAATAAAATAGGGGCAGTAAATGCCAATGCTTTTGAAATTCATTCCCTTTGTTCTGCTGGAGTATATTCTCTAAAAGTTCTTAAAAGTATGATGCTAAATGATGAAGATTTAAATAATGTATTATTAGTATCCTCTTCAAAAGAGACTCAAATAATTGACTATACTAATCATAATTCAAGATTTATGTTTAACTTTGGTGATGGAGCTTCTGCTATACTATTACAAAGGGGATTAAATGAAAATATAATATTAGAAACTGCTATGATTACAGATGGTTCATTTGCAGAAGATGTTGCAGTCTATGGTGTTGGGTGTAAAAACTTTAATAACTCAAAAGATGTTAAATTTAAGGATAGATTTTTAGATGTAAAGGATATAAATGATATGAAATCAAGACTAGACCCAATTAGTTTTGATAATTTTAACAAAGTAATTAAGAGATCAATAGAAAAAAGCGGATATGAAATTAATGATATAAACTATTTAGCTCCAATATTTATGAAAAGATCTTTGCTAGAAGGTATATTAGAAGGTTTTGGATTATCTGAAGAAAATTCTTTTGTTTTAGAAGAATATGGTCATTGTCAATCATCAGATGCATTTATATCATTATTTGAAGGACAAAAGTTAAATAGGTTGAAAGATGGAGACTTGGCTGTTTTAGTAGGTGCTGGAACAGGTTATACTTGGGCAGCAACAACTGTTAAGTGGGGCAAAGCTTAATATAAAATAATAAATAGGGGGTATCTTTATGAAAGTATTAGCAATATGTGGTAGTCCAAGAAAAGATGGAAATACTGAGTTTTTTACTAACGTAGTATTATCTAAATTAAAAAAATCAGATATTGAAACTGAATTTATTTCGCTTATTGGAAAAGATATTTCAGAATGTACAGGGTGTTACTATTGTATTGAGAATCAATCCTGTAGTATTAAAGATGATTTTCAGGAGATTTTTAATAAAATGCTAAAAGCAGATGCTATAATATTATCTTCTCCAGTGTATCATGCTTCAATTACACCAAAGTTAAAAAGTTTACTTGATAGAGCAGGATTTACAGGACGATGGATTGCTAATGAAATGGTAGACGAATCATCTTCTTATAATTGGAAAGGTACAGCATTCTCTAGAAAACTTGTTGCACCTATAACAGTAGCTAGAAGAACTGGTCAAACCTTTGCATTTTCACAATTAGTGTTATGGGCAACAGTTAATGATTGTACAGTTGTAGGTTCAAATTACTGGAATATAGGAGTAGCAGGTGCAGGTGGACAAATAAATGCAGAGCAAGATAAAGAAGGAATAGGCATAATGGAGCACTTAGCTGGCAATATAGAGTATTTACTTAAAAAATAATTGATATAAAAAATAAACTACTAATTCTAAGAATTAGTAGTTTATTTTTTATATTTTTAATGCTACTCATTAGAAAAAGCACCATTTTTAATAAAATCCATTGCAGATTCAACTATATCATTATAATCACTTTCATTATCAAAAACTATATATTTTAAGGCAATAAAGTTTGCAATACCAATGAAGCAGTATGATAAAACTTCTGAATCTATCTTTCTCATTTCATCATTTTCCTGAGCTCTTTCTATACCTTTTATATAGCTTTTAGAAAATTCCTCATAATATTCCTTGAAAAGTTCCATATCAACAAATTGAGCTTGCCATATTATTTTAAATATTCCTATATGTTCTCCTACAAAATTTAAAAATGTTTTTAACCCAACATATTCTTGGTTATATCTTGAAGTCTTAATTTTAGTTTCATTTTTAATTTCTTGTCTTAAGTCTTGCCCCAAATATTTTACTAAATATCTAAAAATACTTTTTTTATCTTTAAAATATATATATATAGTACCTTGAGCTACCTCAGATTTTTGAGCAATATCTACTATGCTAGTTTCAAAATAACCTTTTTCACTAAATAGTTGTTCAGCAGATTTACATATTTTATTTAAAGTTTCCATCCCTCTTTTTGTCTTAGGTTCATTTATTAATCCCAACTTAGTTCCTCCTAATTAAAAATCAGCTTATAAACTCGATATAAGCTGATTTTTCTAATATAATTAATATTATATCATTTTTTTTGGTATTTTTTAAAGAAATATTGATTTAGCTATATTTCTTCTAAATTAGTTATAGCAGATGTAATTGGTGGTACAACTTGTTTTTTCCTTGAAAGCACACCTTTTGCATAAAATGAATTATTTTTTATTTGTTTATCAAATGATTTTGCTATAAGCTCCTTATTTTCTCCTACAACTATCATTTCTGAAGCTTGCTCAAAAATGTCTGTAAGCATAAGGATAAATGTTGTATAGCCTTCTGTTTCAATTCTTTTTTGCATAAGGGAGAGTAAATCTGCTTTCATATCTTTTAAACTTTCTGGATCCATAGTATATACTTGAGCTATACCTATTTTTTGCTCATCAATTGTAAATACTTTAAAATCTTCACTTAATAATTGATCTGGTGTTTTTCCTATGAGAGATGTTCCTTCTTTAAACATTTCCATGGCAAATTCTTTAACGTTCAGATTGGCTATTTTTTCAAGTCTTTTAAGCATGACTTTATCTGTCTTTGTAGCAGTAGGAGATTTAAATAAAAGCGTATCAGATATAATTGCAGCAGCAAGTATTCCTGCAATTTTCTTTGAAGGTCTT
The DNA here is from genome assembly GCF_900626135.1 of Senegalia massiliensis. Lineage (NCBI taxonomy): Bacteria > Bacillati > Bacillota > Clostridia > Eubacteriales > Clostridiaceae > Senegalia > Senegalia massiliensis. Next base: position 407,749 of record NZ_LR130785.1, read on the forward strand.
CTTCCATTTTCAAAAAATATTGAAGCAATAACAGTTGCAGTACTACCTACAGGTTCATTTCTAAAATATATAGGAGTGCCTGTAAATACATCTGCTACTCTATGATGATCTATTATTTCTAATATTTCTGCTTCTTCTAATCCATCTATAGATTGACTTCTTTCATTATGGTCTACTAAGATTATCTTTTTCTTTTTACTTGATATTAAATGGTATCTAGAGATAAGTCCTACAACACGATTTGTATTGTCTGTTACTGGATATGATCTATATCTAGTTTGACTCATTTTCGCTTTTACATCATCTACTAAATCATCTAAATCAAATAAAACTAAATTTTTCTTTGTCATTACATAATCAACAGGAATAGATTGTGGAATTAGTCTAGATGTAGTAAATGTATCATGTGGTGTAGATATTATAGCGATATTTTTTGATTTTGCTTTTTTTATAATATCATCTTCGACATCTAAGTTTCCTGTTACAATCATAAGTGAAATATCTTTTTCTAATGCACTGTTTTGAATATCTTTTCTGTTTCCACATATAACAATATCATCTTTATCTATATAATTAGAGACAGTATTTGGTTCCATAGCAAGAACTAAAAGTTTTCCATTAAATTCTTTTATTTGGTCTGGAATATATATAGGTTTAGCAGAAAGTGTGTCTATTATATTGTCTATTGATGCTTTAGATTTACCTAGTATTGTATTATCCCATACATCAATATATGCCTGTATAATATCTGAAATTGTTACTATACCTAGTAATTCTTCTTTATCACCTACTACAGGGATACTATTTAAATTGTTTTTTTTCATTAATTCTAAAGCCATTCGAAAAGATATATCAGGAGTAATAGGTGCAATTTTATCAAAATGCAAATCTTCTACACTGAGTCTTATAGTGTCTAAAGCCTTTGGTGCTTCAACTCCAAAGTAGTCTAATATGAATTTAGTTTCTCTATTAATTTTTCCAAGTCTTACTGGAATAGCGTTTATATTACCATTTCCATTTTTATATTCTGCATATGCAAGTGCAGAACAAATTGAGTCAGAGTCTGGGTTTTTATGTCCTGTTATATATATGGTTTCATTCATTTAATACACCTCTTTTCAATGTTTGTTTTATATATTATATCATTTACTATGACTTTATTAAAATTCATAAAAATATTTATTTTTAAAATTGGTAAAAATTTAAAAGGTTTGTAATATGAGAATTAATGTAGTATAATTTAGCTTAATATTAAATAAATAAATATGAGGAGTGATATAATGAATAGATTTGAGGTAGGACCTCAAATACTTTATGGCAGAGGTTCTATTGGATGCTTGATTGAAAAAGACTTTAGAAACGTTATGCTTGTAACTGAAAAATTCATAGTGGATTCTGAAATATCCAAAAAAGTTACTAATATTCTCAGTTTACAAGGATCTGATTATAATGTATTTTCAGAGGTGAAACCAGACCCTACTGTAGATTTAGTAATTAAAGCTTTAGATATGATGGTATCTAAAAGACCAGATTGTATAATTGCTCTTGGTGGTGGTTCATCTATTGATACAGCTAAAGCGATGATGTATTTTTTCATGAAAATGGATCAAAACAAAGATATACAGAAACCATATTTTGTAGCAATTCCTACAACAAGTGGAACAGGTTCTGAAGTAACATCTTATTCTGTGATTACAGATACTAAGGAAGGCAAGAAGATAGCTTTTGATGATATAATCATGATGCCAGATTTAGCTATAGTGGATTCTAAATTCACAATAACAGTGCCGGAAAAAGTAACTGCAGATACTGGGTTAGATATATTGACTCATTCCATTGAAGCATTTGTATCTAAAAAATCAAATGATTATACAGATACATTGGCTGAAGGAGCTATTAAGATAGTATTTAGTTATTTGCTTAAAGCATTTAAAGATGGTAAAGATGAGGTTGCTAGAGAAAAACTTCATAATGCCTCTACTATGGCAGGTATTGCATTTAACAATTCGTCTCTAGGAATAAATCATAGTTTGGCACATGCATTAGGAGCTAGATTTCATATACCTCATGGAAGAGCAAATGCTATGTTAATGCCACATATCATAAAATATAATTCAGAAGATAGACAAGCTAGAAGTAGATATGCTTATATAACAAAAAGTATAGGTATAGAAGTGCCAGATGAAATAAATAGTGTGAATGCACTTGTAAAAGCAGTTGAGATACTAAACGAAAAACTTGGAATTCCATATACATTAAAAGATATGGGAATAGAAAAAGAAGAATTCTATAATGCTATAGATGAAATGGTTGATAAAGCAATGAATGATATATGCACAGAAAACAATCCAAGGATTCCATCTAGAACAGATTTTATAAAGATATATCAAGATTTATATAATGGAAAAAAATAGCATGATAATTTTTGTTAATATGATATTGATTTAATTTAAACAGTATGTTATAATGATTTAAAATTGAATATATATTGTACAATGGGGTGCAATAAGAAAGCGAAGAGGCTTACACTGAAACGGTTAACTATGTTTTGGGGTAGGGCTTTATGTGTTTTTAGACTAATTAAGGAATGATTAAAATGGAAAAAGAAAACAAACAAAGAATAATACAAGAATTTGTTCCTGGGAAACAAGTGACTTTAGCACATCTTATTGCAAATCCTGACAGGAGTATATATGTTAAGTTGGGACTAAATGATGAATTTAGTGATGCTATTGGTATACTTACTATAACTCCTAGTGAAGCAGCTATAATAGCAGCAGATGTAGCTACAAAATCAGCAGATGTAGAAATAGGTTTTATAGATAGATTTAGTGGATCTTTAGTTATTACTGGAGATGTATCAAGTGTAGAATCATCTTTAAAGGAAATAATAGCAGTATTGAGTGACTCACTTTTATTTACTCCAGCACAAATTACTAGATCATAAAGAGGTTAATATGAAAAAAATTATTATTATTGGTTCAATTGGTAGTGGGAAAACTACTTTAATACAGTCTTTAAAAAAAATGAATACTCAATATAAAAAGACACAAGCTTTAGAATATTATGGTAATATCATAGATACTCCAGGAGAGTATTTAGAAAATAGAAGATATTATAATGCTCTTACAATAGCATCCTATGATTGTGATGAGATAGCATTAATACAAGATTCAAGCAATAAAAGGTGTGTTTTTCCGCCTAACTTTGCTTCAATATTCACAAAACCAGTTATAGGTATAGTTACTAAAATAGATAAAGAAGATACCTATATTGAGGATTCTATAAAATGTCTTGAATTAGCTGGAGCTCAGAAAATATTTAAAGTAAGTTCAAAAGAAGATATAGGCATAAAAGATATACAAAATTATATTAATGATTAATATTCTAAAATTGTATCAAGGAGGCATAATATTATGAAATATAATATAGTGATAGCCGATGATGAGCCTATTACTAGAATGGACCTTAAGGAGTTTTTAGAGGAAGAAGGCTACAACGTTGTAGGGCAAGCTTCTGATGGGTTCGATGCAGTAGAATTATGTAAAGAGTATAATCCTGATTTAGTTCTTATGGATGTTAAAATGCCTATATTGGATGGTATGAAAGCATCTAAGGTAATATTAAAAGATAATATTGCTAAGAGTGTAATATTACTCACAGCTTATAGTGGACCAGAGTTTATAAAACAAGCAAAAGAAATTGGAGTTATGGGATATATTGTAAAACCCATAAATAAACCAAATCTTATACCTGCTATTGAGGTTGCCATAGCTAAAGGTAGAGAAATTCAAGAGATAAAAAAAGATATAAAAACAGCAAAAGATAAATTAGAAGCCAGAAAGGTTATTGAAAAAGCAAAAGGTATATTGATGGAAACAAATAATATTACTGAAGATCAAGCATATAAGAAAATTAAAAAACTAAGCATGGATAAACGTTGTCCTATGCAAGATATTGCATCTGCAATTATAATGAGTAATGCATAGAATGGAGGGGGACATTATCATTAGAGAAATATGTAAAAAGCACACTACCCTTTCTGATTCTGATATAGATAAAATTAAAGAAGTATCAAGGGTATTACCTTTGATAGCTAATTTAGTAAAGGCAGATATATTTATAGATTGTTTAACGGAAGATTCAGATACTGCTATAGTTGTTGCAGAGGCATCACCTACTACAGCTACTTCTATGTATAAAAATTCAGTTGTTGGTCAATTAGCTTTTAGAAAAAATGAACCAGCTGCTATTAGAACTTTAGAAATAGGAATGCCTACACGTGATTTAAAAGCTATAACACAGGAAAATAAAACAGTAAGACAAAGTGTTGTACCAATTTATAATAATAATGAAGATGTTATAGCGTGTTTGATAATGGAACAAGATATAACTCGGGATATAAATGAAACACACAAAATGGAAGTGCTTACAGAGACTACGGAACAACTTACAGAGACATTATTAAATTTTGAAGATAGTAAACATTCTTTGACCTATCATGTTAATGATGCCATAGTTATATTTGACAAAAAGGGAATAGCAACTTATGCAAATCCAGTTGCAAAAGAGCTTTATAAAAAGTTAGGGTATAAAGATCCTGTAATAGGAATGGATTTTAATAACTTATCTTTAGATGAAAATTCTATTATAGAAGTTATAAACGAACCTAGCTTGAGAAAGACCGAAATTACTGCAGGTAAATTTGTACTACAGTTAAAATACGCATTGATGAGAAGTGAAAACAAGATAATAGGAATTACAATGCTTATAAAAGATATAACTGAGGTAAGGCAAAAGGAAAAAGAGTTAATTTTAAAATCTGTTGCTATAAGGGAAATACACCATAGAGTAAAAAATAATTTACAAACAATTGCTAGTCTTTTGAGTCTTCAATCTAGAAGGGTTAAAAATGAATCAGTGAAAAAGGCTTTTCATGAAAGTATAAATAGAATGCTTAGTATTGCTGTTACTCATGAGATATTAGCTCAAAATGGTATAGATGATATAGATTTAAAAACTATAATAAATAAAATAAAAAATAGTACTTTAAGGTTAGGTTTACCTTATAAGAAGAAGATAAATATAAAAATAAAAGGCGATAGCATAACTATAAATTCTGATAAGGCTACTTCAATAGCATTAGTAGTAAATGAATTATTACAAAATTCTTTGGAGCATGCTTTTAAAGGTAAGGCTGAAGGAAATATAGAAATATCTGTACAAAAAGGTATATTATATTCCAGTATTTCTATAATTGACGATGGTCGTGGTTTTAATATAGATGAAAATAAAAAACATAGTTTAGGCCTTGAAATAGTAAAGAGTATTGTAAAGGATAAACTACAAGGGCATTTGAATATGGATTCTACGTCAAATGGTACGAAAGTAATTTTTGATTTTAAAAACGAATAATATAACACAATGGAGTGTTTGGAGAAGGCAAAGGAGCCTAGAGTGGTATGTGTATACGCATACCCTTTAGGCTCCTTTTGTTATTTTGACTGGAGGAATTTAATTGATGGAGCAAATACTTAGTGTAGGAATAGACATAGGAACTTCTACTACTCAATTAGTTTTTAGCAAACTATTTATTGAAAATACAGCTTCTTCTTTTGCTATACCGAAAGTAAATATAGTAGATAAAAAAGTTATATATAAAAGCAATATTTATTATACTCCTTTAAAATCTATAACTGAAATAGATGGTGAATATGTAAAGACAATTATAGAGTCAGAATATAAAAAAGCTAATATATCACCTAAAGATGTAGATACAGGAGCAGTAATAATAACTGGAGAGACAGCTAGAAAAGAAAACGCTAACTTGGTTTTAGAAAAATTAAGTGGATTAGCAGGAGATTTTGTAGTAGCTACTGCAGGACCTGATTTAGAATCTATAATTGCTGGAAAAGGTGCAGGAGCTGATGTGATTTCTAAACAAGAAAAAACAGTAGTAGCAAATTTAGATATTGGAGGCGGTACTACAAATATATCTATATTTGATAGAGGTGAAGTTATTGATACTACTTGTTTAGATATAGGTGGCAGATTAATTAAAGTAAATCCTGATACTATGAAAATTGAATATGTATCAGACAAAATAAAAAAGCTTGCTAAAAATATAGATATTGATTTAGAAGTTGGAAAAAAAATAAACCAACATGAATTAAATTATGTAACAGATAAAATGTCAGATGTGCTTGAAGAAGTATTAGGTATAGGAGTTAAGCAAAATAGTAAAGATCTAGATTTGATATTAACTACTAAGGGACTTAAAAAAGAATATGACATAGAATATATTTCTTTTTCAGGTGGAGTTGCAGATTGCATATATGATGCTGAAGAGAACAAAGAAAGTTTTCAATATGGTGATATAGGTGTAGTCTTAGGTAAAAGTATAAGAAAAAGTATGTTGTTTGATGAGTTTAAAGTACACAAGCCATCTGAAACTATAAGAGCTACAGTTGTAGGAGCAGGAACTCATACTACTGATATAAGTGGAAGTACTATTACTTTTACAAAAGATATGTTCCCATTTAAAAATATCCCTATTTTAAAACTTGCAAGTCAAGATGAAGAGTTAGATTACCATAGTTTAAGTGGAGTAATCCAGGAAAAACTTAATTGGTTTAACCTAGAAGATGGCAATCAACTAATAGCTTTAGCATTGAAGGGGGTGAAGAATATAAGCTTTAATGAGCTGCAATCTTTAGCCAAAAGTATCATTGAAGGTATGAAAGGAATAATAGATACTAAAAAACCTTTAATAGTTATTGTGGAAAATGACATAGCAAAAGCATTAGGACAAACCATAAACAGACTTTTAGGTTACAACAAAGATATAGTTTGTATAGACAGTGTAAAGGTGAAAAATGGTGACTTTATAGATATAGGTAAGCCTTTAGCAAATGGAAAGGTTGTTCCTGTTGTAATCAAGACATTAGCATTTGGATATTAATTATAAAACTAAGAGGTGAAAATGTATGATATTAAAAACTAAATTATTTGGAGAAGTATATCAGTTTAAATCAATTAAAGAAGTATTAGCTAAAGCCAATGAAGAAAAATCAGGGGATAATTTAGCAGGAGTTGCAGCAGAGTCAACAACTGAAAGAATAGCTGCAAAAGAAGTATTAAGCAATTTAACACTTAAGGATTTAAGAAATAACCCTGTTATTGGTTATGACGAAGATGAAGTTACTAGAATTATTCAAGACTCAGTAAATGAAAGAATTTATGGAGAAATAAAGAATTGGACAGTTGGAGAATTTAGAGAATGGTTGTTAGATCATAAAACTACAGAAAGCAAGATTAAAAGAGTAAGCAGAGGAATTACAAGTGAAATGGTTGCAGCTGTAACAAAGTTAATGTCAAACTTAGACCTTATATATGCTGCAAGTAAAATCAGAATAACTGCTACTTGTAATACAACAATAGGAGTTCCTGGTACTGCTTCTGCAAGACTTCAACCTAACCATCCAACAGATAATGTAGAAGGAATCTTAATTTCTGCTATGGAAGGATTATCTTATGGTATTGGTGATGCTGTAATAGGATTAAACCCTGTAAATGACAGTGTTAGCAAGGTTACTGAAGTATTAAATGCATTTGAAGACCTTAAAAACAAATGGGAAATACCTTCACAAACAAGTGTATTAGCTCATATTACTACTCAAATGAAAGCAGTAGAAAAAGGTGCACCTGCAGATATGATATTCCAAAGTATAGCAGGATCTGAAAAAGGTAATGAAGCATTTGGAGTAAATGCTAAATTAATAGGAGAAGCTAGAGATTTAATGTTAAAAGAAGGTACTTCAGCAGGGCCTAATGTAATGTATTTTGAAACAGGACAAGGTTCAGAGTTATCATCTGATGCTCATCATGGAGTAGACCAAGTAACATTAGAAGCAAGATGTTATGGATTAGCTAAAAAATATGATCCATTTATAGTAAATACAGTTGTTGGATTTATAGGACCAGAATATCTATACGATAGCAAGCAAGTTATAAGAGCAGGACTTGAAGATCACTTCATGGGTAAACTTAGTGGAATTTCAATGGGAGTTGACGTATGCTACACTAACCACATGAAAACTGACCAAAATGATATAGAAAATCTTTCAATATTATTACACAATGCAGGATGTAACTATATAATAGGTACTCCACTTGGAGACGATGTAATGCTTAACTATCAATCAGCAGGTTATCATGATATAGCAGCTTTAAGAGAGTTAATGAATCTAAAACCTATAAAAGAATTCCATGAGTGGACAGAAAAAATGGGCATAACAAGAAATGGAGTTTTAACTGAAAGAGCTGGAGATGCATCAATCTTTTTAAAATAATATAGATTATAATCATTGAAAAATGGAGAGGTGAATTAAATGGTATCTGAAAAAGATTTAAAAGAAATAGTTGAACAAGTATTATCACAATTAGATGGTAAACCTTCTGATAATAGTGATAAATGTTCTTTACCAGAAACAAAAGTATCAGATGTAGATAATAGTGAATTGTCTGATATAACTGAAGTGAATTTAAGGGAACAATTATTAGTGCCAGAACCAGAGAATAAGGAAGAGTATTTAGAGCTTAAAAAGAATACAGCTGCTAGAGTAGGTGTTTGGAGAGCTGGACCAAGATGTAAGACAAGCACACTTTTAAGATTTAGAGCAGATCATGCAGTTGCAATGGATGCAGTATTTACAAGTGTAGATGAAAAAATTGTTGAAGAAATGGATCTTTTTACAGTTAAAACAAAGTGTAAAGATAAAGATGAATATATAACTAGACCAGATTTAGGTAGACAGTTTGCTGATGAAGAAATAAATAAAATGAAAGAAAACTGCAAAAAGAATCCACAAGTTCAAATAATAGTTGCAGATGGATTAAGCTCTACAGCTATTGAAGCTAATATTAGAGATATACTTCCAACATTAAAGCAAGGGTTAGAAGGATATGGACTTGAACTTGGAACACCATTCTTTATTAAATATGGACGAGTTCCATCAATGGATGTAGTTTCAGAAGTTACTGGAGCAGATGTTACTTGTCTTTTAGTAGGAGAAAGACCTGGACTTGCAACAGGAGAAAGTATGAGTGCATATATAGCATATAAAGCAACAGTTGGAATGCCAGAAGCAAGAAGAAATGTAGTTTCAAATATTCATAAAGATGGTACTGCTGCAGTAGAAGCAGGAGCTCATATAGCTCACATTATAAATGAAATGGTAAAACAAAAAACTAGTGGTTTAGATTTAGAATTATAAATAGGAGGGATTATTCATGAAAAATGATCCAATTTGTGCAGAGGTATTAAGTGTTAAATTGATTCCAAATGTGGATGATGACTTAGCAAAAGCATTAGAACTAAAACCAGGACATAAGAGTATAGGATTAATAACAACAAATGTTGATGATGTTGGGTATACTGCATTAGATGATGCTACAAAGAAAGCAGAAGTTGCAGTAGCATATGCTAAATCTTTCTATGGTGGAGCTGACAATGCAAATACAAAACTCGCAGGTGAATTTATAGGTATTCTATCAGGCCCTACACCAGCTGAAGTAAGAAGTGGTTTAGATGCAGCAGTTGATTTTATTAAAAATGATGCATGTTTCTATAGTGCAAATGATGATGATTCTATAGTATATTATGCTCATTGTATTTCAAGAACAGGATCATTTATATCTGATATGTGTGGAATTAGAGAAGGAGAAGCTGTAGCTTACCTTATAGCACCTCCAATAGAATCTATGTATGCAATGGATGCTGCTCTAAAAGCTGCAGATGTTAAGATGGTAGAATTTTATGGACCACCATCTGAGACTAACTTTGGTGGAGGATTATTGACTGGTAGTCAATCAGCGTGTAAGGCAGCATGTGATGCATTTGCAGCTGCAGTAAATAGTGTAGCTGATAATCCAGTTAAATATTAGTATGAGCTGTGGTGATGATGATGAAAAATGAAGCTCTAGGAATGATAGAAACATATGGATATATAGGAGCAATTGAAGCTGCAGACGTATGTGTAAAATCAGCTAATGTGAAGTTGTTAGGTTGTGAATTTGTAAGAGGAGGACTTGTAACTATTCATATAACAGGTGATGTAGGAGCAGTAAAAGCATCTATAGATGCAGCAGAAGCAGCCGTTAAAAAAGTGGGTAGTTTAATATCCTCTCATGTAATACCTAGACCTGGCGAAGGTATTGAAAAAATATTGCCTGTAGGGGAAAATGAGAACAGTAATGAAGAAGATATTAAAGAGGAAGTAAAAGAAGAAAAAGAAGTAAATGAAGATTCAAAACTACAAGATAAAATAGAGCCAGAAGAAAAGAAAGAGCAAAATCAAGAATCACAAAAAGAGTCAAATAAAGAAGAAAAATCAAATGAAGACAATAGTTCATTTGATATAAAAATTTATACTAAAGAAGAACTTAAAAATATAAAAACAGTTAAGTTAAGAACTATAGCTCGAGAATTAGATGGTAAATATAGTGATTTTTTTCCAATAGAAAGAAATAAAATTAAATACTCTAAGAAAAACGAGCTAATAAGTGCAATACTAAAGTTTTATGAAAGGGTGAAGTAGGTGCATATAAAAGATAAAGACTTAAGCTCAATTCAAGAAGTAAGAGATTTAGTAGCAAAAGCTAAAAAAGCTCAAAAAGAATTGAAACTTAAAAGTCAAGAAGAAATAGATAGAATAGTTAAAGGAATGGCTGAAGAGGCATATAAACAAGCTGATAGATTAGCAAAAATGGCAGCAGAAGAAACAGGATTTGGAGTATATGAAGATAAAATAGTAAAGAACAAAGTTGCTAGTAAAGCAGTATATGATTATATAAAAGATATGAAGACTATAGGTATAATAAATGAAGATAAACACAGAAAAATAGTAGAAATAGCTACACCAGTTGGAGTTGTTGCAGGTTTAATTCCATCAACAAACCCTACATCTACAGCTATTTATAAGTCACTTATATCTGTTAAATCTGGAAATACAATAGTATTTAGTCCTCATCCTTCAGCATTAAATAGTATAAAAGAAACAGTAGATATACTTCAAAAGAAAGCAGAAGAATTAGGAGCTCCAGAAGGTACTATAAATTGCACAACAATACCTCATATGGAGGGAACTAGTGCTTTAATGAAGCATGATGATGTAAGCTTAATACTAGCTACAGGTGGTTCAGCTATGGTAAAGGCAGCTTATAGTTCAGGTACTCCAGCTTTAGGAGTAGGTCCTGGAAATGTACCTGCATTTATTGAAAGAACTGCTGATATAGATTTAGCAGTAAAGAGAATATTAGATAGTAAAACATTTGATAATGGTACAATATGTGCTTCAGAGCAAGCAATTGTAACAGAAAACTGCATTAAAAATCAAGTTAAAAAATCTCTTGTACAACAAGGAGCATACTTTTTAAATAGTGTTGAAAAGAAAAAAGTAGGAGATGTAATTCAAGATAAGTCAGGCAAGTTTAATGGAAAAATTGCTGGTAAATCTGCTAAAGAAGTAGCTAAAATGGCAGAAATTAAAGTTCCAAGCAATACAAGAGTATTAATTGCTGAAGAGACTAATGTAGGAATTAAATATCCATTCTCAAGAGAAAAATTATCTACAATACTTGGATTCTATTCTGAAGAAGATTGGAATATTGCATGTGATAAATGTATTGAGCTATTAAATTATGGCGGACTTGGTCATACATTATCAATTCATTCAAAGGATGAAGAGATAATCAAGGCATTTGCACTTAAGAAGCCTGCATCTAGAATTTTAGTTAATACTCCATCAGCACAAGGAGCTATAGGTGCAACTACTAATTTATCTCCATCACTTACTTTAGGTTGTGGAGCTGTAGGAGGAAGTGCTACATCAGATAATGTAAGTCCTTTAAATCTAATAGATGTAAAGAGATTAGCATATGGTGTAAAAGAATTAGAAGATTTAGCAGAAGAATATGAAATTGGCAAATGTGAACAAGATGACTCAGATGCTGATTTAGATGTTGAAACTATAACAAGATTAGTAATGGAACAATTACAAAATATAAAATAGTATAAAATTTAAAGGAGGATATTAAAATGGCAAATGCAAACGCATTAGGAATGATAGAAACTAAAGGATTGGTAGGATCTGTAGAAGCTGCAGATGCAATGGTAAAGGCAGCAAATGTTACACTTATTGGAAAAGAGCATGTAGGTGGAGGATTAGTAACTGTAATGGTTAGAGGCGATGTTGGAGCAGTTAAAGCTGCAACAGATGCTGGAGCAGCAGCAGCAGAAAGAGTTGGAGAATTAGTATCTGTACATGTTATACCAAGACCTCACAATGAAGTGGAAATTATATTACCAAAACTTGAAGGTTAATTAGTCTAAGGTGATATCTGACCCTTTATTTAAAGGGTCAGACTTATCCCTTTAAAAGGATGTGATAATAGATGAAAGTTTTGACTGAAGCTCAACTTAGAGCTAAGCATAAAAAGGAACAAATGGAGAATTTAATTGTCAAATCCAATACCATAATTACTCCTTCTGCTAAAGAATACTTAAATGAAAAAAATATTAAATTAGTATTTGAAGACAAGGAACATTTAGAAACAACTAATGAAGAACCAAAAGAATCTCAAAAAGAAGAAAAATTTACTCCTAAATATATATGCCAATATACAGGAGGACATTTAGAAGAAAAGCCAGAAAATATGACTCAATTATATGGTAATGAATTGGTTTTTAAAAATCATCCAAGCATTATATTTAGAGGAAAACTTGATAGTTTACAATCTAAAATACTTGAAATTCAAGTATTAGCTCATAAAGAAAAAAAGAGTAAATTAATAGATGATTTACAAGAAATACTTGAATTTGTTAGAAATATATTGAAATCAGAAGTTATAAATGAAAAGATAAAAGACTTTAATTTTTTTGGAATAGAAGAAACGGATATAAGAGAAATGTCACATAATCCAAAAAATAATTTAGGTGTGGATCATATTCTACCAGACTATAAAATGGGAGAATTAGTAATAGGACTTAATGCAATAAGAAGCAATATTCGTGAAGTTGAAATAGTTTCTATCTCGTTAAATAGAGATGACATCATTAAATCACTTAATAGATTAAGTAGTGCAGTATATGTAATGATGTGCAGATATTTAGCTGGATATTATAAGTAATATAGGAGGTGATTTCTTGGATGAATCAAGAGTAAAAGAAATGATAAGTAAAATTATAAGAGAGTTGAATTCAGATGATACAGACAAGATAATACCTGTAGAAGCATCTGCAAAACATGTTCATTTATGTAAAGAAGATGTAGAAAAATTATTTGGAAAAGGTTATAAACTTACTCCTAAAAGAGAATTATCTCAACCGGGTCAATTTTTATGCGAAGAAAGAATTAACATAATGGGACCTAAAGGAGTAATTAAAAATGTAGCTGTATTAGGACCTGAAAGAGGCAGTACTCAAATTGAAATATCTAAGACTGATGGTATATCTTTAGGTGTTAATGCACCTGTTAGAGATTCAGGAGATACAAAGGGTAGTGCAGATCTATTTATTTCAGCAGGAAAAAATATTATAAAAGCAGAAGAAGCTGTGATAATAGCAAGAAGACATATTCATATGCCACCAGAAGCAGCAGATAAATTTGGATTAGTAGATAAAGATGTTGTAAATGTAAAAATATTAAGTGATAGACCAGTTATATTTGAAGATGTTTTAATTAGAGTAAGTGAAAAATATAGTTTAAATATGCATATAGATTTTGATGAAGCTAATGCCTGCAATCTTAAAAAAGGGACAAAGGGACAAATACTGAATAAAAAGGAGAATATCTAATGGTGGACTTTAAAAATTCAGATGATTTAATCTCTCAATTGGAAAAAACTATTGATAATCCTAAGAAAGTAAATAAAGATGAAGAATTACTTGTAGGCGTGGATTTAGGTACAGCATATATTGTAATAGTTGTATTAGATAAAGATAAAAATCCAGTAGCATGTGAAATGGAATTTGCTCAAGTTATAAGAGACGGTTTAGTAGTTGATTATATAGGAGCTATGAATATAGTTAGAAAGCTTAAGAAAAATATAGAAGAAAAAATAGGAACTGATCTGACTAAAGCTGCAATAGCAGTACCACCAGGAACAGGTGAGAAAGATAGTAAGACTCATAGATATGTTGTCGAAGGTGCTGGATTAGAAGTTGTAAATATATTAGATGAACCTACAGCTGCAAATGAGGTACTCAATATAACTGATGGGGCTATAGTAGATATAGGTGGTGGAACTACTGGTTTATCTATAATAGAAGATAAAAATGTAGTATATGTAGCAGATGAAGCTACTGGAGGAACACATTTAACATTAGTAGTTGCTGGTAGTTATAAGATGAAGTTTGAAGATGCAGAGAACTTCAAAAAATCTAAAGATAAACAAAGCGAAGTATTTCCAGTAGTAATACCAGTAATTCAAAAAATGGCAAGTATAGTTCATAATCATATTCAAAAATATGATGTAAAAGAATTATATCTTGTAGGAGGTACAAGCTGTTTAGAAGGTATAGAAACCGTTATTGAAAAAGAAACAAAAGTAAAAACTATAAAACCTAAGAATCCATTTCTAGTAACCCCTTTAGGGATAGCAATGAATTGTAAAATATAAAGGACGTGGATATTTTGGATTTGAATACAGTTAATATTGATAAATTAGTAGAGTATTTAACAAATGAAGTAATGAAAAAAATAAATTCTAATACAGTACAAAAAGATAAAATCTTAGTAATTAGTAAAGAAGAAAATGATTTTAAAATAAAAGATGATAATTTTATAATAGATTATCTCTATGAAATAGATGAAAATTTAGAAATTGATAGTTATAAATATATTATAGTATCAGATTTTACAAAGGATCAATTAATTGATATTTCTATAGGTAAATCCACAGATAATATTTCTTCTGTAGTAACAGAAGGTATCCTGAAAGGAAAGTCAATTTCTATTTTAAATGATGGAGTAGAATATCATAAGTATAAAAATACTTCTAATAAAAACTTCTATAATATGCTTAAATCATACGAAGAAAAACTTATTTCCTTTGGAATAAGCTTTGTAGATAAAGAAAATATAGCTGAGATATTTTATGATAAAAAAGAAGAAGAGTCAAAAATAAATTTAGATAAACAAGACTTTTATACAGTTAATAATAAGATAATTACAGAATCCATATTAGAAGATATATATAGAAAAGGTTACAAAAATATTCTTATAAATAAAAATACTATAGTAACTCCCTTAGCCAAAGATTATATAAGAATAAATAATATTACAATTTCAAAAAAATAGAATCATAGGGAGGACAAGTTTATGATAATAGGCAAAGTAGTTGGAAATGTGTGGGCTACAAGAAAGGATGAAGCCTTAAATGGATTCAAACTGTTAGTAGTCAAACCATTAGATGAATATACTGAAAGAGACATCCCTACTATAGTTGCAACAGACATAATTGGAGCTGGCATAGGTGACAATGTATTAGTAGTAAAGGGAAGTTCAGCTAGGAAAGCGTTGGACAAAAATAATGCTCCTATAGATGCTACAATAGTTGGAATAATCGATGAAGTAGATATAGATGACAACTAAATAAAAAGAGGTGTTTAAATTATGGATTTATTACAAAAAACATATGAAGCGGGTGTTGTAGGAGCAGGGGGCGCTGGTTTTCCTACACATATAAAGTTAAATGCTAATGTTGAATACTTCATTATAAATGCAGCTGAATGTGAGCCTCTATTAAATACAGACAAATATCTTATGAGTATTAAAGCTGAAGAAATGATAAAAGGTATGGAACATATAGGAGAGCTTTTAGGAGCAAAGCATCTTACAATAGCTATAAAACAAAAAAATTCTAAGGAAATTAGTATTTTAAAAGAAACTATAAAAAAACTAGATTCTAAAGTCCAGTTATTTTATATGAAGAACTTCTATCCAGCTGGTGATGAACAAATGACAGTATATGAGGTTACAGGAAGATCAATTCCTGAAGCTGGTATTCCTTTAGATGTTGGAACTGTAGTATCAAATGTAGGTACTGTAATAAATGTATACAATGCTATAAATGATAAGCCAGTAACTGAAAAATACATCACTGTAGTCGGGGAAGTTAATAATCCTAGAATGTTAAAAGTACCAATAGGTATTTCAATAAAAGAGTGTATAGAAGCAGCAGGAGGTTCAACCCTTGATGATTATGCAGTAATAATAGGTGGACCTATGATGGGTACTATAATAGATGATGATGAATCAAGTAGTATATATATCAAGAAAACAGATGGTTCATTAATAGTCTTACCAAAAGATCACTATATAGTTAAAAGAAAAAGAAAACCTATAAAAACAATAATAAATGAAACACGTTCAGCGTGTATTCAGTGTAGGTATTGTACTGATTTATGTCACAGATATCTTTTAGGACATAAATTAAGACCACATAGAGTTATGAGAAATGTAGGAATGGCAGAGCGAGATCCAGAAATTATGAAAGAATCTTTATTATGCTGTGAATGTGGAATATGTGAACTATATTCTTGCCCTATGGGATTGTCTCCTAGATTAGTAAATATCTTTGTTAAAGGTGAACTGAGAAAACAAGGTATAAGACCAGAAAAAGGCAGTTTAGATATAGAAAGTAGAGAGATGATAGAGTATAGAAAAATACCTACTAATAGATTAATGTCTAGATTAGATATTATGAAATATTCTGATCAACAAATAGATGAATTAAAAGAAGTTACAGTTAAAAAAGTATCTATTCCATTGAGTCAACACATAGGAAAACCTGCTACAGCTATAGTGACTATAGGGGATAAAGTATCAAGAGGACAGTTAATAGGAAAAGTAGAAAGAAATGATATGGGAGCAAATGTCCATTCATCTATAGATGGTAAGGTAGTAGATATTTCAGATAAAATTATCATTGAAATGGAAGATAATGAGGTGATCTTATGATAAGAACTATAGGTCTTATAGAATTAAATAGTATAGCTAAAGGTATTGAAACAGCAGATGCTATGTTAAAAGCTGCAGAAGTAAACTTGATATTATCAAATTCAATATGTCCTGGTAAATATATAGTTTTAATATCAGGTGATGTTGGATCAGTAAAATCAGCAGTAGAAGTAGGAAAAAATATAGGAAGAGAATATATAGTAGATGAATTAATATTACCAAGTGTTCATCCACAATTAATAAATGCTATAAATGGTGCTACAGAAATAGGAGATCTAAATGCTATAGGAGCAATGGAATTTTTCAGCATAGCTACTTCAATTGTTGCAGCAGATGCAGCAGCAAAAGCTGCTTCTATAAACTTAATTGAAATAAGGCTTGGGTTTGCAATAGGTGGAAAATCTTTTGTAACTTTAAGTGGTGATATAAGTGCAGTCAATGAAGCAGTAGAAGCAGGATCAAGTATAGGTAAAGAAAATGGAATGCTTATAAATAAAGTAGTTATACCATCTCCTAGAAAAGAAGTTTTTGAAAAGCTCTTATAAAAGACAGGAGTGATAATGTGAAAAAGATATTACTTACTAAAAATAATTATAAAGAATATATATCTAAAGGTAGTTCAAATATATATGTAGATAACAATATGATACTTACTGCCGGAGCTAAAGATGAAATAAGAAAAAATAATTTAAAAATAGTTTATGGAGAAAAACCAGAACAAGATAGTAATTTATCAGAAGAAGAAATCCTTAAAAATAAAGTAATAGAAATATTAAAGCAAGATCATAATGTAACAGACGAACAAAAAGTTGATAAAGTTATAAAAATAGTTTTAAAAATAGTTCTAAAAAACAAATAAAAAATTAAGAGGAGTGATTGTAAATGGCAATTCAAAATGCATTAGGAATGATAGAAACAAAAGGGTTAGTAGGAGCAGTGGAAGCAGCAGATGCAATGGTGAAAGCAGCAAATGTTACATTAATAGGTAAGCAACAAGTTGGTGGAGGATTAGTAACTGTAATGGTTAGAGGTGATGTTGGAGCAGTTAAAGCATCAACAGATGCAGGAGCAGCAGCAGCAGAAAGAGTTGGACAATTAATTTCTGTTCATGTAATACCAAGACCACATAATGAAGTTGAAGTAGTATTACCAAAGAGTGAGTAGTATAGAAAATGAAATTTAGAAACCTTAATAAATAGAGGGGGTAAAGTAGATGAGTATAAATGAGATTATTGTATATATAATGGTATTTTTCATGGTATTAGGAGCACTAGATAAGATAATTGGTAATAAGTTTGGGTTAGGAGAGCAATTTGAAGAAGGAATCATGGCAATGGGTTCCCTTGCAGTAGCAATGGTAGGGGTTATTTCATTAGCTCCAGTACTTGCAAAAATTCTTAGACCTATAGTATCACCAGTATATACTGCATTAGGTGCTGACCCAGCAATGTTTGCTACTACTCTTTTAGCAAATGATATGGGTGGTTATCCACTAGCTGTAGAAATGGCTCAAACACCAGAAGCTGGACTTTTTGCAGGACTTATTTTAGGAGCTATGATGGGACCTACTATAGTTTTTACTATACCAGTAGCATTAGGTATAATTAAAAAAGAGGACCATAAATTCTTAGCAACAGGTATATTAGCTGGTATAGTAACTATACCAATTGGAGCATTTGTAGGAGGAATAGTTGCAGGATTTAGCGTAAGTATGATAGTAAGTAATTTAATTCCAATAATTCTAGTTGCTGTGCTTATTGCATTAGGATTATGGAAGATGCCAGAGAAGATGATTAAAGGATTTACTGTATTCGGAAAAGGTGTTGTAGTAGTTATAACTATTGGACTTGCAGCTATAATAATAGAAACACTTACAGGAATAGTAGTAATTCCAGGTATGGCACCAATTTCTGATGGAATAGAAATTGTTGGTTCAATAGCAATAGTATTAGCTGGAGCATTCCCTATGGTATATGTAATAACAAAAGTATTTAGAAAGCCATTATTAAAAGTAGGAAAGTTATTAGGAATGAATGATGTTGCAGCAGCAGGTATGGTAGCTACTCTTGCAAATAACATACCTATGTTTGGGTTAATGAAAGATATGGATGAAAGAGGAAAAATTATAAATGTTGCTTTTGCAGTAAGTGCCGCTTTTGTATTTGGGGATCACCTAGGATTTACAGCAGGTGTAGCAAGAGAAATGATATTCCCTATGGTAGTAGGAAAGCTTGTAGGTGGTATAACAGCTATTATGGTAGCTATGCTTATTGCTAATAAAACAGTAGGTAAAAATACTACAGTAGTGCCAGAAGGTATTGCAGATGATTTAGATGATAAGAGGAGCAATGCTTAATGGATAGTAAGAAAATTGAAGAAGTAGTTAAAAAAGTTGTAATGAGTTATATGAATCAATCTGAAAAAGAAATAAAAAAGATTGATAAAAGTGGAGTAGCGGTAGTAAAAACTAACAAAGTAAAACCAGAAAAGTTTGACACAGGTAAGCCAGGAGATAAAGTTTATTTAAAAGATGTTTTTACCCTTGAAGAAAGTCCAAGGCTTGGTTGTGGTGTAATGGAAATGGAAGAAACAGTATTTGACTGGACTCTTAAATATGATGAAATAGACTATATAATGGAAGGAACTTTAGAAATAATTATTGATGGTAGAAAGGTAGTTGGAGAACAAGGTGATATAATTTTAATTCCTAAAGATACTCCAATAAAATTCAGCTGTCCTGATCATGCTAAGTTTATTTATGTAGTTTACCCTGCTAATTGGGATCAATTATAATATTAAATTTAAAAGACAAAAATTCTAATTCTCTAGAATTTTTGTCTTTTATAATGTATAATTATTTAAAAAATGTAATATTTATATTTTGAAAAGGGTATAAATTTGAAAAGGAGATGATTATATTGGCTGATATTATTGATTATAGTATTAAAGGTTCTGATATGCAGATTGTAGAAATTGAGTTAGATCCAGGAGAAGGAGTAAGGGCAGAAGCTGGTACTATGCTTTATATGAACAAAGATATTGAAATGGAAACTTCAACTGGTGGCGGACTATTTAAAGGCTTTAAAAGAGCATTTACAGGAGAAAGTTTCTTTATAACAACATTTTTAAATAATGGAAGAGGTAGAGAAAAGGTAGCTTTTAGTGCACCTTATCCTGGAAATATAATACCTATTCAATTAGATAATTGTGGTGGCAAATTTATATGTCAAAAAGATTCTTTTCTATGTGCTGCAAATGGAATAGAAGTAGAAGTAGAATTCACTAAAAAACTTGGTGCTGGATTTTTTGGTAGAGAAGGATTTATACTTCAAAGATTAGAAGGTAACGGACTTGCTTTTGTTCATGCTGGTGGTACTATTATAGAAAGAGAATTAAAACCAGGTGAAGTATTGAGAGTTGATACAGGTTGTCTTGTTGGATTTGAGACATCAGTAGATTATGATGTACAGTTTATAGGCGGATTTAAAAATGCTTTATTTGGTAAAGAAGGATTATTCTTAACTAGATTAACAGGTCCAGGAAAAGTATATCTTCAAAGTTTACCATTATCTAAAATGGCAGAGAGAATATTTGCAGCTGTAGGTAGTAGAACAGGAGAAGGTAGAGGAGATAGAGGTAACATGGGTGGTAATATAGGTGCTGGAATAGCAGGTGGAATACTTGGAAGTATGTTTGGTGATGACAATTAAGTAGAATATAACTCCTATATAGGAGTTGTTTTCTATTTATTTAAGTTTTTTATTAAATAATATATAATTAAATTGGTGATTAAAATGTTAAAGATAAATATACCTGTTGAGGTTCAATATATATTAGATAAATTAAATGATAAAGGATTTGAAGCATATATAGTAGGTGGATGTGTACGTGATAGCTTTATGCAAAGAATTCCAAATGATTGGGATGTTACAACGTCAGCTTTACCTGAACAGATTTTAGAAGTATTTAGTAATGAAAAAACAATAGAAACAGGGAAGAAATTTGGAACTATAACTGTGATTAAAAATAGTAACTCTATAGAAATAACAACATTCAGAGCAGAAGGCGAATATAAAGATAACAGACGACCAGAAAAGGTAGAGTTTAAAAAGGATATAAAAGAGGACTTAAAAAGAAGAGATTTTACTATAAATGCTATAGCCTATAATCCAAATACAGGTATCATTGATCCCTTTAGAGGAAAAGAGGATATAAGAAAAAGAGTGATAAGAACTGTAGGACATTCAAAGGAAAGATTTCTTGAAGATGCTCTTAGAATATTAAGAGCTGTAAGATTTAGTACCCAACTTGGATTTAATATAGAAATTAATACATATAAATCTATAATAAATCTAAGGAATAAACTTGAAAATATATCTAAAGAAAGAATAAGAGATGAGTTTTTTAAAATTCTATTATCACCTAAACCATCAATAGGAATTAGATTATTGGTAGATACTGGTTTAATACATTATATAGTACCTGAAATTGTGGAAAGTGTGGATTTTAATCAACATAATCCACATCATAATAAAAATGTATTCGATCATATACTTTGTGTTGTGGATAATTCTCCAAGAATAATAGAAAACAGATTGTCTGCATTTTTACATGATATAGCAAAACCACATACTTTTTCAATAGATGATAAAGGGATAGGTCATTTTTATAATCATCAAAAAAAGGGAAGTGAATTATCTAAAGATATACTTAAAAGGTTAAATGTTTCTAAAAAATTAATTAATACTGTAAGTGTACTTGTTAAAGAACATATGATAGGACATAATGAATTTAGTGATAGAGGGCTTAAAAGATTAATAAATAGAGTAGGTAAAGATGATATATTTAAACTTTTAGATTTAATGCGTGCTGATATAAAATGTACAAATCATAGTGAAGATGTGGAAGATATAAATAAATTAGAAAAAAGAATAATCCATATATTAAATAAAAAGCAGCCTATGAGTACAAAGGAGTTACAAATAAATGGATATGATTTAATGGATTTAGGTATTCCTAAAGGTCCACAGATAGGTAAAATACTTAATATATTACTTGAATATGTGTTGGAAGATGAAAGTTTAAATACTCGTGAAAAGTTATTAGATATAGTAGAAAATATTAAAGGAGATTAAATATTATGTCAGAAAATATTTTATCTGTTTCAAGAAAAGAACTTAAATATAAAATTAATTTCATGCAATATGTTAAGTTATCATATGTTTTATCTTCTGCTTTAACATCAGATAAAAATAATGGAGTTGATGGATACACTGTTAGATCATTATATTTTGATACATATAATAATATGGACTTTTATGATAAATTAAATGGTGTTGAAAATAGAAAGAAAATAAGACTTAGACTATATAGATATGATTCAGATAAGGTAAAGCTTGAAATTAAAAAGAAATATGGTGATAATCAACAAAAGAAAACTGTCTGGATAGATAGATTAGATGCCGAAGAACTGATAAAATGTAATTATGAAGTACTTAAAAAATATAAATCCAATATAGCAAACACAATATATAATATTATGAAGATAGATTCTATGAAACCAGTAGTATTAATTGAATACAAGAGAAAAGCATTTGTACATGCCATGAACAATATAAGACTTACTTTAGATAGTCAAATACATGCAAGTGAAACAAATTTTGATTTTTTTGCTAAAAATCCAATAATGAATCCAGTGGAAAATTTTTATTATCCATTATTAGAAGTTAAGTTTAATGGGTTTATTCATAAGTGGATAGCTGATTTAATAAAGATTCATTCTTTAAACAAACAATCATTTAGTAAATATGTAGAATCAAGAAAAATATTTCATCAGTATATGGCATAAAAAGGAGAGGTTAATTTGAAAGAAACAATTTATAATTTATTATATGAAGGAACATCATCTTCATCACCTATGTTTTCTATTCAAAACATGATAGTTGCACTTATACTAGGAATCTTAGTTTGTATTACATATAGGATAACATATAGTGGTGTTGCATATAATAAGAGATTCAATACATCCCTTATGATGTTAACATTGATAACTACAATGGTTATGAATATATTAGCAAGTAGCTTAGCGCTTTCTTTAGGGATGGTAGGTGCACTTTCTATTATAAGATTTAGAACTGCAGTTAAAGATCCAAGAGATACAACATATATATTTTGGGCTATAGCCATTGGGCTTGGTGCTGGTTCTTCTAATTATTATGTAGTAGCAATAGGATCAATTTTTGTAGTAATTATTAGTTTAATTTTAAGTTTTGGATTCAAAGATTCAAATAGTTACTTGGTTATAGTTAGAGGGAATTTAGAGAGTCTTGAGACAGTTAGGTCATCACTTTTTCAAATATATAAGGCTTGTAAACTAAGGGCTGAAACTGTAACAGAAGACCATATAGAAATTGTATATCAAATAAAAATTCGAAAAAATGAAAATATAAAAGAATATGAAAAACTAAAAAATATTGAAGGTGTAGAATTTGTTAATATGGTAGCTCAAGACGGAGAAACATTAGGATGAGAAATCAGAAAATAATAAAAAAAATAAAAAAATAAAATATTATATTATTTCTTTTTTTTTATTACTAATGACATTTATATTTGTTTATTTTATTAAAATTACTATAGATATTGAAGAGACTAAAGGTGAAGATGAGAATATAAATGTTGATAAACAGAATAATGCAGGTAAAAATAATCTACCTATAATTGTGATAGATACGAATGGTGAAAAAATAGAAACTAATAATAGTGTTATTGACTCTAATGGCAAATTAATCACAAAATCTTCTCCAAAAATAAAATCAAAATTTAAATTATATGATGCTTATAATTTTCCTGAAGAAGTTAGTATTGAAGAAGATATAAGTATAAATGTACGTGGACAATCTTCTTTAAAATTCCCTAAAAAGCAATATACTATTAGATTTATAGATGATAAGAATAGGGAAAAGCCTGTTAGGTTATTAGGTATGAGTAAGCATGATAAATGGGTTTTGAATAGTTCTTATGGAGATAAAAGTTTAATTAGAAATTATATTGGCTTTAAATTAGCTAGAGATATACAAGACTATGCACCTAGAACACGATTTGTAGAAGTTTATTTAAATGACGATAATAATATGAACTTTGAAGAAGATTATATAGGAGTCTATATTTTAATTGAAAAAATAGAAAGAGATGAAGAAAGGGTAGATATACAAAAAGCCGAAGAAAAATATAAAGATGTAAGTTTTATTATTGCAAGAGATAAGATTAAAGAAGATGACATAGTTTTAAAAAATGATTGGAGCTATTTGGAGGAAAAATATATTATAAATAATGAGGGAGTAGTAAATAGAAGGACTTCTCTTACTCCAGTTTATCCTAGTAGTAAAAAGTTAAATATTAAATATAAAAATAAAATAGTAGATTATATAAATGATTTTGAATATCTTTTAAGATCAAATGAGTTTGATGATAAAAGATATGGATATAGACAATATATTGACATAGATTCATTTGTTAATTATGCTATGGTAAATGAGATAGTAAAAAATATAGATGGGGGAGAAGTTAGTGCATATTTTCATAAAGATATTGGTGGTGTTATGAAAGCAGGACCCGTATGGGATTTTGATTTAAGTTTGTCAAACACTGATGTGGAAGAAGTAAATGAACCTACAGGATTTCGAATTGTAGATACAATATGGTTTGAAAGATTGTTTCAAGATAATTATTTTGCTAATAGATATAAGATAAACTATAAAAAATATAGAAATGGCATATGGAAAACAGAAAAAATAAATAAGATGATAGATGATGCAGTTAAACAAATTGGAGATGCAGCTTATAGAAATCA
The DNA here is from genome assembly GCF_900626135.1 of Senegalia massiliensis. Lineage (NCBI taxonomy): Bacteria > Bacillati > Bacillota > Clostridia > Eubacteriales > Clostridiaceae > Senegalia > Senegalia massiliensis. The sequence continues at coordinate 432,619 of NZ_LR130785.1, forward strand.
AAAGAAATGGTATCCAAATGATACACCTGAAAATTATCAAAATGAGGTTGATAATATAAAGAAATTCTTATCTGAAAGATTAGAGTGGATGGATAGGAATTTACATTTAGTAAAAAGACTTAGACAAAACACTATAGATTAGAGGTGATAATATAAATATACGTAGATTTACTATAATATTTTTAGTATTATTATTGTTAGTAATATTTTTTATTACATTTGGTTACCAAAAATATATGAGAGATCAAGTATCTAAAAGTACCGATAATATAGATGGTTTGAAAAGAATAACTAAAATAAAAGATAATAATATTTATATATATGAAGAAGACAAATGGAAATATTTTGACATGAGAGGGGTTAGATTATCTTCATTTGCACCAGATTACAGTAGAAATAAAGGAAATATAGATAAAAAACAAGCTATGAGATGGTTAAATCAAATTGATAGTTTGAATGCTAATACTATTATTTTGTCAGATATAATGAGTCCTGCTGTTTATAGTGCTATATATGATTATAATTTAAACAAAGAAAAACCTATATATGTAATTCAAGAAATTGAGGTAGATGAAAGGAAGGTATTAGAGCATTACAACGCTTTTACTCTAGAGATAAAAAATACTTTGAAAGAAGATGTGAAAAATGCCATAGATATAATAAATGGAAATGGTTTTATATTTGGAGGAGATAGATATCCTTCAGGGATATACTTGAAAGATATATCTAAATATACTTTAGGGTATGTAGTGGGCTTAGGAACTAATCCTGAGATGGTAGCTCTTACTAATATTAAAAATGAAAATACGGGTACATTCTCTGGAGAGTACTATAGTACTGATGATAAATCTGAACCTTTTGAACACTTTATAGCAGAAATAATGGATTTTAGTGTATCTTATGAAATTGAAAAATATAATAAATTAAGTCTTATTTCATATATTACAAGCATAGAAACAGACCCATTAAAGCATAAAAATCAAACTGAATTACTTGAAAATGCAAATATAGATATTAAAAATATAGTAGAAAATAAATATTCTAATATTTTTGTAAGTTATAGTGCATATCCAAATTCAAATAGTTATATAAGCTATAATTATGAATCTAAAGAGTCATTTCTAAGGTATTTAAAAGATATAAAAAACTATTATAATAAACCTTTAATAATAACAGATATAGGGATACCATCTTCGAGAGGAATGTCAAGAATAGATGTAAATGAAGGTTTTAATAGAGGAAACTTTTCAGAGAGTGAAGCAGGCGAACAATTAGTCAAACTATTAAGCTATATAAATGACGCAAAAATTCAAGGAGTATGTATAAATTCTTGGCAAGATAATTGGAATAGAAGTACAGAATTTAACTTGATAGAAGATTATATTTTAGAAAGTAATTCAACATATTGGTTTGATGCTCAATCTAGTGATGAAAGTTTTGGGTTGTTAAAATTTGAAGCGAATAATAATAAACATATAGATGGAAATATTGACGAATGGAAAGATACAGATTACTTAATTAATCAAAAAAAATTAAAAATAAAAGTAGATTCTGATCCTTCATATTTATATTTGATGGTAGAAAAAGATGAATGGACATTAACAAGAGATGAAATGTATATAGGATTAGATATAAATCCTGCTATGGGCTCTAAAGTATGGAAAGATAAATCAGTTGAGTTTAAAAATAATGTTGATTTTATAGTAGAATTAGATGGATATAATGATTCTAGAATATTAGTAAATGAAAGATATAATTTATTTAATTATTTATATAAATATTATTCATATTTAGTGGACAAGCAGACTTATACACCTAATAAGAATAGTGATATATTCTCTCCGATATATATTATGAATAGAAAGCAGTTTTATTTAAAAGATGATAATAAAGTGTTAGAACCACTTTATTATGAAACAGGAAAATTACTTTATGGAAATAATAATCCAGAATATAATAAAAGTAACTCTTTATCAGATTTTAATAATAATGATAACACTTTAGAATTAAGAATTCCTTGGACATTAATAAATGTTATAAATCCATTAGAAAAAAATATAAGAGGAGATTTTTATAAAAATGGAATAGAAGATACAGTTAAAATTGAAAATATACAAATTTCAGCTTTTGCTAGGAATGATACTGATAAAATAATTACTGATAGTAAAGAGTATTCTATTCCTAGATTTAGAAAGGTAAAATATAATGAGAAATTAAAAGAATCTTATTATATACTAAAAAAATATTGGGAAAATAAGAGGTGATTATTTTGGAAGTTTATATAGTTATCATATCTTTTATAATTTTTGTAATTATGCTTTTTATAGTAAGTACTTATCTAATATCATCAATGATTTATAATAATTTATCAAACAAAACAATAAATAAAAAAGTGAATAAATTACAATCTATTATGTATAATAAACTGTCTAATGATAAGGGAATGAATGAAGAAGATATTGAACAAATAAAAAAAATATCATCTACAAAATTAGGGCTTAGAGCTTTTTATTTAGCATATAAGGATTATATAAATAATAATGGATATGATTTTGTAATAAAAGAATATATAAATAGGATAATTAGTTATGAAAAAATAAGAAAAAATAGTATTGTAAGGGATAAATATAAAAAAAGTTATATATTATATTTATTATCTGAATTTAGAATTGATAGTGAAAAAACTAGACAAATTAGTTTACAATCTTTACAAGATGATTCTATTTATATAAGAAACAATTCATTAAAACTAATTCAAAATATTGGAGATGTAGAATTAGCACTACAGGCAATAAATATTATAAATAATACTGAGAAATATTTTAATGAAAAAATATTATTAGATTTTTTGGATAATTTTAAAGGTGATATTGATATACTTGATAAGAAATTATTAGATATATTAGGTAATTATAATATAAAGTTAAAGACAAAAATAATAGAGCATTATTCAAATAGAAAAAATGATAGTTTAGAAATTAGAGATTCAATGCTAAATTATATATCAACAAGTGATAATAAAGATGTAATTATCTCATCAACTAGATATTTTAAACGAGTAATAGATAATAGAGTAGCTAATATTTTAAATAAGAATTTAAAAAACGAGCATTGGGAAGTTAGAGCAATAAGTGCTAAGGTTATATCCAAATATCCTAATAAAAAAGCTATAGATATACTCAAGCAAACTATAGGAGATAATAATTACTTTGTAAGATATAATAGTGCATTTTCTCTTATTAGTATGGAAGAAAAGGATCAGATAATGGAGGAATTATTAAATCACCATGACCGATTTGCAAAGGATATTTTAGCATATGTAATGTTTGTAAATAATATTATAGATTTTGAATCTTATAATAATTATAAAGAAAAATTTGCTGTGCAAGGAGGTTAATTTATGAATTTAGAGGATATAGTTTATTATATAAATGTATTTTTCTTTATATACATGTTTATATATGCTATAGTATTTTTCTTTACTACAAGCTTTTCAGCAATAAATTTAGATGATTTTTTTATACGTAAAAAGCATATGAGTTATTCTATGATTTCAAATAAGTTGAATTATATACCTATATCTATACTTGTACCTGCTTATAATGAAGAAATTACAATTATAGAAACAATAAATTCATTAATGGATTTAGATTATCCAGAATATGAAATTATAGTTATAAATGATGGTTCAGATGATAAAACCTTAGAGAAAGTAATAGAACATTTCAATTTAAGTAGAATATCCAAACCCTTTAGAAAATTAGTTAATTCAGAAGAAATAACTAGTATATATGAAAATCAATCTGATAAAAAAATAGTTTTAGTTAATAAAGAAAATGGTGGAAAATCTGATGCATTAAATGCAGGAATAAATATAAGTAAATACCCACTATTTGTATGTGTAGATGCAGACTCTATGTTACAAAAAAATTCACTTGAAAGAATAGTACAGCCCTTCTTGGAAGATAGCTCTACAATAGCAGTTGGTGGGAATATAAAAGTTTCTAATCAAATAGCTATAAAAAATGGTGAAATAAAAAATATAAATCCACCTAAAAAAAGCATTGTGTTATTTCAAATAATAGAATATTTTAGAGTATTTTTAAATTCAAGAGTATTTTTTGACAGATTAAATGCTAATTTAATAATATCAGGTGCTTTTGGAATATATAGAAAGAGTGCAGTAATAAATGTAGGGGGATATACAAAAGGATTAATAGGAGAAGATATGGAAATAGTAGTTAAAATGCATGCATTTTATAGGAAAAATAAATTACCTTATAAAATGAATTATGTACCTGATGCTATATGTTGGACTCAAGTGCCAGAAAGCTTAAAGATTTTAAAAAATCAAAGAGTAAGATGGCACATTGGTATGGGAGAGAGTTTAAGACGTCATAAATATATATTTTTAAATACCCACTATGGATTAGTAGGCATGCTTTCCTTTCCATATTTTCTGTTTTTTGAATTTATATCTCCTATTTTAGAGATTTTAGGTGTTTCAACTATAACAATATCATTTTTAATAGGAATTATAAATTTTAGATTTTTTATATTTTATTTACTGTTTTATATAGGGTTCAATGTAGTAATTTCAATAATATCAGTTCTTTTAGAAAAATATTTATTTAAGAAGACAATTCCTATAAAATTTATGTTTAAGTTATTTATATTTTGTATGTTAGAGTCCTTTGGCTATAGACAAATATGTTCATTGTATAAAATAATAGCATTGTTTAAATTAAAAGACAAAAAATGGGGTCAAATGGAAAGAGTGGAACAAAAATATTAATAATATATTAATAAACTAAAATTAGGGTATTTAATATAATGGTGGTAAAAGAAGCAGGATTTTTAAAACTTATGTAGAAGTAATATGAGATGGAGAGGAGGTGAAAAAATGAATAAAAAGAAAATAATATCTATATTACTTGTATTGACATTTTTAATGACAATTATGCCTATGGTATCATTTGCTGATGATTATGATGAGGATTTTGAAGAAGTAGTAGAACGTGTTAAGGAAGATGTAGCAAGAACGAACGAATCTATAGCTCGTAAAGTTAAGTTTGCTCAATTTTTAGCTGATTTACCTGGAACAAGTGAAGAAGACTTAGATTTAATAATACATGTTTTAGTTGAAGTAACGAACAGAGAAGCTCAAGCTATGATTGATAGAGCTACAAAATTAGGTGTAGTAGTAGAATGTCAATATGATTTATATATCATAGGTGGTAGAGAAGTATGGATAGACCCATTAGTAGTACCTACATGGTAAATAGACATAATAATAAATCAATAATCCAATATATTGGATTATTGATTTATTACTATGTTATAATATAAAAAAGAGCTACTATGGGAGGTTAAATAATGGATGGCTTACATGTAGGAAATGATGATACTTTTATAGAAAAATTTATACAAGGTGAAACTAATCTTAGTCTTATAGCACGTGGTGATGGTGCAGAGATAATGATTCAAAATATAAAGAAAAATATACATTTTTTTATAGAACCTGGTGAATCAAATGAACTTATGGAGTTCTTTTATATATTAGAAGGAAAAATTACATTTAAAATAGATGGAGAAAAAAAGATACTTTCCAAAAATGAATATTTTTATGTACATGAATTAAAAGATACAATTAAATTGAAAGCCTTAGAAGATGTGAAATTACTATATATAACTACTAAACCAGTATTTCATTATTTAAGTGAAAATATAAATGATTTAATTAGTTTATCAAAAAAAAGTCAAGAAAAGGATATGTATACTCATAATCATGGATATAGAGTTCAACAATATTCAATAGAAATAGCAAATAGACTAAGCCTTTCAGATGATATGGTTGAAAGAATAGCATATGCTTCACTTTTTCATGATATAGGTAAAATTAATGTACCAGATGAAATACTTAAAAAGCCATCATCCCTTACAAAGGAAGAATTTGATGAAATAAAAAAACATCCTGCAGATGGAGCTAAATTAGTAGAAAAAACATATTTTAAAGAACTATCAAGAGTTATAAATGAGCATCATGAAAAAATAGATGGTTCAGGTTATCCTCAAGGATTAAAGGGGGAAGAAATATGTCTAGAAGCCCGAATAATATCAATTGCTGATTCATTTGATGCTATGACATCTGATAGACCATATAGAGAAGGAATGACTCCTAGCCAAGCTTTATCGGAAATAAAAAAGTATGCTGGAATCCATTATGACAAGAAATTAGTAAAAATATTTGCTGATATATTATATAAAAATGAAGGTATAGAGTAAAATCCTCAAACATATGAGGATTTTACTTTTATATAGAGGTGAAACAAATGAAAAATAGTATAGATTTATTAAAAGATGATATAAAAGGTTTATTTTTTAAATATGTATCTGCTGCAGTTGCTGGAATGGTAATGAATTCATTATATATACTAGCTGATACTATATTTATAGGTAGGTGGATAGGACCTCGTGGTCTTGCTGCACTTAATATTGCTATACCTGTTTTTAATTTATTATTTGCCACTGCACTTTTATTTGGAGTGGGTGGTGCTACTGCTATTTCCGTATCTTTAGGTAAAAAGGATTATGATAAAGTAAATGTAATATTTACTTTATCTATGGCATTTATAATAGGCTTCGGACTTATTTATACAATACTTGGAAGTGTATTTTTAGAAGAAATTTCATATATTTTAGGAGCTGAAAGTACAAATATTGAACTTGTAAAAGATTATTTGAGAGTAGTATTTATGTTTGGATTCAGTTTTTTACTAGTATATGGAATGACACCACTTGTTCGTAACGATAAAGCACCAAGACTTGCCATGATGGCTACAATATTAGGTGGATTAACTAATATGATTTTTGATTGGTTATTTATAGTTATTTTTGAATGGGGTATGAAAGGTGCTGCTATTGCAACAGTATTATCGGCATTTACTAGTATAATTATATTATTAAGTCACTTTGTTAGTGGATTTGCATCATTAAAATTTACAAAAATTAAATTTGACTTTTCCATACTGAAAAGAATAATTAAAAATGGTATTCCGAGTTTCATAATAGAGGCATCATCTGGCATAGTAATTGTTTCATTTAACTTGGTTATTTTAAGTTTAATAGGTGAAATAGGAGTAGCTTCCTATGGTATAATAGCTAATTTATCCCTTATATGTGTATATATATTTACAGGACTTTCACAAGGCTTACAGCCTCTTATAAGTATAAATTATGGTGCAGGATTGTATTCACGAGTAAAAAAGATAAGAATCATGGGAATATTATCAGCATTTATATTTGGATTTGCGTTTTTTATTGTAGGTAATTTATTTCCTGAGAAATTGATTTCTCTATTTACTGAAGGAAGTGAAGAGCTTATAGCTATAGCTACAAGAGGAATAAGGATATATTTTGTGGCTTTTGTAATAATGGGAGTTAATATTGTAATAGGAACATATTTTCAATCTATAGAACTATCTAATTTTTCAACGATGATTACATTATCTCGTGGAGTAGTAATGTTACTTTTAAGTTTATTTATATTATCATACACTTTTAATATGAATGGAGTTTGGTTAAGTGTACCAGTAGCAGAAATTACTACACTTTTATTTGCTTTAATATTATTAAAAAAAGAATCTTATAATTTAAAATAATTTGCACATAATATTATTGTAAAAAAATAAATTATAGGAGTTGTCAAAATGGCCATAGTTGGAAATATAGGTAATGATAATATGCAAAAGTGTATTGATGAATGTGTTAAATGTTTAAGAGCATGTGAAGAATGCTTAACACTTTGTATGAATGAAGAAGATGTAAAGAAAATGGTATCTTGTATGAAGATATTAAGAGATTGTATAGATATCTGTGAGACTGCTATTGGATTTATGTCTAGAGGTAGTGAACATGCGGCTCATATATGTAAAGAATGTGCAGAAATTTGTGATGCATGTGCAGCTGAATGTGAAAAAATGAATACAGATCATTGCACAAAATGCGCTGAGATATGTAGAAGTTGTGCAGATGAATGTAGACAAATGGTAGGATAAAAATTAAAGAAAAACCAAAATACTTTAAATAAGTATATACATTAAGTTAATCTATTATTTCATTTAAGAGATATTAAGGTTGTAAGTAATGGGTCTATTATAATAGGGCCATTACTTTTTATTTTTTTATTAGCATTCCAATACTAGTGCCTATCCATGTACCTATTAAAGAACTTATAGTAATAAATCCTATTGCTAATCCTTCCCAACGTCTAATGACAGTTATACTTAAAAGAAACAAGATAATACAAATTAAACTCAATATAAGAGATATTGAATATAAAAATGTTCTTGAAACTTTAAAAGAGATAACTAAGATACCTATAGTAAATATAATTCCTATAAAAAATAAAGGAAACCAGACTTCTAAAATTGATGCATCCATTTTATCAACCTTCTTTCTCTTTTAAATAAACTTAATTTTATAAGAATACAAGTTTCTACTTTCTTTTTACTTTTTTTATGGTGTTATTTTAATAAAATGGTTATAGTACTAGTCTTTTTTCTTTTGCTTGTAAACATATACTGCATCAAAAATGTAGAATACACCGATACCCATAAGAATATATGGTATTAGAAAATGTTCCATATTAATAAATAGGACTCCTAAGATAATTAATATTATAGGCATTAACTTTCTGATCATTGACAAAAGAACCACTTCCTTTTAGGCATCTAAAAGCTAATATTTTTTATGAATAAAATAAACATCATATAGTAATTTTAACATAAAACAGTATATTTATCTATTGATGCATTCTTAATTTATTATAGTATTTTATTAAAGTATGTTTCTTTAATTGTATCTTTAGTATTTAGATATATAAATATGTGATAAAATAGATTAACGTTAGAAAACAGGTCATTCTAATGTAATATATAAAATTTGGAGATGATTATATGGAGAAATCTATCCATTATACAACAGAACCTCCTAATAATTTTGAGCAATTACTAACTCTTTAGAAAAGATTTAAAATGAAGTTGCAGAGAGGGAAATAGGAAGTCTATTACAAGGCAACAAGCTCTTAATATCTTAAAGAGTGCAGCTAAAGCTGTAGGAGTTAAAGATAATGCTGGAACTCATACATTAAAAAAGACTTGAGGTTATCATGCTTAGAAGAAGGGGTTTAGTCCCGCATTAATTATAGATACTTTAAATCATAGCAATTTAAGTATTACTCAAAATGATATTAATAATCTCTATGATAGTTTGAATATATATGTAAAAATTAATTTAGAATCATATGAATAATAATTGCTAAAGCATAAGATATGTAATTGATTGTTTTGCTGCTTTTAATATAAATATGTTATTCCAATCAGGAATGGATACATTCTATAAATTATTGAATACTTATTTTTTATTTTGGCTCTATTAAAGCATAGTGTTGATAATATTGTATATTTTAAGGGAACTCGTTAAAAGGTTCCCTTAACCCACATTTTATTAAAAATGCAAACAAAGATTTCCTCATACTCTTCGTATTGGGAAAAAAATATATCCTTGTCCATCTTCAGGACAGGTATAATCATGAACTGCACCTACAAGTTTGATATTGTTTTCTTTCAAATACTCTATAACTTCTGTAAATGTATTTTGACTTTCATTCTTGACATAAATATACTCATATGATGGAATTGTCCATTTCATCCAACCTTGTGGTGCTTGAGCATTGTCCATAACCTCAACACCTGCAAGGTAAAGTCCTTTTGTGAAATTATCCTCCCAAGGATTAAAGGAACGGGATAAATCGGACATTGCACCCCATATTCCAAGAAGATTTCCACTTTCATCTTTCTTCGCTAATGGTGACACTTCTGCAAAATTAGAATTAGCATCAGCCCATAATTTCTGAATAAAACCTTTTCCTTCATTTGTAGAACCTTCTTTACCTATGACTGAAAATGATTTTTTTATGCACTTTGTTATTTCCATATTTCAAACCTCCCATTATATTAAAGACTTTATGTTTGTATTTAATTATACATCATATAATTTTATAATTACAAATATTTTACATTAGTTATATATATTGCTCCTCTAAACCTAAAATCCTTTAATTTTGTGCGAATTTAATATAACCCTTATCAGTAAAAGTCTTTTGGCAGGAGTTACAGATATATCTTTGATTTCCGTTATACTTCTCATTTCTGGATATTTTATTATGTTCATAATGAGGCAGACTTTCCCCCTTGAAAATCTGTTTTCCTTAACTTCATTTGTATAGTCTTATTATAACTAATTCTACAGGTTATAATAAAACTTCAGCACAGTTGTTTAATATAGCCTTTATTTTAAACATAAAAACCCTACTTTCTACTATTTGTATATCTAAAACTAAAATTTTTCCTAAACTTCTATTTATTATATACTGAAATAAACTGTAACTTTTTATTATTTGAAACGTTTAATTAATGAGGAGGTAATGATCTGCATAAAAACTCACTTGATTATATCTATAATAAATTTTCAAAAGATGTATATTATTATCTCCTATCATTATGTAAGGATAAGTATATAGCTGAGGATATTATGCAAGATGTGTTTTATAAGGCATATCTTTATTTTGAAGTTTGTCCATATAGTAATATTAAATCATGGTTATTTACTGTAGCAAAGAATTGTTATATTGATTATATTAGAAAGAATAAAAAGAATATCTTAAAAGAAAGTAAATATTTTGATGGAATTCAGAGTGAAAAAGATATAGAAAAAGAAATTATTAATAAAAAGAAATTATTAATAAAAAGGAAGTAAAGGATACATATAAAGCATTAGAAAAATTATCTGAAAAACAAAGAAAAGCTATAATATTATGTGATTTTAAAGAATTATCATATAAAGAATCAGCAATTGTAATGAATATAAGTCTGAATTATTTTAAAGTATTATTATTTAGGGCAAGGAAAGCTGTAAGAGAAAATATGAAAGGGAGTGAAAAAAGTGAAAGATGATTTCAAAGATAAATTAAAGAAATACAAAGAAGGTAAATTAAGTGATGAAGAATCAAAAGAAATTGAACAAGAATTAGATAAATTAGAAATCTATCACGAGTTTATGAATGAAGAATTTAATGAAATAGAAGGAAAAGAATCTCAAAAAGAAGAAAGAAATTATAAAAAATAATTAAAAAAGGAAAATGGAAAGCTAGATTTAATATTGCAATTACTGCTATAGCAATTTTTATGGTTTTTAGTATAATACTTGGAATAATTACAAGTGTTTTTTATAATACTGGAAATCCTGCTAGAAGGGAGAATTATATTGATGCAATAAAATCAAGTATATATGTAACTAGACCAAATTTAAACTTTTCTTCTGTTGGAACTTCTCAAGAAAATTACTTTACTATGAATACAGAAGGAAAACTTGAAAAGCAAGTAGGAGATGGATTTTATGATGGAGGGGAATTAGATGGAAAATTTCTATTTAATAAGGTGAATTCAAATATTATAAAATTAGATTCAATTGAATCAATAGGTTTTATACATCCTGAGAAAAATTTAGAATATGATCCACAAAGTGATTGGGAGAAGCTTGAAAAATTGCATGAAGGAACTGTAGCAGAAGTATATGTTTCATTTGATAAATTATACAAAACAGATGAAATACTTGAAAAAATTGAGCCATCAAAATTAAATTGGCTATGGGCTGCTGTAGATATAGGAGATACAATACCTAGTGAAATGTTTTCAAATATAGGATTTCCTTCAAAACCTATGTGGAGGGAAGGAGATGGAATAACCTATACAGAAGAAACTGAGGACACATTATTTGGTACACAAGTAGTTTCTGAATCAACATCATATTCTTCAGTAGATCCATATGGAAGTGGAAAATTAAGAGATAAAAACTTTTTAGAGACACTAGAATTTTTAAATGAATATAAAGATATAACTGGTAAAGTGGATTATACATTAGGAAAAAATATAAATAGCATTATAAATCATATTGAAGAAAATGGAGTAAAAATATATGGTATGGTTATTACAGGACCTACTAAAGATATATTAAAGCTAAAAGAAGAAGATTATATAACAAATATGAGAGTGAAAGATGTAAAGCTTTGGAATCTAAATTAACTTCTCTAAAGATGTATTATTTAATGTAGTAATCTTTCCTCTTGAAAGCCGTACATATCCTTCTTTTGAAAAGTGTTTTAACATTCTTGAAACAACTTCCCGAGCCGTACCTAAGTGCCTTGCAATTTGTTCATGAGTTAATGTTAGAACACTTTTTTCGTTTCTATATGACTCATCTAATAAAAAGGAAGCAAGTCTTTGGTCAAATTTCAAAAATAATATTTGTTCTATAGCAAACATTACATCTGAAAATCTATTAACAGTTTGTTTGAGTAAAAAGTTTTCAACATATAGGTTTTTTGACAGTTTATTTATTACATTTATATCTATAGAAATAATTTCACCTCGAGTTTCTGAATCTATATGAACATCAAAATTTATATTTTTAATGGCACAAGAAGCAGAAAGTACACATGTTTCATTTTTATTTACACGATATAGTGTAACTTCTTTACCTTCTTCTGAAAGCAAATAAGTCCTTATTATTCCTGATTTAACAATTAATACTCCAGAGCAACTATTTAAGTTATTATGTATAGCTTCATTTTTTTCAAACTTTCTTATTATAGAAGTATTTATAATTAAATTTTTATCTTCTTCATCTAAGTTAGACCAAAAATTTAGATTGTTTTTTAATATATCAATATCATTTTTATTTAACATATAATTTACCTCCTATTATATTTAAATATCTAAGTGACTTAGTCACAGAAATATATTATATCATAATGTATATTATATATAGGAAAAATTTTTAGGAGGTATATATTAATGAATAATAAATGGTTAATTAAAGGAGTTATATTAGGCCTTGCCTTTTTCTTAGCAGTTTTATTGATAAAACCAATAGGAGTATCAACTCAATTTGTAATACTTGATGGTATAATACACAATGCAATAGATTCAGATGTAATAACAGAAGATGAAAACAGTCCAACAGGATATACTAGTACAAATGCATATTATGCAAAAAGTGATGGTAAATATGCAAAAGCAATAGAAAATCCATTAAATTATAGTTTTGTATTTGTACTTGCAATACCTTTAGGAGCATATTTAGCTTCTAAATTAAAATCAAAAAAGGCTATAGAAGATGAAGTTGAAAAAGATATAAATTCAAATGACTTAGAAGAGTTAAAAGGGTCAGATGAAAGTTTTATCAAAAAATATGGACCAAGTTTTATATCTGGTATTTTATTGTTATTTGGAGCTAGAATGGCAGGAGGCTGTACAAGTGGTCATATGATGAGTGGAATTATGCAAAGTAGTGTAAGTGGATTTGTATTTACAATAGCTGTATTTGCTACTGCAGTACCTGCAGCAATAATTTTACCAAAGATGATATTTAAGAAAGGGGCTAAGGTATAATGGAAATATTACTTGCAATATTATTAGGAGGATTTTTCGGTTTCGCACTATATTATGTAGGTTCAACAAGTTCATTTAATTTAAGGAGTATGCTTAGTCTTAGATACTTATCACTTATGAAAATAATATTATTTGCAATAGGATTTTCAAGTGCTTTAGTTTCTATTTTTGCACTTATAGGAATATTTGATATATCACATTTAAGTGTAAAATCAACTAATCTAGGTGTTATAGTAGGTGGACTTATATTTGGGTTAGGATTTGGTTTTGCAGGAAAATGTCCAGGGACATGTGTTGCAGATAGTTCAAGTGGAGGACTTAAAAAAGCAATATCAGTTATATTAGGTGGATTAGTAGGTGCATTTATATTTACACTTTCGTATGGTTCATTTAAAGAATTAGGACTATTTGATATTATGGATATGGGAAAAATGACATTATTTAATATATCAGAGGAATTTCCTTCTGTATTCAATATAGGATTCGGTGGATTGTTATCTATGGGTATAGTAATTATGATTATAGCATATATCTTACCTATGAATATAAAAAAAAGAGGATAATAAAAAGGATTTGGCATATGCCAAATCCTTTTTTAACTAACTAAATACAGCCTTTTCTTGAAGAAATGCTTCAAATCCTGCAATTCCACCTTCACGACCAATTCCAGAATGTTTATATCCACCAAATGGAGCCTTGTGAGAAGCATTTCCTTCATTTACAGTAATAGTTCCTGCTTTTATTTTATTTGCGATTTCCTTTGCTTCCTTTTCAGGACCAAATACTGCACCAGCTAGACCAAATGTAGTATCATTTGCTATTTTAATAGCATCTTCCTTATCTTTATAAGTTATAATCGATAAAACTGGTCCAAATATTTCATCAGTTGCAATGCTCATGTCATTTTTTACATCACTAAATACAACAGGACCTACATAATATCCTTTGCTATCATCCTTTGGCACTTCACCATAAATCATATTAGCGCCTTCATCTAGGCCTTTTTCAATATATTTCTTAACTTTATCAAATTGTTTTTTACTTACAACAGGACCTACTATTTTTTCTTCACTATATGGATCGCCAAACTTATATTTCTTACTCATATTTACTACTAATTCTTCTATTTTTTCCTTTTCATCTTCTGGTACTAGTAGTCTTGTAAATGCACTACAAGTTTGACCGGTATTATTATATACAGTATTTAATGTCTTTTTTATTCCAAGCTCATAATCTCCACCTTTTAGAAGTACTGCAGGAGATTTACCTCCAAGTTCAAGAGTTACTTTCTTTATTCCATTCATTGCTGCTTCTCCTACTTTCCTACCACCTTCAACTGAGCCTGTAAATGATACTGCATCTATATCTTTATGATTTGTTATCATATCTCCAACTTCAGAGCCTGCTCCTGTTACCATATTAAATACTCCCTTTGGAAATCCTGCCTTGTCAAAACATTCTGCTAAGGTATATGCTACAAGTGGCGTTTTTTGACTTGGTTTTAATACTATTGTATTTCCTACAAGTAGTGCAGGAATTATCTTCTTTATAATTTGTCCAAGTGGATAGTTCCAAGGAGTAATTGCTCCAATTACACCAAGTGGTTCTTTTCTAACTTTAAAACCATCTTTTTCTACTTCATATTCGTAATTCTTTGCTATATCCATAAAATCATCCATTACATCAATATATGGCTGAACTTGTGGATTAAGTGCAAAAGCTTTACTTCTTCCCAGTTCATCCATTATGATTCTAACCATTTCATCTTTTTTATTTTCCATTTCTTGTTTTAATTTTCTAACTAATTCTATTCTTTTATCTAAGGCTTCATACTGCCATGTTTCAAATGCTCTTTTTGCAGCACCTACAGCTTTTTCTACATCTTCCTTATTTGAAGCAGGAACTTTTGCAATTATTTCTTTATTTGCAGGATTTTCTACTTCTATAGTTTCAGTGCTATTTGGTTCAACCCATTTTCCATCGATATATAATTTATTATAATCCATTATTCACATTCCTCCTTAAAGCTATTTATACCTCATAAGAGCTAAATTAATCAAAGGTTAGAATTAATAGTAATATGATTAAGTTGAATGTAAAAATAAATAATGATAAAATTAATTCATTAATTATGTAGATAAGCTAAATTAGAAATGGATGTGCAAAATGAATAGAAAAGACATATATAAAATTGTTATATCTATATTACTTGGAATTTTAACTTTTATAGCAACATTTATTTCAATTAAAATAGATTTTAATGGATTTTCAATCAATTTTATATGGAGTTTAATACTGCCACTTTTAGTAACATTATCATTGGGAATGAAATATGGAATACTTAGTATTACTACTGGGCTAGTCCCATTATACCCGTTCTTTTTAGGATCTTATAATGGTTGGGCATCTTTAGTTCCTGCTATATCATTATATTTATGGATAATTATTCATGGATTTGGAAGAGATAAAAGAATATATAACAATAAATTTTATTATAATATTTATTTTGTGCAATTTATATATAATATATTAAGAATGATACTTTATCTGAGTCTATTTCCTATTTTAATTAGATTTAATCCACCTTTTTGGAATCCAGGTGCATATACGGAAATTGAAATAGGTATTGTATTATTATTTGCTATAAAAGGTGTAATTGTAGAATCTATATTTTTAGCATTAGCTGATGCACTTTTACAATTAGGGTTTGTCAGAAAGATATTTAAATTAGAATATTCAAAAGCTGCAAGATACAATACTAGGATAATGGCATTGATAGTATCTTTTGGATTGATGTTTACTTTATTAATTTCTTCAGTAAATAATTATATTATAGATAAAAACCCCACTCTAGATTGGATTATATATCCAGATGAAAAGACAAAAATAACCTTTTTATTATCCTTTGTATTATTCATAATAATGGGAGGAATATTAGTTAGATTTGCAGAAAAAAAGAAAAGTTAAATGATGAACTAGAATCAAGAGTAGAAAAGAGAACAAGAGAGCTTAGAGAATCAGTAGAAGAATTAGAAGGTTTTTCTTATACAATTTCTCATGATATAAAATCACCACTTAGAGCTATAGATACTTATAGTGAATTTTTAATAGAAGATTATGATGAGATATTACCAAATGATGCAAAGGATATGATATTTAATATAAGTAAAACCAGTAAAGATATTATATTATTAACTGATAAATTATTAGAGTATTCAACTACAAATAAGAAACAATTAGAGAAAAAAGAAATTGATATAGAAAATATGATAAAGGATATAACTAATAGGCTTAAAATTACTGTATATAAAGATATAGATTTAATATTCAACAATAAATTACCAATTATAAAAGGAGACAAAGTTCTTTTAGAGCAAGTTATTTTAAATATAATTTCTAACTCTATAAAATTTTCAAATATGAGAGAAAAGATAATTATAATTGTAGATTATATAGAGGGAAAAAATGAGTATATATTTAGTATTAAAGACAATGGAGTAGGTTTTGATATAGAGTATTCTCATAAGTTATTTTCACTATTTAAAAGACTTCATAGAAAATCTGAATTTGAAGGTACAGGAATTGGTCTTGCAATAATAAAAAGAATAATAGAAAAACACAAAGGAAGAGTTTGGATAGAAGGTAAAGTGAACCAAGGTACTACTATTTATTTTACAATACCTAAGGAGAATTGAAATTATGTATACAGTTATGATAGTAGATGATATGGAGATAATGAGAAGAAGAATAAAGAGGTTAAATATATGGAAAGACAATAATGATTTTAAAATATTAGACGAAGCTGAAGATGGAGAAATAGCATTAGAAAAATTAAGAAAAAAAAGAGTAGATTTACTTATAACTGATATTTCTATGCCAGTAATAGATGGAGTAGAGTTGTTAGAGAAAGTTTATAAAGAAAATTTAGCAGGGGCAGTAGTATTTTTAACTGAACATAAAGATTTTAGTTTTGCAAAAAAAGCTATAAGATATGATATATTTGATTACCTTTTAAAGCCTGTAAATAACGAAGATTTAAAAGAATTATTAAAGAGAGTAAAAAGATATTTAGGACAAAATTTAGATATATATTATCCTAAAAGTCAAGTAGATAACTATATTAAAGATATTTGTAATACAAAGATGGGAACAGAAAGGATTAATATAATTATAGATAATATTATTTCTGTATTAGATGGAGATGTATCAAAGATAATCATCATATTACAAAAGCTATATGAAGATATAATAAAAAATATTATTAAAAATCATAATTGGATATTAAACTTTCTAGATAGATCAAATTATAATATAGATTTAAATCAGTATAAAAATATAAATAATATAAAGAAAGTAATACTACAAAAAATAACAGAGATATTATATATTAAAAATAAGTTTATATTGAAAGGTAAAACTTATTTAATAGAGGATATTTGTGGGTTTATACTTAATAATGTAGAAAGTGATATAAATATGGAACGTATTTCTAATACTTTTTTTCTATCTAAAAACCATTTAGGTGATGTATTTAAAAATGAAACTGGTATTACCATTAGAGATTATATAGCTATGGTAAAAATAGAAAGGGCCAAATATTTATTGAAGCAAGATGATTTGAAGGTGTATGAAATAGCAGAAAAATTAGAATATAGTGTAGATTATTTTAGTAAATTATTTAAAAAGCATGAAGGTATATCACCTACAAATTATAAAAGCAAAAATATTAACAAGCATTAATTTGTCATGGTAGAATCCTTAATTAGTACATGGTATTTATAACTATATTTTTATATGATAAATATATAACAAATATTATATATGTACTAAGGAGGAAATCAAATGAAAAAATTTATTAAGTTGTTATCTATATCATTATTAATGTTTATATTTGTAGGTTGTAGTAATGGAGATGCAGAAACTTCAAAGAATGATGATAAAAATGAAGAAAAAGCAGATGCAACATCACAAGCATCACAAGAAGTTACAGAAATAGAACTTGAATGGGATATTCAACCAGATCTTGGAATAATAAAAGGTGATTATTATAGAGTAGAAGAGCGTTTTAGACAAGGTCATCTTGGGATATTAGAAGTTGTAAAAAATGAAGATGAGATAGTAAATGTAGAGTTTAATGAGTTAGGAAGACCTAATTATTATGTTCGTTATTATCAAAATGTTCCTAAGCGTATGTCAGAATATAATTTCACTATGGGAGCTAAAAAAGGAGCTGCTTGGATACAATCAGTTGTACTTGTAGAAGAACAAATGTTAGAAGAGCAAAGAATAACAGGAAAGTTTGACACAATATCTGGAGCATCAAATAGTGTAAATCAATCTATGTTACCCCTTGCAAAAGAAATATCTAAAAAATTAGATAAGCCATCAGGACAGAAATATTATAGTATTGCAGAAGATCTTGGAGGTGGATTAACAGGTTATTTAAAAGTAGTTTTAGAAGATAAAAAGATAGTTTCAGTAAAATATGATGAAATATTTGCAAATACACCTGAAGAAATAGAAGATCCTAAGTTGAAAAAACTCTATAGACAATCAAAATATGAGTCAGTAGAATATGAAGAACCTTCTCGTATAGGATTTAATGTTCAAATGGATGCTTTAAATGAAAAAGTAATAGAAACTCAAGATTTATTAGATTTATCAGGATTACCATCAACAGATGAAACTGGAGATTATGCTTCAAGTGGTTTTACAATTAGAAATGAATCATGGGATAATTATTTAAAATTAGCAGAAAAATTAAAAGCTGAAATAGAAAAGGATGGAAACATATTATAATTAATTAAGATAAGGATACTATTAATAGTATCCTTATTTTGGTTTATCCATTAAAATGAATATATTTCTTTTTTTTCATAATTTTATATATTGGATATAATAAGTAGCTGTGTTACAATGATTATATTTCATCATAAATGGGGGATCATAATGACAAAAAATACTAACAGAGATTCACTTGTTTTAGGACTTGCTTTATTCGCAATGTTTTTTGGAGCTGGTAATTTAATTTTTCCACCTTCTATTGGAATAAGTGCAGGAGATAGTTGGTTTAGCGCAATGGTTGGATTTTTCCTAACTGGTATAGGAATGCCACTACTTGGAATTTTAGCTATATCAAAAGCAGGAGGAACTTTAGATAATTTTGCTGGTAAAATTAGTTCAAAGTTTAGTAAAATATATGGAATAATAATTATAATAATACTAGGTCCAATATTAGGTGTTCCAAGAACAGGGGCTACGACTTATGAAGTAGGTATAAGTCCTATATTTCCAGATGTAAGCCCAGTTTTAGTTTCTATAATATTCTTTTCTCTTACTTTATTTTTAACAATAAAACCTACAGGTATAATTGATAGAATAGGGAAATTACTCACTCCAATATTACTTATAATGTTATTTATAATAATATATAAGGGAATTATAATGCCAATTGGTACTCCAGTTAATACAGGAATTTTAAATCCTTTTTCTAATGGATTTACAGAAGGTTATCAGACAATGGATGCATTAGGAGCAACAATTTTTGGAGGAATAATAGTTGGTTCATTAGTGGAGAAAGGATATAAAGATAAAAAATCTCAATTTAAAGTTACTTTAAAAGCAGGATTAATATCTTCTATGGGGTTAGCTATAGTATATGGAGGGCTTTTATATTTAGGATCAACAGCAAGCTCTACGTTTTCATTAGAAATGACAAAGACAAGCTTAATAATAGCTATAGTAGGTAATATTTTAGGTGAAATAGGAAAAGTAATATTAGGAATTTGTGTGTCAGTTGCATGTCTTACTACAGCAGTAGGACTTATTGCTACAGTAGGTAATTTTTTCAGTGAAATTAGTAAAGGAAAAGTAAGTTATAAATTAGTTGTTATAATTGCCACAATAATTAGTGGGGTAATAGCTAATTTAGGAGTAGAAAGTATAGTTAAATTTGCAGAACCTATACTTGCAGTAATATATCCAGTAGCAATAGTATTGATTGTTTTAAACTTATTTGATGATCTAATTAAAAATAAAGTAATATATATTGGTGCAGTATATGGAGCACTTTTAATAAGTACAATTGATGGAATAAATTCATTAGGAATAGAGTGGGGATTATTAGATAGTATAATAAATATATTACCACTTTGGGATCAAGGCTTTGGATGGATTATACCTTCTATAATAGGTATGATAATATCAGTAATTGTTAGTAAATTAAATGTTAATAGTAATTCAAAACGTTATAAATATATAGAAAATTAAGAAGTGTCTTATGATGCTTCTTATTTTTTATTTTAATTAAAGGATATATTGTTTTTTTTATAGAATATATAAACTAACAATAAAAATATATAGGAGTGTTAAAATGGATAAAGGATATATACACATTTATACTGGAAATGGTAAAGGTAAGACAACAGCAGCGTTAGGACTATCTTTAAGAGCAGTATGTGCAGGAAAAAAAGTATTCTTTGGTCAGTTTGTAAAAGGTATGAAATATAGTGAAACAAAATCAGTAGAATATTTACCTAATTTTGAAATAGAGCAATTTGGTAGAACTTGTTTTATAGATAAAGAGCCAGAAAAAGAAGATATAGAATGTGCTAAAGTTGGACTAGAAAAATGTAGAGAAACTCTTGAAAAAGATGATTATGATTTAGTAGTATTAGATGAATTGACTATTGCCCTATATTATAAATTATTTAGTTTAGAAAAAGTCTTAGAAATGATTGAAAATAAAAATAAAAATATAGAATTAGTTATAACAGGTAGATATGCACCAGATAAATTAATAGAAATAGCAGATTTGGTAACAGAAATGAAGGAAATAAAACATTACTATAATAATGGTGTGAAGGCTAGAAAAGGTATAGAGAGCTAAATTAAAAAAATATTAAATATAGAGAGTAGTTTTTGAATAGTATATATAAATGCCATAATTTAAATAAGGAGAGATTAGATGATATCTAAATGGATTTATATATTAATTGGAGATAATAATACAGGAAAAACTACATTTCAAAAAGAACTACTTAAAATATTATGTGATGAAAATAGGGATTCTAGATTATATTATGGAAAAGAATACAAAATTAATCATCCATATGCATTAAAAAATTCAATAAAATTATTTTTAGGAAATAGAAGTTATCAGGAAAAGAAAAATAGTGACATAGATACAGTAGAAGATTACTTTGAAAGTATATTTATTCCATCAGATATATGTATACTATCGTCACATCTAAATAAAGATGATATACAAAATATTATAAAATTAGGTAAAGAACAATTTTATAATATAGGAGGAGTATTTTTTACTAATTCTATAGAAAAACAACCAGATAAGAATAAGGAAATATCACAATTAGATTGGGATGAAAAATTTATTATTAATAATAAATTAATTAATGAAAATATAAATGATGAACAATTTAAAATTAAAGTAGATAGTCAAATTAGAATATTATCACGTGAATTTTCACAAATGTTAATCAATAGAATGATTGTACAGTAAATTAATCAATATAAAACTATTTTATTGGGTAATAATATCATTAGAATATAAAATAGGACGTGATAATTTGAATGAAAAGAATACAAATAGATTAATAGATGAAAAAAGCCCATATCTTTTACAACATGCTTATAACCCTGTGGATTGGTATCCATGGGGTGAAGAAGCATTTGAAAAGGCTAAAATGGAAGATAAGCCTATATTTTTATCAATAGGTTATAGCACATGTCATTGGTGTCATGTAATGGGAAGAGAAAGTTTTGAAGATGAAGAAGTAGCTGAGCTTTTAAATGAGTACTTTGTACCTATAAAAGTAGATAGAGAAGAAAGACCAGACTTAGATAATATTTATATGACAATAACACAAGCAATGACAGGTCAGGGTGGTTGGCCTATGAATGTATTTTTAACACCTGATAAAAAGCCAATTTATGCAGGGACTTATTTTCCAAAACGTTCTATATTAGACAGAGTAGGACTTATGGATATATTATATAATATAAATAAAGCATGGAAAGAAAAAAGAGAGGACATAGTAGAAAATAGTGAAGATATAATACAAAAATTAAATAATATTCAAAGTTCAAGTAATGAAGAACTGGGTAAAGAAGTTTTAGAGGATGTATTTAATGAGAGAAAGGAAGACTTTGATCCTAAATATGGAGGTTTTGGAACTAGACCTAAATTTCCTATGCCTCATAATTTAATATTTTTAATACGTTTTTATAAAGAAAGTAATGATGAAAAAGCATTAGAAATGATAGAAAAAACATTAGATGGAATGTATAAAGGTGGGATATTTGACCACATAGGATTTGGATTTTCTAGATATTCAGTAGATGAAAAATGGTTAGTTCCTCATTTTGAAAAGATGCTATATGATAATGCACTTTTAGCTTACTGCTATTTAGAAGGTTATCAGGTAACAGGTGAGGAATTGTATAAAGAAGTAGCAGAAAAAATATTTACTTATATAATTCGTGATATGACTTCAGATAAAGGAGGGTTTTATTCAGCAGAAGATGCAGATAGTGAAGGTGTAGAAGGTAAGTTTTATGTTTGGACTAAAGATGAAATAAAAGATATTTTAGGAGATGAAGCAGGTGAGGTAGTTTGTAATTATTTTGATATAACAGCCACAGGAAATTTTGAAGGCAAAAATATACCAAATCTCATAAAACATGATTTAAATTTTATAAAAAAATCTCCTGATTTAATAAACCGAGTACACGCATATGCTGATATGCTATTTTATACAAGGGAAAATAGAATAAAACCTCACAAAGATGATAAGATACTTACTTCCTGGAATGGACTTATGATAGCAGCATTTGCATATGGTGGTAGAATATTAAATAAACCTCTATTTATAAACCGAGCGAAAGAAAGTATAGAATTCATATATGAAAATTTATTTGATGAAAATGGAAGATTACTTGCAAGATATCGTGATGGAGAAGCAAGGTATAAAGGATATTTAGAAGATTATACATTCTTAACTTGGGGATTGATTGAAATTTATGAGGCTACATTTGATGATATTTATTTAGAAAGAGCAAAAAAATTAATGAATGATACTTTTAGATTATTTTGGGATAATGAAAATGGAGGATTCTTCATAAATGGTCATGATGCAGAAGAATTAGTATTAAGACCAAAAGAAATATATGATGGAGCAATACCTTCAGGCAATTCAGTAGCTGCTTTTAATATAATAAAATTATCTAAAATGTTAGAA
Organism: Senegalia massiliensis; assembly: GCF_900626135.1. Lineage (NCBI taxonomy): Bacteria > Bacillati > Bacillota > Clostridia > Eubacteriales > Clostridiaceae > Senegalia > Senegalia massiliensis. Next base: position 456,389 of record NZ_LR130785.1, read on the forward strand.
GATGAGTCCTATAAAGAAAAATACACTCAAATGTTAAAGTCATTTAGTAGTACTATAAAAAATATGCCACATGCTCATTCATTCTTTTTGCTTAGTTATATGGAGTATATAAAAAATGGTAAAAATATAGTCATAGCTTATGAAAAAGAAGATGATTTATTTCATGATATAATTAAAGAGATAAATAGTATATATTTACCTTTTACTACAGTAGTTAAAGGTAAAAGAGATCTTAAAGATAATAAAACAACTGTTTATATTTGTGAAAATTATAGTTGTAATATGCCTATAAATAATTTAGAAGACTTTAAAAAGGCATTAAAATAAAGGAGGATAAAAGTAAATGGATTACAAAATGTTACACACTTGTTTAAGAGTTATGAATTTAGATAAGTCATTAAAATTTTACAAAGAAGCTTTAGGGTTTAAAGAAACTGGGAGAAAGGATTTTCCTGAATATGAATTTACCTTAGTATTTTTAACAGATTCAACAGGTAATTATGAGATAGAGTTAACTTATAATTATAATCCAGATAAGCCATATGAAATAGGAAATGGTTTTGCACATATAGCAGTATCTGTATCTGATTTAGAATCTTCTAGAGAAAGACATAAAGATATGGGTTACAAAGTAACAGATCTTATGGGACTTCCAGGAAGTAAGCCAAAATATTATTTTGTAACAGATCCAGATGGATATGATGTAGAAGTAATAAGAGCATAATAATGATATAAAGTTGTAATGGATTGCATATAAATTATGGTGTATAATTATATAAGAAATAAAGTTAAAGGAGCACAAATTATGCAAAAATATTATTTATATGTAGTCCTTACAAGTCCTCATACAGCTATTTCAAAATTAATAAAACTATTTAAAAATGATAATTATACTCATGCTTCAATTTCGCTAGATAAAGATTTAAACAACATGTATAGTTTTAGTAGAAAAAAGGCATATAATCCATTTATAGGAGTATTTAAACATGAAAAATTTGATAAAGGAATTTATAAATTTCATAGAGAATTACCAGGTAGAGTAATGGAAATAGAAGTAACAAAGGAACAATATGAAGATGCAATAAAATTATTACATCAATTTACATATAATAGTGAAGTATATAAATATAATTATAAAGGACTCTTATATATGCTTTTAAACAAAGAAATTTTATCAGAAGACAGATTTTTATGTTCAGAATTTGTATATTACATATTAAATGAAAGTTATATTGTTGATTTAAATATATCTAGGAATTTAGTAAGACCTGAAAATTTATTAGATATAGAAAGTGAAATAGTGTATGAAGGAAATTTAAAGGAAATGTATCCAGCACATAGTATTAAAAGTATGACGTTTAATTATATAAAAAATAAAATAGGAATGAAAGTATCATAAATAAAAAGCAAGCTCAATTTTGAGCTTGCTTTTATTTATCCAAAAAATACGAAATATCCAATTACAAGAATTCCAAGTACTATTCTATACCAACCAAATGCTTTGAAGTCATTATTTTTAATATATGAAAGTAAGAATTTAATAGATATAATTGAAACAATGAATGCTACAACCATACCAAATATAAGTATTATAAATTCTTCCATTGAAAAATCAAAGCCAAATTTAACTAGTTTTAATGCACTTGCTCCAAACATTACTGGAATAGATAAAAAGAATGAGTATTCAGCAGCAATATATCTAGATGTACCAAGTATAATTGCACCTATAATAGTAGCACCTGAACGAGATGTACCTGGAATAAGTGCTAAAACTTGAAACATTCCTATTAGAAATGCAGTTAAATAACTTAAGTCATTGAAACTTCTAATTTTACCTGTTCTTCCTTTATTCATATTTTCAACTATTATAAATAATATACCATAGAATATTAGCATTATAGCTACAGTTTGATAATTATATAAATGTTCGTTTAACCAATCATCAAAAAGAAGTCCAAGAACTGCTGCAGGAAGAACTCCCACTACTACTTTAAACCATATTGACATTGTATCCATTTTTTCTTTCTTAGTCTTTTTAGGAGAAAAAGGATTTAATTTATGGAAAAATAAAATTACTACAGCCATAATAGCACCTAATTGTATTACTACAAAGAACATTTCTTTAAATGCATCAGAGTAATTTAATTTTATAAATTCTTCAACTAAAATCATATGACCTGTACTACTTACAGGAAGCCATTCAGTAATTCCCTCAACTATCCCAAGAATTAAAGTTTTAAATAATTCTATTAAAAACATTTTTTTCACCCCTATAATTTATGTATTACTTCTTATATATTAATATTCTTTTCTATTTATTGCAAGAATAAAAGTTTAAATATTTTCTTAACTTACAAAACTGTAAGATAAAAAGCATTATTGTAAGTTAGGAGTTATGGTTTAAAGTTTAAACTAAAAGTATAATAGATTTATAAAGATAAAAGAAAGTGAGGAAAATTTAATGGAGATATTAAAAGTAGAAAAATTAAATAAGACATATATTACAGGAGATACAAAAGTGGAAGCTTTAAAAGATATTGATTTATCTATAAATAAAGGAGAATTTGTATCCATAGTTGGTGCTTCAGGTTCAGGTAAATCTACCTTATTACATTTATTAGGAGGACTAGATAGACCTACTAGTGGGAAAGTAATAATTGATGGAGAAGATATTTACAATTATAAAGAAGAAAAATTAGCTATATTTAGAAGAAGAAAAGTAGGCTTTATATTTCAATTCTTTAATCTAATACCTATATTAAATGTAGAGGAAAATATTGCACTTCCTGAATTATTAGATAATGAAAAAGTAAGTAGAGATTATTTAGATGAATTAATTTCTTTGCTTGGAATGAAAGATAGAAGAAATCATCTTCCATCAGAACTATCAGGAGGGCAACAACAAAGAGTAGCTATAGGGAGAGCATTATTTAATAAACCTTCAATAATACTTGCAGATGAACCTACAGGAAATTTAGATAGTGTTACATCAAAAGAAGTAATAGAATTGTTAAAATTTACTGCAAAAAAATATAATCAAACATTGATACTTATAACACATGAATTGAATATTGCACAAATGGCAGACAGAGTTATAACACTTAAAGATGGAGATATAGTATCAGATGAATATTTGAAAGTAGAATAGAGGTGATGAAATGATTACAAATTATAAAGGAATTACAAAAAGATATTTAAAGAGTAATAAAAAAAGAGCAATACTTACAATAGTTGGGATAATACTCTCTGTTTCATTAATTTCATCTATAGGATTATTTTTTAAAGGGTTACAAGAATCTCAAGTTGAAGCTGCAAAAAATCTTTATGGATCAGCTCATTTACAATATGAAAATCCTGATAATGAAGATATAGACAAAATACAAAACAATCCTAAAGTAGGTAAAAGTGGCTTATATACAATAGAGTCAGAGTTTATGATAGATGAAAAAATAAATGTTATGAAATTATTAGCTACAGATGAAGCATTAGAACTACTACCTGCTAAAATTGAAAAGGGTAGTTATCCAGAAAAAGAAAATGAAGTAGCTTTAGAAGGATGGTTACTTAAGTATATAGAGCCTGATGCTGATATTGGTGGTATTATTGATATAAATGGAGAAAGCTATAGGTTAGTTGGAATTTTAGAAGATAGTGTATCTAATCAAATGAATTTAAATAGTTCAATATTAACAAAGGGAAATGTATCAAATCAAAGTAACAAAGTTTTATTAGTAGAAATTAGTGAAAAAGCAAATTTAAAAAAGGCAGTAGACGAATTAAGTGATGTTGCACCAATGACAGTAGTTAAAAATAATTATCTGCTTTCATTACAGGGAGCAGGAGATGTAAATGATTTGGTAGGGTTATATATGGTATTATCTGTAATTATAGGTATAGTAGTAATATCAACTATAGCAGTAATATATAATTCATTTCAAATATCTGTAGTAGAAAGAATAAAGGAATTTGGTTTACTTCGTGCAGTAGGAACAACTCCCAAGCAAATAAGGAAAATAATAGTTAGGGAAGCTACATTACTATCATCAATAGGTGTTCCTATAGGACTTTTATTTGGAGTAATAGCAATATACTGTATAGATTTAGTTTTTAAATTCATAGGTGGGGAAAACTTAGATTTCATAAAGCTTTCTATTTCACCAATGGTTTTAATAATTAGTGGTGTTATTGGTATAGTATCTATATATGTATCAGCATTGTTACCAGCTATATTTGCTGGACGTATATCACCTTTACTTGCTATAAGTAATAGAAAATCTATTAAAAAAGAAAAAATTAAAAGAAAAAGAGGTATATTAAGTAAATTATTTAAAGGTATATTAGGCTTTGAAGGAGAACTTGCATATAAAAATATTAAGAGAAATAAAAAGAGATATAGAGTAACAGTATTTTCAATAGTAATATCAGTAGTATTATTTATATCTTTTTCGTCATTTGTAGATATGGCAGATACAGTAACGGATAATCCTACAGAATCCGATAATGTTCATTTCTCTATAGTTAGAGATACAGCAGGGTTTGATAATGGAGAATCTATAGGAGAGGATATAATAAAAGAAATAAAAAATATGCCTTCGGTAAAAACAGTATATGAAGCATATAATGACTATGCTTTTGAATTTGAAATAGACAAGGATAGTCAAATTGGTAAAGTTAAAGAAATAAGTGAAGGAATTGCAAAAGTGGGTGGAGAAAAGATTTATAATGAATCTGAAAACCACCAGAAAATTAAAATAGATGGTAATATAAATATATACGATGAAAATGCATTAGAAGTATCAAAGAAATATTTAAAATCAGGAGATATAGATATAGAAGAGATAAACGATAAAAATGGAGTAATATTTATAGCAGATAATAGAATTTATAATTATGAAACAGAAAATTCATATTATGGACCTATAGCAGATATAGAATCTGGCGATAAATTAAAAGTATTAAATAGAAAATATTCATTAGAAGATGAGGAAAAATTAGAAAGCATAGATAAAGAGCTAAAAGTAATGGCTGTTGCAAAAGAAAATATATTTAGATTTAGAGGTAGTGGTGGTGAAGGAGGATTAAAAATAATAACATCGAAAGAGGTAGCAGAAGATTTATTAGATAAAGATTCTATAAAACCTATAAATTTAAATATTGTATTAAATGATGAAACAAGCGAAAAATCAGTAGTTACAGAGTTAGAAAAAATAATAAATGATGATCCAAACTTAAGAGTTATAAATCATATAGAAAATAATAGACAATCAAAAGCATCTAATTTAATAGTAAAAATACTCTTATATGGTTTTGTAGTAGTGGTTTCACTTATAGGTAGTGTAAATATAATAAATACACTTACAACAAATATTCTTTTAAGAAAGAGAGAATTTGCAACACTTAGATCTATTGGGCTTACTCATAAAGGACTTAAAAAAATGGTGGTTTTAGAAGGAATATTATATGGAGTAATGGGTTTAATATATGGTTCTATAATAGGCTCGATTCTTTCATTTGTCATGTATAGAGGAATGGGAAGTGTAAGGGAAATGCAATTCTGGAATATACCATGGAATACTATAGGCATAGCAACAATTGCCATTGTAGTAATAGGATTTCTTTCTGTACAATATCCATTATCTAAAATAAAGCGTGATAATTTAATTGAAACAATAAAAGGTGACTATTAAAGAGATGATAAATATCATCTCTTTTTGTTATAATATAAAGTAATAAAGAGGTGATAAGATGATAAATATACTTTTAGTAGAAGATGATAAAGCACTTGCTATGGGAATAGAATTTAGCTTAAAAGAAAATGGATACGAAGTGTTTAATACAAGTACCATAAAAGAAAGTAAGAAAATATATGAAGAAGAAAAGATAGATTTAATACTTTTAGATATTAATTTACCAGATGGAAGTGGATATGATTTGTGTAAAGATATAAGAAGTGGAAGTGATGTACCTATAATATTTTTAACAGCACTTGATGAAGAGGTAAATATAGTTCTAGGACTTGATATTGGAGGAGATGATTATATTACAAAACCTTTTAGAGTAGGAGAATTGACTTCTCGCATCAGAGCCATACTTCGCAGAACTAAGAAAGATGATATAGATATATATAAATCAGGTGATTTAACAATAAATATATCTAAGGTAAAAGTAGAAAAGAAAAGTAGTGAAATTAAACTTACAGCACTTGAATATAAATTATTATTATTTTTCATTAATCATCCTCAAAAATCATCAAAGAGAGAAGAAATTTTATCTTATCTAACAGAAAATGAAGAAGCTTTCTTTGATGAAAACACATTATCTGTGTATATAAAAAGACTTAGAGAAAAAATAGAAGATGACCATAAAAACCCTGAATATATAATTACCAAAAGAGGGCTAGGTTATATTTGGGAAAAAGAAGTTATAAAGGAGTAGAGATATGGATAGTTATTTCATAAATTCTAGAATGAAAAATAGTTTTATAATACTTTTGACTGTTATAGTTTTATTTGCAGTTATATCATTTTCAATTTTAAATATACATTATAATAACTTAAAAAAAGATTATATTGATAGTTTTGGAAATGTACTTGTGATAGTTAATGATATTGATCCTGAGCTTGCAAAGGATATAATACCTAGTATAACAGGAGAAGAGGATATAAAACAAAGTAAAAGGACAAGGGTTATTCTAAAGGAATATGGTTTAACCGAAGACTTAGAAAACTCACTTTTTCCTAATATTAATGAAACTTATATGACGAATAATATGTTGTTTATATTGATTTTTATATTACTTTTATTAGTATTATTTATACTTAATTTTATAGAACATAGATATTTTTATAGAAAGATTAGAAAAATATCTAATAGAGCAAAAGATATAGTAAAAGGAGAATTTAAGCTATTTGAAGAAAAGGATAAAGAAGGTGATTTTCCAAAGCTCATATCATCATTTAATTCTATGGTAGGAATTATAAAGGGGAATTTAGAAAAATTAGATAAAGAGAAAAACTTTTTAGTAGATTTATTATCTGATATATCTCATCAACTGAAAACTCCACTTTCTTCAATGATAGTATATAATGACATACTTACAGAAAAAGAACTTCCAAGAGAAAAGCAATTAGTATTTTTAGAAAATAATAAAAAACAATTAGAACGTATAGAATGGTTAGTAAAGAGTTTATTGAAACTTGCAAGACTTGACGTACAAGCCATAAAATTTGATAAGGAAAAATTAAATGTAAATTATACTATAAAAGTAGGAGTAGAATCATTAAATGAAAAAATAAAAGCAAAAAAAATAAAAATAAATTTTGATTCTACAAATGAGATTTTTTTAGATCATGATTTCTATTGGCTAAAAGAAGCTATTATAAATTTAATAGTGAATGCAATAGATCATAGTGAAATTGGAAATGATATAAATATATATACATTTGAAAATCCTATTTATAAGAGAATAGAAATACAAGATTATGGTGAAGGAATAGATAAAAAAGATTTGCCTCATATTTTCAAGAGATTCTATAAATCTAAAGATTCCAAGAATAGTGATTCAGTAGGGATAGGACTTGCACTCTCTAAATCAATAATTGAGAGTCATAATGGAATAATAGAAGTTGAAAGTACAAAGGGAGAAGGTACTTGTTTTATGATTACATTTTTAAAGCATTAATTTATTTTTCCTATTTAGGGTATATTATTTATAGTATGCTTTAGGGAGGAAAAAAGATGGATTTTATTTTGATACTAATACTTATATTGTTAAATGGATTTTTTGCAGCAGCTGAATTTGCTCTTGTTTCAATAGAAAGAGAAAAATATGAATCTAAAAAATATAACAATAATAAAAAGGTGCAAAGTCTTTTAAAAATAACTGAAAATCCTAGTAGGTTTTTAGCTACAATACAAGTAGGTATAACACTTGCTGGCTTTTTAGCTAGTGCATCTGCTGCAGTAACAATTTCAAAACCTTTTGGTGAAATATTAGAAGCTACAGGATTACCTATAATAGCTGATTTTAGTGATCAAATTGCAATAGTAATAGGAACAATAATATTATCATTTATTACTTTAGTATTTGGAGAATTAGTACCAAAAAGAATAGCCCTTGCAAATACAGAACGCACAGCATTCTTTTCAGTAACACCAATAAATTTATTATCTAAAATTATGAAACCAGTAGTATTTATACTTACGAAAACCACAGATATTGTAGCAAAGTTATTAGGCACTAATACAGAAGGAGCAGAAGAAAAGATAACAGAAGAAGAAATAAGAAATACAATAAGAAAAGGTAGAAGACATGGAGTATTAAATCCTACAGAAACAGAAATGCTTGAACGGATATTTGAGTTTGATGATAAACTTGTAAAAGATATTAAAACCGCTAAAAATAAAATATTTTCAATCAATATAGAAACAGATATTAAAGATATTATGGATCGAATAATAAAAAGTGGTTTTTCTCGAATACCTGTAAAAGATGAAAATGATGATATAATCGGTATACTTTATATAAAAGATTTATTCTATGAAATGGAACGAACAAACAAACAGGAAATAGACATAAAAAATATACTTAGAAAGCCTTATTTTGTACCAGAAACTAAAAAGATAGATACATTATATAAAGAATTAAAAATAAATCAAAATCATATGGCTATAATAATAGATGAATATGGTTCAATTTCAGGAATTGTAACTCTTGAGGATATATTAGAAGAAATAGTAGGAGAGATATTTGATGAATTTGAACAAGAAATACACTCTATAAAATATTTAGAAGAAGGTGTATATTTAGTTGATGGACTTGAAAGTATAAAAAAAGTAAATGAAGAGTTAGAGTTAGATTTACCTTTAGATGGTCCAGATACTATAGGTGGATTTGTACTTAGTTTACTTGATGATATACCAGATAAAGATGATTATCCTATGATTAACTATAATAATATAATATTTAAAGTAGAAAAAATAAAAGGCAAGAGAATAAAAGTTGTAAAAATGACAATAACAAAGTAAATTTTAAGGACTACTTTTCAAAGTAGTCCTTAAAATATTCTTCTAATGTTATATTTAAATCATATATTTCTTTTGAAACATCTTTACCAACATATCTTAAATGCCAAGGTTCATACTGGTAACCAGTTATATCTTCCTTTCCTTTAGGAAATCTTATAATGAATCCAAATTTATGAGCATTTGAAGCTAACCATTTACCATCAGCTGTTTCACCAAATGATTGTGTAAGTTGGTTATTAACAACTTCAGATGTAACATCCATGGCAAGTCCAGTTTGGTGTTCGCTTTGTCCAGGTTTTGCACTAAACTTATTTGCTTCTTCTATCCCATTTGCTTCTACATATTGATTAAATAAAGATGTTTGAATATCATAAGATCTATACCCAGATCTGCCATAGAACTTAAAACCTGATTCACTTCCTACTTTGAATAATTCTTCTAAATTTTCAGCTGCTATTTGTCTCATAAATCTTACAGGACTATCCTTGAATACAAATGGGATATCAGGGGCAACTAGATCTTCAGGTTCATAGTCTTTAGGTAAATTTCTATCTTTATTTGTTAGAACTAGTATATCATTTGGGTTAGTCACAACTTGTTCACCACTAGCATTTGTAGTTGTAGTTTCTTCTAAATATGATTCTTCTTTTTCGTTTTCTTGACTTTGTTTATTATTTTTATTATCTTCTTTTTCATTATTTTTTTGCTGAGTTTTAGTTTCATCATTGTTTTCTGTATTTTCACAACCAATAATAGATATAGATAAAATAAATGTTAATAATAAGATTATAAATTTTTTCATTTTCTGAACCTCCTTACCTATTATAGTATAACAAAAGTGATTAAATAAAGTAACAAAAACAATTAAATAAATGCAAGAAACGTATTGACTATTTTACTTTATAGTGATAAAAAAGAAGAGAATAAAAAAAGAGGTGGAAAATATGAAATTAGATAGGAACTTAGCACTTTCATTAGTTAGGGTTACAGAAATAGCTTCACTTGCTGCAGCAAAATATATGGGGAGAGGCGATAAAATAGGAGCAGATGGAGCAGCAGTAGATGGAATGAGGAGTGCTTTTAATTTAGCAGAAGTAAAAGGAACTGTAGTTATAGGAGAAGGAGAAAAGGATAAAGCACCTATGCTTTTTATTGGTGAGGAAATAGGGGCAGGAACTGATGAATCTATAGAAGTAGATATAGCAGTAGATCCATTAGATGGTACAACTTTAGTTGCAAAGGGTCTTCCAAATGCCATAGCAGTAATAGCAATGGCTCCAAAAGGATGTTTATTACATGCACCAGATACTTATATGGAAAAAATAGTAGTAGGACCTAAAGCTAAAGGAAAAATTAAATTAGATGCATCAGTAGAAGAAAATTTAACTGCTGTTGCAAAAGCATTAAATAAGGAAATTTCAGACTTAACAGTTACAATACAAGATAGACCTAGACATTTTGATTTAATTAGAGAAATTAGAAAAATAGGTGCAAGAATAAAATTATTTGGAGAAGGTGACGTAGCAGCTGCACTTGCTACAGGGTTTGATGATACTGGAATAGATATACTTATGGGGATAGGTGGTGCACCAGAAGGAGTTATAACAGCAGCAGCTATAAAGTCCATGGGTGGAGATATGGTAGGAAGACTAAATGTAAGATCGGATGAAGAATTACAAAGATGTAGAGATTTAAATTTAACAGATGAAGATATAAATAAAATACTTTCACTAGATGATTTAGTGAAAGGTGATGAAGCATTCTTTTCTGCAACAGGAATAAGCGATGGAGATTTACTTAAAGGTGTAGTATATAAAGGTAACAATGTAGCAACTACACATTCTGTAGTAATGAGATCAAAAACAGGAACTATACGTTTTGTAGAAGCTATTCATAAGTTGGATAAAAATGATATTCTTATAAATCTTATGAATAAACATGGAGAAGCTTAATGTAATAGATATAGGATAATAATTATCCTATATCTATTTTTTTATAGTGTTTGGATTATGATATAATTTAAGTATTAAAAATAAATTATACCTCTATTATTATGCTGGAGGTGTTGCAGTTCACTTAGGAGAAAAAACAGAGGATGTAGTCAATGGTTTGAAATAGCACTAAATTGTATAGAAATAGATATATTTATAAATATAGCATTGACAAATATACAACTCTGAAATAGATTAAAAAGTAAAATTGACTGAGGTTATTTATATTTCAAATGGAATGAGGAGAAAAATGAAAAAGATATTGCTCGTTGAGGATGACCAAGAAATTAATAAAATGGTTCAAACCTTATTAAGAAAAAATCAATATGAAGTAGAAACTGCATTTTCTGGAACAGAGGCACTATTATTATTAGAAATAAAAACTTTTGATTTAATTTTACTAGACCTAATGTTACCAGGATTAAGTGGTGAAGAGGTCATAACAAAAATTAATGAATATTCTCAAATTCCTATTATATGTGTATCAGCAAAAGATGATTTAAATACTAAACTTGAATTGATTAGAGAGGGGGCGGATGATTATATAACAAAGCCATTTAATAATGAAGAATTAATTGTGAGGGTAGGTGCAGTACTAAGAAGAACGAACAAAGGTTTTAAAATAGAGAAAACTGAGATATTCAAATTTAAAGACCTAGTTTTAGATAGTGAAAATCACATTGTAACTATTAATGATGAACCTATAGAACTTACTGTAAAAGAATATGATATATTAGAATTATTAATTAGTAATCCTAAGAAAGTATTTACCAAACAAAATATATTTGAAAGTGTTTGGGCTGAAGAATATATTATGGATGAAAGAGCAGTTACTGTACATGTTAGTAATCTGCGTAATAAATTAAAGCATGGAGAAGCATATATAAAAACGGTATGGGGCATAGGATATAAAATGCAAGATAACTAATTTATAAACTTTATACTTTCTTGATAAATTCTAAATTCTATTTTGATATTTTTTATTTATGATTAATGTGTAGAAAAGAATAAGAATTCAATTATAGAAAGTAGGAGGAAAAAATATATGAGTATGGTATTGCAAACGAATTATTTAAGTAAAAAATACGATAAACAAATAGCTGTAAACAAAGTCAGTTTGAATGTAGTAAAGGGTGATATTTACGGCTTGATAGGTGAGAATGGTGCAGGGAAAACCACAATTATGAAGATGATATGTGGATTGATTTTTCCAAACCAAGGAAAAATTCAGCTTTTCGAAAGTAACAATTTAGAAAAAGGTAGAAAAAGAGTAGGGTGTGTTATTGAGCAGCCAGCACTTTATCCTGGAATGACAGCTAGACAAAATTTGATTTATTATAATAAACTACTTGGTATTTCAAGCTATCAAAATATTGATTATGTTCTTGATTTAGTAGGTTTACAAAATACAGGGAAAAAGAAAACTAAGAATTTTTCACTTGGCATGAAGCAACGTCTATCAATTGCAATTTCACTATTAGGTAATCCGGATTTTCTTATCCTAGATGAGCCTACTAATGGATTAGATCCTTCTGGTATAAAAGAAATTAGAGAATTAATACTAAAACTTAATTATGAAAATGAGGTTACTGTTTTGATTTCCTCACATATTTTAGGAGAGCTTGCTAAGGTTGCAACAAAGTATGGCATCATTAAAGAAGGAATATTGGTTGATGAATTTGCAGCAGTGGAATTAGAAAATCGTTGTAAAAAGTATCTTTCCTTAGTAGTTGATGATTCAGAAAAAGCAGCTTACATTATAGAAAATAATATTAAAAGTATTGAGTATAAAGTGTTTGATCAAGGTAAAATTTGTATTTATGATTTATTAGATATACCAGAAAAGATTAATAAGGAATTGGTTAGAAATGATGTTCTTGTATCTAGTCTTACTTTAGAAGGAAATGATGTAGAATCATATTTCGTAAAGATGATGGGAGGCAATTAATAATGATGAATATAATTACGAGTGAGTTTTATAGAATATTTAGAAGTAAGATTTTTTATGTTATTTCAATAATATTATTAGTAATGAATGTTATAGCCTCTGTATCAACTATATATGTACAAAACTTAACTTCTTTTTCTTCTGAGATAAAAGCACAGATGTCAGGAACAGGAATTACTAGTTATCAGGGATCATATGGTGGAGATCTTATTTTTTATATAATCCTTATATTTGTGTCTTGTCTGATTACAGCAGAATATTCCAATGGTAATATAAAACAAAAGGCAAGTCATGGAATAACTAGATGGAAATTAGTACTTGGTCAGAATATTGCTATAACTTCAGTTATTACAATAATTTTATTAGGGTTTGGAATTTTAAACTTATTAACAAATACATTATTATCACAATTAGGAGAAGTTGATATATCTTCATTTATACTAATGAATATTGGATTAATTTGTATGTTTTGGGGTATGGCGGGAATTGGAACTGTTTTCTCATATCTATTTAAAAATGGAGGTATTACAGTTGCAATCTCTATGTTATTTGTTATAAGTGGAAATATAATAGTGCAATTTATGACTTTATTAACAGAAAATGATATATTCACAAAATATAGTCTTGCAAATATGCGTAGAATTATAATTGATTTTACATCAAAACCAGAGGATATTGTAAAAAGTTCTATTGTATTTTTATTAATAGGTGTAGTTACAATTTTAGGATCTAGTTTACTGTTTTCAAAAAGAGATGTAGTTTAAATAAAGGAGTTAAGATGGGAAATATTTGGATGGTTACAACTTTCATATTATTCATTGTTTTGATAATATTTATTTTTTACCATATGTACTATCGTATGAATATCAAAAATATTACTAAACAATTAGAGGAAATTATGGATATAGAAGATACCAATAAATTGTTAACAATTTTAGCAGATCAAAAAGATATTACAAACTTAGTAAATATACTTAATAATTTAGTTAGAGATATGAGACAAGCTAGTATACATATTAAGAATTTAAATAAGAATTTCAGACAAAGTATAACCAATATTTCTCATGATTTACGAACTCCACTTACCACGGCTGGTGGTTATGTGCAAATTCTACAGAAAAGTATTTTAGACAAAGAAGAGCAGGAATATTTGAGCATAATATTAGAACGACAAAATATGGTTAAGTTGCTATTGGAACAATTATTTGAATATGTACGAATTGAATCAGGTGAAATTGTTTATGAAAAAGTACCCATCGATGCAAAAAAAGTTTTGATAGATACACTGGCTATGTATTATGATGATTTTAACAGTAAAGGTCAAGAGCCAATTATTCATTTACCCGAAGAACCTTGTATAATAATAGGAGATGAGCAAGGAGTAAAAAGAATATTTTCAAATGTCTTATTTAATGCGGTTGTACATGGTAAAGGTGAATACTATTTTGAAATTAGAGAATCAAAAGGTTATATATTTACTTTCTCCAATATTAGTGAACCTATGACAAAAGACGATTTAGATAATATTTTTGAACGTTTTTATACAAAAGATCAATCCAGAAATAAAAAGACAACAGGATTAGGATTGTCAATAGCAAAAGAAATTACTAAACAATTTGATGGAACAATAGATGCTTACTATAACAATAGTATACTTTCTATATCTATATTTTTTCCTAAAATTTAAAAGGTTATATGAATATCTTGCAAATAAAGAAAAACTTGATTTAATATCAGCAATTGGTGTTTTATTATTATTTGAAGGATCATTTTTAATATGATTGTTACTATTTATATAAGGGGTTTTTGTATAGATATTAAATTTCAGAACAATGATAAAATGGTTTTTAATTATAGAGCGTGTACAATATCTCTTAAATAAAAGTCTATACCCTGCCCTGCTCCTTAATCTCTACAAAAAGTAGTATCAGAATATAAGTGCTTTTTAAGGTTTGCTACACCTTGTAAAGTAGTTTTTGAGGCAGATTTTTTTGACATTAAACTCACAGGATTAGCTATTGGCTCCATTGTAATATGAACATGACTATCAATAAGTCCTGTCATTATAGTTTTTTCTTTTAAACTAATACAATTTACATTTTCAAATATGGAAAATTCCAAAACTGAACAAAAGGATTATCTTTTATTTATAAGGGTATAATATTGAGGTATATAAATAAAGGAGTTGAGTATGTTGAATAATGTTTTAGATCTATTGAAAGACCATAGATCAATTAGAAAATATAAAGAGGATAGTATCCCAGAAGAGTATTTAGATAATATAATACAAGCAGTACAATCAGCACCAACCTCTATAAATGGACAACAAATATCTGTTATTGCAGTAGAGGATAAAGCTAAGAAAAAGAAAATATCCGAATTATCAGGAGATCAAGAGTGGATAGATCAAGCTCCACTTATGCTTATATTTTGTTCAGACTTTTATAAAGCAAAATTAGCACTTGAAAAGCAAGGAAAAGACTTTGGATTAATTGACAATATAGAGGCAACACTAGTAGGTGCAGTAGATGTAGGTATTGCTCTAGAAGCAGCTATGGTATCTGCAGAATCATTAGGACTTGGAATAGTTCCTATTGGTGCAGTTAGAAAAGAATCTGAAGAATTAGCTAACATGTTAGAACTACCTGAATATGTATTTCCTATGGTAGGATTATGTATAGGATTTCCTATGGATGGGTCAGATAAAAAACCAAGACTTCCTAAGAAGGCAGTTTTCCATAGAGAGAAATATGATACAACAGACATGAAGAAGTTAATAGATGAATATGATTCAACAATGAGTGATTATATGAAAGAAAGAACCAATGGAGAATCAGATAGAAATTGGAGTCAAACAGTAGCACAAACATACGAAAATGTTTACTTCCCTAAAGTAAGTGGTTCAATAAGAAAGAAAGGTTACAAATCAGAATAGTTTTCTTGTTGACTTGTTAATATTCAAATGATACTATATAATTATCCAAAAGCTGTGTGGTCTAATGCTCACAGCTAATGGATAATATTACTTTATATATAAGCTTATCTTTTATTTTCTTATATTATTTTTCTATAATATTTAAATTCATATACCATATAAAATACATAAAATTATATATAATTGTAAATTTGCGGAGGTGGAATTTTGAAACGATCTGACCTAGAGTCGATGAAATTAGACCAGCTAAAAAGCATAGCAAAAAATGTAGGTCTAAAAGGGTTTACTAAATTTAGAAAAGACGAATTAATAGATCATTTATTAAAAGCAGGAGATTTAGAAAAAATAGAAAAACTAAATCAAAAAGAAATGCACAAAAAAGAGTTACCAGACAGACTATCAGAAGAAATAGATAAAAGTAAAGAAATAAATCATGTTGAAGGTATACTTGAACTTCACCCTGATGGAGGATATGGATTTTTAAGACGTCAAAATTATCTATCAGGAGACAATGATATATACATATCTCCTTCACAAATAAGAAGGTTCAATCTCAAAACAGGTGATAAAGTATTTGGTATAACACGACCTGCAAAAACTGGTGAAAAATATAATGCTTTATTATATGTTAAGAAGGTAAACGATTTAAACCCCGAAAGTGCAACTAATAGACCAAATTTTGATACCCTTACCCCTATTTATCCTATTGAAAGAATGACCCTTGAAACAAACCCATCTGAAATTTCAACTAGAATAATAGATCTTATTGCTCCAATAGGAAGAGGTCAAAGAGGAATGATAGTAGCTCCCCCAAAGGCAGGAAAAACAGTACTTCTTAAAAAAGTTGCTAATAGTATAGCCAAAAATCATCCAGATGTAGAGATCATAATATTATTAATAGATGAAAGACCAGAAGAAGTTACAGATATGCAACGTTCAGTTAAAGGAGATGTAGCATATTCTACATTTGATGAGCTTCCACGTCATCATACAAAAGTGGCAGAAATGGTATTAGAACGTGCCAAAAGGTTAGTGGAACATGGTAAAGATGTAGTTATACTTTTAGATAGCATAACAAGGCTTGCTCGTGCATATAATCTTATAATACCACCAACAGGAAGAACACTCTCAGGAGGACTTGATCCGGGAGCATTACATAAGCCAAAAAGCTTTTTTGGAGCAGCAAGAAAAATAGAAAATGGAGGAAGTCTTACTATACTTGCAACAGCTTTAATTGATACAGGTAGTAGAATGGATGATGTAATATTTGAAGAGTTTAAAGGAACAGGAAACATGGAAGTACATCTAGATAGAAAATTATCTGAGAAGAGAATATTCCCTGCAATTGATATAAATAAATCTGGTACAAGAAGAGAAGATTTACTTTTATCACAAAAAGAACTTGAAACAATTTGGAATATAAGAAAGGCACTTGGGAATACTTCTACTATAGATGTAGCAGAAATGATACTTGAAAAATTAATGAATACAAAAACAAACTTTGAGTTCATTGAGATAATGAGGAATAAAAAATAGACTAGAAGAATTTCTTCTAGTCTTGCTTTATATATATTTAAAAGGGGTATTATAAAAAAAGAAGAGGTGAAAATATGTTAAATAGAGGAAAGCATGATATTTATAATATAGTTTGTTCTCTTACTTCCATAATGCTTAAAAAAGATGCTACAAAAATTGATTTAAATATAGATAATAATGAAGAATACATGAGAATAAGAATCGTAGCTAATATAAAGGATTTAAAGAAAGAAAGTATTGATAAATTAAGAGAGTTTCTTGAAAAAGATGAAGATTATGATATACCTTTGTTATTATATGAAGGATTATATGATGATATAGAAGAAGAAAATATATATCTTATTGCAAGTCTTATAGATAAATCATATGTTAATTATGATGGGGAAAATATAGAAATAATACTTGTAAAAGAAAAAAACGGGCTTACAGAGGTGGAATAATGAAAGTAAAAAGATTTCACCCTAAGATGTTTATTATTCTATTTATATTTTGGATGTTACTTACTCTTAATTTAGAAATTTCAAATATAATAGGAGGAATTATAGTTTCTTTTATAGTAACCTATTTGTCTTATGGGTTACTATATACTGAGAGTGGATTTTTATTTTCATTTCCTAGTATTTATACATGGATAAAATATATATTTATTCTTATTTCAGAAATTTATATATCTTCTATAGATTTGATGAAAAGTATAATAAAAGACGAATATAATCCTTCTATATTAGAAATAGATCTAGATTTAAAAGATTCTTTTTTAATTACACTTGTAGCTAATTCAATAACACTTACACCTGGGACAATTACTGTAGATAAAAAAGACAACAAATTAATCATATTATATATAAGACAAGATGAAAATGGAGACGCAGAAAAAAATATCAAAGAGAAATTTGAAAAACTCTTTATTAAAAAGGAGAATTGATATATGTTTTTAATCATAACTATGGTTGTTTTGATAATTGCAATGTTTTTTGTTTTAATAAAAATGGTAAAAGGGCCTACTCTTTGGGACAGGCTAATGTGCCTCAACTTAATTTCAGCACATACAATACTTCTTATAACAATTTATGGAATATATAAAGAAAATTCAATGCTTTTAGATATTGCAATATCTTATGGAATCATAGGATTTTTGACTATAACACTTCTATCAAGATTTTTACTTAGAGGAGGAAGACAAAAATGATATTTGATATTATTTCAATTATTTTAATTTTTTTCTCATGGATATTTATATTTTTTGGAGTTTTGGGTATATATAGATTCAAAAATATTTATGCTAGATTGCTTACTAGTAGTAATATAGATACAGTAGCTTTTATTACAATAATATTTGCTCTCATATTTAGAGTTGGAATAAATACATTATCAATAAGACTTATTATAATACTAGTATTTATGCTGCTTACAGGTCCAGTTAGTAATCATATCATAGCAAGAAGTGCATACTTAAATGGTATACCTTCAAAACAAGATAAGGAGAGATTATGAATATAATAATTTTACTTCAAATTTTTTTAATAATAATATCTATTACTGTAATAACATTAAAAAATAATTTAAAATCAGTTATTTTTTTCTCAGTATTTTCTCTTATTTCAGCTCTTCTTTATTATTTCTATAGGGCACCAGATTTGGCACTTGCTGAAGCCGCAATAGGAAGTGCCATATTACCACTTATATTTATAATAGCAATATCTAAACAAAAGGAGTTTATTGTAGTATTAGGAAGTGTAGAAGATAGCTTTTTAGATATAGAAACTAAGTCTGGAATAGGATATAAAATATTAGAAGAATTAACTGATTATTATCAGCTTAAATTAGTATTTTTAAAAGATAAAGATGATATATCATTTGAAGTATTTAGAGTTAGGAATGTAGATTTATTTATATATAAAGAAAATGAACATTATGTTTTTAAAGGAAATCCAGCATCTACTATTACTAATAGACTAAATAAAATTTGTGGAGATTATAAGGATGTGAAAGTGAAATTTGTAGAGGAGGAACATGTTTATGATTAAAAAATTTATAACTATAATTCTTCTCATAATCATATTTTTAAGTTTTTCTTCTATTTTAATAGATTTGGATATAGATAATTATACTAAAAATTATTTATTTGAAAATGGATTAGAAGAAACTGGATCTAAAAATCTTATAACAGCAATATATTTAGACTATAGATTATATGATTCACTATTTGAAGCAGGGCTTCTTCTTGTGACAGTTTCAGGTATTATCTTTATTTCTAAAAGGGATGATGATGTAATATGAAAAAATCCGAAATTTTAACATGTATTTGTAGAATTTTATTTCCATTTATATTGATATATGGATTTTATGTTATAATCAATGGACATTTGTCTCCAGGTGGTGGATTTCAAGGTGGAGCAATACTTGCAACAGCTATACTAATAACATATATAGTGGAAGTACCAATATTAGAAGATATAGTAATATTAGTTAAGTTAGAAAAATATAGTTTTTTTATAATTATATTAGTGGCCATGACTAGTATATTTACTAGAGGTAGTTTTTTTACTAATTTTATTCCTGAACATATGAGTATGGGAGTAAAAACTATATTTTTATTGCTTCTCAACTTTCTAATAGGCATTAAGGTTTCAACAGGACTTATAACAATATTTACCACATTTATGGAAGAAGGTGAATAGATGAAGTTAGAAATATTACTTTCATTTGTAATAGTACTTATAGGACTTTTTGGACTTTCAACTAGTAAAGGGATAATTAAAACAATTATTTCCTTAAATATAACTCAAGCAGCAATAATATTATTGTTTTTAAGTATTGGAGCAACAGAAGGAGGAGAAATACCTATTTTAAATGGAGTAACAGAAAAAATAGTAGATCCTATTCCACAAGCTCTTATGATAACGACAATAGTAATAGGGGCAAGCATTACTGCATTATCTCTCATGCTAGCTATTAAAGTATTTCATTATTATGGTACCCTTAGTTGGAAGGAGCTTTTTGACAGGGAGGGATAATTATGGATTTTATACCTATACTTTTGATATTTATACCAATATTTTTTGGAGTTATAATATATCTGTTTCATAAAAGAAATATAAATAAATTTATATTTCTTTCTCAATCAATCATTTCGATATTATTTTTATACTATATAAATTATTTTTTTGATAGTAATAGGGTTTTAAAACATACCTTCGGAAACTGGGTTCAAGGAATAGGTATTACTATAAAAGTTGATAATTTAAGTATATATTTTATAGCACTTACTATATTTTTATGGTGGATTATAATACTATTTTCATGGTTTAAAAGAAAATATGAATTTAAATATCTATTTTTCATCTTAATACTAGAAGGGGCATTTATAGCACTTTTAATTAGTGACGATCTTTTTAATATATTTATTCTTTTAGAAATAATTTCAATAACAACTACCATACTTATAATTTATAAAAGGGATGGATTTGCAGTTAAATCAGGATTGTTTTATTTGTTATTCAATAGTATAGCTATGATGTTTTTCTTAATATCGCTTATACTTTTATATTCTATTACTGGAACACTAAATATAGAAATGATAGCTTTAAAGATAGATAATTTTAATGATACTAATATAATAATATTTAGTTATATATTTATGATAATTTCACTTGCAATAAAATCAGGAGTTTTCCCAGCATTTGTATGGCTTGCAAGAGCTAATGGAGCAGCTCCTAGTTCAATATCAGCACTATTATCTGGAATAATAGAAGCTGGAGGAATTTATATTTATATACAGTTACTAAGTATATATAATATGAATTTATTTGATAATATAATACTTACAATTGGAGTATTTACTTCATTAAGTGCAGGAATTATGGCAATTTGTCATAAAGATATAAAACAAATCTTAGCATTAAGCACTATATCACAAATAGGATTAATATTCATTGGACTAAGCAATATAACCGAATATATGTATATTGGAGCTTTAGCACATATATTTAATCACGCTATATTCAAAACCTTATTATTTTTAGTAGCAGGAATTATAATAAATAGGTATAATTCTAGAGATATAACAAAAATAAGAGGTGTATTTAAAGAATCTCCTATTGTTTCTATATTTTTTATAATAGGATTACTCTCTATATCAGGAGCTCCATTTTTTAGTGGATTTATAACAAAAACTATAATGGAATATGGGGCAAGTAGTAGGTTAATTTTGAAAACAATAATAAAAATAATTAATTTTATAACATTGTTATATTCTATAAAGTTAATTCAAATATTTTTTGGAACTAGTAAAGTAAATAAATTAAATATGAAATTAAGTAATATTTCAATATTTATATTGGTATTTATTCTAATCCTTATAGGTATACTTGGAGTAAATATAATTGAAAATATATTTAGAGTTGATTTAAATGATATAGAGTTTTTCACATTAAATAATGTAATTTATTATTTAATCTCATTTTTATTAGGAGGAGCTTTTTATAAACTCTTCTTAAAAGATGATAATAAAATATTTCGTAAAATAAGAAATTATAATCTATCCTTTGAAAATACAAATACGATTTCATTAGTTACTGTCGTATTTATGATCATATGGGTTTGGGTTTTTTAGGGAGGTAATTTATGCAATTTATACCGATATTTTTGATATTTATACCAATATTTTCAGCTATGATAATATATTTAGTACATGATAGAAGAATAAATTACTTGGCATTTGTAACCCAGATTACAAGTATAATTTTATACATAGTTTATTCAAAGTATTTTATAACTATAGGAAGAAAACATATATTTACATTAGGACCATGGAATAAAGCAATTGGAATTACATTTTTAATTGATAATCTTAGTATGGTCTTTGTAGCACTTACAATATTTATTTGGACCTTAATAATACTTTATAGCTGGAATAAAAGAGAGCATGAATATAAGTTTTTATTCTTCTTATTATTTCTAGAAGGAGCATTTATAGCACTTTTATTTAGTAATGACCTTTTCAATATTTTTGTTGTACTAGATATAATAACAATACTTTCAACAATACTTATAATATATAAAAAAGATGGTTTTTCAGTTAGAGCAGGGCTTTATTATCTTGCTTTTAATTCAGTAGGTATATTATTTTATCTATTAGGATTGATTTTATTATATTCATTTACAGGTACACTTAATATGGATACAATAAAGATTAAAATAGAATTTTTTAGAGATACAAGTATAGTGAAATTATCTTATGTATTTATAATGGCAGCAGTAGGAGTAAAGTCAGCACTTTTTCCAGTATATAATTGGCTTCCAAGGGCTCATAGTGCTGCACCATCTGGAGTATCAGCTTTACTTTCAGGATTGCTTGTAAAAAGTGGATTATATGCATTTATTCGAATGAATCAGATGTTTAATATAGACCTATTAAATGATTTTTTCTTTTTATTAGGTTTTGTAACTGGATTTTTAGGTGTTTTATTTGCATTAACTCAAAAAGATATAAAGCAAATTTTAGCCTTTCATACAATATCTCAAATAGGTATTATGCTTATGGGAATAAGTGCTATGGAAGGAGAACTTTTAATTGGTGGAACCCTACATGTATTCAATCATGCAATATTTAAGACATTACTATTTTTAGGGGCAGGAATACTTATAAATAGATATGGGTCAAGACGTGTTACAGAAATAAGAGGTGTATTTAGGGATTCACCAATTATATCTATATTCATGATAATTGGTATATTATCTATAACAGGGGCACCTTTATTTAATGGATATGTAAGTAAAACAATAATAAAACATGGACTTTATGGAAGTAGTTTAAAGGTAAATATGTTAAACTTGCTTAATTTAGGAACAATAATTTCATTTGTAAAGTTCTCTCAAATATTTTTTGGTCGTTCTTATGTAAACAAGTTACATCATAGAACAAGCGAAACTTCTATTGGTATATTAGCTATAACTTGCTTGTTTTTAGGATTATTCTCAAAAAGTATAATGTTAAATTTATTCGGAATAGAAGTATCCTATTTGAATATATTTGATATGGGTTATATAATGGATTATATAATAAATGTATTTTTAGGATATATAATATTTAAACTTATAATAGAAAAGGACTATAAAATAATAAAAAAATTAAGACATGTAAATTTATCATTTTCTACTACAAATATAATGTTAATAACGTTTATAGCAATAATGATTTTGTGGATAAAAATTTAAATTTAGTTGTTTGCAAAAGTTTTTTTTCTATGCTATAATGTATTAGTTGAAAACTGACAAATATGAAAATCATAAATTTATAAGTTGCATCGGAAAGAGGTGATTTTAGTGAAAGAAGGAATCCATCCAGAATACAATACAGTTAAAGTGCGTTGTGCATGTGGAAATGAATTTGAAACTGGTTCTACAAAAGAAGATATAAAAGTTGAAATTTGTTCAGAATGTCATCCATTCTTCACAGGACGTCAAAAGTTTATTGATAAAGGCGGACGTGTTGATAAATTCAAGAAAAAATATGGAATGTAATAGAAGCTATAGGTTAGAAGGAAAAAATCTTCTAGCCTTTATTTTTTCGAAAAATACTAATGATAATGGGGGATTTATATGTATGGACCAAATGATCATGGATATATAGAAGCTGCAATAGGACCTATGTATAGTGGAAAAAGTGAAGAACTTATAAGAAGGCTTAGAAGAGCAAAAATAGCAAAACAAAAAGTACAAGTCTTTAAACCTGCAATAGATAACAGGTATTCAAAGGTTGATGTAGTATCCCATAATGGAGATAAAATAGAAGGAGTTTGTATATCAAATTCTGAAGAGATATTAGAATTATTAGATGATGATACAGAAGTAGTAGGAATAGATGAAATTCAATTTTTAGATAGAGGAATAATACATATTTGTAGAACACTTGCAAATAGAGGACTTAGAGTAATAGTAGCAGGACTTGATATGGATTTTAGAGGAGAGCCATTTGGTCCTACACCAGAAATATTAGCTATATCAGAATTTGTGGACAAGCTTACAGCAGTATGTATGGTTTGTGGAAATCCTGCAACAAGAACTCAAAGATTAATAGATGGGAAACCTGCAATGTATGATGAACCAACAATACTTGTAGGAGCAAAAGAAAGTTATGAAGCAAGATGTAGACTCCATCATGAAGTAAAACGTGGCTAATGCTCAAATTTCGATATAATTTAAAATTCTAAAACATTATATTTAAAATAAGATAGATAAATGTACACTTATCTATCTTATTTTAAGTTTATTCTTTATGATTACTGTCTATTATAAAGGGTATTAAATTTTATAATGCTGTTAGAAATAATACAAAAGGTTATACTAGTAAGTATAAATGTAAAGTCGTATGTGTTTCAAGGAGGGAATTATGAAGAAGATATTTATTGTTTTAACAATATTATTAGTTGTATTAACAGGCTGTGCTGATGATAACAATGAAGCACAAAAGAATGATAAGTTTACTGTAGCTGCAGGGATACCACCAATAAAAGGATTTATAAATTCTATTGCAGAAGAAAAAATAGAAATAGTTACTATGATACCACCAGGAAATAGTCCTACAAATTATCAGCCTTCACCAAAAGAGTTACAAAAATTTAGTGATTCTAAAGTATATTTTGCTATGGGAGTACCAGCAGAAGAATCAAATATTATCCCAAAGGTAAAAGACTTAAATGAAGATATGGAAATAATCCATTTAGCAAATAGTATAGAGCAAGATTTTCCTAATAGATATTTTGAGGAAGATGAAGAGCATACCCATGAAGATGGCGAAACTCATGATGATGAAGAAGGTAGAGATCCACATATATGGTTATCACCTAAAAGAGTTATTGCTATGGTAGATATTATAACAGATAAGTTGATAGAACTAGATTCTGAAAATGAAGATTTCTACATTGAAAATAGTGAAAAATATAAAGAAGAATTAAAGCAAATAGATGAAAGTATAAAACAAAGTTTAGAAGGAGTAAAGAGTCAGTCATTTATAATTTATCATCCTTCATTTGGATATTTTGCTGATGATTATGGTCTCAATATGGTAGCAATAGAGGAGTCAGGTAAAGAAGCAAGTGCTAAAAGAATAACTGAAGTAATAGATTTTGCTAAAGAAAATAATATAAAATTTGTTTTTTATCAGCAAGAATTTAGCAGTTCACAAGCAGAAACTATAGCAGAAGAAATTGATGGCAAAGCAATAAAGGTTGATCCACTATCAGAAGATTATATTGACAATATGAAAAATATTTCAGAAAAGTTTAGTGAAGTATTAAATTAGGATTTAAAATCTCTACTATAATAAATATTGGTAGAGATTTTCAGCATGTGTTATAATTTTAAATAGAATATTTTGAAAGGGGACATTTTAAGTGAGCACAACTGTAAGAGACCTTTTAGAAAGGGGTTTCAAATCTTTATCAAAAACAGAAAGGAAAAGTCCAAGATTAGAGTCAGAGCTAATAGTGATGCATTTGTTAGATGTTGATAAAGCATATCTTTATACTCACCCAAATCGTATAGTAAGTAAGGAAATTATAGAAAAATTTGAAGAATTAATTGAAAAAAGAAAAGAAGGTTATCCTATACAATATATATTAAAAAATCAAGAATTTATGGGCTTGGATTTTCATGTAACAGAAGGAGTACTTGTACCAAGGCCAGACACTGAAATATTAATTGAATATATAATAAAATTTGCTAGAAAAAATAAAAAAGAAAAAATTAAAATATTAGATATAGGAACAGGAAGCGGTGCTATATCACTTAGTCTTGCTTACTATATAGAGAATTCATATATTTATTCTGTGGATATAAGTGAAAAAGCAATAAAAATAGCCCGTAAAAATAAAAAGAAAATGAACCTTGAAGACAGAGTAGAATTAATAACTAAAGATATTTTAGAAGGATTCCCAGAAATAGATGAAAAAATGGATATAGTAGTATCAAATCCTCCTTACATTCCTTCAAGAGATATTGATAGTCTTCAGATAGAAGTGTCAAAATATGAACCTAGACTTGCATTAGATGGTGGAGATGATGGGCTAGTATTTTATAGATATATAACAGAAAAAGCAAAAGAAAAACTTATAGATAATGGGCTTTTATGTTATGAAATAGGATATGATCAAGGTGAAAGTGTTAAAAATATAATGGGAGATAACGGATACAAAGAAATATTAGTATTAAAAGACCTACAAGGTAGGGATAGAGCAGTTATAGGAAGGATGGGTTAGCTTGAAAGACCTTTTAAAGTTTTTTATCACCTTTTTTAAGATTGGTATATTTACAATAGGTGGTGGATATGCAATGCTTCCATTAATACAAAGAGAAGTAGTAGATAAAAATAGATGGCTAACTGAAAAAGAATTTTTAGATATACTTGCAGTTGCTCAATCATCACCTGGTGCAATTGCTATAAATACTTCTATACTTGTAGGATATAGGTTGAATAAAATAAAAGGTGCTATTTTTTGTGCAATAGGAGTAGCAGCTCCTTCCTTTTTAATCATATTATTTGTAGTTAAATTTGTATATGGATTTAGAGATAATATTATAGTGGAAAAAGTATTTAAAGGGCTTACGCCTGCAGTAGTAGGACTTATTGGGGCATCATTATGGAATTTATATATATCTGCTAAGTTAAAACCTATATTAATAATTATATCAATATTAGCTGCTATCATTCTTATAATATTTGGAATTAGTCCTGTATATGTATTATTAACTGCTGCATTTGTATCTATAGCATATAATAAATTAAGAGAAGAAAGGGAAAAATAATGATATCATTAAAATTGTTTTTATCATTTTTTAAAATAGGTTTGTTTAGTTTTGGTGGAGGGCTTGCTATGCTTCCATTTATACAAGAAGAATTGATAAAAAATAGAGGTTGGATAAATCCAAAAGAATTTATAGATATGCTTGCTATATCACAAGTAACTCCAGGTCCTATTGCAATAAATTCAGCTACATTTTTAGGTTTTAATATAAATGGAGTATTAGGCTCAGCAATTGCAACAATTGCAGTGATACTTCCTTCATTTTTAATACTTATAACTATAGCTCATTTCTTAGAACGATTTAAAAATTCTAAATATGTAGAATGGATTTTTTCGGGAATTAGACCTATAGTATTATCACTTATAGCATCTGCGTTATATTTAGTCGGAAAAGAGTCCATATTAGATATAAAGGGAGCTATAATTGCCATAGCAATATTTTATTTAGTAGGAATAAAAAAAATAAGCCCTATAATAGGAATAATTGGGGCAGGAATAACTGGAATTTTCATATATTAATTCGACTTTTAAATAATTTTTTGATATAATATATTATTGGTGAAAGGGAATGAGGTGAAATAGATGCTAGAAAAATTAGATTTTCTTGAAGAAAAATATAAAGATTTAAACGGAAAGATAAGTGATCCAGATATAATAAATAATATAAATGAATGGCAAAAGTATGTAAAAGAACATGCTGAAATAGAACCTATTGTAATGAAATATAGAGAATATAAAGAAGCAACAGAACAGATAGAAGAATCAAAAGAAATGTTAAATGAAAAGTTAGAAGATGATTTCAAAGAGATGGTAAAAGAAGAATTAAATGAACTACAAAAACATCAAGAAGAATTACAAGAAGAAATTAAATTCTTACTTATACCAAAAGATCCTAATGATGAAAAAAATGTTATAGTAGAAATTCGTGCAGGAGCTGGAGGAGACGAAGCAGGTATATTTGCAGGAGATTTATTCCGCATGTATTCAAGATATGCTGAAAGACAAGGCTTCAAAGTGGATATTATGAGTACGAGTTCACAAGGAGTAGGTGGATTTAAAGAAATAGTATTTATGATAAAAGGTAAAGGTGCTTATTCTAGATTGAAATATGAATCAGGAGTTCATAGAGTACAAAGGGTACCAGAAACAGAATCTGGTGGAAGAATTCATACTTCAACATCAACAGTTGCAGTACTTCCTGAAGTAGATGATGTAGAAGTAGAAATAAATATGAATGATGTAAGAGTCGATGTATACCGTTCATCAGGTAATGGTGGTCAAAGTGTTAATACGACTGATTCAGCAGTAAGACTTACTCATGTTCCTACAGGAATAGTAGTAGCTATGCAAGATGAAAAATCACAGCTTAAAAATAAAGATAAAGCATTTAAAGTATTAAAAGCAAGACTTTATGAAAAACAGGTTTCAGAGCAAAATAAAGAAATAGCAGAAGCTAGAAAATCACAAGTAGGTACAGGAGACAGATCAGAGAGAATCAGAACATATAATTATCCACAAGGTAGAATAACAGATCATAGAATAAATATGACAGTATATAAATTAGATAATTTCCTAGATGGGGATATAGAAGAAATGGTAGATGCACTTATTACAACAGATCAAGCAGAAAAACTTAAAACTATAGAAAAATAATTAGCGAACTTTTTTGAGTTCGCTTTTATAATATATTTATTATCATAATACCAATAATAAAACCTATACACAAAGTCACAGGGGCAAGTCTATTATTGTGGATATCTTTAGAGTTTGGTATAAGTTCTCCACATGTAATATAAAGCATAGTACCTGCAGCAATAGCAAAACACAAACCTATAAATGAATCTGAAATACCTCCTAATATAGTTCCAAAAAAAGCACCAATACCTGTAGGAATTCCTGCAAGTATTGAATAGATTATTATTTTGATTCCTTTAAATCCACTTATTTTTAAAGGAGTTGCCATAGCTATACCTTCAGGTAAATTGTGGAGAGATATTATAATAGCAAGTTTAAAACCCATGTCAGATGTAAACATGAAACCAGAACCTATAGCAAGACCTTCAGGAATATTGTGTATAGCAATTGCAATAGCCATTAATAGTCCAGATTTAATGAATTGATTATGATTTTTATTAATCTGTAATTTATACAATATATTTTCCATAAATACTACTATAATTGTTCCAATAAATATTCCAAAGGAGGTTAATCTTATATTTGATAATTCTATTGCTTCATAAATAAGATCAAAAGTTACAATAGACAGTATAAGACCTGCAGTAAAGCTAAGTATTAGTGAAAGTATCTTTTTATTATCATTAACAAAAATTAGTGCAATTATTGCACCTAAACTAGTGCCTAATATTCCTACAATGAAACCTATTAAAGTATTATTAATTAATTGCATTTAATGCACCCCATAAAATTTAAGATATATAATTTTATTCAAATAAGGTTATAAATATACGTGTTGTATATAATGATAAAAATAATATATAATATTAAAAAGAAAATATGTATTAGAGGGATAATATGAATAAAAAAACAATCATAAAAAAATCAGATGAAGAAAATGCACTTGAATTAGCAGCTAGCATTTTAAGAAATGGTGGATTAGTTGTTATACCTACAGAAACAGTATATGGACTAGGAGCAAATGCACTAAATACTGAGGCAGTAAAAAAAATATTCAAAGCAAAGGGAAGGCCTCAGGATAATCCGTTAATTGTGCATATATCAAATATAAGTCAATTAAATTATTTAGTAGAAGATATAACAGATTCTGCAAAATTAGCAATAGAGAAATTTTGGCCGGGACCTTTAACTTTAATAATGAAGAAAAAAGATATTGTACCAGATATAATTACAGGAGGACTTGATACAGTTGCTATACGTATGCCTAAAAATAATATAGCTAGAAAAATAATAGAATTAGCTGATACTCCTGTTGCGGCACCTAGTGCTAATATATCAGGAAGACCAAGCCCAACATATATAAATCATGTTAAAGAAGACTTGTTTGGAAAAGTAGATATGATAATAGATGGTGGAAAAACAGATGTAGGTTTAGAATCTACTGTATTAGATGTATCTGGGAAAACTCCAATGATACTTAGGCCAGGAGATATAACTAGAGAAGATTTACTTGAAGTATTCGATGAAGTTGAACAAGATAAATCATTAAAAGATAAAAAAATTGTACCTAAATCTCCAGGACAAAAATATAAACACTACTCTCCTAAGGCAAATATGAAGATAATTAGAGGGGATTTAGAAAAAGTAATAAAAAGAATAAATATTTTAGATAGAGATTATGGAGAAAAAGGATTAAAAGTGGGTATATTAGCAACAGAGGAAACAAAAGGAAGGTATGAGAATGAAAACTTACTTATATTAGGTTCAAGAAGATATCCCAGTACTATAGCTTCTAACTTATTTCTAATGTTAAGAGAATTTGATAAATTAGATGTAGATATAATACTTGCAGAAGCTATAGAAGAAAAAGGCATAGGAAGTGCCATAATGAATAGAATGGAAAAAGCAGCAGGGTACGATATAGAAAATGTATAGGAGTGATAATTATGAAAAACATTCTTTTTGTATGTACAGGAAATACCTGCAGAAGTAGTATGGCAGAGGCAATGTTAAAGGATATGACTGATGATAGTGAATTCAACATATATTCAAGAGGAGTAGCTGCAGTAGATGGGACAGATGCATCAAAACAAGCTATAAGAGTAATGGATAGTATGGGAATAGACATGAGAAGTCATAAAGCCAAATCACTTACAAGAAAAGATGTAGAAAAAGCAGATATAATACTTACAATGACAAATAATCATAAATCTTTAGTACTTAATTTATATCCTGAAACAAAAAATAAACTATATACTTTAAAGGAATATGCTAATAAAGATATAGACATAAATGATATATTAGACGAAATAAATGAAATATATAAATCTATAAATGAAAAAAGAACACATTTAATGGAACAAAGAAAAGGTGAAATTAGAAAGTTACAACAAAAGAGAAGGAAACTATTAAAAGAAGTAGAAAAAATTGACATTGAATTAAAAGAATGGGAAAGGGATATAGAAAGTGAATTAGAAGATGAAAAAGCTAAAATAACTAAATTACAAAGTAAAATACCATCACTCGATATAAAAGACCCATTTGGACAGCCTACATCTGTATATGAAAAAAGTGCAGAAGAAATAAAAGAAACATTAAAAAAAGTAGTAAAAAATTTAAAAAAGTGAGGAGAATAAATTATGAAAATAGCAATAGGAAGTGACCATGGAGGATATGGATTAAAACAAAATATAATCAAGTATTTAGAAGATTCAGGTTATGAATATAATGATTTTGGAACATATTCAGAAGACTCAGTTGATTATCCTGATTTTGGTAAAAAAGTTTCAGAATCAGTAGCAAAGGGAGAATATGATAAGGGAATAGTAATATGTGGTACAGGAATAGGTATTTCTATAGCATGTAACAAAGTTCGTGGAATAAGATGTGCATTATGCTCAGATATTTATTCAGCTAAAAAAGCAGCAGAACATAATAATGCAAATATTATAGCACTTGGTGGACGTGTACTTGGACAAGATCTTGCACAAGCTATAGTAGAAGCTTTCCTTTCATCAGAATTTGAATCAGGTAGACACGAAAGAAGAGTAAATAAAATTATGGATATAGAAGAAAATATGTTATAATATTTAGCGATAAACAATTGAAAGGAGATGCGTACATGGGAGAATTATTTGTAATGAACCACCCATTAATAAAGCACAAGATAACATTTATAAGAGACAAAAATACAGGGCCAAAGGAATTTAGGGAACTTGTAAAAGAAGTTTCAATGCTTATGGGATATGAGGTTACAAGAAATTTAGAACTTGAAGATATAGAAATAGAAACACCAATAACTACAACAAAATCAAAAGTTATATCAGGAAAGAAATTAGGAATAGTTCCAATACTTAGAGCAGGACTTGGAATGGTAGAAGGAATGCTTACACTTCTTCCAGCAGCAAAAGTTGGTCATGTTGGATTATATAGAGATCCTGAAACTTTACAAGCTGTAGAATATTATTGTAAATTACCAAAAGATGTAGAAGAAAGAACATTAATAGTAACAGATCCAATGCTTGCAACAGGTGTATCTGCAATATCAGCACTAGAAGCAATTAAAAAAAGAGGTGCAAAAGATATTAAATTAATGTGCCTAATAGCAGCACCAGAAGGTGTAAAAGCAATACAAGAAGCTCATCCAGATGTGGATATATATCTTGGTGAAATGGATGAAAAATTAAATGACCATGCATATATTGTACCGGGACTTGGTGATGCAGGAGATAGATTATACGGTACAAAATAATAAGGTAATAATTAACTAAAATTATAGAGAGAAACTGAAAAGTTTCTCTCTATTTTTATATTCTTTTTTATAAAAAGTATTGACAATATAACTAATATGACATACTATATATTTATAATGTTATATAGTATATCACATTATAAAAAGAGGTGACAAATTGGAACGATTAAAAATATATATTATATCAGATTCATTAGGAGAAACTGGAGAAACAGTATTAAAAGCTGCAATGGCACAATTTAAAACAGATAATTATGAAATAAATAGATATTCTCATATAACAAATATGAAGAAGCTTGAGAATATAATGAAAAAAGTGATTTTAGAGGAAAATGTTTTAGTTTTATATACATTAGTTAATAAAGAACTAGTTAGTTTTATAGATGATTGTTCAAGAACATTTCAAATTGCAACAATTGATTTGTTAAGTCCACTAATCAATGCATTAAGTGAGAAGTTAGATAATAAACCACTTAGAAAATCAGGTACTATAAGGAGATTAGATGAAGCATATTTTAGTAGGGTAGCAGCAATAGAATTTGCAGTTAAATATGACGATGGAAAAGATCCAAGAGGATTTTTAGAAGCAGATGTAGTATTGCTAGGAGTATCTAGAACTTCTAAAACACCTTTAAGTATGTATTTAGCAAACAAAAATATAAAAGCTGCAAATTTACCATTAGTAAATGAAATAAAACCTCCTAAAGAAATATATGAAATACCTAAAAAAAAAATAATAGGACTTACAAATTCACCAGAAAAATTAAATGAAATAAGAGAAGTAAGACTTAAGTCTTTAGGACTCAAAGAAAATTCAAGTTATGCAAGTTTTTCTAGAATATTAGAAGAATTAGAATATGCAGATAAGATTATGAGGAAAATAGGATGTCCTATAATTGATGTATCAAATAAAGCAATAGAAGAAACAGCAGAAATAGTAGTATCATTATTAAATAAAAATGGTATTACTTTTCAATAAATATTAGAAATTAGAGAGGGGAATTTAAATGACAAATAAATATGTATATAATTTTAATGAAGGTAAAAAAGAAATGAAATCTTTACTTGGGGGAAAAGGGGCTAATTTAGCTGAGATGACTAATTTAGATTTGCCAGTTCCACCTGGGTTTACAATAACAACAGAAGCATGTAATAGATTTTATGAAGAAAATGAGAAAATATGGGTTGAGTTACACGAGGAAATAAAAAAGCATTTACAAGATTTAGAACAAAGACTTGGAAAAAGTTTTTCTGATGAAGACAATCCTTTACTTGTATCAGTACGTTCAGGTGCGGTTACTTCAATGCCTGGTATGATGGATACTATACTTAATTTAGGACTAAATGATATATCAGTAAAAGGACTTGCAAAATCTACAGGTAATGAAAGATTTGCATATGATAGTTATAGAAGATTCATTCAAATGTTTTCAGATGTTGCAATGGAAATACCAAAAGTAAGATTTGATAATTTACTTGATGATATGAAAGAAAAAAAGAATACAGAGCTTGATACAGATTTGACTAAAGAAGATTTAAAGAAATTAGTAGAACAGTACAAGGAAGTATACAGTGAAGAAATAGGAGAAGAATTTCCACAAGATCCTGTAAAGCAATTGGAACTTGCCATAGAAGCAGTATTTAAATCATGGAACAATCCAAGAGCTAGAGTATATAGAAAAATAAACAACATATCACATAAATTAGGTACAGCTGTAAATGTTCAATCAATGGTATTTGGTAATATGGGAGAAACTTCAGGTACAGGAGTAGCATTTACAAGAAACCCAGCAACAGGAGAAAATAAATTGTTCGGTGAGTATCTTATAAATGCACAAGGGGAAGATGTTGTTGCAGGAATTAGAACACCACAAGAAATTTCTCATTTAGAAGTTAGTATGCCTGATGTATTTGAAGAATTTAAAAATATAACAAGAAAACTAGAAGAACATTATAAGGATATGCAAGATATTGAATTTACAATAGAAAATAAAAAGTTATATATGTTACAAACACGTACAGGAAAAAGGACAGCACAAGCTGCAATAAATATAGCAGTAGATCTTGTAAAAGAAGAAGTAATTGAAAAAGAAGAAGCAGTATTAAGAATTGAACCAAATACATTAAATCAACTTCTTCATCCAACATTTGAACAAAAAGCATTAGAAAATGCAAAATCACTTTCAAAAGGTCTTGCAGCTTCTCCTGGTGCAGCTTCTGGTAGAATTTATTTCAATGCTCATGATGTAGTAGAAGCAAAGGCAAGAGGAGAAATGTGTATATTAGTAAGACAGGAAACATCACCAGAAGATATAGAGGGTATGGTATCAGCAGAAGGTATACTTACATCTAGAGGAGGAATGACATCTCATGCTGCAGTAGTCGCAAGAGGAATGGGAAAATGTTGTGTAGCTGGATGTAGTGAAATTAGAGTAAGTGAAGAGAAAAAAGAAATAAGAGTAAAAGACTTTGTATTAAAAGAAGGAGATTACATTTCTCTTGATGGAAGTACAGGTAATGTTTATAAAGGTAATATAAACAAAGTTCAACCAAAATTAAGTGGTAACTTTGGTGAGTTTATGGAATGGGTAGATGAAATAAGAACTATGAGTGTAAGAACAAATGCAGATACGCCAAAAGATGCTAATCAAGCATTGGAATTTGGAGCAGAAGGAATAGGACTTTGTAGAACAGAGCATATGTTTTTTGATGAAAAGAGAATACCATCTGTAAGAAAGATGATACTTTCTACAACAGAAGAAGAAAGAAAAAATGCACTTGCAGAATTATTACCATTCCAAAGAGAAGACTTTTTAGGATTATATAAAGTTATGAAAGAAAAGCCAGTTACAGTAAGACTTCTTGATCCACCATTACATGAATTTTTACCAACTAAAAAAGAAGATATAGAAAGTCTTGCAAAAGCTATGAATATAGATTATGAAAATTTAATGGATAGAATAGAAGAACTTGGTGAAGTTAATCCTATGCTTGGTCATAGGGGATGTAGACTTGCAGTAACTTATCCAGAAATATATAAAATGCAAGTAAGAGCAATAATAGAAGCTGCAATAGAAATAAAGCAAAATGGATTTGAAAATATCAAACCTGAAATAATGATACCACTTGTAGGACATATAGAAGAATTGAAATATGTAAAGGGACAAATAATTGAAGAAATAGAAACTGTATTTAAAGAAAAAGAAATAGAAGTAGATTATATGATAGGAACAATGATAGAAATACCAAGAGCTGCAATAACAGCTGATGAAATAGCTACTGAAGCAGAATTCTTTAGCTTTGGAACAAATGACCTTACTCAAATGGGCTTTGGATTTTCAAGAGATGATGCAGGTAAGTTCTTAGATGAATATGTAAACAAAGAAATATTAGAAAGAGATCCATTCCAAGCAATAGATAGAAAAGGTGTAGGAAAACTTATGGAAATAGCAGTTCAAGGTGGTAAATCAACAAGAGAAAATATAAAACTTGGAATATGTGGAGAGCATGGGGGAGAGCCATCTTCAGTAGAATTTTGCTATGAATTAGGGCTTCAATATGTATCATGTTCACCATTTAGAGTACCAATAGCAAAACTTGCAGCAGCACAAGCAGTGGTGAAAAATATATAGTAGTGATTCATACTTTAGTTTAAATTAAGCAGATGTATTATATTTATATGATACATCTGTTTTTTATCTTCATTTTAAATCAAAACTCTATGTATTTACTTAAACTCAGTAACCTTAGTATCTTTACTCATCTATGTAAATTGTCCCATGAAAAATTTTGTGCTATAATAATTGATAATGTTTGACATAATAGTATTTATCCGATTGAAAAGAAAAGAGGGTTATTATGGCTAGAGAAAAAAGATTAAAAATGAAGCGTGTTGAACTAGAACACCTTGAACAATACAATCAGTTACTTAGGTATGTTTTTCAAGTTACTGATAATGAACTTCGTAAGGTGGGTTGGGAAGATCGTGATATGATCAGGGCGAAATCTCCTGTTTTACAGCAGGCTGATGTTCTGGGATGGTTTGATGGAGACAAATTAGTTTCTCAGGTAGCAGTCTATCCCTTTAAGGTGAATATATTTAATAGAATCTATGATATGGCTGGTCTTACTGGAGTAGGAACTTTCCCTGAGTACTCCAATATTGGGTTAATGCACAAACTTTTATATCAAGCACTTTTTAATATGAGAATTCGTAAGCAGTCTATCTCTTTCCTTTATCCTTATTCAATTCCTTATTATCGTAGGAAGGGTTGGGAAATTATTTCTGATAAGATTGTATTTGAAGTCAATGATTACCAATTACCTAAAGTTAAACAGGTCTCAGGAGAAGTTGAACGTGTTGATACAAATAGCGAAGAAGTAAAAGAAGCTTATAAACGTTTTAGTAGTCAACAACATGGAGCTATGTTAAGAAATGATCTGGCTTGGAATGAATATTGGCTATGGGATTATGATGATTTAAATGCAGCTATTTACTATAATGAAAATAGAGAGCCTGAAGGATATGTTTTGTATTGGATTGCAGATGAAGTGTTTCATATAAAAGACATGATTTTTATTAATGAAGAAGCTAGAACTGGATTATGGAATTTTATTAGTGCTCATTTTTCCATGATTTCAAAAGTAATAGGCAATACCCATACAGATGAACCATTGGCATTTTTATTAGAAGATGCAGATATTAAGGAAACTATATCACCTTACTATATGGCACGAATTGTAGATATTCAGCAGTTTATTGAGCAGTATCATTTTAAGCCTGATAATAGAGAGCGTGTATGGACCTTTACTTTAGATGATCCAATGTTGTTGTGGAATCAAGGGGTTTTTACCCTTAAAATCGACAAAGGTGGAAAAGGAGAAATCATTGCAACAAAGGAGAAAACTGATTCAAAAATAGATATTCAAACTATGGTAACTATGCTATTAGGATATAAACGACCTGATTATTTCCATAAAATAGGACGATTGAAATGTAGTTCAGAAATAGTGGATATGCTAGAGGATTCTATTGAACAACAGAGTCCGTATTTTTCAGATTATTATTAGAATAAAAAAGAGGAGGAAAAACATGCGAAAAGATTGGGATAATTATTTCATGGATATAGCTTTAAAAGTTGCAGAAAGAAGTACATGCCCTAGGCTTCATGTAGGAGCTGTAATAGTAAAACATAAGAGAATAAAAGGCACAGGATATAATGGAAGTCCTGCAGGGCTTCCTCATTGTGAAGATGTAGGATGCCATATAGTTAATAATCATTGTACTCGTACAATTCATGCAGAAGTTAATTGTCTACTAGAAACTACACCAGATGAAAGAAAAGGTGCTACTATTTATGTAACACATCAGCCTTGTCCAGAATGTCAAAAACTTATAATAACATCAGGAATTACTAGAGTAGTATTTCTAAAAGATTATAGTCCGTCAATAAATTGGTTTAAAGAATCACCAAATATAGAAGTAGTTTATTTAGATGATAATAAACCCACCAAATAATATTAAATTTGTGGGTTATTATTATTTAATTTTTCTTTTAAAAAATCTCCTAGCATAAGTTCCATTTCAGCTTCACCTTTTAAAGGATAATTTTCAGCTAAATCTTTTAATTCATTTAAATATTTCAAACTTTTTTCTTTATCGTTTTTGTAAAGTCCTTCATAAGCTATCATAATTCTTTTTTTACTTACCATGAATTTTGAAGCTTTTATATATTTTTGAAGACTTTTATCATATAATTCTTCTATTATTTCTTCGTTACAATCTCCTATAAGTTCCATAAATAACATTTCAGACTCCCATTCTAATCTATTTAAAGAGATTGTGTATTGAGTAAAAGACTCTGCAAATTTTAATACTTGTTTAGCTTTTTTAAAATCCATATTATCTAAAAAGTAGTTATATGTTATAAAAAATTTAGAAAAATTTAAAGAGTTTTTATAATTAACATCTTCTTTTAGTTTAAATTTTTCATAGGGCATATTTTTTAATCTTTTTCCTTCAGTTAAAAGTCCATTTATTTCAAGTTGAAGGTGAAAAGATTCTCTTGCATCCTTATCTTTAATCATTGACAATAAATTATATGCATCATTTCCTACTCCATTAATTTTCATAGGTATACCATTTGTTAAGGCACAAAGTATTCCACCAAGACTTATTAATATAAAGAAAACACTTAAGTAAGAAGAATATTGTTTTGCAATTAATATAACTAGTATGGATATAATTAAATTAAACATTACTCCACCTAAATTATATAATGTAAATGGATATTTTCCATTTATCATATTAGGAGGCATCATCAGACATTGCCCTGCTGTACCAGCAATACTAAATCTTTTAAACTTAAATTTTCCTTGAAATTTTATTATTGTAAAAGAAGCAACTCTAAAAGATACAAATTTATATCCTGAAATCAGTCCAAATACTAAATGTCCAGCTTCATGAATTATAATATGTATTAAATAACCTAGTATGAATATTAATAATAAAATATAGATATTAAAAATTTCAATATATGCTTTTTCATTATTGATGTATTTTTGGAAAAAGTCCTCTAAATAAGTATTTGAAAGAAACCCAAGTATAAATCCTAGACCAGCACATATTAATATGAAGAAAATAGATCCTAAATATTTGTTTTTTCTTTTATGATTTTTTACTACCTTATCCATTAAATCAAATCCCCTTTATATATTATAAAGATTATTATATCTTTTAAAGTAATATTTGGGAAGGATTTTAATTTATTACTTAATGTTTTATTAATTTTAAAAATACAAATATATTTACAATTAATACTATTATTATAGATATTATTACTGTTATAATAACTGAAGGATACACTCTATCAAATCCATTTTCAGATAAATGTTTAATGAGTATACCAATATATGCCCATATTATTACAGCTCCATATACATAGTCCTTATTTTTTATAATAGTTATAATTCCAATAATAGCTCCTATTATAATAATTGTAATAGCCCAGAAAATTTCTGAGAGTCCAAATCTATCCCAATTAATTTTCACAAGAAAAGCAGTTATATTTGCAATAGTTGCAACAGTAATCCAGCCAAAATAAATACTAAAGGGAATACTTATAAAGAATTTTTCTTTAGAGTTTAAATTAGTATTTTTAATTTTTGTAACTATAAAAATTAAACTAATGAGAATTATAGTCATAAGAATTACAGATAAGCTTAACACTTTATAATGCCAAGCAAATATCCATAACATATTAGCAATTGAAGATATGGAAAATAGTATTCCAATATTATTTAAAAGTTTTGCATGTTTGTCATTATTTCTAAATAATCCTGCTTGATAGAGTGTAAAAAGTGCAAGTAAAAAATATATTACTCCCCATATAGAAAATGTAATACTACTTGGAGTGAATAAATTTTCATATAAATTAGACACTTCACCTGTAGTAATTCCATTTATAGGAATAATATTTGCAAGTGCATTTACTGCTATCATAGCTATATATGTTATAATTACAAATGCTTTTATCCAAGATTTCATATAATTCACTTCCTATTCTTTTTATATTTATAAAATATTTACCCTTAAACTATATTTTCAAGTAAGGATATTTATGCATATAGAAGATTATTTAAGGAAATATAATTATATTCATATAAATTCACCCACTTGTGCAAAGTTAGTGAATTTATTTGGTATTTAGATGTTTTTATTAAAATGGTATTATTTATTTAAGGAGATTGCTATGAAAAAAAGAAATGAAAAAATACTTTATCAAATATTAAATAAAGAAGAAAACACTTTAGATTCTTTATTAGAATATTTTAATATCTCTAAAAGAACTTTATATTATTCTATAGGTGAAATAAATGATTTTATTAAAGAAATTGGAGAAATAAAAACTATAAATAGAAAAGTAATATTTATAGGAGATATTGAGAAACTAAAAAAGAAACTTGAATATTCTAATGAAATTTATTTTGATCCTAGTAAGAGAAGGACTGAATTACTTAATATTATATTTATTAATCCAAAAATTACTATTGAAGAAATGTCAGAAAAGTTTTTAGTAAGCAAAAATACTATTGTAAATGATATTTCTTTTATAAAAAAAATTTTAAAAAAGAGAAATATTATTCTTTATTATAAGGGAGAATATATACTATATGGAAATGAAATAGATATAAGGGAATTATTTCTTAAAAACTTAGAGAATAAGCAATTTAATATAGTAGAAAATAAGCACATATTAGATTTTGATAAGGTATTTCAATTGGAATTAACAGATATTTCTTTGTTTTATTTAGAAAATCTCATAAATTTTATCTATACAAGAATTGAACAAGGTTATATTCTTAATCAATATAAGTTTGTAAATGAAGCAAAAGAATTCTTTTATTTTGATTATATACATGAGTTATTTGCTAAAGATATAAATATTAATATTTATGAAAGAGCATATATAACAACATATATAAGCTCATTATCGAGTTTGAAACCTATAATAGATGAACAAAAGATAATTGATATAGTTAATAAATTAATTTCTCAGTTTAAAAGTCAAGTATCTATAAATATAGAAGAAGAAGAAAAACTAACAAATAATCTTAAAAGTCACTTTAGATCTTCTTATAATAGAATACGATTTCAGATTCCTATTGTGAATCCATTATTAGAAGAAATTAAAGAAAAGTATTCTGACATATTTAAAATTACAAAATTGATAATTGAAAATATCAAAGGATTTCCAGAGTTATCAGGTATAAGAGAAGAAGAAATTGCTTATATAAGTATGTATTTTGGAGTGTATTTTAAGAAAAAACCACAATCTTTAAATAAAAACATGAAAAAAGTTCTTATAGTTTGTCATAAAGGAGCAGTGTTTTCTAAAATATTAGAAAAACAAATAGAAGAAAAATTTCCTTATATTGATATAGTAGCAACAACTCCCATAAAAGATATAGATAATTATCAAGGAGATTTTGACTATATAATTTCAACAGTCTCTCTAAAGGGATATGAAAATGTTATAGTGGTAAATCCAATATTAAGTAATTATGATATACATCTTTTGTATGAAAAAATTATGGAATATGATGCTCAAGGTATAAGAATAGACATAAAGTCTCTTTTAGATATAATCAAAAAATATTCTACAGTTCACAATGAAAAACTTTTAGAAAAAGAAATATTGCAAAAATTTTATAAGGTAAATAAAAAGGAGTTTGTTCAGCCAATGTTAAAAGAATTATTAACAGAAGATAGAATAGTATTAAAAGATAGTTTAGATAATTGGGAAGACGCTATAAAAATAGCATCGGAACCTTTATTAAACCAAAAAACAATAACTGATGAATATGTAAATGCAATGATAGATAGTGTTAAGGAACATGGACCTTATATAGTATTAACAGATTATTTTGCACTGCCACATGCTAGACCAGAAAGTGGAGTTAAGGATATGAGTATGTCTATGCTAATATTAAAAGAACCTGTTGATTTATTAGGGAAGCCAGTAAATATATTTACTGTCCTTGCTTCTATAGATAATTCATCTCATATAAAAGCTTTAGCTTCATTAACTGAAATAGTTGGAGACAAAGATAATATTGAAAAGCTTAAATCTAGTAACAATAGTGAAGAAGTAATGAAAATGATAAATAAAGAAGAGGAGGAATAATAAATGGAAATTTTAGCGGTATGTGGATTTGGAGTAGGTTCTTCAATGGTTTTAAAAATGACTCTAGACAAGGTATTTAAAGAATTAGGGGTAGATGCAAATGTTCAAACAATGGATCTATCATCAGCTAAAGGTGCTAAACCAGATGCAATTTTTACTTCTAAGGAAATAGCTAAAGACTTGAGAAATTCAACAACTTCTCCAGTGTATGAAGTGGAAAAATATATGGATAAACAAGAAGTTAAAAGCGCAGTAGAAAAATTTATTAATGAAAATAAAAAATAAAAGGAGGAATATTAATGAGTTTTATAATTGATAACCTTTTTAGAAATCCCCCTGTATTATTAGGAATAATAGCAATAATAGGTCTTGCTTTACAA
Organism: Senegalia massiliensis; assembly: GCF_900626135.1. Taxonomy (NCBI): domain Bacteria; kingdom Bacillati; phylum Bacillota; class Clostridia; order Eubacteriales; family Clostridiaceae; genus Senegalia; species Senegalia massiliensis. Next base: position 499,084 of record NZ_LR130785.1, read on the forward strand.
GGGAAAAAAATTGGCGATGTAATTAAAGGTGGTCTTTTAGCTGCTATTGGAATGTTTATATTGCAGCAAGGTGTTAATATATTAGTTGGGTCAATAGCACCAATAAATGGATTATTTCAAGAAATTGCTGGTGGAGAAGTAACAGAAGGACTTAACGATATAACATTTACTTCAGAGTTTGGTGGAGAAGTAGGTCTTACAATGTTTTTTGCACTAGTATTACATCTTCTTATAGCTAGATTTACACCAATTAAAACTATATTTTTAACTGGTCACTTTTTATGGTGGTTCCCATTTATATTTGTAGCTGCAGGTGTAGAAGGGAATTTAAGTGGAGCTACTTTAATAATATTTGCAACAGTATTATCGGCATTATACTGGTCCATAGTTCCATGGTTATTAAAACCTTTTGTTAGTGCTGTTACAGGAGATGATTCCTTTACACTAGGTCATCCTTCAGGAATTTTAGCTTTAATATCAGGATTTATAGCTAAGAAGTTTGGAAACAAAGAAAGATCAACAGAAAGTTTAAAGATACCAGAAAGTTTATCATTCTTTAAAGAAGTATCTATTACTGGTGGTATAGTAGTATTTTTAATGTTCTTATTTTTAGGATTAACTGTAGACGGTGCATTTGAAGCAGAAGCACAACCAATAGTATTTTATGCAATAAATCAAGGATTCATGTTTGGTGCAGGCTTAGTAATCATGTTACAAGGTGTACGTATGTTAGTAAATCAAATATTACCTGCATTTCAAGGAATATCAGAAAAACTTATACCTAATTCAGTACCTGCATTAGATGCTCCAATATTATTTAACTATAAACCAAACGCAGCAATTATTGGATTTGTTACAGCAATGGTAGTATCCACAGTAGTTATACTAATAGCTAATAGTTTTAATGTATTTGGTTTGATGCTTATACCTTTAGTTATTACAAGTTTCTTTGAATGTGGAGCAGCTGCAGTAATAGGAGAAGGCCAAGGTGGACTTAGAGGAGCAATTATCGGTACCAGTTTTTCAGCAATAGTTATGGTAGGTTTAGTAGGTATTTCAGCTATAATATACTCTGGTACAATTCAAAACTGGATTTTAATTTTCGGAGGAAATGATCTTTCACTTTGGGGTACAATCTCTCAATATATAGCTAAATTAATTTCTCTAATATAAAGGAAGTGAGTTTTTGAAAGCATATAACAGATATTTTAATAAAGTTAAAGAAATATTAGAAATAGTAGAAGAAAGTGAAAAAGAAAATATAGAAAAAGTAGTAGACTTATTTGTAAAAGCTATAGAAAACAAAAATAGTATATTTACTTTTGGAGCATCACATGCTGGGATAATATCAGAAGAACTATTTTATAGAGCAGGAGGACTTGCTTTAATAAACCCTATTTTTGAACCGTCAATAATGTTAAACATAAGACCTATCACATTTACAAGTGAAATGGAAAGTTTAGTTGGATATGGCGAATTAATAGCTGATAAAGTAGATATAAAAAAAGATGATGTTATTTTATGTCATTCAGTTTCAGGAAGAAATTCTGTAATGATAGATTTTGTAACTAAAGCAAAAGAAAAAGGAGCTAAGATAATAGGTCTTACTAATGTATCTTATTCATCTCAAGTAGAATCTAGACATCCATCAGGAAAAAGATTAATGGATATTGCTGATATAGTAATAGATAATCATGGAGAAAAAGGTGATGCTACTATTAAAGTAGAAGGTCTAGAACAAAAAGTATCTCCTACATCTACTGTAGTAGGAAGTACAATAGTAAATTCAATAGTTGCACAAGTAGCAGAAGAGTTAATGAATAAAGGTATAACACCACCAATACTTTTTAGTGCAAACATAGATGGTGGAAAAGAGCATAATAATAAGATATTTGAGGAATATAAAGATTCTATTTATTACCTATAAAAAGCATTTGTGGTATTAATACCACAAATGCTTTTTTTATAACATTAAAATGTATGCTATCTCATACACTGTATTAAAATATGCACATAATTTAAAGAGGTAGCATAATTAAAAGCCTCTATATACTCATTGTTGAGGTTGAATTGAGTGGCATAGTACTTGCATAATTGTATTTCATAAATAAATTGTAAGGGGGAGAAAGAATGTTTAAAAAATTTACAAATGCATGTGTAGCAGTAGTACAAAAATATTTACCAGATCCATTTTTATTTGCTGCAATACTTACTTTTATTGTATTTTTAGCAGGTGTTTTTGTAACAGATCAAAGTCCATTAGCTATGATTGTTCATTGGGGAGATGGATTTTGGGGACTGTTAGCATTTTCAATGCAAATGGCACTAGTTTTAGTAACAGGTCATACTTTAGCAAATGCACCTATTATAAAAAAGGGACTAAGAAAATTAGCATCAATACCAAAGACTCCTATGCAAGCAATACTTGCAGTTACTTTTGTTGCAATAGTAGCTTGTTGGATTAACTGGGGATTTGGACTAGTAATTGGAGCATTATATGCAAGAGAACTTGCAAGACAAATTAAGACTGTAGACTATAGATTATTAATAGCCTCAGCTTATTCAGGATTCGTAGTATGGCATTCAGGTATATCTGGATCTATACCACTAAAACTTGCAACAGCAGGAGAAGGATTATCAGAAGCAACAGCAGGAGTAGTGACAAGTCCTATATCAACAAGTGAAACTATATTTTCACCATATAATCTAATTATATTTGGAATAATACTATTAACAATGCCTTTCATAAACAGAGCAATGCATCCAAAACCAGAAGATGTAGTATCTGTAGATCCAGAATTATTAGTAGATGAAGATTTAAGTGTAGAGGTAGAAAATCCAACATTTGCAGATAAGATGGAAAATAGCTCTATATTATCTATCTTAATAGGAGCAATGGGACTAGTATTTATAGTTAATTATTTCATAAATAATGGATTTGATTTAAACTTAAATATAGTTAACTTTATATTCTTATTTTTAGGGATAATACTTCATGGTACACCTAGAAAATTCTTAGATGCTATAATTATTGCAACAAGAGGAACTGCTGGGATAGTATTACAATTTCCATTTTATGCAGGAATAATGGGTATGATGACTGGACTTAGTCCATCAGGAAGTTCTCTTGCAATAGCTATATCAAATGGATTTGTAAGTATCTCTAATGAAACAACATTTCCATTTTTCAGTTTCTTAAGTGCAGGAGTAGTTAACTTTTTTGTACCTTCTGGTGGTGGACAATGGGCAGTACAAGCACCAATAATGATGCCAGCAAGTGCAGAACTTGGAGTTTCAGCTGCAAAAACAGGAATGAGTATAGCTTGGGGAGATGCTTGGACTAATTTAATACAACCATTCTGGGCTTTACCAGCACTTGGTATTGCAGGACTTGGAGCAAGAGATATTATGGGATATTGTATAATAGATCTCATATATACAGGAATAATAATCTCCTTAGGATTAATGTTTTTATAGCATAATTTCTAGAAAATGATTTTTTAATGTGATAACATAGTATTGGTAACAAACAAATAAATTTTGGGGGTGCAACAAATGAATAAACAAATTTCTATCCAACAAGCTATAGAAAAAATAGAAGATGGAATGACTATAATGGTAGGTGGATTTTTAGCTGTAGGGTCACCTAACAAGCTTGTGGATGCTTTAGTAGAGAAGAATGTAAAAGATTTAACATTAATAGCAAATGATACAGCCTTTATAGATAAAGGAGTAGGAAAATTAATAGTAAACAAACAAGTTAAAAAAGTCATAGTAAGTCACATAGGTACAAACAAAGAAACAGGAAGACAAATGAATGAGAATGAATTAGAAGTAGAGTTAGTTCCTCAAGGAACACTTGTTGAAAGAATAAGAGCAGCAGGGTTTGGACTTGGAGGAGTACTTACACCTACAGGAGTTAACACAATTGTAGAAGAAGGTAAAAAGAAAATAGAAGTAGAAGGTAAAGACTATTTACTTGAAACACCTTTAAAAGCAGATATTGCACTAATCAAAGGGGACATAGTAGATAAAAAAGGAAATATCCGTTACGATAAAACAGCAAGAAACTTCAATCCAACAATGGCTACGGCAGCAGATACTGTTATAGTAGAAGCAGATAATTTAGTTGAAATAGGCGAAATAGATCCAGAAAATGTTATTACACCAAGTCTATTTGTAGACTATATTGTTGATGGAGGTGGAAAGTAATGGATAAAAATAAAATAAAAGAAATAATAGCAAAAAGAGTAGCAAAAGAGTTTGTTGATGGAGATGTAATAAATCTAGGAATAGGTCTTCCTACACTTGTAGCTAATTATATTCCAGATGAAATGGATGTAGTTTTTCAATCTGAAAATGGATTTGTAGGACTTGGTCCAACTCCAGAAAAAGGTTCAGAAGATGACAACCTAACAAATGCAGGTGGCCAACACGTTACAGTTAAAAAAGGTGGAGCATTTTTTGATAGTGCATCTAGCTTTGGAATAATAAGAGGTGGTCATGTTGATGCAACTGTTCTAGGAGCTCTTCAAGTAGATTCAGAAGGTAGTCTTGCCAATTGGATGATACCAGGTAAAATGGTACCAGGAATGGGTGGAGCAATGGATCTTGTAGTAGGTGCAAAGAAAGTTATAGTAGCTATGACTCATACTGCAAAAGGAAATCCTAAGATTCTTAAAAAATGTTCATTACCTCTTACAGCAAAATCTCAAGTGGATTTAATAATAACAGAAATGGGAGTAATGGAAGTAACAGATAAAGGTTTAGTTCTTAAGGAAATAGGACCTGAAACAACAATAGAACAAATTAAAGATGCAACAGAAGCAGAGCTTATAATAGATGAAAATCTTAAATCTATGGAAATCTAAAAAAGCAGAGGTCACTCTGCTTTTTTTGTGACAAATTGACAAAATAAAATCATAATTTTATTAAAACTCTCCTTGAGATTAATAACTTTTTGAATTATAATAGAATATATATTGTCTAACTATTCAAATATATAGGAGGAGTTAAATGTCTAAGAAAAGCACCTCTAAAGTTTTAGAAAATATAGCATTAATAGCACAAATAGGTATATCTATGGCAGTACCTATAATTGGAAGTATATTTTTGGGTAATTTTTTGGACAAAAAATTAGGTACAAATATACTTTTTCTTATAGTGTTTTTAATACTAGGTGTCGGGGCTGCATTTATGACATTATTTAAAATGACTTCAAGGATGAGTAATAGGAAGTGATCTATTGAGTTTAACAAAAAATACTGAATACAAAATATTTAGAAGGGTAATAATATTGACGCTTATTATTATAGGTATAATACTACTTGCTATACCAAACCCTAAAGATGATATTTTAGGTTTTATCTTTGGAACAATAATAAACTTACTTAACTTTAGACTTATGAGTTTGTCTCTAGCCAAAGCAATGAAGATGCCACAAGCGAAAATTATGCCATATGTTGTAGGGAGCTATATGGCTAGATATATAATTTATGGTATAGTGCTTGCTATAGCTGCACTAGCCGACTATTTAAATTTTTATACAGTAGTGCTAGGTTTTTTTATGGTCAAAATAGTCATAATGTCTGATACATTTTTTGATACGATCAAAAAAAGAACTAGCTAAAGCTTTACAAACTGAAGAGAGGAGGTCATATATTTGGACAATATCAAGGGGATATTATTTGAGTTTATGGGTAAGGAAATTTACATACACTCAACAGTAATTAATTCATGGATAGTAGTATTATTGTTGTCCCTATTTGCAATATATGTAAGTAAGAAAATAAAGGCATCAGATCCTACCAAGAAACCCACAGGTATAGTAAATATAGTAGAAATAATAGTTGTGCAAATAGAAAATCTAGTAAAAGATACTATGGGGCCAGACAAGATGAAATTTGCTCCCTATATTGGAACACTTGCACTTTACCTTGCAGTAGCAAATTTATTTGGATTAATTGGATTTGATCCGCCTACATCGGATTATAATGTAACACTAGCATTAGCTATAATTACCTTTATATTGACACAATATTTTGGTATCAAAAGCAAAGGACTAGGTGGTTATTTCAAAGGATTCTTTGAACCAATACCACTTTTATTCCCAATAAATGTAATAGGTGAGCTTGCAAACCCTATATCACTATCATTCCGTTTATTTGGTAATATATTATCTGGTGTTATTATAATGGGACTTTTATATAGTGCAGTAGGTTATTTTGCACCAGTTGTAACTCCTGTATTTCATGCTTATTTTGACTTGTTTGCAGGATTAATTCAAACATTTATATTTATTATGCTTACAATGGTATTTGTATCAATGGCAATGGATGACTAAGATTAATTTTTTAAAAGATATTAAACTAAAAAACTATTTAAAATTAGAGGAGGAAACAAAATGTTAGAAGGAATTTCAAGTGAAGCGTTTATATTAGGATGTTCAGCAATAGGAGCAGGTCTTGCTGCAATAGCAGGTATAGGTCCTGGTATAGGTCAAGGTTATGCAGCAGGTAAAGCAGCAGAAGGAGTAGGAAGACAACCAGAAGCACAAGGAGATATAATTAGAACAATGATCCTAGGTCAAGCAGTTGCAGAAACAACTGGTATTTATGGACTAGTTATAGCTATAATATTATTATTTGTAAGACCTTTATTAGGAGCTCTTTAAAAAATAATAAATTTAAAGAGGTGGGGGAACACCTTCCCATCTCTTATTGTTGTAGCTAAAACTAATTATAATGGCAGTAATTACTGAAGGGAGGATTATGAATGGTACCTGAAATTCATGTGTTACCTGATCCGTTCAATTTTACACTTCAATTATTAGCAACACTTGTACTTTTTCTTGTGCTTAGACATTTCTTATGGGATACAGTAAAGGAATTTTTAAATAAAAGACAAGAAAGTGTTCAAAATGATTTAGATAGAGCAGAAAAAGAAAAAGTGGAAGCTATGAAATTAAAAGAAGAGTATCAAGCTAAAATTGAAGATGCAAAAGGTGAAGGAAAAGAAATTATAGAATCTTCAAGGAAAAAAGCAGAAGATATAAAAGAAGATATAGTAAATAACGCGAAAAAAGAATCAAATGATATGATAAATAGAGCTAAAAAAGAAATAGAAAGAGAACAAAGACAAGCAAGAATGGAATTAAAAAATGAAGTAGTAGAACTTGCAATGCTTGCTGCAAGTAAAGTAATAGATAAAAATTTAGATAAAGAAGCCCATGCAGGGATGATTGATAAGTTTATTGATGAGGTAGGGGAATCAAAATGGCAGAATTAGTATCTAAAAGATATGCTGAAGCTCTATTTGAAGTAGCCCTGGAACAAGAAAACTTAGAAAAATTTAAAGAAGAAATTATTGGAGTATCAGATATATTTGAAAGTGAAAAAGAACTTAAAATTGTATTTGAACATCCAAAACTTTCAACAGATGAGAAAAAAGACATTTTAGATAATCTTTTTAAAGATAGAATAAGTGAAGAAGTTTTAAACTTTTTATATATCATAGTAGATAAAGGAAGAGAAAAATATATTTCTGATATAAAAGATGAATATATTGTGCTTTTCAATAAAGAATATGGAATAGTAGAAGGTAAAGCTATAACAGCAATTGAAATGACACAAGAAAAATTAGAGAGATTAGAAAAAGAATTATCTAAAAAATTAAATAAGACAATAAAATTAGAAAATAAAGTTGATTCAACTGTATTAGGTGGAGTACTTGTAAAAATAGGCGACAAGGTTATAGATTCAAGCGTTAAAGGTACAATCGATGAAATGTCAAGACAACTAAATAACGCTACAGTAACTAAGAAAGAGGTGGAAATGAAGTGAACCTAAGACCTGAAGAGATTAGCTCAATTATAAAAGAGCAAATTAAAAATTATAAAAAAAGAATAGACGTAGAAGATGTAGGAAGTGTACTTGAAGTTGGAGATGGTATCTCTAGAGTATATGGACTTGAAAATTGTATGGCAGGAGAACTTCTTGAATTCCCTGGTGAAATATATGGTATGGCTTTAAACTTAGAAGAAGATAACGTAGGTTGTGTGTTACTTGGACCTGATGACAACATAAAAGAAGGCGATACTGTAAAGAGAACTGGAAGAATAGTAGAAGTTCCAGTAGGGGATCAAATGATAGGTAGAGTAGTAAATGCTCTAGGTCAATCCATAGATGGAAAAGGTGCAATAGAATCAGATAAATATAGACCAGTAGAGCAAAAAGCATCTGGTGTTATAACAAGAAAATCTGTATCTGTGCCACTTCAAACAGGAATAAAAGCTATTGACTCCATGATTCCTATAGGACGTGGACAGAGAGAGCTTATCATTGGTGACAGACAAACAGGTAAAACAGCAATAGCAATAGATACAATATTAAATCAAAAAGATCAAGATGTAATATGTATATATGTTGCAATTGGACAAAAGAAATCAACAGTTGCAGGAATATATGAGAATTTACAAAAAAGAGGAGCAATGGACTATACTATAATAGTTTCAGCAACAGCAAGTGAGCTTGCTCCACTTCAATATATAGCACCATATGCAGGAGCTGCAATGGGTGAAGAATTTATGTTTAATGGAAAAGATGTACTTATAATATATGATGACCTTTCTAAACATGCGGTTGCTTATCGTACAATGAGTTTACTTCTTAGAAGACCACCAGGACGTGAAGCTTATCCTGGAGATGTATTCTACCTTCATTCAAGATTACTTGAACGTGCAGCAAGATTAAATGAAGATTATGGTGGAGGTTCTATGACAGCACTTCCAATAATAGAAACTCAAGCAGGAGATATCTCAGCATTTATTCCAACAAATGTTATATCAATTACAGATGGACAGATATTCTTAGAAACAGACCTTTTTGCATCAGGTCAAAGACCTGCTATAAATGCAGGACTTTCAGTATCTCGTGTTGGTGGAGATGCCCAAATTAAAGCAATGAAAAAAGTTTCAGGGACACTTAAAATTGACCTTGCACAATATAGAGACCTTCAATCATTTGCACAATTTGGTTCTGATTTAGATAAAGAAACTAGAACTGCTCTTGATCGTGGAGAGAGAATAATGGAAGTATTAAAACAACCTCAATATTCACCAGTAAATGTAGAGCATCAGGTAATGATACTTTTTGCTGTAACTAAAAAATATTTAAGAGATATACCAGTAGAAAAAGTAAAAGAATTTGAATCAGAATTTATTAAATATATGGATACAAATCATCCTGAAATAGGAAAATCTATATTAGATAATGGAAAGCTTTCAGAAGAAGATGAAGAGATTCTTAGAAAAGGAATAGAAGATTTCAAAGAAGAATTCAAAAAAACTATGTAAGCTTTTAAAGAAGAGAGGTGTTTAGATGGCTCAAGAAAGCATGCAAGATATCAAAAGGCGAATAAAAAGTGTAGGTAGTACAAAACAAATTACAAATGCCATGGAACTTGTAGCTTCTTCAAAACTTAAAAAGGCTAGAAAAAGGCTAGAAAAAACTGAGCCGTATTTCCTTACAGTAAGTAGAAGTATAAAAGATATATTAGCAAGTTCTAGAGGAATAAGCCATCCTATGCTTGAAAAAAGAGAAGTTAAAAATAAATGCTATATAATAGTTACATCAGATAGAGGATTATGTGGTGGCTATAATGTAAATATTATAAAAAAAGTAGAAGCTGATATGGATTCAAAAGATAGTACTAAAATCATAACTATAGGTCAAAAGGGAAAAATACATTTTAAAAGAAGAAATTATGATGTTAAAGGCTCTTTTACTAACATATCAGAAGACCCTACATTTATGGATGCAACTCAAATAGGCAATATGGCACTTAAGCTTTATGAAGACGGAGAAGTGGATGAGGTAAATATAGCATATACTCAATTTAAAAGTACAATTAATCATGAACCTACTATCTTAAAATTACTTCCGGCAGAAAATATTGCAGAAGAAGAAACAAAGGAGAAAAGAATACTTACAGAATACGAGCCTTCTCCTGAAGTAGTACTTGATTATCTTATACCGAAATATATAAGAAGTACAATATATGGAGCAATGATAGAATCATCCGCATCAGAACAAGGTGCAAGAAGAATGGCTATGGAATCAGCAACTGACAATGCAGAAGAAATGATAGATGATTTAAATCTTAAATACAATAGAGCTCGTCAAGCTGCAATCACACAAGAAATTGCAGAAATAGTAGGTGGAGCAGAAGCATTACAATAAGGACTAGAAAAGGAGTTGAAAATATGGCTGAATCAAACATAGGAAATATTGTTCAGATAATCGGTCCAGTAGTGGATATCAGATTTGATGAAGAGAATCTTCCTAACCTATTAAATGCCATAAAAATAAAAGGCAAAGATGGAGAAGAAATTACAGTAGAAGTTTCTCAACATATAGGTGATGACATTGTAAGATGTATATCAATGGATTCCACAGATGGATTTGTCAGAGGAATGGAAGCAGTAGATACAGGAGCTCCAATAAGTGTACCAGTAGGAGATAATACATTAGGTAGAATGTTTAATGTTACAGGAGATGCAATAGATGGAAAGGAAAATGTTACAACAGGACCTACATCCCCAATTCACAGAGAAGCACCTCCATTTGAAGAACAACAAACTTCAACAGAAATATTTGAAACTGGAATAAAGGTAGTAGACTTAATATGTCCATATTCTAAAGGTGGTAAAGTAGGTTTATTCGGTGGTGCTGGAGTTGGTAAAACAGTACTTATTCAGGAACTTATAAACAATATAGCAACAGAGCATGGTGGACTTTCAGTATTTGCTGGAGTTGGAGAAAGAACAAGAGAAGGTAATGACCTTTATTATGAAATGAAAGATTCAGGAGTACTTGATAAAACATCTCTAGTATTTGGTCAAATGAATGAGCCACCTGGGGCACGTATGAGAGTTGGACTTACAGGACTTACAATGGCAGAACATTTTAGAGATGAAGCAGGTCAAGATGTACTTTTATTTATAGATAATATATTTAGATTTACACAAGCAGGTTCTGAAGTTTCAGCATTACTTGGACGTATGCCATCTGCAGTTGGTTATCAGCCAACACTTGCAACAGAAATGGGTAGACTTCAAGAGAGAATAACTTCAACTAAAAAAGGATCAATAACATCAATACAAGCAGTATATGTACCAGCAGATGACCTTACTGACCCGGCACCTGCAACAACATTTGCTCATCTTGATGCTACTACAACTCTATCTCGTTCTATATCAGAGCTAGGAATTTATCCTGCAGTTGATCCTCTAGATTCAAACTCTAGAATACTTGATCCACAAATAGTAGGAGAAGAACATTATAATACTGCACGTAGAGTACAGGAGATACTTCAAAAATATAAAGAATTACAAGATATTATAGCGATACTTGGTATGGATGAATTATCAGAAGAAGATAAGATTACAGTTGCACGTGCTAGAAGAATACAACGTTTCTTATCTCAACCATTTACAGTAGCAGAACAATTTACTGGAATAAATGGAGAATATGTACCTTTAAAAGAAACTATAAGAGGATTTAATGAAATATTAGAAGGAAAACATGATGATCTTCCAGAAGCAGCATTCTTATTAGTTGGAACAATAGAGCAAGCAGTAGAAAAAGCTAAGAAGATAAGAGAAGAAGAGTAGAGGTGATAAAATGTCAGCTACATTTGATCTCGAAATAGTAACGCCAGATAGAAAATTCTTTGAAGATGAAGTTGAAATGGTAGTAGTTAGAGGACTTGAAGGAGATGTAGGAATATTAAAAAACCACACTCCTTATGTAACGCCTCTTGCAATAGGTAGAGTTAAAATAAAGCAAAATGGTAAATATCGTGAGGCAACAGTTGCAGAAGGATATTTAGATGTTACAAAAACAAAAACAACAATAGTTACAGATGCAGCAGAATGGCCAGAAGAAATAGATTTAAATCGTGCAGAATTAGCTAAAAAACGTGCAGAAGAAAGATTAAAAAGAAAAGAAAATGATATGGATGCACAGAGAGCAGAGATTGCACTTAAAAAAGCTATAAATAGAATAAATATGAAAAGAAGATGAAAAGATAGGTAGATTCTACCTATCTTTTTTAATGTATAAATTAATAAATATTAGACAATTAGTACTATGATTGATATAATATTATAGCTAGATATTAAATGTTAATTATTTTTTTTATTGGGTAAAAAAAACTCATATCAAGACATTACTTTTCCCTAAAAATTTAAATAAAAAAATGTATAAAGGACAAGTTACATTGTCAATACTATTTATTGAAAGGGAAGAGTACACAGAATGTAAAAATGTTTTTGTCCCCCTTTAACATTTTTACCACATATCTTGCTCTTCCCTATATTTTTAGGGAGTGATATTATGTATGGTAAAAGGTTAATAATAACTGTAATATTAATACTTATTTTAGCTTTCTCAAATTATACAGTATCAGCTAGCATAAGGAATAATCTAGAACAACCAATTGTAACAGCATTTAATAATACAAATGCAAATTTAATAGAAATAAGCATAAAAGCTCAAGGAACAATAAATGAAGAATTTATGTCCCAAAAAGATATTAAAAAACTAGGACAAGACTTAAAAAATAAGTTTAACATAATAGGTGAGCTTGAAAACAATAATAATATTAAACAATTGAACTCTACAGAAAAACTGTATAGTATAGATTATATAGAAAGTAAAAATAATAAAAAAGCAATAGTCTCTGGGTTGGATAAAAATAACAGATTTGTCACAATAAATGTTTTGACATACAATGACAAATATAGTAATCTTAATAGGACTGAATTAATAGTTAACATAACATCTGAAAATGTTAATAATTACAAAAAAATTGAAAGTAATGTCCAAAAAATATTTGAAGAATATAATACAATACCAAACATAACTTCAAAAGCAATAGGAACATTTGAAGGAAATATAAAATCTGAAGAAAAATTTAATATAATATCCCATATAACAAAAAAAATAGATGCAAGAATTGTTGAAGAATATAAAAATCCAGATATTTTAAGTATTAGTGCCTATTCACCAAATATAGATAATCATATATATACAGGTAAGAATAAGATGAATTTAAATATCGCTATGAGGCATAATTATACTGAAGACAAAACTTATATCTTCATTGCAACTCCAATTATTGACGGTGGATATTAGTAAAAGTTGGAATTGTGTTTTGGGCATTTATAGAACTAAAGGATAAAAAGTATAATAAGGAGGAAAAAAAGTGCCAAAACTCATAGTAGAAAAAAGCCCTCCATTAAAGGGGAAAGTTAAAATAAGTGGAGCAAAAAATTCAGCCCTACCTATTATGGCAGCAACATTACTATCAACAGATAAATGTGAACTTACTGAAGTACCAAATTTAAGAGATGTAAATGTAATGAAAGAAGTACTAAATTCACTTGGAGCAGATGTAAAAAAAACAAGTGATGAATCATATAATATAAACGCTAAAAACTTAAATAATTCAGAAGCACCATATGAACTTATGACTAAGATGAGAGCATCATTCTTGGTTATGGGTCCACTTCTTGCAAGATTAAAAAAAGCAAGAATATCTATGCCAGGTGGATGTGCAATAGGAACAAGACCTATAGATTTACACTTAAAAGGATTTAAAGCATTAGGAGCAGAAATAGAAGTAGGTCATGGATATGTAGAAGCAAAAGTGGAAGATAGATTAAAAGGAAATAGAATATATTTAGATTTCCCAAGTGTAGGAGCAACAGAAAATATAATGATGGCAGCAGTAATGGCAGAAGGAGAAACAATACTTGAAAATGTAGCTCAAGAGCCGGAAATAGTAGATTTAGCTAATTTTTTGAATAAACTAGGTGCTGATGTTAAAGGTGCAGGTACTAATACAATAAAGATTAATGGAGTAGATGAATTAAAAAATTGCAATCATACAATAATACCAGATAGAATAGAAGCTGGAACGTATATGGTGGCAGCAGCTATGACAGGTGGAGATATTACAATAGAAAATATTGAACTTGACCATGTTAAGTCTATAATATCTAAACTTAAAGAATCAAATATAGAATTCACTGAAGTTAAAAATAATACTTTAAGAGTAGTAGCACCAAAAACTATAAAAGCAGTAGATGTAAAAACACTTCCTTATCCAGGATTTCCAACAGATATGCAAGCTCAAGTTATGGCAATGATGAGTATGGCAGAAGGTACAAGTGTAATAATAGAAACAATATTTGAAAATCGCTTTATGCATGTAAATGAACTTAGAAGAATGGGTGCAGACATCAAAATAGATGGAAGAAGTGCAATAGTAACAGGACAAGAAAAGCTTTTAGGAGCACCTGTAAATGCAACAGATTTAAGAGCAGGAGCCGCACTTATACTTACAGGACTTATATCTGATGGTATTACTGAAGTAAATCAAATACATCATATTGATAGAGGATATTCAAATATAGAACAAAAACTTACTAATTTAGGAGCAAAAATTAAAAGAGTAGAAGTGGAAATGGAAACAGGAGCTTAATAGCTTCTGTTTTTTTATATATAAAATAATAAAAAATAAATATATTAATATTGACATATTTTAGGTAAGGGTATATTATAATAAATAAAAAATAAATTTATCGCTTAATTTCATTTGAAAGCGGGGGACCCAATTACTTGGGGCGTATTCCGAAAGGATAGGATAACTCTTTCAATCCGAGCCCGACAGCTAACCTCGTCAGCGTTGAAGGAGGAGTATCTTGAAATTTTTTAAAGCCATGGTTACTCCATGGCTTTTTGCGATTTTAGAAAGAATATTTTAATTGAAATTTAACCTTACGAAGGATGGTGAGTACATGAAAAAAACTATTAAATTTAAAATGATAGCAATATTTGTTTTAATATTTATAGTATTGGCTGCTAATAGTATTTGGTCAATTTATAACTTTAATAATTTAAATCATTCCATAGAAGAAATAATGGAATCAAACTATGCTAGTGTGGTTGCAGCACAGAATATGATAGTAGCATTAGAAAGACAGGATAGTGCAGAGTTATCTCATATGTTTGATGATAATAAAAACTCTCAAAATGTATTTTTAGAAAATGAGAAAGTATTTTTAAAATGGTTAGCACGAGCAGAAGATAATATAACAGAAAAGGGAGAAGAGGAAGTAATTAAAGTTATAAACGATTTATATACGGGTTATATAGAAGACTATTATAATTTAATAGAAATTCAAAACACCAAAGGGATAGAAGAATCTAGAAATTATTACTATAATAAAATCCTTCCTACTTTTGAAAAAAGTAAAAAAGAGGTTAGAAATCTTCAATTACTTAATCAAAATTCAATGATTGAACAAAGAAATGAAGCTCAAAAAATAGCTAAAAATGCATCCTATTCTACTTCTATAATTTCACTAATAACTATACTGTTAGGGGTTATTTTAGTTTTTTACTTAGTGAATAAAATAGTTAAACCTATTAGAAATTTAATAGATAAAATAAAGAAAATTGCAGAAGGCGACTATACTCAGCAATTAGATGTAACAGGGGATGATGAAATTTCAGAGTTATCTAAGGAATTTAATATAATGTCTGAAAAACTTAAAAAATATGATTTATTAAGTATTAGAAGATTAATGAAGGAAAAACAAAAATCTGAGTCAATTGTTGAGAGTATAAGTGATGGAATTATAGTAACAGATGAGGATAATAAGATAATTTTAGTTAATAATGCAGCAGAAAAAGCTTTAAACATAAAAGAAACGAAGGTAATTAATAGACACTTTTTAGAAGGGATAAACAAAGAAGAGATTTTTAATATTATAAAGAATATTAAAAATAAAAGTAATTTAAGTGATACTAAAAAATATACAGATATTACTATAGAGAATGATGAAGAAATAAAGCACTATAATGTAAATGTTAAGCCTATAAGAAATAAAGATGGAGAAAATATTGGAATGGTCACATTGATGCAGGATATAACTAAACTAAAAGAAGTAGATCAAATGAAATCCGACTTTGTCTCTACAGTTTCACATGAGTTTAGAACTCCATTAACATCTATAGGAATGTCAGTAGGATTATTGCTTGAGGGTATAACCGGAGAGATTACAGAAGATCAAAAAGAATTATTAGATGCTATTAAAGAAGATAATGAAAGGTTGAAAAGTCTTGTAAGTGATTTATTAGATTTATCAAGATTAGAGTCAGGAAAAATACAGATGGATATAGATTCTTATGATATAAATAATATAATAAATCATTCTGTGAAACCTTTTTATAGACAAGCAGAAGAAAAAAATACTACTATTAATATAGATATAAAAGAAAATACATCTAAAGTAAAAGCAGATTTTAATAAAATATCATGGGTGCTTACTAATCTTATTGGAAATGCATTAAGATATACTCCAGAAGATGGAACAGGAAAAATTGAAATTAAAGTAAAAGATACAGCTAATAAAGTGTTAGTATCTGTAGCAGATAATGGCAAAGGAATTCCAGAAGATCATCAAAAAAAAATTTTTGAAAAATTTATTCAGGTAAAAGATGTGAATGGAGAAAATACTGGAGGAACTGGATTAGGATTGGCTATTAGCAAGGAAATAGTAAATGCTCATGGAGGAGATATATGGGTAGAAAGCAATATAGGTGAAGGAACTATATTTTATTTTACTCTTTATATAGGAGGGAAATAGAATAGAAAGGGGCATTAGATATGGAAAAGATATTAATAATAGAAGATGAAAAGAATATAATATTACCTTTAAAAATGTTTCTACTAAAACTAGGCTATGATGTGAAAATAGCTACAGATGGAATAGAAGGTATAAGGATTGCCCAAGAGATTATTCCAAATATAATCCTTTTAGATATAATTCTGCCTAAAATGAATGGGTATCTAGTATGTAAAGCACTAAAGGATGAATCAGAGACAAAAAACATTCCGATAATTTTTATGAGTGCTAAAACACAAGAAAAGGATATAAAAAAGGCCTATGATGTAGGAGGAGAAGATTATATAATAAAACCTTTTATTCATAAAGATATAGAAAAAATATTAAATAAATATTTAAAGGAGGATTAGTTATGGTAAAAAAAATACTAATTGTTGATGATGAGAAAAATATAAGAATGACATTAAAGCATTCGTTAAAGAGTCAAGAGTTTGATATATCTATGGCTGTAAATGGTGAGGAAGCATTAGAGAATATTAAAAATAATAAGTTTGATTTAATACTTTTAGACATTAAAATGCCAGGACTTGATGGAATGGAAGTGTTAAAGAAAATAAGGGACAATGGTAATAACGTAAATGTTATCATGATGACTGCCTATGGCAGTGTGGAAAAAGCTGTAGAAGCTATGAAACTTGGAGCTATTGACTTTATAAGTAAACCTTTTACACATGAAGAAATTAGAAATATTGTTAAAGAAGTCTTGGGAAGAGAAGAATTAATGGAAGAAGATTTAGACACTTCTAAAGATATATTAGAATATGCCAAGAAGTGTATTTTAAGTAATCGATATGATGAAGCTAGGATATATTTAAAAAAAGCTATAGGAGGAGATGTAAACTCTCCAGAACCTCATAATCTGTTAGGGGTATTAGAAGAATATGAAGGTAAACTAGATTTAGCACAAAAACATTATAGAGCTGCCCTAGCATTAGATCCTACGTATGAGTCTGCTAATAGAAATCTTCAGAGAACAGTTCAAATGAGGTATACAAGACAAGGTATTTCTTTAGGAGGAAGTAAGGATGAGAAAAAATAATAAAGACGAATATATTATTATTGTAGGATGTGGAAGGCTAGGATCTCATCTTGCTAGCCTTCTTTCAAAGGCAAGAAAAAGTGTGGTTGTTATTGATAATAAGGAAGATGCTTTTAATAGATTATCAGATGACTTTAGTGGTTTTACAATAGAGGCAGATGCCATAGAAGAGGAGACCCTATTAGAAGCTAAAATAAATAGAGCAGATGTGGTAGTTACTACAACTAATGATGATAATACAAATGTGATGATTGCTCAGATTGCGAAAACTATATATGGAGTACCAAAGGTTATAGCAAGACTATTTGATCCTTCTAGACAAGAAATGTACGAGGAGTTAGACATAGATACAATATGTCCTACTATTTTATCAGCAGTGGAATTTAAAAACATTATAATTGGCTCAGGGGAGGAGTATTAGGAATGAATATTATAATTGTTGGAGGAGGTAAGGAAATTCATTTTCTTACAAAGTCATTTATATCGAAAGGATATAATGTAACAATAATAAATAATAGTATGGAAGACAGTAAATTATTAGCAAAAGTACATGAGAAGGCAATTGTGGTTCATGGAGATGGAACAAAACCTTATGTATTAGAAGATGCAGGAGCAGCCTATTCACATATGATAATAGCCCTTACTCCAAAGGACCCTGATAATTTAGTAATATGTCAAATAGCTCAGAAGATGTTTAAAATAAAAAAAACATTTGCTGTTGTTAATGACCCTAAAAATGTAAAAATATTCGAAATTTTGGGTGTGGATACTGTTATTAGTACAGCTAGTATAATTTCATCATTGATAGAACAGAGAGTATCTGTAGATGATATAACAAATCTTATGCCTATAGAAGCTGGGAAGGTATCTATGATGGAAATAGAGGTGAAGGGTGAATTTCCAATAGTAAATAATAATCTAAAAGATATTAATCTTCCAAATGATGCTATAATAAGTTGTATTTTAAGAGGGAATGAGGCTATAATACCTAGAGGAGATACAATTATATATAAAGGGGATAAATTAATAATATTATCTTTACCAAAGGTTCAGTCTGAAACCCTTAAAGAGATAAGGGGAAGGGTTGATTAACATGCTATATTTAGAGCAAATTAAACAAAGGTATGAACTGATAATAGGATATGTTGGAACTATTATTTTAGGTTTAGGTGTAGTATTATTGTTTCCTCTATTATTATATCCAATATATCCTTCAGAAATAATTGATATGAAATTTTTCATTATACCTTCTATGATAGCAATAATATTAGGTTATATAATGAGAAGGAGTCTTAAAACAGTTAAAGATGTTACTTTAACTATACAAGAAGGCGGAGTAATTGTTATATTTTCGTGGATTTTTACCATACTAATATCCGCTCTTCCTTTTATATTGTCAGGAAAATTAAATTTTACTCAAGCTATATTTGAGTCAGTAAGTGGATGGACTACAACAGGACTTTCTGTAGTTGATGTAACTAAAACTTCTCATATGTTTCTCTTATGGAGAAGTCTTATGCAGTTTTTTGGAGGAGCAGGATTAGCTGTAGTTATGCTATCGGCTATTATAGGACCTCATGGATTAGGTCTCTATGAAGCGGAAGGAAGATCAGATAAGTTATTACCTAATGTTACAAGATCTACTAAATTAATTATGACTATCTATTCTTCATATGTTTTAGCTGGAGTTATACTTTATATTCTAGCTGGTATGGATTGGTTTGGTGCAATAAACCATTCTATTGCTGCCTTGTCTACCGGAGGATTTTCAACAGAAGTAGAAAGTATAGGAGCTTATAATAGTATATCAATAGAGCTTATTACTATAATACTTATGATAGCAGGGACTATAAATTTCGCAGCACACTTTTTATTAATTAGAGGTAAAATTAAGGAATTTTTTAAAGTAGGAGAAATTAGGTTCATGTTTTTTTTATTTTCCTTATCAATACCTATTACAGCTTTTATATCTTTAAGATCTCTATATGGATCACTAGGTAGAGGATTTAGAGTGGCAGCTTTTGAAATAATTTCTGCATTATCTACTACAGGATTCTCTACAGTAGGATATGGCGATTGGAATTATTTTGCTGTGTTTATATTAATCATATTAATGATTATAGGTGGAGGAGCTGGATCAACAGCTGGAGGTATAAAACAATATAGAATATATATAATGATAAAATCTTTAATATGGAATATAAAAGGATATTTCACTCCTAATAACGCTATTAAACAAGACTATATTAATAGACCAGAAGGAAAATACTATGTTACAAATAGCCATATATCACAAGTAAGTAATTTTATAACAATATATTTGATATTTTATATTATTGGAGTATTAGTAATGTTAGCCTATGGTTATCCATTACAAGATTCTATGTTTGAGTTTGCATCAAGTCTTGGTACAGTAGGCTTATCAGTAGGAATAACTTCTCCTGATGCTCCTATGTTAGTTTTATGGACTCAAATATTTGGTATGATGTTAGGTAGATTAGAGTTTTTTGTAATATTCTTTGCAGGAATAAAAATATTTAGAGATGGTAGATTTATATTTAGTCGACAATAATTTATTTCCCATGACAATTTCCTGGGAAATGTCTTATATTTCCCCAGTAAAATTATTCAAAATTTTTACTCATATTTATTATTTCTTATTCATAAGTATATTAAATAAGAATCAATAGGAATAATAGGTAAAAATTTAACCATAAGAGGAATGGGGGAAAATATAGTGAGGTCATTTTTAGGATTAGTAGGAGTTATAATATTTCTGATTATAATATTTCCTATTATAATATTATTTACATGGGATGAAGATATTAATAAAGATATGGTAGACCAAATAAAGATAGATAATAAAAAGAATGATATAGTAGATTCCTTAGACTTATCAGTAGATATATATGATACTGAAACAAAGAATATAATAAGTATGGATTTTGAAGAGTATATAAAAGGGGTAGTAGCTGGTGAAATGCCTGCAAAATTTGAAGAAGAAGCATTAAAAGCACAGTCTGTAGCGGCAAGAACATATGCTATATCAAAAATAATTGCATATAATAATGGATATAGGCCAGAGGAGCATCCAGAAGCTCCCCTTTGCAATACAATTCATGACCAGGTTTGGTATTCAGAAGAGAAGTTGTTAGAACTTCATGGTAAAGAGTGGATGGATAAACTTTTCCCTAAAATAGAACAAGCAGTAGATAATACAAAAGGAGAAATAATTTCATATGATGGTCAGATTATATCAGAACCATTATTTCATTCATCAAGTGGCGGAATGACAGAAGCATCTGAAGAAGTATTTGCATCAGCAGAACCATATTTAAGACCAGTAGAAAGTCCTTATGAAACAGCTTCACCTAGTGTAAAAGATAATTTTAAAATTTCAATAGAGGATTTTATAAAAAAGTTAAATGGGAAATATTCTAATATAAATATCACAAAAGAAAATATAGAAAAAAGAATTGAACTATTAGAAAGAACATCTACAGGTAGAGTAGATAAATTAAAAATAGGTACAATAACAATGACAGGTCGTGAGCTTAGAGAATTATTTGGATTTAACTCCACAAACTTTACTATAACAATAAATAAAGACAAAAATGAAGTAATTATAGAAACACTTGGAAATGGCCATGGAGTAGGAATGAGTCAATGGGGAGCAAATGGCATGGCAGAAAAAGGTAGCGATTATAAAGAAATATTAAAACATTATTATACAGGTGTAGAAATTTTACCGATTGATAATTCAATGTTACAATAAAGATTCTTCTATATAGGAAGAATCTGTTTTGCTTTCTATTGACAAAAAATAAAAAATATATTATTATGAATATAGGTTCATAATAATTATATAGTATAAAGGGGATTTTTTACATGCCTAAGATAATAGAAGGAATTGAAGATAAAATATTTACTTCTGCATTTGATTTATTTGCAGAACATGGGTATAAAAATGTTGATATGAAAATAATAGCAAAAAAATCTGGAATAGCAGTAGGCACATTATATAATTATTATCCAAATAAAAAAACATTATTTTTAAATGTATTTAGTAAAAGCTGGATAGATACATTTAAAAAATTAGATAATATCATATATGGAAGCTTAGATAAACGAATTAAAATTAAAAAATTTGTTCAAATATTATATGATGAAATTTATGAAAGAAAAGGAATGGGTAAGCATTTAATTAAATCTACTAAATTTAATAATCAAGAAATAAATATAAAAGAAGAATTATTATTAAGATTAAAGAAAATAATATCAAGTGATGAAAAGGATGAAGAATTAAAATGTAAATATGAAATGAGACTATTAGAAACAATATTAGTAACAGTTATAACAATGATGAATGAACATACAGATGAATATGAAGAAAATATAGATTATTTATCCAATTATCTATGGGTTATATATCAAAATATAGAAAAATATTAAGAGGTGATAATATGGAACTTCTAATAGGAGCTTTTAGAGTATTTTTATTATATGTGATATTTACTAATACTATAAGAATAATATATGCATTAGTAAATAGAAAGAAAATAGCAGCAAAGTTAGAAGAAATAAAAAATGATCAAGAAAAAGCTCAAATAAATGAATCAAAAACACAGGAAATAGTAGAACAAGAAAGAGAATATGTTATAGATCCTATCTGTAATAAAGAAGTAGATAAAGATAATGCATATATTGTAGTAGAAGAAGATGAAAACAAATACTTTTGTTCTTGGGATTGCAGAGCAGAATATATAAATAGAAAAAATAGACACTAAAGGAGAAGATGATTATGTTCTTTGCAGACGTAGGTTTTTTATTGGTAATACCGGCAATAATATTTGCAGCGTATGCTCAATCAAAAGTTTCCAGTACATTTAATAAATATTTAAAGCATGCTAGTGCATCAGGATATACAGGATATCAAGTTGCACGTGCTATATTAGATAGAAATGGACTTCACGACGTAGATATAGAAATGGTTAGAGGAAAGTTATCTGATCACTATGATCCTAGAAAAAGAGTTTTAAGATTGTCAAGAGATGTATATCAAAGAAGTTCAATAGCTTCAGTAGGAGTAGCTGCTCATGAGGTAGGCCATGCTATACAGCATGCAGAAGGTTATTTTCCACTTTTATTAAGAAATAATATAGCTCCAATAGCAGGTTTTGGAGCAAGATTTGTATGGATATTAGTATTTGCAGGTTTTTTACTTGGAATAGGTGATCTAGTATATATAGGAATATTCTTATACCTTGCAGTAGTAGCTTTCCAAGTAATAACTTTACCAGTAGAATTTAATGCATCAAATAGGGCAGTAGCACAACTTAGCAACGGTATAATAGCAGATGCTGATTTAAAACCTACTAAAAAAGTTTTAAATGCAGCAGCATTAACATATGTAGCAGCAACACTCGTAGGTATAGCACAACTTATAAGATTAATTTTACTAGCAGATAGAGATTAAAAAACATATAAAAGACCCACTTTAGAAATTTTCTAAAGTGGGTCTTTTTTTGTATAAAAAAAATAATTTTGCTAATAATAGTAACTGAAATAGTTTTTACATATATATGGAGGTGTAGAGATGGATAACAATGATAAAAATAATAAAGACAAAAAAGAAAATGGTCTAAAGGATAAAATGAAAAAAGTAACTCAAAAAGATGGTTTTTATCTAGTGTTATTTTTATGCATAATGATAGTAGGAGTAACTGCAGTTTGGGTTTCAGGGGATAATTTCAAACAAATATCAGAGTTAGAAAAAGAAGAAGATTTAGATGATGATATATTAGACTATTATCCTGATAATGAAGAATCTCAAATAGGAGCTATAGAAGAACCAGATCAAGAACCAAAAGTAGAAGAGCAAGAGGAAGAAAAAACACAAGAAGAACCAAAAGAGCCTCAAAAAGAAGAAAATACTGAAAAACAAGAACAAGAATCAAATCCTAAACCAGAACCAAAAGAACAAGCAAAAAATGAAGAACAAGCAGTAGAAGTTTCAGCAAATGCAAGACGTGCAAAAGCAATGCTTGTTCCAATAATGGGAAAACAGTCTATGAGTTTTGCTGGAGATCAACTTGTATATTCAGAGACTTTAGAACAATGGACTACCCATAATGGTTTAGATATAACAGCAAAAAAAGGAAGTTCAGTTAGGGCAGTACTTAAAGGTGTAGTAAAGAGTGTAGAAGAAACAGATGATTTAGGTAGAGTAATTACTATTGATCATGGAGAAGGATTAATAACTAAATATGCAGGACTTTCTGAAAAAACTTTAGTTAAAAAAGGACAAAATGTAAATAAAGGAGACGCTATAGGAGCTATAGGAGAACCAGCAGGTTATGAACTATCTCAAGGACCACATTTACATTTTGAAGTATTAGAAAATGGAAAACATATTGATCCAAAAGATTATATTCCAGACTTTGAATAAAGAAATGTTCTATTCACCATTATAAAAGCATAATAATGTAAAAAAGACGGTTGTGCCATTAAAGGGGGTTAGGCAATTGAAAGACTATATAGAGGAAAGGGCTCTTGAAATAGCAAATTATATAATAGAAGAAAAAGCAACTGTAAGAAAGACAGCAAATGTTTTTGGGGTAAGTAAAAGCACAGTTCATAAAGATGTAACTGAACGCCTTCCCAAGATAAACCCTCTTATCTCAGAACAGGTAAAGAGTGTTTTAGAAAAGAACAAAGCTGAAAGGCATATTAGAGGTGGCAAGGCAACAAAAATTAAATATAGCACTGCTGCTGTAGAGTAAAACTATAAAAGGACCGATTTTATCGGTTCTTTTTTATTATAAAAAAAATAAAAAAATTTCTAAAATTTTGCAGGAATTTTGAAACTTTTATCGAATAAGTAAAAGAAGTATGTAAAAAATTAGATATAATAATTTAGTTATAGATAAAAGTAGAAAGTGAGGTTTTATAATGTTTTCATTTAGATCAGATATGGGTATAGATTTAGGAACTGCAAGTGTATTAGTTTATGTAAAAAATAAGGGGATAGTTTTGCAAGAACCTTCAGTGGTTGCAATAGATAAAAACACAGATAAAGTACTTGCAGTAGGAGAAGAAGCAAGAAGAATGATTGGTAGAACTCCAGGGAATATAATAGCAATTAGACCTTTAAAAGATGGTGTTATATCTGATTATGATATAACTGAAAGAAT
This sequence comes from Senegalia massiliensis, assembly GCF_900626135.1. Lineage (NCBI taxonomy): Bacteria > Bacillati > Bacillota > Clostridia > Eubacteriales > Clostridiaceae > Senegalia > Senegalia massiliensis. The sequence goes on from NZ_LR130785.1 coordinate 524,072, forward strand.
GATAAAACATTTTATAACAAAAGCAGCAGGAAAATTTTTCTTTAAACCTAGAATAATAATATGTGTGCCATCTGGAGTAACAGGTGTAGAAAAAAGAGCAGTTATAGAAGCAAGTATGCAGGCAGGAGCAAAAAAGACATATTTAATAGAAGAACCTATAGCAGCAGCTATAGGTGCAGGAATAGACATTACACAACCTGATGGCAATATGGTAATTGATATGGGTGGTGGAACTACAGATATAGCAGTTATATCACTTGGTGGAATAGTAGTAAGTACATCAATAAAACTTGCTGGAGATAAAATGGATGAAGCTATAGTAAAATATATGAGACGTAAGCACAATATTTTAGTAGGAGAAAGAACAGCAGAAGATATGAAAGTCAGAATTGGTACAGCTTATCCAAGAGATAAACAAGTTTCAATGGATGTACGTGGTAGAGATTTAGTTACTGGTCTTCCAAAAACAATAAAAGTATCTTCAGAAGAAATGTTAATAGCATTAGAAGAAACAGTTACTACTATAGCAGAAGCAGTACATTCAGTACTTGAACAGACTCCACCAGAACTTGCAGCAGACATTAGTGATAAAGGGATGATAATGACAGGTGGTGCATGTCTACTTAATGGTATGGACAAACTTATAAAAGAAAGAACAGGAATAAAAGTAATTATAGCAGAAGATGCTGTTTCATGTGTAGCAAAAGGTACTGGTGAATCTCTTAATTCTATGGATATATTAGAGAAACAAATGACAACTGAATCAAAAAGTTATTAAATATTAAAGAATATTATACTTTGTGCCGATAATAGTACCGAGCAGAATTAAAATTGAGGTGAAAAAATGTTTAGAGGCATGTATATATCAACTACTGGAATGATAAATAGTCAACATAGAATGGATACAATTTCAAATAATCTTGCAAATACTAATACAAATGGATATAAAAAAGATGGAGTACTTTCAGAATCATTTCCTGAACAATTACTGAGACGAATAAATGATAACTCTACATCTACAATAAAGCCTTTTCAAGGAGTAGAATTAACACAAAATGGTGAAGAATACTTACTTGAAACTAAAGGTGCATATTTTGCAATAGATACACCAGCAGGAACAGGGTATGATGATAAATTTAAGTTTAGAGTTACAGAAGATGGATATCTTAAGACCTATTATCAAGATCATGATAGAAATATAAAATCAGATGGGGAAAATTATCTTTTAGGCAAAAATGGAAGAATTAGAATTACAGGAAATAATATAGAGATAGATGGTCAAGGAAATGTATTTTCAGGTGGTAATTTGATAGATGCTATTGTAACAAAGCCTCATATGAATGTAATAGGAACTCTAGGAAATGGAATACGTACTGATAGAGTATTTATAAATTTCACTCAAGGAGATATAAGGCAAACATCAAACCCATTGGATATGGCCTTAAATGGTGATGGATTCTTTAAAGTACAAACAGAGAACGGTACTAGATATACAAGAGATGGAAGCTTTAAAATAGATAGAGAAGGTTTCTTAACAACATCTGAAGGGCATCGAGTATTAGGCAATAATGGTGCTATAAATATAGGGAATGGTGAAGTGAATACAGATCAGTTTGGGAATATATCATTAAATGGAGCTTTTGTTAGTAGACTAGATATAGTAAATATAGATAATAAAGAATTTCTAAGAAAAGAAGGAGATAATCTATATAGAATAGAAGAAAACCAAGAAGCACAAGAAAGTGCATTTACAGGTGAAGTATTATCTGGTTATTTAGAAGGGTCCAATGTAGAAACAGTAAAGGAAATGGTAGAAATGATATCTACTATGAGGGGTTATGAATCTAACCAAAAAGTAGTTAAGTCATATGATGAAATACTACAAAAAGCTGTAAATGATATAGCAAGAATATAAAATAGGGGGCATTATAAATGATTAGGTCATTATGGACTGCAGCTACAGGAATGAAATCACAACAATTTAATATAGATACAATTTCAAATAACTTATCAAATGTAAATACTGTTGGATATAAATCTCAAAGAGCTGAATTTAAAGATTTAATGTATACGGAGTTAAAAAGAGCAAATCCAAATGATGATACTAATACTCCGGTTAATATTCAAGTAGGTCATGGGGTAAAAGTTTCAGCAACAAATAGAAATATGGCTCAAGGGAGTCCACAGCCAACTGAAAATCCACTTGATGTAGCAATAGTTGGAGATGGTTTTTTCGAGGTGCAGTTACCTAATGGAGAAACAAGATATACAAGAGATGGAAGTTTTAAGCTAAGTATTAATGGTAATACTTCTAATTTAGTAACTTCAGAGGGATATTATATATTAGATAATAATAATAATAGAATAACCTTAAATAGTGGAATATCAGACTTGGAAATAGATAATATGGGAAATATAACTGCTGAAAATGCAAATGGTGAAACTGTAGATATAGGCACATTAAAATTAGTAGATTTTATAAACTCTAAAGGGTTATTAAATGATGGAAGCAATCTTTATGAAGAGACAGTTGCCTCAGGAGATCCAAGAGTTTTAAATAATTTTAATATGGACTCTACAATACTTCAAAAGTATTTAGAGAGTTCAAATGTAGCTGTAATAGATGAAATGGTAAAGATGATATCAGCTCAAAGAGCATATGAAGTAAGTTCTAAGTCAATTCAAACATCAGATGAAATGATGCAACAAGCTAATAATCTTAAAAGGTAAGTGATAATTTATGCAAATAAATAATATAAATAATTATACACAAAAAATAGAAACTCAAAAAACAAAAGAGCAAGAAAAGTTGCTAGAAGCTTGTAAAGATTTTGAAGCTATATTTACTGGTATTATGTTTAAAGAAATGAATAAAACAGTTATGGAATCTAATTTCACAGAAAAAAGTAGAGGTAGAGAGATATTTACAGATATGTTTCATGAAGAACTTGCAAATGAAGCTAGTAGTGGAGAAAATGGTATAGGAATAGCTAAAATGCTATACAATCAGATGAAAAATAGAATATAGTCTTAGAAAGGGATATTTAAATGGACTTAACAACTGTACTATCCCAAGTTTTGGTATTGTTTATTCTTATAACAATAGGGGTTATACTTAGAAAGTTTAATATAATAAATGACAGCCTAGGAAAAGGACTATCTAATTTTATAGTATATGCTACTATACCATCACTTCTTATAACTTCAATGAATTACGATTTTTCTAAAGAAATGTTAAGTAATGGGGTATTAGTACTAGCTATAGGTCCATTTGCATATGTTTTTGCAATGCTAGTTGGATATATCTTTACAAAAATAAAGCATATTGAAAATCCTGATAGAGGAATATATCAATTTGCTACTATATTCCCTAATGGTGGATTTATGGGCTTTCCTATAGTAGCCGTAGTTTATGGTGAAATAGGAATATTTTATTCTGGGCTTTTTAATTTATGGTTTAATATACTTCTATGGACACTTGGAATGATACTTTCAACTCCCAATAAAAATAAAAATATAAACTTTAAAATGCTTATAAATCCTGGCACAATAGCAATAACAATTGGGATAGTTTTATTTTTATTCTCAATTAAATTACCAACTCCATTATTCCAAGCACTTGATAGCTTAGGAAATACAACAATACCTTTAGCTATGGTAGTAATAGGATCAATGCTTGGAGAATCAAATATAAAAAATGTAATAAGTAATAAATTAATAGTTATAACAACATTTTTAAGACTTATTATAATTCCATTACCATTATTATTTATATTAAATTTATTACCATTACCAAAGATAGTAATAGGTATAATAGCAATAACAATGTCAATGCCAGTTGCAGCAAATGCAGCTATATTTGCTAGAAAAAATAATTCAAATTACAAATTAGCAAGTGAATTAGTGTTCCTATCAACATTATGTAGCATTGCTACAATACCTATTTTTATATCATTAGTAATAAAGATTGTAGGAGTATAGTTTTTATGCAACTACTTGTATCTTTTCTCTGTAAATATTAATAAGCTCAGACTCAGTAATATTTTTACTATCTCTATCTAAAACTACTTTACCTTTGTCTAGCATGATTATTCTATCAGAATAATCTATTGCATCTTTCATATTATGTGAAATCATAATAGTAGTTATAGAGTATTTTTTTAAAAGTTCTCTAGTCTTTTCCATAACTACATTTGAAGTCTTTGGATCAAGAGCAGCAGTGTGTTCATCTAATAATAATAAATCAGGATATTTCATGGCTGCCATAATGAGAGATAAAGATTGTCTTTGTCCACCAGATAGATATTTTACTTTTGTATTTAATTTATTCTCTAGTCCTAAATCTAAATCTTTTAAAAGCTCAACATATTTACTCTTTCTATTTCTCTTTACTAATCCTTTAAGTGAAAATCTCTCTCCTTTTTTATCAGCAAGGCACATATTTTCCAGAATAGTAAGGGAAGGAGAAACCCCCATAGAAGGATTTTGATAAACTCTTCCTATATTAACTGCCCTTTTTTCTTCTTTTAGTTTAGAGATATTATTATTATTTAAAATAATATCTCCACTATCAATATTTATACTTCCACCGATTATATTTAAAAGAGTACTCTTACCACAGCCATTAGATCCAATTATAGCTGTGCATTTATTTTTTTCTATATTTAAATCTAAACCATTAAAAACAGTTATTTCATTTTCAGTACCTTTATTAAAACTCTTTGACAGCTTTTCTATTTTTAACACTTTTAACATCTCCTTTTTTTCTAGAAACAATTATATTTGGTATAAAATTATTATAAGATAAGAAAATTATTACAATTATTGCACTTATAGCTCTTAAATCACTAGGTGCAAGACCTAAATCAATAGCAATACCACCAATAATTTTATAGCTTATAGCACCAAGTATTGCTCTAGTAGTATTTTTTATTGTTTCTGAATTTTTTCTAATAGTATCACCAATTATAATAGATGCAAGAGCTACAACAATTATAGAACTTCCCATTGTAATATCAACAAACCCTTGTACTTGTGTCATCATAGCACCACTCATAGCTACAAGACCATTGGCAATCATAAGACCTATTATTTTGTATTTATCACTATTTTGACCTAATGATTTGACTAAAGACTCATTATCACCTGTTGCTATTAAAAGATAGCCTATTTCAGTTTTTAAGAATCTATCTAAAATAATTTTAACTAATAATACAATTCCTATTAATATTAATAAATTAGAACCCATATCAAATATAGAATCATATTGAAACAATGGTATATTTGATTTTCCATTTATCCTAAGATTTATGGAATAAAGCATTGTCATAGTAAGAATTCCTGACAATAAAGGCTTTATTCTTAATTTAGTAAATAATACTGCTGTTAATAATCCACCTAATAATCCTGATACAAAAGCTAAGAATGTGCTTAATATAGGGTTTATTCCCATCATAATAAATTTTGCAAAAACAAATGCTCCAAGAGGGAATGTTCCCTCTACAGAAAGATCAGGTATATCTAATATTTTATAAGTTATATATACTCCCATAGCAAGAACTGAAAATATAAGTCCTTGTTCTATAGAAGTTATAATTAATGAATTCATTTTAATGCCTCCTAAAGCTTAATTTTTTATTTTTTTACTTCCTTCACATCTTTAAATATATCTAAGTTTTTATCCAAACCTAGTTTTTCTAAGGTATCTATATTAACTGTAGTGATAGTTTTTTCAGCTATTCCTACAGGTATTTCAGAAGGAGATTTTCCATCTACTAAAATTTCTTTTGCCATTTCAGCTGTTTGCTTACCTAATTCATAATAGCTTAAACCATTTGTAATTAATATTCCACCACCTACTTGAGATTCTTCTGCAGATACAGAAATCATTTGTTTTTCAATAAGTTTTGTAGAAACTAATTCTATTGAAGAAGCTATTAAATTATCACTTACAATATATACAGCATCTACTTTTGATAACAATGAATCTATTGCTTGAGGAATTTTATTTACATTATTGACTCCAACAGTAACTACATCTAAATCTTCATTTGGTGCAAGTTTCTTTACTTCATCTATTTGAATTTCTGAATTGGCTTCACTAGTACTATATAAAATACCAATTTTTTTAATACTATCATCAATTTGTTTAAACATTTTTAATTGGGATTCTATAGGAGCTTTATCACTAGTACCAGTTACATTACCACCAACATCTTCCCATTTATTTACTATCTGAGATTTTACAGGGTCAGTAACAGCACTAAATAAGACTGGAATATCACTAGTTACTTGCTTTGCAGATTGAGCTGCAGGTGTAGCAATAGCATAAATTAAATCTACATTATCTTTTTTAAACTTTTCAGCAATACTAACAGTGTTTGGAATCTCACCTGTAGCATTTTGATAATCAATTTCTGCATTTACACCTAATTCTTTAAGCCCATCCTCAAAACCACGTCTTGCATCATCAAGAGCAGGATGTTCCACTAATTGACTTATGCCAATGCTATAAGTGTTTTCACCGGATGTATTTTTACTTTCTGTTTCACCACAACCACTAAAAAGTAAACTTCCTCCAACTAATAATAAAGATAATAAACTAACTAATTTTTTCATTATAATTCCTCCTTTATATTTGCAAATAAAAAAATCTTTCATCACTATAAACACAAGTTAAAAAACTTATGGTTATAGGGACGAAAGATTTAATATCCGCGGTACCACCCTAATTATGACAATATGCCATCACTTCAGATCTAACAATCCTATCCCTTATAACGATGGGCCTTCGTATTTGCCTACTAGAATAAAAATTCATTTAGCAAATATGCTCTGGAGTGAATATCACATATCCTCTTAATGTTGGCTTTCACCTATTCCAACTCTCTGTAATTAAGATAAGATATCTTTTTCTCCATCAATGCATTTAATATATTAGATACAATGTTACTACTTCTAATTAACATTGTCAAGAATTTTCTCGGAAATATTTATAATAATTATAATATTCTTGAAACTAATATTGGTGATAATTTTAGATGGAGAACAAGTCATAAAGGAAATATTTAATCTATTATCCCTATCATATTTATTAATTTTTTATTTTTCTACTTTTTTAGCGTCTTTAAATATATCTAAATTTTTATCTAAACCTAGTTTTTCTAAGGTATCTATATTAACTGTAGTGATAGTTTTTTCAGCTATTCCTACAGGTATTTCAGAAGGAGATTTTCCATCTACTAAAATTTCTTTTGCCATTTCAGCTGTTTGCTTACCTAATTCATAATAGTTTAAACCATTTGTAAGTAAAGTACCATTATTTACATGTGCACCTTCTGCAGATACAGAAATCATTTGTTTTTCAATAAGTTTTGTAGAAACTAATTCTATTGAAGAAGCTATTAGATTATCACTTGGAGTATATATAGCATCTACTTTTGATAACAATGAATCTATTGCTTGAGGAATTTCATTTACATTATTGACTCCAACAGTAACTACATCTAAATCTTCATTTGGTGCAAGTTTCTTTACTTCATCTATTTGAATTTCTGAATTGGCTTCACTAGTACTATATAAAATACCAATTTTTTTAATACTATCATCAATTTGTTTAAACATTTTTAATTGGGATTCTATAGGAGCTTTATCACTAGTACCAGTTACATTATCACCAACATCTTCCCATTTATTTACTATCTGAGATTTTACAGGGTCAGTAACAGCACTAAATAAAACTGGAATATCACTAGTTACTTGCTTTGCAGATTGAGCTGCAGGTGTAGCAATAGCATAAATTAAATCTACATTATCTTTTTTAAACTTTTCAGCAATACTAACAGTGTTTGGAATCTCACCTGTAGCATTTTGGTAATCAATTTTTGCATTTACACCTAATTCTTTAAGCCCATCCTCAAAACCACGTCTTGCATCATCAAGAGCAGGATGTTCCACTAATTGACTTATGCCAATATAATAAGTGTTTTCACCTGATGCACTTTTACTTTCTGTTTTACCACAACCACTAGCTATTAAACTCACTATAATCAGTAGAGATAATAAACTAACTAATTTACCTTTTTTCATTATTATTCCTCCTTAAAAATTAATTTTACAAATAAAAAAATCTTCCATCCCTATAAACACAAGTTAAAAAACTTATATTTATAGGGACGAAAGATTTAATATCCGCGGTACCACCCTAATTATGACAATATGTCATCACTTCAGATCTAACAATCCTATCCCTTATAACGATGGGCCTTCGTATTTGCCTACTAGAATAAAATTCATTTAGCAAATCTGCTCTGGAGTGTATATTACATATCAATTTAATATTAGCTCTCACCAACGCCAATTCTCTGTAATTAAATTTAGATATCTTTCTCTCCATCGATGCATTTATTAATTATATTAGATACAATATTAAACTTTAAATTTAAATTTGTCAAGAGTTTTCTCTAAAAAAATTATAGTTATTTATTATATGTCATAAAAAATAGCTTTATATAGAGTTTTTCTTATAAAATATATAAATATTTCTGAAAAATCGAAAATAAACATAAAATCAAACGATTTATACCACGGTGGTATGTTAATATATAATCAAATACAAATGGGGAGTGATTAAATGAGTAATTTAAAAGACTCAAGTGGTAAAAGGCCAAGTTTTATTGCAGCCTTATCAGTTATTTTATTTTTATGTATTGCAATGGCAGTCCAGATATTCGTATTAAAACAAAATTATGCTACACACATTACTTTAATAATGGCAGCGACATTTGCAGCAGTGATAGCATTAATATCAGGATTTAGTTGGGATGATGTACAGGAAGGTATACTATATGGATGTAAAATAGCCATGCTTCCAATGCTTATTCTTATGTTAGTAGGAGTACTTATTGCATCATGGATACCAGCAGGAACAATACCAACATTAATATATTATGGATTAAATATATTATCACCAAAGATATTTTTAGTTACTGTAGCATTTGTATGTGCAGTATCATCTATATCTACAGGAAGTTCATATACTACTGGTGCTACATTTGGTGTTGCATTTATGGGGATTGGATATGGACTTGGAATACCAGCACCAATCACAGCAGGAGCAGTTATAACTGGTGCAATCTTTGGAGATAAAATGTCACCATTATCAGACTCTACAAACTTAGCAGCAGGTGTGGCAGAGGCAAACCTTTTTGACCACATTAAATCTATGGTGTATACTACAGGACCTGCATTTTTAATATCTCTTGTATTATATGGAATAGTAGGATTTAAGTTTGGTAGCGGAACAATAGATACTGCTCAAATAGATGGAATATTAAATGGACTAAGTTCAAATTATTATATAAGTCCTGTAACATTAATACCAGCAGTAGTAATAGTTATACTTGCAGTTAAAAAGTTTTCAGGACTTGCTGTAATGGTAATAGCATCACTTTTAGGTTTAGCATTTGCAATGATATTCCAAGGATATGGATTAGGGGAAATGTTAGCGTTTATGAATGATGGTTTTGTATCAGATACAGGAGTAGAAGCAGTAGATGCATTACTTAGTCGTGGAGGACTTCAAAGTATGATGTGGACTATATCTCTAGGATTTATAGGACTAAGTTATGGTGGAATATTAGAAAAAACAAAAATATTAGAAGTATTACTAGAAAAAATAGCTGTTTTAGTTAGTAGTGCAAAGGGACTTATTACAACACATGTATTATCATCAGTTGCAGTAAACTTATTTTCAGCAAGTCAATATATAGCTATAATAATACCATCTCGTATGCTAGTACCAGCATATAAGAGATTAAATATATTACCACAAGTTAACTCAAGAACTTCAGAAGATTCAGCAACAGTTACATCACCACTTGTACCATGGGGATTATGTGGAGTGTTTTTTGCAGGAACATTAGGTGTTCCTACAATGGATTATTTTCCATATGTATTCTTATCATTCTTAACACCAGTTATAGCAATACTATATTCTTTCACAGGTAAATTTATATTTAAAGAAGGAGATATAGAATCAGTAAATACGTATCACGATGAAGAAACAGTTGAAAAGACAGTTTAAATTAGGAGGAATTAAATTGACACAAAAATATAGGGAATATATAAATGAGGAAAATATAGTAGAATTGTTATCCTCACTTATAGAAATAGAAAGCCCTTATTTCAGAGAAGATAAAATAATGGAATATGCACATGATTTATTAAAGAAAAAAAATATTCCAACAGAAATACATGAATATGAAGATAAAAAGATAACAAAATTTAAAGGTAAAAATGTAATAGGGAATTTAAAAGGAAAAGGCAAAGGTCCAAAGATATTATTAAATGGACACTTAGATACAGTAGAAATATGTGAAGGATGGGAGTACAACCCATTAAAAGCAACAAGAGAAGGAAATCGTTTGTATGGGCTTGGTGCCCTTGATATGAAATCAGGAATAGCAGCTATAATACTTGCTTTAGAAGCATTTAAAAATACAGTAGATGAGTTTGATGGAGAAATACTTTATACATTAGTATCAGATGAGGAAGGTCCATTTGGATTAGGGACAGATGCACTTATACAAAATGGATATACAAAAGATGTAGATGTAGCAATAGTTCCAGAACCTAGTAGTGGATTTTCAGCATGTGATTTTCCATGTGTATGTCTTGGAGCAAGAGGTGGATACAATTATAGTGTTAAATTAAAAGGAAAGTCTTCTCATGCTGCAGCACCAGAACTTGGAATAAATGCAATAACTGATGCATCTAAAGTCATATTAGAGTTAGAAAATATGGAAGGATTAAAAGATGATAAATTAGGTGAAGGCTCTTTTGCACTAATAGAAATGAATGGTGGAGGAGCAGCATGTAGTGTAGCAGATACTGCAGAATTTACAGTATTTAGACATATAGTAAGAGGAGAAGACAAAGACTATATAGTAGATGAAGTAAATAGAGCAGTAGAAAAAGCAAATATAAAGAGTAAAGTAGAGATAAACTTTAGAGAAGCACCACATGATGAGGCAGATGGATTTTTACCTTATACAGTAGATGAAGAAAATGAATATACTTTAGCATTACAAAATAGTATAAAAAATATTACTGGAAAAGAAGGTCAAACAAGTTATTTTACAAGTATAGGTGACTTTAATTATTTAGGAACAAGAGTAAATGTACCTACATTTGTATTTGGACCTCATGGTGAAAATTATCATAGTAGTAATGAATATGTACTTATAGATACTGTAGTAAAAACTGCAGAAGTAATATATGATTTCTTAAAGACAACATTAAATGCAAAATAAAAAAATCCCTTCTATATCATAAAAATATAGAAGGGATTTTTCCCAATACATATGTTAAAATGATATTAAGACAATTTGATAGAGGGGAATTTTCTGTGAAAAATGTAGATTTAATATTATACAATGGAGATATATTAACTATAGATGAAAATCTAAATACAGTTAATTGGATAGCTATAGATAAAGGGAATATAATAGATATAGGAAACCATGATGAATATAAAAAATATATAGAAACTGCAAAAGAAAAAATAGATTTAATGGGAAAAACAGTATTACCAGGATTTTATGATAGTCATGTTCATCTTGTACAAACAGGATTAAATTTATTATCTGTAGATTTAAGTGATGTAGAAAGTATAGGAGAATTACAAGAAAGAATAAGAAAAGCTGCAGATAAAAAACCAGAATGTCAACTTATAAGGGGTATAGGTTATGATGATTTAAGAGTAGCTGAAGGTCGCATGCCTACAAGATATGAATTAGATAAATGTGCTCCAAATCATCCTGTATGGATAAATAGAGTAGAATATCATATAAGTTCAGTCAATTCAATGGCACTAAACAGCTTAAATATACCATTTGATTTAGAGGGTATAATAAGAGATGAAAGAGGACTTCCTGATGGAAGATTAAAAGATAAAGCTAGTGCATATATTAGGGGGCAAATACTAAATAACTTTTCAGATAGCATAAGAAAAAAAGGTGTAAATAAAGCATTAAATTTAGCAATTAGCAAAGGTGTAACTACAGTTGGAGCATTGGAAGGTGGATTTGTATTTCATAATAGAGATGCAGAATTCATAATAAATAATAAGAAAAAATTTCCTATAGACATAAATTTGTTTTATCAAACAATAGATGTAAATATGGTAAAAGAAAAGCAGCTAAATAGAATTGGTGGATGTATATTTTTAGATGGTTCATTTGGATCAAGAAATGCAGCCTTAAAAGAAGATTATTCAGACCAAAAAAATAATAAAGGTAGACTTTTCTTTTCACAAGAAGAATTAAATGAATTTATATTAAATGCACATAAAGAAAATTTACAAATAACAGTACATGCTATAGGTGATAGAGCAATAGAGCAAATATTAAATTCATATGAATATGCAATTGCAAAGTATAAAAGGGAAAATCATAGACATAGAATAGAACATTTTGAATTACCATCAGATGAACATATAAAAAGAGCTAAAGATTTAGGATTAGTATTATCCATGCAACCCTCTTATGAGTATTATTGGGGAGATAAAGGCGATTTATATGATAAAAGATTAGGTGAAAGAAGAAAAAGAACAAACCCACTAAAGAAAATTATAGAATCAGGGTTAATTATAGCAGGAGGTTCAGATAGTGATGTAACAAAAATAGATCCACTTTTAGGGATACATACAGCAGTAAATCATCCAAATAAAGAATATTCAATATCAGCTATAGAAGCTATAAAGTTATTTACTATTAATGGAGCTTATTCTGTATTTGAAGAAAATATTAAAGGGTCAATAGAAATAGGTAAATTTGCAGATTTAGTAGTATTAGATAAAAATCCTTTAAAAGTGAAAAAAGAAAAAATAAAAGATATAAATGTAGAATTAACATTAAAACAAGGCGATATAATATTTAGAAATAAAGGTGATATATATGGCTAAATTAAAAATATATTTATTAGGTAGAGTCGATATACTTTTAAATGATGAATCCATTTTACATAAATTAAGTCATAAATCAATAGGCATATTAAGTTATATGGCAGAACAAAGGCATAAAAAGTTTAATAGAAATAAAATAGCTGATATATTTTGGGATTCAAATGATTTTGATACAAGTAGATATAATTTAAGATATAACATATGGCAACTTAGAAAATTATTTAAACAAAAAAATGAAAAAATTGATCCATTTATTTCTGACAAAGAAACAATAAGTTTAAATGACAATATAGATATATATGTAGATGTAGAAGAATTCCAAAAGGGAGTAGAAAATCAAGATATAAATTCATTGGAAAAAATAAAAAAATTGTATAAAGGAGAATTTTTGGAGGGATTTTATATAAAAGATAGTCCTGAATTTAATGATTGGGTATTTTATGAAAGAGAAAAACTTCAGAGAAATTACATAAAAATTTTGACTAAACTAAAAGATAGTTACAAAGACAGAAGAGAATATCAAAAGGCAATAAAAATATTAGAAGATAAATTATCAATTAATCCTCTAAAAGAAAGTTTGTATTTAGAACTTATAAATATATATATTCAAATAGGTGATAGAAATAAAGCACTACACCACTATAATAGATGTGTAAAAAGATTAAGAGAAGAATTAAATATTAGTCCAGCAATTGAAATAAAAAATGCATATAAAAACATAATGAATAGAAATAATAAAACAGATATAAAAGAAATACCAAAGCCTAATCTAATAAATACTAAAAATAAATACTCTAATTTATATATAATAAAAGAACATGATAAAGAAAAATTTATAGAAAATTCAATATTCCTTAAATCTTATCCATTAGGGGATATAGAATATTATGTATTATCAGAATTAATAGATAAAATAATAAAAAAATATGATGAAATTTTGTTAAAAGTAGATGATAGTTATTTATATAATGTTTGTTTTGTTAATTCTAAGGTACAGAGATATATAAGGGATAAAAACGTTTTATTAAATATGGCTACAAAAATAAATATTTTTAAATCATTAGAAAAGATAATAGAACAAGTATCTCTAGAAGAAGATGTAACAATAGTGGTAGATAAGTTTAAATTTATAGATGATATTTCTTTAGAATTTATAGAATTTATATTATATAGAGAAAATATAAAAAACATAAAAATAATAATTATTTCGGAAGAATATAATGAAAAAGTTGAGAAATTGAAAAATATAAAAGGAGGTAAAAAATGAATACTAAAAATTTAGTTAGAACATCTTTATTGTTAGCGCTTGCATTAGTATTTCAAATAGGATTTAGAGAATTTGCACAGCCTTTAGTAGGACCACTTGTGAATATGACTCTTATACTATCAGTACTTATGATAGGGCCTACATCAGGGGTGATAATTGGATCACTTACACCAATAATAGCATTTATAATGGGAATTATAGGTCTTGCTCCTCTTATTCCAATAATAGTTATAGGAAATATATTATTTGTGTTATCATTTTATATAATAAATAAAATGAATATAAAATTTACTAATTGGATTTCAGTAATAATAGCTGCATTAATAAAGTTTAGTACTTTAGCTTTAGCAGTTAGAATGATATTACCTCTATTTATACCTAAAGTACCACCAGCTATAATAGCTACATTTACATTTCCACAACTTTATACAGCAATAATAGGAGGAATACTAGCAATAATAATTTATCCTCGTGGTTTCAAAAAAACTCAAAAGATTTAAGAAGGTGAATCTATGAAAAAGGACGAAAAAGCAATAAAAAAAGCATGGACTGAGTTTTTTATAAATGATAAAGATGATATATCAGGTGTGAGAGATATAATAAAAAAATCATGGATTAGAACCAAAAATTATGGAGTAGATGTAACCAATGAAAAAGTAGAAGATGAGTTTCAAAAAAAACAAGAACAAGCTATAAAAAAGATGGCTTCTTTCATAGATATAGTACGTCCTTTTATGATACAACTATTTAATATAATAAAAGAAACAGGATTTATGATTACTCTTATAGATAAAAATGGATTTATATTAGACACATATATATCAGCTAATATACCTGAGACATCTAATAATTCCACAGCTAATTTAAGCGAAGAATATATAGGAACAAATGCCATGGGAACCTCTATATATTTAGACAAGCCAATAGAAACATGGGGTTATGAAAATAGCTACAAAGGGTTTCATGAATTTACAACATCAGCTGCTCCAATACATGATATAGATAATAAATTAATAGGAAGTATAGGAATAACAGGATATAGAGATACATTTTCTACACATACATTAGGTATGGTAGTAGCAGTAGCATATGCTATAGAAAATGAACTAAGACTTACAGAAATAAAAAAAGATAAATATCTTACTAAAAGCTATAATTTTAGAAAAGATAAAGATAAAGATAAAAAAGAACTATATGATTTTTCTGATATAATAGGTAATTCTCATGAGTTAAATGGTGCGAAAAATCAAGCTAAAATAGCATCTAAGAATAATTCAAATATATTAATATTAGGAGAAAGTGGTACAGGTAAGGAGTTATTTGCCCAATCAATTCATAAAAATAGCATAAGATGTAATAAGCCTTTCATTGCAGTAAATTGTGGGGCACTACCTTTAACACTTGCAGAAAGTGAATTATTTGGATATTCTCCAGGTTCATTTACAGGTGCTAAAAAAGAAGGTCAAATGGGAAAGTTTGAAATGGCAGATGGGGGAACTATATTTTTAGATGAAATAGGAGAAATGCCTTTATCTATTCAAGCATCACTTCTTAGAGTAATTCAAGATAGAGAAGTAATAAGAATTGGAGCAAATAAAAGCAAAAAAATAGATGTAAGAATAATAGCAGCAACAAATAGAAATCTTTTTGAAGAAGTAGAAAAAGGTAATTTTAGAATGGATTTATTTTATAGAATAAATGTATTTACAATAAATATTCCGCCACTTAGAAAGAGAATAGAAGATATTAAACCTCTCATTCAGTATTTTATAGAAAAATATAATAATGTATTTAATAGCAATATAAATAATATTTCAAAAACAGTTGAAAATATATTTATGACATATAGATGGCCTGGTAATGTACGAGAAATTGAAAATATAATAGAGAGAGCAGTTCAAATAGCATCAGATAATGTGATAGATATAAAAGATTTACCTGTTAATTTACAATTAAATAATCAAAATAATAGTGATTTAAAATCTAATATATTAAAAAATAAGGAATATAATACTATAATAGATTTTTTAAGTGAAACTAAAGGTAATGTGAAAGCTACAGCTGAGAATCTTGGAATAGGAAGAGCAACACTTTATAGAAAGCTATCTAAATATAATATAGATATTGAACAATATAGATATTAAATTGATGCATGTATAACAATACATGTATCATAGTGAAACATAAATTAGATATAAAAATAACAAATGATCGTTAAAAATAAGACTTTTCAAATTTGGCACCCTTCTTGCTTGTTATATAAGTAACAACAAAAGTAAGGGGGTAATTATTTGAAAAGTCTTTTTAGTACATTAAAAATAGGAAACATGGAACTTAAAAATAGAATAGCTATGGCTCCTATGTCACTTGGTTATGAATCTGAAGATGGTTTAATAAATGAAAAAATGAGTGATTATTGGGAAGAAAGGGCAAAAGGTGGTACAGCCCTTATAATAGTAGATGCAGTGACAGTAGATAGGTCAGCACCTTATTTAGGAAATACAACAGGTTTATTTGATGATAGTCAAATACCATCATTTAAGAAATTTACAGATAAAATTCATGCTCATGGGGCAAGGGTAATACCACAAATAACACATCCAGGACCAGAATCAATATCTGCATTTTTTGGTGTAACACCAGTAGCACCTTCTGTATATCCTAATGCTTTAGGTAATATGACAAGAGAACTTACTATAGATGAAATAAAGTCAATAGAAGAAAAATATGGGCAAGCTGCTTTAAGGGCAAAAAAAGCAGGTTGTGATGGAATAGAATTACATTGTGCCCATGCATATATGTTAGCAGGTGCATTTTTATCTCCTCTTAGAAATAAAAGAACAGATATTTATGGAGGAAGCTTAGATAATAGAGCAAGATTTGTATTTGAAGTAATAGATAGCATAAAAGAAAAAGCAGGTGAGGATTTCCCTATAATTCTTAGAATGTCAGGAGACGAAAAAATACCTGGAGGAAATACTTTAGACGATATGTTATATCTTGTGCCAAAGTTTATAGAAAGAGGAATATCAGCATTTGAAGTATCAGGTGGAACACAATATGAAAAACCATGGAATATAATTCCTTGTCATGGAACAGAAGAATTTATAAATTTAAAGGAAGCTAAAAAAATAAAAGAAATTTCATCTATACCAGTAATTACAGTAGGAAAAATAAATGATCCAAATTTAGCTGATAACATGATAGAAAAAGGCTATATAGATGGAGTAGTAATTGGTAGAGCGTTATTAGCCGATTCTGAGTTTGCAAACAAAGCAAAGACAGGAAGAATAGAAGATGTAGCACCATGTGTAGGTTGTGGATTAGGATGTATAGGAGAACAATCTAAAAGAAAACCAGGAACTTGTGTTATAAATCCAGCACTTGGTAGAGAAAAAGAATTAGAAATAAAAAGTACAAATAAATTTAAAAGAGTACTTGTAATAGGTGGAGGAGTAGCAGGGCTTGAAGCAGCTAGAGTAGCAGCACTTAGAGGACATGATGTAACATTAATTGAAAAAGAAAATAAATTAGGTGGACAAATAAATATAGCAGTTATGCCACCATTTAAACAATCTTTATCTAAATGGGTTATATATTTAACAAAACAAATAGAAAAATTAGGTGTAAAAGTAATATTAGGTAGTGAGGCAACAGAAGAATTTGTAGAACAATTAAATCCTTATACAATAATGATAGCAACAGGTGCAGAGGCAAGTATTCCACCAATTAAAGGTGTGGAAAACGAGAAAGTTACTACATCTCATAAAATATTATCTGGAGAAAAATATATACCTAGAGGAAATGTATTAGTAATAGGTGGAGGAATGGTAGGTTGTGAAACAGCAGAAATGTTAAAACATAATGCTCGTGGAAAGATGAATGTAACAATAGTAGAAGCATTAGAAGATATTGCATTAGATGACGTACCAAACAATAAAATACCTATGACAAAAAGACTTATTGCAAATGGAGCGAATATTTATACTGAGACAAAAGTAGATAGTATAAAGGAAAACAGTATAGTAGTAGAAAGAAATGGTAAAAAAGAAGAATTAATAGGATTTACAGATATAGTACTTGCATGTGGTGCAAAATCAGTAAATCAAATCAGTGAAACATTAAAGGGCAGTGCAGAAGAAATACATGTAATAGGAGATGCTAAAGACCCAAGAAGAGCATTAGAAGCAATAAGAGAAGGTTCAGAAATAGCAAGAATAATATAAAATAAGGAGAGATGAAAAAATGAAATTTGAAAAATTATTTACACCTATAAAAATAAGAGAAATGGAAATGAGAAATAGAGTGGTATTTCCAGCAATGGGAACAAAAATGCCTTCAGAAGATAAATTTGTAACAGAAAAATTAATAAACTATCATGTAGCAAGAGCAGAAGGTGGAAATGGACTTAATATGGTAGAAGTAACATCAGTTCATGCTCCTTCAGCACCTACTTATTTTTTATCAATAGCAGATGATAAGTATATACCTGAATTTAAAAAATTAACAGATGCCATAAGAAATGTAGGAGGAAAATCAGCTATTCAATTATGGCAAGGAGGTACAGCAGTAGCAAGTGATAGAGAAGCTATGATAATAGTACCAAGTGAAATGAATATGCCAGGAACAGATATAATGTTGCCAGCAGCAAAGACAGAAACAATTTGGGAAATAATAGATGCTTATGGTAAAGCAGCAAAAAGAGCAGAAGAAGCTGGATTTGATGCAATAGAACTTCATGCAGGACATAGTTATTCACTTCATACATTCTTATCTCCAGCATTTAATAAAAGAGAAGATGAATTTGGTGGCTCATTTGAAAATAGAGCAAGATATTTACTTGAAACAATAAAATCAATAAGAAAAAATATATCAGCAGATATGCCATTATTTATGAGAATACATGCCCATGATGATTATCTTGAAAATGGACTTACAATAGATGACATTATAAAAGTATGTAAGTTAGCAGGAGAAGAAGGTGTAGATGTATTAGATGTTTCCCGTGGAAATATGTTCTCAGCTGCAATAAAATATGAAGTACCACCAGTAGATGTGGAAAGAGGATTTAATGTTGATAATGCAGCGAAAATAAGAAAAGAAACAGGAATGATTACAGTAGCAGTAGGAAGAATAAATAGTCCAGACCAAGCAGAAAAAATATTAGAAGATGATCGAGCAGATATGGTTGTAATGGGTAGAGCACAACTTGCAGATGCAGAATTTTGTAATAAAGCAAAAGCAGGAGACGAAGATTCTATAGTATATTGTGTAGGCTGTAATCAAGGATGTTTTGATGGATTTACAGATCCAACTATGCCACATATAACATGCCTTAGAAATCCAGCACTTGGACTTGAAAAGGAAATGGAACTCCAAAAGACAGAGAATCCTAAAAAAGTATTTATTGCAGGTGGAGGAATAGCTGGAATGGAAGCTGCAATAACACTTAAAAGAAGAGGACATGAGCCAGTATTATTTGAAAAAGAAAATTCACTAGGAGGACAATTTGCTCTAGCAGGTATGGCGCCAAGAAAAGGTGAAATGAAAGATGCAATGGATAAAATGGCAGATATGACAAAAAGAGAAGGTGTAGAAATTAGACTACAAACACCACTTGCAAAACAAATAATACAATCAGAAAATCCAGATGAAATCATAATAGCAGTAGGAGCAAAAACCATAGAATTGGGAATAGAAGGAAAAGATTTTGACCATGTATATAACTCTCATGAAGTTCTTGCAGGAAGTGTAAAGCCGGAAGGTGAAGTAGTAGTAATAGGTGGAGGGCTTGTAGGACTTGAAGTAGCAGAATATTTAGCAGAAAGAGGAAATAAAGCATCAGTAGTTGAAATGATGGATGAAGTAGGAAAAGATTTAGGACAACTTAGAAAAATATCTGTTATGGAAAGCATGTATAAAAACGGAATCAAAAGCTATACAAATTCTAAATGTTTAGCAATAAAGGAAAATAGCATAGTAATAAAAGAAGAAGAAAAAACTGAAGAAATAAAAGCAGATGCAGTAGTAATAGCAATAGGTGCAAAATCAAGACAAGCAAATGATATAAAAGAATATTGCGATGAAAATAATATTTCATACCATGTAGTAGGCGATGCATTTAAAGCAAGACGTGCATTAAATGCTACAGCAGAAGCAGCAAAAATAGCAAGAGAAATATAATAACTTTTTCATAAGGAGTGTAAATATGAATTTACTAGATCCAATTAAAATAAGTAACTTAGAACTTAAAAATAGATTTGCTATGGTAGCTATGGGACCTGAATTAGGTGACTTTACAAAGAAGACAAATGATTATTATGTAAGAAGAGCAGAAGGTGGGGCATCTATGATAATGGCAAATGTCATGGCAACAGAAGAAATAGATGGGGCTACACCGTCATCTCTTTTAACAGAGGAAAGTTTTGAAGGGTTTAAAGATTTAGTGGATAGATCTCATAAATATGACTGTAAAGTTTGTATTCAAATAATGCCAGGAGTAGGACTTCATACAAAGGCAGAACACAGAGAAAAACCATCATCAGCATCAGCACTTCCACTATATCCAGGTTCTGATATTATTTTTCATGAGCTAACAAAAGAAGAAATAAAGTTCATACAAAAAGAAGTATCTAAAACACTTAAATTAGCTAAAAAAGCAGGAGTAGATGCAGTAGAAATACATGCATATGGAGGATACTTAACAGATAAATTCATGACGGAAAAGTGGAATATAAGAACTGATGAATATGGTGGAAGTTTTGAAAATAGAATGAGGTTCCTAAATGAAATAATAGATAATACAAAAAGAGATTTAGGAGATGATTTTCCACTAATAGTTAAATTTACATCAAGTCATTTTTTACCAGTGGAAGCTGGATATAGGGGAATGGATGAAGGTATTAAAATTGCAAAAATGCTTGAAGAAAAGGGAGTACATTGCTTACATGTGGATACAGGTTGCCATGATAATTGGTATATGGCAATGCCACCAGTATATCAACAAGAAATGGCACCACAAATGTTAGCTTCACAAAAGGTAAAAGAAGTAGTAAATATTCCAGTAATGTCTAATGGTAGACTTGGAAATATTTCTAAAGCCGAAGCTGCATTAGAAAATAATTTTATAGATATAGTAGGAGTTGGAAGACAATTTCTAGCAGATCCAGACTTTCCAAATAAAGTAATGGAAAGTAAAACAGATGAAATAAGAAGGTGTATATCTTGTAATGAAGGTTGTATAAAAAGTGTATCAGAAGGTAAGCACATAGATTGTGCAGTAAATCCTATAGCAGGATATGAAAATGTAAAAGAGATAGAAAAAACATCTTCACCTAAAAAAATATTAGTAATTGGAGCAGGTCCTGGAGGTTGCCAAGCTGCAATTTCTGCTAAACAATCAGGACATGATGTAGAAATTTGGGAAAAACAAGACCACTTAGGTGGAAATTTCTATAACGCATGTATGCCTTCATTTAAAAGAGATGGAGAAGAATTACTAAAATATTATGATACTATGATTAACAAATTATGTATTAAAATTAAATATTTAAAACAAGCAACAGAACAAGATATTTTAAACTATAATCCTGATAAAGTTATAAATGCCACAGGAGGAAAAGCTATTAGACCAAGTTCAATTAAAGGAATAAATAAAAATCACGTAACAACAGCAACAGATGTATTACAAAATAAATCTTTAATAGGAGATAATATAGTAATAGTAGGAGCTGGATTAGTGGGATGTGAAACAGCAGTAGTATTAGCTCAAAAAGGTAAAAAAGTTACAATGGTTGAAATGGCAGATAAAATACTACCAGAACCAGTATTTATTCAAAACTTAATGATGTTAAATCAATTGTTACAACATCCAAATATAACTACTAATGTTTCAAGCAAATTAATATCTATAGAAGATCACTCTATAACCATCAATAAAGATGGTACAGATGAAAAAATAAACTGTGATACAGTAGTGCTTGCAATGGGCTTTACTCCAAATGATACAATATATAATAATTTAAAAGATAAATTAGACATTGTAAATATAGGAGACAGTATAAAAGCAAGAAAAGTATTAGATGCAGTACATGAAGCACATGATGCAGTTTTAGCAATATAGTAAATAATCACCAACTAATTAAATATAAATTTATAAACAACTATATTTAGTCACTAAATATAGTTGTTTTTTTATAACTTATATCTATAATTATCATATCACCTATAAAAAGGTTCTATAATGATAGAATATTAACATGATATTATCTATAATTAATATAGATGAAATCTTAAATGGGGGTAATGAAATGAATAAAGAAATAAGTATAAAAAAAGTAAGAGAAGATGCAGAAGGAATGTTTAGAAGAGGAGAATTTTATTGTTCTGAAGCAGTAGTAGCATCTATTAGAAATAACTTTGGTATAGATATGCCGGAGGAAATGATAGCAATGGCTTCAGGATTTCCAGTAGGTATAGGAAAATCAAAATGTGTATGTGGAGCAGTATCTGGTGGAGTAATGATGATGGGATATTTCTTTGGAAGAAAAGAAGGAACAAATCCACAGGATCCAAAGAGTGTTAAGACTTTAGAACTTGCAAATGAATTACAAGGTGAATTTAGAAAAAATCATAAAGTTTTATGTTGTAGCGTGCATACTAAAGGAATGGATATGGCTTCGGGAGAGCATAAAGCACAATGTATATCTTTTACAGGGGAAATAGCAGAAACAGCAGCAAGAATAATAGTAAGAGAATTAAATTTAGTAGATCTTGACAAGGAAAAGGAAGCTGTTTGCTAATGATGAATTTAATAAAAAAACTACCAATACCAATTTGTGGACTAATGTTAGGACTTTCTGCACTTGGTAATTTGATAGCACCTTTTGGAGCAGGATATAGATTATTTTTAGGTAGTATATCTGCTATTATATTTATAATGCTTACTGTAAAAATATTGATAGTTCCAAATCAATTAAAAGAAGCCTTGAATAATCCAGCAGTTTCAGGAGTACTTGCAACCTATCCTATGGGGATGATGATTTTATCAACATATATAAAACCAAACTTACCAAATATAGCATTTGGGATATGGATATTTGCTTTAGTACTTAATATTAGTTTAATGTTATATTTTACAAGTAAATTTATATTCAACTTTAATATAAAAAAAGTATTTGCAAGTTATTTTGTACTTTTTGTAGGAATAGTAGTGGGAAGTGTAACAGCACCAGCATATGGCTTATCAAATATAGGTCGTATAATATTTTGGTATGGACTAGTAGCTTATTTACCTTTGATACCAATAGTATTATATAGAGTAATTAAAATAAAAAATATACCAGAACCTGCTCAACCACTAACTATAATTTTTGCAGCACCAGCAAGCCTATTACTTGCAGGATATATGAGTTCATTTGAACAAAAAAGTTTAAATATGATAATGGTTTTATCAGCTTTAGCAATAATAATGACAGTTTATGGACTTTTGTTAATGCCTAAAATGTTAAAGTTGAAATTTTATCCAAGCTATTCAGCATTTACATTTCCATTTGTAATATCTGCTATAGGGATGAATATGGTAAGTAAATATCTCATGGTAAGTGGAGATGGCTCAAATATAATAAATTTTATAGCAAAATTTGAAACCTTTTGGGCAATATTTATGGTAGGATATGTATTATTAAGATATTTACTTCATATGGTAAACGCAACAAAACCAGTTATAACACCAAAGGTAGCCAAATAAAAATAAACATAATATAAGACTTGGGAATTATCCCAAGTCTTATTAGTTTATACTTTAAATTTTTGAATTATATTTTGTAAATCATTTGCAAGTTCTGATAAACTTTCACTAGCTGATGCAACTTGTGCTATACTAGCAGCTTGTTCTTCCATACTAGCAGATACTTCTTCAGTAGAAGCAGAGTTTTCTTCTGCAATAGCAGATAGACTTTCAAGTGAAGTCATTATTTCATCTTTTTTCATTCCCATCATATTACCTAATTCATTTAATTTTTCTACTTCTAGCTGAGCTTCATCTGTAGCTTCAGAAATAAGTGAATACTTTTCTTTGTTCTTTTCAATACTTTGAGCTTGTTCTTCTAATATAGAAGTCATATTTTCCATTATGTCTACAGAACTATTTGAATTGTTTTGTAGTTCAGTTACCATTTTATCTATAAGGTTAGTGGATTCATTTGATTGTACTGCAAGTTTTCTTATTTCATCTGCTACAACAGCAAAACCACGTCCAGCTTCTCCTGCTCGTGCAGCTTCTATTGCTGCATTAAGAGCGAGTAAATTAGTTTGTTCTGCAATGTCACTTATAGCACTACTTGCCTTATCAATTTCCTTTGCACTTTCATTAGTTGTAATTATACCACTTCTAACTTTTTCAGTAGCAGTTTTAGTTGACTGGGATATAGAACTTAATTTTTCCATCTCTCCTAAAGCTTCATTTATAAAACCTTTTACCTT
This sequence comes from Senegalia massiliensis, assembly GCF_900626135.1. Classification (NCBI taxonomy): domain Bacteria; kingdom Bacillati; phylum Bacillota; class Clostridia; order Eubacteriales; family Clostridiaceae; genus Senegalia; species Senegalia massiliensis. The sequence goes on from NZ_LR130785.1 coordinate 548,785, forward strand.
AAATGTAGATGTAGTTACATTTTGAATAAAATCCCTATCATCTTCAATTATTTGCCCAAGCTCCATAGATTTCATAGAACCATCTTCAGTGTTCTTAGCTTGATCATTTGCTCCTATTGCAATTTGCTCTACAGTTCTTGCAACTTCATCTATTGCAGTAGCTGATTGTTCAGAAGTAGCAGTAAGTTGTTCTGATGATGCTGCTAAATTTTCAGCTGACTTACTTATTTCAGTTATAACATTTTTTAAATTTTTAGAAACAGTTTGAAGAGCAATTGCAAGTCGTCCTGTTTCATCTTTTCTTTGTAATAATTTTTCTGGAACATCTTCAGTCATATCTAATTTAGCAATGTTATCTGAATATTTAGTAATACTTATAATAGGTTTAACAATAGATTTTGCCATTAAATATGTAATAATTATACTAATAGCTAAAATTATTAATGTAAGATAAAATATATTATTTTGAAGTTTAGGTATACTTTCTAAAACTTCATCTTCATCTGCAGTAACAGCAATATGCCAATTAGTACCTTCTATATTTTCATATGCCACATAAAATTCATGACCATTATCATAAAAGTTTTCAATCCCAGATTCATTTTTAATTATATTAGAAAATAAATCGGCAGTACTTTCTAGACTTTCATCTTGTTTAGATAATTCTATTGGATTAATAGAATTTAAAACTTTTTCTTTATCTGGATGTGCAATTATAGTTCCATTTTTGTCAATCATAAAAGAATAGCCTTCTTTTCCATATACCATATCTTTTGTAATAGTACTTAAAATATTTGCATCACTACGACCAATTAATACGCCTACTATTTCTTCATTGTTCTTTATAGGAGTTGCAAACATCATAACAGGTTCCTTTGTAACTCTACTTATTAAAACATCAGATATATTTGTCTCTCCATTGAAAGCTTTTTTAACATAATCTCTATCACCTAATTCAGCTGTACTTCCATCATGATAATATGTATTACCATCAGGATATACAATACCAAGTGCTAGAAAATCTATGTTGTCTATTTGAGATCGTAAAGCACTCATTTGTAAATCTAAGTCCATGCTTTTAATATCTTCTATTCCAGCTACCATTTCAATTATACTTTTAGAAGCATTTATTCTACTATTTGTAAGCTTTGCACCTTCATTTGCAAATTTATTAAGTCCTTTTTCTGCTTCATTAGTTACTGAATTTTGAGCAGTCATAATTGAAAACAGCCCTAGAGAAATAGATGAAATAATTATTAATATTGCAAAATAAACTATTAATTTTGTTTTTATACTTTTCAAACGGTCACCCCTTTTCATATTTTTAGATATATAATATATCGACTTTTTTAATTATAACTTTAACTTATTGTCGAAAAATGTTGAAAAATGTTAAAGAGTATTTATAAGAATAGAATATTCAAATAATTCAAAAATTGTATACTGTTATACAGAAAGTAATTAAATATTACGATAAGATATAAAAAACGGAAAAGAAGGGAGAAATCATATGATTAAATTAATAGGTATTCTAATTATAGTAATAGGATTTATATTAAAACTAGATACTATAGCAGTAGTATTAGTAGCAGGAATAGTTACAGGTTTAGTTGGAGGACTTGGATTTACAGAAATATTATCAACACTTGGAGAAGCTTTTATAAATACTAGATATATGACAATATTTTTACTTACACTTCCAGTAATAGGTATACTTGAAAGAAATGGATTAAGAGAAAGAGCAGCATATCTAATAAAGAAGCTAAGTTCTATGACAGCAGGAAAGGTTCTTATGATTTATGTATTTATAAGAGAAGTTGCAGCGGCTTTGTCGTTAAGACTTGGAGGACATGTTCAATTTATTAGACCATTAATACTTCCAATGGCACAAGGAGCAGCAGAAAATAAATATGGGCAACTTTCAGAGGAACAATTAGAACAATTAAAAGGGTATTCAGCATCAGCAGAAAACTATGGTAATTTTTATGGACAAAATGTATTTATAGCATCTGGTGGAGTATTACTTGTAGTTGGAACACTTGATGAATTAGGTATTACAGTTACACCGCTTGCTGTATCAAAAGCAGCAATACCAGTAGCAATAGTAGCATTTTTAGTAGCAGTAGTTCAGTATTATTTATTGGATAAAAAACTTACTAGATTACAAACTGTACAAAATCAAAATACAAGTACAAATATAACAAATAGAAATGAGGTGGAATAAATGGTAGATATATTATTAGAAGGAATTTATATATTAGCAGGATTTGTAGCATTTATGGCAGGTATTATGGCATTTAAAGATGAAAATCACCCAAAGAAAATGGGAACAACAATATTTTGGGGATTATTAGGACTTATATTTATATTTGGACCATATGTACCACCAGTACTAATAGGGTCATTACTATTATTCATGGGACTTTTAACTGCCACAAAACAAGTGACATTTGGTAGTCTTAAAAATTCTACAGAAGAATTTAGAGAAGAAAAAGCAAAACAAATAGGAAATAAAATATTTATACCAGCACTTTCCATAGCCGTAGTAGCATTTGGAGTAGCACAATTCACTTCTTTAGGAGGATTAGTGGGACTTGGATTTGGTGCAATTATAGCTACAGTATTTGCACTTTTAACAACAAAAACAAATGTAAAATATGTAAGTCATGATGGCTCACGTCTTTTACAACAAGTAGGCTCAGCAAGTATATTACCACAGCTTTTAGCTGCACTTGGAGCATTATTTAATGCAGCAGGAGTAGGAAAAGTAATATCTAATGGAATATTTGGCATAATACCAGAAGGAAATATATTAGCAGGAGTAATAGCATACTGCGTGGGAATGGCTTTATTTACAATGATAATGGGAAATGCATTTGCAGCATTTGCAGTTATAACAGCAGGTGTAGGATTACCATTTGTTTTTGCTCAAGGGGCAAATCCAGCAGTGGCAGGAGTACTTGCACTTACAGCAGGATATTGTGGAACACTTATGACTCCAATGGCTGCTAATTTCAATGTAGTTCCAGCAGCAATACTTGAAACTAAAAATAAAAATAGAGTAATAATATCACAAGTGCCAGTTGCACTTACAATGCTTGTAATACACATAGTACTTATGTATACACTGGCATTTTAATATAAAAGAAAGGATGATTTGATGAAAGTTTTAATTACAGGATTCGATCCATTTGGAGGAGAAAAGGTAAATCCAGCATGGCTTGCAGTGAAAAATATGAAAGATCAAATAGCAGGAGCAGAAATAGTAAAAGTTCAAATTCCTACAGTTTTTAGAGATTCAATAGATAAATTACAACAAGCAATAGACATGGAAAAACCAGATATAACACTATGCATAGGACAAGCAGGAGGGAGATATGAATTATCTGTAGAAAGAGTAGCAATAAATATAGATGATGCACGTATTCCTGATAATAAAGACAATCAACCAATAGATAAAATAATATATGAAGATGGACAAAATGCATATTTTGCAGAATTACCTATAAAGACAATGGTTAAAAATGCAAAAGATAACAATATCCCTGCAGCAGTTTCAAATACAGCTGGAACATTTGTATGTAACCATATAATGTATGGACTACTATATCTAATAGAAAAAAAATATCCTGAAATGAAAGGTGGATTTATACATGTTCCTTTCATAGCAGAACAAGTAATAGATAAAAAAAATACTCCATCAATGTCACTTGAAGATATAACAAAGGGGCTTGAGTATTTTGTTGAAGCAGCAATAAAAAATGATGAAGATATAGAAGTTACAGGAGGAACTATTTGTTAATATTTGTATATGGTAGTTTGATGGAGGGTTTTTTCAATTATAACAATTACCTAAAGAATAAAATAAAATCACGTAAACTTGCAAAAGTAAAAGGAAAATTATATCATTTGGAAAACAGAGGTTATCCTGCACTTTTAGAAGGCGATGATGATGTATTTGGTGAATTAATAGAAATAAAAGATTTTGAAAAAAATTTAGTATCATTAGATACATTAGAAGGATATATAGAAAAAAACTCAGAATTAAATGAATATAATAGAGTTATAAAGGATATAAAACTATTAGATAGTCAAAAAATATTAAAAGCATATGTATATAGTTTCAATTTAAAAAACATAGAAAATAGAAATGCAGAAAAAATATATATTCCTTCAGGAAGTTGGAGAGAGTATATGGAAGTAAAAAGTAGAAGAATTATTTAGGAGATGCATTAGCATCTCCTTTTACTAAACATTTTTTGAAATAGGTGAGTGATATGCAAGACAAAATATTTGATAGAGAAATGCAAGAAAAAATGAGAAACTTTTTTATAGATAACTTAATAGACAAAGGAGTAATAAAATACTATAAAAAGAATAGTTTAATATCAACTCCTACATCAGAATACATAGCCATAGTAGTAGATGGTAAAGTAAAACAGAGTATTATAAATGAAAATGGTGCATCAAAATTACTATATATACTTCAAAGAGGAGAAGTAATAGGAGAAGTAGATTACTTTGGCGGTGGAGATATAAATAGTACATCTATAGCAATGACAGATACATGTATTTCAATAATAAACAAGGAAAACTTAGAAAAAGCTTTAGAAAATAATCCGGAAATATATAGATATTTCTTATATAGTTCATCAAGGAAATTTAGAATAATAATGCTTCAATTGAAAAGTTTAGCTTTTAGTGATTCATTATCTGCTCTTTCAAATCAAATACTTAGACTATATATACAACAGGGTATGAAAATCAATGGTAAAAATATAATAGATATATCCCTAACTCATCAAGAGATAGCAGAATTAATGGGGGTATCAAGAGTAACTGTTACAAGAGGGTTAAATATGCTTAAAGAAAAAAACATAATAGATATAGAAGATAAAAAAATAGTAATAATAAATATGAAAAAATTAGAAAAATTATCCCTTTAGTTCACATTGCCTAGTGACTTAAACTGGGAATAATGTTACAATAAGATTACAGATGTAATATTATGTTTTAATTTGTAAAATGTCAACTAAAGGAGGGATATCTTGAAAGGAAAAGTATTAATACTGACATCTGGTATGCTTGTATTGTTTGCAGCTTCAAATGGTGATATAAAAGAAGAGTCACAAAACAAGTTTTCTGAAATATTATCACCTAGAATATCTTATGCAACAGGAACAAGTATAAAAGATGTAAAAGTTACAACACAAGTATTAAACGTAAGACAAAAGCCTACAATCAACTCTAAAAGGATTTCACAAGTAAGAGTTGGACAAGTCTATACAGTATATGACCAAAATGGGTCATGGTACAAAATAAGGACAGGTAGTGTTACAGGATGGATTCATGGTGATTATGTGATGGCTATTCCTACCCAAAATTATCCTGAGATAAAAGTTACAGCAACAAGATTAAATGTGAGATTAAAACCTACAATAAATAGTTATAGAATAAGTCAAGTATCCAAGGGTCAAAAATTTAAACCAATAGATGAGAAAAATGGCTGGTACAAAATAAATACAGGTAAAGTAACAGGATGGGTTCATGGTGATTATGTACAAAATGTAAGTACTGAAAAACCAGATAAACCAGATAAACCAAAACCACCATCAGGAACATATACAGAATTAAAAGTTACAGCATTAAGATTAAATGTGAGAACAGGACCTTCAACTAGCTATAGAAGAATAAGTCAAGTATCCAAGGGCCAAAAATTCAAAGCAATAGATGAGAAAAATGGTTGGTATAAAATAAACACAGGCAAAGTAACAGGATGGGTTCATGGTGATTATGTACAAAAAGCAAAAGTAGAAAAACCTACAGAGCCAGAAAATCCAGATGTACCTGACAAAGAATTGCCAAAAGAAATAATAATAGATACACCAATATTAAATGTAAGAACAGGACCTTCAACTAATTATACTAGAATATTTCAAGTATATGAAGGAAGAAAGTACAAGCCATTAGATGAGAAAAATGGTTGGTATAAAATAAATACAGGTAAGTTAACAGGATGGGTTCATGGTGGATATGTAAAGAAAATAGAAGGTGAAACAGAACCTGAAAAACCTGTAGAACCAGAAAAGCCAAAAGAAGAATTAGAAGATATAATTATTACAAAGGATAAAGAAAGTACATATATAAATGATACTTTAAATATAAAAGTAGAAGCAGTAGGAAGTGAAAATGTAGAGTATGAATATTTAGTAAAAGTTCCAAATGGTGAATTTACGAAATTAAAAAGTTATAGCACAACTAATAGTATAAATTACACACTAAAAAATTCTGGTACATATACTATAAAAGTAAATGCTAGGATAAAAGGAACAACAGAAGTTATTTCAAAACAAATAACTCATACTGTAAAAGATTCCCTACAGCAAATAAATATTTCAAAAGATAAACAAAAAAACACATATATAAATGTTCCTATAACAATCACAGCATTATCAGATATGGGAAATGTGGAATATGAATATTTTGCAAAGCGAAATGATGGAAGTTGGAAAAAACAAAAGGACTATTCATTAGATAATACTTTAGTATTTACTCCAACACAAAGAGGTAATTATGTATTTAGAGTAAATGCTAGAATAAAAGGAACAACTAGAGTAGTCACTAGTGAAATAGCTCATTCTGTAGTAGGAAATATAATATATCAAAATATAAACTATAGTAAAAGTTTCCAAGACTTTTTACTTACACAAATGAACAAAGATCCTCAAACAGATAAATATGGATATGGATGGACTACAGCAAATTTACCAGATGTAGATAAATATTTAAATCCAGAAAATTTCATCCAAAATTCAGATAGAGAATACTCATATGACATAGTAGGCCAATTAAAAATAACTACTCCAATATTAAATGTACGTGAAAGTAATACAACTAGCACATCAGTAGTAGATCAAGTTGAAGGTGGACAAGTTTATACAATATTAGGAGAAAAAGATGGTTGGTATCAAATAAATACAGGAAAAGCAGCAGGATGGATACATGGAGGATATGTAAGTACAAGTTATAGAGCAAATTCAAATACAAGTTTATTTGATAAAATGACAGTTACAGCATCAGTATTAAATGTACGTGAAAGCTATACTACATCTACATCTGTTATAGACCAAGTAAAATATGGTGAAGTTTATAAACCAATAGAAGAACATAATGGATGGTATAAAATAGATACAGGAAAAGTAGTTGGCTGGGTACATGGTGGTTATCTTAAAGGAGAAGAAGAAGCACATACAGTAAGTAGAGGAGAAACAGGTAATCTTTACTCTATTAAAGTAGATGCATCAGTATTAAATGTAAGAAATAAACCAAGTGAAAGTGGATCATTACTTTCTCAAGTTAAAGCAGATGAAATATATATTGTATTAGGAGAGCAAAATGGCTGGTACAAGATAAAAGTAAATGGAATAGTAGGTTGGGTATCAGGCGATTATACATCTAATTCAAATAAAGCTCCACAAGAAATGTATCAATTCTTAGTATTATCAGGAAGTAGTGGACTTGATGCATCTCAATTAAACAATATATTAAAAGGTAAAGGAATACTTGAAGGTAAAGGTGCAGCATTTATAGAAGCAAGTAGAAAATATAATATAAATGAAATATACCTAATATCACATGCATTGTTAGAAACAGGATATGGTAAGTCAACACTTGCAACAGGTGTAAATGTAAATGGAAAAACAGTATATAATATGTATGGAATAGGAGCATATGATTCAAATCCTATAGGTGGTGGAAGTCAATATGCATATAAATCTGGTTGGTTCACTCCAGAACAAGCAATAATAGGGGGAGCAAAATTTATATCAGAGAAATATGTAAACAATTCAAACTACAAACAAGACACATTATATAAGATGAAATGGAATCCAGATTCTCCAGGAGTACATCAATATGCAACAGATATAGGTTGGGCATCAAAACAAACAAGAAAAATAAAAGAACTATATGAACTATGTGATGACTATACACTTAGATTTGAAATACCAAAGTATGGTGTGAAAAATTAGTTCTATAATCCCCTCAATTTGAGGGGATTTATTTTTGTGAATATTGCTTTAGATTGATATATAAGGTACAATATATACAAAGATTTCTGATTTAAAAGGTGATTTTAGGGAATATTTAAAAGAGATAGTGAAATAGTGTGAAGTGATAGAATCATGTGATTCTATCATTTTTAATTTATTAAAAGATTGACTTTTAGTATATTTAGAATAAAATAAAAAATAAGTATATTTAATACATATAAAATTAAGATCAAAATGAGGAAAAACTATGGCTAATAAAGATTTATTAAAAGGTACTAGCATATATACAATATCAGGAATACTTACAAAAGCAGGAAGTATACTTATACTTCCTCTTCTAATAAGATATTTAACACCAACAGAGTATGGAATAATAGGAGCACTTACACCTATAGTTCAAATAATGTCAACAATATTAATATGTGGATTAAATGTAGCTCAGATGAGAAACTATAATTTAAATAAGAGAAATGAAACTATAGGAAGTTATATATTTACATTAAATACTTTTATAATACTACTTTCTATAGCTGTTTATTTTCTCTTAAGTAATAATATAGCAAAAATTTTATGGGGATATATATTTGATTTAAATGAAATAAACTTTTCATATGTAAAGATATATATAGTATTAGGAGCATTAGATGCTATTTTATTTATGGCAATAAGCTATTTCCAAATGGAAAAGAAATATAAAAGAATAGGATTAGGTAGTATACTCAGCTTTCTAGTTAACTTTGGACTTACATTTTTACTTATTATTAATTTCAATATGGGAGTAAAGGGTAGAGTACTAGGTATACTATCTGGAAAAATGTTCTTGATATTAGTTCATTATATAAAATATATATCTAAAATTAAACCTAAGTTTAGATTAGATTTTTTAAAAGGCTCTTTGGCAATAGGTACACCTATGATACTTACAGGACTTTTAGGTACACTTATAAATTATAGTGATAGAGTTATACTTGCAAAATATATATCACTTGAAGTAGTAGGGCATTATAGTTTAGCATATACAGGAGGGCTTATATTATTAGTATTTATAGATTCATTTATAAATGCATGGACTCCAGTATTTTATGATAAAATAGAAAAGAATAAGCAGGATAATTCACTTACAAATACAATAGAGGGATTTATAGCAGGACTTACAGTAGTTGCACTTGTAGGACAACTTTTTTCAAAAGAAATAATATATTTTGTATTTCCGGAAAATTATTATAATACAGTTGACTATTTACCATATATAATATCATCTTCAGTTCTTCAAGGCTTTGTATACTACTTATCTTTATTTCTTTTCCATTTCAAAGATAATAAATATACATCAGTAGTAAGTGCAGTATCAGCCTTAATAAATATTATGGTAAATATAATATTTATCCCTAGATTTGGAGTAATGGTATCAGTTTGGAGTACGATACTATCATTTATATTATCAGTGACGATTTATTTTGTGATTATAAAGATCAAGTATAAATTTTCATTTAAATATATTAAATTAATAATGATATACTTATTAAGTTTAAATCCTATAATAATATATTTATTTGAATCAAATATTTCATTTATTAATTTTATGTTTAAATTATTGTATTTTATTATATCTTTAGTTATTATTGTAAATATGATAGAGTTAAAAAAGATTATAAAAATTATAAAGAGATAGAGAGATGATTTCATGAAGCCTTATTATGAAAATATAAACTTAGATTTTTTACAAATATTTTCTATGATAATATATTTAGTAATATTCTTTTTCTTACTTACATTTATATCAAAGAAATTGCTTTTAAAAGATGATAAATTTAACAAATACTATTTTATAACAATACTTGGCGTCTATTTTATTCTTCTTATAGGAGATATAAAGTTTGATTATATTCCACTTTTTCCTGATACAGAGCTTTACTACAATTTTTTAAATAATAGTGGTAGTTTTATATCTCCTATAGAATTAAGCAGAGGTTTTGGATTATTTAGTAGAACTGTATATTTATTTAGTTTTAATAATATAGGAATATATTTATTATTCAATGCAATCATAAATCAAATTGGAATATTATTATTGTGGAAGTCATTTATGATTTATAAAAAGGATAAGGTAACAATTAAAAATCAAAGATTATTTTTAATATTTAGTGCAATCTACCCAGTATCTATTATATATGCCCTCACTTTATTAAGAGAGTCATATTTTATATTTTCTTTTTCTATATTTTTAATAGGAGTAATGAAAAAGGAAAAGATAAATTTAGTTTTGATATTGGGATCCATATTAGTTGTAATATTTAGAATTCAATATATTGTATTTTGTTTTTTAATATATATTATTAAATTAGTATTTTCTAATAAGAAGTATATAAAATATAAAATTGGGTTTATAACATTTTTATCGCCATTTATGTATAAAACAATTAATTGGTTTACTTCTAAATTCTTAGGTATTGGTTTGAATGCAATATCACTTAGAGATTTTCGAAATATGCAAAGAAACAGATATCTAGACAAAGGAACTGTATATCCTGAAGTAGATTGGTCAAATTGGATTGAATTATTTAAGGACTATCCAGCGCTTATAATACAATTTTTACTAACTCCGTTTCCGATACTCGTAGAATATGATTTTTTAAATTCAATAGCTTATACTATAGATGCAATATATGTTATAGTGGTTTTGACTTTATTTTTAATTAATTTAAGATATACATATAAAAATGTATTTTGGATATTTACATTAATAGTTATCATAGCACTAAGTAGTATGTTTGAATATTTCTTCACAGGAGGGGTAAGGCATAGATACACAGCTATTATAATGTTGATACCTTTAATATTTAGTGACAAAAAGGAGAATTTAAATGGCAGTAGAAGTTTTAATGTCTTCCATAGATATATTAAAAATTGACCAATTAACCCTACAGGATAAAAATTTAGAAACTAAAACACTCATAATAAATCAAACTGATAACAGAGATATAATAGAAGAAAATAATATAAAAATGATGAATTTTAAAGAAATAGGATTATCTAAAAGTAGAAATAGAGCTATAGAAAATGCTACAGAAGATATTTGTATAATAACAGATGATGATGTAAAATTTAAAAAGGGTATATTTAAACAAATAGAAGAGATATTTAAAGCTTATCCTGATATACACATATTTACATTCAAATATGATAAATATGATGGAAATACAAATAAAAATTATAAAGATAAACCATTTATACATGATAAACTATCTCTAGCAAAAGTATCATCAATAGAAATAGCTTTTAGAAGAAAAAGCATAATAGAAAATAATATAAGATTTGATGAAGATTTTGGTCTCAATGCTTTATATTTATCTGGAGAAGAAAATATATTTTTGAAAGATTCATTAGATAAAGGTCTAAAAATCATGTACTATCCTTTAGTAATAGTAGAACACCCAGGTGAGACTTCTACATCAATATGGAATTATAAAAATATATTTTCAAAGGGAGCGCTTTTTTATAGATTATATGGAAATTTAGCATATATTTTAATACTAGTTTTTTCTCTGAAAAAATATAAAAAATATAATAAAAAATATAGCTTGATTCGGTTTATTAAACTTATGTATAATGGCTTAAAAGATTACAAAAAAATTAAAAAATGATAGGAATGATAATATGCCTACTATGTCAATAATTACACCAGTATATAATGCAGAAAAACTAATAGATGAAACAATAAATTCAGTACTTATTCAAACATATAAAGATTTTGAAATGATACTTATAGATGATTGTTCTACAGATAGTTCAAGAAAAGTCATAAAAAAATATACTGATAAAGATAAAAGAATAAAATATTCTAGATTAGATAAGAATTCTGGAGCTGCAGTTGCTAGAAATAAAGGTATAGAGCTTGCTACTGGGAGATATATTTGTTTTTTAGATAGTGATGATTTGTGGACCAATACAAAATTAGAAGAGCAATTAAATTTTATGAAGAATAAAGATATAGCATTTTCTTTTACTTCATATTCCCTTATAAATGAAGAGGGAAAGGATTTAAACAAGATAGTAACAGCTCCAAAAAAGATTGATTATGAAGGATTACTTAAAAATACTATAATAGGTTGTCTTACAGTTATGATAGATAGAGAAAAAGTAGGAGATTTTAGAATGCCTTTAGTTCGTGCTGGTCAAGATACAGCAACATGGTTATCTATACTAAAGAAAGGACATATTGCATATGGGTTGCAAAAACCACTTGCAAAGTATAGAATAGTAAAAGGATCAATATCTCATGGTAAGATAAAGGCTCTAAAAAGAACATGGAATACATATAGAAATTTAGAAAAATTATCACTTTCTAAATCTATATATGTATTTATATTTTATGTGTTTAATGCAATAAAAAAACGAATTTAAACCTTAAAGAAAGGAAAAAATCATGAAAACAAAAAGGAAAAGAGATGGTGCCTTATATAAGGCATTGTTAATAGGTGTTAATATAGGTTTGATTATTTTAGCCTATTATATAGCGTTTTATTTTAAATTTAATAGAATTATAAGTCCAAAGCATATACGTCAATTCTATCAAATAATACCATATTTAATAATAACGTCATTAGTATTTTTCTATGTTAATGATGTATTTGCTATATTTAAAAAATCATATTTAGACATTATATATTCTTCTATGATTTCACTTGTAATGATAAATGTAACTACGGTGGCGATACTTTTTTTAGCAAGAACTTTATCATTTCCTCGTTCTGTGCTTATGATATCTTCAATATTACAAGTTATAACAGTATTTATTTGGACTACAATAGTTTGGAAAAGAGTACAAAAAGTTAATCGAAAAAAAGATGCAATGATAATAGGAAATAAATCAGATAGTGATATTGTATTAAAAAAAGTTCTTATTAATTCTAAAAATCATATGAATATAAAGTATATATGTAATAAATTAGATGATGAAATGTATAAATATATTGATAAAGTAGACGAAGTTATAATTGCTCCAGGTATAGAGAGTCATATAAAAGATGAAATTATAACTTATTGTATAGAAATGGATAAAACTTCTTATTTAGTTCCATCTTTATCAGAAATATCACTATATAATGCCAGTATAGAACAATTTGATGATATACCTACATTTAAAATTGATTCACTTTATATGTCGTTAGAGAAAAGATTTATGAAAAGAACATTGGATTTATTTATTTCGGTTATAGGCTTGTTACTTACTTGGCCCATAATGATAATAGTTTCTATAGTAATAAAATTATATGATGGGGGAAATATATTATTTTCTCAAGAAAGACTTACAAGAGATAATAAGACATTTAATTTATATAAATTTAGGACAATGATAGTAGATGCAGAAAAACATACAGGACCAACACTTGCAACTGAAAAAGATCCTCGTATTACTCCTTTAGGCAGAATACTTCGTTCTACTAGACTTGATGAATTGCCTCAGTTATTTAATGTACTTATGGGGGATATGTCTATAGTAGGACCAAGACCTGAAAGAGAATATTTTGCAAAAGAGTTTATAAAAGATATTCCTGATTTTAAATATCGTGTGATAGTAAAAGCAGGGGTTACAGGTTTTGCTCAAGTATGGGGTAAATATACAACTAGTCCAGAGAATAAAATAAGATATGATTTATTATATATAAGAAATTATTCATTTTTGCTTGACTTAAAACTTATACTTGAAACAATAAAAGTTATGTTTGTAAAAGAAAGTTCATCAGGTATAAAAGAAGGTAAGTCTGTAGATGAATTATTAGAAGAAGAAAATCTTAAAACTTGTATGAAACCTAGTATAATAGAAATAGAACAAAAAAGATAGGACTTGATTCCTAATTTAGGAATCAAGTCCTATCTTTTTTGTGAATATAGATTGATTTAGGTGATAATACAATGTAAAATAGTGTCAGGTATAAATTTAATAAATATATTTAGGGGGAATTATGGTGATACAAAAGAAAATTAGAAAAAATAAATTTAACATAATAGTTTTATGTGTAATATTATTGTTTACAAATAGCGTGCAAGTATTTGCTTTAGATTTAAATTTATTACATAAAAACAATAATATAACACAAGAGCAAATATTAGAATATTATAACACAAATAATATTAATGAATATCCACAACAATATCAAGAAGAAGGTATAACTTTAAAGGACTTTATAGATTTAGTATTACAAGAATCTATATACTATGAAGTTAATCCAGAAATCGTTTTTAAAGATATAATGAATAGAACTAATTGGTTTGATAAAAATAATTTAGAGATGATTCGAAATTATAATTTTAGTGGAATAAAAAATGACGAAAACCAGTTAATTAAATTTAATTCTATAAAAGAAGGAATTAAGTCTAATATACAATTACTGTTAAAATATTCAGATAAAGATATTTCTGATAATTTGATTGTATCAGAAATAGTAGAATGGATAAATTCAGATGAATATATAAAACATATTCAACAAAGTGAAGAGATTGAACAAACTAAATTAGAAACTAAGCCAGAAACTATTATACGAGAACAATCGATAAATGAAGATTTAAAAACTATATCAACTTCAATAAATTTTCTTAATATAGAAGGAACAAATTATACGAATAGCAAGTTAACAATAACAGCAAATGGGACAAGCGATAATGGGGTATTATATCAATTTTGGGCAAAAGATAAATCAACAGGCAATTGGAAGGTGTTAAAAGACTATTCAGAAGAAAATAGTGCAACTTGGATTCCAGAAAAATCAGGAAATTATTTATATGGAGTACATATAAAAGATAAAAATAGCGATGAAAGATTAGATGCGCATCTATATAAAGATATAACTATAAATACAAAACCTACATCAATAAACGAAGTTACAATAGAAGGAACAAATTATACAAATAGCAAGTTAACAATAACAGCAAATGGGACAAGTGATAATGGAGTATTATATCAGTTTTGGGTAAAAGATCTAAGCACGATGAAATGGACTATGCTAAAAGACTATTCAGAAGAAAATAGTGCAACTTGGATTCCAGAAAAATCAGGGAATTATTTATATGGAGTACATGTAAAAGATAAAAATAGTCTAGAAAACGTAGATGTACATTTATATAAAGATATAAAAGTAGAATCATTACCCCCCGCTAATTTATTAGAATTAAAAATAGAAGGAATAAATTATACAAATAGCAAGTTAACAATAACAGCAAACGGTACAAGTGAGAATGGAGTGTTGTATCAGTTCTGGAGGAAAGATAAATCAACAGGCAATTGGAAGGTGTTAAAAGACTATTCAGAAGAAAATAGTGCAACTTGGATTCCAGAAAAATCAGGAAATTATTTATATGGAGTACATATAAAAGATAAAAATAGCGATGAAAGATTAGATGCGCATCTATATAAAGATATAACTATAAATACAAAACCTACATCAATAAACGAAGTTACAATAGAAGGAACAAATTATACAAATAGCAAGTTAACAATAACAGCAAATGGGACAAGTGATAATGGAGTATTATATCAGTTTTGGGTAAAAGATCTAAGCACGATGAAATGGACTATGCTAAAAGACTATTCAGAAGAAAATAGTGCAACTTGGATTCCAGAAAAATCAGGGAATTATTTATATGGAGTACATGTAAAAGATAAAAATAGTCTAGAAAACGTAGATGTACATTTATATAAAGATATAAAAATAGGATCATTACCCCCTGCTAATTTATTAGAATTAAATATAAATGAATTAGAAGGTCAGTCTTTATATAGGATAAGCGCTACAGGAACAAGTGTAAATGGAGTATTATATCAGTTTTGGGTAAAAGATCTAAGCACGATGAAATGGACTATGATAAAAGATTATTCTCAAGAAAATGTAGCTATTTGGAATCCTCAAAAAACAGGAAATTATTTATATGGAGTGCATATAAAAGATAAAAATAGCGATAAAATATTAGATGCACATCTATATAAAGAGTTTAGAGTAAATACAATAATATCTTATAGTGATTATAATTATACTTTGGAAGAGGCGTTATCTATACAAATGAGTAAAAGTCCGCAGACTGATTATGATGGTTATGGATGGAGTAATGCTGATAAAGAAGATGTTAAAAACTTTTTAGACCCAAATACATTTAATAAAATAACATTAGATTCAGTTAAAATAATAACTGGACCATTAAACTTTAGAACTACACCTGAAGTTAAAGATAATAATAAAATAACTACTTTGTGGGAAGGTAATGTTTATACTCAACTGGAAGAAAAAAATGGATGGCATAAGATTATTGCTAAAGGAAGAATTGGTTGGGTACATGGAGGTTATGTTCAGAAGTTAAAAATAGAAAATGATCAAATATTTCAGTTTTTGGATTTATCTAAAAGCGCAGGGGTAAATGAATCTGATATTTCAAGTTTATTAAGTACAAAAGGAGATTTAAAATATCATGCTTCTACATTTATTAATGCTGGTAAAATAAATAATATAAATGAAATATATTTAATATCTCATGCATTACTAGAAACGGGGCAAGGTAAATCTCACTGGGTAACAGGAGTAAAAGTAGATTCAAAAGGTAGAATATTTGATGAATCAACAGGTAATTTAGTGGATTCTAGAGGAAGATTAATAGATTCTAAAGGGAATTTTATAAGGGGAGTAGATAAAAGACTAATAGATTCTAAAGGAAGATTAATAGATTTACAAGGAAGGTTAATAGATGAAGAAGGATATTTATTGGATAAATATGGTAATAGCACATCTATAAAAAGTCAATCATCATATATAGGAATTGCTCCATATAAAGCAGAAGGACAAATTACAACGGTTTACAATATGTTTGGAATAGGAGCATATGATAGTGATCCTAAAAGATTTGGTGCAAAACGTGCTTTTGATGAAGGTTGGACTTCAATAGAAAAAGCAATATTAGGAGGAGCAAAATTTGTATCTACTTATTATGTTAATAATCCTAATGGTAGACAAAATACACTTTATGAAATGAGATGGAATCCATCACGACCAGGAACTCATCAATATGCAACAGATATTGGTTGGGCGTATAAGCAAATATATTATATTAAAAGCTTATATGACGATTTGAATAATTATACTCTACATTTTGATATACCAAGGTATAGAGAATAATACACATAAAGAAAATAGGGGGATATATTAAATGAAATTAAGTTTTAAGAAGTTAGTATTTGTTTTGGTTATATTATTTTTAACCATTTCTACATTGTCATTAAATAATGTTATAGCAAATGACAATGATTCAATAAAAGAAACTGAAGAAAGTTTTGAGAAATTAGAAGAACAAAATGTTTTTACAGTAAAATTTAATAGCAATAGTGAGAATCAAATAGATGCTCAAGAAGTAGCAGGGAATCAAAAAATAAAGCAACCAATAGAACTAATAAAAAGGGGTTACAGTTTCAAAGGTTGGTTTATAGATGAAAATTTCACTACAAGATGGAACTTTGAACAAGATGTTGTAACGGAAAATCTAACTTTATATGCAAAATGGGAAGTGCAAGAATTTGTTATTACATTTAAAGATTATGATGGAACAGAACTGTCAAATCAAACTATAGAATATGGAAAAGGTGCAGTTGCACCAAAAGATCCTATAAGAGAAAAATATAATTTTATAGGATGGGATAAAGATTTCACAAATGTAACAACAGATTTAATAATTAAAGCTAAATATGAACTAAATGAATTTGTAAGATTAAATAATTTAAGTATAACAGGAGATTATTATACTAAAGCTAGACTTACCATATCAGCAGATGGAACTTCAACAAATGGAGTATTGTATCAATATTGGGTAAAAGATTTAGAAGAAAATAGATGGAAAATGATAAAAGATTATTCAGAATCTAAAAGTGCTACATGGGTACCTGGAAAAGCAGGAGATTATCTATATGGAGTGCATATAAAAGATAAAAATAGTGGTGAAAGATTAGATACACATCTTTATAAAGATATAACTATAAACAAATTACCTAAAGCAGAATTAAATAATTTTAGTATAACAGGAGATTATTATACTAAAGCTAGACTTACCATGTCAGCAGATGGAACTTCAACAAATGGAGTATTGTATCAATATTGGGTAAAGAATTTAGAAGAAAATAGATGGGAAATGATAAAAGATTATTCAGAATCTAAAAGTGTTACATGGGTACCTGGAAAAGCAGGAGATTATCTATATGGAGTGCATATAAAAGATAAATATAGCGATGAAAGGTTAGATACATTTGAATATAACAATATAATTATAGATACAAAACCTACAGAAATAAAAGAAGTTATAATAGAAGGAACAAATTATACAAATAGCAAGTTAACAATAACAGCAAGCGGGACAAGTGAGAATGGAGTATTATATCAGTTCTGGAGGAAAGATAAATCAACAGGTAATTGGAAGATGTTAAAAGACTATTCAGAAGAAAATAGTGCAACATGGATTCCAGAAAAATCAGGGAATTATTTATATGGAGTACATGTAAAAGATAAAAAAAGTCAGAAAAGATTAGATACATTTAATTACAATAATATAAGTATAGAAAAGCTACCAAAAGCTATATTTAAAGATTTAAATATAGAAGGTAGTGGAAATAATAAATCAGCACATAAAATAACAGCAAACGGTAATTCTATTAATGGAGTATTATATCAATTTTGGGCAAAAGATAAATTAACAGGCAACTGGAAGATGTTAAAAGACTATTCGGAAGAAAATAGTGCAACATGGATTCCAGAAAAGTCAGGGGACTATTTATATGGAGTACATGTAAAAGATAAAAATAGTTCAGAAAGATTAGATAATTTCCATTATAAAAATATAATTATTAAAAAAATAGATACAAAAATCAAAGAATTAAATATAGAGCAGTACCAACCAGGAAGATATACAATTAAATCTGAAGGTATAAGTGACAATAATACATTATATCAATACTGGGTAAAAGATTTAAGTACAAACATATGGACAATGATAAAAGATTATTCTACGAGTAAAAGTACAGATTGGATTCCTAGAAAAAAAGGCACATATCTTTATGGAGTTCATATTAAAGATTCCAGTAGCTCAAATAGATTAGATGATTTTAATTATAAAAGAGTAACTGTAACAGAAATACTTAAAACTACAATTTTAGATTTATCAGTTAAAGGGACATCAAATATCAATAATACTCATACAATTACAGCTAATGGAGTATCACCAAATGGAGTATTATATCAATATTGGATAAAAGATAAGTCTATTGGTAAATGGTCAATGATAAAGGATTATTCTACAAGTAAATACGCAAATTGGATTCCTAAAAAAGCAGGGAATTATCTATATGGAGTGCATATAAAAGATAAAAATAGTGGTGAAAGATTAGATACACATCTTTATAAAGATATAACTATAAAAGGACCACTTATCGGGAGAACTATAATGCTAGACCCAGGGCATGGTGGATATGACCCAGGTGCTGTAAATAATACCTTAGGTATAAAAGAAAAAGATTATAATAATGCTTTGAGCATGAAAATTCGTGAAAAATTGATTTCATTAGGGGCAAATGTTACTTTTACTAGAAATCCATGGGAAGATAAGTATATTCATTTACACGATAGAACGCCAATTGTAAATGAAGCAAAACCTGATATTATGATAAGTATCCATCATGATAGTAGTACAAATAAAAATGCTTCAGGGATGAGTGTTCATTATAGTTCATATAGACCAGGATTAGATACCTCAAATGCATATGTTTTATATAAAGGAAAAGAATATAAATTTGTAAGAGAAATAAAAGATTGGCTAGACCCAATTAGAAAAACAAGAGATCCTGGTATAGTTTATCTTGATAATGGAAAAGAAAAAATAGTAAATATTAAAGATGTAATGGTATATGATAATAGAAATCCACAAGATGTAGCTATAGAAAGTGAAAAATTAGCTGAAAGTTTATATAGTTCATTAGGGAAGTTAAATTATAATAAGTATTATAGTTATATTAAGGATCATAATCTTCATATGACTAGATGGAGTAATGTACCATCTGCTCTTATAGAAGCAGGATTTATATCGAATAATGAGGAAGCAAAAAGAATTAATAAACCAGAAGAAAGAAATAAGATAGCACAAACGATAGTAGATGCTATAGTATCATATTTTAACTAAAATTTATAGACACCAACATATTAATTGGTTATATGAACACATTTCTGTCAATATGAATAGTGATGTGTTCTTTATTATTTATGAATAATTTATAATCATTAGAATAAGAATATTGACTCATAAGTCTAGTTAATATACAATTAAGTTTGAAAATAAATAAATTTAAAATCTTAGGAAGGTGGTAAACTAAAATGGATATACCATTAATTGATTTAAAAGCACAATATGATAATTTAAAGAATGAATTAGATAAAGTAACCATTGATGTACTTTCAGGTTCAAAATATATAATGGGAGAAAATGTAGTAAAGTTTGAAAGAGAATTTAATAAGTATTTAAATGTAAAGCACTCTATATCAGTAGGAAATGGAACAGATGCATTAGTTATAGCACTAAAGGCACTTGGAATAGGTGAAGGGGATGAAGTAATTACAAGTACCTATACATTTTTTGCAACAGCAGAAAGTATATCTGCAGTAGGAGCAGTACCTGTATTTGTAGATGTAGAAAAAGATACATTTAATATAGATCCACAAAAAATAGAAGAGAAGATAACAGAAAAAACAAGAGCTATAATGCCTGTTCATATATTTGGTCAACCAGCTGATATGGATGAAATAAATATAATTGCTAAAAAACACAATTTATATGTAATAGAAGATGCATGTCAAGCTATAGGTGCTCAGTATAAAGGGAAAATGGTTGGGACATTAGGAGATATAGCTGCTTTTTCATTTTTTCCAACAAAGAACTTAGGTGCAGCAGGAGATGGTGGAATGATCGTTACAAATAATGATAATATTGCCACAATAGTTAAAGCACTGAGAACACATGGTAGTGGAGAAAATGGACAAAAAGCATATAATTTGCTAAATGGTGAAAAAGAAGAAGTTAAAAAAGATTCAGAAGATAACACAGTATATAATCCACTTAAATATTATAATTATCTTATAGGTTTTAACTCAAGACTTGATGAAATTCAAGCGGCATTATTAAGAGTGAAGTTAAGAGAATTAGATAAATGGAACAATAAAAGGGTAGATACTGCAAAACATTATAATGAAAGCTTAAATGAAACAGAATTAGTTGTACCATATAAGTCAGAAAATGGGACACATGTATATCATATGTATATATTACAATCAGAAGATAGAAGTGGATTAGTAGAATATTTAAAGGAAAATGGAATAGCAACAGGAGTATATTATCCAGTACCACTTCATCAACAAAAGGCATATAAAGATTTAGGCTATAAAAAAGGAGATATGCCAAATTCAGAGTATTTATCTGAAAGAACATTTGCAGTACCAATATATCCTGAATTAAATAATGAACAAAAAGAATATATAGTAGAAACTATAAAGAAATTTAAGTAGGGGTTGTAAAAATGGAAAAGGAATATTTCATACATGAATCAAGCTATGTAGATAGTAACTGTTCTATAGGAAAAGGCACGAAGATTTGGCATTTCTCACATATAATGACAGGTTCAACAATAGGGGAAAATTGTAATTTAGGACAAAATGTTGTTATTTCTCCAGGTGTAGAATTAGGTAACAATGTAAAAGTGCAAAACAATGTATCAGTTTATACTGGAGTAATATGTGAAGATGATGTATTTTTAGGACCATCTTGTGTATTTACAAATGTAATAAATCCAAGAAGTTTTATAGAAAGAAAAGATGAGTACAAAAAAACTATAGTTAAAAAAGGAGCATCTATTGGAGCAAATTCAACAATAGTATGTGGTTATGATATAGGTAAATATGCATTTATAGGAGCAGGAGCAGTAGTAACAAAAGATGTTCCAGATTATGCACTTATGGTAGGAACACCAGCAAGAATTGTAGGATATGTATGTAAATGTGGTAATAAATTAGAAAAAATAAGTGAAAAAAATTACAAATGTAATTCATGTGAAAAAGTTTATACTATGAAAGATACAAAATTAATAGAAGGGAATTAAAATATGAGTAAAGATAATTTAATTAAAGATGAGCTTCTAAGAAAAATTCAAGAAAAAACAGCAAAAGTAGCAGTGGTAGGATTAGGATATGTTGGACTTCCTCTTGCAGTAGAAAAAGCAAAAGCAGGATATAATACAGTAGGATTTGACGTACAAGATGAAAAAGTAGATATGGTTAATAATGGGAAAAATTACATTGGTGATGTAGTTGATTCAGAGCTATCAGATTTAGTAGATAGAGGTTTACTTTCTGCAACAACAGATTTTAGTATAGTGAAAGATTCTGACTTTATAGCAATCTGTGTTCCTACACCTTTAGATGAACATCAACAACCAGATATTAGTTATGTAAAAGCATCAACAGAAGACATATCAAAGTATATCAAAAAAGGTTCAATAGTAGTATTAGAAAGTACAACTTACCCAGGGACTACAGAAGAATTACTTCTTCCAATACTTGAGGAAGGTTCTGGGCTTAAATGTGGTAAAGATTTCTTTTTAGCGTTTTCCCCAGAAAGAGTAGATCCAGGTAATCTTATATACAAAACAAAGAATACACCAAAAGTAGTAGGTGGAGTTGGAAAAGATGCTACAAAAATAGCAGCAGAAATGTATAGAAATGTATTAGAAAGTGATGTATTAGAAGTATCATCACCTAAAGTAGCAGAAATGGAAAAAATATTAGAAAACACATATAGAAATATAAATATAGGACTTGCAAATGAAATGGCTATTATATGTAATAAAATGGGGATAAATGTATGGGAAGTAATAGATGCAGCTAGTACAAAACCATATGGATTCCAAGCATTCTATCCTGGACCAGGTTTAGGAGGGCATTGTATACCACTTGATCCATATTATCTATCATGGAAGTCAAGAGAATATGATTATCATACACAGCTAATAGAGACATCAGGAATTATAAATGATCAAATGCCAGGATATGTAATAGATAGAAGTAGTAAAATATTAAATCGTTATAAAAAAGCATTAAATGGATCTAAAGTATTGGTTTTAGGTGTAGCATATAAGCAAGATATAGATGACTATAGAGAAAGTCCAGCATTAAAAGTAATAGAGAACTTTGAAAAAGAAGGTTCTATAGTAGAATATTTTGATCCAAATGTGTCTGAATATAAATATAAAGGAAGTAAGAAATTAGGTTTACCAGAACTTACAGAAGAGAAATTACAACAAGCAGATTTAGTAGTTATAACAACAGCTCATACAAAAGTAGATTATAACTTTGTTAGCGAAAATGCTAAATTTATATTTGATACAAAAAATGCTATGAAAAATATTGAATCTAGAGAAAATATAGAACTATTATAGAGGTGAATAATTTGGGTAAATTTAACTTTGCAATACTTGGTTGTGGTAGAATATCATATAAACATGTTGAAGGTATAGTTAATAATCATGAAGATGCTAGACTTGTAGCAGTATGTGATATAGTAGAAGAAAAAGCTATAAATAGAAAAAAAGAATACGAAGATATAATGGAAGAAAGATGTGCTGAGAGTTTAAGTATAAACTATTATACTGATTACAATAATATGTTAGAAAAGGAAGATATAGATGTAGTGTTAATATCAACAGAAAGTGGATATCATGCAAAACATTCTATAGATTGTATGAAACAAGGTAAACATGTAATAGTAGAAAAGCCCATGGCATTATCAACAAAAGATGCCGATGAAATGATAAAAGTATCAAAAGAAAATAATGTAAAACTTGCAGTAGCACATCAAAATAGATTTAATCCACCAATTCAACAATTAAGAAGTGCAATAGAAAAGAACAGATTTGGAAAACTTGTAAATGGTACAGCAAGAATACTTTGGAATAGAAATCAAAATTATTATAAACAAGCACCTTGGAGAGGCACATATGCTATGGATGGTGGAACACTTATGAATCAATGTATCCATAATATAGACCTTCTTCAATGGATGATTGGTGGAGATATAGAATCAGTGTATGCACAAACTGATACTTTCTTACGTGATATAGAAGCTGAAGATTTTGGTGCAATAGTTGTAAGATTTACAAATGGAGCAATAGGAATAATAGAAGGTAGTGCTTGCGTATATCCGAAAAACTTGGAAGAAACGTTAAGTATATTTGGAGAAAAAGGTACAGTAGTAATAGGTGGACTTGCAGTAAATAAAATAGAAACATGGAAATTTGAAGATAGTACAGAAGACGAAGAAAAAGAAATATTAAAAGGTGATAGAGAAGATCCAGATTCAGTATATGGATTTGGTCATATTTGGCTAATAGAAGACTTTATAAAAGCTTTAAAAGAAGATAGAGATCCTTTAATAAATGGTGAAGAAGGTAAAAAAGCAATGAGTATAATACTTGCTGCATATAAATCTAGCAAAACTAATACTGCTATAAAGTTTCCAGTAGAAGATATCTCTACAACTAATTTATAAATATAAGGTGATGAAGAATGAAGAGGAAAAGATGTATCTTCCATATACCTCTTAATATAGATGAAGACTCGCCTATATCAGGAAGTAGTATAAGACCTTTAAAAATGCTAAATGCTTTTAAAGATATAGGATATGATGTTGATGCTGTAATGGGTGATGGTAAAAAAAGAAGAAAGCAATTTAAAAAAATAGAAAATAATATCGAAAATGGAATAAAATATGATTTTTTATACTCTGAAAGTTCTACTATGCCTACATTACTAACAGAAAAAAATCATTTTCCTAAATATCCATTTTTAGATTTTTCTTACTTTAAAAATTTTAAAAATAAAAGAATCCCAATAGGGTTATTTTATAGAGATATATATTGGGCATTCGAAACATATATGAAAGAAAACGGAAAATTAAAAGGTAATATAGCAAAATTCTTTTATAAATATGATTTATTAAAATATAATCAATTATTAGATATATTTTATCTACCATCAATAGAAATGAAAGATTATATTCCTAAAAGTCTAAGTGTAGATATAAGATCTTTACCCCCAGGAATAGATAATAAGGAGCATGAAGGGTTAGATAATAAAATGTATCCAAAAGAAAAATTAAATATATTTTATGTTGGGGGAATAGGAGATTTATATAATTTAGAAAAAATAGTTAAAGCAATATCTCGAGATGATAGGTTTTCACTTACTATTTGTTGTAGGAAAAAAGAATGGGAAATTAATGCATCTCGTTATATAAAATATCTTAATAATAATATAAAAATAATCCATAAATCAGGAGATGATTTATTACCTTATTTTAAGAAAGCTGATATGACAAATTTATATTTTAAACCAGTAGAATACAGGAAATTTGCAGTACCAGTTAAATTGTTTGAATATATGCTTCATAAAAGACCAATTATAGGAACTGAAGATACATTTACTGGTAAATATACAAAAGGTAAGAATATAGGCTGGGAAATTCCTTATAATGATATAGAAATAAAAAAAATATTAAACTATATATATGAAAATCAATTAGAATTAGTAGATAAATCAAATAATATGGCAAAATTAATTAAAGAAAATACTTGGAATGCAAGAGCTAGACAAGTAAGAGACGATCTTTTAGAATTTAGAGGAGAATGATATGAAAAAAATAATTACAGTGATAGGAGCAAGACCTCAATTTATCAAAGCAGCTCCAGTTTCCAAAGAATTAAGAAAAGAATATAAAGAAATTATAGTTCATACAGGTCAGCATTATGACAAAAATATGTCAAATATATTTTTTGAAGAATTACAAATTCCAAAGCCTGATTATAATTTAAAAGTAGGTTCAGCTAGTCATGGAGCTCAAACTGGTGAAATGTTAAGAAAAGTAGAAGAATTATTAATGGATGAAAAACCTGATGCAGTATTAGTATACGGAGATACTAATTCTACTATAGCAGCATCGCTTGCAGCAAGTAAATTACTAATACCTGTAATTCATATAGAGGCGG
Organism: Senegalia massiliensis; assembly: GCF_900626135.1. Lineage (NCBI taxonomy): Bacteria > Bacillati > Bacillota > Clostridia > Eubacteriales > Clostridiaceae > Senegalia > Senegalia massiliensis. The sequence goes on from NZ_LR130785.1 coordinate 574,942, forward strand.
GACTTAGAAGTTTTAATAGAGATATGCCAGAGGAACAAAACAGAATACTAACAGATCATATCTCGACATTTCTTTTTTCACCAACACAAACTGGAGTCGATAATTTAAAAAAAGAAGGAATAACTAATGGAGTATATAATATAGGAGATGTAATGTATGATGCAGTACTTCAAAATTTATATATAGCAAAAAATAAAAAAGATTTCAAATCATACCTAGAAGAATTTAACATTGTAAGAGAATTTACTATTGCTACAAACTTGGAAGAAATAGAAAGTAGCAATTATTATCTCGCCACAATTCATAGAGCAGAAAATACAAATTATAAATCAAAAATGATGGAAATATTTGACGCATTAGAAAACTTAGATAAACTAGTACTTATACCACTACATCCAAGAACAAAAAAGGTATTGGAAAAGTTATATGACAATAAATTCAAAAATATTATTTTTATTGAGCCAGTAGGTTATCTCTCTATGCTCATATTAATAAATAATAGCTTTAAAGTTATAACTGATTCAGGAGGATTACAAAAGGAAGCATATTTTCTTAAAAAACCTTGTGTAACATTAAGAGATCAAACTGAATGGGTAGAAACGTTAAAAGGAAATAGAAATATATTGGCTAATATAGAAAGAAAAGAAATAATAGAAAAGATACAACATATTAAAATTGATAGTGATAATATGAATGACAATTTATTTGGAGATGGAAAAGCTTCACAAAAAATTGTAGATATTTTAAAAAAGTATTTTTATTAGGGAGAAAATAAATGTTTGATTATAGAAAACTACTTAAAAACAATTTTACAAAAAGTGTACTAATGATAACAGGAGGTACTGCTTTTGCACAATTTTTAAGTATAGTATTGTCACCAATTATAACCAGAATATATCCCCCTGAACAATATGGGGTACTTACAGTATATGTATCTATATTAGGAATGCTTTCGATTGTAGGTTCACTTAAATATGAATGGGGAATACCTATAGCTGATGACGAAGAAAAAGCTATAAATACACTTGCATTAAGTATTATAGTATTACTTTTTATAGTAAGTTTAATAACATTTGCAATAATTATATTTGGAACTAGCTTTTTAGGGTTATTTGATGCAAAATCACTAATAGATTATAAATTTTTAATACCAATTGGAGTATTTATGATGGGATTATACAGTATATTTACTCAGTGGGCGCTTAGGAATAAAAATTATAAATCTATTTCTAAAACTAAATTTAGTCAATCAATATCTCAAAATATAATTAAAATAGGATTGGGTTTGCTTAAAATAGGACCAATAGGCCTTATAATAGGAAACATTACAGGACAAAGTGCAGGTATAACAACTTTAGCAAGTCCATTATTTAGAAAAAATAGAGAATTATTAAAGAAAATAAATTTCAAAAAAATTATTTGGAGTGCTAAAAGATATAAAGAATTTCCAATGTATCTAGCACCAAGTCAATTTTTAAATACAGCAGGTCTTCAATTACCAGTCCTTATGATAACAAGTATATATGGGAAGAGTACAATTGGATTGTATGGGCTTGCAAATTCAATAGTAAGTATACCTATGAACCTCATAGGGAGATCTATTGCTGATGTGTTTTATGCAGAAGCTGCAAGTATAGGTAGGACTGACCCAGAACAGCTTAAAAATTTATCAATTAAATTATTAAAAAAATTAATATTAGTTGGAATAGTACCATTAATAACACTATTAATATTTGGGCCTATATTATTTTCATTTGTATTTGGTGAAGCATGGTACCAAGCAGGAGTATATGCTAGGATACTTTCTTTTTTAGTGTTTACAAGGTTAATTTTCACACCAATAAGCATGGTGTTTTCTGTATTTGAAAAACAAAAACAAGCTTTAATATTAGATGTATTAAGAGTAGGATTTGTCCTATTTGTATTTTTTATAGCATATTATTTTTCTCTAAATTCATATAGTGCTATAATATTATATACTATATCAATGTCTTTTATATATTTTTTGACTTTTGTATGGGCTCAAAGAATAATTAATTTAGAGATTGAAAATAAATACTAAGGAGTTTTGCAATGAAGATTTTATTTTTTGCACCAGCTAATGTTAATCATACAGTTAGATGGGTAAATGCAATGGTTAATAAAGGACATGCAGTTTACTTGATAAGTTTAAGGGATCATAAAGAAGGTGTTAACAAAATAGATAAAAAAGTAAAAATTTATTATCTACCTTATTCAGGGTTAAAAGGATATTACTTGAATTTTCTTAAAGCTAAAAGTTTAGTTAAAAAAATATCTCCAGATATTATAAATACTCATTATGCAAGTGGATATGGTACTCTTTCTAGACTTGTAAATTATCAGCCTACTCTATTATCAGTTTGGGGAAGTGATGTATATGAATTTCCATATGAAAGCAAATTTAAAGAAAAAATATTAAAGAAAAATTTGATGCAACCATTAATGATAGCGTCTACAAGTAGAGCCATGGCAAATCAAACAAAAAAATTTATGAATAAGGAAGCTAATATATATGTAACTCCATTTGGCGTAGATACAAATTTATTTAAACCAATTGATGTTGATAAAAATGATGATATAATTAACATAGGTTTGGTAAAAACCTTAAAAACTAAATATGGAATTAAATATTTAATAGAAGCCACAAGGATATTAATAGATAAATTAAATACAAATGGATATAAAGAAATTGCTAATAGAATAAGAACAAACATATATGGAGAAGGACCAAAATTAAATGATTTACAAGAATTGACTAAAAGCTTAAATTTATCTGATATAGTGAACTTTAAAGGATATGTTGAAAATACAAAAATACCATTAGTGTTAAATCATATGGATATTTTTTGTGCTCCAAGCTTACTAGAAAGTTTTGGGGTAGCAGCTGTAGAAGCAATGGCATGTGAAATACCAGTTGTCGCATCTGATGTGGATGGTTTTAAGGAAGTTATAGAAGATTCTAAAACAGGTTATATATTTAAAAGTAAAAATAGCAAAGAAATAGCAGAAAAATTATATGAATTAGTACTTAATAAATCTTTAAGGGATAAGTTTGGGAAAAATGGACGGGAAAGAGTATTAAATTTATATGATTGGAATAAAAATGTTGCTTTAATGGAAGATGTATATAAAAATACATTAAAACAGATTCAAAAATTATAATAAAAGAGGTAATGAGAATGAAAATAGCAATCGTGGGAGCAGGTTATGTAGGTCTTTCGAATGCAGTACTTTTAGCTCAAAATAATACAGTAAATATATTAGATATAAATCAATGGAAAGTAGATCTAATAAACAATAAAAAATCACCAATAGTAGATGAAGAAATAGAAAGATATTTAAAAGAAAAAGAATTAGAATTAATTGCTACTAAAGATAAAGATGAGCTTTATAAAGATTCAGAATATGTAATAATAGCAACGCCAACAAATTATGATCCTGAAAAAAATTATTTTGACACATCTTCAGTAGAATCAGTAATAAAAGATGTATTAGAAATAAATCCAGATGCAATAATGGTAATAAAATCAACAGTACCTGTTGGATATACTAAAGAAATAAAAGAAAAATTTAATACAGAAAATATTATATTTTCTCCAGAATTTTTAAGAGAAGGAAAAGCATTATATGATAACCTATATCCATCTAGAATAATAGTAGGAGAAAGGTCTGAAAGGGCTAAGAAGTTTGCAAATCTTTTAGCTGAAGGAGCAATAAAAGATGGTATAGATATATTATTTACAGATTCAACAGAAGCAGAAGCTATAAAGCTATTTTCTAACACTTATCTTGCAATGAGAGTAGCATTTTTTAATGAGTTAGATACTTATGCAGAAGTTAGAGGACTTGATACAAAGCAAATAGTAGAGGGAGTAAGTTTAGACCCTAGAATAGGAACTCATTACAATAACCCTTCATTTGGATATGGTGGATATTGTTTACCTAAGGACACGAAGCAGCTACTTGCAAATTACAAAGATGTACCAAACAATATAATGAGAGCAATAGTAGATGCAAATAGAACTAGAAAAGATCATATAGCAGAAATGCTAATAAAGAAAAAACCAAAGGTAATTGGTGTATATAGATTAACTATGAAAACTAATTCAGATAACTTTAGACAATCTGCTATTCAAGGGATAATGAAAAGAGTAAAAGGTAAAGGAATAGAAGTGATAGTATATGAGCCAGTATTAAAAGAAAATGAGTTTTATGGTTCAAAGGTAGTGAGAGATTTGGATGAATTTAAAAAGAAATCAGATATAATAGTAACAAATAGAATGTTTGATGAATTAGAAAATGTGAGAGAAAAAGTATATACAAGAGATTTATTTGGTAGGGATTAATTTATAGCTTTTCACAGAAAGGAGGGATTTTTATTTATCAATTCTTTATAATTTTAATATCCATATTAACTTTTATATTATCAGTATATTTATTTCATAAAGTATCATCAACATTGGATTTTACTAGAATTAATTTAATATCATTAGTTTTTTATAGCCTGACTATAATTACATTTATAGGTTCAATATTAATAGCTTTAGGGATAGACAATCATTATATGGGAAGACATATAAGACATTATGAAACAAGAATTATAGGATGGATAATGGTAGAATTAGTAATGATTTTTTTGCCCTTAACTATGTTATTAATAAAAAAAGTTTTTAAATTTAAGAGAAATGAATTTTTTAATTATTTAAAGACAAAAACAACTAATATCGCTTCAAAAAATGATAAAGAAGTATTTATATTAATAACCTTATTGTCAGTTATTGCAATAGGATCTGTTATATATACTTTTTATAAAATTGGATTAGAAAATAATCCTATTTTAAATATGATTAAAGGAGCAAATGGTACTGAACTTGATAAGCTTAGAATTAAAGCAGGAAGAGAATTTTCAGGAAATGTATATATTAGAAATATTTTTGCAATAGCTATGACACCATTCTTATCTTATATAGCATATATATATTTTAGAATTCAAAAAAATAAAAATTGGTTTATTTTATTTAGTGTTTTATTTCTCAGTAGTATATTAATATCATTCTATGATCTACAAAAGGCACAAATACTTAGATATTTAGTAACTTTTATTATAATTAACATTTATTTTGGAGATAAAATAAATATTAAACAAGTTATTATTTATGGACTTGTTGCATCTTTAGCTATAATTTTTATGTATACATTTATAAGTGAAGTTCCTTTAGAGAATATATTTACATTTAAATCAGGTCCATTAAATAGAATATTTTTAAGTCAATCTATGTCAGTGTTTTTACATTATGAAGTATTTACTTATAGAACATCTTTTTTAAATGGTGCTAGTTTTCCTAGATTAATATCTCAAAATATATTTGGGGTTAATCATATGAGATCTGGTAGATCTGTTATGATATCTCTTAGACCCAAAAAAGTGTTAGAAGGTACAGCTGGTGTATATAATGGACTTTTTATAGGAGAAGCATATGCTAATTTTGGGTTTTTAGGGGTAATTTTTTCTATAATTTATATAGGAGCATTTTTGTATTTTATACACTTATTTTTTGTAAGATCAAATAAAAATCCTGTTACTATAGCACTATATGCTTATTTTACTATAAATTATGAAAGGATATTAAATGGTGGATTTATAGACTTCATATATAGCCCAGTAATGTTATTTTTAGTATTACTAAGTATTGCTATTATAATATCATCTAGATTATTAAATAGATTTATAGTAGCTGAAAAGTTATAGGCTATACAAAAATTATTTAACTATTCTAGGTGGAGTTGTATTGGTAAAAGAAAAGTTAGAAAGATATATGATATTCTTAATTATTAAGGTGAAAAAGACTGTTTTGAGGTTAGTGCAAGACAGTCTTTTTATGATATAATCATATATATATAAGTAAATGAAAGGAGAATTATAAATTGAAGATAGCAGTAGCAGGAGCAGGTTACGTAGGACTTTCAAATGCAGTACTTTTAGCTCAAAATAATACAGTAAATATATTAGATATAAATCAATGGAAAGTAGATCTAATAAACAATAAAAAATCACCAATAGTAGATGAAGAAATAGAAAGATATTTAAAAGAAAAAGAATTAGAATTAATTGCTACTAAAGATAAAGATGAGCTTTATAAAGATTCAGAATATGTAATAATAGCAACGCCAACAAATTATGATCCTGAAAAAAATTATTTTGACACATCTTCAGTAGAATCAGTAATAAAAGATGTATTAGAAATAAATCCAGATGCAATAATGGTAATAAAATCAACAGTACCTGTTGGATATACTAAAGAAATAAAAGAAAAATTTAATACAGAAAATATTATATTTTCTCCAGAATTTTTAAGAGAAGGAAAAGCATTATATGATAACCTATATCCATCTAGAATAATAGTAGGAGAAAGGTCTGAAAGGGCTAAGAAGTTTGCAAATCTTTTAGCTGAAGGAGCAATAAAAGATGGTATAGATATATTATTTACAGATTCAACAGAAGCAGAAGCTATAAAGCTATTTTCTAACACTTATCTTGCAATGAGAGTAGCATTTTTTAATGAGTTAGATACTTATGCAGAAGTTAGAGGACTTGATACAAAGCAAATAGTAGAGGGAGTAAGTTTAGACCCTAGAATAGGAACTCATTACAATAACCCTTCATTTGGATATGGTGGATATTGTTTACCTAAGGACACGAAGCAGCTACTTGCAAATTACAAAGATGTACCAAACAATATAATGAGAGCAATAGTAGATGCAAATAGAACTAGAAAAGATCATATAGCAGAAATGCTAATAAAGAAAAAACCAAAGGTAATTGGTGTATATAGATTAACTATGAAAACTAATTCAGATAACTTTAGACAATCTGCTATTCAAGGGATAATGAAAAGAGTAAAAGGTAAAGGAATAGAAGTGATAGTATATGAGCCAGTATTAAAAGAAAATGAGTTTTATGGTTCAAAGGTAGTGAGAGATTTGGATGAATTTAAAAAGAAATCAGATATAATAGTAACAAATAGAATGTTTGATGAATTAGAAAATGTGAGAGAAAAAGTATATACAAGAGACTTATTTGGCAGGGATTAATTTCCTGCCTCTTTTTTATGTACATAAGTTCTGTATAGTTACAGAACTTATATGTTATAGTTTTATAAATAAGCGTAACATATAATTAAGTAGAAAGGATTTGTATAATATGAATAAAAGGCAAGTAAATTTATTGAAAAGTTTAATAATAGAAGATGAATATCTACCTATAAAGTATTTTTCAAACAAATTAGGTACATCAGATAAAACTACATCAAAAGATTTAAAAGAAATACAAAATATTATTAACTCCACGGGTGCAAAAATAGATAAAAGAAGAGGTCTTGGTATAAAACTATATTATACATCTTCTCAACTTGATGTTTTAAATTCTAAATTAAACAAAATGAAAGTTTCTATTGGTGATGATGATTTAATCCATAGAAGAATACAAATCTTATTAAACCTCTTAATAAATACTGACAAATATACTACTATTCAAAAACTATCAGATAAATATATAGTAAGCAGAACTTCGATAAATAATGATTTAAATGAAATAGAAGATAAGCTATCAAAATATAATCTAAAACTTTCTAAAACATTAAAAGGAACTAAAATAATTGGCAGCGAGATAAATATAAGAAAAGCTTTAGTGTTTACTATTCAAGAATATGCCAAAATAAATCCAAACTATATTACAGAATATCAAAATATACGTCATGAAGAATTAAATATAAATCAAATAAATACAATTTTAAATTATGAAACAACTTTATTTTTTGAAGAGCTATTAAATCATATAGAATCAAAACTTAAGCTGGTTATATATGAACCATATTATACTAATTTATTAACTCATTTATTAATAATGACTAACAGAATAATGAGAGGAAATTATATATCTAGTAACTCAGAAGTAAGTGATGTTGTAATTGTAAAAAATAATGACTTATATAATATTGCTATTTATATGATAGAAAAAATAGAAGAGAAATTTAAAATCAAAGTAAGTAAAGAAGAAGTAGGTTATATTTATAAATATTTAACATCTATAGGATTAAGTTATGATGATATGAAACATAAAGAGGATAAAAAACACGATATGCCTCATGTTCATTTTACAAATAATTTAATAGATATTGTATCTCAAATGTCTCATAGAAACTATAATATAAGGATCACTTTATATGAAAGATTGTTATTACATATAAAGCCTATGTTAAATAGAGTGAAATACAATATTCAAATAAAGAATCCATTATTAAAGGATTTCCTAAAGGAATTTAAAGAGGAATTTTTCGTAATAAAAATTGCCTGTATGTTAGTTTGTAATAAATTAGAGATTAATATGATTAGTGATGATGAAGTTTCATATATATTAACTTATTTTATATCTGAAGATGAGAAAATATCAGAAACTATAAAAATAAGAACATTAGTAGTTTGTCATAGTGGGTATGGAACAAGTCAATTACTTTCAACTAGATTAGAAAAATCATTTAATAATATTGAAGTAGTAGATGTAATAGCATCAAATTCTATATCAAATATGGATTTAATAGATATAGATTTAATTGTTACAACAGCAGATTTAAATATTGAAAAGTCATTTTTATTGGTATCTGCATTTTTAAATGAAATTGACAAGAAAAATATTAAAAACTTTATTGATAATATATTAGAAAGTAAAAGAAAATCATTTTCTAATTATCATATAAAAAATATTGAAATAGAATCCGCTGATGATACAGGTACTATAGATGAAAAAGAATTAGTCCATATAAAAGACAATATATATATAGATTTAATAAAATCCTCAGAAAATCTAAACATACAATATATAACAGAAAAAGACAAAACAGGAAAACGTATTTTTGTCATAAACTATTTTGATTATAAATATCTTTCTAAAGCCTTAAGAAAGATTATAAGGGAATTTTTAATTGAGGAGAATATCGATGAAAAACACTAATGTAATAGATATAAATAATATTATATTTACCGATAAAATTAGTTCTAAACAAGAAGCAATATTAAAATTATCAGAATTACTAGTAGAATCACAAATAGTTGTAGATAAAGAAAAATTTATAGAAGATATATTTGAAAGAGAAAATAGAGGTTCTACATTTGTAGGAGAGAGTTTAGCAATACCTCATGGATTTTCAAATAGAGTAAAAATACCTTCAATTGCCATTGCTAAGGTAGATAATCCATTTCCATGGGATGGAAATACTAACAATGTAAAACTCATAATATTATTTGCAATACCAGAAGATGATGAAATGGAAAGAGAATCTGAGGTTTTAAAGAAAATTGCAGCAGCATTAGGTGATGAAGATTTGATAAAAGATCTATTAAATGCACAAACAGAAGAAAACTTAATATATATCTTGAAAAGTTATATTAAGTTGTAAGGAGGATATTATGGGAGCACAATCGGGAACTTTAGTATTCCAATCTGAAAAAGTAAATATATTTAGAAGAGGGATAGCTACCTTATTTGATATATATATTTCATCTGTTTTAGCAAATATACCAATTTTAATTATATATAGTATGGAAACTGGTGAAACACAGATGACTAGTGAGCTATCTTCACTTTCAACTCCTTCTGGAATATTAGCTAGTGTTCTAGGGATATTGATAGTTTCTATTTATTATATAGTACTTCCTCTATATAAATTTGATGGTCAAACTTTAATGAAAAGATTGTTAGGGTTTAAAATTGTAAAGAGAGATGGTACAAAATTAGATTTAAAAACTATGTTTAAAAGAGAAATATTAGGTTCTATGATTGTAGAAGGTGGATTTGTAAGTAGTGCTAATTATTTAAGACAATTAATACTAATATTAACTGGATCCCAGCTACTTTACACAGGACTATTATATACATCATTTGTAACAACAATATTATCAATTATATTTATACTATTTTCAAAAGAAGGTAGAGCATTACATGATTATATTGCAAATACAAAAGTATTGAGAGGAGGTGAATAATATGAAAAAGATATATTTATTCTGTGATAATGCAATGAGTACAAGTATGATTGCAAAAAAGATGCAAGATGTTGGAGATAAACATAATTTAGATTTAGAAGTAAAAGCTTATCCAGTAAGAAATTTAGAAAGAATATTAGAAGAAAAAAATCCACATTGCGTATTATTAGGACCTCAAGTTAGACATTTACTAGAGGATACAAAGAAAAGAGTAGAAGCTTATGACATACCAGTAGGAGTTATAGATTCAGCTGATTATGGAATGATGGATGGAGAAAAAGTATTAAAGAAAACAATACTATTAATGAAAAAACATAAAAAATAGGAGGGATATTAATGTTCAACAAACTCGAAGATGTTTTAATGCCTATAGCAGACAAGCTAGGTAAAAATAAAATATTAGTTGCTATACGTGATGGATTTTTAATGTCAATGCCATTAATCATAGTAGGATCACTATTCTTACTTATAGCAAACTTCCCAATACCTGGTTGGTCAGAATTTTGGGCAAGATTTTTTGGAGAAGGATGGGAATCTTATCTATCCGCTGTATCTAGAGCAACATTTAATATAATATCATTGTTAACAGTAGTTGGTATGGGGTATTCTTATGCTAGGGAAATAGAAGCAGATAGAATACAAGGCGCAATTGTAGCTATAGTATCTTTTATAATAATAATGCCTACTGATATAGCATATGAAGGAGCAGAAGGTGCAGCAACATTAAGTGCAATTAGTTTTGGTTTTACAGGTACAAATGGAATAATTTTAGCAATGATAGTTTCAATATTATCTGTACAAATATTCCATTGGGTATATAAAAAAGGTTGGACAATAAAAATGCCTGAAGGTGTACCACCAGCAGTAACAGATTCATTTGCAGCACTTATTCCAAGTGGTATAGTAATGTTATTATTCTTTTTAGTTAGAATTGGATTTGGACTTACACCTTATGAATCAGCACATAATTTCATATATACAGTATTACAAACACCACTTATGGGAGTAGGAAATAGCTTAGGTGCACAAATAGTATATGTAGTATCTAGTTCAATATTCTGGTTCTTTGGTATAAATGGACCTGCAGTTACAAACTCAGTGTTCTCACCAATATTTAGAACATTATCAATAGAAAACTTAGCAGCATTTGAATCAGGATTACCATTACCACATATTTATACAGGACAATTTGTAGACTTATTCCAAACATTTGGTGGTGGAGGAAGTACTCTTTCTCTAGTTATTTTAATGATAGCGGTAGGTAAATCTCAAAGAATTAAAAAGCTTGGTAAATTATCAATAGTACCAGGAATATTTGGTATAAATGAACCTATCATATTTGGCTTACCAATAGTACTTAATCCAGTAATGATAATACCTTTTATAGGGGTACCACTTATGAATACAATATTATCAGCGATAGCATTTGAAACAGGGTTTTTACCATATACTAATGGAGTTGCATTACCTTGGACTACACCACTTGGCTTCTCTGGATATTTATCAACAGGAAGTTTTAGAGCAGCAATATTCCAAGTTGTATTAGTAGTACTTGGTTGTGTAGTATACTATCCATTTATAAAAGTATTAGATAAAAACTACCTAAAAGATGAGCAAGCTAAACCTGATGAAGATGAATTAGAAGATATATCATTTGATGATTTATCTATGGAGGATCTCTAGGAGGTAATAAAATGAATGTATTAATGATATTTGATCAAATACAAGCAGGAATGGGTGGAAAAGAAAAAGCAGATATATCTCCTGGTGGTAAAAAAGGAGAAATAGGTTCAGTACCTATGATTAAGCCTCATTTAGCAGAAGTAGATGGAAAAGCAAATGCATGCTTGTATTGTGGAGATAAATATTTTAAAGACAATCAAGAAGAAGTAGAAAGAAAAATTATAGGCATGGTTAAAAAGTTAAATCCAGATGTAGTTATTTGTGGTCCAGCATATAACTATGAAGGCTATGCTTATATGAGTGCAGTTTTGGCACATAAAATAAATGAAAATACTGACATACCAGCACTTGCTGCTATGTCTAAAGAAAATCAAGATATAATAGCTAAGTATAAAGATATAGTAAATATAGTGAAAATGCCTAAAAAAGGCGGAACTGGACTTAATAAATCACTAAGTAATATATCTATATTAGCAGAAAAAATGTTTAAAAAAGAAAATATAGAACAACTAAAAAAAGACATATGCTATTAAGTATATAAGCAAGTATATAAGATTACCTTATATACTTGCTTTAGCTATGGAGGTGATTTAATGGAGAAGATTTTAAACCATAATATTGATAAATATAAAGAAGAGTTACTGCAGTCAATAATAGAAGTAGTAAATATACCAAGTGTGAAAGGTGAAGCAAAAGAACATGCACCCTTTGGTGAAAATCCTAAAAAAGCACTGTTAAAAGCACTTGATATAGCAAAAGATTTAGGATTTAAAACTAAAAATATAGATAATTATATAGGATATGCAGAATATGGTGAAGGTGAAGACTATATAGGAGTATTAGGTCATTTAGATGTAGTGGATGTAGGAGAAGGTTGGAAATCACCACCATTTAATGCTGAAATAAGAAATGAAAAGATATATGGTAGAGGAGTACTGGATAACAAAGGACCGATAATGTCATCTCTTTTTGCATTATATGCAATAAAACAATCAAATTTAAATATAAATAAAAAAATAAGAATAATATTTGGAACAGATGAAGAAAGTGGATTTAGTGACATTCCATATTATTTAAAACATGAAAAACCCCCTATATTGGGTTTTACTCCTGATTGTAAATATCCAGTAGTATATGGGGAAAGAGGTAGAGCAAATATATTACTTACTATTAAATATAGTGATGAAAATTATGAAGAAAAAACAAAAGAATTTTTTTACTTTATAAATGAATATATACTTTTAAGTAAAAGTAACGGAGAAAGACTAGGTATAGATTATAGTGATAAAGAATTTGGAACAATGGAGATGAAAAATTTCAAAGCTGGAATAAAGGACTCCCATTTAATATTTCATATGAGTTTAAGCTATCCAGCTACTGTTAATATAGATGGAATATTAGAAAAAATAAAATTAAAATTAACTGACAATATAAAATTAAAATTACTATTAAATTATAATCCGATAAAATTTGAAAAAGAATCATTTTTAGTAAAGAGCTTACAAAAAGCATATGAAGATATTACAGGACTAGATGGGACACCTGTAACTACAACAGGAGGAACATATGCCAAAGTAATGCCAAATATAGTACCCTTTGGTCCATCATTCCCAGGACAAAAAGGTATAGCACATAATCCAAATGAATATATGGATATAGAAGACATAGTATTAAACGCTAAGATATTTGCAAATGCAATATATAATTTAGCAAAATAAATATAGAAAAGAGGTAAGGACATATGAGTTATGCAATTATAGCTACATGGAGAATGGCATTAGAAGGAATAGAAGAAGGAGTAAAATCATTAAAAAATAATGGTTCTTCAGCAGATGCCATAGAAAAGGCAGTAAAAATGGTGGAAGATTTTCCATACTATAAATCAGTAGGATATGGTGGACTTCCAAATGAAAATGGGGAAGTAGAATTAGATGCAGCATTTATGGATGGAGATTGTTTATCCATAGGAGCAGTTGCAGGGATAAAAGATTTTAAAAACCCTATATCCATAGCAAGAAAATTAAGTGAACAAAAATTTAATTGTTTTCTAGTAGGAGCTGGAGCTGAAGAATATGCCCACAAAAATGGCTTTGAAAGAAAAAATATGCTTACAGATAGAGCAATAATTCACTATAAAAATAGATTAAAAGAAACAGTAGAAAAAGGACTAAGTCCATATGATGGACATGATACTGTAGGAATGGTAGCGCTTGATAATAAGGATTCAATGGCCAGTGGAACATCTACATCAGGATTATTTATGAAAAAAAGAGGTAGAACAGGAGACTCAGCTGTATCAGGTTCAGGTTTCTATGTAGACAGTGAAATAGGAGGAGCAACAGCCACAGGACTTGGAGAAGATATAATGAAAGGCTGCTCATCTTATGAAATAGTAAGGCTTATGAAAGAAGGATATACACCACAACAAGCAGCAGACAAAGCAGTATCTAACTTAAATGATTTATTAATAAAAAGAAGAAAAAAAGCAGGAGATATATCTGTAGTTTGTATAAATAATAAAGGAGAATTTGGAGTAGCTACAAATATAGAAAACTTTTCCTTTGTAATAGCAACAGAAAAAATAGAACCAACAGTATATGTATGTAAAAATGAAAATGGTAAAACAACTTATAGAGTTGCAACAGAAGAATGGTTAGAAAACTATATGAACAAAAGAACAGCACCTTTAAAATTAAAGTAAAATAGGATAAAATATATAGAAAGACGGTGGATATTGTGGAAGGAATGGAATTGTTAAATTTTCAAATAATAAGCAATGTAGGAGATGCAAAATCATATTTACATGAAGCGCTAAAAGCATCAAGGGAAGAAAAATTTAGTAAAGCAGAAGAATTAATTAAAAATGCAGAAGATAGTTTAGGAAAAGCACATGAAATTCATATGGACATATTACAAAAAGAAACACAAGGGGACGATTTCAAAATAACTCTATTATTAATGCATGCAGAAGATCAAATGATGACAACAGAACTATTAAGAGATGTAACACAAGAAATGCTACTAACTCATAAAAAATATTCAAAATAATATATGTTAGGAGAAGATAATGAAAAGGAAAATTGAAGTATGTTGTGATAGTTTAGAAGATGTAATAATATCAGAGAGGGCAGGAGCAGATAGAGTCGAACTTAACAATAGTATGCATCTAGGAGGGCTTACACCTTCAATAGGGACAATAAAATTAGTATCAGAAAGATGTGTAATCCCTACTATAGTAATGGCAAGACCAAGAGGAGCAGGTTTCTGCTATAATGATTATCAATATGACACTATGGTAGAAGATATAGAAGAAATGATGAAATATAATATATCAGGAGTAGCATTTGGCTGCCTAACAAAAAATAAAGAAATAGATATAGAAAAAAACAAAAAAATAATAGAAATATTAAAGAAGAATGATAAAGAAGTAGTATTTCATAGAGCATTTGATTGTGTAGTTGATCCATATAAATCAATAGAAATATTAATAGATTTAGGAGTAGATAGAATACTTACATCTGGACTTGCATCTAAAGCAGTAGAAGGAGTAGAACTATTAAAAGAATTGCAAGAAAAATATGGACAAAAAATAGAAATACTTGCAGGTAGTGGAGTAAATGAATCAAATGCAAAGTATATAATGGACCAAACAGGAATAAATCAATATCATAGCTCTTGCAAAACATGGGAGATAGATCCTACAACTATAGGTCATGATGTATCATATGCATATGCCAATAGTCCTCATGAAAATGAATATAATGTAGTAAGATATGAAAGAGTAAAAGAACTTGTAGATATTGTCAAAGAATAAGTAACACTTGACTTCCATATTCATATATTGTAATATACGAATATAACGATATTAAGATATGGAGGAATAGAAATGAAAAGAAAATCTCATATTAAATGGTCATGGATAATAATAGTGAGCTTTTTTGTGTTGTCCATAATAGACTTTAGATTTGGTATATTTGGATTTGTATGTATGACTGCACCAATATATCATGCACTAAGAGGTAGAGGAAAAGTACATTGTTCACATTATTGTCCTAGAGGATCATTTTTAGGTAAATTTCTACAAAAAATAAACTTAGGAAACAATATGCCTAAATGGATGAAAACAAAAAAAGCTAAAAATACATTACTTGGAATAATGATTACATTACTTTCTATATCACTAATACATTCACAAGGCGATTTCAATAAAATAGCATTTAGCTTATTTAGATTTATGGGAGTATCGTTTATAGTAGGAATTATGATGGGAATTATATTCAAACCTCGTAGTTGGTGTCAAGTATGTCCCATGGGATATAGTACAGGATTAATTAAAAAAGCAAAAGATAAAAGAAAAGCAATTTAACAAAAAAACTACTTAGTAAGATAAAAACTAAGTAGTTTTTTTGTTGTCAAATAATGTGGAAAAGAAAAATAAATTGTTGTGCCAAAATAGTCATATAGCCCTATATTATACTTGACCCTATGTGGTTTATACTATAAAATAAGCATTAGAGATTCGAGCTATTTAGACTTATTTAGATAAAATAGCTTTAAAAAATAATGTTAAGAGAAATGATTAACATTATTTTTTTTGACTTTAGTACTGGAAAAAGTTAGTTAAACTATAGATATACCCTTTGAGGTGTTGGGTAAATAGGAAAGAATGATTTTGATAATTACTATATTAATATTTATTATATTAATATTTATTATATTAATATTTATTATATTAATATTTATTATATTAATATTTATTATATTACCTAATTGTTTGACATATAGATATAAAGCTAAATTAATAGCATGTAATATAGGTTGTAAAGAATTCAAAAAATAATATCATACATATTTAATATTATAAGAAATTGAACATACTGATTCTATATTTAATGATTATTTTTAAAATTACTATAAGTAAATATGTCCTAAAGATGGTAATATAAGTTCTATAGAACATAAAATTAAGTGTTCTATTCATGATGAAAGTGTTTCATATATTTAGCGATTGTATGAATAGCCGATGTGAATATGGTGAAAGGAGAATTAGGATAGAAGCAAGTAATATCAATAGGTTTAACACAACTCTAAAATGTACATTTTAAGTGATATAATACATAGTGGCATTCAGCCAAAATATACAAATTAGGAAATTAAGGTGATATAACAAAGTACCTATACATTATATAGATGAAAAAGACAAAAGAAACTATTTGAGAGAGGGTGAATAAGATGACTGAATTGAGAAGTATTCCATTTTCACCACCAGATATTTCAGATGAAGAAATCAATGAAGTAGTTGATACATTAAAGTCTGGTTGGATTACAACAGGGCCTAAAACTAAATTATTCGAAAAGAAAATTGCTGAGTATTGCAATACATCAAAAGCAGTCGCTCTCAATTCAGCGACAGTTGCAATGGAGATGACTTTAAGGCTTCTAGGAATTGGACCAGGAGATGAAGTCATTACTTGTGCATACACTTATTCTGCATCTGCAAGTGTTATCGCTCATGTAGGTGCAAAAGTCGTTCTTGTAGACTCAGGAAAAGACTCTTTCCACATCGATTATGATGCGATTGCCGATGCTATTACAGATAGGACAAAAGCCATCATTCCAGTTGATATCGCAGGTGTGATGTGTGATTACGATAGAATTTTTGAAGCTGTTAAAAACAAGAAACAATTATTCATTGCATCAAATGGTCTGCAAAAGGCATTTGGAAGAGTGGTTGTTATTGCTGATGCAGCTCACTCAATAGGGGCTACTTATAAAAGAAAAATGAGTGGCGAAGTTGCTGACTTTACATCTTTCTCTTTTCATGCTGTAAAAAATTTAACTACAGCTGAAGGTGGAATGGTTACGTGGAGAGATATCGAAGGCATTAATAATGAAGAAATTTATAAGCAGTATATGCTACTATCCCTTCACGGCCAATCAAAAGATGCATTATCTAAGACTAAGCTTGGCGCGTGGGAATATGACATTGTAGCTCCAAACTATAAATGCAACATGACTGATATTATGGCATCTTTAGGGTTAGCACAATTTAAGAGATATCCTGAGATTCTTGTAAGAAGAAGAGAGATTATTGAAAAATATGATGAGTTATTAGCTGATTTGGATGTGATGATTATGAAGCATTATGATCATGGTTATTCTTCTTCAGGACATCTGTATTTATTAAGACTTAATGGAAAAGACGAAACATTTAGAAATGATGTAATTATTAAGATGGCTGAGAAAGATGTTTCTACAAATGTTCACTACAAGCCACTTCCAATGCATACAGCTTATAAGAACTTAGGGTTTAAAATGGAAGATTATCCGAATGCGTTTGATATGTATAGAAATGAGATTACACTACCCCTTCATACTTTATTGACTGATGAGGATATTGAGTATGTGGTTGGTAGAATAAAAGAATCATTAGATGAGCTTAAGTAATGGGGTGAAGGTGTGTATCGTAATTTTTTTAAGAGACTATTCGATTTAGTATTAGCAATTATAGCACTTCCATTCTGGTTGATTATTTTAGTTATTGTTGGTTCGATGATTTATTTTCAGGACAATGGCTCAATCTTCTATAATGCGCCTCGATTAGGTAAGGATGGGAAGGTATTTAAAATGTATAAGTTTAGGTCCATGAAGATGAATGCACCAGATATACGTAATGAAGATGGATCCACTTTTAATTCAGCGGACGATCCAAGGCTTACGAGGATAGGTAAGTTCATCAGAAAGACAAGCCTTGATGAGACACCACAGCTTTTAAATATCATTAAAGGGAATATGAGCATCATTGGCCCTAGACCAGATCTTCCAGAACATATGGACCTGTATGAAGGAAATGAAGCTAGAAAGCTTGAGATAAGACCAGGAGTTACTGGCTATAATCAAGCCTACTTTAGAAATACAATCCCTTGGAAAGAAAGAATCAAGAATGACATTTATTACATTGATCATTTGACAATGTGGATGGATATCAAGGTATTTTTTAAAACTGCTATATTGGTTCTTAAGAAGGAATATGTATTTGTAGAACAGAAATCAGAAAACAAGAATGGTGAGAAATCCAATGTCTAGTAAAAATTATGAGCTAAGGTCACTACAGTGGGATACAGATTACTTTGGTGTTAGTTCAGCTAGGGTGAATCTGAGTGGCATTTTAGATGAGAGAGGTCAAGAAGAAGTGTTCGAGTTTTGCAAAGGCTATGACTTTGTTACCATCTCAAATATTTACAATATACAAGAGAATAACCACTGGATAGGAAATAGAACGAATGCTTTTCTTGCTGATATGAACATTCAGTTCCTGAAAATTTTGTCTGATAAGCCAGACTATAAAGATGATAAAACTTATGTGGTGAATTGCTTATCAAGGAATGAACAGATTGTTGATATTGCCAGGAAGTCATTTAATTATTCTAGGTTTTTTAATGATCCCAAGCTACCGCAAGAACAAGCCAAGAATATTTATGTTCACTGGACTGAGTACGCTTTTAATCAGCAGAAAAAGTATTTCGTTATATCTGAGAGAGAAGGTAATGTGGCGGGTTATATACTTTTTTCTTTTAATGAAGACAGTAGTGTAATTGAGCTTATAGCTGTTGATGAGAAATATCAAGGACAAAGAGTTGGGAAATCACTGATTCGTACCATGGAATCATTTGTTATAGATCAAGGAATCAAAAATATCAAAGTTGGAACACAGGTGAACAACATATCTGCAGCTCAGTTTTATAATGCTAGGGGATTTAAGTATGTGAGCTGCGGGAGCATGTATCATTTGTGGATAAGATAATGAACTAATAGTCTAGGGAAGTGATGCTATGAAAAAAATATTAATTGTGTCTACGGTAAGCAGACAATTTTATTTGTTTGAACAAGGAAATATTGAAGTACTGAAGTCTTTAAGCTATGAAGTTCATGGTGCTGCTAACTTTGAAGATGTAAATGAAAGATTGGATGCACTTGACATTGTAAGACATCATTTTGACATTCAAAGATCACCTTTTTCTTTGAAAAATATTAAAGCATACAAACAATTAAAGAAGATAATGAAATCAGAGAGTTTTGATGTTGTACATTGCCATTCACCTATGGGGGGTGTTTTGGCCAGATTAGCTGCCAAATCAGTAGGGTTGAAAACAGTGATTTATACAGCACATGGTTTTCACTTTTATAAAGGAGCACCTATTATAAACTGGTTATTATATTATCCAGTTGAAAAATGGCTTTCAAGATATACAGATATTCTAATTACAATCAATAAAGAGGATTTTGACAGAGCTAAATCTTTCAAAACATGTAGAGTAGAGTATGTACCTGGGATAGGTATTGATGTTAGTAAATTTAATCTAAATGATGAATTTAAACGTAGAAAAAGGAAAGCGCTAAATATTTCTGAAGATGCAATTGTAATATTGTCAGTTGGGGAACTTAATAAAAACAAGAATCATGAAGTTGTTATAAAAGCAATATCAAAAACATTAAATAAAAATATTGAATATATTGTATGTGGTCAAGGGGAGTTACAAAATTATTTAGAGAAAATGGTAATTGAATTGGGCTTAAGAACAAAAGTAAAGTTATTAGGGTTTAGGAATGATATCAGTGAAATATACTCAGCAGTAGATCTGTTTGTCTTTCTATCTTATAGAGAAGGCCTCTCTGTTTCTCTGATGGAAGCGATGGCGTCTGGATTGCCTGTTATAGCATCAAGAATTAGAGGTAATACTGATTTAATTCAAGATGGTAGTGGTGGGTTTTTGCATGAACCAAGAGATTATCTTGGTATTGCTAAGAGTGTTGATGAATTATATGAAAATGAAAGATTGCGAACCAAAATGGGGTTTTTGAATAAGGAAAAAGTAAAGAAATATGATAAGCAGGTTGTGAAAAAAAGGATAAGAGAGTTGTATGATGCGTTGCAATAAAGTAATAAGTATAAAAAGGTGGCGACATAGTGAAAAGAATATTTATGTTAATGAAATATTACTTGGATCCTAATACAGATAGTCATTTTCCAAAATTTGATTATCAAATTGAAACACTCGAGAAAATGGATTACGAAGTTTATTATTTAGGTATTGAAAAAAATAACATCTATTTATGTAATGGAACAAATAAAGAGTTTATTTGTAGTTACTATAATACTAAAATACAAAGTCTTAAGACTATTTTTATATATAATTCTTTGTATAAAGCTACAATAAAAGTTATTGAAAAAGGGTTGAATTTTGATATTGCGTATATTAGATATATGCCTGTAAGTTGGAATTTTAAGAAAGCTTTGGTCAAGCTTAAAAATATAATGTGTAAGATGGTTGTAGAGATTCCAACTTATCCTATAGAAAAAGAAATAAATTTAGAATCTAGATTTATAAGGAAAATATATTTTAAGATTTCACATAAATATTTTGTTAATCAATCTCACCATATTGATTTATTTGCGTTAATAGGAGAAAAATCTTCATATTTTGCAGGGAGGCCTGCAATTAATATTGAAAATGGAATTAGTTTAAAAGACATACCTTTAAGAAATCCAAATTTCAAGAAAGATGATATACATATATTGTGTTTAGCTAATATGGCTAAGTGGCATGGATACGATAGACTTATTGAAGGTTTAAGATTGTATAAAAATAATAGTAATAAAATAAGCGTAACTATACATCTAGTTGGCTCAGATGCTGATGGATCGATGAGACAGTGGAGGGAGCTAGTAAAGAATTATCAATTGGAAAATAATGTGATTTTTGAAGGGCCAAAGCATGGAAGTGATTTGGACTGGTATTTTGATAGATGCCAAGTTGCCGTCGGTTCTCTTGGACTACACAGAATAGGATATAGTTCAGCAGCTACTTTGAAGGTAAGAGAATATATGTCTAGAGGAATTCCATTTATTCTGTCTGGATATGATCAAAGTATTACTGACCAAGAGGACTTTTATATTAAAGTTCCTGAAGATGACTCTCCTATTAAAATTGATACAATAATTTCTAAAATCATTGACATAAATAACTGGAATATATTAGGGAATAATATGAGAAAGTATGCTGAAGATAATATGTCATGGAAAAACCAGTTCATTAAAATAATCAGAAATATAGGTGAATAATATGAGAATAGCAATGACAGTCTCAAATAATGTAATTGATGACGTGAGAGTTATTAAAGAAGCCAAGGTGTTAGTTGGCTTGGGACATGAAGTATACATTTTTGGCAACGATAAAGAAGAGAATGAATTTGTTATCGATGAAATTAATGTAATTAATTCTAAGTATCCAATGATTAAGAGGTTGGCAAAAAAATCAAAATCCAAAATTGTTCAAGATGGTAATACCACAAAAGAAATAAATCAGAATAAGGTCAAATTTATTCAAACAATGAAGACGAAGCTGATGGATGTCCTTAAAGGGTTTGCAATAATTTTAATAATCGAAACCACACAAAGTAGGATTTTTAAAAAGTTGAGGAAAACAGGATTAGCATTTGACTATATTCACTGTCATGACTTAGACACTCTAGGAGTTGGTGTGAAGTATAAAAACATAAATAAATGCAAATTAGTTTATGATTCTCATGAACTTTGGACTGAAATGAGCGGAATTAACAAATATGTAAAGAAAAGATATTCGCGAAAAGAGAAAAAGTACTTGTATGGTGTAGATTATTTGATTACAGTTTCACCATCGATTATTAGGGAACTAAATAGTAGATATGAGATTAATATTCCTGCAGTGTTGTTGAGAAACATTCCATCATACGACGCTACTAAGCTTGCTGCAATACCAGATGATAGAAAAGTAAAGTTGTTGTACATTGGTTATTTTATTAAAGGTAGGGGAATAGAAAACATTATTGATCAAGCGGTTAGATTTCCTAACAACACTGAATTAACTTTAATAGTACAAAATGAAAGAGAAATATTAGACGAATTGAATAGAAGAGTAAATGATAAGAACTTGAATAACAAAGTTCGGATTACAACATTTGTACCACAAAATGAGGTTATTAATGAAATTTCTAAGTTTGATATTGGATTGTTACCGTATTTACCCGTATCACTTAATAATCTCTATTGTTTGCCTAATAAACTATTCCAATATCTGTCTGCTGGTGTTTGTATAGTAGCTAATAGCTTACCAGATGTAAAAAATATTATTGATAAGTATGAGTGTGGTGTAACTTATGATGGTTCAGAAACACTAGTTAACATTATAAAAGAGCTTAGTTCGAACAAAAAAAAATTATATCAATATAAGAAAAATTCTCTAAGAGCAATTGATTTAGAACTTAATTGGGAAACAGAAAAAGAATCACTAATATCAGTATACGAGGAATGTAAAAAGAATGAAGAATAATAGCGTGTTAAAATCAATTCCATATTCGATTACTAAAATATTGGGATATATTGTTTCTATGTTGGCTTTGCCCATATTAACAAACTTGTTTGACAAGACACAATTTGGAATGATTTCAACATTAGAAGCTAAAATAACACTAATAGTTTCAATTTTCTTATTTGGAATTCCTCAATCATATATTAGGTTTTACAATAGATACTCGAGATCTAATCAAATTGATGTTTTAAACTCAAGTTTTTTATTTTTGATTGGAATTGTGTTTATTCTAGCTTCTACAATAAGTTATATTGTATTATCTTTTGGAAATGTTAACAATGTTTCAGTAATAATACTTGCATTCTTAGTTGGAAATCTGGTTATTATGCAACAGATAAGTTCAATTATCAGAGCAAAAGAAAAAACATTACTTCATTCACTTATTCTCGGTCTAAATGATATTTTGAGCTACGCATTACCAATTGCTATCTTATATATGTTTGGAATTTCAATAAATAATTACTTTTTAAGTAAGTTGATTGTACCGCTAAGTATATTTCTTCTTATTCTTTTAGTTGTAAAGAAAGAATTAAAGTTTGTAGGTGTGAAAGGAACAATTATAAAGGAAATGCTAGTATTTGGTATTCCTTTAGTTTTAGTTAGTATTGGGGGAACTATTTTTTCATCAGGGGATAGAATTATAATAAACCATATTATGGGTTCAGAACAAGTTGCAGTATATTCTGTAGCCTCAAAGATAGCACATGCAATACAACAGTTAATGATTTTTCCGATTAATATGGTTTTGTTTCCTATGTATATAAGAATATGGGAAGAAGAAGGTCGAAAGAGAACGGAACAAATTTTATCAAAATGGTTTATTGTATATGTTTTCATTGCAACGGCAATTATTGCAGGTTCAATCTCAATAAGAAAAGAAGCAATGGTGTTATTATCAAACTCATCGTATATCGATGGAGCAATCATAATACCTATTTTAACCGCAGGATTATTAATTTATGGGGGATATTATTTTATATCAGCAGGATTTTTTGTATCCAATAGAACATTTAATTTAGGCATAATAATTTTTTCAACAAGTCTTTTAAATGTTGCGCTAAATTATATTATGGGGAAATATATGGGGTTAATTGGTGTAGCACTAGCAACTGCTATAGCATATGTAGTTTTCATGATAATAACATACATTATCGGCAATAAAATACTTACTATAAAATTTTACTGGACACAAATAATTAAATTTATTATTTCAGCGATTATTATGATTCTGGTGTTAAGTATGCTATCAGGGAGCAAAAGTATATTAATTGACTTATTAGTAAAGATAAGTGTTGGATTTATTGTGTATGTTGTTTTGAATATAAGGTTCGTAATAAAACAATTAAGAGGTTAGGTGTTGATTATGATAAAAAATATTGAAAATATTACAGATTCTATTATAGATGAGACGATTAGTAATATTCGTATAGTTGGTAAGGACCAGTATTCTGATCTAAATCTTGAATATCCTGAATGCTATGCTATGTTTATTATATCCCTTAATTATAAATACAAAGTTACGAATAATGCTTGGTATAGAGATCAAGCTGAAAAATATATTGGTTTTTTATTAGAACTTGCTAATAAAACTGATAAAGAAATATGGTGGGGACTTCCATTTGATTGGGGAGATACGAAAACTAGTGATGGTTTTCTTATAACAACTGCTTTTTGTCTTAAAGCATTATATATATGGTATGAAGATGGTGTATTTACTGACAATGATACAATTAAAAAAGTACTGAGATATTGTTTTTCTCTGTATTGTGAGGATGAGGAAGATGGTTTTTGGTACTCAAAGAAATTAAATAAAAACATTTATAATGCTACTTCTATTGCTGTAGGAGTGATGGCTCAAGCGAAGGAATTTCTGTCATCACAACAAATAGTTAAACTTAACAAAAGCGTTGATACATTAATTACTTCTCAAAAGTATGGTTATTGGAATTATTCAAATGAAAAGGTGGATGTTGATCTTTTGCATCAATGCTATACGTGTGAAGGGATTTTCGAATATGCTAATATGTTTGACAATCAAGAGGCTTTAAAAGTTGCCTTAGCAGGGGTAGATTTTGTTATAAATAATATGAATGTTGAAAAGATGGAAAGATATTTATTTAGACTGTCAGATCCTGAAAAGAAGACGACTCGGTTAAAATATATGTTATTAAGAAGCTATTCAATTTTGAATACTGAGGATATTAGGTTTTCAAAATCTAGAGCATGGAGTTTCGGTGCATATATTCGAGTACTCATATATAGTTACAGTTTTTCAAAAGAGAAAAAGTATCTAAAGGTACTAAATGACCTAATCAGTTATTTCTATTCGAATTTTGTATTAGATAAATCGATATTATTTACAGTAAATTCAAAAGATAGTTATGTGAGAAACACTTTTCATATTCTACATTCTTTATGTCAGTATGAATTTTTTGTAAGTAACGGTGAAGATTATGATTAACATTATTACTACAATACTAATATTGTCAACCATAGGAGAATTTATTCCTATTCCAGGTATTGAAATTAATCAATTATTAATTTTATGTATGGCACCATTTTACTTTTTGAAAGCTAAGAAAAGATACAGATATTATCCATTCAATTTAATTGTAATGGTCTTAGTCTTTCTTTATGTTTATATATTTTTTCAAGGGGCTACATTGGCTTTTGATTTTATTGAATTCATCAAAACAGCTAAAAATTATGCAGTAGCTTTTATTTTTATATCAATGGTAATTGTACTAGATATTGACGAATTTAGGTTAATTTTGAGGAGGTATGTAAATTTTAGTAGTGTTTTCTTTTTGATCGAATATACACTAGGATATTTTAACATTGATGGCATCTATAATTTGCTTTTCAATCCACCTTTTGCGAATATTAGAAATGTAGCCAACTTTCTAAGTCCAAATTCTTATGGGATAATTTTATCAATTTTGATAGTTGGGAATCTCTATTTATTTTTCAATGAAAGTAAAAAATATTATTTTGTGTTTGCTATGCTTCTAGTATTACCTTTATTAACAACTGCATCAAGAAGTGGACTAATAATATTAGTAAGTGGAATTTTTATCTACGTGTTTATTCGGTTTAGACTACCAATAAAAATTCTAGCGATTCTTACAGTAATCTTTGGAGTATATTCATTTTTTTCTGAGCGACTCTTAAGCTTTCTATATCAGCACACATCATCATACTTTGTACGACGATTTATTTTATATTTAGAATCCGGCAATCTATTTGGAGATAGAATGAATGAATACAATTTGATTTTTAATGCTTATAGTGATTCTTGGTTTGTTGGTCTTGGCTTCGGGAATATTACAGGGAGTAATGAAATATATACTGGGATGAGTTCAATGCATAATGAGTATTTCAGATTTTTCATAGAAGCTGGGATAGTGGGAGGTATCTTATTTTTTCTATTAATTTCTATTTTATTATATGCGATGGTCAAAGTCATTAAGTCAAAAAATGTTGATAGAGACACCAAGGCATTATTTGTGACTTATTCAGCAATGTTTCTCATAGCTGAAATGCAATATAATTTTTTCGATGCTCATAGAGAAGGTATTATTTTGATATTTATTGGATTTTCATCCATTATGTATTTCTCTAGGAAATTTAAAGATGTTCATAAAAAGGTAAATAATCCAAGGTCGTGTGAATTAATTAATAATAAAAGAGAGGACGGAGTGATAATTTGAAATTAGTAACAATAATTGGTGCTAGACCACAATTTATTAAGGCGGCACCTTTTTCAGAAATATTTAGAAAAGAAAATGAAGAAATATTAGTTCATACAGGACAACATTATGATAAAAATATGTCTAATATATTTTTTGACGAATTAAAAATACCTAAGCCAGACTATAACTTATCAGTAGGATCTGGTAGCCATGGAAAGCAAACAGCAAAAATGTTAGAAGGTATTGAAGATATAATACTAAAAGAAAATCCAGATGGAATTTTAGTATATGGAGATACAAACTCTACGCTAGCAGGAGCATTAGCTGGGAGTAAGCTATTAATCCCAGTATTTCATGTAGAAGCAGGACTTAGGAGTTATAATAAAAATATGCCAGAAGAACAAAATAGGATACTTACAGATCATATTTCTACACTATTACTATGTCCTACACAAACAGCAATAGATAATTTAAAAACAGAAGGTATTAAAGAGGGAGTAATAAATACAGGAGATATAATGTATGATGCAGTACTTAGAAACACTAAAATTTCAGATGAAAAATATAAAAATAGTGAATGGAATTATTTAAAGGAAAAGGATTATTATCTATCTACAATACACAGAGCTGAAAATACAGATAAAAAAGAAAAATTAAAAGATATATTTATAGCACTTAACAAATTGGATAAACCAGTTATCATGCCAATACACCCTAGAACTAAGAAGAAGATAAAAGATTTAAATATTCCTTTAGATAATATAAAAATTATAGAACCAGTGGGATATCTTTTAATGTTATATTTAATAAAAAATGCACATATGGTTATAACAGATTCAGGAGGATTACAAAAAGAAGCTTATTTTTTGAAAACACCATGCACTACATTAAGAGATCAAACTGAATGGGTTGAAACATTGGAAAATGATTGGAATATATTAAGTCAGATAGATGTTCAAAAGATTAAAACTAAGGTACAACGCAAGTTAACATGCTTACAGCATCCACAGCCTAAATCTTTTGGTGAAGGAAATGCTGCTATAAAAATTTGTGAGGCAATAATAAATAGAGGTAATATTAATGAATGATATCAAAAAGAAGTTAATGAACAAAGCACCAACTTTCAGTGTCATAGGATTATACTATGTAGGTATTCCTTTAGCGTTAGAAAAGGCTAAGGCTTGATTTAAGACTATAGTATTCCATGTAGAAGAGTTTAAAGTTGATATAGTTAATGTAGGCAAGAATGATATTGGTGATGTTGTAAATGAAGATTTAGAACAAATTATAAATCGGGTTTATTATTTGCTACAACTGATTTTTTACAAGTAGTACAGCTGATTGAGTCTCTATACGCGTACGAACGCTACTCGACACATAGCAAAAACCATATATTTGTAGTCTTATCCAAAGTTTATATAGTTTTATAATGAATCTATTATGAAATTTGAATAAAAAGCAATTTAAATTTAATTTATTAAAACTACTAAATATCCAAAAGTTTAAAGTTTTTAACTAGATTATTATCTAATAATAAATTTAAAAACTAAACTATATAATAGAATAATTATTATATTACAATTTTTAATATGAAAAATAATAAAAGATATAAACCAGAATTTAAAACAAAAGTTATATTAGAGATATTGAAAGATAATAGAAATTTAAAGGATATCATTAATGAATATGAAATTACTTATTCCACTTTGAGAAGTTAGAAAAACCAAGTAATTAATAAAATGCGAGAATTATTAGTGAGGAAATCAAACTCAGACATTGAATTGAGTAATATACACTATCCACACATATTAATATATAATGTGGAAAAGTGATTTGTAATATCTCACTATATGTGGATAAAACATTCTAGCAAATTTAAATTTTAATAAATATTATATATAAAAAAAACGATTACTAATAAATTTATTAGTAATCGTTTTTTTTATATATAAAGACTGAAAGAACTTTCAAAATCACTTCATTAAATGAATAAAATAGAAGAAATAACTAGAAAAATGAAAGTAAAACCAAAATGGTCTATATATATTGAAAATAGTTTCGGAAGTTATATAATAATACATAAGATATGAGAGAAGGGGGTGAATTAATGGATATAAAGAATAATTTGATAGTGTCATGTCAGGCATTAGAAGATGAACCACTTCATTCTTCATTTATAATGGGAAGAATGGCTATTGCAGCTAAGCAGGGAGGTGCTAAAGGAATAAGAGCAAATTCTGTAGAAGATATTTTAGAAATAAAAGAGAAAGTGGACTTACCTATAATTGGAATAATAAAAAAAGAATATGATGACAGTAATGTTTATATAACGCCAACTATTAAAGAAGTGGATATGCTAGTAAGATGTGAAGTTGATATTATAGCAATAGATGCTACAAATAGAATTCGACCTAATAATTTAACTTTAGAAGATTTTTTTAATAATATAAGAAATAAATATCCTGATGTTAAATTGATGGCTGATTGTTCTAATTATAAAGAAGCAATATATGCAAATAAACTTGGTTTTGATTATATAGGAACTACTTTAGTAGGCTATACTGATTATACTAAAAACAAAAGAATTGAATATAATGATTTTGAACTAATAAGAAAAATACTTAAATATATTGATGTACCATTAATTGCAGAAGGAAACATAGATACACCTGAAAAAGCAAAGCGTGTTATTGAATTAGGTTGTCATAGTGTTGTAGTAGGATCTATGATAACAAGACCACAAGTTATAACTGAAAAATTTGTAAAAACAATTAAAAATCAGGAGTGATAATAATGATGGAAAGAATCGAAAAAATATTTTTACCTTTAGCTAACAAATTATCTACAAATAGATATTTAGCAGCTATAAGAGATGGTTTTGTGGCAATATTACCAATAATGATAGCGGGATCTTTTTTCATACTGATTAATAACGTTTTCATAGGAGAGGATGGATTTACAGATAAGTTATTTGGTATGCCTTTTGAAAACTTGAAACAATTAGGAGCAAGTATAGCACCTGCAACATTGTCAGTCATGTCAATATTATTAACCTTTACAACCGCTAAGGCATTAACTGAGTATTATAAGGATGATACAACTATACTACCTACAATTTCAGTAGTTTCATTATTTATATTAATGCCAATAACTTTTGATGGAGACCTTGGTATAGAATATATCAATACATTTTATACAGGTTCAGCAGCATTATTTATGGCATTTATATCATCTATTTTTACTGTAGAAATATTGCATAGACTTTCTAAAGTAAAAAAGTTAATAATAAAGATGCCTGAAAGTGTACCACCATCCATAGCAAGATCGTTTAATAAATTAGTCCCTGTATTAATTACCATGTTAATATTTGGTGTGATTAGAATTATAACAAATCTAATAGGTTCACCTTTAAATAATTTAATATTTGAGTTAATACAAACTCCTTTTACTAACATTGTAAGTTCAACTGCAGGAGTAATAATTATTTATTTCTTATACATGTTGTTATGGGGTATGGGAGTTCATAGTGCTTTTATATTTAACCCTATTTTAGAACCTATATTTTTAACTTCTTTAAGTGAAAATGTAGCTAATGTAGAAGCTGGAAGTGCAATGACTGAAATAATTACTAAGCCTTTTATAGATTCTTTTATGTTTATGGGGGGTGCAGGTAATATGCTTGCTTTAATAATAGCTATATTTATTGTATCAAGAAAAGAAGAGTATCGTAAAATAGGAAAAATAGGACTAGCTCCTGCACTTTTTAATATTTCAGAACCAATAATGTTTGGATTACCAGTAGTAATGAATCCTATACTTATAATTCCAATGATAGTTTCTACATTAGCAGGACTTGGAATAGGTATGATTGCTACTACTATCGGTATTATATCAAATACTTATATATTAATACCGTGGACTACACCACCTATCATTAGTGCTTTTTTAGCTACAGGAGGAGATTTCTTTGCTGCTATAGTGGCACTTGTTGTTCTAGTAGTTTCAGTTTTAATATACATGCCATTTGTGGCTATAACAAATAAACAAAGGATTGAATATAATGACTAAAGTTTTGGCATTTGATTTAGATGGAACATTAATAAATAATAAAAATGAAGTTATTGGAGGTGAGAAAACTCTTAAATTACTTGATAAAATAAAGAAGTTAGGCTTTGAACTTGTAATTACTACAGGAAGATTAGATCACGATATATATTATATAAATGAAAAATATGGATTAGATATTAAATATAGAATTTCGCAAAATGGAGCAGTTATTCAAGATAAAGTAAGTTCTAAAGCAATGTTATTAGATAAGAAGGAAGCTATAAGGCTGTACAAAAATCTTATAGAAAAATTTAATGATATTAGAATAGAATTAAATACTGTAAGTAATAGGTATTGGCATAGTGAACGTGATCCTGACTTCCCAAAGGAATATTATGACTCATCAGCTATAAAAAAAGATTTTTCTTCTATTATAAAATTTCAACCAATTGTGTTATTTTTATTAATAGGAGATAATTATAGAATAGATAGTGTTCAAAAATATATAAATGAGAATTATGAAAAATTTGACGCAATTAAAACATCAGAAACTTCATTAGAAATATTAAAAACAGGTATATCTAAAGGAAATACTTTGAGAAAGCTTTTTCCAGATTCTAAAATAATATCTATTGGAGATTCTGACAATGATTATTCCATGTTTGAACAGTCTGTAGCTTCTTATTATGTTGGACCTGATCCTAAAGGTGCAATGAAAGCTAAATATAATGTATTAGATATACATGAAGCATTAGTTCATATATATGAGGAGGAAAAGAATAATGACTAATCAAGAAATTGCATTTAATATCATTGCTAATGTAGGTACAGCGAAATCTTTGTATATTGAAATTATCGATAAATGTGAAAAAAGAGAATTTCATGATATAGAAAAAATGTATGAAGAAGCAGAAGAGTATTTAAAAATAGCTCATAAGGCACATTTTAATTTAATTCAAAAAGAAGCAAAGGGAGAAGATGTAAATTTAACATTATTATTAATACATGCAGAAGATCAATTGATGAATGCAGAAACTATTAAAATAATTTCTAAGAAATTTGTTCATATTTATAAGGAGGAATTAAAATGATAAAAATACTATTAGTATGTAATGCGGGAATGTCTACTTCAATATTAGTTGAAAAAATGAAAAAAGAAGCAGAGTTAAAAGATATAGAATCAAAAATATGGGCTCTTTCTAGTAGTGAAGCAAGAAATTTAGAAGAAGATGTAAATGCAGTTTTAGTAGCTCCTCAGTTGAAATTTGCATTAAATGATATTAAGAATATGTTTGAAAATACGCCTGTAGATGTAATAGATATGAAAATTTATGGAACTATAGATGGTAAATCAGCTCTTGAAAAAGCTATGGGAATGATAAAAAAATGAAAATTTTATATATCCCTTTAGATGAAAGACCATGTAATAGGTTGTTTCCTCAATTTATTACAGAAACAAGAGAAGATATAGAATTAATATCTCCTCCTATAGAATTATTAGGAAATAAGAAAAAACCAGCAGATGTAAATAAACTATGGGAATATATATTTTCTAATATTAAGTATTGCGATTATGCAGTATTATCTATAGATATGCTAGTATATGGAGGTTTAATACCATCTAGACTTCATTATTTAGAAAAAGAGGAAGCTAAAAGAAGAATAAATAATATAAAAGAATTAAAAAAATATAATAAAGAAATTAAAGTTTATGCTTTTAATTGTATAATGAGATCACCTCAATATAATTCTTCAGAAGAAGAACCTGAATATTATGCTGAATATGGATATAATTTATTTAGAAAAGCATATTTAAAGGATAAAAAAAATAGAGTTGATTTAACATCAAGGGAATCTGAAGAACTTTCTGAAATAGATATTCCTGAGGAAATATTGAGGGATTATGAAGAAAGAAGAAATTTTAACGTTGATATAAATATTGAAGCTGTAAATTTAGTAAAAGAAAAGGTAATAGACTTTCTTACTATACCTCAAGATGATTCTAGTCCATATGGTTATACAGCTATAGCACAACAAAGAGTTTTAGATTATATTAAAAAATATGAATTAGAATTAAAGATAAATATATATCCTGGAGCTGATGAAGTAGGGTCTTCTTTAATTGCTAGAGCTTTAAATGATTTTTTAGACAGGCAGATTAAAATATACCCTTTCTATTCATCAACACTTGGACCTACTATAATTCCACTATATGAAGATAGACCTATGAATGAAAGTTTAAAATATCATGTAAGAGTATGTAATGGAGTTTTAGTTGAGAATCCAGAAAAAGCAGATATTATTTTAGCTATTAATTCTCCGGGAAAATATATGCAAGAATCTTTTGATCAAAAAGATAAGCTTGACTTAACTTATAAATCTTTTAGAAATTTGCAAGATTTTGTGTTTAAAATAAAGGAATTCATTGGAAGAGGAAAAAAGGTTATAATAAGCGATTCTGCATTTTCAAATGGTGGAGATCTAACATTAATTAAGTATCTTGATAGATTAGAGATATTTGATAAGTTGATTGCATATGGTGGATGGAATACTAATTGTAATACGTTAGGAACAGTTTTATCCTCTGGTATATACGCTTTTGACTCAAAAGATAAAAGTAAAATATTAAAACATTTAATATATAGATTAATTGAAGATGTTATTTATCAAGCTAATGTAAGACAAAATATCACTAATAATTTTCTCCCAAAATATAATTTGTCTTATACTGAGCTAAAAGGCAAAGAAGAATATGTAGAGGAAAAAGTAGAAAAGTTATTATTAAATGAATACAACAAATATAATTTATCAAATGAATATAAATTAAATAATTTTAAAGCATATTTACCATGGAGGCGAATGTTTGAGGTTGGTTTAAAATTTAATATTGAGTAAATCTTGATAAATAGTCTATATGTAATTATAATTACATATAGACTATTTTAAAATAGGAGCTGAGTTTATTGAATAAATTTAAAAGTAATGTTATATCAAAAATTGAAGCTACTTATGAAAATTTTACAAATACAGAAAAGAAAATAGCTGATTTTTTTATATCTAACAAAGAAATTGTTGATTTTTCTGCTAAAAATATAGCTTCAAAATTATATGTTTCTGAAGCTTCATTATCAAGATTTTCTAAAAAAATGAATTTCAAAGGATATAGAGAATTTATATATCAATATAAAAATGCAATGAAACAAGATGATATTAATATAGACAATCTAACTAAAGGTGTACTTGAAACATATGGTGAATTACTAAATAAATCTTATTCTTTGATTGATGATAAACAAATGATAAAAGTAGCAAAGTTATTATTAAAATATGATAAAGTATATACCTATGGTATTGGGAGTTCTGGTACAGTAGCCCAAGAGTTTAGAATAAGATTTATGAGGCTAGGTCTTCATGTAGAGCATATTATTGATGAACATATAATGAAAATGAATAGGGCATTAATTGATGAAAAAACACTTGTAATAGGATTTTCCATAAGTGGAAATAACATAATAAAAGAATCTCTTAAAGTTGCAAAGGAAAAAGGAGCAAAAACTATAATTATAACTTCTAGTAATGATTATAAACTTTATGAGTTTTGTGATGAAGTAATGTTGATAGCAGTCAAAAAAAATTTAGAGATAGGAAATACAATTTCTCCTCAATTTCCAATGTTAGTAATTACGGATGTATTATATGCTCATTTTTTAAATTTAGATTATAAAGATAAAAATGAAATTTTAACAGATACTTTAGAGGGGATAAAATTTAAATAGAACCTTTGTACGTATCTCATAATGTGATACAATAATATATGCTAAAAAAGATATAATTATAATTGTAGGTGAATCAAATGAAAAATGTTAAAAAGTTAATTATTCCTGTACTAATAATAATTGCATTATTATTTTTATATGATGGAGAGGATTTAGGGGATACTAAGGTTATATTTAATGAAGAAGAACTCTTTGAGGGTTATACTTTAATAAATGTAGATGGTGGAGATTTATCAGGACATAGGGAAGAAAAAGTGGTTGTAGATATTGGATTTGGTGATAGAGAGTACTATGCTTTTACTAATGAACATGGTCAATTGGTCAAAGTAGTGGCTGAAGAAATAATACTTCAGGATGATAAAAATGAACCTGTTCTTTCAAATGGAAGATATTATCCAGATGAAGCCAAGGTTCCTGGAGTAGAAAGTAAGTCTTTAGATGAAGGACATATAATAGCGGATTCTCTAGGTGGAGTATCAAATGCCTATAATATTACACCACAAAATAGTACATTAAATAGGCATGGTGATCAAGCTTATATGGAAAAAGCTATTAGAGATTCTGGTGGAGCTACAGATTTTACTGCTATAATTACCTATCCTGATACAAAGACTCATATTCCTAATAAGTATAGTTATACTTATACTATAAAAGGTAATACAGTTCGAGATGAATTTGAAAATATAAATCCTGATGGTGCTACTAGGGATGTAGAATCTGATAATATTTTAGAAAAAATAATAGATATTATTACAGATATACTATCAATTCTAGAGTAAGAAATAGAGTTGATAGTATTTTTATAGATTAGGTATTACTTTTAATTGTAAATCAATAATGATATAATTAAAGTTATAGGAAAACTAAAGAATTGATTCTTTGTAAAATAGCCCTAACATAGTTTAGGGCTATTTTAATATAAAAGTATTAGTTTTTTAAAAATATAAATATTATTTTCAAACGGAGGTTAATATGGATAAGTTTATTAGAAAGTTTAATAAAGGAACTCAATATGTAAATATTGTTTCTGCTGCTACTGAAGATGAATTGACTGATGTGACTGATGTTAGTAATGATTATTTGAATAAAAAATGTGTTAAATTTATTCCAGCAAGTGGAGCTGCTACTAGAATGTTCAAGGATTTATATGAATACAAGAACTCTAAAATAGATACAGATTTTACTCATAAGTTCTTTGATAATCTAGAACATTTTGCGTTTTATGATGATGTAAAAGAAATTATTGAATCTAGAGAATTAGATAAAAATAATATAAATGATAGAATTCAAATAATTGATATAATCTTAGCGGATAAGCTAAATTATGGGAATTTACCTAAAGCTCTTATCAAGATGCATTCATATGAAGATTTTGTGGCCACTCCAATTGATGAGCATATTTATGAAGGAGAATATTATTTAAATAATCATAATATTAATTTACATTTCACTATATCAAAAGATCATGAAGAATTATTTAACAAATATGTTGATAAAAGATTAGTCGATAAAAATAATATAGATATTACATATTCTTTTCAAAAGAATAAAACGGACACATTAGCTGTAGATTTAAATAACAATCCTTTTCTTCTTGAAAATGGAGATGTATTATATAGGGCTGGTGGACATGGTGCTTTAATTGAGAATTTGAATGATTTAGATGCTGATATTATTTTTATTAAAAATATTGATAATGTATGTCATAGAAGTTATGTAGATGATACTATTGAGTCAAAGAGAAAGTTAGCATCTGTTGGGCTTAAAGTAAAAGAACAAATTGATAAATATATTCTAGATATATTATCTGATGATTACGATCTAAAGAAAATAGATAATTTTATAAAGAAAACTTTAAATATTGTCTATAAAGATGAAATAACAAAAGACATTGCATTGTCACTACTTAATAGACCTCTTAGAGTTTGTGGAATGGTTATGAATCAAGGTGAACCAGGTGGTGGACCATTTGTTGTTGATAATGGAGATTATTTAGATTTACAGATATGTGAGAAATCTGAAATTGATTTAAATAATGAAGAAAATGTTAAAATCCTAAATTCATCACAATTTTTCAATCCTGTAGATTTAGTATGTTTTGTTAAGGATTATAAAGGTGATAAGTTTAATTTAATGAATTATATCAATGAGGAAAGATACTTTATAAGTGAAAAGACATACAAAGGAAGAAAATTAAAAGCATTAGAACATCCTGGTCTTTGGAATGGTGCAATGCATAACTGGAATACATTATTTGTTGAAGTACCTATATCTACATTTAATCCAGTTAAGACGGTGAATGATTTATTGAGAGATGGGCATAGGGATAAATAGCAAATTATATAAACAGATTGATATGTATAATGTGGAAAAATACCTTTTAATATTTCTTTCTGTGTGGATAAATTTAATCTTAGGATAATTTATTTTTATAATATAATTTGATAGGTCTAAAATATAGAGTATTATTTAGAGATGAAATAGATTCGATAAAAAATTTCAAGAATACTTAGGAGATATAATGGAAAGAATGAATCAAATTAGTAAAAATCAATAAATTTATTAGAATTACTAAATAAATAAAATAAAGACACCGAGCAACTAAATATAGTTTTCTAGGTGTCTTTATTTTATTATATCTCATAAATATTTAAATTATCAATAAAAGTTAATAGTTATGAAATAGTCTCCTATATTTTTAATATGTAATCATATGTTAGAAAAATAATATTTAATAATATATTTACATTACATTATTAGATTCAAGGATATCGTTAGATTCACTATTTGATGCAATCCATCCCTTTTCAATAAGGTCTCTTATATATAGTTTATTATAAATAAAAGAAAATATTATTCCAATGATAAAAGATCCAATACCAAATGTAAAAGAAGCTAATAATAATGAGGAAACAAACATAATAGCTGCCCATTTAAGATCTCCTCTAAACAAAGGTACAAAGAAACCAAAGAAGAAAGTTGTCCAAGAGAAACCAATTTTAGTTTGTTTTTTTAGTCCGTTTTTCTCTAAAGTTACATACATTAATTTTCCTCCTTTCATTCAATATTTTTAACTTAAGTATTTATATATTTTTCAATAATACATAACTTTTAACAATTATAATTATATATTTACAATGTATAAAACGCAAGAAAAATATAGAAAATTTAACCATTATTATGATAAATGTATGAATATATACTGTTCATTTTTGTTATATTATGTTATATTATGAGGTGATGATGAAACTAATTTAAGATATCATGAGATAGTGTGATATATGTGAAAATATGATAAAATAACATGTTTCTAATCTGATAATATTTTAGAAAAAATAATAGATGTTATTATGGAGGTACTATCAATTCTTGAGTAAGTGTGTTTTAGAAGAAGTAGATTAATTGTATATAATATGTTATAGTAATGTTTATCGTTAATTTTTTATATAAGTGAGGTAAATATAAATGAAAACAAAGGGGAAAACTGTTCAATCAGTTGATAGGGCTCTTAAAATAATTGAAATATTAAAAGATAGACCGAAGGGTATAGGGGTAACAGAATTATCTAATATACTAGAAGTATCTAAAAGTACTGCTCATAGACTACTTATGTCATTATATAATGCTGATTTTGTTCGTCAAGACAGAGAAAATGAAAAGTATTTATTGGGACTTAGATTTATAGAATTAGGTGAAATTGTATCTAATGAACTTGATATAAAGGAAATAGTTTATCCTTATCTTCACAAACTGGGAAATGTTACTGGAGAAACTGCTCATTTGGCTATTAAAAATAAAAATGAGATTATTTATATAGACAAAATAGAAAGTCCTAAAACTATACGTATGTTCTCTACTATAGGGAAAAGAGCTCCATTATATTGTACAGGAGTTGGAAAGGCAATTTTTGCTTTTTTACCTGAATCAGAGATAATCAATATAATTGATTCAATAGATTTTGTAAAGTATACAGAAAATACAATAGTGACAAAAAAAGAAATGTTAAAAGAATTAGAGAATATTAGAAATTCTAGATATGCAATAGATGATGAAGAACATGAATTAGGAATAAAATGTGCAGCTGCACCTATTTTAAATTATAATAATGAAGTAGTGGCTGGGATTAGTGTAGCAAGTCCTATTATGAGATTAAATGATGAAAAATTCAATAATATAATAAAAGAAGTCTTAAATGCAAGCAAATCTATATCAAATGCTTTAGGATATAATGTTAACACTCTTTAAAAGAGTGTTATTTTTTTATAAATTAATTGACATATAATATAATAACATTTATAATGGTAATATAATTAAGGAACATTGTTCCTTAATAAAGAACAATATATTTAAGGAGGTTCAAATTGGAAAAGATAATTAACAAAATAAAAAAACATAAAATAATTTCTATTATCAGAATTAATGAATCATCACAAATTGAATCTATTGTAGAAAGCTTATATAAAGGTGGTATTAGAATTGTTGAAGTAACATTAAATACACCAAATGCTTTTGAGGCAATAAAAAAAATCAGAAAGATTTATCCAGATATGATAGTTGGTGCAGGAACTGTTTTAGATGAGATGAGTGCTAAACTTGCTATTGATAGTGGAGCTAGTTTTTTATTATCACCTATTTTAGATAAAAAAACTATAGAATTATCTAACAGATATAATATTTTGATGGTTCCTGGTGTTTTAACTCCAACGGAAGCTTTAACAGCATATAATTATGGAGCAAGGATGATAAAAGTATTCCCTGCTAGATCATTAAGACCAAGTTACATATCAGATTTAAAAGGACCACTTCCGCAACTTGATATTATGGCAGTAGGAGGTGTTTCTTTAGAAAATTCAGAGGAGTTTTTATCTAAAGGATGCTGCTCATTAGGAATAGGTGGTTCTATTGTTAATAATTATGATATAGAAAAAGGAAACTTTTCAGAAATAGAAAATAAAGCTAAAAAGTTTGTAGAAATTGCAAAAAATATATAATTTAAGTATTTTAAATTGAAAGAAGGTGAAAAATGAATATTATTTTAATAGATTCTGGTACTACTAATTCAAGGATTAGACTTACTAGAATAAATAGTAATGAAATTATAGATAGTATAAAACTTAATATAGGTGTAAGGAATACAGCTATTGAAGGTAATAATTCAACTTTGAAAAATGGATTAAAAGAAGGCTTGTTAAAAATCATAAATAGAAATGATCTAACTTCACAAGAAATTGAGTATATTATAGCATCTGGTATGATTACTTCTAATTTAGGAATATATGAAGTCCCTCATATTAAAGGCCCTGCTTCTATTAAAGATTTTGCTTCAAATTCAGTTGTGTATAAATCTGAAGAATTTTTAAATATTCCAATTATATTTATTCCTGGAATGGAAAATTCTGTGGAAGATGAAAACGATATTATAGCTAAAATTAATGATTATGATATAATGCGAGGAGAAGAAGTCGAGACTATAGGATTATTAGAACAACTTAATGTTAAAGGTAAAGGAATAATGATACTTCCTGGTTCTCATACTAAATATATTTTTGTTGATGAAGATAAAAAATTATTATCTTGCTTATCTACTTTAGGTGGAGAAACTCTTTTATCTATACAAAAAGAAACTATATTATCTAAGTCTTTAAAGAAGGATTTAATATGTACTATACAAAAGGACATGCTAAAAAAAGGCTATGATGCTGCTAGCGAATATGGAGTTACTAGAGGACTTTATCATGTGAGATTGTTAGATAAATTTGCTGAACTAGATAGTAATTATTTAGCTAATTATTATACAGGTGTTATTATTCATGATGATATAAAATCATTGCTTAAATCTTTAAATAATAAAGAGGATATAGATTGGGTTATAATAGGAGGTTCTGATCCTTTGAAAAATGTATTTTATAATCTAATTAAACATTTAAAATTAGACTGGAATATAATTAAAGCAAATGACAAACAGGTTGAATATTCAACAGTAATTGGATCTAAAACTATAGCATCAAGCTATATAAAGTAAAAATAAAAAGTGGAGGGTTTAATAATGAATAGTTTTATAAAAAAAGCAATAAGTATATTTTTAATATTTGGATTAGTATTAACAATAAGTGTAGGTTGTAGTGATAGTGATTCTGGTGCAAAAGAAAGTTCTAGTGATTATCCTGATAAGAGTATTGAGATAATAGTTCCAGCATCTGCAGGTGGAGGTACTGACTCTACTGCAAGAGCCTTAGCAACACAATTAGAAAAGAAATTAGATACATCTATAGGTATATTAAATAAGCCTGGAGCTAGTGGTTCTGTTGGAATGACTGAAGGTGCAAATTCTAAAGCTGATGGATATACTGCTACAATGGTATTTGTTGAATTAACAATGTACAAGCATTTAGGATTATCACCTTTAACTCCTGATGAATTCAAACCTGTTGCAATGATAAATTTTGATCCGGCAGCTCTTACTGTTCCAGCTGATGCACCTTATGATACATTAGAAGAATTTATTAATTATGCTAAAGAAAACCCAGGTCAAGTTAGTGTGGGGAACGCAGGTACAGGATCAATATGGCATATTGCAGCAGCAAATCTTGAAAAAGCTGCAGGCATAGAATTAAACCATGTACCACATGAAGGAGCAGCTCCAGCGGTAACTGCTTTAGTAGGAGGTCATATAGATGCAGTAACTGTAAGTCCAGCTGAAGTAAAATCACAATTAGAAGCGGGGAATCTTAAAACATTAGCTGTTATGGCAGATGAACGTTCAGAATTAATATCAGATGTACCTACTTTTAAAGAAGCAGGATTGGAGTCTGAAAGTATAGGTACTTGGAGAGGAATAACTGTACCTAAAGAAACTCCTGATGAAATAGTAGAAACATTAGAAAAAGGATTTTTAGAAGCAGCTAAAGAAAAAGAATTTAAAGATTTTATGAAAAACAATGGTTTGGGAATTGAATTAAAAAATTCAGAAGAATTTAAAATATTTATAGAAAAAAATGAAAAACTTTTTGGTGAGATAATTAGTGATTTAGATATATAAAATAATTAATATAGGGATTGATATTATATCAATCCCTATAAATGAAAGGTGAATAATATGAAAAAGGGAAATATTGCTAGTGGTATTATTATTATAATTACTTCTTTATTTTTCTATTTTAATACTTCTGGATTTAAAAAGTTAGACAATCAAGTTATAGGGGCAGGTTTCATGCCAAAATTATATGCTATTTTATTGGTTGTATTAAGTATTATTTTAATAATTCAAAATTATAAAAAGAAGGAAAATAAAGAAGAAAATAAAGAAAATTATTATAAATACTCATTAATTACTATGGCATTACTATTAATATATATTATTGTAATTCCTGTTTTAGGGTTTTATAGTTCAACAACATTACTTGTTTTAATTTTACTACTTTTCTCTAAAACTCAGAATAAAATTATATTAATAACTATACCGATTGCTACAAGTTTATTTATATTTTTATTTTTTGATATGTTACTAAATGTTGCTATGCCAACAGGATTAATTTTTTAACGGAGGTGAAATGATTGAATTTATTAATGGAAGGATTAATAAATGTCTTAAATATACAAGTTATATTAATATTATTATTAGGTATTATTAGTGGAATAGCTATTGGATCACTACCTGGACTTACTGCTACAATGGGGGTAGCTCTAGTATTACCTATTACTTTTGGAATGGAAGCTGTACCAGGAATATTATTATTAATAGGAGTTTATTTTGGTTCTGTATATGGAGGATCTTTAACTGCCATATTAATTAATACACCAGGTACACCGGCATCAGCTGCTACGGCTATGGATGGATATGCAATGTCTAGAAAAGGACTAGCTCATAAAGCGCTTACAATTTCTACATTATCTTCTTCTATAGGAGGCATTTTAAGTGTTATTGTGTTAATTTTAGTAGCTCCACAATTAGCAAACTTTGCATTGAGATTTAGTGCACCTGAAACTTTTGCATTAGCTGTTTTTGGAATATCTATTATTTCAAGTATATCAGGAAAATCTATGGTAAAGGGATTAATGGCAGGGATTTTAGGATTATTAATAGCTACAATTGGGATAGATCCTATGGGTGGATTTCCACGATTTACTTTTGGAAATATGAATTTAGCTAATGGACTTAATTTAATTCCTGTTATGATTGGATTATTTGCAGCATCTGAAGCATTTAAATCAATGGAAGATATTTTTTCTAAACAAAATTTAGATATTAAAGTTGAAAAAGTTAAGCTTAAATGGGTAGAATTTAAATCATTAATCATTACTATTTTAAGATCAGCAGGTATTGGTACTTTTATAGGAATGATACCAGGTGCAGGAGGAGATATAACATCTTTTGTTGCATATAATGAAGCTAAACGTTTTTCT
This sequence comes from Senegalia massiliensis, assembly GCF_900626135.1. Lineage (NCBI taxonomy): Bacteria > Bacillati > Bacillota > Clostridia > Eubacteriales > Clostridiaceae > Senegalia > Senegalia massiliensis. The sequence continues at coordinate 618,010 of NZ_LR130785.1, forward strand.
AAAAATAAGGACGAATTTGGAAAAGGTGCTATGAAAGGAATAGCTGCTCCAGAAGCTGCCAATAATAGTGTAACTGGTGGTGCGATGATTCCTTTATTGACACTTGGAATACCAGGAGATGCTGTTACTGCTGTTTTATTAGGAGCTTTGATGGTTCAAGGATTGCAACCTGGTCCACTTTTATTTCAAAATAATGGACCTATAGTTTATACATTATTCGTAGGAATGCTTTTAGCAAATATATTTCTATTAGTTATAGGTCTTTTTGGAATTAAATATTTTACTAAAATATTATTAGTGCCTAAATCTATTTTATCACCAATAATTTTGGTTCTTTGTGTAGTTGGTTCTTATGCTTTAAATAATAATTATTTTGATGTTATAGTGATGCTGATTGCAGGGATAATTGGTTATTTTATGGTGAAACTAAAATTTCCCGTATCTCCAGTAATATTAGGATTAATACTTGGGCCTTTAATGGAAAGTAATTTAAGAAGATCATTATTAATGTCTCAAGGTAATTTAAGTATATTTTATACTAGACCTATAACATTAGTATTATTAGTTTTAGCTATTATAACTTTATTAAGTCCCATAGTTTCTAAAGTATTTAAAAGAAAATTGATCAAGTAGGTTAAAAATAAATTTTGAATTGTTTGACATTTTAATGAATACAAGCTATGGTATATTTATATATTCAATATAAAATTTATCTATTATAATGGGAGGATTTAAAATGTCAAAATTTAAAACTAGTGATAATGTAGAAATTTTTTATGACGTTCAGGGAGAAGGACAACCTATAGTTTTAATTCATGGATGGTCTCAAAATAATTTGGCTTATATGCAACAAGTAGAGGAATTAAAGAAAAATTACAAAGTTATTTCTTATGATTTGAGAGGACATGGTAGATCAGTAAGAACCGAAAAAGGTCTTACTTTAGACAGATTTGCTTGTGATTTAAGGGAGCTAATAGATCATTTAGAACTTAAAGAAGTATTGTTAATAGGATGGTCTATGGGTGCATCTACTACTTTTAATTATGTGAAGAACTATGGTGTTGAAAAAGTATCTGGTATTGTATTATTTGATATGACTCCGAAGTTATTAAATGATGATGAGTGGAATTTAGGTCTTTGGCATGGGAAATATAATATTCAAAATGCATTAGATGATATGACTATAATGTGTAATGACTTTTCAAACTTTGCAGAATCATTCTTTAAAAGAGCAGCTCCATATATGAATGATGATATGCTAACTGAAGCAATGAAAGAAACAACAAAAAACACACCTCATGTGATGTATGCTATGTGGTTAGCTATGGCATATAATGATTATAGAGATATATTAAGTAAAATGACTGTACCTACAGTGATAGCTTATGGAGAAAATAGTACTTTATATTCTAAAGAAACTGCGGCATATTTAAATAAACAAATTCCTAATTCCAAAGTAGTATCATTTGAAAATTGCACACACTTATTAGTTATGGAAAACCCAGGTCGAGCAACAAAAGTAATCGAAGAATTAGCTAATGAAATATTTAAATAAATTGATATGAATTTTAAAATATCTCCTTAAGGCATAACTGAAAAGTTATGCCTTATTTGAAATGTTTTCTCTAGATCGCTTCTTTATTCGAGTATAATAGAAAATTTTTTAAAATGGATTCAATGAATTGCAAATTGAAAATATAAAAAACTTTCTAAATATAAACGTTTATCAATATGATTTTCAGCAGAATTTTTATTATCTGAAGAAATGTTAAGAAGTATTTTAATTATGATATAATAACTTAAAAACTAAAAGGTGATTATATGAAAGTAAAAGATCTAATGAGTTATCCTTTATTTGATGATTTTGAAATAATAGCAGGGCATAAAGGTATTGATAGAGAAATTACAACAGTAAGTGTAATGGATGCTCCTGATATATATAAGTGGATGAAAGGTGGAGAATTTTTAATGACCACCGGATATATAATGAAAGAAAATCCTTTAGATTTAAAAAATTTAATTATTAATTTAGATAAAATGGGTGCATCAGCTCTTGGAATAAAACTAAAGAGGTTTATAGACGATCTTCCACAAGAAGTAATAGATATAGCAGATCGATTAAATTTTCCTGTTGTTTTTATACCCCTTAAATATTCATTTGTAGATGTTATAAATCCAGTTTTATCAGAAATAATAAACAAGCAAGCTAGAACATTATTATACTCTCAAAAGATTCATAATTCGTTTACAGAGCTTGTAATAGATGGTGGGAGTATAGAGAAGATAATAAAAACTCTAACTAAAATAATAAATAAAAATATAATATATTACGATATATATTTTGATAAAACATATGGAATTGTAGATATAGAATTAGATATAGATAATTTACTTGATAATTATATTTATTATCCTGTAAAAATAGATAATATAAAATATGGATATATAATAATATATGATGAACAAAAAATCATAGCAGAATATGATGAAATAGCAATAGAGCATGCATCTACTGTGTTGAAACTTGAAATACAAAAGAAGATATCAAATATTCAAATTGAATCAAGATATAGACATGAGTTTATACAAGACCTTATAATGGACAATGTAAAATCTCTTCAAGAAATAATTAATAGGGCAAAAGTGTATGATTGGGATTTTGAAAAAGGGAATGTAGTTGCAATATTTGATATAGATAATTTTAAAGGACAATATTTAAATTTAAATAAAGAAAATAGAATTGAACTAGAAATAGTAAAGGAAAATATATTTTCATATATAAGAAAAATTATAAAGAATAAGTTTAAGGATGCAGTATATACAAATTTTAGTGATAGTATAATATTTATATTAAAACCATTTGAAAATGACTTAGACAATTTTAAGGCTAAGTTCAATCAAGTATCAACTATGATTAAAAGGGAAATATTACAAAAGTATAAATTCAGTATAACAATAGGAGTGGGAAGTTATAAATTATCACCAACAGATATAAATATAAGTTATAATCAAGCTAAAAAGTCTATACAAATAGCAAGAAATATTTATAGAAAAAATGCTACAATGTTTTATGAGGATTTAGGAATATATAAATTATTTGATAAATTAAGTAGTGAAACAGAAAAAATAGATTTTTATAAATTATATATTGGTAAATTATTAGAATATGATGAAGAAAATAATACTAATTTTTTAAATACATTAAAATGTCTATATGAGAATGATTGGAATCTAAAAATAACAGCAAAACAAATGTATATACATTACAATACTATGAAATATAGATTTAATAAAATAATGGAAATATTGAAATTGGATTTAAAAAATAGTGAAGATAAGTTAAATGTATCAGTAGCACTTAAGTTACTAGATATGGCTAAATAATACACCTTTGTACTTAGGGTATATTATTTAGCCTTTTATTTTGTACTTATAGTACAAAGACAATTTCAGAAAATTATTATATATTGTATTTGTACCATAGTTTTATCCATAAGGAGAATAAAATGATTAAAGACACAAAAGAATTTATAACTGAAAGTAAGATAATAAACATATTACAAAGATTATCAAAAATAGATTCTACACAACCAGAAGGAAATGAAAAAGATGTTGTAATAGAAATATTATATATATTCAAAGACTATGATATAGATTATAAAATGATTGATCATGGTAAGAATAGAGCATCTCTTGTAATAACATTAGAAGGCAAAGATAATGATAACTCAATTGCTTTTTTAGGTCATATAGATACTGTACCCGTAGAAGATTATGAAAAATGGATATACCCTCCCTTTGATGGAGTTATAGAACAAGGATATATGTATGGCAGGGGTACAGCAGATATGAAAGGCGGAGTTACATCAATGATATTAACTCTATTATATCTTTTAGAAAACAATATAACTCCATCAAATAAAATCAAGTTTTGTTTTACTGCAGATGAAGAAGCTAATGGGATTGGTATATTAGCTGTTAAAGAAAATAATATATTAGATGATACAAAAGCAATATTTGTAGCAGAGCCTTCAAATGAAAAGATTGGACTTGCAGAAAAAGGAGCTTTATGGCTTGAAGTTAATGTTGAAGGGTTGTCAGCTCATGGTTCCAGACCAGAACTTGGTGTAAATGCAATAGAATATTTATTTGATTATATAGAAAAATTTAAGTGTAGAATCAAAAATAATGAAGTGAACCAATTATTAGGAAAAACTACAATATCTATAAACAAATTTAATGGTGGTATAGGGACAAACGTTATACCTACAGAAGCAAAAGCTAATATAGATATTCGTACTATACCAGGACATAGTCATGATGAAATAATAGATATTTCAGAAAGTATAGCACAGGATATGATGAATGATAAATCCAATTTAAATATTAAAATAGATGTGGAAAATAATAGACCAGCTATTGAAACTAAAAGAGATGAAAGATTTATAAAAAATATAGAGCAAATATTTAAACAATTAAAATATGACTTTGATTATAAAGGTATATATTTTTATACTGATGCATCTCAAGTAATACCAGATATAAAAGTTCCTTTTGTTATATTAGGTCCAGGTGATGATAAAATGGCACATCAGAGAAATGAAAAAATAAAATTATCATCAATATCAAATATAACAGAAATATATATAAATTATATATTAGGAATTTAGTCTTAAATTGTAATACAGACTTGTTTTTTAGGATTAAGATGATAATATTTAGTTAAACGTTTACCTAGGTAATCGTTTAACTACCTTTGATAAAGGAAAGTGAATAAAATGACTATTAAGAGAATTGCCGAATTAGCAAACGTTTCTACAGCAACAGTATCTAAAGTAATAAATGGAAAAGACAAGTATATAAGTGAAGCTACAAAATCAAAAATATTGAAAATAGTAGAAGAAGAAGGATATGTTCCAAACGGAATTGCAAAGAGTTTAAAGATAAAAAAAACTAAGACAATAGGAATTATAATTCCAGATGTAATGAATCTTTTTTTCTCTGAATTAGCACGTGGTGTAGAAGATGCTGCAGAGAAAAGGGGATATACCGTTATTTTGTGCAACTCAGATAATAAAGAATCAAAAGAAGAAAAATATATAAACATATTACAAGAAAAAATGGTAGATGGAATAATAATTACTGCTCCAGAGAATAGAACACGTCAATCTATAAAAAATCAGGATATTCCACTAGTATTAGTAGATCGAGATATAGAGACTCAAATAGATCAAAAAATAGGTAGAATTACTGTAGATAATAGAGATGGTGCTTATAAAGCAACAAAATATTTAATAGAAAGTGGCTGTAGAGATATAGGTATGATTTCTTCAAACTATAAAAACAAACCATCATCAGACCGTATTAAAGGATATGAAAAAGCTCTATATGAAAGTAATATTAATATAAATCAAAATAAAATTTTTCTAGAAAATTATACTATAGAATCAGGGTATAATGGAGCGAAAAAAATATTAAAAGAAACAGAAGTAGATGGAATATTTTGTGGAAATGATTTAATAGCTATTGGAGCTATAAAAGCTCTTAAAGAAAAGAATATAAGAATTCCAGAACAAGTTAAAATAATTGGATTTGATGATATTCAAATATCTCAATATATGGATCCACCATTAACAACAATTAGACAACCTATATATCAGATGGGAGAAGAGGCAGTAAAAATGTTAATTTCATTGATAAAAAATAAAGGCAAAAATCTAGAAAAAATTTTACAAACAAAACTTATCCAGAGGGGGAGTGCTTAACTTAATAATTATATAGTTTATAAATATTTATATTATATATTGAGAGGATTGATTAAATGTCAGATGTAGTAGTTGTAGGGAGTTTAAATATGGATATGGTAGTATCTGTACCCCATATACCTAAAATAGGTGAAACCATATTAGCAACAGACATTCAATACTATGGTGGTGGAAAAGGCTCCAATCAAGCAATAGCAGCCGCCAGACTAGGTTGTAAAGTTTCTATGATTGGAAAAGTAGGAAATGACAATAATGGAGAGCATTTAATACAAAGTTTGAAATCAGAAGGTATTAATACAGAAGGAGTTGAAATTTCAAATAATATAAGTGGAACAGCTTTTATAAATGTTAGTTTAGATGGTGATAACAATATTGTTGTATATCCAGGAGCAAATAATGATATAGATATTGAGCAAATAGAAAGATATAGGGAAATTATTGAAAATAGTAAAATATGTATTTTGCAAATGGAAATACCTTATAAAGTAGTAAAGTATGTAATTAATCTTTGTTATGAAAAAGAAGTACAAGTAGTATTTAATCCAGCGCCAGCTACTAAAGAAATAGAAGATGAATTAATAAATAAAATTAATATTTTAATTCCAAATGAAACAGAGTTAAGTTTTTTATCAGATGAAAAAACATTAGCAAAAGATAATATTGAACAAATAGCAAAAAAGACTTATGAAAAAGGTTGTACTCACCTTATAGTAACTTTAGGAAGTAAAGGTAGTTTGTATTTAAGTAAAGGTGGTTCAAAATATTTTTCTAGTAAAAAAACAAAAGTAGTTGATAGCACAGCTGCAGGCGATTCTTTTATAGGTGCATTAGTAACAGGAATTATACAAGGAAAAAGTATTGATGATGCTATGGAATATGCTTCATATGCTGCATCTTTAACAGTAAGTAAATCAGGAGCTCAAAGTTCTCTACCAACTAAAAAAGAAGTAGAGAAATTTATAAAAAGTTATAAATAAAAGGAGGATATTATAATGAAAAAGAAAGTTTTAGCAATTATGTTAGTTTTCATATTATCTATATCAGTTGTGTTAACAGGATGTAATTCATCAGGTGAAGGTTCTGGTGAAGGTGGAGAAGATAAGTTAAGAGTGGCGGTAGTATTAGCAGGATTCTTAGGAGATAAGTCATTTAATGATTCAGCATGGGAAGGTATTCAAAAAGCAAAAGAAGAATTTGACTTAGAAGTTAAGGTTTTAGAATCTAAAGTTCCAGCTGATTGGGAATCAAATCTTGTAGCTATGGCACAAGATGATTATGATCTTGTAATGGGAGTATCAACACAATTTGAAGAGATTATAAAGAAACATGCACCTGAATTTCCAGATGTAAAGTTTGCTTTGATAGATGGAGTTGCAAAACTAGATAATGTTTCATCAGCAATCTTTGCACAAAATGAAGGTTCATTTTTAGCAGGAGCAGCAGCTTCAATGTTTACACAAAAAACAGAAATAGAAAATGTAAATGATGAAAAAACAATAGGATGGGTTGGAGGAATGGATATTCCAGTTCTTCATGACTTCTTAGTTGGATATGAGCAAGGAGCAAAACATATAGATCCAGAAACTGAAGTTTTAGTTTCATTTGCAGAAACATTTAATGATCCACTTAAAGGAAAAGAGTTAACTTTGGCTCAATATAGTCAAGGTGCTGACATAGTAATGAATGTAGCATCTAATACAGGTAATGGAATACTTGAAGCAGCTAATGAAACAGGTAAATATGCAATAGGTGTTGATTTAAATCAAGATGATGTTTATCCAGGGGCAATATTAACATCTATGTTAAAAAGAGTAGATGTAGCTAGTTATACAGTTGTTAAATCAGTAGCTGAAGATAATTTTAAAGGTGGAGAAATTACTAGAATGGATGTAAGTAATGATGGTGTAGGACTCACAGATATGTCTGTAATGAAAGAAGCTTTAGGAGATAAATTCCCACAAGATATTTTAGAAAAGATAGAAGAATTATCTGAACAAATTAAATCTGGAGAGATAGAAGTAGAATCTTATTCAGGATTTTCAGTAGAATAAAATTAAATCTTTAATCCGGTAATGTTAAACTACCGGATTAAAGATTTATATAAGACTACAATAGTAGGAGGTAAGAACTTGGAAAAAGTAGTTGAAATGAAAAACATAACGAAAGAATTTCCTGGGGTAAAGGCAGTTGATTCTGCTAATTTTGATTTAAATAAAGGTGAGATTCATGCTTTGATAGGGGAAAATGGAGCAGGCAAATCCACAATGATGAAAATGTTATATGGTTTGTATACCCCAAGTGCAGGTAGTATATTTATTAAAGGTAATGAATATAAAGACTTTACAACTAAAGAGGCTATTAATTTAGGAATTGGAATGGTCCATCAAGAATTTATGTTAGTTGAAGAAATGACAGTATTAGAAAATATAATTCTTGGATTTGAACCTAAAAAATCTTATGACAGAATAGATTTTAGTGGAGCAAGAAAAAAGATTAATAGTTATATAGAAGATTATGGATTAGATATCCAATTAAATAAAAAAGTAAAGGACATATCTGTTGGAGAAGCACAGAGAGTGGAAATAATAAAAACTCTTTATAGAGGAGCAGATATTCTCATATTAGATGAGCCTACAGCAGTGTTAACTCCTCAAGAAACGGTTAAATTATTCAAGATTTTTAAAAGTCTTGCAGCAGATGAAAAGTCAATTATATTTATTTCTCATAAACTAAATGAAATAATGGATATTAGTAATAGAGTAACAGTAATGAGACATGGAAAACATATAGAAACAGTTCAAACAAATGAGACAAGCATACCAGATATAGCAAAGATGATGGTTGGAAGAGAAGTTTTCTTGGATATTGATAGAAAGAAACCTGATGTTGGAGAAGTATTATTATCTGTAGAAGATGTTTATATTCCTGGTGAAAGAGAATTGTCTAAAATAAAAGGAGTTTCATTAGAAGTATGTAGAGGAGAAGTCCTTGGAATATCAGGAGTAGATGGAAATGGACAATCTGAAATAATTGAAGGAATAACTGGTCTTAGAAAAATAGAAAAAGGAGATGTTAAGTTTAAAGGAAAGTCTATTAAAAAATCATCTCCATTAAAAATAAGAAAATCTGGTATATCTCATATACCAGAAGATAGAAACAGAAGAGGACTTAATAGAGAATTTACAATACAAGAAAATTTGATAGCCGATAAATATGAAGAAGATATTTTATCTAAAGGAATTATAATGAAAAAGGCAAAAATAAAAGAATTTGCTACAGATCTTATTGAAAGATTTGATATAAGACCATCAGATCCTGAAATATCAGCTGAACATTTATCTGGTGGAAATGCTCAAAAGATAGTAATAGCCAGAGAAGTCTCAAAAGAAGCAGATTTAATTATAGCAAGTCAACCTACAAGAGGAGTTGATATTGGGTCTATAGAATTTATAAGAGAAACAATAAACAAGGCAAAATCCAAAGGTGTGGGCGTACTATTGGTTTCTGCTGATCTTCAAGAAATATTATCATTATCAGATAGAATAGCAGTTATGTATGAAGGTAAGATAACTGGTATTTTAAATAATGAAGAAGCAACAGAAGAAAAATTAGGATTATTAATGACGGGAGGACAGAAATAGATGTGGTCAAGAAAATCAGGTTATTATAACACTATAATGTCTATAATAGTCGCTTTAATCATTGGAGGAATTGCCATAGCAATTATGGGACACAATCCATTTGAAGCCTATATTCAACTGTTTCAAGGTGCTTTTGTAGGAAAGTTTAATTTTGGTGGAACAATAGAAAAATTTGTACCATTAATGTTAGCAGGTTTAGCTTTTGCAGTTTCATCAAAGGTACGTGTGTTTAATGTAGGAGTTGAAGGACAGCTTTATTTAGGAGCTATGGGTGCAGCATGGGTAGGTTTTACTTTTACTAATTTGCCAAAAATAATCCATGTTCCATTTGCTATGATAGTTGCTATGATAGTAGGAGCTTTGTGGGCAGCTATACCAGGAATATTAAAGGCATATTATAGAGTAAATGAAGTATTGACAACTATATTATTAAATTATGTAGCTATATATCTTACATCTTATTTAGTTAATTATCCATTTTCAGGAGGTACTGGTGTAGCTCAATCACCTCCTATAGCTAAAACTGCTGAATTATCTAAGATATTAAAACCAAGTAGAGCTAGTACTGGATTATTTATTGCTATAGCTGTAGTTATATTTATATATTGGTTATTTTATAAAACTACTGTAGGGTACAAGCTTAGAAGTGTAGGGCTTAATCCTGATTTCACTGAATATATAGGGACAAATCCTAAAAGAGCAATGGTAAGTGGAATGATGATTAGTGGTTCTATTGGAGGACTTGCAGGTGCAATAGAAGTTATGGGGATATATGGTTTATTTCTTGATAATTTCTCGCAAGGAATTGGTTTTGATGGAATGTTAGCTGCATTAATAGCAAAGAGTAATTTTGTATTAGTACCTGTTTTATCATTCTTTATTGCTGCATTAAAGTCAGGAGCATTGAGTATGGAAAGATATACAGGAGTTCCAAAATCTTTAATTGATGCAATAATAGCAGTATTTATACTATTTGCTACTATGGAAGGATTATTTAAATTAAGAAAAAAATTAAAGAATAAAAAGGAGGCAGAAGAAAATGTTGGATAATATAGCAGAAATATTTGATTATACTTTAATTCATGCTACAATCAGATCTTCTACTCCTATACTTTTTGCTGCATTAGCTGCAATAATAACTCAACAAGCTGATATATTAAATATTGGTGTAGAAGGTATAATGTTATCAGGAGCTTTTGTAGCAGTAGCAGTAAGTTTTTATACGGGAAGTTGGTTATTTGCAGTAATAGCTGCTATTTTAGTAGGGGTTATTATATCTGCAATTATTGGAATTGCGCATTTAAAATATAAGGCAGATGTATTTGCAGTAGGTACAATAATAAACATGTTAGCACTAGCTCTGACCAGGTTCTTTTTGAATAGTATACTTGGAGTATCTGGTAGTTTTTATTCAAAAGAAATAGTTGCTATTCCTAAAGTAAATATACCTTTTATAGAAAACAATGAATTTTTAAATAGTATATTTAATAACTATTCTCTTTTTGAAATAGTAGGAATTATCATGGTTTTTGTACTATGGTATGTATTATATAAAACAGTTTGGGGATTAAGAATCCGTTCTGTTGGATTAAATTCAATGGCAGCAGAAACAGCAGGGTTAAATGTATTTAAAAATAAGTTTCGTGTTATTTTAATTTCTGGAGTATTTGGTGGAATTGCAGGAGCTCATTTATCCCTTGGATATTCTAATTTATTTGTAGAGAATATGACAAATGGTAGAGGCTTCATGGGAGTAGCAGCAATGTTCTTTGGAGGTGCAAATCCAATATTTGCTTGGATAGGAAGTTTAATATTTGGATTAGCAGATTCAGTAGGATCTAGACTACAAGCATATGGACTACCATCTCAATTTATACTGATGATACCATATGTTGCAACAATAGCAATATTAGCTATATCAATGGCAAGTAAAATTAAGAGAGACAAAAAGATGAAAAGTACTATTAAAAGTTAAGGAGTGTTTGTAATGGAAAAAGAGAAGATAATATTAGATGTAGATCCAGGTCATGATGACGCTATAGCTATAATGTTAGCAGCTAATAATCCAAAAATTGAATTACTTGGCATAACAGTAGTTGCAGGAAATCAAGTATTAGAAAAAACAGTAAAAAACACTCTAAATGTGTGTTCTCACTTAGATATAAGAGTTCCTATAGCAGCAGGAATGTCAAAACCAATGGTTAGAGAACAAATAATTGCAGATGACATACATGGTGAAACTGGATTAGATGGTCCAGAATTTGGTGAAATTACAGTTGAATTAGATAAAAGACATGCAGTAGATTTTATTATTGATACACTTTTGGAGTCTGATGGGGATATAACATTAGTACCTACAGGACCTTTATCAAATATAGCTATGGCAATGAGAAAAGAACCTAAAATTGTAGATAAAATCAAAAAAATTGTATTAATGGGAGGTGCTTATACATTAGGTAATGTAACACCTTCAGCAGAATTTAATATTTTAGTAGATCCAGAAGCAGCACATATAGTATTTACATCAGGAAGACCAATAGTAATGATGGGATTAGATTTAACTAGACAAGCATTAGCAAAACAAGAAGTTGTAGATAAAATAAATACAATAGGAAATAAAGCTTCAGATTTATTTGTAGATATTATAGAGTTCTTTACAAAAACACAAAAAGAAGTTTTTGGATGGGAAGCACCACCAACACATGATCCTACAACTGTAGCATATTTAATTGACCCTTCAATAGTAGAAACTAAATCAATGTATACAGAAATAGAAATTTGGAGTCAATTATCATATGGTAGAACAATATGTGACTTCTTTAATATAACAGGTAAAGAACCAAATGCAGAAATAGCTATAAATTTAGATTTTGATAAGTATTGGAATTTAATATATGACACATTAAAAATGTATAGTTAGGGTGAAAAATATGGATGAAAAATTATTAGAAACCTTTGAAAAAAATAAAAGAGAATACTTACACAGCTTAAAGAAATTAGTATCTATAGATACTCAACTATTAGGTCACGGAATATTAGGAGGAAAGGAAAAAGAAGGACAAGAATATATAGAAGAAATATTTAAGAGTTTAAATGCAGATGAAATATTCAAAGAACCTATGAAGGAAGAAACTATAGAACAAGCGTATAGAGAACATAATGAAGGTAATCTAGGTCATAACTATGAGGATAGATACAATGTAGTTGCAAAATTTAATGGAAAATCTAAAGGAAAATCCATATTATTTAATGGACATATAGATACTATGCCTCCAGGAGAACTTTCAAAATGGAAAGAAAATCCACATAGTCCATATGAAAAAGAAGGAAAATTATATGGATTAGGAACTGCAGATATGAAGTCAGGTCTGATGGCATCTATAATGGCAGTTAAACTTATAAAAGATGCTGGATATGAAATACCTGTGGATATAACTATAACCTCTGTTGTAGATGAAGAAGGTGGAGGAAATGGATCTATAGCAGCTATAATGAATGGTCATAAAGCAGATACTGCTATTGTATGTGAACCTTCTGAAAATAATATAATAGCAGCACATATGGGATTTGTATTCTTTGAAGTAAAAGTAAAAGGAGTAGCACTACATTCAGGATATAAATGGAATGGAGTAAATGCAATAGAAAAAGCTATAAAATTGATACGAGCTTTAAACGACATGGAACATAAATGGCTTATGAAATATAAGCATCCTCTATTACCTCCACCAACATTAAATATAGGAGTAATAGAAGGAGGTACTGCAGGATCTACAGTACCTGATGAATGTACATTTAAGCTATGTTTGCATTATTTACCAAAAGTTATGAATTATGATCAAGTAGTAAAGGAAGTAACAGAAACTATAAACTTACGTGCTAAAGGGGACGACTGGTTACAAGATAATATGCCTGAAATATCCATATATCAAGCAGGTGGAGCATTTGAAGTTGATTTAGAAGATGAATTTGTAAAATTAGCTAAAAGGTCTATGGAACAAGTAGTAGGGGACATACAATTACTTGGAGGAGCTGCTGGAAATGATGCTAGATTATTTTCAAATATATTAGAAGTTCCAACAATAATAATGGGACCTGGATATGCTAAACAATGTCATAGTCCTAATGAATATGTAAATATAGAAGACTATTTTAATTTTATAAAGATATATGCTAATTTGATATTAAATATGAATAAAGAATAAAATATATTAGGAGGAATTTATTATGAGTAGAATTTTATTTGCAGGAGAAACTTGGTTTACACATACTTTACATGTGAAAGGATTTGATTCTTTTACAACTAGTTCTTATGGTGAAGGTATAAAATGGATAAAGGAAGCTTTAGAAGAAGGTGGAAATGAAGTAGTACATGTGCCTAATCATAAAGTACAAGAAGATTTTCCATATACATTAGAAGAATTAAAAGAATATGATTTAGTTATTCTTTCTGATATAGGATCAAACACATTATTATTACCTGATTCAACATTTGTAAAAAGTGAAAAAAATCCAGATAGATGTGAATTAATAAAAGAATATGTAATGGATGGTGGAGCATTTATTATGATTGGTGGATATATGGCATTCACAGGAATAGATGCAAAGTCTAGATATGGAGAAACTGCTATAAAAGATGTATTACCAGTTAAATGCTTAGAAAAAGACGATAGAGTAGAATTACCACAAGGAATTACACCAGTAATAGAAAAAGAACATGAAATATTAAATGGTGTAGATAATAATTGGCCACATTTCTTAGGTTATAATAAAACTATTGCAAAAGAAGATGCAACAGTATTAGCAACCATAGGAAATGATCCATTTATAGCTGTAGCAGAATATGGAAAAGGAAAATCAGCAGTATTTACTTCAGATTGTGCACCGCATTGGGGTCCAACTGAATTTGTAGAGTGGAAATATTATAATAAGTTTTGGAATAATCTAATTGATTGGGTAACGAAATAAGGTAACATAACAAATAAATGACTTCTATAATTATAGAAGTCATTTATTTTTAATTCAAGTTAATTAGACCTTATGAGTAATTAAGTATGATAATTTTAAAATAATATTGCATTATATAAAATATATGGTATAATGAAATTACAATATACAAAAAAATGTACATTGAAGAAAGGCTAGATACGATGAAGCAATATAAAGATAAATTAATGTCTAAAAATGGAAAAGTTATTATATCCCTTGCTAGAGAAATGTTAACTTATTACTTAGATGACAGAATAAAAACAGTAAAAGAATATTCAGAGTCTTACAATACTGCTAGAGGAACTATTCAATCTGCTTTAAAATTTCTTCAAGAAATTAAAGCAGTAAAATTAGAATCTAGAGGTCATTTAGGCACATATATAGTTGATGTAGATTATGATAAGCTATGGTCTGTTTCAGATTTTAATGTAATAATGGGTGTTATGCCTTTACCTTATTCTAAAAGATATGAAGGACTAGCTACTGGTTTTTATAAGAACTTTGAAAAAAGGAATATACCTTTTAGTTTAGCTTTTATGAGAGGTTCAAGTAAAAGGATTGAAGCCTTAACTCTTGGAAGATATAATTTTGCTATTACTTCAAAGTTAGCTGCTAGGTTAGAGATGAGAAAATCTTCTAATATTGAAATAGCATATGAATTTGGAGAAGAAAGTTACGTTGGTAGACATGTAATAGTCTTGAGAGATAAGAATAAATTTGAGATAGAAAAAAATATGAGAGTAGCAATAGATACCCAATCTATTGATCAAATTATATTAACATCTAATGAATGTAAAGATAAAGATATAGAATATATAGAAACTCCTTATAATCAGATATTAAATAAGATGAGCAATAATGAAATTGATGCAGCTATTTGGAATGTTGATGAAATAAAAGAAAAAAATTTAGAGTATAATATAGTACCTATGTCTAATAAAGAGAGTTCAGCTAAAGATGATACTATTGCAGTAGTAGTAATAAGAAAAGACGATAAAGATTTTAGTAATATTTTAAATAGATTTATAGACCTTTATAAAGTAGAACAGATACAACAAAAGGTAATGAAAGATGAATTGATACCAATTTATTAAAAATTTATATCAATATACAAAAAAATGTACATTGAATGGAGGTGTAATTATGGACGATTTATTAAAACAAAGACTTGAACTTTTAGAACAGGCTAGTGAAATAGATAGTGATATAAAAAATACTGTTATAGAGTTTGCTGACAAATTTGAAAAGAAATATTCTTTAGAAATGACTGAAGATAATTCTTCAATGTTAATAACTCACTTAGCTATGGCGTTATCTAGAATTAAAAAAGGTGAAATAGTAGAAGCTATGGATAGCTTAGCTTTAGATGAGATTAAACAATGCAAAATTTATAATGATTTACCTGAGTTTTATAATGATATTGAGGAAAGGTTAAATATAATTTTACCTCAATCAGAAAAGGATTTTATAGCACTTCATGCATGTACTTTAGTACTAAAATAAAAGGAGGTAGTATAATGGTTAAATTTGTAGTTGGAGGACAAGTAGAAAAGCAAAATATCGCTGATCTAATAAAAGAAGTTGGAGGTGAAGATGTAGAAGTAACTGTAAAATCAGATTTACAAGCAGCTAATGATGTTAAGTCTGGTAAAGCTGATTATTATTTAGGCGCATGTCATACTGGCGGCGGTGGAGCACTTAGCATGGCTATAGCTTTACTTACTAGAGCTAAAACTTCAACAATATCTATGCCTGGTAAACCACCTAAAGAAGAAGATATTATAAAAGCTGTAAATGAAGGAAAATTAGCATTTGGTTTTACAGGTGATCATTACGAAAAAGCAGTTCCTATAATTGTAAGAGAAATTTTAAAAAAATAAATAGAGGAGTGAAAAAATGAAAATAGTAATAATATCATTAATCGGTGCTTTAGCTTCTATAATGGCTAACAAAGGTATAGCAGTATTTAATGATGGATTAAGACCTATAGTTCCAGAACATATTGAAGGAAGAATGAGTAGAAAAGAACTTGCAGCTACTTCATTTGCTATGAGTTTTGGATTAGTTATAGGATTTGGAATTCCATTCTCATTAACAGCAAGCATTCTTTTAATACATTCAATATTATTAGGTACAGATATAATTGGTACTTTTTCACCAGATGGAAAAAAAGGTTTAGCAATATCAGGAATAGTTGGGGCTCTTTATGGAGCAGGAATATTACTAGGACTCGAAAGTGTAGTTAAAGCGTTTGAAATGTTACCAGTGAATTTCATGGGAAGTTTAGGTGAAGTTGGAGCTCCAATAGTAATAGCATTTGCAGCATTCCCAGCTCTTGCTACTGGATATCAATATGGAGCTAAAAAAGGTTTAATAAACTTAGGTTTTTCTATGTTAGCAAGACAAATTGCTATAGTTGTAAGTCCACTTGCAATAGGAGCAGTTTCAATAAATGTTAACCCTGAAGGTTCAGCACTAATTGTAGGTATGATTATATTAATTATTTATGCAGTAAGGGAAAAATCAGATGAAGAAGCTGTAGATTTAGTATCAGTATTTGCAGAAAGAGTAAAAAGAATAAAGAAAAATGTACCATATTTAATAGTTATGGGTGCACTTGTAGCAGCTGCTACTTCTTTAAACTTAATGGCAGGAGATCCTATCTCTCTTAATTTATTAGCAGAAGGTAAGAACATAGATGCAGGCTTTGCAGCTTTAGCTAGAGGTATTGGTTTTATACCATTAATAGCATCTACTGCAATAGCAACAGGTGTATATGGTCCTATAGGAATGACTTTTGTATTTGTTGTAGGATTATTTATAGCAAATCCATTTGTATCAGCAATTCTTGGTGGACTTGTTATTGGAATAGAAGTATTATTCTTAGATAAAATTTCTAAGTTGTTAGATAAATTCCCAGGCGTTAGAAAGTCTGGAGACAATATACGTACTGCAATGTCAAAATTACTTGAAATTGCACTATTAGTTGGAGGTATGAATGCAGCTAATGCAATAGCTCCTGGTATTGGTTTCTTTGTAGTTATAGGTCTTTATATATTAAATGAAATAGCAGGTAAACCAGTAGTTAAAATGGCTGTAGGTCCTATATCAGCAATATTAGTTGGAGTACTTGCAAATATCCTTTCAATTCTAGGGTTATTTACTCCACCAGCATAAAATTATATTTCTAACAAAGTCAAGGATATCCTTGACTTTGTTAGAAGATAAAAAAGGGGAATTAGTATGGATGAAACACAAAAAAATATATTATCACAAATGAATAAAGTTAGTAAGGCTATGTTAAAAGCAAAAGAAGAACTAAACAAAAGTGTAGTGTATCAAAGAAAAGGTGTTCTAGATCAAGCTGTAATTACTCTTGAAAAAAATCCTAATAGCAATTTAACATTATTTGGCATCAAAAATACAGGTGAAATTGGAATTGAGATGGCAATGAAATTAGAAAATGAAGCTGGATATTTTTTTCATACTATAGATAAAATGTCTGAAAGAGGAAGGGCTATAGATATAGACTTAATTAATCCATTGACGGGAAGAGTAATGACAGGTTCATCTAGTGGTGGCTGTGTCAATATATTAAAGGGAATAAATGATTTAGCCATAGGTACTGATGGAGGTGGTTCTGTTTTAGCTCCTGCTATAAGTACTGGTCTTTTTTCAATTATGGCAAAAGGAATGGGGTTAAAAGGAAATAGCATCAAATCTTCAACTGATAATATAAAATTTACCCCTGGTATAGGAGTAATATCTCATAATTATAATATGTGTAAAATAGCTTTAAATGCACTTGTAGATAAAAATCATAATACAAATAGTAACAAAAAAAT
Organism: Senegalia massiliensis; assembly: GCF_900626135.1. Lineage (NCBI taxonomy): Bacteria > Bacillati > Bacillota > Clostridia > Eubacteriales > Clostridiaceae > Senegalia > Senegalia massiliensis. Next base: position 636,247 of record NZ_LR130785.1, read on the forward strand.
TAGAGTTCTTGTTCCAAAGAAAAATTCCATTACTCTTCCTAATGGTAATGATATGAGAGATGATTTAGAAAGAGTAATAAATCTAATAAAAGAGTATGTAGAAATTGTGGAAAAAGATTTTACTAGTTTAGAAGATAGACATTCTTCAATTTCTTTCTGTAATAAAATGTTTGATGAAGAGGATATAGATATTATTTTATCTGTAGAAGGGCCAATAGATTTATATGGACTAGGTGATTCAGTATTAGGTACATGGGGAGAAGTTGGATCTGAAATACAAAATGACTCTGGTAAATATTTATTGAAAATAGCTAATATGATTAATGCTACAGCTGTAAGTATACCTACTTCTGAGCTAGGTATGGGAGTTCTTATTATGGCTAAGGAAGGTTTAGAAAATGGTGAAATTGCTATAGAGTTAGGAGATAAAATAAGAGAATTATATGATAGACCAGAATTATATAATAGATATTTTATTGAAGAACACAAAAGCAAAAGTCTAGATTTTATATAAATAAACAGGAGGTATAAAATGAGTATAATAACTGTAAATGGAGAGATAGATAAAAATAGCTTAGGGTCGACTTATATACATGAGCATTTAAGTGTTGATTTATCAGCTCATAAAAAAGATCCTGATACTAATTTTGATGATGTGGAATCATTGATTGATGAGATTAAAAATATAAAAAGTAAAGGCATAGATAGTATTGTAGAAGTTACAAATAGAGGTATGGGCAGAAATATAGAAGTAATGAAAAGAGTAGCAGATGAAACCGGAATCAATGTTATAGCTAGTACAGGATTTTATAAGGAACCTTTCTTGCCATCATATGTATATGAAATGGAAGAAAAAGAGTTAAGTAAGCTTTTAATAAAAGATCTTACAGAAGGAATAGATAATACTGATATTAAAGCCCATGTAATAGGTGAAATTGGTACTAGTAAGGATACTATGACAGATATGGAACATAAAATATTTAGAGTAGCAGCTAGAGCTCATCTTGAAACTGGTAGAGTTTTCTCTACTCATACTACATTAGGAACCTATGCTATAAAACAAATAGAATTTATGAAAAAACACAATATTGATCTTAGTAAAGTAGTTATAGGTCATTTAGATTTAAACTGTGATTCCGATTATCATTTAAGAATTGCTGATAATGGATGCTATTTAGCTTTTGATACAATAGGAAAAAATAATTATGAGAAAGATGAAGTACGTGTTAAATATATAAAGAATTTAATAGATAGAGGACATTTAAATCAAATAGTACTTTCTCAAGATATAACTAGAAAATCTCATTTAAAAATGAATGGTGGTATTGGTTATGATCATTTAATAGATAATTTTATACCAAAGCTTTTAGAGGCAGGAATAACACAATCACAAATTGATAAAATGTTAAAAGAAAATCCACGTGAATTATTGGATATATAGGGGGAATATAGATGAAAGCATATCCTATAGAGACTATTAATATAGATAAGGCAAAAGAAAAACAATTTAAACTAGTTGATATAATTCATCAACATTTTGATGGTTATGAATTTCTCCAAAATGGAGATATGGGTGTAGTGCCAGGTGTAGGTGGTCCAAAATATACTAGAAAAGTAGAAAGTGTATTAGCAGATTTTTTTGGTTCAGAAGATGCTGTTTTAGTTCGTGGCTCAGGTACTGGAGCTATAAGAAATGTAATGAATACAGTATTAAAACCTAATCAAAAAATATTAATTCATGATGCACCAATATATCCAACTACAAAAGTAATAATTGATAGTATGGGAATTGAAACTATTAAAGTTAATTTTAATAATATTTCAGAAAAAGATGAAGAAAAAATTAGAAATATAGACTTTGCTCTAGTTCAACATTCAAGGCAAAAATTAGATGATAGCTATAATTTAGAAGATGTAATAAACAAAATTAAAAAGGTTAATAAAAATATAAATATATTAGTAGATGATAACTATGTTGTAATGAAAGCTGATAAAATAGGCGTAGAACTTGGAGCAAGTGCAAGTGCTTTTTCATTATTCAAATTATTAGGACCAGCAGGAATAGGTTGTGTTGTTGGTAATACAGAAATAATAGAGAAAATAAGGAATATTAACTATTCTGGCGGTAGTCAAGTTCAAGGATATGAAGCTATGGATGCTTTAAGGTCATTAGTATATGCACCTGTTTCACTAGCAATTCAAGCTGAAGAAGGAAATAAAATTATAGATACATTAAATTCAGGAAAAATTAAAGGGGTAAAATCTTCTCTTATTGCAAATGCACAATCAAGAGTTATATTAGTTGAGTTTGATGAACCTATAGCAAAAAAAGTTTTAGAATATAGTTCAAAATTAGGGGCAGCTCCTTACCCAATTGGAGCTGAATCTAGATATGAAGTTACTGCTATGTTTTATAGAGTTTCTGGGACGTTTTTGAAATCTAATCCTAAGTTAGAAGATTATATTATACGTATAAATCCAATGAGAGCAGGTTCAAAAACTGTTCTTAGAGTATTAGAGCAAGCTATAGAAATGGCCCTTCAAAGAGGTGATAATTAGATGTTTTTAGATATGACAATAAAAAGAAATGAAAACTTAATAAAATCTGCAATAGACCTTCATAAAAATGGTCTAATTAAACCTAATTCATATGTATTAGATATAGATTCTATAAGAGAAAATGCATCTAAATTAGCTAAGAAAGCAAAAGAATTAAATATAGAATTATATATGATGACAAAACAAATAGGTAGAAATCCTAAAGTTGCTGAAATAATAGCAGAAAGTGGTATCAAAAAAGCTGTAGCTGTAGACCCATGGGAAGCTATAAGACTAGCAGAATCTGGAGTGAAACTTGGAAATGTAGGTCATTTGGTGCAAATACCTACTAGTATGATTAGACAAATTCTATCTTATAAGCCTGAAGTAATAACAGTATTTACATTAGATAAAGCAATAGAAATTTCAGAACAGGCTATAAAATTAGGAATGGTTCAAGATATATTATTAAAAGTTGTAGGAGAAAATGATAGATTATATCCAGGACAAATAGGTGGATTTAAAGAAAAAGAACTTATACAATATGCAGATAAAATAAGAAAATTAAAGGGAGTAAATATAGTAGGAGTTACTGCTTTTCCATGCTTTTTATATAATTATGAAGCGAATAAAATAGAACCTACAAAAAATGCTCATACAGCTATAAGATGTGCAAACATGTTAAAGGAAAAGTTAGATATCAACATAAAACAAGTAAATATTCCTAGTGCTAATACTATAGCTTCATTACCATTATTAAAAGATATGGGAGGTACTCATGGAGAGCCAGGTCATGCTTTAACAGGTACTACACCTCTTCATGGTGACAATATATTAGAAGAAAAACCTGCTATGGTTTATGTAAGTGAAATATCACATTGTTTTGATGATAAGGCATATGTATATGGTGGTGGCTTTTATAGAAGATCTAGAATGAAAAAGGCTATGGTAGGTAAAGATTTTGAAAAGATGAAAGAAAATATATTTGAAATAGAAGAAATTGATCCTGAAGCTATAGACTATTACGGTACGTTAAAACTTGGAAATAAAAGTGTAGAAGTAGGAGATACAGTAATATATGCTTTTAGAACACAAATATTTGTAACAAGAAGTGAAGTAGTTTTAGTTGAAGGAATACAAAAAAACAATCCTAAAATTATTGGAGTTTATGATAGTCAAGGAAATGAAATACGATAAACAAGGTGGTGACAAAATTGAAAAAAAGAGCAATAATATTAATATTAGATAGCTTAGGTGTTGGATATATGGATGATGTAGAAGAAACTAGACCTCAAGATATAGGTGCAAATACTTTTAAGCATATATTAGATAATGCTAAAAATATAGAAATACCTAATTTAGAAAAGCTAGGCATAAATAAGATAGTAAAGCATAATAGACTTAAGGAAACTAAAAATAAAGCTAGTTATGGTAAATTAAATCTTAAGCACTATGGAGCAGATAGTTATGCAGGTCATCAAGAGATTATGGGAACTGATCCAAAAAAACCTTTGATGAAACCTTTTGTGTATTATATAGATAAAGTAAAATCAGCTTTAGAAGAGGCAGGATATAAGGTTCAAATACCAAATAAAGAAAAACCATATATATTGGTAAATGAATTAGTAGTAGTTGCGGACAATATAGAGACAGATTATGGACAGATATATAATATAAGTGCTCCACTTGATTATATATCCTTTGACGAAGTTATGGAAATTGGAAAGATTGTAAGAAAAAATGTAGAAGTGAATAGAGTTATAGCTCTAGGTGGTAGAGATGTAAAACTAGAACAATTAATTGATAGTATAGAGCAAAGGGAAGATGGTTTAGTTGGTGTTAATTCTCCTAAATCAGGAGTGTATAAATCAGATTATCATGCAAGGCATATGGGATATGGTGTTGACCCTGAAAAACAAATTTCATCTATATTATCAAATTCAGATAAAGAAGTTACTTTGATTGGCAAAATGCAAGATGTTATTGAATGTAGTGATGCAACTAAAATACCTGCAGTTGATACAGAACTAGTAATGGAAAAAATATTAGTTAGTCTTGATAATATGAATGAAGGGTTAATATCAGCTACAGTTCAAGAAACAGATTTAAGAGGACATGCACAAGATGTAGAAGGATATGCTGAAAAGATAATGATTGTAGATAAATATTTAGAAAGCATATTAGAAAAAATGACTGACGAAGATATTTTATTTATAAGCGCAGATCATGGAAATGACCCTACAAGTGATAATAGTCAACATACTAGAGAAAAGACATTTTTATTGGTATATGGTAAAAATATAAAAAATGTTAATATAGGTGAAAGAAAAACTCTCTCAGATATATCAGCTACAATAGCAGATTATTTTAAGGTAAATAAGCCTGAGAATGGTGAAAGTTTTTATGATATGTTAGTTGAGTGAAAATGATTAAAAACTCTTTTCTGTGAATAATTTCTTAGGAAATTTAGAGAAGGATATAGTGATTATCTTGGAATTATGATGAAAATACAATTGAAGATATTGATGAGAAAGTCAATAATAATAAATGATTTTTTATAAAATGACTTTATCTCTAAGTTTATTTAATAAAAAGCTTGCTATAAGTTATAATCTATGGTATTATAGATTATAACTTAAATTAAGAGTAAATAGTAACACGATATATATCTATACGTACTATTCAATATAGTATCCAGCTAGATTTTATTAGTGGATTATTAAAATGAGTTTAAGAAATAAAATTTAGGAGGTACACATTATGAATGGTACAGTAAAATGGTTTAACGCAGAAAAAGGATTTGGATTTATCACAGGAGAAGACGGAAAAGATGTATTCGCTCACTTTTCTCAAATTCAAAAAGATGGTTTCAAAACTTTAGAAGAAGGTCAAGAAGTAGAATTTGACGCAGTTGAAGGACAAAAAGGTCTTCAAGCAGAAAATATCGTTGCTAAATAATTGATATTTCAACCCTAGGATATAATATATTCTAGGGTTTTTTGATGCCTATAATTCTAATTTTGTGACTAAAGGTAGAAATGAAGGCATAAGTTATTTTATGTATCAGTATTTATCATTAGCAGAACAAATAGTAGAACCACATAAGGAATATCACATTATAATAATGGAATTATATGATAGTTTTTAATATTGTTTGACATGGTAGTTTTATTATCCCTATGGTATAATATCCACAGATTTATAATAACTATATGTAACTAATAATATGATGATTACCTTAAATAATAGGATTATAGGTTGCCTTTATTAATCTAAATTTAGCATGTTAGGAGTAAAATATATTGATAAAAGTTATTATAGCAGACGATGAAAAAAGAATATTAAAACTCATAGAAAAATTAATTCAATGGGAAAAATTAGGTCTACAAATTGTAGGAAAAGCTAATGATGGTATAGAAGCAATAGAGCTTATAAAAGAAAAGAAGCCAAATATAGTTATTACTGATATTCGTATGCCTGGTTATGATGGCTTAGAAATGATAGAAAGAGCAAGAAATATAGATGAAAATTTACAGTTTATTATCATAAGTGGATATGAACAATTTGAATATGCTAAAAAGGCAATAGGCTTTGGAGTAAAGGATTATTTATTAAAACCTATAAATAAACAAAAACTCACTAGAACATTAATTAATGTAAAAAAACATATCAAAGAAAATATTGATATAGAAATTGTAAAGAAAGATGTTAATTTAATAAGAACATCTTTTTTAAATAATGCTCTTTTTAAAAATGAAGGATTAAATAATACTAATGTATCTCAAGTTAATGAAAAATATCATTTTAACTTTATAGAAAAATATTTTAATGTTGTTTTATTTAAAATTGATTATAATACAAAACTATATAATGATATAACAGTTATGACTACAGAAATAGTTAATATAATCAAAGAAAACTTAAAATCAGATGTAAATGAATGTGAAATTATAACAAACAAAAATAATATATATTTAATATTAAATTATAATTTAAAACAATTAGAAAATATTGAAATATCCATACAACAGGTGCATAAAAAAATAATTGAGTATATTATCGGAATAAAGAATTTTCAAGTAACCATTTCATATGGAAGTCAAGCTCAGAAAATTAATGATCTAAATATTTCTTTCCATGATTCTAATTCAATTATTGAAGATAGAATACTTTATGGTAAAAACAAAATATATAAATATAAAGAAATATTACCTATAAAAAAAGAGGTAGAAGATATATTTTATGTTTTTTTCAAAAGATTTATAAAGTATGTGGAAATGTTAGATTATGCAAAAATAGAATATAGTTTTATGAAATTTAAGCAAGATATAAGCAATATGCCTTTAAGAGGAATAAATTTAAAAGATTTTTTTCAGGAACTATTTAAAGCATACTATTTAGTATTAAAAAACAATAAATTCAAAAAGAATAATTTAAGTGAAGAACATAAAGATATTAAAAATATTATTGATAATTCAGATTCAATAGACGGATTATTTAGTGATTCATTACAATATTTATTAGAAGATATAAATTCAATAACTAAAAAAAGCTTTCAAAATAATATGATAGAAATAATAAAAGCTAAAGAATTTATAGAAAAAAATTATATGGAAAATATAAAGTTAGAAGACGTAGGAAACTATATAGGATTTAATCCAAGTTATTTTAGTAGTGTTTTTAAAAAAGAAACAGGCACTTCCTTTGTAGAATATCTTTCAATGGTAAGAATAGAAAAAGCCAAAGAATTATTAAAGGAATCTGATCTTAAGATTCAAGATATATCTAGTATGATTGGCTATAATGATTCTAAATATTTTACTAAGACATTTATAAAATATAGTGGCTTAAAACCAAAAGAATATAGAAAACTATTCGTGTAGGTGTGTGAAATGAAATTTAAAAAAGATAATTATTATTTATTAGATAGAATATGGATACTTTTTATTATTAATTTTGTAGCAAATATTATAGTTTTTATATATTTATTATTTAATATTGAAACTATAAGTAATTATATTTTTTTAGCATTATGGTCTATTTTTATAATTGGAATAGTTTATATTTCATATAAATGGGTCTATGAACCACATAAAAAGATAGCTAAAGTTTTAAAATTATTTTATAAAGGAGATATCTTCAAAGGTGTATTTAGTCTTAGAGTGCATATAAGTCATGAAACATATAAGACCTTTGCAAAGTTTAGAGAAATAATAGATACAAAAGAACTTATAGAAGGTTCCAAAAAACATGCTGAATATTTAGCACTTCAAAATCAAATCAACCCTCATTTTCTATATAATACCCTTGAAGCAATAAGGAGTGAGGCATTAATAGAAGAGGTTGATAGTATAGCAGATATGACAGAGTCTCTAGCAACATTTTTTAGATATACAATTTCAAATATATCTAAACTTGTTACTCTTAGTGATGAATTAGAAAATTTGAAAAATTATTATAAGATTCAAAAGTTTAGATTTGATGATAAAATAAATTTAAATATTAAATATGAGATAGATGATATAGGACAAGCATTGAGAGCTAAAATCCCTAAATTAACTTTACAACCTATTTGTGAGAATGCAATATTTCATGGATTAGAAACAAAGGTTGGTAAAGGAGAAATAACTTTAAGAATTAGAGCTACTGAAAAAAGACTTATTATTTTAATATCAGATAATGGTGTAGGAATTGATGAAAAAAAAGTTGATAAAATAAATAAAAAACTTAGAGGAGCATCCTTAGAATATATGAAAAAAGATAGTAATAATCAAGGTGGTATAGCCTTGATTAATGTAAATAACAGAATAAAACTTATTTTTGGTGATGAATATGGTATTTATATGTATAGTAGGTTAGGTGCTGGAACTGATGTTGAAATAACTATACCATTTGTATTAGATTAATTTTAAATTTAAATAAAAGGTTGATATTATGAATGGAGAAATTTTAAGAATAGAAAATGTTAGTAGGAAGATTGACGGTATTACCTATTTAAATAATATAAATTTTAATATAAGAAAAGGAGAAATATTAGGGTTATTGCCTCTTGATAATCATGGTAAAGAACAGCTTATTGAGTTAATTATTAAAAATTTAAATATTGATTATGGAAGAGTATATTTTGATGAAAAGCTTGTAAATTATTATGAATATAGTGATATGCAATATAATGAGGTTTATGTTATTGATAAAAACACAAAATTAATCTCTGGGTTGAAAGTTATTGATAATATCTATGTATTAAATAATACTCTAAATCAGTTTATTATAAATGAAAATATATTAAGGAAAAAGGCAAAATCTATTTTTGAACATTTTGATTTAGACATTAATCCAGATAAATATATTTCTGATTTATCTAAATTTGAGAAAGTTGTTGTTGAAGTTATAAAGGCTGTTATAAATGGTGCTAAATTAATAATTTTAAACGAATTATCTAATTTTCTAAGTATAAATGAGTTATATAATTTTCAGAAATTAATTAAATATTATTCTAAGAAAGACATTTCATTTCTTTACATGGCAAATCATCATGAAGAAGCATTTAAGATATGTAATAGAGTTTGTCTTTTAGAAGATGGGAAAATAGTAAAAGTGATAGAAAAAAATGATTATTCTGATGAAATTATGTTACCTTATATAGTTGAGTTTGATAGTAATACAAATTCTAATATATCAGATAATGAAAATACTATTATTGGATTTGAAGATTTTACTACCACTAATGTTTATAAGCTCAATATAAGGATAAATAAAGGTGAATGTATAACCATACTTGATAAAGATAATAAAGGAATTCAAGATATAGTTGAATTTTTAAAGGGAAATCTGACACTTATTGATGGGAATATAATCTTTAATAGAAAAACAATTAAATCTATAAGAAATCTTAATTCTCTTATAGAAAATGAAATATTATTTATACCAGAAAATCCAATAGATAATTTTTTGTTTTTTAATATGTCTTATTTAGAAAATCTAATGTTTCTTTTAGAACAAAAGCTAAATAATAATATTTCATTTAGAAAGAAAATAAAAATACTTAAAGAAAAATATAAAATATTAGAAGATGTAGATATAGATGAAAATGATATTTCTAATTTAAGTAAAAAATCTCTGTACGATTTAATATATTTTAAAGTTTATGAATTTAAACCTAAGTTAGTTTTTCTAATGCAGCCTTTTTCTGGTGCAGATATGTATTTAAGAGCTAGAATAATTCAATTAATAAATAAACTTAAAAATGAAGGTATAACAATTATAATTCTTGCTGTAAGCTTATCAGATACTTTAACTGTATCAGATAGACTTATAACTATAAAAGATGATAGTATTTTTTGAAAACCTTTTTAAAATCTAATGAATGTCCCCCTAAATCAAAAGAATATCTACCTCGTCGTATTATTAGTTATGGTACTATGTATTTAAATAATAATAACAAAGATATTTAATGAAGAAAGTAGGGGTTCTTTTGAGTAATTATGCTGTTAAAATAGAAAACGTTTCCAAAAGTTTTCCAGGTGTTAAGGCACTTGATAATGTATCATTCGATTTGAAATCTGGAGAAGTCTTAGCTTTACTTGGTGAAAATGGAGCAGGGAAGTCTACTCTTATGAAAATATTATCAGGAGTTTATACAAAAGATAGTGGTACTATAAATATATTTGGTGAAACTATTGAAGATATGAATCCAGTTAAAGCACAGGAATTAGGTATTGCAATTATACATCAGGAGTTAAATATGTGTGATCATTTAACTGTAGCTCAAAATATTTTTTTAGGTAGAGAGATATCTAAAAAGGGTGTTTTGTCTGAGAAAAAGATGAATATAGAAGCAAAAGAAATATTAAATAAATTAAATATAGCTATAGATCCAGAGGCTTTAGTAGGAGACTTATCTGTATCAAAGCAACAGATGGTTGAAATCGCAAAGGCTCTATCAACTAATGCAAAAATACTTATTATGGACGAACCTACATCTGCTTTAACTTCTAAAGAAATAGATGATTTGTTTAAAATAATAAAAAAATTGAAATCAGAAGGTCATGGAATAGTATACATATCTCATAGATTAGAAGAATTAGAACATATAGTGGATAGAGTTACTGTATTAAGAGATGGACAATATATTACTTCTTTAGATTTTAAAGAAACTACACTTAAAGAAATTATATCCTATATGGTTGGAAGAGAAATAAAAGAAAAATTTCCTAGAATCAAAAGTGATGTGGGAAAGAAAATATTCGAAGTTAAGAATTTAAGTGCTGGTAATTTAGTAAGAGATATTAATTTTTCAGTATTTGAAGGAGAAATAGTTGGAATAGCTGGTTTAATGGGGGCAGGAAGAACTGAGATGACTAGAGCAATATTTGGAGCAGATTCTAAACGTTCAGGAAAAATTTTCATTGACGGCGTTGAAGTAAGTATTAATAAGCCTATAGATGCTATTAAGTCAGGAATAGTTCTTGCTCCTGAAGATAGAAAAAATGATGGATTATGTACAAAGCTTAGTATAAGAGAAAATATCTCTCTTCCAAATCTTGACTTATTAGCTCATAAATTCGGTATAGTGAATAGCAAAAAAGAAGAGGAAATGATTCAAAAAGCAGTAGAAAATTTAGATATAAGACTTGCAAGTGCTGAAGTTAATGCCGATAGTCTATCTGGTGGAAATCAGCAAAAAGTTGTAGTAGGTAAATGGCTTTCAAGAAATTCAAGAATTGTAATTTTTGACGAACCTACAAGAGGAATAGATGTAGGATCTAAAGTTGAAATTTATAATTTGATGAATGAATTAAAAAGCAAGGGTATTGGAGTACTTTTTGTTTCTTCTGAGATGCCAGAAGTGTTAGGTATTAGTGATAGAATTTTAGTTATGGCTGAAGGTAAAATAACTAAAGAACTTGATATAAAAGATGCTACACAAAATATTATTTTAGAGTATGCTACTAAATTTGACAAAAAGATTAACAATGAACAGATTAACAAAGTGGAGGCGAGTATTTAATGGGGACTAAAAGTAACACTAGTAAAATTAAAAAGATTTTTTCACGAAGAGGTATGGGCCAAGTAATTACAGTTTCAATAGGACTTGTAGCATTAGTCATCGTATTTGGATTATTAAACCCAACTTTTTTCTCTAGTAGAAACATATCAAACTTATTAAGACAAATTGCACCAATTATACTTATAGGTGTAGGTCAATCATATGTATTGATTACTGCAAATATAGATTTGTCAATAGGTTCAGTTGTTGGAATGAGTACTATGATTTCTGCTACATTAATGTCAAAAGGTATGGATCCTTTGGCTGCTGTATTTATAACTTTTATTGCAGCGTTAGGAATAGGATTATTAAATGGATTACTTATATCAAAGGCTAAGCTTCCATCATTTATAGCAACATTAGGTACTATGACTATAGCAAGAGGTATTGCACAAATTGTTAATAATAACTATAATACAGATTCTATTGGATCACATGCTGATGGATTTAGAGATTTATTTTATTATGGAGAAACATTTGGACTATATAATACAATTTGGATAGCATTAGGAATTTGGTTAGTATTTAACTTTATTCTTAGTAGAACTAGAACAGGTAGACATATTTATGCGGTAGGTAGTAATATGAGTGCTGCACACCTTTCAGGAGTTAATATATCTAGTACCATAACAAAAGCATATGTAGTAAGTTCTGTGTGTGCTGCAACAGTAGGTCTTATAACTACAGCTACAAGTGGTATGGGAACTATGGATGCAGGTACTTCATATGAATTATATGCAGTAGCAGCTTCTGTAATAGGAGGTATAAGTACATTAGGAGGACAAGGAATACTTTTAGGAACTGTAGTAGGGGCATCTATATGGGGAGTGTTACAAAATGGACTTCAATTTGCTGGTGCACCTGTAGCTATTAGGAATATAGTAATAGGTATTATTGTTATAGTATCTGTTCTTCTTGACATAGTTGTAAGGGCTAATAAAAATAAATCTAAGTCTAAGCAAAAAGCAAAATCTTAAATTAAGTTATTAAAGGGAAACCTTTAAAAATAAAAAAATGGAGGGAATAAAATGAAAAAGAAAATATTGGCAATGATGTTAATTGTATTTCTAAGTATAACAGTAATAGTAGGATGTTCTGATGATTCAGACAGTGGTAGTGGTGATTCTCACAAAGTATATCTAATAACTATGGATCAAATGGATCAACATTGGGTATCAGTAGATGAAGGAGCTAAAGAAGCAGCAGATGAATTAGGTAATGTAGATTATGAATGGTTAGCACCTGACGTAAAAGATGATGCAAAACAAATAGAAAGTATAAATAATGCAATTGCAGGTGGAGCTGAAGCAATATTATTAGCAGCTAATGGACCAGATGCTGTAACTCAAGCACTTAAGGAAGCAGAAAAAGAAGGTATAAAAATTGTTTATGTTGATTCACCAGCTGATTTTCCAGCAGTTCAAACTTTAGCAACAGATAATGAAGCAGCAGGAAAACTTGCAGGGGAAGAAATGAAAAAAGCATTAGAAGAAAAAGGTATTAATGCAGGTAAAATTGGTGTAGTAAGTGTTAATGCATCTACAGATTCTACTATACAAAGAGAAAAAGGTTTTAGAAGTGCATTTGAAGGAACAGATTTTGAAATACTAGAAACTCAATATGGAGATGGTGATGCAGCAAAATCAAAAGATATAGCTGCTAACTATATAACCCAAGATGTAGTAGGAATATTTGGTGGAAATGAAGGTTCTACTGTTGGAACTGGAAATGCTATAAAAGAAGCAGGTGGAGAAGTTATAGGAGTAGGTTTTGATAAATCTGATACAATATTACAAATGATTGAAGAAGGACATATACTTGCTACTATGTCACAAAATCCTGATGTAATGGGTTATGAAGGAGTAAAGACAGCAGTAGATGCACTTGAAGGAAAAGAAATTAATGAAGAATATGTAGATACAGGTGTTTCTGTAATAAACAAAGAATCACTTGAAAACTAATAGAGTTCCAAAATAAATTAGAGAGGTTACAAAAGTAACCTCTTTAAACTATATATGAGGTGATATTATTGAAAAATAAAACAGAAAGAATATTAAATGAGTTAATTGAAAAATATCCAAAATTAGATTATTTAGAAGAAAGATTAAGAAATTTAATAGAAAAAACAGTAAAATCAATAAGAGGAAATGGTAAAATATTAGTATGTGGGAATGGTGGTAGTGCCTCTGATAGTGAACATATAGTAGGAGAATTATTGAAAAAATTCTATATTGATAGACCAATTGAAGATGATTTTAAAAATAATTTGAGAAAAAATTGTAATGAATATGAATATGAATATATGAGTAGTAATATGGAAGGAGCAATTCCAGCAATTTCCCTTGTTTCTCAAACAACATTTTTAACAGCATATGGTAATGATGTGAATTTTGATATGATTTATGCTCAACAAGTATATGCATATGGAAATGAAAATGATATATTGATAGCTTTATCAACATCTGGGAACTCTTCAAATGTTTATTATGCTGCAAAAGCAGCAAAATCAAAAGGAATGATGGTTATATCATTAACAGGAGAAGATGGTGGAAAATTAAAAAGCACTAGTGACATATTGTTAAATGTACCTTTAGATGAAACATATCAAGTTCAAGAGTATCATCTTCCTCTATATCATTTTATATGTAGGGCATTAGAATATGAAATTTTTGGAGGTTAATTTATGTTTGTAATAGGATATGATATAGGAGGTACAAAAACTGCTTTTATATTATCTCAAGTAAATGATTCTGGAATAAAAATTCTCCAAAGAGAAGAATTTAAAACAACAAGAGATTGGAAAAATGTTATAGGACAGTTAATGGAAAAATCAAAAATAGCTATAAAAGATAACGATATATCTTTAGATGATTTGAAATTAGGAATTTCTTGTGGAGGACCTCTAGATAATAAAAAAGGACTTATATTATCTCCACCTAATCTTCCTGGTTGGGATAATGTTCCTGTAGTAGATTATATTCATGAAAAAATAGGTGTAAAACCAAACTTGCAAAATGATGCAGATGCATGTGCTTTAGCTGAATGGAGGTATGGTGCTGGTGTAGGCTATGAAAATTTAATTTTTCTTACATTTGGTACAGGGTTGGGAGCAGGTCTTATATTAAATAATAAGCTATATACTGGAGCATCTAATATGGCAGGAGAAGTAGGACATATTAGATTAGAAGATGAAGGACCTATTGGATATGGTAAATCTGGAAGCTTTGAAGGGTTTTGTAGTGGTGGAGGAATAGCTCAATTAGCTCAATTTGAAGCTAAATCTCTAAGAAACAAAGGATTAAGAGCATCATTTGATAAAAGAGAAATTAAAGATATAACAACAAAAGATGTATCTATAGCTGCAGAATTAGGAAATAAAGATGCTTTAGATATATTTAAGACTTCTGGTAGATATTTTGGAAAAGGATTATCTATACTTATAGATATATTAAATCCTGAAATTATAGTTGCTGGAAGTATTTATAAAAGAGCAGGTGAATTCTTAAAAGAAGAAATGTACAATGAAATTGAGAAGGAAGCACTTAAATCATCAAGTAAAGTAGTTAAAATAGTACCTGCAATGTTAGGTGAAGAAATAGGAGACTATGGTGCTATAGTAACAGCTTTAGGGTAATTTAAATTAAGGGAGGCTTACTATGTTAGGATCAATTGAAGCAGGTGGTACTAAATTTGTATGTGCTGTAAGCGATGAGGAATTTAATTTAATTGATAAGACATCATTTCCAACTACAGATCCAAAATCAACACTAAAAGAAATATTTAATTTTTTTGATAAATACAAAGATATAAAATCTATTGGTATAGGATCATTTGGTCCTATAAATATTAATAAAAGCTCAGATAAATATGGATACATTACATCAACTCCTAAAACTAAATGGAAAAATTTTAATTTTCTTGGAGAGATGAAAAAACACTATAATATACCTATTAGTTGGACTACAGATGTTAATGCAGCATGTTTAGGAGAATATTATCTAGGAAGTGCAAAAGGAAGTAATAGCTGCATTTATCTTACTGTAGGAACAGGTATTGGTGGA
The DNA here is from genome assembly GCF_900626135.1 of Senegalia massiliensis. Classification (NCBI taxonomy): domain Bacteria; kingdom Bacillati; phylum Bacillota; class Clostridia; order Eubacteriales; family Clostridiaceae; genus Senegalia; species Senegalia massiliensis. The sequence goes on from NZ_LR130785.1 coordinate 651,895, forward strand.
GGAGCTATAATAAATGGAGATTTTATGGAAGGATTTAGTCACCCAGAAATGGGACATATTTTAATTAAAAAGCATGTACAAGATAAATATGAAGGATTTTGTCCTTACCATGGAGATTGCCTGGAAGGACTTACAGCAGGACCTTCAATAGAAAAAAGATATGGTGTAAGTGGAAACAAATTAGATAAAAATCATGAAGTATGGAAGTTTATTTCTTATTATTTAGCTCAAGCTCTAGTAAATTATACATTAATAATAAGACCAGAAAAGATAATATTAGGTGGAGGAGTAATGAATCAAGATCATATGTTAAGTTTAGTAAAAAAGGAATTTAAATCATTACTTTCAGATTATGTAGAAGTACCTAATATAGATGATTATATAGTAAAACCTTCATTAAAAGATAATGCAGGTATTATTGGAGGTTTAGTATTAGCTTCTAAAGAATGTGGATATTGTGGAAAAACATATTAAATTTTTCGGAAAATGTGGATATTATATTAAATTATATAAACGACGATGGGGCTGTTTCATAACTAATTGATTAGTTATGAAATGCTCTTTTTTATGTTCTAGTAAATAAGTATGCTTTATAATTCTTAATAAAATTAAATATATATTATTGCTATATTGCTTCCTTATATCTAGTAAAGCCTACTTTGTTAGATCGTACTTTATTACTTAATTTATTTATATTTATTGCAATGGATAAAAGCTTCATCTCTGCAATAATCTTTTCCATAGTTTTATGTCTAAATCTTGAGTAATTCATTCCAGTTTTTATATAAGAAAATATACTTCGGCTTGAATTGAACGATTCATTCTTTCAATAATTTTTTCCTCTGTAGTTATATTTTCTTCGAATTTTTTCTTAAGTTCTCAAGTCTCTCTGAAATGTATATTCTTTTTTTCCTGTAATTCTATCTACTCTTAAAATAAACTCATTGACTATACCAAAAGAAAAATATTTAAATCGAAATAAACTAAAAACAAGTATTAAACATGAGTGTTAATATAATATCTAGCATTGAATCACTTCCCTTCTGTTGCCAAATTAGGTTGCGAAAACATCAACATTAAAAGCTTGCATTATATTCCATAATATTCTATAATTTAACTATAGAATCTCTATTATAAATGAAATGTAGTAACATATAAAGTAGCTCCTAAATCGGAGTGTTGGTATTGCGAACTTATTTCTTATTAAAGGAGAATATTATGGACGTTATAAAGAAATTTGTTGTTACATATGTAGAATTTTTTATTATAATTTTCCTTGCTGATTTATTAATTGATCGTACATTTAACATTGTAGGAAATTTAAAAGGTTCATTTGTTATAGCAGCCATATTTATGTTATTTGGATATGTTTTTAAAAAATTATCATCTAAATAAAATTCAGGTGAAAGATTTTTTATAACATTTACTCCTAGAATGCTTGAAGTTAAAGGAAGAAAACTTTATTCAATAACAAATGGTATTACTAAGTAGGAAAATTTCACAGCAAGATTTCCTAATATTTTAAATGGTGAGGCTGATGGTAATATATACTACATAGCAAAAAAAATCTTAATAGGAATTGTCTATAAATTAACAATATTAAGAATTCTAGTGAAGATTAGATTCTAATCTTCACTAGAATTCTTTTTCCATAAATAAATAATTTTAAAAAACTAAAAAATATTTATTTATCTTAACTCTATATCTGTACGGTATATCTATCCATTAACATTTTTAAAAATGAACTTTAATTTATAAATTTTATAAATCAAAAATGAAAATGAGGATGATAAGTATTATATTTTTATTATAAGTTATTTCTAAACTCCTAAAATGGCCTTTAACTGCTTGTTTAAAAGCTTTTCTTTTAGATAATCTATTAAAAGATTTTGTCATATGATCCAAAGATTTTTTAAAATCTTCTCCATAGCAATTTCCAATGACCTTTTCCAAGAAAACATTTGATACAACCCATCGTCTTTTAATATGTAATTAAGAGGGTATAAATTAAATTAATAAAGGAGTTGAAATTTTATGCCATGGAAAAATGATGAATATTATGTTAAAAAGGCAATAGAACTTGCATATGATGCAAAGAAAAAAGGTAACAATCCCTTTGGATCTATATTAGTTGATTCTGATGGGAATATAATAATGGAAGATCAAAATACAGAAGTCACAGAGAATGACATAACAGGTCATCCAGAGATCAAAATAGCAAGAAGGGCAGCAGCAGAATATGATAAAGAATTTTTAGAGAAATGTACAATGTATAATTCAGCAGAACCTTGCACAATGTGTACTGGATCAATATACTGGAGTGGTATTGGAAGAATAGTATTTGGTATAAGTAAGAAAAGACTTAATGAATTAAAAGGTGAAGGAGAAGGGAGTATTTATTATTCTATTCATGAGCTAGTAGATAATAGTGGTAAGGATATTGAAATTATAGGACCTATGGAAAGCATGAAAGAAGATGTTGAAAGGCCTCATAAGGATTATTAGGAAAAAAATTTAGACAATCAACATTATTTATGATAAGATATATGGTAAAATTATTTAAGAGGTGTTTAATATTTTAAAAAAGAAAAAGAAAGTAAAACTGGAAAAGAGCCTAAGTCCTATTAATGTATTCTCGTTAGCAGTGGGAAGTATTATTGGATGGGGCACTTTTGTTATGCCAGGAAATTTATTTTTAAAGACAGCTGGTCCTTTAGGTACAGCTATAGGAATGGCTATTGGTGCACTTATAATGTCTATAATTGCTATAAGTTATGGATATATGGTAGAAAAGTTCCCTGTAGCAGGTGGGGAATTTGCATTTTCATTTAAAGGATTTGGTAGAAATCATGCATTTGTATGTGCTTGGCTTTTAGGATTATCTTATTTATCCATTGTACCCTTAAATGCCACAGCTCTTGCAATGATAGGAAGATATATGTTTCCAGGCGTTTTACAAAGAGGATTAATGTATTCTATAGCAGGTTGGGAAGTTTATTTAGGTGAAGTTTTATTTGCTTCCATTGCTTTAATTATATTTGCAATAACTAGTATTAAAGGAATTAAAGTTTCAGGAGTTTTACAAACAATAATGAGTTTTATTTTAGTTGGTGCTATTTTAATATTAACTATTGTGGCATTTTTACGTACTGATAATCCAATAGATAACTTAAAACCATTTTTTGGAGAAGGAATTCCACCATTATCAGGAATTCTCACAATAGTTGCAATTGCTCCTTGGGCATATGTAGGTTTTGATTCTATTCCTCAAGCGGCTGAAGAATTTGATTTTTCTCCTAAGAAAGCTCTAAAAATAATGATAGCTGCTATTGTTTTTGGTGGTCTTATGTATATATCTATGAATACAGTTACAGCTATGGTTTTGCCTTGGGATAGTGCTATGGAAGGCAATCCTTTTTGGATAACAGGTGATGCAATTGAATCTCTTCTAGGTAATGTTGGTCTTGTTTTACTTGGACTTGCACTTATTTCTGCGATAATTGCTGGAATTATAGGATTTTATATGGCAGCTAGTAGATTATTATTATCTATGGCAAGAGCAAAAGCTCTTCCTAGTTGGTTTGGTAAAATTCACCCTAAATATCATACCCCTGTAAATGCTTTGAAATTTGTACTCCTTATTTCTTTGATCACACCATGGTTTGGACGACAAGTTTTAACATGGGTTGTAGATATGGCATCTATTGGTGCAGCTATTGGATATTTTTATACTTCAGCATCAGCATTTAAATTCCTTAGAAAAGAAAAAGGTAAGATGTATTTAAAAATATTTAGTGTGTTAGGTTGCATTCTTGCTATAGGGTTTGTATTACTTTTAATAGTACCAGGAATGCCAGCATATTTATCATTACCATCTAGAATAGCTCTTTTTGTATGGATTGCACTTGGTATCATATTTTATATATCTATTAGAAAATCATATCAAGAATTACCTCGTGAAGAGTTAAATAGACTAATAATAAAAAGACAAGTTGAAAAATAATTTGTAGAAAATATTCAAATGAATAATTAATTTTTTTATAGTAAAAACTATAGCTGATAAATATCATAAAATTAAGGAGATAAAATATGGCTATAGAAATTCCTAAAGCTACATCACATTTATTAGAAGGAGTAAAAGTTGAATCTACTGCAAGAGAATTTAAGATGATTTTAGACGAACCTGAAGATGGTGGAGGTACAAATAGTGGAATGAATCCAGTAGAAGCATTACTTTGTGCACTTGGTTCATGTCAATCTATTATAACTAAAATGATGGCTAAGGATATGGGGATAGAAATTGAAGATATAAGAATTGAACTTGAAGGAAAAATTGATACTGAAGGTTTTCAAGGGAATACGAAAATAAGACCAGGACTATCTAATATCAAGTCTAATTTCATTATTAAATCTAGTGAATCAGAAGAAAAAATAAATGAAATGATGAAAAAAGTTAAGCAGTTTTGTCCAGTAGGAGATACTGTTTCTAATGGTACAGATTTAGTAGTAGAATATAGTGTTAAAAAATAGCTTATATAATTATTAATATGATTTAGAAATAAAAACCTCTATAAATTTTCTTAGAAAATTTATAGAGGTTTTTATCTTAAATAGGACTAAAGCAAGTACTAGTCATATAATACTATAGTTAAAAGAATTATAGAAGTAGATTTAAATTTACGATATAATGAAATTGTATTATATAAAATAATTTATGACGTTAATTTTTTTATTAATAGATATAAGTGGTATTTTAAGGGGAGTGATTACATATGAAAAAAATACTTGTAACAGGTGCTGATGGTTTTATAGGAAGTCACCTAACTGAGGAATTAGTAAAACAAGGAAATAAAGTCAAAGCTTTTACATATTACAATTCATTTAATACTTGGGGATGGTTAGATACATTACCTAAAGAAATAATGAAAGAGGTTGAAGTTTTTACAGGAGATGTACGTGATCCAAATGGAGTTCGAGAATCAATGAAGGGTATTGAGGAAGTATTTCATTTAGCAGCTTTGATAGCTATACCTTTTAGTTATCATTCACCTGATGCTTATGTAGATACAAATATTAAAGGGACTCTTAATGTGCTTCAAGCTGCTAGAGATTTAGATATATCTAGAGTTTTAGTAACATCAACATCAGAAGTATATGGAACTGCACAATACGTACCTATTGACGAAAGTCATCCATATCAAGGACAATCTCCGTATTCAGCAACTAAGATTGGCGCAGATAGATTAGCAGAATCATTTTATAGAAGTTTTAATATGCCTATAACAATAGTTAGACCTTTTAATACTTATGGACCTAGACAGTCAGCAAGAGCAGTTATTCCAACAATTATTACTCAATTACTTGATGGAAAAAAAGAGATTAAATTAGGTGCATTAACTCCAACAAGAGATTTTAATTATGTTAAAGATACAGCAAATGGATTTATAGAAATATCAAAATCTCATAAAACAATTGGTGAAGAAATTAATATATCAACTCAACAGGAAATATCTATTGGTCAATTAGCTGAAGAACTAATAAGACAGATAAATCCTAATGCAAAAATCATCTGTGATGAACAAAGACTTAGACCAGAAAAGAGTGAAGTTAATAGATTATTAGGAGCTAATGACAAAATTAAAAATCTTACAAATTGGAAACCAAATTATACTTTTGAGCAAGGTCTTTCAGAAACTATTGAATTTTTTAAAAATAACTTAGATAAATATAAAACAGACATTTATAATATATAGTCAGGAGGACAAGCTATGAGCCAAAAATTTATTCCTTTATCTGTACCAAACTTGAAAGGAAGAGAGCTTGAATATGTAACTCATGCAGTAGAAACTGAATGGGTTTCAACAGGTGGTACATATGTTACTGAATTTGAACAAAAAACCGCAGAATATGTAAAATCCAAAGGTGCTGTATCTTGTCAGAATGGAACTTCAGGCATTCACATTGCTTTAGAAGTGTGTGGAATAACAGGAGAACATGAAGTTATTGTTCCTACACTTACATTTATTGCAGCTGTTAATCCTGTTAAATATGTAAGGGCAGAGCCTATATTTATGGATTGTGATGACTCACTTACTATAGATACAGATAAACTATTAGAATTCTGTGAAGAAAAATGTACCTTTATAGATGGGAAATTAATTAATAATGAGACTAATAAACATATAAAAGCAATATTGATTGTCCATGTATTTGGAAATATGGCTGATATGGAGAATATAATGGATATTGCTAATAGATTCAATCTTAAAGTTGTAGAAGATGCTACTGAAGCAATAGGTACTTATTATATTAAAGGTAAATATAAAGGAAAATATGCTGGAACTATTGGAAATGTTGGAATTTATTCATTTAATGGAAATAAGATTATAACTACTGGTGGTGGGGGAATGATAGTTTCAGATGATGAAAATCTTCTTAAACGAGCAAAACATCTCACAACTCAAGCTAAAAGTGATACGTTGTATTACACTCATGATCAAATCGGATATAATTATAGGATGACTAACTTACAAGCAGCTCTTGGAATTGCACAATTAGAACAACTTGAACAGTTTATTGCAAATAAAAAAGAAAATTATAATTTATATAAGAAATATATCAAGAGTATTGATGGATTAACAATACTAGATTTTAGAGATGACATAAGACCAAATTATTGGTTCTATGCACTTTATTGTGATGAATATTATTCACTTAATAGGGATCAAATTATTAAATATTTATCTTCAAAAAATGTTCAATCAAGACCTATATGGGGATTAATAAGTGATCAAAATCCTTATTTAGGTAGTCAGACTTATAAAATAGAAAAAGCAAAGACTTATTTAAAAAATATTATAAATATACCTTGTAGTTCAAATTTAAGTAAGGAAGATGTATTTTATGTAATAAATTGTTTAAAGGATCATGAGACGTTATAGAGTTTAGTTACAAGAGAGGTGTATAGAGTGGAAGTAAAAAATTTTTTAATAGATCAAGAATGTACAATGTTAGAAGCAATGGAACTCCTAGATAATGTAGCTAAAAAGGTGCTTTTTGTTGTCAATAAAGGTAAGTTTGTTGCAGCTATAACAGATGGAGATATTAGAAGATGGATTCTCAAAAAAGGGAATCTGGATGCTACAGTAAAAGAAATGGCAAATTATAATCCAAAATATTTGATGCAAGAGGACAAGTGTTTAGCAAAAGAGTTTATGAAGAAAAATGCTATTGAAGCATTACCAATATTAAATGAACAAAAAGATATTGTTTCAGTTATATTATGGAATGATGAGGAAATTGAATCTAAAAAAACATTAAATATTCCTATAGTTATTATGGCTGGTGGTTTTGGAACTAGGCTTTATCCGTATACTAAAATTCTTCCTAAACCACTTATTCCTATTGGTGAAATTCCAATAGTAGAACATATTATAAATAGGTTTCATCAATATGGTAGTCATCAATTTTATTTAGTGGTGAACCATAAAAAAAATATGATAAAAGCTTATTTTAATGAAATTAATAAAAGTTATAAAGTTGACTATGCTGATGAAGAAAAACCTTTAGGGACTGGTGGAGGTTTGAGTTTACTTAAAGGCAAAATTAACTCTACATTCATATTGTCAAATTGTGATATTTTAATAGAAGAGGATTATGAAAAAATTTATAATTATCATAAAAAAGAAAATAATTTAATAACCATGGTATGTTCACTTAAAAATATTAAAATACCATATGGTGTAATTGAAATAAGTAAAACTGGTGAAATAGAAGAAATGAAAGAAAAACCAGAAATATCTTTTTTCACTAATACGGGGATGTATATTGTAGAGCCTAAAGTAATTGAGGAGCTTGAAAATAATAAAGTTATAAGTTTTCCAGATATAATAGAAAAATATAAACAAAATGGTCATAAAATCGGTATTTATCCTATTAGTGAAAAAAGTTGGCTAGATATGGGACAATTAGATGAGATGGAAGAAATGAGAAGAAAGTTGGAACGAGAGGATGTGTAATTAAAAATGAAATGGAATGGGTTACCTCTTTTAATTTTTGGAAGTGGAGGAATTTCTAAAGAAACTTACAACATTGTGAAACAAATTAATGAACATAATGGTCAGCAAGTTTATAATTTCTTAGGATTTGTTGAAGATGATATTTCTAAGGTTGGAAATGAAATAATTGATGGATATAATGTCATAACATGTGATAATAATATTACAGAATATACAAGTTACTTTCCAGTGATAGGTGTTGTAATACCTATAGGTAATCCTAAAATTAAGTCTATAATATATAATAAGATAAGTAATATTAAAAATATAGTTTATCCTAATATAATTCATCCAAGTGTTAAATTTGATATTAATAATGTTAAACTTGGAATAGGAAATATATTAACTGCGGGTGTAAATTTAACGTGTGATATAAAAATTGGCAATTTTAATTTAATTAATTTAAATTGTACAATTGGACACGATACAGAATTGAAAAATTATAATGTAATTAATCCTTTGGTTGCAATATCAGGGAATATAATTATTAAAAATGGTTGTTTAATTGGAACAGGAGCCAAGGTACTACAAGAACTTATAGTTAATGATAATTCAGTTATAGGATCAGGAGCTGTAGTTGTTAAGGATGTTGAAGAAAATAGTACAGTAGTAGGTGTTCCAGCAAAACTTATTAAGTAGAGGTGTTTTAAATGAATAAAAAAGTTTTTATTATTGCTGAAGCAGGAGTAAATCATAATGGTGATATTAATATAGCAAAAAAATTAGTAGATGTAGCAAAAGATGCGGGAGTAGATGCTATAAAATTTCAGACTTTTATATCTGAAAAAGTTGTTTCTATAAATGCTCCAAAAGCTGAATATCAAAATAAAAATACTTCATCAAAAGAAACTCAACTTGATATGGTAAAAAAACTTGAATTATCATTTGATGAATTTATTGAACTTAACGAATATTGTAAGAAAAAAAACATTGAATTTCTTTCTACTGCATTTGATTTTGATAGCATAGACTTTTTAAGTGGGCTGAATATGAAAAGATGGAAAGTACCATCTGGAGATATTACAAACTTACCTTATCTAATTAAAATTGCTAAGTTAGAAAAACCTATAATTCTATCAACAGGTATGAGTACTATGGATGATATTAAATCTGCAATTTCAATTTTAAAAGAAAATGGTTCACAAGAAATTACAATACTTCACTGTACAACAGAATATCCAACACCTTTTAGTGATGTTAACTTAAAAGCTATGAATACTATTAAAAATCAGTTTGGATTTGCTGTAGGTTATTCTGATCATACTAAAGGAATTGAAGTTCCAATAGCTGCAGTTTCATTAGGGGCTACTGTTATAGAAAAACATTTTACATTAGATAGAAATATGGAAGGTCCTGATCATAAGGCGAGCTTAGAACCAAATGAATTAAAAATTATGGTAGATTCAATTAGAAATATTGAAGTTGCATTAGGTGATGGAGAAAAAAGAATTGCTGAATCAGAGAGAAAAAACATGTCAATTGCAAGAAAAAGTATTATAGCAAAAATAAATATAGAAAAAGGTGAAATTTTAACAGAGAAAAATTTAACTGTTAAGAGACCTGGAAATGGTATTAGTCCAATGAATTGGTATCAAGTAATTGGAAAAAAGGCAGTAAAAGATTTTAAAGAAGATGAGCTGATAGAATTATGAAAAAAATTATTAGTATACTTACAGCTACAAGAGCAGAATATGGATTACTAAAACCTATAATAGAAAAATTAAACTCAATTGAAGAATTTGATGTTCGAGTTGTTGCTACAGGTGCACATCTTTCATCAGAATTTGGATTAACATACAAAGAAATTGAACAGGATAGAGTAATAATTGATGAAAGAATTGAAATATTATTGAGTTCAGATACACCTTCTTCTATTTCAAAATCAATGGGACTTGCTATGATTAGTTTTGCAGATTACTTTGAAAAATTAAATCCAGATATGTTGATTGTTCTAGGAGATAGATATGAAACATTTGCCGTATCTACAGTAGCAATGAATCAAAGAATTCCAATTGCTCACTTATATGGTGGAGAAACTACAGAAGGAGCTATAGATGAATCTATGCGTCATGCTATCACAAAGTTAAGTTATTTACATTTTACAAGTACAGAAAAATATAGAAAACGTGTAATTCAATTAGGAGAAAATCCAGAACGTGTTTTTAGTATAGGTGCTATTGGTATTGAGAATGTACTAAACCAAAAGCTTATGAATAAGTCAGAAGTTGAAAAATCAATTGAGTTTATGTTAGAAAAACCCTATGCAATTGTTACATTTCACCCTGTAACTTTAGAAGGGGATAATTCTAAAGAACAAATAAAAGAACTTTTAAGTGCTTGTAGATTATATGAAGATATAAAATTTATTTTTACCAAGGCAAATGCTGATTCAAATGGACGTGTTATTAATAAAATGATTGATGAGTTTGTAGATAATAATGATAATGCTATTGCCTTTACATCTTTAGGAATGATTAGATATCTTAGTGCTTTAAAATATTGTAGCATGGTAATTGGAAATTCTTCAAGTGGATTAGTTGAAGCACCTAGCTTTGGTGTACCTACAATAAATATTGGAGATAGACAAAAAGGGAGAATTCAATCAGATAGTGTAATTAATTGTAAACCATATAAAGATGATATTAAAAATGCCATAGATTTAGCATTGACTCAAGAGTTTAAAATTAAAGCAAAAAATACAATAAATCCATATGGAGATGGAAATACGTCATCAAAAATTGTAGAAATAATTAAGAATTTTGTTATTAATGATAAAATTAATTTGAAAAAGAAGTTTTATGATTGTGAGGTGGAATAAATGAAAAATCTTGCAATAATTCCAGCTAGAAGTGGTTCAAAAGGTCTTAAACATAAAAATATTAAATTATTAAATGGAAAACCTCTTATAGCTTATACAATTGAAGCAGCAAAAAAATCAGGTTTATTTAATGAAATATTTGTATCAACAGATTCAGAAAAATATGCAAAAATTGCTCAGGTTTGGGGTGCAAATGTCCCTTTTTTACGAAGTGATGAACTATCAACGGATACAGCTTCATCATGGGATGTTGTAAGAGAGGCTATAAATAAGTATAAAGAAAATGGAAAAGAGTTTGATACAATAGCTTTATTGCAACCTACATCTCCATTGAGAACAGCAGATGATATAATCGCTGGATATAATAAAATGAAACAAAAATTTGCAAATAGTATTGTTTCTGTTTGTGAAACCGATCATTCTCCACTTTGGTCAAACACTTTGCCAGAAGATAATTCTATGGTTAGTTTCGTTAAACAAGATATTATTAATTCAATTAGACAAGACTTACCAACATATTATCGAATTAATGGTGCATTATATATTGTGAGAACAAACTATTTAATGAGTAATAATAATATTTATAAGGATAGTAGTTTTGCAACAATTATGTCAAGAGAAAATTCAATTGATATTGATACTAGAATGGATTTTATTATTGCAGATGCATTAATGAAGGATAGATTAAGGTGATATAAGTTGAAATCTAAAAAAATAATGAATAAATTAAATAGTGAAATTAAGCAAGGGAGATATATATTAGGAGTTGCTGTAGGAGCTGGCATATCTGCAAGAAGTGCTTCAGAAGGTGGAGCAGATTTTTTATTATCATTGAATTCAGGTAAATTTCGTCAAATGGGGTTAGGTTCTCTAGGAGGATATTTATCAAATTCTAATAGTAATCAATTTGTAATGGATTTTTCTTTAAAAGAAATTCTTCCTAGAGTAAAAAATATACCAGTTTTGTTTGGATTAAATGCAACAGATCCTACAATAGATTTAAGATCTTATATTAATTTGATCAAAGATAAAGGATTTGCAGGAATTAATAACTATCCGACAGTAGGTTTATTTGATGGAAAATTTTATAATCATTTAAAAGAAGATGGAATTTCTTATGATGAAGAAGTAGAAGCTATTAAAGTAGCCCATGAAATGGGATTATTTACAGTAGCTTTTGTATTTAATGAATATCAAGCTGAAGAAATGGTTGATGCTGGCGCAGACGTTATTTGTGTACACCTTGGATTAACTAAAGGTGGGGATTTAGGAGCAAGTAAAGTATTGTCATTATCAAAATCTAAAGAGCTTGTAAATAATATCTTTAATATAGTGGATAAGAAAAGTAACGCTAGATTAAAAATGGTATATGGAGGACCTATACAAAATAAATCAGATATTCAATTTATATATAATAATACTTCTTGTGACGGATATATTGGAGGTTCTACCTTTGAAAGAATTCCTTCAGAAGAAGCTATTCATAAAACAACTATAGAATTCAAATATATGAGTTCCATTGAGGATCCTATTTTAGAACAATTAAATAGAAGTATTGATAGTCCTAAAGACTATGTAAAATTCATATTAAAATATATAGAAGTTCACTATTCTGAATCAATCTCTCTCAACGACTTATCAGAAATACTACATGTATCCAGTGAATATTTAAGTAGATTATTTAAAAAAGAAAAAAATATTAGTTTCAAAGAATATTTAATCAGTTATCGATTAGACAAATTTATAGACATAATGATAAAATATCCTAATCTTTCTATGAAAGAAGGAGCCATTAAAGTAGGGTATTTTAATTATGTTCATTTCAGTAAGTTATTCAAAAAAAGAAAAAGCATTTCTCCTAAAAATTATTTTATATCATATAAACACAAATAATGATCATGTTAGAACATGTATTTTTTAAAATGAATAATTTATAATATAGATAGTTAGAATTTTCAAATAAAATGTAGGAGGTAATTCAATGAAAACGTTAGCAATTGTAGGTACTTTTGATACTAAGGGTAAGGAACTATCTTATGTTAAAGAAATAGTAGAAGAACTTGGATTAAAAACTTTTACCATTAATACTGGTGTATTTGAATCTGAATTTAAAGTGGATGTTACTAATCAGGAAGTAGTAGCAGAAGTAGGAGAAAATATATCAGATATTGTAAAAAAACATGATAGGGGATATGCCACTGAAGTTCTATCTAAATCTATAGAAAAAATAATTCCTAGACTATATAATGAAGGAAAATTTGATGGAATTATATCTTTTGGAGGAACTGGAGGAACTTCCATAGTAACTCCTGGTATGAGAGCTCTCCCTATTGGTGTTCCAAAGATAATGGTATCTACAGTAGCAGCAGGTGATACTTCATTTTATATTGGAACTAGTGATTTAATAATGATGCCATCTGTTGTAGATGTGGCAGGATTAAATAGAGTATCTACACAGATTTTCCAAAATGCAGCTCATGCTATTGCTGGAATGTTGAAATTTGAAAGTAAAAAAATAGAACATAAAAAACCTTTAGTAGCAGCAACTATGTTTGGTCTTACTACTCCAGCTGTAAACTATGCTACAGAATATTTAGAGAAAAGAGGGTATGAAGTCCTTATATTCCATGCAACTGGTGTAGGTGGAAAGACAATGGAAAGTTTAATTGACAACGGATATATAGAGGGAGTATTAGATTTAACTACAACTGAATGGTGTGATGAATTGTTTGGTGGTGTATTGAATGCAGGACCAAATAGATTAGAAGCAGCTGCACTTAATAAAGTACCTCAAGTAGTATCTTTAGGAGCAATTGATATGGTCAATTTCGGTTCTTTTGATACTGTACCTAGTAAATATAAGGGAAGAAAATTTTATAAGCATAATCCTTCTGTAACACTTATGAGAACTAATAAGGAAGAAAATAAATTATTGGGAGAAAAAATAGCAGAAAAATTGAATCTTGCTAAACAGGATACAGTTTTAATAATTCCAAACAAAGGTCTTTCTGGTATAGATAAAGAAGGAGAAGTTTTTTATGGTCCTGAAGAAGATAAAATACTATTTGATAGTATTAAAAAGAATTTAAATAGTGATGTAGTAAAAATAATTGATATGGATACAGTAATAAATGATAAGAACTTTGCAGAAACTGCAGCCCAAGAATTAATCCATATGATGAATAGAAAAAATAATAATTAACATTAAATTACAGAAAGGTGAATAAATAATGAGTATAAAAAGAGAAGAAATTATTTCAAAATTTAGACAAAGAGTTGAAGATGGTGAAATTTTAGTAGGAGTAGGTGCTGGCACAGGTATAACTGCTAAAAGTAGTGAAGCAGGTGGTGCAGATATGCTAATTATTTATAACTCAGGAAGATATAGAATGGCAGGTCGTGGTTCTCTTGCAGGGCTTTTAGCATATGGTGATGCCAATGAGATTGTTGTAGAAATGGGATCAGAAGTATTACCAGTTGTAAAAGATACACCTGTTCTAGCAGGAGTAAATGGTACAGATCCATTTAGAGTAATGGATGTTTTCTTGAAGCAATTAAAAGACCAAGGGTTTTCAGGAGTGCAGAACTTTCCCACAGTTGGATTAATTGATGGTGTATTCAGAAAAAACTTAGAAGAAACAGGTATGGGATATGATTTAGAAGTGGATATGATAAGAAAAGCTCATAAATTAGGATTATTAACTACTCCTTATGTATTTGATACAAATCAAGCAAGAAAGATGGCAGAAGCAGGAGCAGATATTATTGTAGCTCATATGGGATTGACAACTAAAGGAAGTATTGGAGCTCAAACTGCATTGACTCTTGATGAAAGTAGTAAAAGAGTAGAAGAGATTGCAGATGCTGCTAAGGAAGTTAATCCTGATGTTTTAGTTATTTGTCATGGCGGACCTATTGCTGAACCAGAAGATGCAAAATATGTTTTAGAAAATACTAAGGGAGTACATGGTTTCTTTGGAGCATCAAGCATTGAAAGGTTTGCAGCTGAAAAAGGTATAAAAGAACAAACAGAACAATTTAAAAAAATTAAAAAATAAAATATAACTGATATAGTGAATATGAATGCAATCTAATTGAATATGAGGATTTTTAATCCTCATATTCATCTTTTAAACACAATGATTTAAAGGTCCACTACCTTTTCCTATATCAAGTCCTGATTTTAGTGCTTTAGTTATATATTTCTTAGAATTATATACACTTTCTTCCATACTTAATCCTTTTCCAAGATTACATGCTATTGCAGATGATAATGTACATCCTGTACCATGAGTATTTGGATTACTAATTCGCTTTTCATTAAACCATATTGGTTTTTTCTCATAGAAAAGCAAATCATCAGCGCTATCAGAAAGATGTCCACCTTTAATTAAAATATGCACATTTAAGAATTTGGAAATTTCTTTGGCTGCTTTTATCATATCTTCTTTATTATTAATATTAAAGCCACATATACTTTCTGCTTCAAAAATATTGGGTGTAATTATATCAGCAATAGGTAATAGCTTAGTTTTTAAAGTATTCATTGCATCTTTACTCATTAATTCATGACCACTTGTTGAAAACATGACAGGGTCTACTACTATATTTTTACATTTATATTCTTTAAGTTTATTATAAATTACTTCTATTATTTCTTTAGAAGATACCATTCCAATTTTTATTGCATCTGGGAAAATATCTTCAAAAATACAATCTAATTGTTTAGATACAAACTCAGGACTTGTTTCAGATACATCATAAACTCCAGTAGTATTTTGGGCAGTTAAAGCTGTAATGGCGCTCATAGCATACATTTTGTGAGTTGTAATAGTTTTTATATCTGCTTGTATACCTGCGCCTCCGCTACAATCTGACCCTGCAATAGTTAAAATTTTTTTCAAAATAATTCCTCCATTTCTTTAAAAGAATATATAAAATGATTACTTAGTTTTTTTATTTTTTGTAAGTCTTTCTTTGATGATTTATCATAAACTCCTACAACATCAAATCCTTCATTTTTAGCTGTCTTTATTGAGTAAAGAGAATCTTCGAACACAATAATATCTTCTTTAGAAAGACCTAATTTTTGCATTGATTTTATATAAATATCTGGTTTAGATTTTCCAGCAGAGATTTCTTTTGAAGTAATAATAAACTCAAAATAATCTAAGATCCCTAATCTTTCAAGTGCTTTTTTTGAAAGTGTTTTATCTAATTCAGTTGCTATGCACATTCTTATGCCTTTTGATCTAAGTTTATAGATATATTCTTTTATATAAGGTTTTAATTCTATTTCATATATATATTTATTTTTTACTATTTTATTAATAGACTTAATTATTTCTTCTGTAGATAATTTAATTCCAAATGAATTCTTAAAGTAATTTGCAGACTCATTAAAACTCATTTCTTTTATAATTTCATTTAAATTATAAGGTGGTACTATATTGTGGTTTTCCAAAAATGTTTTTCCAACATTATCCCAACTATCCATTGAATTTAAAAGAGTTCCATCTAAATCAAATATAGCTGCTTTATACTTCATAATTCACCATCTTAGAAGCTAAATCATATAACCTTTTAGTAGCAGCATAAATATTTTCTTTTGAAAATATTGCAGATATAACGCAGATTCCATCAATATCAGTATTTTTCAAATTAAATATATTTTCTTCATTTATGCCTCCTATTACTACTACTGGTATTGAAACAGAATTACAAATATCTTTTAAAGTATCCATAGATATTACATTTACATCTGATTTAGTATTTGTTTTAAAAGCAGAACCAACCCCTATATAATCTGCTCCATTTTTTTCTGCTATTTTTGCTTGTTCTACTGTACTTGCAGATACTCCAAGAATTTTATCTTCTCCTATTATATTTCTTGCATTTTTAGCATTCATATCACCTTGTCCTACATGAACTCCATCTGCACCACATTTCATTGCAATATCTACATTGTCATTTATAACAAAGGGAACTTTGTATCTATCTGTTACATCTTTTATTTCTTTTGCTTCTTTTAAAAAATCTTCAAAGGGGAAGTCTTTTTCTCGTAATTGTATAAATGTTGCTCCTGCTTTCAAAGTATCTTCTACTTGTTCTACAAGAGAATTTTCTCCTAGCCATGTTCTATCTGTTACTACATATAAAAGCATAGATTTTTTATCTATTTTCAATATTTGCACCTTCCTTTAATTTTTTATAATTCATTTTACTTATTTCATCAATTAAAAACATCCTATAACTAGAAGTACCACCATCTGCTTTTTGTAGTTTTTTAAAAGCTACTTCTCCAGCAAGACCCATATGAGCCACAGCTATAGAAGTTGAATCAAGAATATTATTCTTATTTGCACCACAATATGTGCCAATTACATTTGTAAGCATACAACCTGTACCTGTAACTTTAGACATTAAATAATGTCCATTATATATAATATTTGCATTTTTATCACTTGCTACAATATCAATTGCTCCTGTTAGTGCAATGATTGCACCAGTTTTTTTACTTAGATTTTTACAAAGTGTAATCATATTGTCTAAGCTTTTTTCTTCTACTTTATCTTCTTCATTTGCATCTACACCACTAGTAGTGCCACTTCCTTCATAAATAGTTTTTATCTCAGAAGCATTTCCTCTAATAACAGAAAACTGTATTTCTTCTAACAGCTTAAAAGTTACTTCATTTCTAAATTGAGATGCTCCTACAGCTACAGGATCTAATATAACTGGATTTCCAATTTCATTAGCTTTTTTACCAGCTTTTATCATTGATTTTATAACTCTTTCATTTAGAGTTCCTATATTAATAACTAAAGCGTCACAGATAGAGTTTATTTCTGCTACTTCTTCAATACCATCTGCCATAATAGGAGAACCTCCAGCAGCTAATACAATATTTGCACAATCATTTACTGTTACATAATTTGTAATAGAATGAACTAATGGTGTTGTATGTTGTACATTTTCATAAATTTCTTTAAACATTTTAATTCCTCCATTGAATTGGTTTTTATATTATTTATATAAATAATATACTGGTAATTATAAAGTATAAAAGGGGACAAAAAACTATTTTCAATAAAAAAAGCATGTTCTATGATCTAGAACATGCTTTAAATATTCACAAAAATGTTCCTACGCTGGCATTATCCAGATCAGGTTTAAGGGTTTTCATCGCTTAGATTTATTCTCAGCCTGATTGCACAAGCTCCCCTATATATTTAATTTAATTAATATAAAATAAAGAGTAATAAAGTCTTTCCTCTTATTTTTACTATATGTTAGTAGTTTATCATTGTCAAGTAATAGAAGGATATAAAAATTTATAAAAGAGTTGCGATATTTCAATATTTAAATTTAACTAATACATATTTTATATTTTTAATATATAACTTGAATAATTTCTATTAATTAGATATATTTAAACTAAAGATATTTCGTTAAATTAAAAATAAGGAGGTAATGTAATAATGATTCAGGAAAGAATAAAAGCATTACGTAAGTTAATGAATGAAAAGAAAATGGATATATACATAGTTCCCACATCTGATTTTCACCAAACAGAATACGTTGGAGAGTATTTTAAAGCAAGAAAATTTATTACAGGTTTTTCGGGGTCAGCAGGTACCGCTGTAATTACAATGAATGAGGCTTACCTTTGGACAGATGGAAGATACTTTATACAAGCTAAAAATGAATTAGAAGGAACTTCTGTTAAACTTATGAAGATGGGGGAACCTAATTATCCTACAATAGAAGAATATTTAGATCAAGCATTACCTGAAAATGGGATATTGGGATTTGATGGTAGAGTAGTTGCTATGAAAGAAGGACAATTATATGAAAAAATAGTTAAAAATAAAAATGGAAAAATAGTATATAAATATGATTTGATAGATGAAATTTGGGAAGATAGACCGACTTTAAATACAGGAAAAGTGTTTGATTTAGATATTAAATATGCTGGAGAAAGTGTGGAAAGTAAGTTGAATCGCATTAGAAAAGTTATGAATGAAAACAATGCAAATATTCATGTGCTAACTACATTAGATGATATTTGTTGGACATTAAATATACGTGGTAATGATATTAAATATTTTCCTCTAGTATTATCTTATATTATTATAAGAATGGATAAGGTGGGTTTATATATAGATAAATCAAAGTTAAGTGATGATATAAAAGAAAAATTGTCTTTGAATAAAGTTGTATTACATTCTTATAATGATATCTATGAAGATATTATGAGAACTAAAAAAGATGAAGTAATTTTATTAGATCCAGATAAAGTAAATTATGCTTTATATAATAATATACCAAAAGAGAATACAATAGTTGAGAAAAGAAACCCTCAAATATTATTTAAGGCTATAAAAAATGATACAGAAGTTAAAAATATGAGAGAAGCCCAAATTAAAGATAGTATAGCACATATAAAGTTCATGAAATGGTTAAAGGAAAATACTAAAGACTTAAATATTACTGAAATAAGTGCTTGTGACAAATTATATGAATTTAGAAAGGAACAAGGAAATTTTATAGGGCCAAGTTTTGCTCCAATATCTTCTTATGGAGAACATGCAGCTATTGTTCATTATGAATCATCTCCTGAAACTGATGTAGAAATTAAAGAAGGTAACTTTTATTTAACTGATACAGGAGGCAGTTATTATGAAGGCTCTACTGATATTACTAGAACGTATGCAATAGGTAAATTAACAAAAGAAATGAAAAAACACTTTACTTTAGTTGTAATAAGTAATATGAATTTAACAAGTGCTAAGTTTCTTAAAGGGGTTACTGGTATGAATTTAGATTATGTTGCAAGAAAACCTTTTTGGGATAGAGGACTTAATTTTAATCATGGGACAGGCCATGGAATAGGTTATTTGCTTAATATTCATGAAGGACCTACAGGTTTCCGTTGGCAACCAAGGGATTATGAATCTCATCCATTTGAAGAAAATATGATTATTACAAATGAACCTGGAATTTATATTGAAGGTTCTTATGGTATTCGATTAGAAAATGAGATATTAGTTAAAATAGATGAAAAAAATGAATATGGTGAATTTATGAAATTTGAGCCGATTACTTATATACCTATGGATTTAGATGCAATAATTCCAGAGATTATGAGTGAAGAAGATAAAAAATTATTAAATGACTACCATAAATTAGTATTTAAAAAGATATCACCATATTTAAATAGTGAAGAGACAAAATGGCTTGAAAGATATACTAGAAAAATATAAATAAAAAAGCACTTCAAAAACATTTTGTTTTTGAAGTGCTTTTTTATTTAGTTATTTCATATATATAAAAATAAATTCATTTTTATTGATTAAAATATTTAAACATTAATTTTAGAGTATTTGAATTGTGAAATTATAAAACTTTAAAACTAAAGATGTTAACAATTGCTAGACAAAGCAAGAAATGAGTATTATAATAAAATAACAAGGTGATCAAGATTATTTATTTCATTTAAATGAAATAAATAATAGTATTATGAAGAGAGGTAATAAATATGATTGATATAGGTAGTGAAATTAAAGAGTTAAGAAAATCAAATAATATGACATTAAAAGATTTAAGTGAAAAGACAGGGTTATCAATAGGATTTTTATCCCAATTTGAAAGGGGTTTATCTACTATAGCTGTAGATTCATTAGAATTAATAGCGAAAGCTTTGAATATAGAGTTGTCACATTTCATTTTAAAACCTAAAACAAAAAAGGAATATATATTAAAGAGTTTTGAACAAGAAGTATACGAAGTTATAAATAATAAATTTGTACATTATAATTTAAGTAACAATTTAAATAAAAAGACTTTTTTACCAAGAAAGATAAATATTTTACCAATGGGAAAAGATGAAAATATAACTGAGTACAGTCACAAGGGTGAAGAGTTTGTTTATATTCTTGAGGGAACACTTACTCTCTTTTTAGATTCTAAAAGATATGACCTTTATCCTGGAGATAGTGCACATTATAATTCTGAAAAAATGCATAATTGGGCAAATTATACTAGTAAAATGGTAAAACTTATAGTTGTTAGTACACCAAATCATTTTTCTGAAAGTGAGGTGATTCAAGAGAATGAATAAAGGTATAGTTATGAATATTCAAAAATATTCTGTTCATGATGGACCTGGAATTAGAACTACTATTTTCTTAAAAGGCTGTCCTTTAAGTTGCTGGTGGTGTCACAATCCTGAAAGCCAAAATTTTAATTTTGAATTAATGTTTTTTAATGATAGATGTATTGGATGTGGTAATTGTAAATATAAATGTGAACAAGGTGCCATAAATATAAATAATAGCGTTGCTACTACTGAAGATTCTAAATGTATATTATGTGGTAAGTGTACCGATTTTTGTATAAATGAAGCAAGAAATTTAGTTGGAAAAGAGTTTTCAGCAAAAGAACTTTTAAAGGAAATAAAAAAAGATGAAATTTTTTATGAAGAATCTGGTGGTGGAGTAACATTTTCTGGAGGAGAGCCTCTTTTACAAATTGATTTTTTAGAAGAAATGCTAAGATTATGCAAAGAACAAGATATACACACTACTGTTGATACTAGTGGCTATAGTGATTTTAAAAATTTTAAAAGAATTTTAGATTACACAGATTTATTTCTCTATGATATAAAACATCTAGATGATAATATGCATAAAAAATATATTGGTGTTTCAAATAAATTGATAAAAGAAAATTTAATAAAGTTATCTGAGTTGAATGCAAATATATTTGCGAGGATCCCCATTATAAAAGGTATAAATAATGATGAAAAAAATATTTATGAAATTATAAAATTTTTAAAAGGAATTAATTTAGAACAAATTAATTTACTTCCATATCACAAAATGGGAATGGAAAAGTATGAAAGAATAATTAAGGAATATAAACTTAGTGGAAATGAAAAACCATCTAAAAAAAATATAGATGATTTATTATTAAAGTTTCAGCAATTAAATGCAAAAATAAAGATAGGAGGATAAGTATATGATGTCAGAAAGAGTTAAAAAATTAAGAGAAGAAAGTTTAGAGGCTGTTCCATATATTTCAATGGAAAGAGCTCAGATTGTAAATGAGGTTTATAAGAAGTATGAAGGATCAGTTTCAATACCTGTTTTAAGAGCTTTAGTACTTAAGGAATTTATGTCAAAAAAGAAATTATGTATTAATGAAGGTGAACTAATTGTAGGAGAAAGAGGAGAAGCTCCAGCTGCAACCCCTACGTATCCAGAATTATGTTGTCATACTATTGAAGATTTACAAATAATGAATGATAGAGAAAAAATATCATTTAAAGTTAGCCAAGAATCTAAGGACATACAGAAAGAAGACATTATTCCTTATTGGGAAAAAAGATCTATGAGATATCATATATTAGAAAATATGACAGATGAGTGGAAAGACTGTTATGAAAACGGTATTTTCACAGAATTTCAAGAACAAAGAGGTCCAGGTCATACAGTTGCTGATGATAAAATATATAAAAAAGGATTTTTAGATTTTAAACAAGATATTGAAAGTGAAATTAATAATCTGGATTATAACAATGATGATGAAGCTCTTAATAAAAAAATGCAACTTGAAGGTATGAGTATAGCATGCGATGCAATAATGATCCTTGGGAAAAGATATTCTGAACTTGCTATAGAAATGGCAAAAAAAGAAAAGGATCAAAAAAGAAAAAAAGAATTATTAGATGTAGCAGAAGTATGTAGTCATGTGCCAGCTTATGCTCCAAGAACTTTTAGAGAGGCTCTTCAAATGTATTGGTTTGTACACTTATGTGTTATAACAGAATTAAACCCTTGGGACTCCTTTAATCCAGGTAGATTAGATCAACATTTAAATCCATTTTATCAAAAAGAAATCAAAGAAGGTTCTTTAAGGAGAGAAGAAGCAGAAGAATTTTTGCAATGTCTTTGGGTTAAATTTAACAACCAACCTGCTCCGCCAAAAGTAGGAATAACTTTAAAGGAAAGTGCAACATATACTGATTTTGCTAATATAAATAGTGGAGGACTTAGAGCTGATGGTTCTGATGGAGTAAATGATGTAAGTTATTTAGTGTTAGATGTTATTGACCAAATGAGACTATTACAACCTAGTTCAAATGTTCAAATAAGTAAAAAAACTCCACAAAAGTTTTTGAAAAAAGCTCTTAGCATTGTAAGAAAAGGGTGGGGTCAGCCATCTTTGTTTAATGCTGATGCTGTAATACAAGAAATGTTAAATGCAGGAAAAGATATAGTAGATGCTAGATGTGGTGGAACTAGTGGTTGTATTGAAACTGGAGCATTTGGAAAAGAAGCATTTATTTTGACTGGTTATTTTAATATTCCAAAAGTGCTTGAAATAACACTGAACAATGGTGTAGATCCTATGAGTGGAAAAAAACTTGGTTTAGAAACAGGAAATCCTACTGATTTCAATAGTTATGAAGAACTATTTGAGGCATTTAAAAAACAAATGAATCACTTTATTGATATAAAGGTAAGAGGAAATAGAGTAATAGAAAAGTTATATGCTGAAAAAATGCCAGTCCCTTTTTTATCAGTAATTATAGATGATTGTATAAAGAAAGGTAAGGATTATAATGCTGGGGGAGCAAGATATAATGTTACGTATATCCAAGGAGTAGGTATAGGAGATATAACAGATAGTCTTGCTGCGATTAAATACCATATTTTTGATAAAAATAATTTTACTATGAACGAACTTTTAACTGCTATCGAAGATAATTTTAAAGGTCATGAGATGATACTTAATTTATTAAAGAACAAATCTCCTAAATATGGGAATGATGATGATTATGCTGATATGATAATGACAAATGTATTTAAAACTTATTATGAAACTGTAACTGGAAGACCTAATATAAAAGGAGGGGAACATAGAATAAATATGTTACCTACAACATGCCATATATATTTTGGTTCAGTTATAGGAGCATTACCAAGTGGTAAAAAATCAAAAGAAGCTTTAGCTGATGGTATTTCACCTTCTAAAGGAGCAGACAAATATGGACCTACTAGTGTAATAAAGTCTGCATCTAAAATGGATCACTTAATTACAGGAGGTACTCTTTTAAATCAGAAAGTTGCACCTTCAGCAATAGAAGGGGAAGAAGGGTTAGATAAATTATCTAATTTAGTTAGAGTGTACTTCAAGCTTGATGGACATCATATACAATTTAATGTATTTAATAAAGAAACTCTATTAAAGGCTCAGAAAAATCCTGAAGATTATAAAAATCTTATAGTTAGAGTTGCAGGATATAGCGACTATTTTTCAAATCTAAATAAAGAATTGCAAGATGAAATAATAGCTAGAACGGAACAAGCAATATAATTTTAATTATTAAGAAAGGAGAGTTTAAATGAAAAACACTTTAGGATTTATAGGTGGAGGAAACATGGGGAAAGCGATGATTGGAGGCATCCTTGAAAGCAAAATATTTGCTCCAGAAAATATAATGGTGTCAGATTTAAATACTGATTTGTTAAACACAATAGAAGAAAATTATGGAGTTAAAACTACAAAAGATAATAACGTTCTTGTTAAGCATTCACAGATAATAGTCTTAGCCGTTAAGCCACATATATGTGATATAGTAATTAAAGAAATTAAAGATAAAATAAATGAGGATGCTATTATAGTTTCTATAGCTGCTGGAAAATCTATAGAACAAATTGAAGAAGATTTTAATAAAGATGTGAAAATAGTTAGAGTTATGCCCAATACTCCAGCATTAGTTGGAAAGGGTATGTCGGCTATTTCAAGTAATAATAAAGTATCAGAGGTTGAGTTAGAACAAATTATCAATATATTTGAAAGTTTTGGAGAAGTAGAATTAGTTGATGAAAAATTAATGGATGTAGTAACTGGAACAAGTGGTTCTTCACCAGCATATGTATATATATTTATAGAAGCAATAGCTGATGGGGCTGTCCTTGAAGGGATGCCGCGTGATAAAGCATATAAAATGGCAGCACAGGCTGTTTTAGGTGCAGCACAAATGGTGCTTACTACAGGTAAGCATCCCGGAGAATTAAAAGATATGGTTTGTTCTCCAGGTGGTACAACTATAGAAGCAGTAAAGACTTTAGAGGATAAGGGTTTTAGAAGTGCTGTCATAGAGGCTGTTAGAGAATGTGTAAAAAAATCTAGAGAGTTATCTTAGAAAAATGACTAAAAAAGATGTTGGTGAATATTCACCAACATCTTTTTTAGTCATTTTTATTTAACCAATCATTTAATACATTTATATATTTTTTATTTTCTTCAACGAAAGGCATATGACGACTATATTCAAATAGTTCCCATTTAGAATTTGGGATTTTGTCATACATTGTTTTTGCAATAAATGGAGAACATAGATCTTTTTGTCCACTTGTGATAAGTGTTGGCTCTTTAATATCTTCAATTTCATTCATATAATCAAAATTTTTTAAAGTGCCAGATGGACTAAATTCATTTTGTCCCCATGCAACTAAATATGATTGTATACCTGTATTTTTTTCTCTTCTCAAACATTCTGGTGAATTTTCATCTATTTTACCTGCACAATAACGGAGCATAAATTCTTTTTCTGCTTTTCTATATTCTTCAGTGGAATAATCTCCAGTTTTTTCTGCTTTTTTTATAGCTTCTTGATGTTTAGCAGACATATAAGTGATTCTTCTACGTTGTTCTTTTTCCCATAGTTTGGATGCTGGCAATGTGGATGACAATATATAGGATTTAATTCCTGAAGGGTTGTATTTACAACTATAGTGAATTGCAAGCATTCCACCCCAAGATTGTCCTAATAAATGTACTTCATCTAAATTTAGATATTTACGTAATTCTATTAATTCTTCTGTCCATTTATCAGCAGTCCATAATGATGGGTCTTCAGGAATAGAAGATAGTCCACATCCTAATTGGTCATACATTATTACTTGACGTCCATCTTCTGCTAATTTATCAAGAGTTTCAAAATAATTATGTGTTGAACCTGGTCCGCCATGTAGTAGTAATAGTGGTTTTTTACCATCTTTATTTTCTCCTACAATACGATAATAAGTTTTGTACTTGCCATAAGGCATATAACCTTCAGTAACTTTCATAAAAGTCTCCTTTTTATTTAGATTCAGGTACTACAATTATATCTTTTGTAAATTTATTCAAAACTTCACATCCATCTTCAGTTGTTATAACTAAATCTTCAATACGGACTCCAATTCCTTCTTCAGGAAGATAAATTCCTGGTTCTACAGAAAAGCATTGGCCTGGTTTTATGATATCTTCATTAACAGAAGATACATCACCAAATTCATGATCTTCAAGTCCGGTAGAGTGACCTGTTCTATGGGTAAAATATTTTCCATAACCCTTTTCTTCAATATAGTTTCTTGCAGCTAAGTCTACATCACACATTCTATTTCCAGGTTTTGCTGCTGCAATTCCTCTTAAATTAGCTTCCAATACTATATTGTAAATTTCCTTTTGTCTTTCAGATACTTCACCTAAAAATACTGTTCTTGTCATATCAGATGCATAGTTTTTGTAAAATCCACCTATATCTAATATTACACAATCTCCATATCTCCCCTTAGTATCATCAGTTACATGATGAGGATCTGCAGCACCTTTAGCAAATGCTGTAATTGGGTCAAAGGAAACTTCTTCTACTCCATAATTTTTGTATATTTCACGAACTTTAGAATTTAATTCCTTTTCACTTAATCCTTTTCCTACCCATGGAATTAATTCATTCATTACTTTATCATTGATTCTTGAAGATTCTCTTAAAAGTTCCTTTTCTTCTTCATCTTTAATCATTCTTACATAATCAACAATAATTGAGCCATTTATAAATTTAGAATCATTTTTTAACTCTTGCAATCTTAAGAGAAATTTAGCTGGCCAAGTTTTATCTATTCCAATAACTTTGTTATCTTCTACATATTTAGATAAAATTTCAACTCCATCTTGGATATCATTATACCAAACAACATCTACACCAAGATCTTCTTCTTGTGGAAATAATTCATTAATTACTATTTTGTGATTTCCATTTGTGTTTAAATATAATGCTAATAATCTTTCTCCTGGAATAATCCATTTACCTGTTAAATAAAAAATAGCAGTTGGATCTGAAATGATAACTTGTGGTATATGATTTTCCTCCATCGATTTTAAAACTCTATTTACTCTACTTTCATTCATATGAAAAGCCCCCTTAGAATTTATTTGTAATTTAATTTTGGTAATTAAATATTACTGGATCATGATAATAATATATCAACATACATGTTTTAAGTCAAGCACACATAATGAATAAAAGTATATCAAATTTCATAATTGAGATAAAAATTATATCAAATAAAGCGATTATTTCATGATTAAAATATTTTTTTATAAAAATGAAAAAATAATTGTAAACACAAGAAAAATATGTTAAGGTAATAAATGGAGAGGTTAAACAAATAACAAATCAAAAAGGTAGGAGGTATGAAGATGGAAAACGTTAAACAAAAAAGACCGTTAGGCTTTTACGTATGCTCACTTGCTTTCACATTTGAAAGATTTGCATTCTATTCAGCAAAATGGTTATTAGCAGTATTCGTTGTTGCTAGTCTTGCAGATGGAGGACTAGGACTTACACCTGCAGATGGGGCTAAAATGTCAGCTAATTTAGTAGCATTTACTTATCTTGCACCGCTTTTCGGTTCTGTTATATCAGATAGGTTTATAGGAGCAAGATACTTAGTACCTATCGGTATGATTTTAATGGGATCAGGCTACTTAGTAGGAGCTAATGCTACAAGTGCACTTATGGTTAATATGATGATTGTTATGGTATCTATTGGGACTGGGTTATTTAAGCCACAAACAAATGCTATTACAGGTAGACTTTTTAAGGATAAGGATCAATTGGATGGTGCATTTTCTACTCAGTACTCATTTGTTAATTTTGGTTCATTTATTGGTACTACAATTATTGGTTTAATTACTAAAGCTCAAGGATATTCATTCAGTTTTACAGTTTGTGGAATTATTATGTTTATTGGAGCTATGGGTTTTATTTTTGGATGGAGATTCTTGGGAGAAGCAGGTAAAAAACCATTTAAGGTTAATGAACATGAAGAAGAGAAAGTTCAAGAAACTCTAGAAAAAAATGAAGAAAAAAAGCCTCTTACAACTATTGAAAAGAAAAGAGTTGCAGCTATTGTATTAGTATCTTTCTTCTCGGTTATATTTTGGGTATTTTGGTATTTAGCATATATGCCAGTATATTATTACTGGGGGGGAGAAGCTGGTCTTGCAGATTGGACAATAGGTAACTTTGTCGTACCAACATCTTGGTTTGACTCATTAAATGCATTTATGTGTATTTCATTAGGTCCACTTCTTGGTGGCTTATGGGTTAGATTAGCTAAACGACCTCAAGGTGACTTTAGTATGTTTAAAAAAACATCCTTAGGAATGATAACATTAGGTATATCTTATGTAATATTTGCAGGAGCAGATATTGCAAGAGGTAGTGGTCTTGCTAATTTAGGTTGGATTATTGCTTTTGGTATAGTTTTATCTTTGGGTGAAATGTTATTCTCACCTCTTGGGAACTCATTTATTAGTAAATTCTCACCACCTAGATTATTATCGGCTATGATGGCTGTTTGGACATTAGCTGTATTTTTTGCAGGTAAATCTTATGGTTGGTTATATGAATTTACATTAAAATTTAAATTTGTAAATGCATATCTTACGATAGCAGCTATTGCAATATTGTCAGGGATAATCCTTTGGGCTATAGATGGTAAACTAAAAGAATTAGTAGTTGAAGATGAAAAAGAAGAATATAATGTGAATACCGCTGTAGAAAATCCACCTAATGATTTTAGCGTTTAAAAACAAATCCACAGTTTAAACTGTGGATTTGTTTTTAATAATTATTATTCATGATATATATAAATAGAATTAAATAAAAAATACTGAAGGTGAGTAATTATGCTTTTTGATTATAATGAAATATTAGTTAAGAAAGTAATGAATAAAGATTATATTGTTTTAAATATTAGAAATACAGTAAATGAAGCGATAAAATTAATGCTAAGAAATAATATTCAAGATGTATTTATAGAAGATTTAAACCATAATGTTAAGGGGGTAATAACACTATCAGATGTGGCAAATATCTATGATGAAATAAATCAAGAAATACTCCTTAAAAAATATATTAGAACTAACATGATTAGTGTGGATAAAAATAAGACATTATACCAATGTAGAAGTATTATGATTGAAAATAGCATTGGTAGATTACCTGTATTAGAAAAAGGAAATTTAATAGGAGTAATAAGACAAGCGGAAATAAGAGACTACTTTTATATGGATTTAGAAAGAATAAGTAAAACATTGAATCATATAGTAGAAAGTATACATGAAGCATTATGTTTAATAGATACAAAAGGAAAAGTGATTATTTGGAATAAAAATGCAGCAGAGTTATATGATATACCCCAAAAAGATATAGTAGGTAAAAATATAAAAGATTTTTTTCCGGATTCTATAAATTCAAAAGTATTAGAAAGTAAAGAAAGAATAACTAATGTTTATCATTCACCTAAAAAAAATTATAAAGTAATTATAAATGCTTTACCTATGTATATAAATGGGAAATTTGAAGGAGTCTTAACTACAGACAGAGATGTTACTGAGGTTACTAGTTTATCAAAGAAGTTAGAAAAAGCTAATAGTAATTTAAAGTTTTTAGAAGGGGAATTTAAGAAATTAAAAAATAATTACTTTGATAATATAATCGGTAGAAGTACTAAGATAATAGAAAAAATTAAAATTGCAAAGCAAGTTTCAAAAAGTGATATATCTGTATTAATTAGTGGTGAAAGTGGTACTGGTAAAGAGTTATTTGCTAAAAACATACATGATTATAGTGAGAGGAAAGGATCATTTATACCTGTAAACTGTAGTGCGATACCTAATGAATTATTTGAATCGGAGTTTTTTGGATATGATGAAGGTGCATTTACTGGAGCTAATAAAAAGGGAAAAGTAGGATTTTTTGAACTGGCTAATAATGGAACTTTATTTTTAGATGAAATAGCAGAACTACCATTATATATGCAGGCAAAACTCTTAAGAGTACTTCAGGATAATAAATTTACTAGAGTTGGAGGTACTGAACTTATTAATTCTAAGGTGAGGATAATTTCTGCAACAAATACAAACTTAGCTGAAATGGTAGATGAAGGTAAGTTTAGAAAAGATCTTTTTTATAGATTAAATGTAATAGAAATTAAGTTACCTCCTTTAAGCGAAAGGGAAAATGATATTGTACTTTTAACTTATCATTTTTTAAATGAATTAGCTGAAAAAAATAATAGAGATGTTCCAAAAATATCTCCTGAAGTTTTAGACATTTTTAAAAGATATAATTGGAATGGAAATATTAGAGAATTAAGAAATGTAGTTGAACATACTTTAGTATTATGTACAGATAATGTAATAAATAAAGATACGTTACCATCATATATCTTAAAATTTGTAAAGGAAAAGGAACATAATTTTATAAAAACTGAAAGTACATTTGATTTAAATAAATCTATATCTAATTTAGAAAAAAAAATAATAATAGAAGCTTTGAAAAATACAAAGGGAAATAAGGCAAAGGCAGCAAAATTATTAAATATTCCAAGAAGTACATTGCACTATAAATTAGATAGCTATGAAATAGTCAATTTTTAGACATATGTCTAAAAATTGACTATTTTTATATATGCATATTAAATACTAGTATTTAGGTAAAGAAAGAAGAAAATTTATTTTTAGATTAGTCAGTTAATTGACAATATTAAAATTTGTTTTTTATTAACATAAAAAATCTCTGCCAAAAAACACTAAAATAAGCCATTTATACTTTGTTTTTTATTTGTGGATTTTGGCATGTGTTTTGCAAATATTAAAGAGTGTAGTATAAAAAACAAATATAAGTTAATAGTTTAACATTATTTAAATCGTAAGGGGGTGACAAAATGAATATAGAAATACTATTAAGACAACATGCTGGAGCACCATGTAATCCGATAGTTGAAGAGGGTCAAAAATTAAAAAAAGGTCAATTAATAGCTAAACCTAACGGTTTAGGAGCAAATATACATTCCAGTGTATATGGTAAAGTTATAAAAATAACAAACCAAAGTATAGTAATAGATGCAGATAAAAACCAACCTGAAGAGTATGTGAAAATCAAAATGACAGATAGTAAGATTGAAGCAATTAAGGAAGCAGGTATTGTAGGTGCAGGAGGAGCAGGGTTCCCATCTCATATTAAATTCAATGTAGATTTAGAAGGGGGATTTGTTATTGCAAATGCTGCTGAATGTGAACCTGACTTGAAGCATAACATTAAGGTGATTGAAGAAAATCCTGAATTATTAATTAGAGGAATAAAATATGCAATGGAAATATCTAATGCATCTAAGGGATATATTGCAATTAAGCCTAAAAATAAAAAAGCACTTATTGCAATAGCAAACGTTTGCAAAAATGAAAGAAACATTGAAATAAAGTATTTACCTGATATGTATCCTGCAGGGGATGAGAGAGTTATAATAAGAGAATTATTAGGAGTAGAATTGCAGCCTGGAAAACTACCTTTAGCAATTAATGCAATAGTAACAAACATTGAAACATTAAAAAATGTTGTTCATGCTATAGAAGATAGAAAACCTGTTATAACTAAAGATATAACAGTAGGTGGTAGGGTTAAAAATGCTATAGATGGTAAAGCAATATTAGATGTACCTATAGGAATGCCAGTAATTCACTATATTAACCAATACGGTGGATACATTAAACCTGAAGGAGAAATAGTTATTGGTGGACCATTTACAGGTAAAAGTGGGAAAGAAAATTCACCTATAACTAAGGTTTTAGGTGGAATATTAGTGGCAACACCTTTCCCAGAAGAAAAAAGAAACATAGGAGTTA
Source organism: Senegalia massiliensis (assembly GCF_900626135.1). Lineage (NCBI taxonomy): Bacteria > Bacillati > Bacillota > Clostridia > Eubacteriales > Clostridiaceae > Senegalia > Senegalia massiliensis. The sequence continues at coordinate 683,800 of NZ_LR130785.1, forward strand.
TAGAATGTGAGTGTGGAGCTCAACTTGATAGACTTTCTGAAATAGTTGAAGGTATGAATGGTAAAATTATTGCTTCTACTAAATGTAATAGAATGATTGAAATAAATGGTAGATATAGATGTGATTTACCAGGAATATGCCCAGGACAAGCAGAAAAAGTATTATATTTAAAGAAACAAGGTGTAGAAGCTATAATTACTGGAAGCTGTGAGGACTGAACTAACACTATAATGAAAGTAGCTCCTAGGTTAGGGGTTCGAGTGTATCATAGCACAGATCATGTTTTGAGGGCAACAGGACATAAATTGTATAGAAGAACTACTAAGTAATAAAAGTATTATATAGGTATAATTGTAAAAAGAAAGGGTGTTTAAATGTCAATTACTAAAGAGACTGCACAAGAACATGCCAATGATTTAGCAATAACTTGTTGCAGATTTGAAGCTGGAACTATAATTGAACCTTCCAATTTAGAAGATCCTAGTTTAATTCCAGATTTAGAAGATTCAGGTTTATTAGAAATTCCAGATAATAGTTTAAAAATTGGAGAAGTTTTAGGTACTAAATTAAAAGAAACTGTTGATGCTTTAACTCCATTAACAAAAGATTTATTAGATGGAGTTATTTCAATGGATGAAAAAGAAGAAATTGAGGAAGAAGAAGTTAAGAAACTAGAAAACAAAGTAATGAAATCAATTGAACCTGTTAAGGAAGTAAATCCTGTGAAACAATTCTCTGGAGGAACTGTAAAAATTCACATAGGTGAAGGTAGAGATATAAACTTTGAAATTCCTTTATCAATAGCAGGGAACTTAACAGAAGGAACAAATCAAGTATCTAATTCTAATATTACTACTTCTAAAGTGGAAAAAAGAGAAGAACAGGAAGAAGAGGAAGAAAAAGGCGAAAAAATCCTAAGAAAACTTGTAAGGAAGCATTTTAAAATAGAAAAAATTGATTTAGGAAGAGAAACAAAAATCGATGGAACTACGCTCTATATAAGAGAAGGTGTATTAAAGGATGCTTTAGATAGTGAGGAATTAGTTATAGATATAAAATTAGAAATTATAACTCCAGATAGGTATGGTGAATATAGTGAAACTATAATGGATATCCAACCAATAGCTACTAAGGAGGAAGGAGAAATTGGAGAAGGTGTTACTAGGATATTAGATGGAGTTGTAGTTGTGGTAACTGGTACTGATGAAGATGGAGTACAAATTGGAGAATTTGGTTCATCAGAAGGTGCTTTAGATAGAAATATTATGTGGGGAAGACCAGGATCTCCTGAAAAAGGCGAAATATTCATAAAAACTGAAGCTACAATAAAATCAGGAAGAGGTATGGAAAGACCAGGACCTATGGCTGCTCACCGTGCTACTGACGTTATAACTCAAGAAATAAGAGAAGCATTAAAAAACGCTAATGAAAGTTTAGTAGTAGATAGGGAAGAATTTGTTCAAAAGCGTAAATCTGGAAGAAAGAAAGTAGTTATTATTAAAGAAATAATGGGACAAGGTGCTATGCATGATAATTACATTATGCCTACTGAGCCCGTTGGAACAATAGGTGCTAAAGCAAATGTTGACCTTGGAAATGTTCCAGTAGTTACTTCACCTCTTCAAGTATTAGATGGATGTATTCACGCTTTAACTTGTATAGGACCAGCATCTAAGGAAACTTCAAGACATTACTTCAGAGAGCCCTTAGTACTTGAAGCAATGAATGATGATGAAATTGATTTAGCTGGAGTAATATTTGTAGGATCTCCTCAAGCTAACTCAGAAAAATTCTATGTATCTAAATTTTTAGGTATGACTATAGAAGCAATGGATTTAGATGGAGCCATTATAACTACAGAAGGATTTGGAAATAACCATGTTGATTTTGCAAGTCATATTGAACAAGTTGGTATGAGGGGAGTACCAGTAGTTGGTGTAACTTACTCAGCAGTACAAGGACAACTTGTTGTAGGGAATGAATATATGAATGCTATGATTGATAACAACAAATCAAGTCAAGGTATAGAAAATGAAATTCTTTCTAATAACTGTCTCGCTCCTGAAGATGCTATAAGAGCTGTAGCAATGCTTAAGGCTAAAATAGCTGGAGAAGAAATTAAGGATGCTGAAAGAAAATGGAATGCTAATGTAAAATTAAACAATGTAGAATTAATAGAAGAACAAACAGGAAGAAAGATTGAATTAGAAGATAATGAACAATCTCTTCCAAAGAGTAAAAAAAGACAAGAAATTTACGAGGTAGAAAATGACTAATAAATTGAAGTATATTTCTACAGAAAGTTATTATGAAGGAATAATAGTAGAAGTAACTGATGCAGCAGTAATAATTGATTTTAAGGGAAGACTTGGTCAATTAAAAGTTCCTAGAAGGATGGTTATTAGTAATGATGAACTTGAAGTAGGACATCAAGTTGGATTTATGATGACATATCCAGAGGTAATAAGTAAAGAAATTGATGAAACTTATACTGAAAGTGCTAAAAGACAAATGGAAGCTAGAAAAAAAGCTGATAAAAGAAATGAAAATAAATAATTTTAAGAATATGAGGAGGAAAAAATAATGGATTTAACGGTTGTAAAAGGATTGCAATCAGAAATATTTGTACCTATTACACCTCCAGTGGTATGGACTCCAGTAGAAAAACCACTAAGTGAAATGACAGTTGCTTTAGTTACAGCAGCAGGTGTACATTTGAAATCTGATAAAAGATTTAATTTAGCTGGAGACACTTCATTTAGAATTATACCAGGAGATGCAGATAGTAAAGATTTAATGGTATCCCATGGTGGATATGATAATGGAGATGTTAATAAGGATATTAACTGTATGTTCCCTATAGATAGAATGAAAGAATTAAAAGAAGAAGGATATATTAAGGACTTTTCACCTGTAAACTTTGGTTTCATGGGTGGAGGGGGAGATGTTACTGTCTTCACAGAAAAAACAGGACCTGAAATAGCTCAAAAATTAAAAGATGCTGAAGTAGATTCTGTTTTACTAACAGCTGGCTGAGGTACTTGCCACCGCTCTGCCGTGATTGTGCAGAGAGCGATTGAGGAAGCTGGAATACCAACAATAATAATTGCAGCACTTCCTCCAGTAGTACGTCAAAATGGTGCACCTAGAGTTGTTGCTCCACTCGTACCAATGGGAGCGAACGCTGGAGAGCCAAATAATCCAGATATGCAAATAAATATAGTGAGAGATTCTTTAGCTCAACTAAAAGAAATACAAACTCCTGGAAGAATAGTAAAACTTCCTTATGAATATATAGCAGAAGTATAAAATATCTGTCTTCTTACTTTAAGGGATAGATTATATAAAGATTCTCCTAATAATCTAAAAAAGGAAAAGGAGAGGGAGATGACTGAAAAAATAATGAGAAGGTTAGTCATAAGAAGTTTTCACATTCAAAAAGTAGAATTTGGAGAAAGAAATTCGATAAAAGATAACACATTAACTATAAATAAATCTACATTGTTAGAGTTGGAACAAAATGAAGATTTAATTGAAGAAATTAGAATCGATATAATACATCCTGGTAAATATGACAAATTTGTAAATAGTATAATGGACATTATCCCTATTTCTACAAAGGTGTTAGGTGAGATTGGTGAAGGTGTAACACATACTTTAACAGGAGTTTATATAATGCTTACAGGAATAGATACAGAAGGAAAACAAATAGCTGAATTTGGGTCATCTGAAGGAATACTAAATGAACAAATGATATTTAATAAAGCAGGGACTCCATCTAAAGAGGATTATATAATTCACTTGGATATTATATTAAAAGGTGGTATACCATTTGAAAGAAAGCTTCCATTGACAGCTCATAAAGTTTGTGATAATTTCATTCAAGTTTTTAGAGAAATATTAAAAGTGAAAAATGGAAGAGACGCAGATTATTCACATGAATTTCACGATAAAGTAAAAAAAGGAAAGAAAAAAGTGTTAATAATAAAACAAATTGCTGGGCAAGGTGCTATGAGCGATAATAATATTTTATCAGAAGAACCAAATGGTCTTGTAGGTGGGAAATCTATTATAGATATGGAAAATATACCAATAATATTATCCCCAAATGAGTACAGAGACGGTGCTCTGAGGGCAATGACTTAAAAGGAAAAGGTGATAAAAATGGGAATAGGTCCTTCTACTAAGGAAACCACATTACATCATTTTAGGGATCCTTTATTAGATGTAGTATCAAAGGATGAAGATATAGATTTATTAGGGATAATGATGGTAGGAACACCACAAGATAATAAAAGTAAATATTTTGTAGGAAAAAGAGCAGCACAATGGATCGAAGCAATGAGAGCAGATGGAGCTATAATATCTGTAGATGCTTGGGGTAATTCCCATGTAGATTATGCAAATACCATAGAAGAAATAGGAAAAAGAGATATTCCTGTGGTAGGTCTAAGTTTCATAGGGACTCAAGCTAAATTTGTCGTATCAAATAAATATATGGATACAATTGTAGATTTTAATAAATCGAAACAAGGTATAGAAACGGAAGTAGTAGGCGAGAATAATGCAAATTATTTTGACTCAAAAAAAGCTTTAGCTTTTCTAAAATTAAAGATGAAAAAGAAAGAAGGGGCGAAATAATGAACTTTTCAAGAAGTATAAATGCAGTAGATTCTCACACTATGGGGGAACCTACAAGAATAGTAGTAGGTGGAATTCCTACTATATTAGGAAAGACAATGGCAGAAAAAAAAGAATTTTTACAAAATGAATTAGATTATTTAAGAACATCTCTAATGTTAGAGCCTAGAGGACATGCTAATATGTTTGGTTCAATATTAACTGCTTCTGTAAATGATGAAGCTGATTTTGGCATAGTATTTATGGATGGTGGAGGATATTTAAACATGTGTGGACATGGTTCAATAGGAGCTATGACAGTAGCAGTAGAAACTGGAATAGTTGAAATGAAAGAGCCTGTTACAAAGGTCACATTAGATACTCCTGCAGGAATAGTAAAAGGAGAAGTAAAGATAGAAAATCAAAAGGTTAAAGAGGTTTCCATAGTAAATGTACCAGCTTTTCACTATAAAAAAGATATCACAGTAGATGTTCCTGAATTAGGAAAAATTAAATTAGATATATCATTTGGTGGGAGTTTCTTTGCTATAGTACATGCTAAGGAATTAGGATTAAAGGTAGATATTAAAAACAGTGATAAATTATTAAAGTATGGTTTAAAAATAAGAGATGCAATTAATGAGAACTTAGAAATTATTCATCCAGAATTAAACCATATAAATACAGTAGATTTAGTTGAAATATATGATGAGCCTACTCATCCAGAAGCTGATTATAAAAACGTAGTAGTGTTTGGTCAAGGGCAATTAGACAGGTCACCCTGTGGGACAGGCACATGTGCTAAAATAGCTACTTTATATTCAAAAGGTGAACTTCAAAGAGGAGAAGAATTTATATACGAAAGTATTACAGGCACTTTGTTTAAAGGAAAAGTATTAAAGGAAACTAAAGTGGGAGAGTTTAATGCTATAATACCAGAAATAACTGGTGCAGCATATATTACAGGATTTAATCAATATGTAATAGATGATAAAGACCCAGTGAAGCATGGATTCAACATCTAAATTTTCGTGTTATTTGTAGTAAAATTAACAAAAAATGAAAATAGGAGGTATAGGATGGTTACAGCTATTTTAGGAGCATTAGGGGCATTTGCAGCATGGTTTTCGGTTATATTTGTGAAAGATATTGCAACTCATAAAGGTCAACTTGAGGATAATTCTTGGACAAAGGTCTCTGGAATTGGATTTTTAACTAACTTTTTAGATACATTAGGAATAGGATCCTTCGCACCAACAACAGCATTATTAAGAGGTTTTAAACAAGTTAAAGATAGAGTAATTCCCGGAACATTAAATGTATCTTGTACATTACCAGTTATTGCAGAAGCATTTATATTTATTACTGTTATTAATGTGGATATAATAACTTTAATTTCAATGCTTTCAGCAGCAACAATAGGTGCATGGGTTGGAGCTGGAGTAGTATCAAAACTTCCAGAGAAAAATGTTCAAATTGTAATGGGAGTTGCATTACTTATAACAGCATTTTTAATGGCAGCAGGTCAGTTTGGCTGGATGCCAGGGGGTGGTTCAGCATTAAATGAGTCTTTTGATGGGGTGAAAAATAATTTAATATATGAATCTATGAATGTAGATGGAGAAATATTAGGTGTTCCAATTGGAGTTACAGGAATAAAACTAGTAATAGCGATATTTGTTAACTTTATATTAGGAGCTCTTATGACTGCAGGTATAGGATTATATGCACCATGTATGGCACTTGTATATCTATTAGGAATGTCTCCAAGAGTTGCTTTTCCAATAATGATGGGTTCTTGTTCATTCTTAATGCCGGTTGCTTCTATGAAATTTGTTAAAGAAGGAGCATATAATAGAAGAGCTGCTATAGGAATTACTATTGGTGGTTTAATTGGAGTATTTATTGCAGCTTATATAGTTAAATCTTTACCACTTACTATATTAACTTATTTAGTAATAGTTGTTATATTATATACTTCAATTACGATGTTAATAGCAGCATTTAAAAGTAAAGAAAAAAATGTTAATCTAGAGTTAGAATAAGTAATAAGGTAATTTAAATTATCTAAAAAACATTTAATAAACAATTGTTTATTAAATGTTTTTTTAGATAAAATTGATATTTAGTAGACAAAAATATAAATGAATAATATAATTTAAATATGTATTTATTGGGGTTTAAAGGAGGTGATATAATTGACTCATATAGGCAAGAACATAAAGAAACTCAGAAAATCAAATAATATGACATTACAAGAATTAAGTGAAAAAACAAATTTATCTATAGGGTTTCTATCTCAATTTGAAAGAGGATTAACTTCTATAGCACTAGATTCTTTAGAAGATATATCAAAGGCTTTGGAAGTAGATATTTCGCACTTTATAGTTAAACCAAAAGTGAAGGAATCATGTATATTAAAAAGTTTCGAACAAGAAGTAGATAAGATTACTAGCAATAAGTTTATTAAATATAATTTAAGTAATGTTTCAGATGATAAAAAAATATTACCTAGAAAAGTAGATATATTACCTATAGAAAATAAAGAAGATATAAAAGAACATAGTCATAAAGGAGAAGAGTTTATTTATGTATTAGAGGGAACTCTTACTCTTTTGCTAGATTCAAAGAAATTTCAACTTTATCCTGGTGATAGTGCCCATTATAGTTCAAGAAAGCTACATACTTTGGGTAATTATACTAATAAAATTGTCAAAATCTTAGTCATTACTACTAATGATGAATATAATTAAAATATGTTAATCATAATTAAATTTTAGATAAATATATAAAACCATTATGTATAGTTTTAATAAGACATTTAACCCTTTAAAGATATTATATTATTAATATCATAAATTGTATATTTGTCAATAAATTTCTGGGTATTATTATGATATAATAGGTACAAATATTACATATAATTTCATGAAAGGGGTGTAGGATAGGATATGGAAAAGAAACTCTATAAATCAAGTACAGATAAAATAATAGATGGAGTATGTGGAGGAATTGCTGATTATTTTGAAATTGATTCATCTATTGTGCGTTTAGTATGGGCGCTTACTATTTTTATTGGTGGTACTGGTGTGTTTCTATATATTATAGCTGCTGTTATATTACCTCGTGATAGAGAAGTAACAGGGTATAGTAACAGTAATCATGTAGAAGGAGAACATACTAACTATAATAGAAAAGACAATAGTAATAGTAAAAGAACCTTAGGACTTATACTTATTGGAGTAGGTATATTTTTATTTTTTAGAAGGTTTTTCTATATATTTGATTTCGAATATATATGGCCACTTATACTTGTAGGATTAGGTGTATTTTTAATAGTTAAAGGAAAGAAGGGTTAATATGAAAGGCAGAAATTTAAGTTTAGGACTTATATTTATAGCTTTAGGTACTCTTTGGATACTTGGAAATATGGAGATTATAAATTTTAGTATATTTGATATAATGAGAAGCTTTTTTAATCTTTGGCCTCTTATATTAGTTATAATTGGGATAAATATAATTACAAAAAATAATACATTAAAGACAATATTATGGATTCTATTTATTGTAATAGTAATTGGATATAGTTTTTACATAAATGATTCTAATTATGAAGAACATATATACACTGAAGAAGCAGTAGAACTGAATGAGGATACTATAAAAGGAGAATTAAATTTAGATTTAGGGGCTACTAAATATGATGTAGTTTCAAAAGACAATGAAAGTAATTTAGCTTATATTAAATCTAATAAAAATTACCAAACTAAGGAAAGAGTAAGTAATAGTAGTCAAATATTAACTATCTCAAATGACTTAAGCCATAGTTTCTCTGATGATAACAAATTAAATGTTAATATTAATAATAATATTGTATGGTCTATAGATATTGATACTGGTGCTTCTAATGGAGAACTAAATTTAGAAAATGTAAAGGTACAAAATTTAGAATTAGATATGGGTGCTGGAAAAATAGATGCTAAACTAGGTTCTTTAAATAATACAACTTATATTAATATAGAATCAGGGGCTTCAAAAATAGTATTAAATATACCTGAAGATGCAGGACTTAAAATAGAAATGGATGGAGCTTTAAACTCTACTAATATAGATGATTTAAATTTAGTTGAAAGTCAAGATGATATGTTAGTATCTCAAGATTATGCTAAAAGAGAAACTAAGTTTGATATTAAAGTGGATATGGGAGTTGGAAGTTTCAAAATTAATAGATATTAAAATTCCCAAAAAATTATTATAACACTCAGAATCGTCACCAAGTTTCTGAGTGTTATTTATCTTGAATAGAATGGTAAATTAATGTAAAATATTATGTAATGATTCAACAGTTTAACTATGGAAGAAGGGATAAGATGGAAAAGAGAAGAAGAATAGCTTTATTACTTTTTGTAGATATTATTCTTATAAGTACTGCATTTTTAGTTTCATTTTATTTAAGATTTGATGCAAATATCCCTTTAAATATTATGAATATATATTTAGATAATATATTTGCTATAACTTTAATTAAAATTCTCATTTTTGGATACTTTGGAATATATAGTAGTCTTTGGAGATATGCAAGTATTGATGAGCTTGTTCAAGTTATTATTGGAGTATTTCTTGCCAATACAGGAATGATTAGTTATTTATATATAGTTGATATTCATTTTCCAAAGAGTATTTATTTGCTAGTTTTAATATTAGATATTATGTACATAGGTGGAGTAAGGTTTAGCTATAGATTACTTAGGAAGATAAAAAATGAAAGATTATTTAATGGGGAAAAAAGAAAACGTATAATGGTAGTAGGTGCAGGAGATGCAGGGGCTATGGTTATAAAGGAGTTTAAAAATCATAGAGAACTTATGAGTGATCCAGTTGTTTTAATTGATGATGATATATCAAAGGAAGGTAGAAAAATTCATGGTGTATCTGTAAAAGGTGGTAGGTATGATATAAAATCACAAGCTATAAAAAATAATATTGATGAAATAGTTATAGCTATGCCTTCATCAACTAAAGGACAAATCAAAAATATTATAGAAGAATGTAAAACAACAAAATGTAAGGTGAAAACTTTGCCAGGTATGTTTGAACTTATTGATGGGAAAGTAAGTGTAAAACAACTTAGAGAAGTGCAGATTGAAGATTTACTTGGACGTGATGAAGTTAAACTTGATACTGAAAAGATAAATCAGTACATAAAAGATAAAAAAGTACTTATAACTGGCGGTGGTGGTTCTATTGGTTCAGAGCTATGTAGACAAATTGCAAAGTATAATCCACAGGAGCTTATAATATTAGATATATATGAAAATAATGTATATGATCTTCAAAATGAACTTAAGAGAAAATATGGTAGTAGTCTAAATTTAAATGTAAAAATAGCTTCAGTTCGTGATAGTAAAAAAATAGATAATATAATAAATAATATAAAACCAAATGTAATATTTCATGCAGCAGCTCATAAACATGTACCACTTATGGAATCTAATCCTCATGAAGCTGTGAAAAATAATGTTTTTGGTACTTTTAATGTTGCAAAGGCAGCAGATAAATTTGGAATAGAAAAATTTGTAATGATTTCTACTGATAAAGCAGTGAATCCTACAAATATAATGGGAGCTACAAAAAGGTTATGTGAAATGATAGTTCAAGCTATTGATAAAAGAAGTAAAACTGAATTTGTAGCTGTAAGATTTGGTAATGTTCTTGGAAGTAATGGCAGTGTTATACCACTTTTCAAAAGACAAATTGCAGAAGGTGGACCTGTAACTGTAACCCATAAGGATGTTATAAGATATTTTATGACAATACCTGAAGCAAGTCAGTTGGTACTTCAAGCTGGTGCTATGGCAAAAGGTGGAGAAATTTTTGTGCTTGATATGGGTGAACCTGTTAAGATTATAGACTTAGCAAAAGATTTAATAACTTTATCTGGACTTGAAGTAGGGAAAGATATTGAAATTGATTTAGTTGGTTTACGTCCTGGTGAAAAATTATTTGAAGAATTGCTTATGGATGAGGAAGGGCTAACATCTACAGAACATACTAAAATTCATGTTGGAAGGCCTCTTTTTAGTGATTATAATGTATTAATAAAGAAATTAGATAATCTTAAAGATATAATGCATAATGGAACTGAATCTGATGTAAAAAAGGCAGTGGCAGAATTGGTTCCTACTTATAAAAAGCCAGAAGAAATAAATAATGTAAGAGAATTTAAAGGATTAAAGAAAACAGCACTTTCTTCAAATTAGAACGAAGAAAGTGCAAGTAACGTTATGCCAATAATTATTGGAACTATTAAAATAGATGATATTATGATAAGATTAGTTTTTTCTTCATTTGTTAAAATATCAGCAGCTTCATAATATCCATTTATTTTTTTTCTTTTATGTAATTTTTTAATAGTATGCATTATATTTGACAATTTTTTCACCTCAGATAAAATATTATCAATAATGAAGGTGAAATTAAATAGGTCTAGGGTCATAATATTCAACATATAATTGAATATACTTTTAGTTAATTATATAATTAGTGTGAGAATAAAAAGGGACAAAATGTATGGAGGGAAACAGATGGAAGAAATTGAATTAAGGGAACTGTTTTTTATTGTGTGGAAAAAGAAATGGCTTATAGTTTTAATAACACTTATAAGTATAATAGCAAGTGCTATTATAAGCTTTTTTATATTGCCAAGTGAATATGAAACTTATACTACACTTATGGTAGGAAAATCTCAAGAATATTCAGGAATGAATCAAGGAATAGAATATAATGATGTGCTTTTAAATCAAAAATTAGTTTCTACTTATGGTGAAATTGCAAAGAGTAGGGCAGTAGGTTTAGAAGTTATAGAGGATTTAGATTTAGATATGACTTATGGAGCATTTAGAGAAAAGGTAAATGTGAGCCTTGTGAATGATACTGAAATTATAAAAATAGTAGTAAATCATGGAGATCCTGAAGAAGCTGCTACAATAGCAAATGAAACAGCAGAAGTATTTATGGGACAAGTTAAAGAAATAATGAATATAGATAATGTTCAAGTTATAGACAAAGCTCTTGTACCAGAAGGACCAGTAAGTCCAAAGCCTATGTTAAATATAGCTATATCTGCTGTACTTGGAATAATGATTTCTGTATTTATTATATTTATTTTAGAATATCTAGATAATACTATAAAAACACCAAATGATGTAGAAAAACATCTTGATCTTCCTGTTATAGGAATGATACCAAAAACAGCAGATAAATAGGAGGCAAAAATGAGTAGATATAAAATAGTAACACATTATGATCCAAAATCTCCTATAGCAGAGGCATATAGGACACTTAGAACAAATATACAATTTTCGAATTTTGATAAAAAATTAAAATCTATTGTAGTGACAAGTGCAGGACCTGGTGAAGGAAAAAGTACTACAGCTGTAAATTTAGCTGTATCTATGGCTCAAGATAATAAAGCTGTACTTTTGATAGATTGCGATTTTAGAAAGCCTCAAATGCATAAATACTTTGCTGCATCAAATAGAGTAGGAGTTACAAATATAATAGCTGAAGGAATGGAACAAGATTTAGCTTCAACTCATATAAAAGATTTTAAATTAGATGTATTGCCATCTGGTCCTATACCACCAAATCCTTCTGAACTTTTAGGTTCAAATAGAATGAAAGAATTTATAGAATCTATGGAAAATATATATGATATGGTTATAATAGATGCACCTCCTGTAGGAGTAGTTACAGATGCTTCTATAATATCTACATATGTTGGTGGTGTTATACTTGTTTGTGGTTCAGGACAAGCTCATATTGAGGCATCAAAACATGCAAAGGAGCTTATAACGAAAGTAGGAGGAAATATATTAGGAGTAGTATTAAATAAAATTCCTATGAATGAAGGCAGATATGCTGCATATAGTTATCAATCATATTATGGAGATTCAAAATGATAGATATTCATAGTCATATACTTCCATTTGTAGATGATGGTTCAAGAGATATGGAAACTTCTATAGAAATGGCAAAAATAGCTGCTGAAGAAGGAATAAAATATATATTTGCCACATCCCATTATATTGAAAATGAAGGATATAATGATAAGAAATCTAATAAAGAAATATTAGATAAATTAAACAAAGAGATTTTAGAACAAAATATTGATATAAAAGTATTACTTGGTCATGAAGTATATATAACTCCAAATATTATAGATTTAATTGAAGATGAAAAAATATCACTTTTAGGTAATAGTGATTACTTACTTATGGAACTACCTATGGCTCAAATTCCTATATATTTAGAAGATATAATATATGAATTAAAATTAAAGGGTGTTACCCCTATAATTGCTCATCCCGAAAGATATAGAGAGGTTAAAAAAAATCCTAATATACTTAGAAAATTTATAGAATTAGGTGCTCTTATGCAAGTTAATTTAGGTTCACTAATAGGATATTATGGTGAAGATATTGCTAAGACTTCAAAAATATTAGTAAGTCATAATATGATTCATTTTGTAGGAACTGATTCTCATTCTTTAAATAGAAGACCACCTAGAGCAAAACAGGCAATAAAAGTATTAAATGAAATATTACCTAAAGAAAAGGTAATAGATTTAATAGAAAATAATCCTATGAATATAGTTAATAATATAGAGATAGAAGCCAGTGAAACAATGGAATATAAAGAAAAAAAGGGATTTAAGAGTATATTTCAAAATATGTTTAAAAAATAATATCCATCGATAAAATATTTAAAGGAAGTGAAAAATTGAAGAAAACTACACTCTTAAATATTTTACTAATGATAATAGCTATAGCTATAATAGGAACTGGATTAAAAATAAATCGTACGAAGGCTAATGAGATAGCAAATGCAAAATCACAAAAAGATGAAAAAAGATTACAAGAAGAACAAATAGAAGATGAAATATATGAAGATGATTTAAATATAGATATAGAAATAGATACAGTTGCATCTGATGATTTAACAGAATTATTAGGTGAAAGTTATATAAAACTTAAAGAAGAATATTTAGAAATTTATCATAGAAAAAAGCAAATAGAAATGGAAGAATTAGAAGAGGAAGAACAAGAAGATGAGGATCAACAAGTATATGAGCCACTTCAAGAACCATCAAGACCTACATCTCCATTAAGCCCAAGGCCATCAAGACCATCAGGTAATGATGACAAAGAAGATAATACTGACTATGAAAAAGATAGTGAACAAAAAGAAGATCCAACATATGAAAATAATCAAGAGAGCGATGTAGAGGAAAAATCAACTGAAACAGATGCGTACAATGATTCAGAAGCAACTGAAGAAGGTCAACCACACAATGAAGAACATGAAAATCTAGAACCTTCTGGAGATACTAGTTATACTGAAGATATGCAATAAATAACGCTTGTTTTTAATAAGATAATGGTATAAACTAATGTTAGTACCAAGTCTTAATACGGGGTGATAATATGTTAGATAATATGGAAATACAAAAAATAATTCCTCATAGATATCCTTTTTTACTTGTAGATAAAATAGTAGAATTAGAAGAGGGTAAAAAAGCTATAGGAATAAAAAATGTAACAATAAATGAACCTTTTTTTCAAGGGCATTTTCCTAATAATCCACTTATGCCAGGGGTTTTAATGGTAGAAGCTATGGCTCAAGTAGGAGCAGTTGCTGTTATGACTTTAGAAGAAAATAAAGATAAATTGGCAGTATTTACTGGTATAGATAAGATTAGATTTAAAAGACAAGTTAGACCGGGAGATACTTTAACTATGGAAGTTGAACTTATTACTATGAAAAGAGGAATAGGTAAGGCAAATGCTGTAGCAAAGGTAGATGGAGAAATAGCTTGTAAAGGGACATTGATGTTTGGAATAATTGATAATTAACATTTAAAAAAGACAGACTTTGTTCTGTCTTTTTTAAATGTTAATTATATGATATATTTAGTATGGGGAGAATACAAATTTTGATATATATCGACAGATATTATAAGTAGTAAAGGGGGCTTTTATGGGTAAAATTAGTTTCAATGATTTTAAAAATATTATTAAAAGATACCTAATTATCATTATACCTGTCATAATTATTTTTATTTTTATGGTTAATTATGACGAAAATAGAAGAATTGAAGATGTAAAGGAATATATAATAAATGAACAGATACAAAAATCAAATATAATGAATTTTTTTATAAATGATATGTTTAGTGAAATGAATGAAGATTTGATGTTAATCAAAAATTCAGATGAAATACATACTTATATAAATAATGAAACTGAAGATTTAGATATTGTAGAGAGAATGTTCATAAGGGCAACTGACAATAAAAATAAAATAGAAAAAATAAGTTTTTTGAATGATACAGGCAATGAAATTATAAGAGTTGATAATGAAAATAATAGATCAAAATTAATGGAAAAAGATAAGTTAGAGAATAAAATAAATAGTTCTTATTATATAAAGACTAAAGATATTAAAGATGGTGAAATATATATTTCAAAAATGGACTTGAAATTGAAAGATGGAAAATTACAAATTCCTTATACACCATTAATAAGAATATCCACACCTGTATTTACTGATGAGGGTAAATATAAAGGAGTTGTAGTTATAAGTTATGATGCAAGAGATATAATAGATGTATTTGAAAGATATTTTGACCAAAAACAATTTATGTTTGTGGAATATTCACTTTTAAATTCAGAAGGATATTATTTACATAATAAAGACAAAAATAAAATATTTGGATTTATGTATGATTCTAGAAAACAATATAATTTATCAACTCAGAATTTGGTTTTGTGGAACCAAGTAAATTCAAAAGATAAAGGCATATATGAAATTGGTGATATGGTTTATTATTTTATGAAATTAGATAAATATTCAGCAATAAATAAAAATACTAATGAAAATTATTGGATAGCTATTTCATCATTTAATATAAATGATTTTAATATGGTAAAAGATAATATTATATTTGGAATGAATAGTGGTCAAATATGGTTGATGATTCTTTTAATTATATCACTTTTTTTCATAATAACATTAGTTTATTTCTCTAAAAAAAACAAAGAACAGTTAAATATAACTGAATACATTACTAAAAATACAAATGATGCAGTAGTAATAACTGATGGCAATAATAGAATTACATATGTAAATAAATCGTATGAAAAAATAACAGGATATAGCAGGGAAGAAGTGATTGGATTTACTCCTGGTGATTTTAAATCAGGTAGCCAAAATAATGAATTTTATAAAAATATGTGGAAAAGTATAAATAGAAAAAATTATTGGAGAGGTGAATTGTGGGATAAAAGAAAAGATGGAATACTTTATCCTAAGGATTTATCTATATATAAAATAAAGAATAAGTTTAAAAAAGATGATTTAAAGTATATAGGTATTTTTACAGATTTAACTGAATTAAAAAAAGAGAAAGAATATATAGATAAATTGAAAGATTATAATATAGATACAAATTTACCAAATGAAAATTTATTATTCAAATTGATAGATAATAGTATTTATAGAAGTGAAGATAAGTTTTTTGTAATATATTTTTCTATTGAAAATTATAATAGCATAGTATTAAATTCAGAAGATAACTTAAAATATATTTTAGATATATTAATAAAGAGAATAAATACTATATTAGATAAAAAGGATTTTATTGCTCATATATCTAAAAATAAATTTGTTATTGGGATATCGTCATTAAATTCAAGAAAAGAAATTGACAATTTCATAAAAAAACTTATAGGGATAAGTAAATTATCTTATTTTGTAAAAGATAAAGAGCTATATTTTGACTTGAAAGTAGGAATTTCCTGTTATCCTGATGATGGTAAAAATGCAAATGAGCTTATAATAAATTCTAATATAGCTTTAGACAAAGCAATTGAAACACAGGGAAAATACTGTTTATATTTTGATAAATCACTTAAGGAAGATATTCAAAATGAATATGATATAAAATTAATGTTAAATAAAGCTATAATATATGGGGAATTTAGTATTAATTATCAACCACAAGTGAACTCTAAAACAGGTAATGTTATAGGGGCTGAAGCACTTTTAAGATGGAACACTAAAAAGTTAGGGACTATTTCTCCAACAGTATTTATACCAATAGCTGAAAGAACTGGTCAAATTGTTGAAATAGGATATTGGGTAATAGAAAGAGTATTTAATGATTACAAATCTTTGAAAGAGAACATAAGGAAAAATTTTAGAATTTCAATTAATATTTCAGCAATGCAATTTAATGATGAAAACTTTTTAAAAAGAATCAAAGAATCTATAGAAAAAAATAATGTTGATACAAGTTATTTTGAATTGGAAATTACAGAATCTTTATTGTTATCAGGTTTAAAACAAG
Source organism: Senegalia massiliensis (assembly GCF_900626135.1). Lineage (NCBI taxonomy): Bacteria > Bacillati > Bacillota > Clostridia > Eubacteriales > Clostridiaceae > Senegalia > Senegalia massiliensis. The sequence continues at coordinate 700,829 of NZ_LR130785.1, forward strand.
TAAATAAAAAATTAAATAGACTTAGAAAATTAGGATTTACAATAGCAATTGATGATTTTGGAACTGGATATTCTTCTCTATCTTATATAAAGCAATTAAATATTAACAAATTAAAAATAGACAGAACTTTTATAAAAGATTATCCTGATAATGATGATGGAGAAATAGCAGATATAATAACTAATATGGCATATAAATTAAAATTAGATGTAATAGCAGAAGGAGTAGAGTCAGAAGAACAAATAGAATATTTGAAAAGAAAAGGATGTTACTTAATTCAAGGATATTACTATAGTAAGCCCCTTTCAAAAGAAGAACTTTTAGATTATATAAAATAAAAACATCTTATTACAATTAATTGTAATAAGATGTTTTTATTTTATAGCATAGTTTCAGAAATAGCTTTAAAAGTTTTTTTGGAACTAGATAATATAGAATCTTTAATATCTCTATATATAATATATCAAACAAACCCATTTGAGCTATTTTAGAAGAAAAATCTCCACCTGATAGAGGCGTTTCACTGCCTCCATGTAAAAGCGTTAAATCAGATAATTTAGTGATTTGTGAATCAGCATGATGAGTAACAGAAATAATAGTTGCACCTGTTTTTTTAGCAATTGAAAGTATTTTATTTGTATGATTAGAGCTTTTCTAGCTTCATCTAATTTTATTTTATCAATCAAAGATAATGTTTCTTTCATTTGAAGATTTTGATTTTGATGAGATATTTAAAGATGCTGAAAAGACATTAGGATTTAAACCAGGTGAAACAGATGTAACAAAAGGTGAGTTAGAACTTGAAGGATACAAAAGTATATTCAAGCAAAAGAAAGAAAAATTTGGCTTTAAATATGTAGTTTCAACATTAAGAGAAAGTTATTCTGCATCAGACAATGGATGGTCAGCACTTATATATGATGGAGAAGAGTTCTATAGATCAAGAAAATATGATGTAAGAATAGTTTATAAAGTAGGTGGAGGAGATTCATTTGCTGGTGGACTTATTTATAGTTTAGTTACTGGTAAAGAATTTAAAGATGCTTTAGAATTTGCAGTAGCAGCATCTGCTATGAAGCATACTATATCAGGTGATTTCAACATAGTGACTGCAGACGAAGTAGAAACACTTGTAGGTGGAGATGCATCAGGAAGAGTACAAAGATAAATATAAATTAAGCTTTCAATTTAATATCTTTATTATATATGGAGAAGATTAATCTGATCCTAATTTTATGTTAAATTACATATCAAAAGCTAGAGAGTTACTCTCTAGCTTTTGATATGTTTTTCATATACTTTCTTAAACTATCTAAACCTTCATCTACTTTACGTATTATTTCACTGCCTATTATTACACCATTAGCACCTCTAGATAGAACTTCTTTTATTTGGTTATCACTGTATATTCCAAATCCAATTTGAATAGGAATATCTGATATTTCTCTTATATTTTTCATTGTTTGAATATATCCTTGTGGAAGATCTCCTTTAGTACCTGTAGTTCCTACTCCACTCATAACATATGCAAAGCAATTGGTAATAGATAATTTGTCCTTTATTTGTTCTTTATTCATTTTTTCATTGAAAATCTGAACAGTTTTCACATTATCTAGTTGTAATGACTCATCAGGAGCTAATATTGCATCATATAAATTGGTTTTATCTAATAAATTATATTTTTCTATCCCATCTTTATAACTCATTATCAATATTGGAAGATTAGGATAAAGTGATTTTATTTTCTTTAAATATATATCTAATACTTTTTCATTAAATCCTTTTTCTAGTGAAACTTTATGTGTATTTGATATTGTATTACCATCTAAAGATGGATTTTCTACTGGTATTCCTAATTCTAAAATATCCATACCTTCTTTTACCATGATATCTAAAGATTTAAAAAATGTATCTTTATCTGGATAGCCTACTGTAAGGTATAGGGTTAGTAAATTTTTTTTAGAATACATTTAATATCCATCCTATTATTGGACCAAAGAAAGTATAGTCTGTTTCTGATAATACTCTCATAAGAGGTTCATAATCACCTATATAAGGAAGCAGTAGGGCTTGACCCCATATTAGTATTAAACCATTTATAAATGAACCTATTATAGCTCCACGTCTACCACCAGTAGAGTTACCAAATATGGCTGTTACAGCACCAGTAAAAAATGTAGGAATAAGTGCTGGGAATACAATAACAGGATATTTAATAGCACCAAGTATAGCCATACCTATTAAACTTGCTATAAGACTTGTAATAAATCCAACAATTACTGATGTAGGATGGTTTGGAAATAATAGTGGAATATCAAGTCCAGGCACTGCATTTGGAACTAATTTATCAGAAATACCATGGAATGCTGGTACTATTTCTGATAGCATCATACGTACACCTGTTATAATAACTGTAATCCATAATCCAAACATTAAACCATTTAATATAGAGAATACAACTATATCTTTTCCACCACTTACATTTTCAGTTACAAAGCTTGGACCAGCTATAAGTGATATTATAAGGAATATAAGAGTCATTATTACACTTAAAGCTATTGTAGTTTCTCTTAAGAAGGATAAATACTTAGGTAATTTTATATCTTCTAAATTCTTATCTTTATTACCTACTAATTTACCTACTTTTGCAGAAATAAAGCAACCTATTGAACTAGAATGTCCTATAGTAAATCCTTCTGCTCCAGGTATGTTTTTCATTAATGGATAAATATATGCACATGTAAGTGTGAGATATAATCCTAATAATATTGAACCTATAATTACAACCCATAATGTAGATAAATTAGTTCCTACTGATAACAATGCAGCTATAAGTCCTGCATAGAAAAATGAAACATGAGCTGATAAATGTATAAATTTAAATCGAGTAAATCTTGCTAATAGTACATTAAATAAAAATCCAAATGCAAATATAAGAGTTGCAGAAGCACCAAATGCTGCCATACTAGCTCCTACTGCGTTATTTATATCTGCAATACTTGCTTCCATACCAAAAATATTTTGTAACATAGGTTGTATTGGAAGTAGAGTCATACCCATGCTTTGAGCTCCAGTAGTTATAAGTAAAAAACCTACCATGGTTTTTACTGTTCCTGCAACTATTTCACTAAAGCTTTTCTTTTGAACTAATAGTCCAATTAATGCAACTAAACCTATTAAAAAAGCAGGTTCACTTAAAACATTAGAAACAAGGTATAAAAACATATCTTTCATTTTTATTTCCTCCTTTTATATTTATTTATTTATTTTTTCAACTGCTGCTAGTAATTCTGATTTTAGATATTCTTTATCTGTTAAATTGTCTATTTTTACTACTTGTGCATTAGTATTTCTTAATACATCTGCAAAATCTGATGTTGTAACTATAATGTCTGCTGAATTAGGATCAATAGAGCCTATATCTGTTGCATCTACTTTTGCATCTAATTTTTCATTTTTAATTATTTGTTGTGTATAAACTTTTAGCATCATACTACTTCCTACACCTGCTCCACATACTGTTAATATTTTTAACATAATTATCTCTCCTTTAATTTTTATTTAAAAGTTCATAAATTTCTTCTGATGAATCGCTAGAAAGAATTTTATTTAATAATTCTTGATTTCCTAATACATCCATTAACTCTGCTAAAGACGATATATGAGATTTATTGTCTTTAGCTGCTAGAGCTATGACAAGAGTTACAGGATCATTTTTTTCATGTCCAAAGTTTATTCCCTTTTCTAAAGTTATAAGTGACATACCTGTTTTATTTACACCATCTTCAGGTCTTGAATGAGGCATTGCAATTCCTGGAGCTATAACTATATAAGGTCCTAGTTCTTTAACTTTATTTATCATGGAATCTATATATTGTTCTTCAATAAGTCCTTCTTCTAACATTAAATTCCCAGCAACTTTTACTGCATCTTGCCAAGTGTCTACATTTAAATTTGTTGCAATTGTATTTTTGCTAAAAAGATCTTTTATCATTTTTTCACCTCCCTACTGAATAATTTATATATGATATCAGTGCTTTGACTATTTTCTAAAATATTGGAATTTACTTTATCAGATAATATTTCTAATATTTTAGTTAAAGTTTCTATATGATTATAGTTATCTGTTGCACTGAGCATAATTATTGTATGAATAGGATCATTTACCTTGTGGTTAAACTTAACTGGTGTTTTTAACTTAGTTATAGATAAACCAGTTTTGAGTGCACCATCTTCAGGTGATGAATGGGGCATTGCAATACCAGGTGCAATTACCATATAAGGTCCATATTTTTCTATCCTTTTGATAATACTATCTATATATTCTTCTGTTATATATTTGAAATGGATTAATGGTATTGACGCCTTTTTTATAGCATCTATCCAATCTTTAGCCTCTATATTGACTTGAATTAATTTTTTAGGAAGTAATTCAAATCGTGATTCAATATTTGAATTTTGTGAATCCATAAATCTATTTACATTATTTAATAAAGTAGATATATCCCATTGAAGCCCTTGCATATTTTTTATTTCACAATGTTCAGATATTATATTAATAAGATCAATAACAATTGAACTACTTGTATAACTTAAATATTTATGACTTCTTTTATAATTCAAATAAGATGAAAGTAAATCTATATCTTTTGCATCAAGTAAAGGGCTTACTAAAGCTACTGGTTTATCTACATTTTCAATTGGAATTGTAGATATTATTAAATCAAAATCTATATTATCCTTGTACTTGTTGACGTTTTCATGTGAAAGAATATTTACTATTTTGAAATTTTTGAAATGAGATTTTAATTTTATAGATAATAATCTGGAAGTTCCTATTCCACTTCCACAAACTAATAGTATCTTTGTATATTCTTTAGGATGTATAGATTGTGATTCTATAGCTGCTCCAAAGTGCATTGTTATATAAGCAATTTCATGCTCTGTAACTTTTATATTGAAACTTTCTTCTAAAAACTCTGAAGCCTTGCTAGATGCTAAAAATATATCATTATATTTGTTTTTTATTTCTGTTAGTAATGGATTTTGTAGAGGCTTATTAAACATTAATCTATTAATAGTTGGATTTAAATGTATATATAAATCTCTTTTTAGCCTATTAGTATTTTCTATTTCTATATTTAGCTCAGTTTCAACACTTTCTATCATTTGATCTATTACTAATGATAATAAGCTATTTTTCTCAAAATATTTTTCATTATCTTCTACATCACTTAATTTTGATGCAATAATATGAAGTGTAATATATGCTATTTCTTCTTTTGGAATTTCAATATTATAATATTGAGATAGCTTTTGAGATAGTTTACTTGCTACAATATATTCACTTTTATTCATCATTTCTTTCAGTTTTGGATTATTAATTGAAATAGCTTGATTAGATGATATTCTTTCAACTGTTAATCCAATATGAAATAAAAGACTATTAAACCCTTCATAGCTAAATTTTATTTCCAATAAATCTTCAACTTCACATAGCATATTTTTTATATATTCGAAATCTATTCTTGGAAACCAATCTTTAAGGTAATCAATATAGTTTTTAGAATCATTTGATGTGTCTTTACGACGATTATATGGTATAGCAAGTGATTTCAATAAGGTTGCTATTGCTTGTCTTTTATCTTCTTCTTTGCCTTCTATAACCATACCAAATCCAGTTTTTCTTATTATCTTGATATTAAATTTATTTAGCCAATCTTCAACATAATTTAAATCATTATATATGGTAGTTATGCTTACAAACATTTTTTCAGCTAATATAGAAAATGTTAAAGGCTTATTAGACTTCAATAATTCAAGTAATATAACATCTCTTCTTTCTTCAGGAGATAATACATATTCATAATAATTAGAATGAGTAAAATGTTTTCTTAATTCATTTAATTCACCACCAGCTATATTTAGCTTAATACCTTTTCTAGGCACTCTTATTAACATAGGAAAATCGTTAGAATCTAACCATATGTCAATGGAATCTAAGTCATATCTAATAGTTCTATTACTTGTTTTCAATTTGTGAGCTAGTTGTTCTATTGTTGTAAATTTTTTATTATTAATTAAGATATTAATAATCTCTTTTTTTCTTTCATCTAACATTTTTTGCTCCTTTCTGACTTAAATATTATTCTTAGTATATCTCCATATATTAAATATACCAGAAAAAATATAAAAGGGATATTTGATAAATTTTCAAATTATATGTGGCAAAATTAAAAATGATATTGTTTGCTATTTACATTTAGGGGTAAAATATTTAGCATAATATAATGTTAAAAGGAGATGTTAATATGTCTGATTTAACGGAAAATAAGAAGAATTATTTAAAGAAATTAACTACAGATAGTGGTATTATAAATGCACTTGCTATAGATCAAAGAGGTTCATTAAAAAAGATGCTACGAAAAACTGGTGGAGATGTGGAACAAACTATTAAAAAGTTCAAAAAAAGTGTATCTAAAGAACTTACTCCTTATGCATCAGCTATTTTACTAGATCCAGAATATGGATGGGATGCAGTAGGTACAAAAGATAATAAAGCTGGACTTTTAATGGCATATGAAGAAACTGGATATGATGCATCAGAAGAAGGAAGATTGCCTGATCTTTTACCAAATTACTCTGTTAAAAGATTAAAAGAAAATGGAGTAGATGCAATAAAAATTCTTTTATATTATGATAAAGATGAAGGAGAACATATAAATGATATAAAAAAATCATTTGTAGAGAGAGTTGGTTCTGAATGTATAGGTGAAGATATTCCATTTTTCTTAGAAATAGTAACATATGATAAAGATATAAAAGATGTAAAGGGAACAGAATATGCAAAAATCAAACCTGAAAAGGTAATAGAATCAATGAGAGAATTTTCAAATGAAAGATATAATGTTGATGTATTGAAAGTAGAAGTACCAGTAAATATGAACTTTGTTGAAGGATATTCTGATTCAGAATATGTTCATACTAAAGAAGAAGCAAAAGAGTATTTTAAAGCTCAAAGTCAAGCAACAAATCTACCTTTTATCTTTTTAAGTGCTGGAGTTACTATTGATTTATTTAAAAAGACTTTAATACTTGCAGGAGAATCAGGCTCTAAATTTAATGGAGTATTATGTGGTAGGGCTACATGGAAAGACAGTGTAGAAATATTTTCAGACCAAGGTGAAGAGCAAGCAGAAGTTTGGCTCCAGACAACAGGAAAAATCAATGTAGTAGATTTAGATACAATACTTGAAAATCATGCTACACCAATATCTGATTTAATGTAATAGAAGAAATGAAGGTTCAAAGTGGGATAGATATAGTATATACAATAGGTCTTTTGTTATTATAACTAAATCAATAGGGTATAATTAGTATTAGACATATTGCGAAATAAAGCTTATAATAACTATGGAACTAAAACGATAAAGTTATCGATAAAGGAGGAAACATTTTGAGTAAAATTGATAGTAAAGTAATTAATAGTATAAGATTTATGTCTATGGATGCAGTTCAAAAGGCTAACTCTGGACATCCAGGACTTCCTATGGGTACAGCAACTATGGCTTATACACTTTGGAGTAACCATTTAAATGCAAGTAAAAATGATCCTAATTGGGCAGATAGGGATAGATTTGTATTATCTGCAGGACATGGTTCAATGTTACAATATTCACTATTACATTTATTTGGATATGATGTAAGTATGGATGATATAAAAAACTTCCGTCAATGGGGTTCTAAAACACCAGGACATCCTGAGTATGGTCATACTGAAGGAGTAGAAACTACTACTGGACCATTAGGTCAAGGGATTGCAAATGCTGTAGGAATGGCTATGGCAGAAAAAAGACTTGCAGCTGAATTTAATACAGATGATATGACTATAGTAGATCATTATACTTATGTTATAGCTGGTGATGGAGATATGATGGAAGGGGTAGCAAGTGAAGCTTGCTCACTTGCAGGACATCTTAAATTATCTAAGCTAATTGTATTATATGATGATAATAAAATTACAATAGATGGAACAACTGATATAGCATTTACTGAAGATGTAGGTAAAAGATTTGAAGCATATGGTTGGGAAGTATTAGAATCTAGAAATAGTGAAGATATTGAAGAGTTAAATGATTTAATTGAAATGGCTAAAAAATCAGACAAACCAACACTTATAAAGGTACCTACTACAATAGGATATGGTTCCCCAAACAAGTCTGGTCAATCTGTAGCTCATGGCGCTCCTCTTGGAGATGATGAAATTAAACTTACTCGTGAAAATATGAGTTGGGAACATGAACCATTCTTTGTACCAGAAGATGTATATACTCATATGGAAAGAATAATCGATGAAAAAGATGCTAAGAGAAAAGAATGGAATGAAAAATTTGCTGAATATAGAAATAAATATCCTGAACTTGCAGAAAAGTGGGATAGATGGCATAGTTTAGAAATACCTGAAGAGTTATTAAATGATGAAGAGCTATTTAATTTTGATAAAAAAATAGCTACACGTGCAGCAGGTGGAAAAATAATAAATATAATAGCAAAGCATATGGATAATTTATTTGGTGGTTCTGCTGATCTTGCAGGATCAAATAAAACTACTATGAGTAATTCAGGTGATTTCCAAGATGAAACTCCAGATGGAAACAATATAAACTTTGGAGTACGTGAACATGGTATGGGAGCAATACTTAATGGTATATCTTTACATGGTGGATTTAGAACATTTGGAGCAACTTTCCTTATATTCTCAAATTATATGAGACCAACTATAAGATTATCTGCTCTAATGAATCAACCTGTAGTATATGTGTTTACACATGACTCAATAGCACTTGGTGAAGATGGTCCAACTCATCAGCCTATAGAACAATTAGCTGCTCTTAGAACTATACCAAACACTAAAGTATTTAGACCAGCTGATGCAAGGGAAACTGCTGTAGCTTGGATTGAAGCACTTAAGAATACAGATGGTCCATCAGTTCTTGCACTTACTCGTCAAGGTTTACCAATACTTGAAGATGTTGAAGGAGCTCATAAAGGTGGTTACATTGTAGATAAAGAAAAAGGAAATTCACCAGATGTAATCCTTATTGCAACTGGTTCAGAGGTATCTCTTGCAATGGATGCAAAAAAAGAACTTGAAAAAGATGGCATAGATGCTAGAGTAGTAAGTATATTATCTTGGGAATTATTTGATAAACAAGATGAAAATTATAAAGAAGAAATATTACCAAAAAATATTACTAAAAGAGTTTCAATAGAAGCAGGAACTACTTTTGGATGGCAAAAATATATAGGTTCAGAAGGAAAATCTATTGGAATAGATAGCTTTGGTGCATCAGCTCCAGGACCTGAACTTATGGATAGATTTGGATTTAATGTAGGTAATGTAGTTAAAACAGTAAAAGAAATAATGTAGTCATACTTGGAAAAATAAAAACACTTAGGAAAAACTTCTAATTTGAAGTAAATTCCTAAGTGTTTTTTATTTTGGATAAAAAATAGTCTTAAATATTTCTTGAATAATATGAAAAGTATGATATTATAAAAGTGTGGTATATACCAATCATATAGGAGTGATTATATGGAAGTAAATTTAGATTTAGATGTAAACAAAGAGGAATTTTTTGGGTTTATTTATGAATCAATTATTAAGGACATAGAAGAAAATACAGGTAAAAATTTATCTAAAGAAGATATTATTCAAGGTTATAAATATGATAAAAAACTCAAGAATAAGCTTGGTAGAGCAGGAGATGTAGAGGTTACTATATTAGAATTTGATCCATATAAAAAGTATGTAGCAGAATTTAAAAGTAATCAAGGAAAAAATATAATTTCATACAATATAACTGATTTAAATAATGGAAAAATAAATGTTACATATTCTGAAGAGTATATTGCACCTGACAAATTGAAAAGTTGGAATTTTAAATTAATGAATTTTTTCTATAAGAAAAAAAGTGTGGAAAGAGCGGAATCTATTTTAAAAAATATTGAAAGATATATTAAGAATAAAGAAGAGGAGATGTATATATGATAAACTTAGGTATTTCAATTTATCCAGATAAATCAAGTATTCAAGAGGACTTAGATTATATTGACTTGGCTGGAAAATATAATGTTAAAAGAATATTTACTAATTTACTTGGTTTAGGGGATAAATCAAAAGATGAAATAAAAGAGGAATTTAGCATTAGAATAAATCATGCGCATAAATATAATATAGAGGTAATTGTAGACGTAGCACCTTATATATTTGATGAGTTAAATATTTCATATGATGATTTATCCTTTTTTAATAAAATAGGAGCTGATGGTATAAGATTAGATGAAAGTTTTGATGGGAATAAAGAAGCTATTATGTCATACAATTCATATGGATTAAAACTTGAATTTAATGCAAGTGGCAATATAAATCATCTTGAAAATATTTTAGGATTTAAACCTAAAAAAGAAAAAATAATATCTTCACATAATTTCTATCCACAAAAATATACTGGTTTAGGACTAGATTACTTTATAGAAAATAGTAGAAAAATTAAAGAAAAAGATATTGAATTATCAGCATTTATATCAAGTAATAGTAAAGGAGCATTTGGTCCTTGGGATGTTAATGAAGGATTATGTACTTTAGAAAGCCATAGAAATCTACCTATCGATTTACAAGCTAGACATTTAATAGCTACAGGATTAATTGATAATGTAATAATTGCTAATTGCTATGCTACTGAAGATGAATTTAAATCTTTATCAAAGATAGTAGAAGGTAAGGTTAATTTTAAAGTAAATAAAGAATATGAATTATCTGAAGTGGAACAAAGTATACTTTATGATGATGAACATTTTGCACGTGGGGATATAAGTGATTATATGAGAAGAAGTTCTATGACTAGAATTAAATATAAAGATAATGATATAAAACCACAAAATACTCTTGATTTAAAAAGAGGAGATGTAGTTATATTAAATGATAATTACACTAGATATAAAGGGGAACTTCATATAGTATTAAAAGATATGCCAAATGATGGTAATAAAAATGTAATAGGAAGAATACTTGAAGATGAATTATTTTTATTAGACTATTTAAATTCATGGGATAAATTTACAATAATAGACTAGATTTAAAGGAGATATATTTAACCTTGAAAACACCAATATATATACAAATCAAAAAAAAGATACAAGAAGAAATTAAAGATAAAAACTCTAATGATACAATTGAATCTGAAAGAGATCTTTCAAAGAGATTAAATGCTAGTAGAATGACAGTTAGGAAAGCTATAGATGAGCTTGTAGAGGAAGGATTTTTATATAGAAAGAAAAACAAAGGGACATTTGTATCTGATAAATCTCTTTGGAAAAAGAATACTTCTGTTACAAACTCAGAAGATGAAAAACTAGAATATAGGCTTATAAATTTTGATGTTAAATATAGTATAAAAGATGATGTGTTATCCCCTTTAAAACTAAATGATAATGATTCGTTTTCTATAATTAGAGCTATAAGAGTGGTTCTTAAAGATAAAAAGCCTCAAAATGTAGAAGAATTTTATATTATTAGAAACTTTATTGATGAGAGAAATATAAATAAATTTAATAAGTTACTTGATTTAAATGAGTATTTAAAAGACAGTACAATGATACAAAAATTTATACCAATGACTGTACCAACTAAATATGCTTATACTCTTAATTTAGATATAGGAACACCTATTATTATGATTGAAGGTGTAGTCAGCACTAAAAGTGGAAAGCCTTATATATACTATAAGTCGTACAATAATCCTAAAGAGAAAACAATAGAAATTACAATTTAATAAATAACTGCTATTTGAAATAAAAATGTTTACATTTTTGAAATGATATGGTATATTATATATATAGTGGTATATACCATAAAAAAGGAGGGATTAAATGATTAATATTTTATTAGTTTGTTCAGCAGGCATGTCAACAAGTGTTTTGGTGAAGAAAATGCAAGAATCAGCAGATCAGAAAAATATTGAAGCAAAAGTTTGGGCGGTAGGAGATGCTGAATCACAAGAAGAGTCAAAAAAAGCAGACATAATATTATTAGGTCCTCAAGTTCGTTATCTAGAATCAAAGATAAAACAACAGGTAGATAACAAAAAGCCTGTTGCTGTAATTGATATGTTAGTATATGGCACTATGAATGGTGAAAAAGCTTTAGATAATGCCTTAGAAGTTTATAACAATTTTAATAAATAGGGGGTATAACAATGGATGGATTTACTCGATGGATGGAAAAACATTTTTTACCTATAGCAGCAAAAATAGGTTCACAAAGACATTTAGTTGCAATACGTGATGCATTTATAGGTATTATGCCAATTACCATGGTTGGTTCAGTAGCCGTTTTATTAAATGTATTCTTTAGAGATTTACCTACAGAGTGGGGTGCTACAGGTTTCGTTGAAGCAATGTCACCTATCATTGCGATAAATGGAAATGTGTGGTTTGGTTCTATAGCTATTATAGCTTTAGTATTTGTATTTTCATTAGGTTATAATATAGCTAAAAGTTATGGCGTAAACCCACTTGCAGGTGGTGTAATATCGTTTTCATCACTTATAGTAACTTTACCACAAACTGCAAATTTCTCATATGCACTTCCAGGAGTAAGTGTTGAAAATTTAGATGCACTTACAAAATTAGGAGTTCAAGCACAAGTAGTAGGAGAAAATCTTAATCTTGATGTAGCTGGCTGGGGATATATTGGTCTTTCTTATGCTGGAGCAGCGGGATTATTTACAGCACTTATAATAGGATTTTTATCATCAATGATTTACGTAAAATTAATGTTAAGAGGAATTACTATAAAATTACCAGATTCTGTACCTTCAGCAGTTAATAAAGCGTTTGCAGCAATAATACCAGGTATAATTGCTGTATATGTTGCAGCAACACTTGGTTATTTATCAGTTACTTACTTAGGATTTTCAATCAATGATTTAATATTAGAATATATTCAAAAACCTTTACTTGGTTTATCACAAGGTTTATTTAGTGTTATACTTGCAACATTCCTTATCCAAGTATTTTGGTTCTTTGGTTTACATGGTCATAATGTACTTGCACCAATTATGGATGGAGTTTATTTACCAGCTCTTATTACAAATACAGAAGCATATGAAGCAGCTCAATCTGCAGCAGATTTACCATATCTTTGGACTAGAGTATCATTTGATGCATATGCACAAATGGGTGGTTCAGGTATAACCCTTGCATTAATTATTGCAATATTCATGTTCTCAAAGAAAAAAGATTCAAAAGCAATTGCAAAATTAGGAGCGCCAATGGGAGTATTTAATATAAATGAACCTGTAGTGTTTGGTATGCCTATAGTATTAAATCCATTCTATATTATACCATGGCTAATAATTCCACCAATTACTGCAACAATTGCTTATGTGCTTACAGCAATAGGATTTATACCTCCTACATTTGTAGCAGTTCCATGGGTAATGCCTGTAGGAATACTTGCATATCTTGCAACAGGTGGTAGTTGGCTTGCTGGGTTAGTTTCAATATTCAATTTATTTGTTGCATTTGTAATATGGTCACCATTTGTTATGTTGGCAAATAGAGTAAAGAAAACTGACCAAGAAGATAAACAAACAGCATAAATAGTATAAAAAAGACTCTGGATTCAGGTAACTTTTTGGTTACCTGATCTGAGTCTTACTTTATTTAGAAAGGAAGATAAATATGGGAGAGTTAGAAATGATTTATTTTGAAATAATATCTGCAGTAGGAACTGCAAGATCACTTTTTATTGAAGCTATAGGAAAAGCAAAAAGTGGAGATTTTAAAGGAGCAGAAGAAAAAATAAAAGAAGGTAATGAACTTTTTTTACAAGGACATAAATCACATTCAAAACTTATACAAAAAGAAGCTAGTGATGAGAAAATAGAATTTAGTTTGATATTAGTACATGCAGAAGATCAAATGATGAGTGCTGAAGCTTTTAAAATATTATCAGAAGAATTTATAGATGTATATAAACGTATAGAAGAAGGTAAATAAGATGAATAAATGGCATCTTTTTATAGTTTCTATAGGATTACTTTTTATTGCAACAAGTCCTATGTTTGTAAATCAAAATCTGAATATAATAATGGGTTTAATAACAATAGGTATAGGTGTAATTTTAATTATAAAAAACAGAAAAGGATGATTTAAATGTTGAAATTTCCTGATAAGTTTTATTTCGGGAGTGCAACTTCTGCTACTCAGTCGGAAGGTAGCTTTGAAGGTGATGGAAAAGGTAAAGATATATGGGATGAATGGTTTGAAGTTGAGCCAGAAAAATTTTATGGTGAAGTAGGTCCAAAGGTAACTACAGCTATGTATAAAAATTACAAAGAAGATATAAAGCTGTTAAAACAAACAGGTCATAATTCATTTAGAACATCAATTAGTTGGGCAAGACTATTTCCTAAAGGTTATGGTGAAGTAAATAAAGAAGCAGTAAAATATTATAAAGATTATTTTAAAACATTAAAAGAAAATGATATAGAACCATTCGTGAATTTATTTCATTTTGATATGCCTATGGAATTACAAAAGATAGGTGGATGGGAAAATAGATTAGTAGTAGATTATTATAAAGAATATGCAAAGACTTGTTTTAGTTTATTTGGTGATATAGTTAAAAGATGGTTTACATTTAATGAACCTATAGTTCATGTAGAATGTGGATATTTAAATCAATATCATTATCCTATGAAAGTAGATGCAAAACTTGCAGTACAAGTAGGCTATCATACAGCACTTGCAAGTGCATATGCAATAAAAGAATTTAAAGAAAGTAAAATTGATGGAAAAATAGGTATAGTTCTGAATTTATCTCCTGCATATTCTAGAAGCGATAATAAAGAGGATTTAAAAGCAGCAGAAATAGCAGAAGCCTTTCAAAATAAAAGCTTTTTAGATCCTGCAATTAAAGGTGAGTTTAATGAATTATTAGTGAGCTTAATTAAAAATCATGATTTAATGCCTGAATATGACAGAGAAGATTTAGAAATTATAAAAGAAAATACTGTAGACTTTTTAGGTGTAAATTACTATCAGCCTGTAAGAGTAAAGGCAAAAGAACATCTTCCAAATCCTAATGCACCATTTTTACCAACATATTATTTCGATTTATATGATATGCCAGGTAAAAAAATGAATAAATATAGAGGCTGGGAAATTTATGAAAAAGGGATATATGATATAGCATTAAATATTAAAAATGAATATGGAAATATTGAATGGATGATAACTGAAAATGGTATGGGGGTTCAAGCTGAAGATAGATTTAAAAAAGATGGAATTATAGAAGATGATTACAGGGTAGATTTCTTTAAAGGACATTTAAAATGGCTTCATAAAGGGATAGAAGAAGGATCTAATTGCATAGGTTATCATATATGGACCCCTATTGATTGCTGGTCTTGGTTAAATGCATATAAAAATAGATATGGATTAATTGAGTTAGATTTAGAGACACAAGAGAGAACAATAAAAAAATCAGGATATTGGTTTAAACAATTAAGTGATAACAAAGGATTTGAACTTTAATAGAAAGGTAGGGTAGGATGAATAAAAATTTAAAAGTAGTAGTAATAGGAGGAGGTTCATCTTATACTCCTGAGCTTATAGAAGGATTTATAAAAAGATATGATGAACTAAAAATAACAGAGTTACACCTTGTAGATATAGAAGAAGGAAAAGAAAAATTAGATATAATATACAATCTATCAAAAAGAATGATAGAAAAAGCAAAATTACCTATAAAAATATTTCAAACATTAGATAGAAAAAGTGCAATAAAAGATGCTGACTTTATAATGACTCAAATAAGAGTTGGAGGATTAGATGCAAGAGTATTAGATGAAAGAATACCGCTTTCCCATGGGATAATAGGACAAGAAACAAATGGTGCAGGAGGAATGTTTAAAGCACTAAGAACAATACCAGTAATACTTGATATAGTAGAAGATGTAAAGAAATATGCTAAGAAAGATGCATGGCTTATAAACTTTACAAATCCTGCAGGAATTGTAACAGAAGCAATATATAGATATACAGACTTTGATCGTGCAGTAGGATTATGTAATGTTCCAGTAAATATGAAAAATCAATTTGCTAAGATTTTTGATGTAGATGAGAAAAGAGTAGAAATGGATATAGTAGGGTTAAACCATCATTTCTTTGTAACAGATATATTTGTAGATGGAAAATCATCTATTAAAGAATTACTAGATAAATATATAAGTGGAGAATTACAAGAAACTCCTAGCATGAAAAATATAGAAAGCTTACAATGGTCAAAATCACTAATAAAATCATTAAAAGCAATACCAAATCCATACTTAAATTATTATTTTATGACAAAAGAACAATTACAAAAACAAAAAGAACAATTTAAAGAAAATGATGTAAGAGCAGAAGCAGTAAAAGAAATAGAAAAAGATTTATTCAGAGAATATTCAAATCCAAATCTTCATGAGAAACCTAAGAGACTTGAAGAAAGAGGGGGAGCTTATTATAGTGATGCAGCATGCTCACTTGTAAACTCCATAGTAAATAATAAAAAAGATATACAATATGTAAATGTATTAAATAGAGGATCGATAATTGATTTTCCTTATGATTCAGTAATAGAAGTAGCATCAATTATTACATCAGATGGACCAAAGCCAATGAATTATGGGAAAATACCATATAAATTAAATGGAACACTCCAAACAATAAAGACATTTGAAAGAATGGTATGCGAAGCAGCAGTAAAGGGAGATAAAGACTTAGCAGTAGCAGCTCTTACACTTAATCCATTAGTAGATTCAGATAGTGTTGCAAATGAAGTGTTCGAAGAGATGTATAAAGCACATAAAAAATATTTACCACAGTTTAAATAATAGTTTAGTTTTAGGTAATTAAAAAATTGGTTAGAAATTTCAAATTTCTAACCAATTTTTTAATTATTTCACTATATTTTTAGGACTACCTTTTAAAAATGAAATTGTATTATCAAATGCTATTTTAGCTCTTCTTATCATAGCTTCTTCAGTAAAATATGCTATATGTGGAGTTAAGACAATATTCTTTGCATATAATAAAGGATAATCTTTTGGAAGAGGTGGTTCCATATCAAATACATCTATACCTGCACCTGCTATTTTATCTTCATTTAATAAATTAGCTAATGCTTCATTATCAATAATAGGGCCTCTTGCACAATTTATAAGTATAGCATTTTCATTTATTTTCTTTAGTTTTTCTTTGTTTAAAAATCCTCTTGTATTATCATTAAGTGGTAAATGAACTGAAATTATATCACTTGATGATAAAAGCTCATCTAATGAAACATATTCGATACCTAATTTTTTAGCCTCGTCTTTTTCTGTTCTACTATAGGCTCTTAATTTTGCACCAAATGCATTAAATAATTTGGCAGTTCTCATTCCAATATTGCCAGTACCTATTATGCCTACAGTTTTATCTTTTATTTCTTTTCCTATTAAAGGACTTGAATCACTAATTTTTCTATATATATCTAAAGTAAGACCTATTGCAAGTTCTGCAACTGCTTGATCAGAATAACCTGCTGCATTACAAACTTTTATATCTTTTTTATGTGCATCATCTACTGCTACATGATCTACTCCAGTAAAAGCTACATTTATAAGTTTTAAGTTATCCATTTTATCTATAACTTCTTTAGGATAAGGATTGTTTGCAATCATAACAATATCAGCATCTTTACTTCTTTTAATTAGCTCATCATTGTCTGTAGTTTTTTCATCATAATAGACGAACTCATGTCCTAATTCTTTAATTGGTTCTGATAATTCTTTAATTAATTCATTTGAAACATTTAAAGGTTCTAGTAATTTAACTTTCATTTTAAACCCCTTTCTCCAATATGTATTTATGTTATAATTTAATTATATACTACTATGTTAATGGATACAATGTTGAGACTATGGACGGTTATCAGTCTCATTAAATAAAAAAATTATTAATTAGGAGAGTAAAAAATGAGTGATATATTATTTTTAGATAGTGTATTTAAAGAGAAAATATGGGGTGGAAATAAATTAAAAGAATATTTTAATTATGATATTCCATCTAATAATACAGGAGAATATTGGGCAGTAAGTGCTCATTCAAATGGTGATTCAATAGTTAAAAATGGAGAATATGAAGGAGAAAGTTTAAGTTGGATTTGGGAAAATAAAAGAGAATTGTTTGGTAATATAAAAGGTAATGAGTTTCCACTTCTTACAAAAATAATAGATGCAAATAGAGATCTTAGTGTACAAGTTCATCCAAATGATAAATATGCAAAAGAACATGAAAATAGCTTAGGAAAAACTGAATGTTGGTATATAATTGATTGTGATCAAGATTCAGAATTTGTATTAGGACATAACGCAAATACAAAAGAAGAAATGAGACAAATAATAGATGAAGGTAATTGGGACAGACTTCTTAGAAGAGTTAAAATAAAGCCAGGAGATTTCTTTTACATACCAGCAGGAACAGTTCATGCAATAGGTAGTGGAACTATGATACTTGAAACTCAGCAATCAAGTGATATAACCTATAGATTATATGACTATGATAGGTTGCAGGATGGAAAACCTAGGGAACTTCATATCGAAAAAAGTATAGATGTAACTAAAATACCTCATGAAGATGCTAAGAATAATCCCACAATAGAAAAAATAAATAACAATGTAATAAAAAATTTAATAGAAACAGAGTATTTTTCAGTATATAAATTAGATATAAAGAGTAATTTAAAGATGAATCAAGACAAGCCTTTTATAATAATGAGTGTTTTAAAAGGTAAAGGGAATATTGATGGAATAAGTATAGAAAAAGGAGATCATTTTATAATTCCATATAATTATGGTGAGTTTATATTAGATGGAGATATGGAGATTATTTATTCTTATGTATAAAACAAAAATTAACTAAAATATAAAAGGGTGGGTTTTAATACCTCACTCTTTTTTGATTTATCAGAATTAATTAATAATTTCCTTTGTATATAGGAAATATAATGTCTATCTATATTTAAACGATATACATATAATTAAGTTAAGAGGAGGAAATAATATGGAAAAATTATTAAGTACTCGTCTAAATAAAATATTAGATAAACTCATAAATTCAAATGAATATTTAACAAGTTCTTATTTAGCGAAGCTGACAGGAGTATCATCTAGAACTATTAGAAGTGATATAAAAGAATTAAATGAGTTTCTAAATCCATATAATACGAAAATTATTTCAGTAAAAGGAAAAGGTAGCAAATTAGATATAAAAAAGAAAAAACAATGTAAAAAATTATTGGAAGATATTTCTACTAGGGAAGAGTTAAAATTAAATACTATACCAGATTTTCCTCATCAAAGGGTAGTATATATTATAAAAAGGTTATTAGCCATTAACGTACCTATAACACTTGAAAAATTAGGTGATGAACTATATGTAAGTTTATCCACTATAAAGAATGATTTAAAAGTAGTAAAATCAACCCTAAAAGATTATAATTTGAAAATAATTGTTAAAGAAAACAAAGGTATAATGATTGAAGGAAAAGAAATTGATAAAAGATTTTGTATTTCTCAATATGTTTTAAATAGAGAAAATATAAATAAAGATATAATTTCTGACAGTTATAATAGTAAGATTTCAAAATTTAATAATATGGATTGGAAGTTTATTGAAAATATATTACAAAAGGAATTAGTTCAGCAAGAATTTTACTTGGCTGATATTGCTTTTAATAATCTTATAATTCATATTGCTATAGCTTTAGAAAGAATAATATTAGGTAACTTTGTACCATTAGAAGACAAAAAAATCGAAAAATTGAAAAATGAAAAAGAATATTATATAGCAGAGAATATAGTTAAGATATTAGAAGATATTTTCGAAGTTAATATACCAGAATCAGAAACATGTTATATAACTATGCACTTGCTAGGGAGTAAACTACTAGAAAAAGATGAAGAAAAAGAACTACTACATTTAATAGATAATCAAATTAAAAGTCTGATTTCTAAAATAATAAATGAAATAAAAAATAAATTAAATATGGATTTCAATAATGATAATAAATTGATATATAATTTAGCATTACATCTAAAACCAGCACTTCATAGAGCAAAGTATAATATGAATATCAGAAATCCATTAATAAATGATATAAAAAACAAATACCCTTTAGCTTTTCAAATTGGTATTATTGCTACAAATGTTATCAAAAGAGAAACTAATTACATAATAAATGAAGATGAAATTGGTTATATAGCTATGCATTTTGGTGGAGCATTAGAGAGGAAAAAAAGATATAGTCAAAAAATAAAAAATATAGCTATCATTTGTTCTTCAGGTATGGGGACTGCTAATTTATTATTAGCAAAACTTAAAAATTCACTTAGTATAAATGCAAATTTCATAGGAACATATCCTTTACATGAGTTAGATAGAGTAAAAAATATAAAGCCTGATATAATACTCACTACTATACCTATACAAGAAGAAATTGGTATACCTGTGATTTTAGTTAAAACAATATTGGATGATGAAGATTTAATATATATAAGAAATAAAATAGAAAATCTATATAAGGATACAGGATCACAAAAGAGTTTGGAAAATCTTTTTAAAGAAGATTTATTTTTCACAAATTTAGATTTTAAAAATAAAGAGGATGTAATTAAGTTTTTAACTAACCAAATGACTTCTGGAGGATATATAAATAGTGATATTCAAAAATCAATATTTCAAAGAGAGCAAGTATCTTCTACAGCAATTGGTAATTTAATAGCTATACCCCATCCTTTAAAAGCTACTAATATAGAATCTTCAGTTTGTGTTGGTATATTGAAAAATTCTATTGAATGGGAAGAAGATAGGAAAGTGCAATTAGTATTAATTTTAGTTTTATCTAAAAACATGACAAATTCTTTTGAAAGATTATTTAATACAATATATAAAGCAACAAAGTCATCTGCTCATGTATCTCAATTGATAAATTCAAAAAAATTTAAAGAATTTTATAGTAAATTCACAACAGAAAAGGAGGAGCAGAATAAATGGAATTAAGTTTAACTGAATTAATAAATGAGGGTTTAATCAATAGAAAATTTCATGGAACGACTAAAGAGGAAGTTTTACAAGAAGTTGTGAGAATGGTTGACTATGATAATAGATTAGATTCAAAAGATTTATATTATGAAAAAATCTTAGAAAGAGAGGAGGAATTTACTACAGGTGTAGGATATGGAATAGCTATACCTCATGCAAAAACAAAGGCAGTAATAAAACCAACTATAGTTATATTGAAGCTATCTAAAGCTATAGATTGGGAATCTTTAGATGGTAAACCTGTGGATTTAGTAATTGGTCTTGCAGTACCAGAAAAAGAAGGCAATAATACACATCTTAAAATTATATCGAAATTATCAATGAAATTAATGGAACAAGATTTTAGACAAGATTTAAAAAATGCTAAAAGTGATAAAGAAGTATTAAAATTAATGGAAAACATTTTCAAATAAAATGAAGAGAGGAAGATGTAATATGAAAATAGTAGCAGTTACAGCATGTCCATCAGGAGTAGCTCATACATTTATGGCAAAAAAAGCATTGGAAGATGCTGCAAAGGAATTAGGACATAACATAAAAGTAGAAACACAAGGAGCTATGGGGATAGAAGATGAATTACCCACAGATGCAATAAATGAAGCAGACGTAGCTATACTTGCAATTGATGCTCATATAGCAAAGATGAGTAGATTTGATAATTTAACTAAAATAGAAGTATCTACTAAAAAAGTACTTAAAAATGCTAAAAAAGTAATAGAAAAAGCAGAGTCGAAAGTAAAATAAGAAGGAGATGAAATCATGGATAAATTTAAAAGACATTTAATGACAGGTGTTTCATATATGATTCCTTTTGTTGTAGCAGGAGGTATATTATTATCAATTGGAATTATATTAGGAGAAGAAGGATTCATCGCTGAAAAATTAGTGAATATAGGAGTATGGTCTCTTCAATTAATGGTACCTGCAATAGCTGGATTTATTGCATATTCTATAGCAGATAGACCAGGAATTACAGTAGGTTTTGTAGGTGGAGTTATGGCAAGAGAATTAGGTACTGGATATATTGGTGGTATATTAATTGGTTTTTTTGCTGGATGGATAGTAAATAGATTAAAGAAAATTCCAATTCATAAAAGTTTAGCAGTAATAAAGCCTATTATGATAATTCCAGTTTTAGGTGTAGCATTAACAGCAGTGGTTATGTATTTAATATCAATACCATTAACACCAGCTATGACTGGACTTGAAAATTGGTTAGTATCATTAAAAGGAGCAAATTTAGCAATTTTAGGATTTATAATAGGAGCTATGATGGCATTTGATATGGGTGGTCCTGTAAACAAAGTTGCATTAGCATTTGCATATGCAACTTTAGCAGAAGGTATATATGAACCAATGGCAGCAGCATGGGTAGGAATAATGGCACCGCCTATAGGTCTTGCAATTGCTACAGCAATTAAACCTAATAAATTTACTAAGGCAGAAAAAGCAAATGCTATACCTGCAGCATTTATGGGTTCTTTAGGAATTTCAGAAGGTGCTATACCATATGCAGTAACTACTCCATTTAAAGTAATACCATCTATTGTAATTGGTACAGGTATAGGAGCAGCTGTATCATTAGTATTAGGAGCATCATCTACAATACCGGCAGCTATTGGGATTTGGGCATTACCTTTAGTGAATAATCCAATTAGTTGGTTAATAGGGTTTATTGTAGGAGTAGTAATAATTGCATTATCAGTAGCATTTTTAAGAAAAGAATCTGATATAGAAAAAGATCAAGAAGGAGCAGAATTTAATTTAATGGGATAAAATATGATCCATCCTCTAGGTTTAGGGGATGGATTTAGAATAAATAGGAGGATTAAAATTGAAATTTCATATAGTATCACATACTCATTGGGATAGAGAATGGCATAAAACATTTGAAGAATATAGAGTTAAACTGATTAGAATTATGGATGACTTAATTGACTTACTAGAAAACAATAAAAACTATTTATCTTTTATGTTTGATGGACAAACTATAATATTAGAAGATTATCTAGAAATAAGGCCTAAAAATAAAGAAAGATTAAAAAAACTTATAGAACAAAAAAGAATAATTGTAGGGCCATGGTATATACAACCAGATGAATTTATTCCAAGTGGGGAATCACTTATAAGGAATTTACTTATAGGCATTAATATGGCAGAAGAATTTGGTTCTGTAATGAATATAGGATATTTGCCTGATTCATTTGGTCAATCTGCACAGATACCTCAAGTTTTAAAAGGATTTAATATCAATGATGCAGTTATATGGAGAGGAATATCAGATGAAGATATAAAAGAGAAAGAATTTTACTGGGAAGGATTAGATGAAACTAAAATTTTAGGTCATTATTTACCCTTAGGATATGAAAATGCTAAATGGTTATCATTAAAAATGGATGAAAGTAAAAAGGTAGTAGAAACTAATATTAAAGCACAAAAAGATATGACACATACTGGACAAATACTGATGTTATGTGGTTATGACCAAAGGGAAGCAAATAAAGATTTACCTTTAATTATTAAAGATTTAAATGAAAAGTATGGTTCAGAAGGATATAAATTTATATTTTCAACATTAGAAGATTATATTAAAAATGTAAAAAGATCTGACATGGATTTTGAAACTTATAAAGGTGAATTTAGAAAAGGTAAATTTATGAGAGTACATGCAAGTATTGGCTCTACTCGTCTTGATATAAAAGGACAAAATTTTATATCACAAAGATTATATGAAAAATATGTGGAACCATTATCTTCTATAGGAACATTATATGGTTCTTATTATAATAATGCTTTGATAAATCATGGATGGAAAAATATAATCCAAAATCAAGCCCATGATTCTATAGGAAATGTATGTACTGATATTACACATGATGAGATGGAAATGAGATATAATAAATCTAATCAAATAGGTACTACAATATTAGAAGAAAAAACAAATGAAATTTTATCTAATATAAATTTTCAAGATGACAAGGGAATACCAATAACTGTATTTAATACAATAATTAATTCAAGAAAAGATACATTAGCAATAGAAGCATTATTAGAATCTACTAATTTTATATTAAAAGATGATAAAGGTTTAGAATGTGATCATCAGATATTGAATACTGAAAAAGTGGATTTAAATGATTATATGATAGAAAGTCATTTTGTAGGTAAAAATGAATCTAAAGAATATTATAAAGTTAAATTTAGTTTTACTCCTGAAGTTCAAGGGTTTGGTTATAAAACTTATTATATAAATGAAGTTAAGTTTAGTGATAATAAGGAAAAAAGTTTAATAGTAAATGAAAATACTCTTGAAAATGAATACATTAAAGTAAATATAAATAAAGATGGAAGTTTAGATATATTAGATAAAGAAAATGATAAAACTTATTACAATCAACATATATTTAAAGAAGGTGGAAATGCTGGTGATGAATATGATTATTCTCCTCCTGTAAATGATGAAATCATCTATTCTAAAGGGAAAATAGCAAAAATAGAAAAGGTATATAATGGTCATATTCAAGCTCAAATTAAAATAACTTATTCATTAAGTTTTCCTATTAATACTTATAATGAATATAGATCTGAGAAAAAGGAAAATACAGTTATAGAATCTTTTATAACTATTTATAAAAATAATAAGAGGTTAGATATAAAAACTGTAATTAATAATAATATTAAAGATCATAGAATACAAGTATTATTTGATGGAAATATTAAGTCAAATATTCACTATGCAGATCAGCAATTTGGAATTATGGAAAGAGAAAATTATTTAAAACAAGTAGAATATTGGAGAAATGAAAATTGGCAAGAAAAGTATTATCCAATATATAATCAACATAAATTTGTAGGAGTATTTGATAGTAAAAATGGATTGCAAATAATAAATAGAGGGTTACCTCAATATGAAATATTAGATGAAAATAAACCTAAGATAGCATTAACATTATTATGTGGAACTAGCTATATGGGTAAACAGGATTTAGTTAATAGACCTGGAAGAAGATCTGGTTTACATGTAAAGACTCCAAAAAGTAATATGATAGGAAAATTTGAAATGGAATATTCTATTTGTCCTATAAATAGTATAAATGAAATGAATATTAATGCTGAAAATTATGTATATCCACTTCATTATAGCCAGTTACAAAATATAGAGGATAAAAATAAGGGATTATCAGATACTTACTATCCAATTAGAATAAAAAATCCATTAGTAGGTACAAGTGCTATTAAAAAATCAGAAAATGATGAAGGGGTAGTATTACGTATTTATAACAGTATTAATGAAAATATAAATGATGTAGAAATTGAATATGATGGAGAAAAGTTTAGTGATGTCAATTTAGTTAATTTGAAAGAAAAAAATATAGATATTAATACAAATTTTGAAATAACTAAAAATACTATTCATATAAAAAGAATAAAGAGTAATGAAATATTAAATTTTAAATTTAAATAAAATATATCCCCTTAAATAAAACTTATTTTAAGTTTTTTGAGGGGATTATTTATTATGATATAATTTAAATATAAAAATATAAAAGGGGATGATTTAGTGATACGATTTGGAATAGTAGGTACTAGTTGGATTACAGATGAATTTTTGAAATCAGCTATGTTAAATGAAGGATTTAAATTAAATGCAGTGTATTCAAGAACAGAAAAAAAAGCTCATGAATTTGCTAAAAAGTATGATGTGGAAAACATTTATACAGATATAGAAGAGATGGCAAAATCAGAGACAATAGATGCAGTTTATATAGCAAGTCCAAATTCATACCATGCTAAATATTCTATTTTATTTCTAGAAAATAAAAAGCATGTATTTTGTGAAAAACCTATAGCATCAAATTTAAATGAATTAGAAGCTATGATAAAATCTGCAGAAAAAAATAATAGATTGCTAATGGAAGGAATGGTTTCTTCATTTTTACCTAATTTTAATGTAATAAAAGAAAATTTATATAAGATAGGTAAAATTAGAAGATATGTAGGAAACTACTGTCAGTATTCTTCCAGGTATGATCCATATAAAAGAGGAGAAAATCCAAACACTTTTAATCCTAAATTTTCAAATGGTTCTCTTATGGATATAGGAGTATACTGTATATATCCTTTAGTACAATTATTTGGAAAACCTGAAACCATAAATGCAAATGGAGTAATATTAGAATCTGGAGTAGATGGGGAAGGTAATGTAGTACTTAATTATGATGATATGGAAGCTTTAATAATTCATTCAAAAATAACAGATTCATATGTTCCTAGTGAAATACAAGGTGAAAATGGAACAATGATAATAGATAAGATACCTACGCCTAAGAATATTAAAATAATATATAGAGATGGTAGAAAAGAGGATTTAACTGTAGAACAGGATAAACCAAATATGTATTATGAAGCAAGTGAATTTATAGATTTAATAAAAGAAGGAAAAAATCAATCGGATATAAATTCATTTAAAAAATCAAGAATAGTTATGAATATATTGGAACAAGCAAGAAAACAAATGGGTGTAATATATCCTGCAGATAAATAATAAAAAACTTCAAGAGTGTTATTCTCTTGAAGTTTTTTCACTTATAGTTATAAAACTTATAGTTTTTTTATTGCTTTTTAAGGAATACTCTACTTTATATCCTTTTATATTTTCATATATTACACTTGTTATTCCTTCATATTCAACTGGTTCTTTTTTACCATATTTATCATAAACTTTTTTTATATTATCTCCAGCTTTAATTCCATCTATAGAGTAAGTAGAGTTAGGTAATCCTATTGATGTAATTACCTTTGTACCAATTTCAGTAAATATAGTTATATTATTAAATGAGTAATAGTCAGATCCTTGGTATCCTCCTGTATCTCCAATTTCTCCAAATTTTTCTTTAGCTTTATCAAGTGAATCACCAATTCCTATTCCGATTCCACTAAAAATGTCTTCTAATTTATCTTCTTCAATAATTTTTTCTTGCTTTTCCTTAAAGTCATTTGTATTTAATACTAATGAATCTTTTTCATTGCCCTCTACAATAGTAGTATCAAGGGATTTAGCAATAAACTCTAAGGGTATTAGTAGCTCTGAATTTTTCTTGTTTTGATCTTCTAATAAATACATTTGAATATTTTCACCACTTAAATCTTTATCATTTATAGATATAGATTTAATATTGCTATATTTATTTATAGCCACATATATTTTAGTTGAATTATTTATTGCAGTAATGCTTAAATCTTCTTCTGTTTCATTTAGTTCTATTTCAAAGCCTAACAATTTATATGAAGATATAAATGGAAGTAATATATTTCCTTTATTATTTTTTAAAGGTTTCTTTGCTATAGTATTATTCAAGTCTAGAGGATTATCATTTAAGAATATTTTCATATTAGATTGTACTAAATTTTCTGTATCATATAAAGGATTTACTTGTTCTTGTTCTTCTTCCTGTTCCTCTACAATTTGCTGTTCATTACCTTGATTATCTTCTTTGGTTTGTACATTTTCTTCTGAATTTTTATTGCTGCATCCAAAAGTAAATATTAAAGAAGTTAAAATGATTAAAATTAAAGTATATTTATTAGTATGCATCTTTTTCCCCCAAATTGATTAAAATAACTTTATTATATTAAAATAATACCATAAAAGTCATCATAAATCATTATATATTTAAAAAAATGTCGAATGCTGTTGGATAAAATAGCAGTTAAATATTTAAAATATTGTATACAAAACCCCTTCTTAGGGTATATAATGTATACTAAATATGCTTTCATTAAAATTCAAATTTATCAGAATTATGTCAGCTGAGGAGGATTAAAATGAATAGACATCTTGGGATATCTGTGGACCATATGGATTTAAATTTTGTCCTGCAAAATAATATAAATTGGATACAAATTTCTAATAAATTTTCTAGTGCAAAAGATATTACATCACTTTTAAAAATTTGTCAAAATCATCCTCTAAAAATAAGTTATATGTTTCCAGTATTTAATCAAAATAATCCAGAAATGATTTTCTTTTTAAGTAATGAAAAGAGACTTAGAGATGCTACTATGGAAATATTGGAAGAAAATTTAAGTATGGCTAAATCACTTCCAACTGAACATGTAGTAGTAAATTTAATATCTCCTTTAATAACTGATATAGATAAATCATTAATCGATCAAACAATAGTTGAATTAGAAGAATTAGCTTACAAATATGAAATACCAATACTTATACATTTAGAAGACTATAGTCTATTTGAAGGTTCAAATATAATTAAAGATATAATGGATTCAACAAGTTTAAGATTATCAATTGATATAAATAAATTTTATAGATTTTCTTCAATAAATAAATTAAATTTTAAAGTTGAATTAAATTCTATTATACAATATGTGAAACTTATAAATATAACATTTGATGTAGATTATTTAATATTGCAGGATACTTTAAATTATATGTATGATAAAATATCAAGAATTCCTATAATAATTAAAACAAGGAATAAAAACCAAAAACAACAAATATATCATAAAGTAAAAAGTATTAGAGAAATTGTAGTAAAAGAAAAAGCATTTAATTAAAGGGACAAAAGTCCCTTTAATCAATAAATCTACCTAATATATCATTTAATGATATAATTTCATTTTCAGATAGTTTTTCTTTAAATAAATCATGTATTTCTTTTTGTTCATTAGAAGTTAATCCATTTTCTAGTATTTTTACAAGCTTTATGCTATTTATAGTACCTAATTTATCTATTATTTCATTTAATTTATTTTTATCTTCTTTGGATAAATTATTCTGAATTTCTTTTATATTTAAATCTTTTATAGTATTATCTCCTGACAATCTATCTTCAAACTGATTTAATTTTGCTCTTTTTATACCTTGTTTCAATTGATTTATAAGAAATTCTTGAGTTTTTTTATCATAGTCTGTACTAAATTCTATATGAGATAATAATTCATTTTTTTTTCTAATTATATTTTTTGAGAAAGTTTCAGTATCATTACTTTTAATATTTATTTGTTTTGATTCATTTTCTTTTTTTTCAGTATTTTCTCTTGTTTTTTCTACTTTACTTTCTTGTTTTATTTTTTCTGTATCTCCTTTTAGATTTTGAGGTAATTTAATTTTATGTATTCCATTATAATTTATATGATCATTTTTTGATAATTCTATTTTGTCATATATCATTAATGATACAGAAATAAAAGTAAAAAATAATATTATAAATATATATATAATCCTTTTTATATTCACAGATATTCCTCCATTCTATATATTATTATTAACTGATTTAGAATAGATATACTTTTGAAAAATAA
Source organism: Senegalia massiliensis (assembly GCF_900626135.1). Lineage (NCBI taxonomy): Bacteria > Bacillati > Bacillota > Clostridia > Eubacteriales > Clostridiaceae > Senegalia > Senegalia massiliensis. The sequence continues at coordinate 730,346 of NZ_LR130785.1, forward strand.
GGTAATTTTGTAATATATATTTAACATAGAAAAATGTTTTTTAAATATATATAGGGTATATATAAATATATCTTTTTATCTATAGGGGCTTAATTGAGTTAGCATACTTAATGATTAATAAGGTTAGGGGGGAGTCTAAATGGTAGCATCATTTATAGATGAGAATAAAAGTTTAAAAGAAGAAATAGAGGTATTAAGATATAGGCTTCACCAAGCCATAATGAATGATAAAAGTAGAGATGAAATATTAGAATTAAGTAAGCGATTAGATACACTAATAAGTTTATATTATAGAAAGAAATAGAATAAGGATAGATAATTTTATCTATCCTTATTCTATTTCTTAAGAAAATCTTAAATTATCATTAAAATAGTTTATTCTAAACAATCTATAGTGTATAATAATATTTGAATAATTTATAAGGAGAATTTTATGTGGGAATTAATTGATTTATTAAAAAGGGAACTAGCGGTTATAATAGTTGGTGCTACACCTATATTTGAGCTTAGAGGTGCAATACCACTTGGAGTAAGTATGGGTTTTACACCAATTCAAAGTACTATATTATCTATAATAGGTAACATATTACCTATTCCATTTTTACTTTTACTGTTAAAACCAATATTTAAATTTTTAAGAAGATATGATAAGTTTGACAAGATTATAGAATGGATAGAAAACAGAACTCTTAGAAGAAGTAAAAGAATGAAAAAATATACTTTACTAGGATTATATTTACTTGTGGCAGTACCACTTCCTACTACTGGAGCTTATACTGGTTCTTTAGCAGCATCTTTATTTAATATAAGATTTAAATTTGCATTTCCAACAATTGTAGCTGGTGTAATTACAGCAGGTATTATAATGTATATATTAAGTTCAATAGGAGTAATGGTACTTGTATAATAAAAATTAATTGACTAATAATAAATTATATGTTAATATTTATATGTTAATTTAATAATTCTTGATTGCCTTATCAAGAGTGGTGGAGGGATAGGCCCTATGAAACCCGGCAACCGGTGAAAAATCGGTGCTAAATCCTACAAAGCAAAAGCTTTGGAAGATGAGGAAGATGTGTAATTATACCTCTTCTTTTGAAGAGGTTTTTATTTTACAAAAAAAGGATAATGTGAGACTAAGAAGCGTCCCAATGTTTCACAACGAGGAGGAAAAAAATGAGAAAATGGCTTTTTACGTCAGAATCTGTTACTGAAGGACATCCTGACAAAATTTGTGATCAAATATCGGATTCAATTTTAGATGCTATATTAAAAGACGATCCTAATGCTAGAGTTGCTTGTGAAACTACTGTAACTACTGGTCTTGTACTTGTATCTGGTGAAATAACTACAAATACTTATGTAGATATTCCAAAAGTAGTTAGAAAAACAGTTGAAGAAATAGGCTATACTCGTGCAAAATATGGATTTGATTCTGAAACTTGTGCTGTACTTACTTCTATTGATGAACAATCTCCTGATATTGCTATGGGTGTAAATGAATCTCTTGAAAAGAGAAAGGGAGAAAATGGAGAAGAGTTACCTCATACAGGTGCAGGAGATCAAGGTATTATGTTTGGTTTTGCTTGTGATGAGACAGAAGAATTAATGCCACTACCTATTTCACTTGCTCATAAATTAGCTAGAAGACTTTCTGAAGTTAGAAAAAGTGGAAGATTAGATTATCTTCGTCCAGATGGAAAAACTCAAGTAACTATAGAATATAATGATGATAAACCTGTAAGAGTAGATACTGTAGTTATATCTACACAACATAGTTCTGAAGTAGATTTAGAAACTATAGAAAGAGATTTAAGAGAATTTGTAATAAGAGCAGTAGTACCAAATGAATTATTAGATGATCAAACTAAATACTTTATTAATCCAACAGGTAGATTTGTAATAGGTGGACCACAAGGTGATGCAGGACTTACTGGAAGAAAAATAATTGTAGATACTTATGGTGGTTACTCTCGTCATGGTGGAGGAGCATTTTCAGGTAAAGATGCTACAAAAGTAGATAGATCTGCATCATATGCTGCAAGATATGTAGCTAAAAATGTAGTAGCAGCAAACCTTGCTAAAAAATGTGAAGTACAACTTGCATATGCAATAGGTGTAGCAGAACCTGTATCTATAATGGTAGATACCTTTGGAACAGGTAAGATAGAAGAAGAAAAAATAGAAAAATTGATTAGAAAACATTTTGATCTTAGACCTGCAGCTATTATAAAAAATTTAGATTTAAGAAGACCAATATATCGTCAAACGGCAGCATATGGACATTTTGGAAGAACTGATATTGATTTACCTTGGGAAAAAACAGACAAAAAAGATATATTAAAAAAAGAAGGATTAAATAAGTAACAAAGATTAATCTTAACACATATAATATATAAATCAATCCATTATAGGGGTGAGAAAATGATTTATATATTATATGTCTTTGTTTATGTGTTTTTTATATATGGTGTAATAGAATTCATAAGAAATATATATATAGGATTTAATATTCCCAAAAATACTCACCCTATAAAAATAATAGTAAATAATGAGAAAAGTTTAGAATATACAATACTGAGTATAAAGGATAGATTTAGTCCTATTACAATATGTATAGAAGAAGAAAATACTAAAATAATGGATATGATAGATATTTTAAAAGATGATTATGAAATAAAAATAGAATATTTAAAATGAAGTATTTTTGCAAACTCCCTCAATTTAATATAGAAATCCCCTTGAAAGCCTGCTTAAGAACATTAGTTCGGTGGTGGGCTTTTTTTATTGTATGTGACTTTAGTAAAGTCACTATTAAGTAATTTTAAATTTAAAATGTATTATATATTTAACCGGTAATCAAGATGAGTACTCATCAATATGAGGGATGAATATGTATAGTGAAATAGATAATTTAGTAAGAAAAGCAAAATTAGGAGAAAAAGAAGCAAAAATGAAGTTGTTAGAAAGTTATAAACCTCTTATTTTAACTCAAATAAAAAAATATTACTTTGAAAAAGAAGAGATGGATGATTTAATTAATGAAGGATATGAAGTGATTTTAATAGGGATAAATAAGTTTGATTTTTCAAAAGGAGTTTATTTTTCTGGCTATATAAATACTATTTTAAGATATCATTATCTAGATAAACTTAAGTTTAAAAAATATGTAGTGTCTTTAGATAAAAAGATTTCATCTAAAGATAGTAGTATTAGTTTGATTGATACATTAGAATCAGAAATAGATATAGAAAAAGAATATTTATATAAGGAATTAAATAATGAGTTAGTTAAAAATATAGAAAAATTAACTATACGTCAAAAACAAATAATAGTTATGTTTTATTTACAAAAAATTAATATAAAGGATATATCAAATAGATTAGGAATTTCCTATAGAACAGTTGTAAACACAAAAAAGAATGCATTAGAAAAATTAAAAAAATTATATAGTAAAAAATAATTATCACTTCTATATTTGTAGTGTAGGTAAGAGAGGAGGTGATAATCATGGCAGTAAATACAATGTTAAAATCAAGTAAAGTGAAATTAGAGCTTCAAAATGGTTTAGATGAAAATGGCAAAGAAATTATAAAATCTAAAACACTTTCATCAGTTAAAACCGATGCAACTGATGAAGGAATTTATGAAAGTATGGTTTCAATAACAGGACTACAACAGTTACCACTTATGGCGGTAAAGAGAATTGATGAAAAAGAAATTGAAATGGTTTAATTTATTAAAGAAGGATATAAAGATTGGAGGTGAATATGTTGAGCAAAAAACTAGAATTGATATTTAAAAATATAATGGATAGAAAAACTAGAATATCTTTAGATGAGCCAAGAGAAGATTTAACAGAGTTAGAAATAACTTCAGCTATGAATAATATTATAACTCAAAATATATTTGAAACAACTGGAGGAAATTTAGTATCTATAGCTGGAGCTAGAATAATTACAACACAAATACAAGATTTTTCAATTTAATCTAAAGGGTGGACTAAAGTCTACCCTTTTCACAATTAATTTAATTGGAAGAGAGGTAGTTAAAATGGAGATAATATTTAGTCAAATTGCAAATTTAGGTTTTCCTATAGTTGTGTCTGTATTTCTTTTAGTTAGAATAGAAAGCAAACTTACAGATATTACTTCTAGTATAAATGAACTTACAAAGGCTATAATATCAAAAACAAAAGAGGAAGTCTTATGACTTTCCTCTTTTGTTTGACTATTTCGTTCTCCTATAATAAGTCCGCATGCTGCAATTAAAAGTAAAACTAAAAAGAATAATAACACTAATATATTATTTTTAATTCGTGCCACTCCTTTCTATAGATATGATTATTTTTTCCTAAAAGCAAAACAAATATACAAATTTTTAGAAAACTATTTACAGGAACACATGTTCGATGTTATAATATTTTTAATATAATAGCAAGGGGAGATATAAATGATAGAGATTGATAAAATATTAATGAATAAAATTATAGCAATACTTCCAATTTATTTAGACACGAAAGGAAATTCTACTAAAATAATTTTTGAAAATAAAGAGGACATGTTTATTTATTATAGGACTATTAGAGTTTTAAAATCCATAGCTGGATATTTTACATTAGATTTAAGAAAAGTAAGAAATGAATATGGAAAGATTATAGAATCAAAAAATATGGTGCCAATACCCCTTACAAAAAGGGATATATTGATACCTATGAAAACGAGAAAACCTATATCTAAAAATGATGGCTCAATAGGTTATTTTAATTTAAAATATATAGAAGATATTTTGAAAAAAGATGAAGAGATTTACATAAAACTTATTACAGGAAAAGAAATAAAAGTGCTAAATAGTGAAAGAACAATAATAAAACATATAAATGATGGGAAACTAGTAAAACAATCATATAAAGAAAAGTTTGATTCCCATGTAAAAGAAGAAGATTTAAGTTATAACACTCCTGCAACTAAGAAAGATATTGCACTTTTAATTAGAGAACTTGTTGATATTAAAAAAAGACTATGACTTTTTAGTATGTTATAATGTATAGATAAGAATGTTCGGAGGGTTTTAAATTGATATCTATAAAAGGTTCAGTAGAAGAAATAATATTTAAAAATGATTCAAATGGATATATCGTTGCAATACTTGAAACTGAAGATGATATAATTACGATAGTTGGGTATATTCCTATATTAAATATAGGGGAAACTATAAAAGTAGAAGGTAATTGGGAACATCATAAAACTTTTGGTCAGCAATTAAAAGTAGAGAATTATGAACCTGTAGTACCTGCTACTCTTAATGGAATAATTAATTATTTAGCTTCAGGATTAATATCAGGTATTGGCCCTAAAACTGCAGAAAAAATAGTTGAGAAATTTGGAGAAAATAGTTTAGATGTAATTCAATATAATCCACAAAAGTTAAAAGAAGTAGAAGGTATAGGAAGTAAAAAAGTTAAAAAAATAGCAGAATCTTTTAGTGAACAAAGAGAACTTCGTGATGTTATGCTATTTTTACAACAATATGGTATTAGTTCAAAATTTGGAGTAAGAATATATAAAAAATATGGAAATAAGACAATACAAAAGGTAAAGGAAAATCCATACAGATTATCAGAAGAAGTATTTGGAATAGGATTTAAAATGGCAGATAAAATAGCTATGGAAATGGGTATAGCTTTTGACTCTGTCTATAGAATAAGAGCAGGGATAAAATTTGCAATTATGAAGTTTACTACTGAAGGACATACATATATGCCAAAGGGAATTCTTGTTAACAAGTCAAAAGAAGTACTTTCCATAGATGAAGAAATAATAGATAATGGAATAACTCAAATGACTATTGATAACCATATAAAGCTTGAAAATATAAATGGTGAGATAGTAGTATATTCTATACCTTTTTATACAGCAGAAGCAAATGTAAGTAAAAAATTAATAGAGCTTTCAAATGTAAAATTACATGATATAAATATAGATATAGATGATCAAATAAATGAAATAGAAAATGAAGAAGAGATAAAACTAGCTGGCAGACAAAAAGAAGCTATAGAAGAATCCATAAATAATGGAGTTTTAGTAGTTACAGGTGGTCCTGGAACAGGAAAAACCACTACAATAAATAGTATAATAAAAATATTTGAGAAAAAAGATTTAAAAGTAACCCTTGGGGCTCCTACTGGAAGAGCAGCTAAAAGAATGAGTGAAGCTACAGGAAAAGAAGCTAAAACTATTCACAGATTACTTGAATATTCATTTGTAGATGAAGAAATAGGAATGGCATTTGGAGTAGATGATGGTACTCCTATGGAAAGTGATGTAGTTATAATAGATGAAGTATCAATGGTTGATATACTTTTAATGAATCATTTATTAAAAGCAATTATGCCAGGAACTAGACTTATCCTTGTAGGTGATGTAGATCAATTACCATCAGTTGGAGCTGGAAATGTACTTAGAGATATAATAGATTCAAAACTTATTAAAGTAGTAGAATTAGATGAAATATTTAGACAAGCAAAAGAAAGTATGATAGTAGTAAATGCCCATAGAATAAACAAGGGAGAATATCCTTATTTAAATAAAAAGGATAAAGATTTCTTTTTTATGAAAAGAAACAATCCTTCTCAAATAGTAGATACCATACTTGAATTAGCCTATAGAAGACTTAGGAAATTTAATGGGTATGATCCAATAAAAGATATTCAAGTATTATCTCCAATGAAAAAAGGAGATGCAGGAGTAAATGCATTAAATAATAGTTTGCAAGCTATATTAAATCCTAAATCTAAAATTAAAGCTGAAAGAAAAATAGCCGATACTATATTTAGAGTAGGCGACAAAGTAATGCAAATAAAAAATAATTATAATAGTGAGTGGGAAATAATAGAAAATGGAAAGTCAATAGAAAAAGGAAAAGGAGTGTTTAATGGGGATTTAGGAATTATAACAAAAATTGATCATGAGGAATCAGAATTAATAGTAGAATTTGATGATAAAAGAATAGTAGTATATCCATTTAGTGGATTAGATGAACTTAGACTTGCATATGCTACTACAATTCATAAATCTCAAGGTTCAGAATTTCCAGTAGTTATAATTCCAATACTTTGGGGACCACCAATGCTTCTTACAAGGAATTTACTCTATACAGGAATAACACGTGCGAAAGAATTAGTAGTGCTTGTAGGAATGGAAAGGTATTTAGCTATGATGATAAAAAATAATAAAATTACTACAAGGTATTCAGGATTATCTAAAAGATTGAATGATATGTTTAATGTATATGTGAGAGGTTAAATATGAAAATATTAGATAGAATATTAGAGATTATTTATCCAGAAAAAAATATATGCTTTATATGTGATGAATATGAAGAAACTATCAAGCATCATTTATGTAATGAATGTAGAGATCGATTAGAGTTTTTAGATCAAACAATATCAGAAGATATAATTTGTCCTCTTCGTTATACAGATTGTATAAGAGAAATAATATTTAAATATAAATATGGTAAAAAACCTTATTTATATAAGATGCTAGGACCATTATTATTAGAAGAATTTAAAAAACGGAATATAGATGATGTTGATTTAATAGTGCCTATTCCAATGACAAGAAGAAAAAAATCTAAAAGAGGATTTAATCAATCAGAATTACTTGCAAAATATCTTTCAGAAAAATTAAATATAGAATTATATACTGGAAATTTAATCAAGTTTAAAAAGACAAAATCTCAATCAGGATTATCAAAATCTTTTAGACGTACAAATATAAAGGGAGCATTTAAAATAATAGATAAAGAAATATTTGCTAATAAAAATGTACTTATAGTAGATGATATTATAACTACAGGAGCTACATATACTGAGGCAAAAAGAAATATAATGGATGCTAATGCTAAAAAAACTTATCTAATAACAATAGCAAGTGGTAGAGATATATAAGGAGGAGAATAAATGAATATAAAAAATTGTAAAAAATGTGGCAAAATATATAATTATGATGGGTTTAATATATGCTATCACTGTAGACGTAAAGAAGAAGAAATGTTTTTTACTGTTCGTGAATATATTTATAGTAATACCAAAGCAGATATTAGAGAAGTATCAGAAGCAACAGGAGTTTCTACAAAAAAGATATTAGAATTTTTAAGACAAGGAAAACTTGAGATAAAAGAAGGAAGCAATTTGATACTTGATTGTGAAAGATGTTCTAAACCTATAAAAACTGGAAGGTTTTGCAAAGAGTGTGCAAATGAAATAGAAAAAGAATTAAAAGGAGCATTTAAAAAAGATAATATAGATAATAGTGAACAGAATAGCTATAGAACAGGAAACAAGTTAAATGTAAAAAATAGAAGATAAATAGTATTAAAGTTAAACCTCAACTTTGCCGATAATATATATAACGATGCAAAGGTGAGGTGTTTTTTATGAAGATATTTAATAATAATATAAATAAAATACAAAATGCATATAACAATAATAAAACGAAAATCAGCAAAGATGTAAAAGCAGATAAAAAAGATCAATTTATAATATCAGAGCAAGGAAAAATGATTCAAAAAGCAGTTAAAATGGCAAAGGATTCTCCAGATATTAGAAAAGAAAAAATAGAGAAAATTAAGACTCAGATGAATAGTGGAAATTATAATGTGGATTCAAAATTAGTAGCACAAAAGATATTAGAAGATATAAACATGAGAAAAGGCTAATGGAGGATAATATGAAAGAGTTAGTTGATGTATTAATAAAAGTATTAGATGAAGAAATAGTAGTATATAAAAAACTACTTAAAAATTTAGATGAAAAAACTGATGTATTAGTAAATGGAGATATAAAAAAATTAGATGAAATTACTAAAGAAGAACAATCTATAACGGAAACATTGGTGAAACTTGAGAATTTAAGAGAAAAAGTTATTTTTAATATTGCTCATAAAAAAGACAAAAGTGGAATTGATGTGTCTCAAATCTTAGAATTCTTAGAAGGACAGGAAAAAGAAGTATTGGAAGAAAAAAGAAATAAATTAGTAAATATATTAGAAAAGATAAAAGAAAAAAATATGCTTAATTCTAGATTAATAAAAGATTCACTTGATTATATAAATTTAAATATAGATTTATTTACAAATAGAGATAGTAATTTAACATATGGTAAAGGTAAGAAAAACGAACAAACTGCAAGTTTTTTCAATAAACAAGCATAGAAAGGGGATAAAAAATTGTTTCAAGGATTATCATCAGCAATATCAGGATTATATACAAATAAAAAAGCATTAGATACAGTCAGTCACAATATAGCAAATAGTAATAACCCTTACTATGTTAGACAAGATGTTATACAAGCATCTAATGGATATACAAATGTAGTGGGAGTAAATGGTCAAATTGGATCAGGTGTGAAGATAGCTGACATAAGACAAATAAGGGATAGATTTTTAGATCAAAGATTTAGAAATGAAGCTGATAATAAAGGCTATTTTGATGCAAGATACAGTATTTTTTCACAAGTAGAAGAAATAATGAATGAACCATCAGATGTAGGTTTAAGTGAAGTAATGGATGGACTGTGGAATAGTTTTGATGAATTATCAAAAGATCCAGATAACTTAACAGTTAGGGGAATGGTAAGGGAAAGAGCCATAGCCTTTGTGGAGACCGTAAGTCATATGTCAAATCAGTTAAGTCTTTTACAAGTAAACTTAAATAAAGAGATATCAAATAAAGTAGAAGAAATAAATATGATATCAAAAGATATAGCAAAATTAAATGGTTTAATAACTCAAAGTGAATCTACAGGTGTAAAGGCGAATGATTTAAGAGATAAAAGAAATGCATTAATAGATAGATTATCTTTAAATATAAATATTAATGCAGTTAATAAACAAAATGGTTCAGTAGATATATATATTGGAGGAAGATCTCTTGTAAGTGAGGAGAATGCAAGAGAAATAGAAGCCAAGACTGTTGATAATTCATTTTTTGAGATAACTTGGAAAAATTCAAACAATTCAAAAGTAGAAATAAGTGGAGGATATTTAAAAGGGATACTTGAGTCAAGAGGAGAGTTTGATTCCAAAGATGAAACTTATTCTTCAATAATACCAAGTGTAAAAAACAGACTAGATAAATTTGTAAATACTGTTGCAACAAAAATAAATGAAATACATAAAAAAGGTGTAACACTACTTGGAGAACCAGGACAAGATTTTTTTGTATCTAAAAGAAATGGTAGTGAAATAGATGCAAGTACTATAAAATTAAATGACAATTTAGATACATTAAATAATATAGTAGCATCTTCATCAGGAGATAGAGGGGATGGAAGTATTGCGAAAGAAATTATGGATTTACGTGATTTAGCGATTTTTGAAAATCAAACAGCAGATAATTATTATAGAAGTATTATATCTGATATGGGAGTAGAAGCAAATCGTTCTATGATAATGTTAGAAACTCACAATACCATAATTCAAAATATACAAAATAGCAGATATGCAGTTTCAGGAGTATCAATGGATGAAGAAATGGCAAATATGCTAAAATTTCAACATTCATATACTGCAAATAGTAGAGTAGTAAATGCAATAGATGAAATGATAGAAAATGTAGTAAATAAAATGGGTAGAGTAGGAAATTAAATATTAGGAGTGGTTAGATGAGTGGATGGATAGGGTTTAATACAGCAGTTTCAGGATTACTTGCTAGTCAAAAAAATCTATATACAACAAATCATAATATAGCAAATGTAAATACAAAAGGATATAGTAGACAACAAAATACTCAAGAATCAAATAATCCACTTAATATTGCTGGAATAGGATTTTTGGGGACAGGCACTAATATAACAGCAGTTAATAGGATTAGAGATTCATACTTGGACTTTAAATATTGGGGAGAAAAAGCACCAGTAGGTGAGTGGACAGTAAAAGAGGATACTCTTACTGAAATACAACATATATTTAATGAACCATCAGAAAGTAGTATTAGAAAAAATTTAGATGAGTTGTTTACATCTTTTGAGTCACTTTCAACAAATCCATCAGATGACTCTAATAGAGCACTTGTAAGAGAAAAAATGATGGCATTTACAAAATATTTAAATTCAACATCAGAAAACTTAAAATCAGCACAAAAAGAAGTTAATTTTGAGATATCAACTAATATTAAGAATATAAATAGTTATTCTGAGAGGATAGCAGGACTTAATAAAGAAATACATAATATAGAATTAGATGGAAGTAAAGCAAATGATTTAAGAGATAAAAGAGATTTGCTTATAGATGAATTATCAGAAATAGTAAATATAAATGCAACAGAAACAAATGGTAAGTTTAATGTATCAATAGGAGGTACAATACTTGTAGAAGGAGAAGTTTCCAATAAGCTTAAATATCCTGCACCTACAGTGGAAAATCCTTTAAACAAAGAAGAAAAATTATATCAGCTAGAATGGGAAAATGGAAATAAAGTAAAACTTACATCAGGAAAACTTAAAGGACTTATAGATGTAAGGGATGGAACTGGACATGATAGTAAATATAGAGGTATTCCTTTTTATATATCTAGATTAAATGAATTTGCAAATATATTTGCAGAAAGAATGAATGAGGTACATCAGAAGGGGTTTACTAGAGATGGAAATAGTGGTATAAATATGTTCCAGTCAGATGATGGTGAATCTATAGATGCATCTAATATAAAAATATCAGATGAGATAATGGATAATTTGGATAATATAGCTGCATCAAGCAGTGCTGATCCTTCTGATAAAGAGAACAATGATATAATATTAGAATTGTTAGAAAAGAGAAATGATAATAAATTCTTTAAAGATACAACACCTCAAGGTACTCCAGATGATTTTATGAAATCAGTATTATCTACACTAGCAGTAGATGGTCAGCAATCAGTACGAATGAAAGAAAATGGTGAGGTTATAGTTGAGGGAATAAATACGAGACGCCAATCAGAATCAGGAGTATCACTGGATGAAGAAATGAGTAATATGGTAAAATTTCAACATTCATATAATGCAGCAGCTAGGATGATTACTACAATAGATTCAATCTATGATGTTACAATAAATAGATTAGGATTAGTAGGGAGGTAGATTATGAGAATAACAAATAATATGATGATATCTAATATGATGACAAATGTAAATAAAAATTTACAAGGTTTAAGTAAGGTTCAAGACAAAATGCAGACAGGAAAGAAATTTCAATTACCTTCAGATGATCCAATAGGAGTGTCAAAGAGTTTGAAATATCATACAGACTTGTCTAGAATAGAACAATATAAAAGAAATGTAGACGATGCAACAAGCTGGATGGAGGTAACAGAATCAGCAGTATCTCAAATAGGAGATATATTAGAAAGAGCAAGAGAGCTTACAGTACAAGCTGCAAATGATGGGACAAATACAGGTGAGGATAAAGAAAAAATTTCAGCAGAAATAAAACAGTTGAGAGAACAAATAATAAAGGTAGCTAATACTAAACATGCAGGGAGAGCTATATTTTCTGGACATAAAACAGCAGATGATTTGATTGATAGTGATGGAAATTATAATATAGATTTAAATACTGATGAGAAAACAAAATATAACGTAGGTTCAGCAGATACTATAGATGTAAATGTAGTAGGAACAGAATTATTCGGGTTATCAAATAATGGGTATAAACAAGATGTTTCAAAAGGAGATACACCAGAAATGATAAGAGTATTTGATAAGCTGATACAAGGATTAGATTCAGATGATGTTACAAGTATAGATGAAAGCATAACAGAAATAGATGATACTGTATCTAACGTATTATCAGTTAGAGCAAAAATAGGAGCAAAGACTAATAGATTAGAACTTAATAAGAATAGATTAGAAGATCAAACATTAAGTGTAACTAAGCTACTATCTAAAAATGAAGATGTAGATATTGCAGAGGTAGTAATAGAATTAAAAACAAGAGAAACTGTATATCAAGCATCTCTTCATGCGGGTGCTAGAATAATTCAACCATCACTTATAGATTTTCTAAGATAGAAAGAGGGATAATATGAAAATTAACACCAAAAATTTTGGTGAAATAGAGATAGAAGAAAAAGATATAATAAATTTCCCATTTGGGATACTTGCATTTGAAGACCAAACACAGTTTATAATAATAGAAAATAAAGATAGTGATAATCCATTTCACTATCTTCAATCTTTGAATAACAGTGATTTAGCATTTGTAATAATAGATCCTTTTGTATTTAAAAAAGACTATGATATAAATATTTCTGATTCAGTAGTAGAAAAGTTGAAAATTAAAAAACCAGAAGAAGTTAAATTATATACTATTGTAACAGTACCAAAAGATTTAAAAAAGATGACAGCAAACCTATCAGGCCCTATAGTTATAAACACAGCAAGAAACTTAGGAGCTCAAATAGTATTAGATGATAATAGATATAGCACAAAGCATCCTATATTTGAAAAGGAAAGTGAGGCTATATAAATGCTAATATTAACGAGGAAGAAAAACGAAAGTATAATGATAGGTGATAATATAGAAATAGTGGTAACAGATATACAGGATGGTAAAGTGAAATTAGGGATAAAAGCTCCTAAGAATGTAGATATACATAGAAAAGAAATATATGTTGATATTCAAAATGAAAATAAAGTTGCTGCAGATGGAGAAGTGGATTTAGATAGATTGAAAAATTTATTTTAGAAATATAATATTTTTTAAAAAAATACTAAAGTTATATAAAAACATGTCGATAATATAAGTGTAGACAATAATAAAGCTTTATATTGTATAACGGCCGAATACATATATAGTTTTATTATAAATAAAAAACCTTAGGCAAGGATGCCAAAAAAGGTAAATTTCAAGGAGGAATATAAAAATGAGAATTAATAATAACTTAATGGCAATGAACAGTCATAGACAATTAGGAATTAACAATAATGCAACAGCAAAATCTTTAGAAAAATTATCTTCAGGTATGAGAATAAATAGAGCAGGTGACGATGCAGCTGGTTTATCTATCTCAGAAAAAATGAGAGGACAAATAAAAGGACTTAACCAAGCATCTAGTAATGCTCAAGATGGTATTTCACTTATACAAACAGCTGAAGGTGCATTAAATGAGTCTCATGCAATATTACAAAGAATGAGAGAGCTTGCAGTACAATCTTCTAATGATACTAATGTAACAGCTGATAGAACTGCTATAGCAAAAGAAGTTAATGCATTAAAAGAAGAATTAACTAGAATAGGTGAAAAAACTCAATTTAACAAGCAAAACTTGTTAACAGGTAGTTTATCTGGTGCTGTAATTCATATAGGAGCTAACTCTGGTGAAAGTGTTACATTATCAATAGCTGATATGACTGCAACTGGATTAAGTTTAGATGCTGTAACTGTTTCTACTCAAGGAGGAGCTGACACTGCAATTGGAACTATTGATGCTGCTATAGAAACTTTATCTGGAGAACGTTCTGGATTAGGTGCTCTTCAAAATAGACTTGAGCATACTATCAAGAATCTTGATAATGCATCTGAAAACTTACAAGCTTCTGAATCAAGAATAAGAGACGTTGATATGGCTAAAGAAATGATGAGTTTCACTAAGAATAATATTCTTAACCAAGCTGCTCAAGCAATGCTTGCTCAAGCTAATCAACAACCACAAGGAGTACTTCAATTATTAAGATAATTAAATAATTGATATAATATTTTGAAAATAAGACTGGCCTTTTAGGTTAGTCTTATTTTAATAGAGGGGGAGTATTAATGGCAAATAATATAATAAATGAATCATTGAATTCACTAAATGAATATCTTGAGAAGCTTATACCTGGTATAGAAAAAATAGTAGACTATTTTTCTAAAGATAATGAAGGAGAAGCTCTAAAATTATTAATAGAAGCGATTGAAGGAATAAATTGGTGCTTGGAAGTAGTTATACTTACAAAGCCAACTTTAGAGAAATATAATATAGAAATTAACGAAAAGAATATAAGAAAAATACTTTTAGAATTTGAACAGGCTTTACAAAATGAAGATTTTGTATATGTAAGTGATTTATTAGAATATGAATTAATAGATATATTTAAATATTGGAAAAAAGAAATATCCAATATTAGCTTCGTGGCAAACTAAGGAGAATTAATATGTACTTAAATAATATGAACACATTGAAAAGATTATATCCTTATGTTTATAAAATTATGAAATCAGAAAAATGTGATAGTAATTATGAAATATTATCAACTAAAACGAATTATAAAACATTAAAAGTAAATGATTTTGGCTTAGAATTTTATATTCATAGTAAATATAATCCTTTAAAAGAATCACAAAGATTTTTTGAAAATAATTACAAAAATAATATAAAGAATTTTATTATAATTGGTTTTGGTCTAGGGTATCATATAGAAAATTTTTTATATAAAATTGATAATAAAAAAATATTTGTATTTGAATTCAATAAAAAAATATTTAATCAGGCCTTATTAAATATGGACTTAATATCTATTTTAAAAGATGATAGATTAGAATTAATTATAAGTGATAATCTTACTTCTTATATAAATAAATTAAAAGAAATACTCAACAAAGAAGATGAATTTGAGATCATATTTCATACTCAATCAATGAAAGCTATTCCTAATCAATATAAAGAAATAAAGTATTTGCTTGAAGAATTTAGAATGAAAAAGAAATTAGTTGGAGTTGAAGATTTATTAATTGAAAATTTCAATTCAAATATAAAAAATGTAGATAGATATGTTAATGATTTATTTAACAAAATGATAGATGTACCTGCTTTTTTGATATCAGCAGGTCCTTCATTAGATAAAAATATTAATGAATTAAAGAAAATAAAAAATAAAGGTCTAATATTATGTGTAGGAAGAGCAGTAAAAGCATTACTTAATAAGGATATAGTTCCTGATGCTATAATAATAACTGACCCTTATGACATAGTATATGAACAAATACAAGGGTTAAATATATTTATTCCAATTATAATATTATCAACATGTAATAAAAAAGTAGCTTTAAATTATAAAGGTAAAAAATATATTGCTTTTCAAAAGGGGTTTAAAAATTCAGAGGAATTGGCAAATAAAAATAATTATAGCACTGTAGAAACAGGGGGTTCAGTAGCTACTACAGCGCTGGACATTCTTATAAAGTTTGGATGTGATCCAATTGTTTTTGTTGGACAAGATCTGGCTTTTAGTGAAGAAAAAACTCATTCTGAGCAAGCCAATCATTTGAATGTATCTAATAAAAATACATTACGAAAAGTATTAGACGTTAATGGTAAGGAAGTATATACTTCCAAAAATTTATTTAGCTATTTAAGGTGGATTCAGAATAGAATACAAAAAGAAAAAAGTATTACATTTATTGATTCTACAGAAGGTGGAGCTAGAATAAATGGAACAGATTTATTAAGTTTAAAGGAATCTATAAAAAAATATTGTTGTGAAGATATTAGTGATAATATAAATTTATTATGAGGAGATTTTTATGAAAAATCATGAAATACATACGAAAAATATAGAAAAAATTAGTGCGAGATATCCTACAATGATAGAATATATGAAAAGAAAAAAAGAAGAAGATATAATTGTAGAAGCGAATAAAGCTAAAAATGGACAAATTGCATTAGTTGTTAATGAAAAAGAAAATAAAATTCATTTACATAGTAGATTTGATCCTAATAAAGATGCAAAAAGATGGATTTCTAGTTTGACTTTAAGTAATGATAAAATATACATAATTTATGGATTTGGGATGATATATCATATTAAAGAATTAGTTAAAAATATAGGTAATGAAACAAAGATATTAATTATTGAGCCGAGTATATCTATATTTAATCAAATAATTGAAAATATAGATGTAACTGATATTATAGATAATAAAAATATTTTGATTATGATAGAAGATAATTTAGATAAATTAAGATATTTTCTTAATACAAATGTATACTGGAATAATTCTCATCTTGTAGAATATTATACATTTTCTAATTATAAAAAAATATTTAGTGATATGGAACAAAAAGTTAATAAAATGATTTATGACCATTTATATATACAAAAAATAGATAGAAATACTATGATTAAATTTAATAGAGATTGGCAAAAGAATTTATTGGAAAATATGAGTGTAGCTATAAAAAGTAACTTTATAAGTCAATTAGAAGGTATATTTTCAGATAAACCTATCATTATTGTTTCAGCAGGACCTTCATTAAATAAGAATGTTGAATTACTACGAGATATTAAAAATAAAGCAGTTATAATTTGTGTAGATACAGCACTTAAAGTTTTATTGAGTAAAAATATTAATCCAGATTTTATAGTTACAGTTGATGGGGGAGAATTAAATTTAGCCCACTTTGATAATTTAGAATATGATAACATTCCTTTAATTTATATGCCTACTTCTCATCCTAAAATATTGAAGAAACATAAAGGAGTAAAAATATTTGCAGATAATATAGTAGGTTATACTAGAGAATTATTTAAAGAGTTTGATAAAGAGGTAGGGTTCTTAAAATTAGGTGGATCAGTAGCTTGTATAGCATTTAATATAGCTGTAAAATTAGGAGCAGACCCTATAATATTTATTGGACAAGATTTAGCATATACAAACAATAAAACTCATGCTGAAGGAACTAAATATGCTAGAAAATCGGATTCTATAAAAACTAAATATTTTGAAGTAGAGAATATATATGGAGACAAGGTATTAACAGGACATGACTTATATACTTTTTTAAGATGGTTTGAAAATGAAATATTAAATGATACAAGTAATAGATTATATATAGATGCAACAGAAGGTGGAGCCAAAATAGAAGGAACTGAAATAATGACATTTCGAGATGCAATAAATAAATATTGTTATAAAGATATAGAAGTTACAAGAAAAATCCATGAAGCCTTAGATACTGATATTAAATTTAATTTAGATGAATTGAAATTATTAATAAAAAAACTACAAAATATGTATAATAATCTAGAAATAATTCATAAGAAATCTATGGATGCAATTAAAATATGTAATAAAATAATAAATATATATAGCGAAAATAAAAACTCTGATAATATTGGTCCAAAATTAAATAGGTTAGATAATATTGATAAATATATAAAACAAAAGCAAGAAGAATTTAATATGATTAATCATTTGATAAAGCCAATAGTATATAAAGTTTTCCTTGAAAATACTGAAGCAAATACTAGTAAAGATGATATTTCTATAATGAAGAGATCTCTTGAATTTTATACAGCTTTATCAAATTCAGTAGAATTTACTCTTCCCATTTTGAAAGAAACTATAACAGAAATAGAAAATACAGATAATTAATATTTAGACGATTAAAGAAATTATATTTTTAGCCGATACTTTATATAGATAAGCAAATTATATTACAGGCGGTGATTTTTTGAGTGATTTATTAAGAATAACGGGAATGGCATCGGGTTTGGATACAGAAGCTATGATTGATAAACTTATGAAAGCTGAACGTATAACAGTAGATAAGGTAGGACAGGAAAAAACATATATTGAATGGAAAAGGGATGCTTATAGAGATATAGCAAATGTGCTTAGAGGATTTCAAGATGAATACTTTAATCTTTTAAAGCCAGAAAATAACTTTACTTCAACTTCTGCATTTGGAACTTTTGATTCTAGTGTTACATTAAATGGAGTAGATACTAATGCTATAAGTATAAATCCTACTGGTTCTGCATCTCCTGGGAATTATACTATTGGGAATATTACTTTAGCTGAAAAAGGAATTTGGAGTACAGATGATTCTAAAAGTATATCTAATATGATTGGAACAGGATTAAATAAAGCTAATTTAAAACAAGGTAAAAGCTTTAATATTAAATTAGATGGTGTAGAAAAGACAATAACATTAGATAAAGATTATTCTACAGAAACTACTGAAACATTAATATCTGATTTACAATCTAAGTTAGATTCTTCATTTGGAACAGGCAATATTGTATTATCAAACGATGGAGGTAATATTAAAATAGATTCTGTAGGTCATAATTTACAGATAAAAAGTACACCTAATACATATGTTTCAGATTTAGGCTTCAAGAATAATCAATCTAATTCAATTACAGGAACAACTATTGATTTTAATGAGCCATTAAATTTTACAGGTAAAATTAAAATAGATATAAATGGAACTGAAACTGAAGTGGATATTAGTGTTAATGCTAATGATATTAACGAGCTTAGTACACAAATTCAATCTAATATTGATACAGCTATTGGTGCAGGCAATATTAAAGTAACTAATGATGGAGATAAATTAAAGTTTGTATCTCATGACACTTCAGATGAGATTATTTTTAATAGTGGTTCAGCAGATGATGTAATTAAAAATTTAGGATTATCTAATGGAGCAAAGATAAATAAATTAGAATCTACAGTTAATATTGATATATCTGAAATTGGTAAAGAGTTTAATATAAATATTGATGGTACTGATTATAATATAGACCTTTCAGATGATTTTAATGATGTATCTAGTCTTGTTACAGAAATAAATTCACAATTAACTCATGGATCCATAAGTGCCAGCGTATTAAATGGAAAGTTAGTATTTTTAGGAACAAGTGGACAAGAGATTAAAATTTCTAATAGTAAAGAAAATATTGTAGATGATTTAGGTTTTACTAATGGTCAAACTAATACAATAAATCTTAATAGCCAACTTAAAGATGCTAAATTTAATGAAGCTATTACATTTGTAGGAAATGAAGTATCATTTACTATAAATAATGAAAATTTTACTTTTAGTGATACTGATACTATTCAAGATGTTATAAATACTGTAAATAAAAGTGATGTAGGAGTTACATTAAAATATAATAGTGTAACAGATGAATTTCAATTGGAATCAAAGGAAAGTGGACTCATGAATGAAGTATCTTTGAGTGATAATAGTGGAAACTTTTTAACGGGGGTTTTAGGATTAGTAAAGGATCAAAGTGCTAAAGATGCTAGTTTTACTTATAATGGAGTAACAACTAATAGAAGTTCTAATACATTTACAATAGATGGAGTAGAATTTAATTTAAAAGCAGAAGAAGCTGGTGAAATTAATATATCAATTAACTCTAATGTTGATAAAACTATAGAAAAAATTAAAGGATTTGTAGAGAAATATAACGAGGTTATTACAAAAATAAATGATGAGTTAGGAGAAAAAAGATATAGAGACTATAGACCATTAACAGAGGCTCAAAAGAAAGAAATGAGTGAAAAAGAGATTGAACTATGGGAAGAAAAATCAAAAAGTGGTTTATTAAGAAGTGATTCAATTTTACAAAAAGTAACTTATGAAATGAGAAGAGCTTTATATGATAAAGTAGAGGGAGTAGACATTAGTCTTTATGATATAGGAATTAAAACTAGTTCAAATTACTTAGATAAAGGTAAATTAGTCATAGATGAAACAAAATTAAGACAATCATTAAATGACAAACCAGAAGAGGTAAAAAGTTTGTTTGCAAAAGACTCTAATATTGATTATGAAGATTCTTCTAATAGAAGTATAAGATATAAGAGTCAAGGTTTAGCAGAACGTCTTAATGATATTCTTAAAGATAATATTAGAATAACTAGAGATGATAATGGTAGAAAAGGAATACTATTAGAAAAAGCAGGAATAGAAGGCGATGTAACTGAATTTAAAAATACTATGAATGATAAAATTGATGATTATAAAGATAGAATTAGTGAACTACTTGTGGATTTAGATGCTAAAGAAAATTATTACTATATTATGTTTTCAAGAATGGAAAAAGCACTTTCTCAAATGAGTGCTCAATCATCTTGGTTAAATCAACAAATGGGTGGAGGAATGTAGAGTTTTATAATTAAATTTAAATATTGATATCTAGGGGGGAATATAATGTCTATAGAAGGAATCGTAGGTTCTCAAATGTCTAATATAAGTACAACTATGAATAAAGAAATAAATTTAGAAATTAGACAGGAAGAGGATAAAAATTCAGTTAAAATAACATCAGAAAATGGAATTAAAGGAGCAAAAAGAGTAAGTAAAGAAGAATTAATTCATGCTGTAAATGCATCTAATGAAAGTTTGAAAATGTATGATAAGAAACTCGAATATTCAATTCATGAGAAAACAAATACCATTATGGTTAAATTAGTGGATACAGAAACAGACGAAATAATAAGAGAAATACCATCAGAAAAAATATTAGATATGATAGGAAAAATGTGGGAGATAGCAGGAATTATAATTGATGAAAAAGTATAGAGAAAATTTCCTCAATTTCACACACATTTAGGAGGAATAGTTATGGCAATGAAAAATCCTTATGCACAATATCAAAATAATTCAATAATGACAGCATCACCAGAGGAGTTAAATTTAAAATTATATGAAGGGCTTATGAGGTTTATTAAAGAATCAATTATTTTTGCAGAGGAAAAAAATATAGAAAAATCTCATAACAGTAATTTAAGAGCTCAAGCAATAGTTAGTGAGTTTATGGTTACAGTTGATAGGAAATATGAAGTAGGAAAAGAATTATATAATTTATATGAATATATGAATAAAAGGCTTATGGAAGCTAATATTAAAAAAGATATAGAAATATTAAATGAAATATATGATATGTCTAAAGAGTTAAGGGATACTTGGGCACAGGCTATGAAATTAGCAAAGAAAGGCAAATAATATGGAAGTCAAAATAGAAAAATTAAATTCTTTATTATCTGATAAAAAGATATTATTAGAAGATTTTTTTAAACTTACAATAGTTCAAAAAAAGTTAATAGAAAATAATGATATTGATAAACTAAATCGAATTATAAATAATAAAGAAAATTTAATTGAAAAAATAAATGGATTAGATGTAAAATTTTTAGAAATATATAATAATATTAAAGAAATAGAAGGTATAGATGACTTATCACAGCTAAGTATTGATAAAAGTTATTTAGTAAAATTAAAAGAGTTAACAAGTAAGTGTGAAAAACTTATGAAATCTATAAAAGCTCAAGATGATGAAAATAATACGATGATTAAAAGTGAGTTTGAAGATATAAAGAAAAATTTACGAGAAATAAAAAGAGGTAAAACTACTACAAATAAATATTATAATAAGATGCCATCTAGTGGTGGATATTTTATTGATAGTAAAAAATAGAACAGTGATTTGTTCTATTTTTTTTGCATATTAATTATCTATAAGAGTAAGAATATTAATATAGACTATTAATATAAATTGAACGAAAATTAAATAATATTATTGTTAATAAACCTTAGCTTAAGTTAACACCTTCTCCACATATTTTTCCACACGATAACTTGTACTAATATACACTATCCACAGAGTTATACACATTATCCACAGAAATAGGCTATATTTATCCACATATACACAAGCAATAGATGTGGATAAATATATAAATAAATATAAATTTTAATGTATAATTTCTTTCTTTTTGTAAATACTATATGTTTATTTGTAAAAAAAACTCATATTTTAATATATTATGATTTTTCAAATAATTTACATGTTATTTGAAAGGTTAAATGGGTAATTATATAAATAATCACATAAATAATTAGCTACATAAATTGAAGGGAGTTGGATTTATGAGAACTATAATTGCAGGAACAAATATGAAAGTAACAGATGGACTTAGAGAAGCAGTAGAATCCAAATTAGAAAGATTAGACAAGTATTTTTATAAAGATGCTAGAGTTGACGTAACTATGACTGTGGAAAAAGAAAGACAAATTATAGAAGTAAGTGTACCTTTTGCTGGCACTATTATAAGAGCTGAAGAAGAAACTGATGATATGTATAAATCTATTGATATGGTGTTAGATACACTTGAAAGGCTTATTAGAAAACATAAAACTAAACTTGAAAAGAGAAAGCATAATGGAAAGACTATTAGATTTGAAAATATACCTTATGAAGATATAAATACAGAAAATGAACCAAAGGTTGTAAAAACTAAGCGTTTTGCAATGAAACCTATGATTCAAGAAGAAGCAATACTTCAAATGGAACTTTTAGGACATAATTTCTACGTATATAAAGATGCTGACACTAATGAAACTAATGTTTTATATAAAAGAAAAGATGGAAATTATGGTCTTATAGAACCAGAATTTTAAATAAATATAAAAAGTAGAGATTTAAATCTCTACTTTTTTATTGTGAAAAAGCAATTTTAAAAGGAGGAATCTAGCCATATTTGTTGAATTAATATATAATGAATATATGGATAAATATAACGAAGGGTAAGGTGAATTAGATGATCTGGTTGTTTTTATTACTTGCAGTAATAGTAGGATATATGAAAGGCGGAAAATTTACAAGAATTAAAAATTTGAATTTTAAAAAATTATCTCCAATTATAATAGCTTTAGTCGTTCAATATTTAGTTTTGATATTTAGTGATAAAGATTTAAAAGTTATAGGGAACTATGTAGAAGAAATATATTTAGTATCATTTATACTAATTTTTATAGGTGTAATAATAAATATAAATATACCATCACTTTGGATAGTATTCGTAGGATCTATATCTAATTTTATAGTATTTGCAATGAATGGAATGAAAATTCCAGTATCACTTGATGCACTTAAAATTGCTGGAATGAATAGCACTATAAAACTAATGGAAAATGGACAATATAAATTATATGATGCTATTGCGAATGGTACAAATTATGAAATTCTTGGTAAAGTAATAACTATAGACAATATATTACCCCTTGCAGGTGTATTTAGTGTAGGGGATATACTTATAACTATGGGGTTATTTGTATTTATAGAGAGTTCAATGAATGATAAAAAATTAGATAGAAGAATGAACTTTGGATTTGGCAAATAGGTATGTTATAATATAAGGATAGGCTATAACTGGAGGTAGATTGATGGTAAAGGGTATTTTTGAAAAAATATTTGGAACATATAGTGGTAGAGAAATAAAAAGAATAAAACCTATATTAGATAAAATAGAATCACTTGAAGATGATATGAAAAATCTTAGTGACAATGAATTACAAAATAAAACTGATGAATTTAAACAAAGAATTGAAAAAGGTGAAACATTAGATGATATACTACCTGAGGCTTTTGCTGTAGTTAGAGAGGCTTCAGATAGAGTACTTGGAATTAGACCATATAGAGTGCAACTTTTAGGTGGTATAGTATTACATGAAGGTAATATTGCAGAGATGAAAACAGGTGAAGGTAAGACCTTTGTTGCATCAATGCCATTATATTTAAATGCACTTTTAGGAAAAGGCGCTCACCTTATAACTGTAAATGACTTTTTAGCATCATATCAAGGTGAAATGATGAGTAAATTATATAATTATCTAGGTCTTTCTACTGGAATAATAGTTCATGGCAAAAAGACTAAAGAAAGACGTGAAGCTTACAATTGTGATATAACATATGGTACAAATAATGAATTTGGATTTGATTATTTAAAAGACAATATGGTTATATACAAAGATGAAATGGTTCAAAGAGATTTACATTATGCAATAATTGATGAGGTTGATAGTATACTTATTGATGAAGCTAGAACTCCTCTTATAATTTCTGGTCAAGGAGATAAACCTACAGAATTATATCGTGCTGCTGATACATTTGCACGTACATTAGAAGGAAGAATAATAGAAGAAAGTGAAAATAAGAAAGATCCATTTAATAGAGAAATGAAAGAAGAAAAAATGGATTATACTATAGATGAAAAAGCTAAATCTGTTACACTTTCAGAAAAAGGAGTAAAAAAAGCAGAACAATTTTTTGGTGTTGAAAATTTAGCTGATCCAGAAAATATGGAACTTACTCATCATATAAATCAAGCACTTAAGGCACAAAATATAATGCAGAAAGATAAAGATTATGTAGTAAATGATGGTGAAGTTATAATAGTTGATGATTTTACTGGAAGACTTATGTTTGGAAGACGCTATTCAAATGGTCTTCATCAAGCAATTGAGGCAAAAGAAGGATTAGATGTAAAAAAAGAATCTAAAACTCTTGCAACTATTACATTCCAAAATTTATTTAGAATGTATGACAAACTATCTGGTATGACTGGTACTGCTAAAACAGAGGAAGATGAATTTAGACATATATATAATATGAATGTAGTAGAAATTCCAACAAATAAGCCTGTAATAAGAGAAGATAATTCAGATTTAATATATAAATCAGTAGAGGCAAAATTTAATGCAATAATAGAAGAAATAAAAGAACATCATGAGAAAGGACAGCCAATTCTTGTAGGTACTATTAGTATTGAAAACTCTGAGATATTAAGTAGATTGCTTAAAAAACAAGGTATAAAGCATGAAGTTTTAAATGCAAAGCAACATGAGAGAGAAGCAGAGATAATATCTCAGGCAGGTAGACTTGGCGCTGTAACTATTGCGACTAATATGGCTGGTCGTGGTACTGATATAGTTCTTGGTGGTAATCCAGAATTTATGGCAAAAGCAGATTTAAGAAAAAAAGGATATTCTGAACATTTAATAGCTCTTGCAGATAGTCCACTTGAAAGTGATGATCCAGAAGTAAATGATATTAAAGAAAAATACGATAAATTGTTAGAAAAACATAGAGCAAATACAAAATATGAAGCTAAAAAAGTACTTGATGCTGGTGGATTATATATAATGGGTACAGAAAGACATGAATCAAGACGTATAGATAATCAGTTAAGAGGTCGTGCAGGAAGACAAGGAGATCCAGGAGCTTCTAAATTCTTCATATCTCTTGAAGATGATTTAATGAGACTTTTCGGAAGTGAAAAAATAAAAGGTATAGTTGATACATTAGGAATGCCGGAAGATGAACCCCTTGAGCATAAACTTTTAAATCGTTCAATAGAGTCAGCACAATCAAAAGTTGAAGGTAAAAACTTTGGTATAAGAAAAAATGTACTTCAATATGATGATGTAATGAATAAGCAAAGAGAAGTTATATATAAGGAAAGAAGAAGAGTTTTAGAAGGCGAAAATATGAAAGACTATATATTTTCTATGATAAAAGATATGGTCGATGGTGTAGTAGAGATGTATTCTGCAGCTTCTAAATATTCTGAGGAATGGGATTATGAAGGAATGGAAAATTATTTATCACCTATTTTCTTAGAAGATGAAAAATTAGATATTCAAAATAAAGAAGACATTATAAAAGAAGAATTAAAAGAAAAGATATATACAAAAGCTATAGAAAAATATGAAGAAAAAGAGGAAGAAGTAGGTAGTGAGCAATTGAGGGAACTTGAAAGAGTAATACTTCTTCGTGTAGTGGATAGTAAATGGATGGATCATATTGATGCAATGGATCAATTACGTCAAGGAATAGGGCTTCGTGCAATGGGTAACGAGGACCCAGTTCGAGCATATCAAGTAGAAGGATATGATATGTTTAATGAAATGATTAAAAACATCCAAGAAGAAACAGTTAAATATTTATATAATTTAGAGCCAGAAGAAAAAATAGAGAGAAAAAGAGTAGCAAAAGTAACAGGTTCAAGTCATGGCAACAAAAAACCTGTGCAAAAAACAGTTGTAAAAGGAGAAAAAATAGGAAGAAATGATCCTTGTCCTTGTGGAAGTGGGAAAAAATATAAAAAATGTTGCGGTAGATAGGAGAGTTTTATGCTAGAACTAGAAAAATATAATGGTACAGTAAAAGAATTTGAAAACAGATTAAAAGAGGTAGGTGTTTCACTTTGACTTGTCTAAACTTAGAGATAAGGCAAAAGATTTAGAAGGTGAAATGCAAAGAACAGATTTTTGGGATGATAATGATGAAGCTCAAAAAATTATATCAGAATTAAATTCTATAAAACAAAAAATAGATAAATATGATGAATTAAATGATGAAATAGAAGACCTTGAAATATCTATACAACTTTCTGAAGAAGAAAATGATAAGAGTTTTTTAGATATTATTGAAAAAAAAGTAGAATATATTGATAGAGAATTAGATGAGTTTAGAATATCCACATTATTAAGTGGTGAATATGATAAAAATAGTGCAATTGTATCAATTCATTCTGGTGCGGGTGGTCTTGAAGCTCAAGATTGGGCAGAAATGCTTTTTAGAATGTATTCTAGATGGGCAGAAAGAAAGAATTATAAAGTGAAAATATTAGATATGCAAAAAGATACTGAAGGTGGAATAAAATCAGTAGATATGTCAATTGTTGGAGAAAATGCATATGGGTATCTTAAAAGTGAAAAAGGGGTACATCGTTTAGTTAGAATTTCACCTTTTGATTCATCTGGAAGGAGACATACTTCCTTTGCATCAATTGATGTAATGCCAGAATTGAGTGATGATGATGAAATAGAAATAGAAACTTCTGACCTTAGAATAGATACTTATAGAGCAAGTGGTGCAGGAGGTCAGCATGTTAATACTACAGACTCAGCCATAAGGATAACTCATATTCCAACTGGAATAGTGGTTCAATGTCAAAGTGAAAGGTCACAACATAGTAATAAAGCAACAGCTATGAATATGTTAAAATCAAAGCTTATAGAGCTAAAAGAAAGAGAACAAAAAGAAAAAATTGAAGATTTAGCTGGTAATTATAATCAAATAGGTTGGGGTTCTCAAATACGTTCATATGTATTCCACCCATATAATTTAATTAAAGATCACAGAACAAATACAGAAGAAGGTAATACTGATAAAGTTATGGATGGAGATATAGATAAATTTATAAATGAATATTTAAAACAGGAAACTAGAAAATAATAGTTTAATAATTTCCAGATTGTTTACGATGAATTTAGTCATTTTAAACATTTCTGGGAATTTTTTATGGGAATTTTAATAAAAAAAAGGAATTACATATAAAATGTCGAATATATAATAATTGAGTAAAATAATTCTAAGGATGGAGGAGAGATGTTGTTAAAAAAACTGAAGAATAAAAAGATTAAAAATCCCTTTACTAAATTTAAAGGTTTTAAGTGGAAACAAATCCCTTTAAATTTTAAAAAAATTAAAAAAAATAAGAAAAAGGGTATTAAAACTAAAAATAGTATTAAAAATCAGCTTATAACAATGGTATTATTACTTTCACTAATACCTATAATTATAATAGGAGTAGTGAATTATAATTTTGAAAAGAAAAATATGATAGAAATGAGTAAAGGATCAAATTTGACAATTGCAAAATCTATAGCTAATCAAGCAAATTATATGGTTCTTAATTCTTTTAGTGCTATTGAAACACTTTCAAATTCAAATGATTTTAGTAATATGGAAGAAAGGGATGCCAATAGTTTATTAAAAAGTGTAAGAGATGAGATATCATCAATAGAAGATATTTATGTTATAGATATGGATGGTAATGCTATAGCTGGCACAAAAGAGACTACAAGTACTCTTGCAAATGAATTATATTTTGTAATGAGTAAGAAAGGTTCAGAATATGTTACAAATTCATTTATAGATAATAATACAAAAAAACCTGGTGTAATGATTTCTATTCCTATAAAAAATAAATTATTAGAAGTTAAAGGAGTAATTGCAGCTAAACTAAATGTAGATGAACTTAGTAATATTGTTAAATTTCAAAAAATAGGTAATACAGGTAACCCATACATAGTAGATAAAACAGGAATTGTAATAGGTCATGAAGATTTTAAAAATAAAATAGTAAAAAGATATAATTTTGTAGAAGAAGGAAATATAGGTGCACAAAAGGCAGTAAAAAGTAAAACGGATGTTGAAAGATATGAAACAGAAACTGGAAAAGATGTAATAGGAGCATATACTACTGTGCCTTATACTAATTGGGGTGTAGTTGTAGAGCAAGATACAAAAGAAATAGAGAATATGGCTTCTGGAGCATTAAAAAGAACTAGTATAATAGTAATTTTAGCAGGAATTATTATAGCAATACTTACAGCAATTATATCTAGAGTATTTACAAAACCAATTATAGATTTAGGAAAAAGTGCTGAAAAAATAAAAAATGGAGATATGACAGAAAATATAAAAGTGACATCTAAAAATGAAATAGGTTTACTTCAAGAATCATTTAATAGTATGATAGAATCTTTAACTAGTGTTATAGAGAAAGTAAACTTCTCTTCAGATAATATAAAGAAATCAATTGAGGATTTAAAAGAAAAATCATATCATACAGTAAGAGCTTCAGAAGAAATTTCTGCTGTAGTTGAACAAGTGGCAACAGGTACAGAAAATCAAATCCAATCTGTAGATGCAACAAATATGATAATTGATGAAATGAGCAAAAAAGTAGTAGAAGTAGATGAAAAGGCAAAGGATATAAAAGATGCTGCAGGTCATGCTACAGATATGGCATCCCTAGGAACAGTACATATAAATGATACACAAAAGGCAATAGAAAGTATTATTGATAAAGTAGAAAATTCATCTAAAAAAATATCTTCACTTACTGAAGAAACTAAAGAAATAGGCAAAATAATCACATTTATTGATAATATATCAAATCAAACAAATTTACTTGCATTAAATGCAGCAATAGAAGCAGCAAGAGCAGGAGAAGCAGGTAGAGGGTTTACTGTAGTAGCTGATGAAATAAGAAAATTAGCTGAGCAAACTGGGAATGCTTCAAAAGATATAGTAAAAATTATAAATAATATACAAAGTGATATGAGTGATGTAACTATATCCATGAATGAAAGCATAGAGGAAGTAAATAAAGGTAGCAATGTAATAAATAAAGCTACAGAATCCTTTGACAATATAAAAGAGGAAACAAAACGAGTGAATGATGCAATAGCTAATTTTGCAGCTATAGCTAATATGTTAACAGTGGGTATAAATGAAATAGAAATGAGTATGAGAGAAGTAAGTGCAGTAAGTCAACAGACAGGTGCTGGAACTCAAACTGTACTTGCAAGCAGTGAAGAACAACAATCAGCTATAGACCATGTAGAAGGTCTTGCAGATACTTTAGATCTTATGGCTGATGAATTAGTAAGTATCGTAAGTCAATTTAAAGTAAAATAAAAATAAATCCTTCGACTAGTCGAAGGATTTATTTTTATTTCTATATTGTCTAGGAGTCATATTTACTCTTTTTTTGAAAATTTGATTAAAATAAGATTGACTTGAAAACCCAACAATTCTAAAAATTTCAGATAAAGAATATTCTGTTGTTTCAAGTAATATTTTTGAAACAGATATTCTTTTATTTATCAAATAGTTTATAGGAGTTTCACCTATATTTTCTTTAAAAACTCTTGTCATATAGTATTTATTCATATATGCAATAGATGCTAATGAATCAAGAGTCAAATTTGAAGCATAATGGGTATCAATGTAATTTTTAATATAAGAACATTCTTTGGTTACATTTTTATTTTTATCTAACACCATATTATGAGATGAAAGTCTCATTATATTAAATATTAATATTTCTAAGCAATTTTGACATATATTTATATAAAAATTATCTTGTGATTCGATTTCAGTTATAATTTTTTCTAGAAAATATAAAATTTCTTCTTTTTTATCATTAAAATTATATATAGTAAATGGAAGTTTATCGTCTATAAAAAGTCCTTCTACTCCAAGAACTATATATTCTAATGGATTTTTACCATTAGATGATTCAGTATGAATTACATTGGAGTTCACTATTAGCAAATCATCCTTTTTTACTTCAAATAATTTATCTTCTATTTTGAATATTCCTTTTCCATGAGTAACATAAAAAAGTTCAGTAAATGGATGCATATGCATTGTAGAATGCCAGTCCTCATCATATTTAGCTTTTGATACATATAAAAGTTCTGGCGTTATACTCATTTCTTCCTGTTTTTCAAACTTATATAGTATATTTGACATATTAATCCTCCTAATAGTAGATACTATTTAATTATATTGATTTAATAGAAAAAAAGCAATATATATAAAAAAACAATCAATATAATTATAGATATTGTATTTTTAAAAAAGTATAATGTATTTAAATAGAGTATAAAAAAGGAGGACTTACAATGAAAAGGTTTCTAGCGGTATTATTAGTTTTAAGTTTAGTATTTACAACAGTAGCTTGTTCAAACGATTCATCTGACTCCGGTGAAAACGGTTCCGGTGATGGAGAAAAAGTATTAAAGATAGCAGGTTTAAACGGTGGATATAAGACGGAGCACTGGGAAGCAATTGCAGAGAAATTTGAAGAATCTCATGAAGGAGTTAAGGTTGAATTAACTTTAGAAAAGAATATAGCAGAAGTATTAAGACCTCAAATACAAGCAGGTAATGTGCCTGATATAATTTATTTAGCAGTAGGTGGAGAAGGTAAATTAACAGATACTTTAATTAAAGAAAAAGCAATACAAGATATAGATGATGTATTAGAAATGGATGTACCAGGTGAAGATGTAAAGGTTAAAGATAAAATAATTGACGGATTTACAGATACATTAATTACAAATCCATATGAAGATGGAAAAACTTATTTAGCACCATTGTTTTATGCGCCAACAGGATTATTCTATAATGCAAATAACTTTGATGAAAAATATGAAAAGCCTGAAACTTGGGATGATTTTATGAAATTAGGAGAAGAAGCTAAAGGTGATATGGCACTATTTACTTATCCTACAACAGGGTATTTTGATGCATTCTTCTATGCATTATTAAATGAAACAGGTGGTTCAGAATTATTTAATAAGGCAATGAATTATGATGTAGAAGCTTGGAAAAGTGACGAAGCTAAAAAAGCCTTTGAAATCGTAGGAGATATTGCAAAATATACTCATGAAAATACAGTTTCTCAAGCTAATGGAGAAAATTTTACTAAGAATCAACAATTAATATTAGATAATGAAGCATTATTTATTCCAAATGGTACATGGTTACCTGGTGAAATGAAAGATGCTCCAAGAGTAGATGGTTTTGAATGGGGATTCTCTGCATTACCTAAGGTAACAGAAGATGGGGATAGTTATTCATATACATTCTTTGAGCAAATGTATATACCAAATGATGCAAAAAATGCTGATTTAGCTAAAGAATTTATGGCATATATGTATTCAGATGAAGCAGCACAAATCATATATGATAAATCAGGAGCAGTTCAACCTATAAAAGGTGCTTCAGATATGATGAGTGATGATGATCCAAATAAATTATTCTATTCAATATATGATGAAGGCGCAAAACCAGCTATGGGTGGATTTGCATCAGCTCCTCCAGTTGAAGGAGTAGATTTAACTAGTGGAACTGGTATATTGTTTGGAACAATAAACTCTGTTGTTACAGGTGATAAAACAGTTGATGAATGGCATAGTGAAGTAGTGGAAGCAGTAGAAAAAATAAGTGAAGCTAAACAAAATCAATAATTAAGAGTAAACAAATAGTATATGGTGGATAACATTATCCACCATATATATTTTAAGAGGTGATAGATTATGAACAATAAAAGTCTAAAAAGATTTATAATTCTTTGTCTCTCTCCAGCGCTTATATTATTTTCAGTTTTTATGATATATCCAACATTTTCAGTATTTTTAATGAGTTTGTATAAATGGGGAGGACTTTCTTCAAATAAATTATTTGTAGGATTAAATAATTTTAAGATACTTATACAAGATGAGAATTTTATTAGATCTTTTCAAAATACAGTATTTTTAATAGTGGTAGTGACTATTGTGACACTTGCCATTGCAATTATGTTTGCTGCAATACTTGTAAAGGAAAATTTAAAGGGACAAAATTTCTTTAGAGTAATATTTTATATCCCTAATATATTATCGGTTGTAGTAATATCTTCAATATTTTCAGCAATATATGATCCAAGTCAAGGATTAATAAATAGTTTTTTATCCTTAATAAATGGAGAAGGTTTTAAAAGTATACAGTTTTTAGGCAATCAGGACATTGTAATTTACTCTATAGCTGGAGCTATGATTTGGCAAGCTATAGGTTATTATATGGTAATTTATATGGCAGGTATGAGTTCTATACCTAATCAATTATATGAATCAGCAGATATTGAAGGTGCAAGCAAAATAAGACAATTTTTTGAAATTACACTTCCTTTAGTATGGGATACAATAAGAACTTCACTTATATTTTTCATAATAAGTTCAATTAACTTAAGCTTCCTGTTTGTAAAAATAATGACAAGTGGAGGCCCTGATGGTGCATCTGAGGTATTCTTATCATATATGTATAAGCAATCCTATAACAATGCTTCATATGGATATGGTATGAGTATTGGTGTAATAGTATTTATATTCTCATTCCTATTATCAGGTGTAATAAACAAGATAACAAAAAGAGACACATTACAGTATTAAATTGGAGGTAAAAATATGGGTAAACTTTATAAAGCTTTTATATATGTTGCTCTTATAAGTTTGGCTGCAAGCATAATTATACCAGTAGGATGGGTTTTTATGGCATCAGTGAAAGAAAACTCAGAATTCTATGGGAATCCTTGGTCATTACCTGAAGGATTTCATTTTGAAAATTTTATAGAAGCTATACAACAAGCTAATATGGGAGAGTATTTCCTAAATTCAGTTATAGCAACATCCCTTGGATTAGTTATATTACTTGCAGTATCATTACCAGCAGCATATGTACTTGCTAGATTTGAATTTAGAGGCAAGAAGTTTATTAATAGACTTCTTATGGCAGGATTATTTGTAAATGTGAACTATATAGTAGTACCAATATTTTTAATGTTACTTGATTGGGATAAATCTCTTATGAACATTATGGGAGAAGGATTTTTCTTAGATAATATTGTGGTTTTAGCCTTAGTATATGCATCTACGGCTATTCCATTTACAGTGTATTTATTGTCTAATTTCTTTAAAACATTACCAAAAGCATTTGAAGAAGCAGCATTTATTGATGGTGCAGGGTATTTTGCCACTATGGCAAAGGTAATGATACCAATGGCAAGACCAAGTATTATAACTGTAATATTATTTAACTTTTTGGCATTTTGGAATGAATACATTATAGCTTTAACATTAATGCCAAATTCATCAAAGACATTACCAGTTGGATTAATTAATCTTATGCAATCACAAAAAGCTGCAGCTAATTATGGACAACTTTATGCAGGGCTTGTAATTGTAATGCTTCCAACTTTGATTTTATATATTTTAGTACAGAAGAAATTAACCCAAGGTATGACCGTTGGCGGAGTGAAAGGATGATATAAATGGTTAAGAGAAAAGGAAATTTAACATTACCTAGTGAAACAGGATTTTTAAAAGAAACTAAAGAAATATTAAATAGATGGGGTGCCGATGCCATAAGAGATAGTGATGGTACTAAGCTTTCAGATGAACTTAAAAAATTAGATGCAAAAATTTATACAACATATTTTGTAAGTAGAGGTCATAACGAGTTTGCAAAACAAAATATGGATGAATGTCAACATTTATATCTAATGAGTAATTTCAATATGGCTAAATCAAATACAGTTGAAATTAAATTTATGGATGGATATTTTAGTGAACAAGTAAAACCTGATTATGATCATGACCCTAAAAAATGGTGGGAAGTTATAGATAGAACAACAGGTGAAGTAGTAGATATAGCTGATTGGGAAGTAGACAGTAAAAAAGATATAGTAAAAGTAAATAATACAAAAGAATTTCATGAATATACTGTTTCATTTTTAGTATATGCTATATGGGATCCTACTCAAATGTACAATCATATAACAAATGATTGGGGAGATAAAGAACATGATATTCCTTTTGATGTAAGAAAAGAAAAATCAGCTAAGTTTATAGAAGAATATATGGATAAATGGCTAGAAGAAAATAATGACACTGATGTAGTTAGGTTTACAACTTTCTTCTATCATTTTACACTTGTATTTAATGATAATGGAAAAGAAAAATTTGTAGATTGGTTTGGCTATAGTGCATCAGTTTCTCCTGAAGCTTTAGAAGCCTTTGAAAAGGAAAAGGGATATAGATTAAGACCTGAATATATAATTGATCAAGGGTACTATAATTCTCCATTTAGAATACCATCGAAAGAATTTTTAGATTTCATGGATTTTCAGCAACAATTTGTATCAAAAACTGCAAAAAAATTAGTTGACAAAGTACATGATTCTGGAAAAGAAGCACTGATGTTTTTAGGAGATAATTGGATTGGTACTGAACCTTATGGTAATTATTTCAAAAATATAGGGTTAGATGGGGTAGTAGGTTCTGTTGGAGATGGAGCTACACTTAGAATGATATCTGAAATACCACATGTAAAATATACAGAAGGAAGATTTTTACCATACTTTTTCCCGGATACTTTTAGAGAAGGAAATGATCCAGTTATAGAAGCTAAAGATAATTGGTTATCTGCAAGACGTGCTATAATGAGAAAACCAGTAGATAGAATAGGATATGGTGGATATTTATCTCTTGCATACAAATTCCCTAAATTTGTAGAATATGTTGAAAATGTTGCAGATGAATTTAGAGAAATATATGATACTATAAACGGAGTAAAGCCATATAGTGGATTAAAAGTTGCAATACTTAATTCTTGGGGTAAAATAAGATCATGGCAAACATTTATGGTGGCTCATGCATTATGGTATAAACAAATTTATTCTTACCTTGGAATATTAGAATCTTTAAGTGGTATGAGTGTAGATGTTGAATTTATATCATTTGATGATGTAAAAAGCAATGGCATAAATGAAGATATTGATGTAATAATAAATGCAGGAGTCGCAGGAACTGCATTTAGTGGTGGAAGTGAATGGTTAGATGAAAAATTAATTAGCACCGTAAGAAAATGGATATATAATGGTGGTGGATTCATAGGTATAGGTGAACCATCTGCTATTCATCATCAAGGTAGATATTTTCAGCTTGCAGATGCTTTAGGTGTAGATAAGGAACTTAGTTTTTCATTAAGTACAGATAAATATTTTGATAAAGAAATAGAAGAACACTTCATAACTAAAGATATAAAAAGAGAGATCGACTTTGGAGAAAGTATGAATAATGTTTATGCATTAACAGAAAAAACTGACATAATAGAATATAGTAATGGAGAAGTTCATTTATCTTCAAATGATTATGGTAAAGGACGTGCAGTATATATTGCAGGATTTCCATATAATGAGGATAATTCAAGATTACTTATGCGTTCAATGTTCTATGCATCTCATAAAGAGGAAGAATTATATAAATATTTTGCAGAAAATACAGCAGTAGAAGTAAATGCATATCCTGATATAAATAAATATGCAATAACAAATAACACTGATGAAATGCAAAAATCAGTTATATATGATGGTAATGGAAACTCATATATGGTAGAATTAAAACCAGGTGAAATACGCTGGATGAATATATAGAGGTGATAATTGTGAATAAAATTAAAGGAATACTTGCAACTTTATTTTTTATAATTTCTCTATATTTAATAATAAAAGGTCAAACAATAAGAGACCTTACGGGAGTATCAATGATGATGATTGGTCTGGCTGTTCTTCTAGTAGAGCTATATTTATATAATAAAAAATATGTTTAATATTATGAGGTGATATATTGAATTTTTTAGGTATAGATGGTGGCGGAAGTACTACAGAATTTATATTGATAGATGAAAAAGGTAATGTACTTTCACATCAGATAAAAGAAACATGTCATTATAAGAATACATCTTTTGATACTTTTAGAGATGTGATAAAAAACGGTATAGAAGAAATATGTACTCTAGCAAATATAAATATAAATAATATAGATTATTCATATCTTGGTATACCAGGATATGGTGAAATAGTAGCTGATATGCCTATATTAGAAGGGATAATAAAAGAAATATTAAATGGAACAGATTTTAAAATAGGCAATGATTCCGAGGTAGGTTGGGCAGGATCTCTTGCTTGTAAACCAGGAATAAATATAGTAGCTGGAACTGGTGCTATAGGTTTCGGTATAGATAGAAATGGAAAATCGGCTCGTTCAAGTGGTTGGGGTCACTTCATAGGAGATGAAGGTTCTGCATATTGGTTAGCTAAAAAATTACTTGAAACCTTCTCAAAACAATCAGATGGAAGATTAGAACGTACACAACTATATGATATATTAAGAGAACATTTTAAATTAGAAGATGACTTTGATTTAATAGATATAATGAGTACAGCAGAGTATGTTAAAAGAAATGAATTATCTAAACTTGCAAAAATCACTTCAATAGCAGCAGAAAAAGAAGATAAATATGCAGTTAGAATATATGATGAGGCAGCATATGAACATTTTCTTACTATAAATGCAGTAATAGAAAAACTTGATTTTAGTGAAAATGAAAAAATAATAGTGTCATATTCAGGTGGAGTGTTTAAAGCAGGGAAGCATATATTAGAACCTTTAAGAAAATATTTAGAAGGCTTAAATAGAGATATTAAATTAATAAGCCCAGTATTTTCCCCAATAAAAGGTGCAGCATTATATGCAAGTAAATTGTATTTTGGTGAAGTTAAGGAAGATATAGTTAAGAATTTAAAAGAAAACAATATATAAGTATTTAACTTGAAATACTCTCTAGCCTTATAAGCTTATAAGGCTAGAGAGTGTTTTGTGATATAATCTATATAAATAATATTTAGAAAGGAGTTAATTTTATGAAAATTAAAGTTGCATTAATTGGTGCAGGACAAAGAGGCAAGGATATATATGGGGAATATGCTATAAAAAATCCTGAAAATATAGAATTTGTTGCTGTAGCTGAACCAAATAAAATCAAAAGAAATATGTTTGCAGAAAGACATGGAATAAATGAGGAGTTCATTTTTGAATCTTGGGAAGAACTTTTAGAAAAAGAAAAATTTTGTGATGCAGTTGTAATTGCTACACCAGATGACACTCATTTTGAACCAGCAAGTATTGCTCTTAAAAAGGGATATCACATATTATTAGAAAAACCTATGTCTAATAAAGCAGATGAGTGTATTGAACTTGGGAAACTTGCTAGGGAAAATAAAAGAGAATTTTTAATAGCTCATGTACTTAGATATACACCATTTTTCAGTAAAATAAAAGAAATTATTGATAGTGGTGAAATTGGAAAGCTTATGACTATATCACATAATGAAAATATCGGATACTTCCATTTTGCTCATAGTTTTGTTAGAGGGAATTGGAGAAATTCAGATTTATCAAGTCCACTAATTTTACAAAAAAGTTGTCATGATATGGATATATTATTATGGCTTGTAGGTAGTAATTGTACTAATATATCTTCATTTGGAAGTTTAAGCTATTTTAAAGAAAAAAATCATCCAGAAGGTGCAGAGGAAAGATGTGTAGATTGTAAAGTAGAAGCAATATGTCCATATTCAGCAAAAAAATTATATTATAAAAATATAGGAAATTGGCCATCAACTGTAATATCTGAAATTCAAACAGAAGAAGCTGTAAAAGAAGCAGTTAAATCTGGTCCATATGGTAGATGCGTATATCTTTGTGATAATAATGTATGTGATCATCAATCAACTATTTTAGAATTTGATAATGATGTTACAGTTACATTTAATTTATCTGCATTTACTAATAAGGTACATAGAACTATAAGGGTTATGGGAACCCTTGGAGAAATTATAGCAGATGATAGTAAAAATGAAATAGAGGTACAATTATTTGATTCTAATGAAAGAATAATTTATAATCCGCAAGTTGTATCTGGTGGACATGGTGGTGGAGATACAGGTATAATGAATGATTTTGTAGCTTCAATATTATCTGAAAGAGGAAAAGGACTTACGTATGCTAGTACTTCAGTAGAAAGTCATATAATGGCATTTGCAGCAGAAGAATCAAGAGTTCTAAAAAAGACAATAGATATAAAAGAATTTATGAATAAATAAGATTTTTACTACCAATTAATATTATTCTATATTGTAGAAGAATTTTTTTAAGGATTTTTGCATATATTTTAATAAAACTCTTGACAACGTTATCAGAAAAGGTGTAGAATAAAAACAACAACTGGTACGTACAACATGACGATGTGAGAAGGTGATGAATTGATAGAAATAGACAAAAATAATAAATTACCTTTGTATTATCAACTATATGAAATTATAGTTCATGATATAAAGAAAGGAACTTTTGCTGAGCATGATAAGTTGCCTTCTGAAAGAGAGTTATGCGAAAGATTTGAAATAAGTCGCTCAACTGTAAGGCAGGCAATGAATGAACTTGAAAAAGATGGATATATTTATAAAGAGCATGGAAGAGGGATATTTGTTTCACCTAAATCATTTAAACAAGATTTATTTAAGTTTTATAGTTTTACTGATGAAATGAAAAAGATAGGTAAAACACCAACTTCTAAAGTGTTAGATTTTAAAAAAATAAAGAGTGATGAAAGATTAGCTAGAAAGCTAGGTGTTAAAACAAATCAAAATTTATATGAATTTACAAGGTTAAGACTTGCAGATGATGAACCTATAATGCTTGAAACATCATATTTACCTATGGTAAGATTTCCAAACTTAACCAGAGAGTAATTAGAGGAAAATGCAATGTATGATATTTTTAGAGGTAAATATAATGTTGAGTTTTCAAAAGCAGAAGAAAAGTTTAGACCAGTTAACACAAGGAAAGATGAATCAGAAATACTTAAAGTTAGTAGAAAAGTACCTAGCATGATGATTGAAAGATATACTTATGAAAATGAGAGAGTTATAGAATATACAGTAAGTATAGCTAGAGGAGATAAGTTTGAATATAGAGTAATACTAGAAAAATAAATTTAGGAGTGAAAGAATTGAACAAAATCTTTGGTAATGATGTAGAAAAATTAAAAAATGAAGGTGGATATATAACTTCTTCTGAAATATATAATCAACCTTCAGTATGGAAAGATACACTAAAAATAATAGACTCTAAAAAAGATGAATTAAAAGACTTTTTAGATACCATACTAATTAAGAAAAACCTAAGAATAATTTTTACAGGAGCTGGTACATCTGGGTTTATAGGTGATACTGTTGTTCCTAGTATAAAAAAGAAATTAGATGTGGATGTTGAGTCAATTCACACAACAGATATAGTATCTGAACCTGAAACATATCTTAAAAAGAGTGTTCCAACACTTTTAATATCCTTTGCTCGTTCTGGGAATAGCCCTGAATCTGTTGCAACAATTGAACTTGCACGTAATTTAGTAGACGAACTTTATCAAGTTGTAATTACTTGTAACAAAGATGGAAAGCTTGCTCAAAATATTAATCCAGAAATGGATAAATCTATTATTTTACCAGAAGAATCAAATGATAAAGGTTTTGCTATGACAAGTAGCTATACTTCAATGGTATTATCTTCACTAATGATTTTTGATTTAGATAATATAGAAAATATCAAAAAGGATATCAATAAATTATTCTCTATTGGAGAAGATTTACTAAACAATACAGATTTAATTGAAACAATTTCAAATGCTGAATTTAAAAAGATAATTTATCTTGGATCTGGCTCATTCTATGGTTTATCAAGAGAATCTTCACTTAAATTATTAGAATTAACTCAGGGAGAAATAGTGACTAAATATGATACACCTCTTGGATTTAGACATGGTCCTAAATCAATAATGGATGATGAAACACTTATTGTAATGTTTTTATCTAGTAATGAGTATACTTTAAAATATGAAATGGATCTTTTAAAAGAATTATATAATCCTGATAGCAAATATAAAGTTTTAGCTATATCAGAAACAAAGGAAATTGAGATTGAAAATTTAAGCCATTATCATATAGCTTTAACTGATAGCAAATCAAGTTTAGATAAAGCTTATTTATCAATTGATTATGTGATAATACCACAAATAATTTCAGTATTAAAATCTATAAATATAGGAATAAATCCAGATAATCCCAGTCCGGATGGAAGTGTTAACAGAGTAGTAAAAGGGGTAACTATATACCCTTATAATAAATAAAATTTTAAAATATAAGAGGAGTGATTTGATGCCAAATATTTTACTTACAAGAATTGATAATAGACTTGTTCATGGTCAGGTAGGTGTTACATGGACCAGTCATTTAGGCGCAAACCTAGTACTTGTTGCAAATGATGAAGTTGCAAAAGATGAAGTAAGACAAAACTTAATGGACATGGTATTACCAGATACTGTAGCTACAAGATTTTTCACACTTCAAAAAACTATAGATGTAATTCATAAAGCAGCAGATAGACAAAAAATATTTTTAGTAGTTAAGACACCTCAAGATGTGCTTACTCTTGTAAAAGGTGGAGTGCCTATAAAAGAAGTAAATATTGGAAATATGCATTATGCAGAAGGTAAGGAACAACTTACTTCAACTATTTCTGTAGATGAAGATGATAAAAAGACTTTTAAAGAATTACATGATTTAGGTGTAACATTTGATATGAGAAAAGTTCCTGATGATAAAAGGAACAAAAATATCATGGAAATGATATAAATTTTCTAAGAGTTATTGAGCTTTCAAGCTCTATAGCTCTTAGACATTAAAAAATAAGGAGGTAATTATATGTTAGATGCTTTACTTTTAGCACTTTGGGCTGGAATAGCTGGTATTGACCTTTTTAATGGTCTTACACATATTCACAGACCATTAGTATCAGGACTTGTAGTAGGTCTTATACTTGGAGATGTTCAAACTGGACTTATAACAGGCGGTATGTTAGAACTTGTTTGGATGGGAATGGCGCCACTTGCAGGGGCTCAACCACCAAACGTTGTTGTAGGTGGTATAATTGGTGCATCTTTTGCAATACTTGCAAATCAAGAGCCATCAGTAGCAGTTGGTATAGCTGTACCATTTGCAGTCGCAGCACAAGCAGGAATAACATTATTATTTACAGCATTCTCACCTGTAATGCATAAAGCAGATGAATATGCAGAAAAAGCTAATTTAAAAGGTATTGATAAAATTAATTATTTAGGACTTGCAATATTATTCGTATCATACTTCATAGTTGTATTTTTACCTATTTACTTTGGAGCAGACACTGCAGAATCAGTTGTAAATATGTTACCACAAACATTTATAGATGGATTATCTACTGCAGGTGGAATGATGCCAGCAATAGGTTTTGCATTACTTCTTAAAATAATGTTTAAGACTCAATATGTAGCATTTTTAATTATAGGTTTCGTACTTGTTGCTTATTTAGAATTACCAATCCTTGCAGTAGCACTTATAGGAGCTGCAATAGCAATGTATGATTTCTATAATGGTAAAAATAAAGGTAATACACCACCACCTAGTGAGGAGGTATATACTGATGGAATCTAATGTTAATAAAGAAGAATTAGTTGTTAATCCAGAATATGAAGATCAGACACCTGTAGAATTAGATAAAAAAGACTTAAATAAAATGGCTTGGAGATCATTACTTTTACAAGCATCATTTAACTATGAAAGAATGCAAGCTGGTGGCTGGTTATACTCAATGGCTCCAGCACTTGAAAAAATTCATAAGAAAAAAGAAGATTTATCAAAATCAATGAAAATGCATTTGGAATTTTTCAATACTCATCCATTCCTTGTAACATTTGTAATGGGAATAGTTGCAGCAATGGAAGGAAATAAAAATGATACTGAAACAATTCGTGGTATAAAGGTTGCAACAATGGGACCTCTTGGAGGAATAGGAGATGCATTATTCTGGTTAACTTTACTACCAATTAGTGCTGGTATTGGTGCTTCACTTGCTATAGATGGTAGTGTAGCAGGACCTATAATATTCCTTATAATGTTTAATATTGTTCATTTTGGTCTTAGATTTGGGTTAATGCATTATGGTTATAGAACAGGAGTTAACTCAATAGGAATTTTAAAAGAAAGTACAAAATTAGTTTCAAGAGCTGCTTCAATACTTGGACTTACAGTTGTAGGGGCATTAATTGCTTCATACATCAATTTATCATTAGATGTAGTAATAAAAGCAGGAGAAGCAGAAGTTAATCTTCAAGAAGGTGTACTAGATCAAATAATGCCAAAAATGCTTCCACTTGGCTATGCATTTTTAATGTATTATTTACTTAAAAAAGGTTGGTCACCACTTGCTCTTATTGGAATAACAGTAGTATTTGGTGTAGCAGGACAATATTTAGGATTATTTTAATAAACATAATTAAATATGGAAGACCACTGGTCTTCCATATTTTAAATGAAAGGAGATAAAAAATGATAGGTTTAATAATAGCAGGCCATGGTGAATTTGCTAAAGGGATAAATTCAGTTATAGAACTTGTAGCAGGTACACAAGAAAATGTAGCTACTGTAGATTTTTTAGAAAATCATTCTACAGATGATTTAAAAAATAATTTAAAAGAAAAAATAGAAAAGATGAATACAGAAGGTACTTTAATATTTACAGATATTCCAGGAGGGTCTCCTTTTAAAATGGCAGTAGAACTATCAATGGAACATGATGATATTGAAGTAATAGCAGGTACAAATGTACCAATGATAATGGAAATATTATTTGATAGAGAAAATGTAGATTTATTAGAGCTTAAAAATAGAGCAATGGAAGTAGGAAAAAAACAAATAGTAACTTTTGAAATGAAGAAAAAGCAAAAACAACAGGATGAAGATGACGGGATATAAGGTGATAATATGAAATATGCTATAAAAGCAAAACAAATATATACTGAAGATAATATTTTAGAAGATGGATATATTATAATAAACCATGGAAAAATAGAAAAAATATCAAAACAAAATGATGAAAAAGTAAATGTTATAGATGTAGGAGAATTAAAGGTTATTCCAGGATTAATAGACCTTCATATACATGGAGCAAATGGATATGATGTTATGGATGCTGATTATAATTCTTTAGACAATATATCTAAATATCTTGCTGAAAATGGTGTAACTTCATTTTTAGCTACAACACTTACAGCACCTATGGAAAAAATAGAAAAGGCTATAGAAAATGT
The DNA here is from genome assembly GCF_900626135.1 of Senegalia massiliensis. Taxonomy (NCBI): domain Bacteria; kingdom Bacillati; phylum Bacillota; class Clostridia; order Eubacteriales; family Clostridiaceae; genus Senegalia; species Senegalia massiliensis. The sequence goes on from NZ_LR130785.1 coordinate 774,372, forward strand.
AGTTAAATCTAAAGACAAAGGACTAACAGGTGCAGAGGTTTTAGGAACATATTTGGAAGGACCATATTTAACTGAAGAGCATAAAGGAGCTCATCCAGTAAACTTTATGAGAGAACTTAAATTAGATGAAATAAAAAAGCTTATTGAAGTATCTAAGGATACACTTAAAGTTGTAACAATAGCTCCAGAAAAAGAAAACTCAGAAGAAATCATTAAATATTTGAAAGAAAAAGGTATTGAAACATCAATAGGTCATACAAATGCAACTTATGAACAGACCATAGATGCTATAAAAAATGGTGCGCAAATTGGTGTGCATACTTTTAATGGTATGACAGGACTTCATCATAGGGAACCTGGTGTAGTAGGGGCAATAATGGATAGTGAAGATATATATGCAGAATTAATAGCAGATAATATTCATGTGAATCCAGCAGTTATGAGAATACTCTATAGATTAAAGAAAAATGATAAATTATATCTTATAAGTGATTGTATGAGAGCTGGTGGACTTGAAGATGGAGAATATTCTTTAGGAGAATTAAAAGTAAATGTAAAAAATTCTATAGCTAGAACTGAATATGGTTCTCTTGCAGGAAGTACTCTTAAGATTAAAAATGGAGTAAAAAATATAAAAAAGGCCACAGGTATAGATTTATATGAAGCTATACGACTTGCATCAATTATACCAGCAAAAGCTATAGGAATAGATGACAAAGTAGGTAGTATAAAACAAAATAAGAAAGCAAATATCACTATAATAGATGATGAATTTAATATATATATGACTATAGTAGAAGGTAACATTGTTTACGAAAGGAAGATGTAGATGTTTATTGTATCAAGTAAAAATTTATTAGAAGATGCTAGAAAAGGTGGATATGCAGTACCAGCATTTAATATTCACAACTTAGAAACAGTGCAAGTAGTAGTGGAAGCTGCAAATGAATTAAATTCTCCTGTAATACTTGCAGCAACTCCAGGAACAGTAGGTTATGCTGGTGAAGATTATCTTATAAATATAATGAAAGCAGCAGCAAAAAATTCAAATGTACCTATTGCATATCATTTAGATCATCATGAAGATGTAGAAGCTATAGAACGTGCTATAAAACTTGGAGCAAAAGCAGTAATGATTGATGCATCGGCTCTTCCTTATGAAGAAAACATTGCAAAAGTTAAATCTGTAGTAGATTTTGCAAAAAAATATGATGTATCTGTTGAAGCGGAACTTGGAAAATTAGTAGGTGTAGAGGATGATTTAGTAGTAGATGAATCGGAATCTCAATTAACAGATCCAGAACTTGCAAATGACTTTGTAGAAAGAACTGGAATAGATTCTCTTGCTGTAGCAATAGGTACAGCACATGGATTATATAAATCAGAACCTAATATAGACTTTGAAAGACTAGAAAAGATAGAGAAAAGAGTTGATGTTCCTCTAGTATTACATGGTGCATCTGATGTACCTGATGAAACTGTTAAAAGATGTATAGAACTTGGAATTTGCAAAGTAAATATTGCAACAGAATTAAAAATAGCTTTTTCTGACCAACTAAAAAATTATTTAAAAGAAAACCCAGAAGCTAATGATCCAAGAAAATATATGAAAGATGCTAAAGCTAGTATGAAAGAATTAGTTAAAAAGAAAATATTATTATGTAATAGTAATGATAAGGCATAAGGTGATAAAATGATTGGAACAATCACATTAAATCCAGCAGTAGATAGACGATATAATATAGACATTTTAGAAAAAAATACTGTCAAAAGAACAGAAGATTATATGGCTAGTGCTGGAGGTAAAGGCTTAAATGTTTCAAGAGTAGCAAGAATTTTAGGTGAGGATGTAACTGGATTTGGTTTCTTAGGTGGGAATACAGGTGATTTTATAAGAAATGAAATATCAAAATTAGGTATAAATGATAGTTTTACATCTATTAATGGAACAACAAGAACATGTTTAAATATAATTGATGATAATAATGATAATATTGAAATATTAGAAAAAGGTCCAGTTATATCAAAAGAAGATAAAAATAAATTTCTAAAAGAACTTGAACTACAATTAGAGAAATTAGATATTATTGCTATATCAGGTAGCTTACCTAAAGGAGTAGATATAAATATTTATTCTGATATAATTAAAATAGCAAAAAAATATAATAAAAAGGTAATACTTGATACAAGTGGAGATGCATTTTTAGAAAATTTAAAGTCAAATCCATTTTTAGTGAAACCAAATAAAGAAGAATTAGAAAATATAACTGGCATAAGACTAGATTGTGAAGAGGCTATAAAAATGGCAGCCCATAAGATATTAAGAAAAGGTGCAGAAAATATTTTAGTATCACTTGGAAGTAATGGAATGTACTTTTTTGGTGAAGAAGGAAATTTCAAAGTGGATATACCAAAAATAAAAATTAAGAATACAGTAGGTTCAGGTGATAGTTCAGTAGCTGGGTTTGCCTACTCATTTTCAAAAGGTCTTGATATTCAAGATATATTAAAATATGCAAATGCTTGTGGAATGAGTAATGCAATGGAAAAAGGAACAGGTAGTATCGACATAGAAAAAGTAAATGAATTAAGAAAAAAAATAAAAGTAAGAAAAATATAAATAGCTGAGGATTAATCCTCAGCTATTTATCTATAAAAGGAAGGTGGATAAAATGATAAAACTTATTGCAACAGACATGGATGGAACACTGGTACAAAGTGATGGTAATATCAGTGATGAATTTTCAGATGTTTTTAACAAATTAAGAGAAAAAGGTATAAAATTCGTGGCAGCAAGTGGAAGACAATATTATAAATTAAGAGAAAATTTTAATGACTATGCTGATGATATGGCATTTATTGCAGATAATGGTACTATGGTAATGTACAAAGAGGAAGAATTATATTCTAAAGAATTAAATTACCTTCAAGTAAAAGAAATTATAAAAAAAGTAGAAAATATGAAAGATGTACACCTGGTGCTTTCTGGCAAGAGAAAAGCTTATTTAGATACTGATAAAAAAGAAATAATAGATGAAATAGAGAAATATTATAAAGAGTATGAAATAGTAGATGATTTAGAAACAATTGATGATGAAATATTAAAAATAGCTGTATATCATCCAGAAAATATTGAAGGTTTATATAATGAATATTTTTCACCACATTTTGGTAATGAAGCTAAAGTTTCGGTATCAGGCGAGTTTTGGTTAGATGTATATAACAAAGATACCGACAAAGGTATAGCACTCAAGATGATACAAGAAAAATTTAATATAAAAAAAGAGGAAACAATGGCTTTTGGTGACTATTTTAATGATACTCCAATGCTAAAGGAAGCAAAATATAGTTATGCTATGGAAAATGCTCCAGAGGAGTTCAAAAAGGATGCTAATTTCATAGCAAAATCTAATGATGAAAATGGGGTAATAGAAGCAATTAAAGAAAAAATAAATTTGAGTAAATCTTCCTAAAACTATATAATAATAACATGAAGTAAGACTCAATCAGATTCATTTCTGATGAATAGTAGTCTTATCCATGAGTTATACAATTCTTTATACATCATATTCAAGATGGATAATTAGAATTTTAAGCTGTGGGATCAGTAATTTTAGGAGGAAAATAAATGGATATAGTATTAAAACTGGCAGAAGAATTTAATATAAGAAAAAAACAAGTAGAAGACACTATTAATTTAATTGATGAAGGTAATACAATACCTTTTATAGCAAGATATAGAAAAGAAGTAACAGGGGGATTATCTGATGAACTTTTACGTGATTTAGATGAGTCACTTACTTACCTTAGAAATCTTGAATCTAGAAAAGAAGAAGTAATTCGTTTAATAGATGAACAAGAAAAACTTACAGATGAATTAGAAAAAGAAATATTATCTGCAGAAAAATTACAAAGAGTAGAAGATTTATATAGGCCTTTTAAACAAAAAAGAAGAACAAGAGCTACAAAAGCAAAAGAAAAGGGACTTGAACCATTAGCTGACATTATGCTCGAACAAGAAATAGAAGTTGGAAGCATTGAAGAAGTAGCAAAAGAATATATTGATGAAGAAAAAGAAGTAAATTCAATACAAGAGGCAATAGATGGTGCAAAGGATATAATAGCTGAAATTATATCTGATAATGCCGATTTTAGAAAATATATTAGAGGAGTATTGTATAATAAATCTGTAATTTCTTCAACATTATCTAAAGAAGATAAAAACTCAGTATATGAAATGTATTATGAATATAATGAAGAAGTTAAAAAGATAGCAAATCATAGAATACTTGCAATAAACCGTGGAGAAAAAGAAGGTATATTAAAGATAAATCTAATAACTCCAGATGATATAATATTAGACTATTTAAAAAGGAATACTATAATAAATGAAAATAGCATTTTTAAATCCGCTATAATAGAAGCTATAGAAGATTCATATAAAAGGCTTATTTCTCCATCCATAGAAAGAGAAATAAGATCAATACTTACAGAAAGAGCAGAAGAAGAAGCAATAAAAGTATTTGCAAAAAATACAAAGCCACTTCTTATGATACCACCAGTGTCTGGGGTAAGAGTTATGGCTATTGATCCTAGTTTTAGAACAGGATGTAAAATTGCAGTATTAGATGAAACAGGAAAATTATTATACTATACTACTATATATCCAAACGAACCACAAAATAAAGTAGAAGAATCTAAAAAAATAATGAAAGATATAATAGAAAAATATGATATAGATATTATTCCAATTGGGAATGGTACAGCTTCAAGAGAAACTGAAGCTATTATATCCAGCATGTTAAATGAAATAGAAAAAAAGGTATATTATACAATTGTATCAGAAGCAGGAGCCTCAGTATATTCTGCATCTAAACTTGGAACTGAAGAATATCCAGATATAGATGTTTCCATAAGAGGAGCAATAAGTATAGGTAGAAGACTTCAAGATCCTCTTGCAGAATTAGTAAAAATTGATCCGAAAAGCATAGGAGTAGGTCAGTATCAGCATGATTTAAATCAATCTAAACTTTCACATTCTCTTAAATCAGTAGTAGAAGATTGTGTTAATACAGTTGGAGTAGATTTAAATACAGCATCACCTTCACTTCTCAACTATGTTGCTGGTTTATCACCTGCAGTATCTAAAAATATAGTAAAATATAGAGAAGAGATAGGAAGATTTAAAAATAGAAAAGAAATTAAAAAAGTTAAAAGACTTGGTGGAAAAACTTTTGAACAATGTGCAGGATTCCTTAGAATATCAGAAGGAGATAATCCTCTTGATAATACTTCAGTTCATCCTGAAAGTTATGATATAACTATGAAATTAATAAACAGATTAGGTTATTCAAAGGAAGATATAAAAAGTGGAAAACTTAAAGATATAAAATCTAGAATAGTAGAAAATGGATCAATAGAAGAATTGGCAGAAGAACTAGAAGTGGGAGTTCCAACATTAGAAGATATAGTAAAAGAAATAGAAAAGCCAGGACGTGATCCAAGAGAAGATATGCCTAAGCCAGTATTTAGATCAGATGTACTTAAGATGGAAGATTTAAAACCTGAAATGGTATTAAGTGGAACAGTAAGAAATGTAGTAGATTTTGGTGCATTTATAGATATTGGAGTAAAACAAGATGGTTTAGTTCATATATCTCAGTTAAGTGATAAATACGTAAAAAATCCAATGGACATAGTCTCAGTAGGAGATAGTGTAAAAGTAAAAGTTATGGATGTAGATTTACAAAAAGGTAGAGTATCACTTACAATGAAGGGTATTTAAATAAATTTATAATATAAACAAATTAAAATATTGGGGGAATATAAAATGACAAAAAGATATCCAAGAGTTGAAGTGGATTTAGGAAAAATCACTCATAATACAAAGAAAATGGTTGATATTTGTAAATCCATAGGAGTGGAAATAGTAGGAGTGAATAAGGTTACTTGTGGATCAGTTGAAGTTGCAAATGCATTAATAGATGGTGGAATAAAAATAATAGGTGAATCTAGAATAGAAGCATTAAAAGGATTAAAGGATATAAAAGCAGAAAAAATGTTACTTCGTCTTCCTATGATATCTAATGCGGCTAATGTAGTAAAATTCTCAGATATATCCTTAAATTCAGAAATTAAAACTATAAAAAAGTTATCTGAAGAGTCTCTTAAAATAGGAAAAAAACATAAAATAATACTTATGATAGATGTTGGTGATTTAAGAGAAGGAGTTTTTGATGAAGAAGATGCATTAAAAACAGTGGAACAAATAATAGAACTAAAAGGTGTAGAGTTTGAAGGACTTGGTACTAATCTGTCTTGTTTTGGTGGAATAATGCCTACAGAAGAAAATTTAGAAAAATTAAATAGGCTAAAAACAAAAATAGAGGAAAAGTTTGATATAAAAGTTAATACTATATCAGGAGGAAATTCAAGTAGTACACATTTAATTCAAAAAGGAAGATTGCCTAATTTTGTTAATCAACTAAGATTTGGAACAGTTTTAATGCTAGGTACAGTAGAAGTAAATGATACTAGAATAGATGATACATTTATAGATGCATATAAACTTAAAACGGAAATAATAGAACTTAAAAAGAAACCTTCAAAACCCATAGGTACTGCATCAGTAGATGCCTTTGGTAGTGTACCTGTATTTGAAGATAAAGGAGATATGATAAGAGCAATATGTGCAATAGGAAGACAAGATATTGATTTAGATTGGATGAAGCCTATAGATGAAAACATAGAGATATTAGGAGGAAGTAGTGATCATATTATATTAGATTTAACTCATACAAATAATAATTATGATATAGGAGATACAGTAGAATTTGAACTAAATTATGTAGCAATATTAAGAGCTATGACATCACAATTTATATATAAAGATTATTTAAAATAAAGAATAATTATAGAAAGGACTTTGATTTCAATTCAAGGTTCTTTTAATTTAAAAAATATTAAATGGGGCAAAATAAGTGATATGATAATTTTAAAATCGAAAGGAGAATTTATAAATGAATAATATTGATAAAGTAGTAAAAGATTTAGAAAAGGAACTTAAAAATTTGAGTAAATATATATATGATAATCCTGAACTTGGCTATGAAGAATATAAATCTAGTAAGGCTCATATAGATATATTAAAAAAACATGGATTTGATGTAGAAGAAAACTATTTAGATATAGATACAGCATTTAAGGCTACTTATGATAGTGGTAAAGAAGGGGCTACTATTAGTTATTTAGCTGAATATGATGCACTTCCAGGCATAGGTCATGGATGTGGTCATAATATACTTGGAACTACAAGTACTGGAGCTGGAATTACATTAAGTAAAATCATAGATGACATTGGTGGAAAAGTAGTAGTATTTGGGACACCAGCAGAAGAAACTAGTGGTGCTAAAGTAATAATGGCAGAAAAAGGTTCATTTGAGGATATAGATGTAGCCATGATAGCTCACCCAGGAGATAAATATGAAAAAAGTGGAAAAAGTCTAGCCATGGAAGCTATACAATTTAAATATACAGGAAGAACAGCTCATGCTGCAGCTTCTCCTCATGAAGGTGTAAATGCATTAGATGCAGCAATAAATACTTTTAATAATATAAATGCGCTTAGGGAACATATTTTACCATCTGCAAGAATTCATGGAATAATAAAAGAGGGTGGAGAAGCTGCTAATATTGTACCTGATTTAGCTATAGCACAATTTTATGTAAGAGCTACTACTAAAACATATTTAATTGAATTAGTAGAAAAAGTTAAAAACTGTGCTAAAGGAGCATCACTTGCAGCAGGAACAAAAATTGAGATATCAAATTATGAAGCATCTTATGATAATATGGTTACAAATAATGTATTGTCAAATCTATATACAAAAAACTTAAAAGATACTGGTGTAGAAGAAATATATGAGCCTAGAGAAAGCTTTGGTTCTATTGATGCAGGAAATGTAAGTCAAGTATGCCCTGCAATTCATCCAACATTTGATATTACAGGAAGAGAAGTTCCAGGTCATACAAGAGAATTTAGAGATGCTACACTTACAGATTATGCACATGAAAATATGAAGAAAACAATAAAAGCTTTAGCTACAACTGGAAAAGAAATAATTGAAAATAAAGAGATATTAGAAAAGATAAAAGAAGAATTTAACAATACTAACAAATAATTAAATGATATAATGGTATTGGAGATGATAATATGAGAATAAATTTAGGTAGAGTAGTTAATGATATTGAACAATTAGCTAGATTTAATGCAACACCAGGAGATGGATTAACAAGACTCTCTTTTACAAAAGAAGATAAAGAAGCTAGAGAATATATAAAAAAAGAAATGAAAAAAATAGGCTTAGAGATATATGAAGATGGTTATTCTAATCTATTTGGTAGAAGAGAAGGAAAAAATTCTAATGCACAAGTTATTATGTTGGGTTCTCATTATGATAGTGTAATAAATGGTGGAAAATTAGATGGAGTATTAGGAGTAGTAGCAGCTATTGAAATCATGAGAGTATTGGATGAAAATAATATAGAAAATTTCTATCCAATAGAAATGGTTGCAATGAATGATGAAGAAGGAGTACGTTTTGGTACTGGAGTATCAAACTCTAGAGCTATGGCAGGACTAATGAAAGAGGAAGAATTAGATAGGGCTAAAGACAAAAGAGGAGTTAGTTTAAGACAAGCAATGATAGAATTTGGCTTAACCCCTAATTTAGAAGATGCAAAAAGGGATGAGAATTCCATAAAATCTTTTATAGAACTTCATATTGAACAAGGATCTGTTTTACAAAATAATAACAAAGATATAGGACTTGTAGAAACAATAGTAGGATTAGATAGATATGATATAAAATTCAAAGGAAAAGCAGGACATGCAGGCACTACTCCTATGAACAATAGAAAAGATGCATTAGTTGCAGCATCAAAATTTATAATTTCTATAGAAAAAATAGCAAAAAATATAGGTGAAAGCACAGTAGCAACTGTTGGTGAACTAAAGTTATCCCCAAATGCTTCTAATGTTATACCTGGTTTTGTAGAAATTTCAGTAGACATTAGATCTACTAAAGAAGAAAGCATTAATAATGTATATAATGACTTTAAAAGTGAAATTGAAAAAATAAAAAAAGAATTAGATATAGATATTGAAGTTATAAAGACACTTTATACGCCTCCAGTAGACTTATCAGAAGAAAATATAAAGCTAATGGAAAATATATCAGAAAAATTGGGATATAAATACTTAAAAATGAATAGTGGTGCAGGGCATGATGCAATGAATATGGCTCATATAACTCCTACATCTTTAATATTTGTACCTAGTGAAAATGGGTTAAGCCACCATCCAGATGAATTTACTAAGCCTAAAGATTTTGAAAAGGGTATTGAACTGATGTTAAATACTATAGTAGAGTTAGCAATGAGGGATGATAATGAGTAATAAAAATTTATCAAGCATTGAAAAATCTATATTAATACTTAATAAATTAAGCGATACACCATATGAGTATAAAGCACAAGAATTAGCAGATATATTAAAAATAAATAAAACAACTATACACAGAATTTTAAATATTTTTTTAGAGAATGATTTAGTCATAAAAGATAATTTAACTAAGATGTATAGACTAGGTCCTCAAGTATATAGATTAGGTAGTGTATATTTAAATAATTTTAACTTTGAAAATAAAGTAGAAGAGATATTAAATGAAATATCTGCTGAAACAAAAGAATCTGTAGGTTTAGCTATAAGAGATAGAGAAAAAATAATATCACTTTATGAAATTGAATTATATCAACCTATGAAAATGAACTATAGACCAGGAATCTTTTATCCTATAAATCGAGGTTGTTATGGAAAATGTCTTATGGCTTATTATGATAGAGAAAAGGTAATAAAAATATTGGAGAAAGAAACATATGAGAAAGTAGCTAAAAATACACTTACAACTACTCAAGAAATTTTACAAGAGTATGAAAAAATAAAAAAAGATGGTTATGTAACTAGCATAGAAGAAAGCTTTAAATATGCAATAGGAGTAGGCATTCCTATATTTAACTCTAAAGGAGAAGTTGTATCCTGTTTAGCTGTATCTTTTTTAAAAACAGATGACTATATGAAAAAAATAGAAAAATTAAAAGAAATATTATTTAAATATAGACCAAAATTAGAAAAATATATTCCATAAATTTATGGAATATATTTTTTTATAGTAATATTCAGAAAATTATGTTATAATTATTACAAATAGTTCATATAACAAATTGATAGTTCATATAATGAACTACAAGAAAGGGGAGTTTAATGGATAATAAAAATGTCGATGAAATTAAGGAATTAATTTCAGAAAAAGAAGTTATTAAGATTATCAAAGAATTAGTAGAAATACCAAGTTATCCAGGAATTCAATCACAAGAAACAAAAGTTGCAGAAAGAATTAAACATATTTTTGAATCTGAAAATATTAAAGCAGAAGTTCAAGAAGTAGTAGATGGAAGATGTAATGTTATTGCAAAAATCAAGGGAAATGGTATTGGAAAGAATTTATTATTAACAGGACATACTGATACTGTACCTCCATATGACATGGAAAATGCATGTCAGTTAATAGAAAAAGAAAATAAACTATATGGAAGAGGTACTGTAGATATGAAAGGACCTTTAGCATGTATGATAGCTTCTATGATAGCAATTAAAAGGTCAAAAGTTGAATTAAAAGGTGATTTAATATTTGCAGGAGTAATTGATGAAGAAGAAGGTAGTGAAGGAACTATAGATTTACTTAAAAGAAATTTAGATATAGATGCTGCCATAGTTGGAGAGCCTACAAGTCTAGAAATATGTGTGGCTCATAGAGGACTAGAATGGATTGAGTTTGATTTTGTAGGAAAAACTGTTCATGGTGGAAAACAAGAAGAAGGTATAAATGCAATAGTAAAAGCAACAAATTTTATACAGAGGATAGAAGATGAAGTTATGCCAAAAATATATTCAAACGCTCATCCTATAATAGGTACATCTTCTATGAATTATGGAACTATAAATGGTGGAACTCAGCCAAGTACAGTAGCAGGAAATTGCAAACTCAAAATAGATAGAAGATGGGTACCAAAAGAAAACTACCAAGATATGTTAAAAGAATATCAAGATATTTTAGATGATATGTCTAAAAAAGATGATAAATTTAAATGTGAAATGAAAATAATGAAAGAAAGTGTTATGAGAGATGGTTATGTTCATGAAGCTATGGAAACAGATACAAATAGTCAGATAGTGAAGATATCTAAAGGTATAACAGATAAAATAATGGATAAAGATACAAAATTAACTTATTTCCCAGCATGGACTGATGGAGGATTACTTTCATCATATGGAAATATAGAGACGATTGTATTTGCACCAGGAGATTTGGAATCAGCTCATTCATCCAAGGAATTTATAGACAAAAAGCAAATTTATCCTGCTACAGTTATATATATATTGATAGCCTTGGAATATTGTAGTTAAAAAAATAGGGGGTATATAAATGAGTGATGTTAAATTAGATAATAAAAAGAAAAAGTTTAAGGTACCACATGTATATGTAATACTATTAACAATAATTTTAATTTGTGGTGTTCTAACATATATTGTACCAGCTGGTGAATATAATATGGTGGAAAACCAAGAGGGAAGAGAAGTATTAGATCCTGAATCATTTGAAAATGTTGAAAGAACACCAGTAACTCCATTTGGATTGTTAAAATCTGTACCAAAAGGTATGGTTGAAACGGCATTAATAATATTTTTTATTTTCATAGTTGGTGGATCATTTGCAGTTGTAGAAGCAACAGGAGCTACAGAAGCAGGATTAGGTAAAGTAACTATAATGATGGCAGGTAAAGAAAAACTAATAATACCTATAATTATGTTTGTATTTTCACTAGGTGGTGCTGTTTTTGGTATGGCAGAAGAAACACTTCCCTTTATACCTATAATGGTAACACTTTCAATAGCACTTGGATTTGACTCTCTTACAGGAGTAGGAATGGTGCTTGCAGGAGCTGGGGCTGGATTTGCAGGAGCATTTATGAATCCTTTTACTATAGGAGTAGCACAAGGTATAGCTGGAATTCCTTTATTTTCTGGTATGGGATATAGAATATTGGCCTATATTGTGATGTATCTATTAGCTACTTCATTTATTTTTTGGTATGCAGGAAGGGTTAAGAAAAATCCTAAAAAATCATTAATGTATGAAGCAGATCAAAAAAGAGAAGATACTCTAGATTTAGATAATTTAATGGATTTTACAGGAAGGCATAAAATAGTTTTATTAGTAGTAGCAGCAACAATAGGATTATTAGTATTTGGTGTTGTAAATTATGGTTGGTATATAGAAGAAATTTCTGCACTTTTCTTAGGGATGGCTATAGTAGTTGCTATTATAGGAGGACTTGGATTTAATGGCTTTGCAGAAAGTCTAATAGAAGGTATGTCTAATCTAGCAGGAGGAGCTCTAGTTGTTGGATTTGCAAGAGCTATACTTGTCGTACTTACAGAAGGACAAATACTTGATACAATACTACATTCTACAGCTAGTTTAGTATCAGGACTACCATCATATCTTGCAGCATTAGGAATGTATATTTTCCAATGTTTCCTTAACTTTATAGTACCATCAGGTAGTGGTCAGGCAGCAGTTTCTATACCAATTTTAGCTCCTCTTTCAGATTTAGTAGGAGTAACAAGACAAACTGCTGTACTTGCTTATCAATTTGGAGATGGTATTTCTAATATTTTCACACCAACTTCAGGCTATTTTATGGCAGGTCTTGCTTTAGCAAAAGTACCTTGGGACAAATGGGCAAAATGGATATTGCCACTAATATTATTAGAGTATTTAGTTGCAGGAATACTAGTTGTAATAGCTAATATTATTGGTTACGGTCCTTTTTAATAAATTTATAAATAGGGGATGAAAATATGTTTGATATCAAAATAAAAGATGGAACAATATATGATTTTAATGACAATTCTAAAAAAGTATTAGATATTGGAATAACTAATGGTAAAATAATTAAAATAGAGGAAAACATTGGTCAAGCTAAAAAAGAAATAGATGCAAGTAATATGGTAGTATCTCCCGGATTTATAGATATTCATATGCATGAAGAAACAATAGGAAACACTGTTGATAATGATGATTACGACATAGCTAATAAAATGTTACTTATGGGTGTTACTACTGGTGTTGGAGGAAATTGTGGAATAAATAAGCAATCAATTAAAGAGTTTTATGATTTTGTAGATAAAAATGGTTCTCCTATAAACTATCTTTTATTTATAGGACATAATTATTTAAGAGAACAAGTAGGAATAGAAGATAGGTATAGAAAAGCAACTGATAAAGAAATAGAGGAAATGAAAGTTTTATTGAATGAGGCTATAGATTATGGTGCAATAGGATTATCTTTTGGAATTGAATATTCACCGGGAATAACATTAGATGAAATTGTTAAACTATGTGAACCTTTAAAAGGAAAAGAAGTATTACTTTCAGCTCATTATAGAAAAGATGTTAAATATGCTATAGAATCTGTTAATGAACTTATAGATATCTCCAAGAAAACTGGAATACCAATGCAAATATCTCATTTAGGTAGTTGTGCAGCTTACGGTATGATGGATGAAACTTTAGAAGTAATACAAAATGCTATAGATGATGGTATTGATATTGAAGCAGATTGTTATCCATATGAGGCGTTTAGTACTTATATTGGTTCAGCCGTATTTGATGAAGGATGTTTTGAACTTTGGAATAAATCATATGATAGTATTTTACTTACTGAAGAACCATATAAAGGTGTCAAGTGTGATCAAGAATTATTTCATAAAGTTCGAAAAGAATATCCTAATATGTTAGTAGTAGCTTTTGTAATGAATGAAAAAGAAGTAATAGAAGCAATTAAATCACCTTTTATGAGTATTGCAAGTGATGGGTTATATAATAAATCTCAAGGACATCCAAGGGGAGCTGGCACATTTCCAAGAATATTGTCCAAATACGTAAGGGAAGAAAAAGAGTTAACTATGATAGATGCTTTAAAAAAGATGTCATTAAAACCAGCAAAAAGATTAGGACTTAAACATAAAGGTGAAATAAAATTAAATTATGATGCAGATTTGGTTATATTTAATCCTGAAAACATTCAAGATAATGCAGATTATTTAAACCCTACGGTACCTCCAGAAGGTATTGAATATGTTATAATAAATGGTGAAATAGCAGTTGAAGATAATAATATAAAAGAATCCAGACTTGGAAAAGTTATAAGAAAATAAAAATAAAGAAGAGCTGGTTCATAAATGAACCAGTTTTTTTAATTTTTCAATATAAATGGGGTAATATAGTATATAAAAGGTAATTGTGAAAGGGGAATTTCAAATGGATAATATTAAATATGGAATTATAAGTACAGCTTCAATAGTACCAAGATTTATAAATGCTGTAAAACAAGTAGGTAAAGGAGAAATAATAGCTATAGCTTCCAGAAATATTAATAGGGCAAAGGAAAAAGCAAAAGAATTTAAAATACCTAAGTATTATGGTAGCTATAAAGAATTATATGAAGATAAAGAGGTAAATGTAGTATATATTGCTACTATAAATGGTAATCATTATAATGATGCTTTAGAAGCATTAAAGCACAATAAAAATGTAATATGTGAAAAGCCTTTTACTTTAAAAAAAGAAGAAGCAGAACATTTATTTGACTTTGCAAAGGAAAAGGGACTATTTATAATGGAAGCACAGAAATCAGTATTTTTACCAATAACAAATAGAGTAAAAAAAATAATTGAAGATGGAGTTATTGGAGAAGTAAAATTAGTAAATTTCACAAGTTCTTATCTACCTGAACCTGATAACTGGGTTAATTCAAAAGAAGCTGGAGGAGGAGCATTATTTGCTAATGCAAGTTACTTTTTGGAATTAAGTAAATATATTTTTGAACAAGAAATATTACAAGTAAATGCAATGAGTTTAATTGGGCCTAAAGGTGCTGATTCTCAATATGCTATAAGCTTGAAATTAAATAATGATATTATGATTAATAGTACAACATCTTATCATGTTCTTACTACCAACAAAGCATTAATATATGGTGAACTAGGATATATAGAGATACCTAATTATTGGAAAGCTAGAAATGCAGTAATAGTATTTCATGATGGTAATAAAAAAGAGTTAAATTTTCCATGCCAATATGAATTAAAATATGAAATAGAACATATTGAAGAATGTTTAAAAAATAATTTAATTGAAAGTCCAATAATGAATCGTGATATGACTGTTAGTACAATTGGTTTAATGGAATCTATTAGTAAAGAGTGGAATTAAAACTCAAATATTGACAAGGGTGATAAAATAGAATAGATAGGCTTCAATCAACAAGGAAGGTGAACTTATGAATATCATAGAAGTAAATAATCTTACTGTAAAATATGATAATGTAATTGCTTTAGATGATATAAATATAAACATAAAAAAAGGAGAATTTTTAGGAATAATAGGACCAAATGGTGGAGGGAAAACTACTCTTTTAAAATCTCTTTTAGGTCTTATAAAACCAAATACTGGTCAAGTAAAAATAAATGATAATCGACCTATTGGTTATGTGCCTCAGTTTAGTAACTTTGATAGATCATTTCCTATAAAAGTATTAGATGTTATACTTTTAGGTAAACTTGAAGGGAAAATTAAATTTCTTCATAGATTTAAAAATACAGATATTAAAAAGGCTGAGGAAATAATGCATAGCCTTGGCATATATAAATTTAGAAATAGACAAATATCACAATTATCAGGTGGACAACTTCAAAAGGTACTTATTGCTCGTGCACTTATAATGGAACCTGAAATTATGATATTAGATGAACCTACAGCAAGTTTAGATGCTAATTCTAAAACAGAAATATACAATTTACTTAAAAAGTTAAATGAAGATAAAACTATAATAGTAGTAAGTCATGATGTAGGGGTCATTAATTCTTATATAGATACGGTAGCTTGTCTAAATAAGAAGATGCATTATCATGGTGAGGATACAAAATTGAGCAAAAGGACATTAGAAAATGTTTATGGTTGTCCAGTAGAATTAATAGCACATGGAAATACTCCTCATAGAGTGCTTCATGTTCATGATGAGGAAGGTGAAGAAATATGATATTAGAAGCATTTAAATATGATTTTTTTACAAATGCTTTTATTGCAGCAATACTTGCAAGTATTGTTTGTGGAATAATAGGTACTATAATTGTAGAAAAGAAACTTGTAATGATGAGTGGAGGTATAGCCCACACTTCTTTTGGAGGTATAGGTCTTGGGTATCTATTGGGATTTGAACCTATAATAGGTGCATTTTTATTTTCAATTATTGCTGCACTTTCCATATCTACAATAAATAGACGTGCAAAAACTAATTCAGATGCTATAATAGGCATATTTTGGTCAGTAGGAATGTCCTTAGGTATATTCTTTATATCCTTAATGGAAGGATATCCACCAGATATGACATCTTATCTTTTTGGAGATATTCTTACAGTTTCAGATTTTTCTATGAATATAATGATTGTAGCAAATATTGTAGTAGTTACTTCTATTATATTATTATTTAACTATTGGAAATCTTATTTATTTGATGAAGAGTTTTCAAGAGTATTGGGAATAAAAACTAGATTGTTGGAGAACTTTTTATTTGTAATGATAGCTTTAACTATTGTAGTATTACTTAAAGTAGTAGGAATAATACTTGTTATAGCTCTTCTTACTATACCACCTGCCATTGCTAAATTATTTACTTATGATTTGAAAAATATGATGATAATTTCTAGTATAATAGGGATTATATTTACAATTACAGGATTATTTATATCATATACATTTGATATAGCTTCAGGCGCTACAATAATACTTTTATCAGCATCAACATATTTTATATTAGCTATTATTAAGGGAAAAATTTTTAGAAAATAAACTTATTAATCTTGGAGAATACTCCAAGATTTTTTTAATAATTGTATTATTATGTATGATATACTTAAAATTAGATGTATATTTTAAAGGAGGAATTTATTTGGAGAGTATAAATGAGAAGGAATATAGTAGGAGATGGATTATATGGGGAGTACTTGCTCTTTCTTATGTAATAGTATTTTTTCATAGAGTAGCAGCAGGTGTTGTAAGGGAAGAACTTATAAATTCGTTTAGTATAACAGATGTAGAGTTTGGAAATTTTGGTTCCATGTATTTTTATCCATATATGTTAATGCAAATACCAAGTGGAATATTAGCTGATACTTTAGGGGCTAGGAAAACGGTTACATTAGGAACTATATTTGCAGGTATAGGATCTATTATATTTGGATTTTCTCAAAATATTACTATGGCTTACATTGGTAGACTTATAGTAGGTTTTGGAGTTTCTGTAGTTTTTATTTCAATACTTAAAGTACTATCACAGTGGTTTAAACCTTCAGAATTTGGAAAGATGTCAGGTTTTACATCTTTTATTGGAAACGGTGGAGCTTTGCTTGCTCAATATCCTTTAGTGCTGTTAGTAGCAGCAATTGGATGGAGAAATTCTTTTTCTGTAATTGGATTTATAAGCATTGCTATAGCAATACTTGCATATATCATAGTAAGAAATACTCCTACAGATGTAGGGCTTAAGCCCATTGTAATTATTAATGAAAAAGATGATTTAAATATTAGAAGTGGTATTAAGACAGTATTTAAGAATCCATATACATGGCCAAGTTTTTTTGCTATGGGAGGAATTTTTGGTACAGTTATAGCTTTTATGGGGACATGGGGAGTTCCTTATATGATTTATACATATAATATTTCTAAAAGTGAAGCTTCCATATTTACTATGATGATAACAATTGGACTTATGGTAGGAAGTTTAGTTATTGGTAATATTTCAGATAAATTAAAGAAAAGAAAACTACCGTTTATAATTTCAACTATAATTTATTTATGCATATGGCTAGTATTTATATTTGTAGATATTGATATAAATTATTTATATATACTGTTTTTTCTTATGGGGTTATTTTCTTCTGGATTTATACTTTCATGGGCAATAGTAAAAGAAGTTAATCCAGAGAAATATTCAGGCGTATCTACATCCATAGCTAATATGGGAGGGTTTTTGTTTGCAGCAATTATTCAACCACTTATAGGGTATGTTCTAGAATCAAGTAATTATGATTATACTTTAAGCTTATATGTATGTTTAATATTTATAATAATATCCATGGTATCAATATTATTTATAAAGGAAACTAACTGTAAGAATATTTATTGACAAACTAATAACTATATATTATAATTAAATTAATAAAAATAAAAAATAAATAGTTAATCTTCAGGGCAGGGTGAAATTCCCGACCGGCGGTAAAGTCCGCGACCCATATGAAAATATGGTTGACTTGGTGAAACTCCAAGACCGACAGTAAAGTCTGGATGGAAGAGGATTAAGTATGATACATACTTAATTATGTAGAATTTAAAGCCCTTGGAGTTTTCCAAGGGCTTATATTATCTACCTGAAGAAACTAATACAGGAGGTAAGTTAAATGTTGGCAACTAAAAAGAAAGTAAATACAAGATATCTTACAAAAACAGCAGTATTATCAGTATTAGCATTTTTAATTATGTTTATAGAGGTACCATTATGGTTTGCTCCACCATTTTTAAAGATTGATTTTAGTGATATACCAGCTTTGATAGGTGCATTTGCTTTAGGACCAATGACAGGAGTTGTTATTGAACTACTTAAAAATGTTTTAAATCTTGCACTTGAAGGTACCACTACAGCAGCTGTAGGAGAACTTGCTAATTTTATAGTAGGTAGTTTATTTGTATTTACTGCAGGAATAATTTACGAAAAGGGAAAAAGCTTTAAATCTGCTATAGTTGGGTTATTAGCAGGAACTATTGTTATGACTATTGTAGCAGCTATTGCAAACTACTTTTTCTTATTACCTTTTTATTCAAAACTATATGGATTACCAATAAGTAGTTTTGTAGAAATGGGATCTGCCCTTAATGGATTTGTAAAAGATGTAGAGACACTTGTTATATTTGCAATAACACCTTTTAATATTGTAAAAGGTATACTAATTTCCGCTATAACTATACCATTATATAAGAGAATATCACCGTTACTTCATAAATAACCAAAGCTATTTGCTTTGGTTTTTTCTTGTATATAATGGGCAATAATTATATAATACATAGTAGGATTAGGAAAGGAAAAGATTAAATATGATAAGAATAATTACAGAAAGTACAGAGCAAACAGAAAAATTAGGAAAATTAATAGGTAGTTTATTAAACTCAGGAGATGTTATTTGTTTAGATGGTGATTTAGGTGCAGGAAAAACTACACTTACTAAATCCATTGTAAAGGGTTTAGGAGTAGATGAATATGTAACAAGTCCTACATTTACCATAGTAAATGAATATGAGGGGAAAGTACATGTAAATCATTTTGATGTTTATAGAATATCAGATGTAGATGAGATGTATGATATAGGTTATGATGAATATATGGATTCAGAAAGTGTAAATATAATTGAATGGTCATCTATTATAAAGGAGATACTTCCAGAAGATAGAGTAGAAATAAATATAGAAAGATTAGAAGAAGACAATAAAAGAAAGTTTAATATAAACTTGATAGGTGAAAGATATAAAGAATTAATTGAGGAGTTGAAAAAACATGAAAATACTAGCAATAGAAAGTTCCTCTAGGGTAGCAACATGTGCAGTAATGGATGATGAAACTTTACTAGGTGAATATATAATAAATGACAATATGACTCATTCGGTGAAATTAATGCCTAGTATAAAGACACTAATGGATAATTTAGGTCTAAAACCAGAAGATATTGATATATATGCAGCAGGAATAGGTCCAGGATCTTTTACTGGACTTAGAATAGGATTAGCAAGTATTAAGGCAATGACACATGCTCATGATAAAAAGACAGTAGGCATACCAACAATTGATGCTTTAGCATTTAATATACCATTTGCAGATGGAATTATAGTTCCCATGATGGATGCTAGACGTGATAGAGTATATACTGGAATATATAAATGGGTAGATGGTAAATTTAATATTTGTATGGAACAAGATGTTTTAGAATTAGAAAATATAATAGAAATACTTGAAAAAAGAGATGAAAATATCATTATAAATGGAGATGTAGAATCTAAATATGGTAGCATATTGAAAAGTAAATTAGGTGATAGAATAATATTTTCAACTAATTCTACAAGAATGCCAAGGGCATCATCAGTAGCAGAACTTGCATTTAGAAAAGTTAAAAATGGTGAAGATATAGATTATAAATTATTAGTTCCTGAATATTTAAGAAAATCTCAAGCAGAAAGACAATATGATGAGAAGATGAAGAAAAAAGATGAATAATATAGTAATTAGAAATATGGAATATAGAGATATTGATAATATATTAGAATTAGAAAATATGTCATTTTCAACTCCATGGTCAAAAGAATCCTTTATAAAAGAGATAAAAGAAAATAAACTTGCAAGATATATAGTCGCTAAAGGTGATGATAAAATAGTTGGTTATGGAGGAATGTGGCTTATACTTGATGAAGCTCATATTACAAACATTGCAGTTCATCCTGAATATAGGGGAGAGGGTATAGGCAATAAATTATTAAATGGCCTTGTAGAGATTTCTAAAGAAATGATGATAAAAAGGATGACACTTGAAGTTAGAAAATCTAATTATCCTGCTATAAAATTATATAAAAACAATGATTTTATAGAAGTGGGAATTAGACCTGGATATTATTCTGATACAAATGAAGATGCAATTATTATGTGGAAAGAAGTTTTATTTTAAAAGGAGTGTTTTTTATGAGTGATAATTTTAATGAATTTATAGATTATAGTGATGCACGGGAACTTACAATGAAAGAAAAGATAAAAGATGTATTTACAAATCCAATAGAATTGTTTAAAAGTATAAAATTTTATCCAAATTTAAAATTACCTATAATAATTATATTAGTAATTTCATTTTTAGCAGCATTTATTGAAATAAGTTCTACTGATTTTATAAGCAGCATGATAGATAGTGCAAAACAAAGTGGTCAACCTATTCCAAATGACTCTCAATTAGAAATTTATAAATATATGACAATTGCTTTAGCTGGAGTAATGCCTTTAGTTGTAATTGGTTTCAAGGCATTTATGATAACAGGACTTTCTGTACTTGTAGGAGGAGATGGAGATACAAAAGAAGGTATGCTTGTAACTAGTTATTCATATATACCTATAGTTCTTGGAACATTAATTGCCAGAACAATAGTATATTTCACAAATTTTGATGTTTTTAAATTTAATTTAGCCCAAATATTACCTGCATCATTAGAAGGATCTCTATTTTTTGGAATAGCTTTAAGTATAGATGTTTTTATAATATGGTATCTTGTATTATCATTTATTGGTACAAAATATATATTTGAAATTTCATATAAAAAGGCAATATTACCAGTACTTATCCCTTGGATTTTTTGGGTTATATTTTATGCAGGAGTGTATGTTTTAACAAGTGGTGGTTTAAATCTTGGAATATAATTTTCTAAAATAGTTATACTAAAGATATAACTATTTGGGAGATGATAAATTGAGTGATATAAATATGGCAAATAAAGATCAATTAAAAAATATAGCTGAAAGATGTAGTAAATATAATTTTGAAGAAAATCAAAACCTAAGGTCAGAAGTAAAATCTATGGGGGAAGAGACTATTAGTTGTGAAAATTGCAAACATTTTAATGCAAATCATAAATGTAATCTAAATCTTATAGATCAAATTTTATCAAGTATGGATGTAAAGTTAGATTAGGACACCTAATTAGGTGTCCTAATATTTTTTATTACTTATCTAAATTCGTTTTTTCTTTTATCAAAATGAATTTTATCTCTTTTAGGATTTGTAAATTCATTCATATTATTATAAAGAGATAAATCACCAAAGGCAGTTGCTTTATATAATTCTTTGAAAAAACTATTATTCTTATCTACACCATCATATCCTATATGTCTATTTTTTGGCATAAAATCACACTCCTTTTAAAGTGATTAAAATTAGTTTTTGTAGAACTTGTTTATAATATTCAACATGGTATATAATTAAATTAAATAGTTTTGGAGGGATAATTTTGAAAAATGTAATTACATTGGGAGTAGAAACTTCTTGTGATGAAACTTCAATAGCAATAGTTAGAAATGGACGAGAAGTTTTAACTAATAGAATATCTTCACAAATAGATCTTCATAAAAAATTTGGAGGAGTAGTTCCAGAAGTAGCTTCTAGAAAACATATTGAAACAATAGATTATATATTGGATGATGCTTTAAATGAAGCAAAGTTATCATTAAATGATATAGATAATATAGCAGTAACATATGGACCTGGTCTTGTAGGTGCTCTTTTAGTTGGTTTATCATATGCTAAAGCACTTAGTTTTGCACTAGATAAGCCATTAATTGGAGTTAATCATATAGAAGGGCATATTAGTGCAAATTATATAGAATATCCAGATCTTAAGCCGCCTTTTGTATGTCTTATAGTATCAGGTGGACATTCACATTTAGTTTATATAAAAGATTATGGAAAATATGAAATATTAGGTCGAACTCGAGATGATGCTGCAGGTGAAGCATTTGATAAAATAGCAAGAGCTATGAATTTAGGTTATCCAGGTGGTCCAATCATTGATGATCTAGCAAAAAAGGGAAATAAAGATGCAATAGATTTTCCAAGAAGTTATTTAGAGGAAGATAGCTTTGATTTTAGTTTCAGTGGTCTTAAGTCAGCAGTATTAAATTACCTTAATAGCATGAAGCAAAAAGGTGAAAATATAGTTGTAGAAGATGTATGTGCAAGCTTTCAAAATGCTGTAATAGAGGTATTAGTTGATAAAACAGTTAAATTAGCTAAAATGAAAAATTCTAAAATAATAGCTATAGCTGGAGGAGTAGCATCAAATAGTGGA
This sequence comes from Senegalia massiliensis, assembly GCF_900626135.1. Taxonomy (NCBI): domain Bacteria; kingdom Bacillati; phylum Bacillota; class Clostridia; order Eubacteriales; family Clostridiaceae; genus Senegalia; species Senegalia massiliensis. The sequence goes on from NZ_LR130785.1 coordinate 797,480, forward strand.
CTTCGTGAATTAATGCAGAAGAAAGCTTTGGAATATAATATAGAGGTTAAATATCCATCAAGAGTATTATGTACTGATAATGCAGCTATGATTGCATCAGCTGGATATTATAATTATATAAATAATAAGTATTCTGACCTTAGTTTAAATGCAGTTCCAAATTTAAAACTAGGAGATTAGGGTATAATTATTGTAATAAAACATATAAAGGATGGTTATATGAAAAATAAGTTTATTGCAGGATTGCTTGCTATATTTCTAGGTGGCTTTGGTATTCATAAATTTTATCTTGGACAAACTGGACAAGGAATATTTATGTTATTATTTGCATGGACTGGAATACCAGAAATAATAGGGATTATTCAAGGAATATTATTGTTAGTAATGACTCAGAAAGAATTTGATAGAAAGTATAATTAATGTATTATGTTAACTTGAAAATTGAATTTTGGCGAAAGATATAATAACATGACTTTTCCACAATGTTTACAGTTTTATCTACAAATTCTGTGGATAATGTGGAAAAGAACTCTGAAATAGGTATGTTCTAAAAGAAAATGTTAATAAGTTTGGGGATTATGTGTATAAAATGTGGATTATTTGTATATAATCTTTAATTTATGCCCAATTATATTTAAACAGATATAATTAGCACGCATGTTTGGTAAACAATAATCTTTTTTTAATGATAAAATAAGACAAAATGCTACTTTCTATTAATCTGAAAGTAGCATTTCCCATTCATTATATAAATATTCTAATTTTTCATTTATTATTTTACTTTGTTTTATGTTTTCAGTACTTTTTCCAGGGTCTGAATATATTTCAGGTAAACACATATCATATTCTAATTGATTTAATTGTTTTTCATAATCAGAAATTTGTTTTTCTATTTCTTTAATTTTCTTTTTTTTCTTTTTTTCATTACGTATTTTTTCTTTTTGTTTTTTTTGTTCATTTTTTAATTGAGTTTTTGTTTTAGTAGGTTTATTTTCTTCAACATCTATTATTGCATTCTTTTTTTCAATATAGTAATCATAATTTCCTAGGTATTCTTCTAAACCTTCGTTAGTTAATTCAAGTATTTTGTCTGTTACTTTATTTAGAAAATATCTATCATGAGATATGACAAATAAAGTACCTGTATAATCTATTAAAGCATCTTCTAATGATTCCTTTGAATCAATATCTAAATGATTTGTTGGCTCGTCCATGAGCAGAAAATTAGCTTTAGAAAGCATTAGTTTCATAAGAGACAATCTACTTTTTTCTCCACCACTAAGTGTAGATATTTCTTTGAATATATCATCACCAGTAAATAAAAATCTGGCTAAAATACTTCTAATAGTATAATGATCAAATGATGGGTTTTCATCCCAAATTTCATCTACTATTGTTTTATTAGTATTTAAGTTTGTTTGTTCTTGATCATAATATGCTGCATTCACTTTGTGGCCAATATTTATTTTTCCACTATCTGCTTCTATGTTTTTTAATATTATGTTGAAAAGTGTTGTTTTACCTACTCCATTTGGTCCTATTAGCCCTACTTTTTCTTCTCTATATATATTAAAGGAAACATTTTTAAATAACTCATTTTCTCCAAAGGATTTTGATATGTCTTCTACTTTTAAAACATCATCACCACTTTTTATCTTAGGTTCAAATTTTATTTTGGAACGACCATCTATAGATTTAGGTTTATCTAAAACATTTATTTTATCAATCATTTTTTGTCTACTTTTAGATTGTCTAATGGCTCTTTTACCACCTAATGCAAGCTTTCTTATTTTTTCTTTTTCATCTTTTATTTCTTTTTGTTGATTTTCATAATCTTTATTTTTTAGTTCTATTATTTTTTTTCTCTTTTTCATGAATGTACTATAGTTTCCATTATATATTTGAAGTTTTCTATTTTCTAATTCAAATATTTTAGTAACAGTAGAATCTAAAAAATATCTGTCATGAGATATTATAATTGCAGCTCCATTATATTCTTTTATATATTTTTCTAACCAATTTATTGCATCAATATCTAGGTGATTAGTAGGTTCATCTAATAATAATAAATTTGGTTTTTTAAGTAATAGTTTTGCAAGTAGAACTCTTGATTTTTGACCACCACTTAAGTTATTTATAGGCTTATAGAATTCTTCTTCTGAAAAACCAAGTCCCTTTAATACACCTTTAATTTCACTACTATATGCATATCCATTTTTTTCATTAAATTCTTCTGATAATCTAGAATATTTATTCATAAGTTTGTCCATTTGTTCTAAGTTATCAGATTTACTTTTTTCACTTATTTCTATTTCTAATTTTCTTATACTTTTTTCTAAATCAATAATATCTTTAAATTCTTCTAAAGCTTCATCATATACTGTTTTTTCACTTTCAAATAATGTGTTTTGTTTTAAATAACCTAATTTAGTTTCATTTGCAATATATATTTCTCCACTGTCCATAGAAATTTCATCTATTAATATTTTAAAAAGTGTAGATTTTCCAGCACCGTTTAAGCCTACTAATCCAACTTTTTCTTTTTCATTTATTGCAAAAGATATATCCTCTAAAATTGGTTCTCCAATATAAGACTTATTTATATTATTACATGATAAGATTATCATTTTTTTCACTCCTTATTTCTTATCCTATTATATATGATATTTTTTTTGAAGTACAGTTTTTAAAAATAGATATAATTGGGTATAGTATTAAGAATGGTATATAAACTTTGATAATTATATAAAAATCTAGTATAATAATCTTAGTGCAAAATTTGACGCATGCTAATGTTATGTTATATAATTAACATATTTATAAATTTGAATGAATGAGAGGGATTAGGAATGAAAAATAAAAATGTTTCTATGGCTGTAATAAGAAGATTGCCGAAATATTATAGATATCTATCTGAACTTTTAGAAAATGATATTAAAAGGATTTCATCAAAGGAGCTAAGTAAACTTACAGATTTTACTGCTTCTCAGATAAGACAAGATTTAAATAATTTTGGTGGATTTGGACAACAAGGTTATGGTTATAATGTAGAAGATCTACAAAGAGAATTAGGGAAAATTTTAGGATTAGATAAAACATATCGTGCTGTACTAATAGGAGCAGGTAATTTAGGTCAAGCAATTGCAAATTACAGAGGATTTTCAGATTCAGGATTTGAAATTTTAGGTATATTTGATAAAAATCCTAAAGTAACAGGAAAAAAGTTAAGAGATGTAGAAGTTAAGGCTATGGAAGATATGGGTGAGTTTATAAAAGAGAATGATATTGAAATAGGCATTATATGTACACCTAAAGAAGGTAGTCAAGAAATAGCTGATACTTTAGTAGAAAGTGGAGTTACAGGTATTTGGAACTTTGCTCCAGCAGATCTAAAAGTACCAGAAAATATAACAGTTGAAGATGTACATTTAAATGAAAGTTTATTTACATTATCTTATCTTTTAAAAGAGAAAAAATAAAGGCCGTCTTATAGATGGCCTTTTCTAATATGGAGGAAATTATGAAAGTAAATGATGTAATGACTAGAAATCCTATAACTATAAATCAAGATAAACAAATAATATATGCTGCAAGATTAATGTATGATAATAAGATAGACTCTTTACCTGTATTAGATTCTAGAGGAGAACTTATAGGAATTTTTCAAAAAGAAAACTTATATTATGCTATAGCAAATAATATAGATTTGCATAGTGAAATTAAAGATATAATGAATAAGGACATCAAATGGATTTATCCAGATCAAGATACAGATAAAATATTAGATATGAATATGGGTAGGAATTTAGTATTAGATAAAGAAAATAATTTAGTAGGAGTTTTGACAAATACTGATTTATTAAAAGCGTATTATAATACAAATAATGTAATTAACAGGAAGTTAGATACAGAAAAAAACTTAACTGGAACATTAAAGACTATATTAAATAATGCATATGACGGAATAGTTGTAATTGATAAAAATAGAAAAATAACTATGATAAATCATTCTTATGCAAAATTTTTGAATGTTGATAAAGATGAGGTAATAGGAAAAGATGTTACAGATGTAATAGAAAATACAAGACTTCATGTAATACTTGATACAGGAGAGTCAGAAATTGGAGAAATACAAAAAATAGGTTCAAGAAATATTGTAGCTATGAGAATACCAATTATTGAAGAAGGTAAAGTAGTTGGTGCAATAGGGAAAATTATGTTTAGAGATATACAACAGGTAAATTCTCTTGCTAAAAAATTAAATGTTATTGAAAATGAACTTAAATATTATAAGAAAGAGCTTATAAAGGAAAGAAGAGCTAAATATTCATTTGAAAATATACCTTCAAACAGTGATACTATGAATAAAGTAAAGTTACTTGCACAAAAATCTTCAAAAAGTAACTCTACAATACTTATAGTAGGTGAGAGTGGTACAGGTAAAGAGTTATTTGCTCATTCTATTCATAATGCAAGTCCAAGAAAATTAAAACCCTTTGTAAAAATGAATTGTGCTGCAATACCAGAGGATTTATTAGAATCAGAACTATTCGGATATGAAGAGGGTGCATTCACTGGTTCAAAAAAAGGTGGAAAAATAGGAAAATTTAAATTAGCTGATGGAGGTACTATTTTCTTAGATGAAATAGGGGATATGCCATTAAATATGCAAGCTAAGATACTTAGAGTTTTACAAGAAAAAGAGTTGGAACCAATTGGCTCTAATAAAACATATCCAATCGATGTGAGAGTTATATCTGCTACAAATAGAGATCTAAGCAGTATGATTAGAAAAGGTGAATTTAGAGAAGATTTATATTATAGAATAAATGTCATAAAACTTAATATTCCTCCTTTACGAGAAAGAAAAGAAGATTTAGATATTTTAATAGATATACTGTTAGAAAAACATAAAGGGGATGTAGGTAAATATATTAAAGGAATATCTGATGGAGCTAGGAATATTTTAAAGACATACCATTGGCCTGGTAATGTAAGACAACTTGAAAATGTACTTGAAAGAGCTATAAATATTGTTGAGTCAGGATGTGAGATAGATATTTCTCATTTACCTGAATATATAAGAGGAAAAAATAATAATAATGAAGATACTAGCTTTTCACTAAAAAAAGCAGTAGAAATTACTGAGAGGAATACAATAATAAATGCTCTCGAACTTACAAGTGGAAATAGAGTACATGCAGCAAAAATACTAAATATTAGTAGGTCTTCTTTATATGAAAAAATGGATAAATATAAGATAGAATAAAAGCTTAGGGAAACCTAAGCTTTTATTCTGTCCTAATTTCCATACAGTGTATAAAAATTAACACACTCTATCTTTGTCTTGTAATTAACAATAGTGTCAGAGGTTTTTATTTGAAGTGTATAAAAAACAACACAGATTTAGTTATATAATTAACAATAAAACAGAGTTATTATTTTCAATAAAAAATATATAACATAGTAATTTAAGCATTTATAAATAAAAATTGATATTTTTTTATCTATTGGCACGTATTATGCATTATAAATATACGAAAAGAAAAAGCAAATAATTGTTTTATATATTTAAGGAGGGTAAAAAATGAATTTCAGTCTAAATGATGAGCAAAAAATGATTAGAAAAGTCATGGAAGAATTTTCTGAAAAAGAAGTTAAACCTATTGCAGCAGAAATAGATGAAACTGAAAGATTTCCAAAAGAAACAGTTGAAAAGATGGCTAAAGCCGAAATGTTAGGAATACCATTTCCTAAAGAATATGGTGGAGCAGGTGGAGATGAGATTGCTTATGCTATAGCAGTAGAAGAGCTATCTAAGAAATGTGGTACTACAGGTGTTATATTATCAGCACATACATCACTTGGTGCATGGCCAATATATAAATATGGTACAGAGGAACAAAAGCAAAAATATTTAAAACCTCTTGCAGAAGGAAAATCAATAGGAGCATTTGGTTTAACAGAGCCTAATGCTGGTACTGATGCAGCTGGTCAACAAACAGTTGCAAAATTAGAAGGAGATCATTATATATTAAATGGTTCAAAAGTATTTATTACAAATGGTGGCCAAGCAGATATTTATATCATAATGGCTATGACAGATAAATCTAAAGGTACTCGCGGTATAAGTGCATTTATAGTTGAAGCAGGCTATGAAGGATTTAAAATTGGTAAAAAAGAAGATAAATTAGGTATAAGAGCATCAGCTACAACAGAATTAATATTCCAAAATGTAAAAGTTCCTAAAGAAAATTTATTAGGTTCTGAAGGAAAAGGATTTAAAATAGCAATGTCTACTCTTGATGGAGGAAGAATTGGTATTGCTGCTCAAGCACTAGGAATTGCTCAAGGTGCTATGGATGAAGCAGTAAACTATGTAAAAGAAAGAGAACAATTTGGTAGACCAATAGCAAAATTCCAAGGATTACAATGGATGATAGCAGAAATGGAAACTAAAATTAATGCAGCGAGATTACTTGTATATAATGCAGCAGATAAAAAGGCAAAAGGTCTTTCTTATGGAAAAGAAGCTGCTATGGCAAAACTTTATGCATCAGAAGTTGCAATGGAAGTTACTACAAAAGCAGTTCAATTACATGGTGGATATGGATATACAAAAGATTATCCAGTAGAAAGAATGATGAGAGATGCTAAGATTACAGAGATATATGAAGGAACTTCAGAAGTTCAAAAAATGGTTATAGCTGGAAATGTATTAGCTTAAAAATGATAGGAGGAAAGAGGATGAATATTATTGTATGTATAAAGCAAGTTCCTGATACAAATGAAGTAAGAATAGATAAAAAAACAGGAACTCTTATAAGAGAAGGCGTTCCAAGTATAATAAATCCTGATGATAAAAATGCTTTGGAAGAAGCTTTAAGATTAAAAGATAAATATAATGCAAATGTAACAGTACTAACTATGGGACCACCTCAAGCAAAGTTAGCTTTAAAAGAAGCTTTAGCTATGGGAGCAGATGATGCTATATTATTAAGTGATAGAGCGTTTGCTGGAGCAGACACTTGGGCAACATCTACTACCCTTGCTGGAGCAATAAAAAGATTAGGTGATTTTGATATCATATTCTGTGGAAGACAAGCAATAGATGGTGATACAGCACAAGTTGGACCACAAATTGCAGAGCATCTTGATTTGCCACAAATAACATATGTTGAAAAATTAGATGTAGAAGGAGATGCAGTAATAGCTCATAGAGCAATAGAAGATGGATATTATAAAATAAAGACAAATATGCCAGTACTTCTTACTGCAATAGGTGAATTAAATGAACCTAGATATCCTTCAATTAGAGGAATATATGATGCATTTAGAGAAAAAGAAATAAAAGTATGGTCATTAGATGACATCATAGTTGATAATACACAAATAGGACTTAAAGGATCTCCAACACAAGTTAAGAAATCATTCACACCAGCTACAAAAGGTGCTGGAGAACAATTAGAAGGAACAACTGACGAAAAAGTAAGAAACTTAATAGTTAGACTTAAAGAAAGACAAATAATATAAAACCAAAGGAGGGACAATAATGGCTATAAGAGTAATAACAGACAAATGTATTGGTTGTGGAATATGCGTAAAAGTATGTCCATTTGATGCTATAGATATGATTGATAAAAAAGCAACTATAAAGGATAATTGTACACTTTGTGGACAATGTGTTGAAGCTTGTCCAGTGGATGCAATAGTTAAAGATGAAGAAGAGGTACAAAGTAAAATTAATATAGATGACTATAAAGGAGTATGGGTATTTGCAGAGCAAAGATCTGGTGAAGTATTAAATGTTTCTATAGAGCTCCTTGGTGAAGGAAGAAAAATAGCAGATAAAAGAGGAGTAGAATTAAGTGCTGTATTATTAGGTAAAGATTTAGATGAAAATGCTGAAAAACTAATTAAATATGGTGCAGACAAAGTTCTAAAAGTAGATCATGAAAAATTAGAAAATTATACTACAGATGCTTATGCTAAGGTAATATCTGATCTTATAGAAGATAAAAAGCCTGAAATAATGTTAATAGGTGCTACAACAATTGGTAGAGATTTAGGACCAAGAGTATCAGCTAAAGTAGCTACAGGACTTACAGCAGACTGTACTCGTTTAGAAATAGATGAAGAAGATGGAAAATTACTTCAAACACGTCCAGCTTTTGGTGGTAATTTAATGGCTACAATAGTTTGCCCAAATAACAGACCACAAATGTCTACAGTTAGACCTGGAGTTATGGAAAAAGCTAAGTACAATGAAAATGCAGTAGGAACTATAGAAAATATTGAAATAGAATTTAAAGATGGAGATCTTAAAACAGAAGTATTAGAAATAGTTAAATCTGAAAAAGAAACAGTAGCTCTTGATGAAGCACCAATAATTGTTGCTGGTGGTAGAGGAGTTCAAACAGGTGAAGGATTTGAATTACTTGAAAAATTAGCAGAAAAATTAGGTGGAGTAGTAGGAGCATCTCGTGCAGCAGTAGATGAAGGATGGATTGAGCATTCTCACCAAGTAGGTCAAACTGGAACTACAGTAAGACCAAAATTATATATTGCAGCAGGAATATCAGGTGCTATACAGCATTTAGCTGGTATGCAATCTTCTGATTGTATTGTAGCAATAAATAAAAACCCTGATGCACCAATATTTAAAGTTGCAGACTATGGTATTGTAGGAGACTTATTTGAAGTACTTCCAGAATTATTAGAAGCTCTTGACAATGTAGATGATATAGTAACAGCTTTAAAGGCGGTAGAATCTTAAATTAAGGCAGTTGATTTCTAAAAGTTACAGCTGACCAAAATAATTTTAAAATAGTCTAGTTAAATTTAACTAGACTATTTTTTATGTCAAAAATAATATTAATTTTATTAAAAAAAATTAATATTACTAAAAAAAGTACGAAATATGTCGATAAGTATAATGGAGGTGGGGAAAAATTGAAACAATTCAAAAAAATATTATCAAAATTTAAACAAGGGGGTAAAGTTGAAAAGAAAAAAACAACAGGAAAAAAGAGTCTAACTAAAAAAGTGGTAACATTAATAATAGTAATAATACTTTTAACAGTATCATATGTTGGAACTTCTTCATTTTTAGTGACTAGTAACTCATTAAAAGGGGAGTTACAAGATACATCAAAAATATTCACAGATGAAGTGAAAGTTACTATGGATAATTATTTTTCAAGTTATGAAAAGAGTTTAAATATTATATCAAACGATCCAATTTTTACAGAATTAGAGATACCAGAAGGAGAGACAGAATTAAGTCCTGAACAAGTAGAGAAAGTCTCAAATTCATTAGGAAGATATTATAATACATATAATGAAATAATAAGTATATATTTTGGAGATATAAATGGTGGTTTTTATGATTTTCCTATAACTGATTTGGGAGAAACTTCTTATGATCCAACTACTAGACCTTGGTATAACTTAGCAAAAGAGTCTAATAGTTTAGTTTGGAATGAACCTTATATAGATGAAGATACAAAAGATACAGTAATAACACTTTCTAATCCTGTATACAATGGAGATAAATTAGTTGGAGTAATAGCTATAGACTTATCTTTAGCTGTTATAAATGAAAGATTAGCTGAGATAGATTTTGGTGAAAATACACAACTTATTCTATTAGATAAAAGTAACAACATAATGACACATCCAAATAGTGAATTGATTGGTAAGGAAGTTCCTGTTGAAAAATTAAAAAAAGCCGTAGAAGAAAAAAAATCAGGTTTAGTAGAATATTCAATGGTAGAAGACGGAAAAGAACAGGATAAATTTACAACATTTGATACAATAGATAGATTAGATTGGAAGGTTTTAAATGCTACATATATGAGTGAAATAAGAGATGAATTAGAAAAGATTCTATTGTATACAATAGAAATAGCTGTAGTTGTATTATTGATAGGAAGTATAATAGCAATATTCTTTTCTAGAAGAATAACAAAACCTATAAACAAATTAGTAGATGATATGGAAAAGGTGAAAAAAGGTGATTTTACTGTACAATCAGATGTAAAGTCTAATGATGAAATTGGAATATTATCTGATACATTTAATCTGATGATAGAAGAAGTTAAAAATCTTATAAAAGGTTCAAGAAATGTATCTATGGAAGTAATTAGTTCTTCTCAAGAATTAGCAGCTACATCAGAGCAAACTAGTGCTTCTGCTGAAGAAGTAGCACGCACAGTGGAAGAAATAGCAAAGGGAGCATCTGAGCAAGCAGGGGATGCAGAAACTGGAGCACAGATGGTTTCAGGATTTGGAGATAAAATAAATGAACTTGTTACAAGTAGTGAAGAGATAATGAATTCTACTAAAGATGTAATGGATTTGAATATAAATGGTGTAGAAGCAGTAGAAACATTAAAGAAAGAAAATGTAGATAATAAGACTAGTACAGAAAATATAGAAAAAGCAGTACTTGAATTAAATGATAAATCTAAAAACATAGGAAATATATTACAAACTATTACATCAATAGCAGAGCAGACAAATTTACTTGCACTAAATGCATCTATAGAAGCTGCAAGAGCAGGAGAGCATGGAAAAGGTTTTGCAGTTGTTGCAAATGAAATAAGACAACTTGCAGAAGGATCTGGAAAAGCAGCAGATGAAATTAGAGAAATAATAGTTGGAATTCAAACTCAAAGTAAAAATACAGTAAATGTTATGAATGATGTAAAGGAAAGTTCAATTAAACAAGGAGATGCAGTAGAAAAAGTTAATGATAGTTTTGGAAAAATATCATTAAAAATTGATGATATATCAAGTAGAATTGAAGGAATGGATGATGCTATAAAATCTATCGAAAGTGGAAAAGATAAATTAATAGATTCTATACAAAATATATCATCTGTATCAGAAGAGACAGCTGCAGCTTCAGAAGAAGTAAGTGCTTCAATGCAACAACAAACTTCTGCAGTAGAACAAGTGGCAGTACTTGCTAATAATTTAAATAGTTTAGCAGATAAGCTAAATAATCAAATTGATAGATTTAAAGTGTAAATTTAAAAGGAATTAGCATATGCTGATTCCTTTTGTTATAATATTTTATATCTAAAGTTTTGAGGTGATTTATATGAAGGTTTATGCCTTAGTAGGAGAAAGTGGAACAGGAAAAAGCTATAAAGCTATAAATGTTGCAAAGGATAAGAAAATTAAATATATATTAGATGATGGATTACTTATAAAAGGAGCAAAAGTAATGGCAGGTAAATCTGCTAAAAGAGAAAACTCAACTATTAGTGCAGTGAAAAGAGCATTATTTATGGATAATAAGCATAAAAAAGAAGTAATGGACGTATTAAAAGCAGATGCTCCAGATAAAATTTTGATACTTGGTACTTCAGATAGAATGGTAGAAAGAATTGCAGACACATTAGAACTACCTAAAATATCTAAAAAAATTTATATAAATCAAATATCTAAAAAAGAAGAAATACTAATTGCAAAAAATTCTAGACAAAAAGAAGGAAAGCATATAATACCAGTACCTACATTTGAAGTTAAAAAGGATTTTTCAGGATATTTTATTGATACACTTAAAATATTTAGAAGGAAAGATGAAAAAAATAAAGAAGATATTTATGAAAAAACTGTAGTAAGACCTACATTTAGTTATCTCGGTAAATATACTATATCCAATGGAGTACTTAAAGATTTAATAAAAATTGCAGCCTATAAATTATCTAATGTAGAAAGAATAAATAATATTTATATAAAAAACAATATTCATGGTATAGAAATAAATGTAGATATAAATATTGATAAATTAGAAATCTTACCTTTATTTATAGAGAAATTACAAAAATATATAATTGAAGAAATAGAGTATACTACTTCTTTAAATGTATTAGGTGTTAATGTTAATATAAAAAAAGTTATGAATCCTTAATATTTATTTACAAAAAAATTTTCTTATGTTATCATAAGATTGTATTGAAAGGCAATACATGTGAAAAGGTTTTCATAGTTTATTTTTGGTTAATATAGTTACATAATATATTAATAGTTCAAAAAAAGGGAGGAGTTTTTTAATGTCTTATGTAGAAGAGGTAATTGAGAAAGTAAAGCAGAGGAATGCAAACGAACCAGAATTTATTCAAACAATAGAAGAGGTTTATAGTACATTAGAACCAGTATTAGAAAATCATCCGGAATATGTTGAAGCAAATATATTAGAAAGAATGGCTGAACCTGAAAGACAAATATCTTTTAAAGTAGCTTGGCAAGATGATGAAGGTAAAATTCAAATTAATCGTGGTATGAGAGTTCAATTTAACGGAGCAATAGGACCATATAAAGGTGGATTAAGATTCCATCCATCAGTATATTCAGGTATTATAAAGTTTTTAGGATTTGAACAAACATTTAAAAATTCACTTACAGGTCTTCCAATGGGTGGAGGTAAAGGTGGTTCTGATTTTGACCCAAGAGGTAAATCTGATCGTGAGATAAGAAATTTCTGTGAAGCTTATATGACTGAATTATATAGACATATTGGACCAGATGTAGATATTCCAGCAGGGGATATAGGTGTAAGTGCTAGAGAAATAGGATATTTATATGGACAATATAGAAGAATAAGAGGCGCATTTGAAAATGGGGTTATAACAGGTAAAGGATTATCATATGGTGGAAGTTTAATAAGACCAGAAGCAACAGGTTTTGGTGCTGCATACTTTATGAATGAAATATTAAATTATCATGGAGATACATTTGAAGGTAAAACAGTATCTGTTTCTGGATTTGGTAATGTATCTTGGGGTATAGTTCAAAAAATAAATGAGCTAGGTGGAAAGGTAGTTACACTTTCAGGACCAGATGGATATATTTATGATCCAGATGGAATATCTGGTGAAGAGAAAATAAACTATATGGTTGAAATGAGAATGTCAGGTAGAGATAAAGTAAAAGATTATGCTGATAAATTTGGAGTAGAATATTTTGAAGGAGAAAAACCATGGGGTGTTAAAGTTGATATAGCGATGCCTTGTGCAACTCAAAATGAAGTTCATATGGAAGATGCTAAGAAAATGGTAGAGAATGGATTAAAATACTACTGTGAAGTATCAAATATGCCTACAACAAATGATGCACTTAAATATTTACAAGAACAAGGATTAATAGTAGGTCCTTCAAAAGCAGCAAATGCTGGTGGAGTTGCATGTTCTGGACTTGAAATGGCACAAAATAGCTTAAGATTATCATGGACAGAAGAAGAAGTAGACCAAAACTTACAAAAAATAATGAAAGATATACATGAAAATGCTCGTTTTGCAGCAGAAAAAAATGGATTTGGATATAATCTAGTAGCTGGTGCAAATATTGCAGGATTCTTAAAAGTAGCAGAAGCAATGATGGCTCAAGGAATATATTAATATATAAAAGGTCCCTTTAAAAGGGACCTTTTACTATTGTATAGGTTTAAAAATATCCTATTAGGGTAATTATCTTAGATAAAGAAATAGGAGGTAATTATAAAATGAGCTATGAATTAATAGAACAAAATGATAAAATTATAATAAAGGATATAAAGAATTTTGAGCCTAAACATATATTTGAGTGTGGCCAAGCATTTAGATGGCATGTAGAAGATGATGGAAGTTATACTATAGTTGCTTATGGAAAGATACTTAATATAAAAAAAGAAGGTAATGATGCTGTATTTTCTAATACTAATAGAGAAGATTTTGAAAGTATTTGGTATCATTATTTTGACTTACATAGAGATTATGATGAAATAAAAAAAGAGTTATCAAAAGATCCTATACTCGAAAAAGCTATTAAATTTGGAGAGGGAATGAGAATATTAAATCAAGATGAATGGGAGATACTCATTTCTTTTATAACCTCAGCAAATAATATGATTTCTAGAATAAAAAAATCATTAAATTTATTAAGTGAAAAATATGGAGAATTTATAGGAGAATATAAAGGTAATAAATATTATAGTTTTCCTACAGCAAATAGTTTAAATAGACTATCTGTAGAAGAAATAAAAGAATGTGGCTTAGGCTTTAGAGCTAAATACATATCATCAGCTGCTAATATAGTTGATAAAAGGGAAATGGATATTTATGCTATAAAGAATATGTCTACAAATGATGCAAGAAAAGATCTTTTAGTATTTCCAGGAGTAGGACCTAAAGTAGCAGATTGTATAATGTTATTTTCTATGGAAAAATCAGATGCATTTCCAATAGATGTATGGGTTAAAAGAGTTATGGAGCATTTTTATTTAGAGCAAGATACAAAACTTAAACTTATACAAGAGTATGGTCAAGAAAAATTTGGAGCGTTAGCAGGATTTGCACAACAATATTTATTTTATTATGCACGAGAATTAGGTATAGGCAAGAAAAAATAAGGAGTTGATGTGGATTGATAGGTACTATAGTTAATTTCCTCACTATATTGTTAGGAGGAATAATAGGTGTAAATATCAAAGAAGGATTAAAAGAAGAGTATAAACAAATAATAATGGATTCGCTTGCACTTATTGTAATAGTAATAGGCCTTACATCTGCTCTTAAAAGTGAAAGTATTCTTACAATGATATTTAGTTTAATAATAGGAGTAATAATAGGTGAAAGTCTAAAAATAGATAAAAAATTAAATAAACTGGGAGAATTCTTAGAAAGAAAGTTGGGTAGAAATGATTCAAATTTTTCTAAAGGATTTGTAACGACTTCCTTAATATTTTGTGTAGGGGCTATGGCTATAGTTGGTTCACTAGAAAGTGGATTAACAGGAAATCATAATACACTTTATGCAAAATCAGTAATAGATGGTATGACATCTATAGTATTTGCATCTACCCTTGGAATAGGAGTAGCTTTCTCTAGTTTTGCTGTGTTTTTATATCAAGGTAGCATAACAATACTTGCATCATTTCTAACTGATTTTTTAATAGATCCAGTAGTTTTAGAAATGTCAGCTGTAGGTGGAATTCTTATATCAGCTATTGGAATAAATATATTAGGGTTAAAAGAGATAAAGGTAAGCAATATGCTTCCAGCAATTTTTTTACCTTTAGTATTTTATGCTGTTAAATTAATATATCTTAGTATTTAAGTTATATCATTTTTAATATATATAATATATAATAGAAGGAAGAATAAATATTTGAAGGGGAGTAGCAATGAACAAAAAGAAAGTCGTTTCATATTTAAATTTTCTACCACTAATTATATTATCTATATTTTTGTTTAAATTTATAGATAATCCACATTCATTTCTTGATTTTTTTAATATTTTAAGTCCGTTTTTAATTGCATTTAGTATAGCCTACCTTTTAAATCCTTTAGTTATATATATTGAAAAATCATTTAAAATTAATAGGTTAGGAAGTATATTTTTTTCTTATATTATAGTACTTGGGATATTAGTGTTTTTAATTGCCATAGTTACTCCAAATATAATTAAGAGTATAACTATACTTATAGATAACACACCAACTTATGTAAAAAATATTCAAGAATTTATTGAATATAACCTAACTAAATTTGAAATATTAAGTAATAGTATAGCAACTGAAAATCTAGAAAAAATACTATTAGATTCAATTGCTAAAATAACAGAATTAGCTAATTTGGCAGTTAATCAAGTTGTATTTCAAGCTATCAATGTGACAGCTTTTTTACTAGAAATAATTTTATCTATAGTTATATCAATATATATGCTTAAAGATAAAGAAAATTTCAAAAGACAAATTAAAAGATTACTTTATTCTATCTTAAGTTATACTAATGCTACTAAGATAATAGAATTAGGTAGAGATGTAAATAGAGTGTTCTCTAGATATTTAGTAGGAAAACTTATAGACTCATTAATAGTAGCAATAATATGTTTTTTAGTACTATTTTTAGTAGTAAAAGCTCCATTTGCTATGTTACTAAGTGTTATTGTAGGAATTACTAATATGATACCTTATTTTGGTCCATTTATTGGAGCAGTACCTGCTATTATTATCACACTTTTCATCTCTCCAATAAAAGCATTTTGGGTTGCAATAACTATACTTGTTATCCAACAATTTGATGGTTTATATTTAGGTCCTAAAATTTTAGGAGAACATGTAGGAGTAAAACCATTCTGGATAATCTCTGCAATTACTATTGGTGGTGCTTTGTTTGGATTTATGGGTATGCTTTTAGGAGTACCTGTTGTTGCAGTACTTAGACTTTTAGTAATGAGATTTGTAGATAAAAGATTAAAAAATAATAATATTAAGATTTAAAGTAATTAAGAGAAAAACCAAGTAAATGATAGATTTTAAGAGTTAATCTTAAATAAATAAAAATAATCTATAATTATTTACTATATTTAGATTTGCATATAATAGTACAATTTTGTACTATTATATTTGTAAGCATTAGCACTCATGCTTAATGAGTGCTAATAATAAAAAGACAATATATTCAAGGAGGGTAATTATGAATTTAAAGCCATTAGGAGATAGGTTAGTTATTAAAAAGATAGAAGCTCAAGAGAAAACTAAAAGTGGTATAGTATTACCAAACTCAGCACAGGAACAACCACAAATTTCAGAAATTTTAGCATTAGGCGATGGAATAACATCAGACGATAAAAAGAAAGATACAATAAAGGTAGGCGATAAAGTTATAGCTTCTAAATTTTCAGGTACAGAAGTTAAACTTGATGGTGAAGAATATACAATTATTAAATTGAATGATGTATTAGCAATTGTTGAATAAAGCTTAAAAAATAAAAAGGAGTGATTATTTAATGGCTAAGCAAATTAGATTTGGAGAAGAAGCCCGCCGTTCAATGGAAAAGGGTATAAATAAATTAGCAGATACAGTAAAAGTTACATTAGGACCTAAAGGAAGAAACGTAGTACTTGATAAAAAATTTGGTGCACCTTTAATTACTAATGATGGTGTTACTATTGCTCGTGAAATTGAATTAAAAGATGCATATGAAAATATGGGAGCACAACTTGTTAAGGAAGTTGCTACAAAAACAAATGATGTTGCAGGAGATGGAACAACTACTGCTACTTTACTTGCTCAAGCAATGATAAGAGAAGGACTTAAAAATGTTGCAGCTGGAGCAAATCCTATGATTCTTAAAAAAGGGATACATAAAGCTGTAGAAACTGCAGTAGAAGAGATTAAAAACATCTCAAAAACTGTAGAAGGAAAAGATGCTATAGCACAAGTTGCATCTATTTCAGCAGATGATGAAACTATTGGGAAGTTAATAGCAGAAGCTATGGAGAAAGTAGGAAAAGATGGTGTTATAACTGTTGAAGAATCACGTTCAATGGGTACTACTTTAGATGTAGTTGAAGGTATGCAATTTGATAGAGGATATTTATCACCATATATGGTAACAGATACTGAAAAGATGGAAGCATCTTTAGAAGATCCATATATTTTAATTACAGATAAAAAGATAACTAATATTCAAGAAATATTACCAGTACTTGAACAAATAGTTCAACAAGGAAAGCAATTACTTATAATTGCAGAAGACATAGAAGGAGAGGCATTAGCAACTCTTGTAGTAAATAAAATTAGAGGTACATTTAACTGTGTGGCAATAAAAGCACCAGGATTTGGTGATAGAAGAAAAGAAATGTTAAGAGATATTGCTATTCTTACAGGTGGAGAAGTTATTTCTGAAGAATTAGGATATGACATAAAAGAAACTACATTAGATATGTTAGGTTCTGCATCTACTGTTAGAATAGACAAAGATAATACTACTATAGTAAGTGGAAATGGTAATGAAAATGAAATTGCTAATAGAGTAAATGAAATAAAAGCTCAAATTGAAGCATCAGATTCAGAATTTGATACTGAAAAACTTCAAGAAAGACTTGCAAAACTTGCAGGAGGAGTAGCAGTTATACAAGTTGGAGCGGCTACAGAAACAGAACTTAAAGAGAGAAAATTAAGAATAGAAGATGCATTAGCTGCAACACGTGCTGCAGTAGAAGAAGGAATAGTACCTGGTGGTGGAACAGCTCTAATAAATGCTGTACCAAAGGTAAAAGAGCTTGTAAAAAATACTAAAGGTGATGAAAGAACTGGAGTTAATATAGTACTTCGTTCACTTGAAGAACCAGTAAGACAAATCTGTGAAAATGCAGGACTTGAAGGTTCAGTTATAGTTGAAAAAGTAAAAACAAGTGAAAAAGGTATTGGATTTGATGCATTAAATGAAGAGTATGTTGATATGATAGCTTCAGGTATAGTTGATCCAACAAAAGTAACAAGATCAGCTTTACAAAATGCTGCATCAGTATCAGCAATGGTACTTACTACAGAATCTGTAGTAGCAGATGAAGAAGGTGAAGATGATATGCCAGCAGGAGGCGGAATGCCAGGCGGTATGGGCGGAATGCCAATGATGTAATAAAAAATCTGGGGTTAACCCCAGATTTTTTATTACACTTTTTTATTAAAATCTAAAACTATCAACTTCTCTTTCTGCTTCTTCACGACTCATATCGTACTTTTCTTGGAGTTTTCCTACTAATTTTTCTCTATCTCCTTCAATAACATCTAAATCATCATTAGTAAGTTTACCCCATTTTCTCAGAGCTTCACCTTTAGCTTGTGTCCATTTTGCTTTTAAATCTGATTTATCCAAAATTAGTCACTCCTTTATCTATTGTTTATATAAAATTAATTATGATACATATTGTCTCTTTCTATTTCATCATAAGACTTGCCATATCTTTCTCTAAATTTTTCATTTAACCTTTCCGTGTCACCATTAATATACTCGATGTCTTCATCTGTAAGTTCATGCCACTTTTCTTTTATGTTTTGTTTTATCTTTTCCCATTTTGATTTTTCTTCATGTGCCATGGGTGCACCTCCTTTAATAATTGTATACCCACAATTATTATTTTTAAATTATTTTATGATTAGAATAAAAATATTTTAAATAAAAGGAAAATTAAAAGGAATGTTTTCAAGTAGTTTTTGAAAACATTCCTTAGTTTATTAACTGAATATGTTTGGTTAAATTTTTTCCTATATGTTTTTAACGAAATTTATTTTCCAGCTGCAGTTTTATCTATTGATTTAAATTCTTCTTTAGATCTTTTTTCAGATTGCTTTCTAATTCTAACATCTGGTTCAGAAGGTATTCCAAATAAAGGAACCAATCTATCTAATCCAGTTAATGTAAGAATTAAGATTGAAGAAACGGCAATCATTGCCATAAAATTATATTTTATAATATCAATTGCTGAGAATTTAGCTATTGGATATACTGCAGTAGCAATTCCTACATAAAAACTCATATAAACATGCCATGGAATCAACTGAGATCCAAATACTCCTAATGCATCATTAAAGGTTGCATTTCGGAGTCTTAGTTTATACATATCTTCTTCACTAGCTTCTACATTTTCATCAGTAAGGTTTTTCATAATAGGTCCAATAGTTACTATTTGAGCCATCTCATCAGATAATGCAGCATTACCTGCTATAGAAAGCAAACCGTTAGCAAACATAAGTTGTCTAACTTTAGTAATATTTCTAGATATTAAATTAGAAAGAGGTGCAAAAGCATTCATTTTTGCCATTATACCACCAAAAGCTCCAACCCACATCATCATAACTATAACCCAACTTCCTGCATCAGCAAATCCTGTCATCATTAAATTTAAGAATCCATCTTTTCCAGCTATAGATGTTACAGTACCTGCAAATAATCCTAAAATTAATGATGAAATTATTCCAATACCAAGACATGCTAGAGTAGGTAGTCCTTTAATAGCAACAGCTATAACTAGTATTAGTGGAATAACCATATAAAAAGGAACTCCATCTTGAACTTGGTTTAATAATGTAACAGCAGATGGTCTTTCTGCATCAAGGTTAGACCATACTTCTTCTGGAATTTGATTAATAGCTTCTCCTGCATTACCCACTACATCAGGTAATCCCATTCCTGCACCAACAAAGAAAATAATTATAGCTGCTAGAATCAAACAACTTACAGACCAAACGCCTTGATGTCTGATTCTATGTATAACTTCAACTTTGTGTATACCAGAACTTACAACAGTAGTATCAGATATAAGACCTATGTTATCACCGAAACAAGCTCCCCCAGCTACTGCTGCGGTGGTAAGCATAAGGTTTCCGCCTACGATATGATTTAACCATAGGAATATTGGAGCACATGCAGCAAAAGTTCCCCAAGATGTACCTGTAGCTACTGATAGAATACCAGTTACAAGTAATGCAGTAACTGCTACAGTTTTTCCATTAAGACCAAGGTTTAAGGCTGCATTAATGATAGCAGCACCAACTCCTGTAGCCATAAATGCTTCTGCCATTGCGTAAGCTGCCATAAGAATAAAGAAAACTAATTGCATTTCTTTCACATTTTCAACGGCACTGTCTAATAGGTCATTGAAAGAAAATTTTTCTGTTGCATATGCTACAATAGCAGCATAGATTGTAGATATTGGCGCTGCTAATAATGCATCAAATCCTGATATCATTAGTCCGGCCATTAAAAAAACTGGTGAAAACTTAAGAAATCCCACAAATAAATTCATAAATAATCTCCCCACTATATTATATTTTAAAAAACAAAAATAAAAAAACATAAAAAATAAAACTTATAGCTAAACCATTTTAATATATTATACAACATATAGGAAATAAAAAATAGCTTTAATGAAATAGAATTCAATGTAAATAAAAACGATTTCATTGATAACATCATAACAAAATTTTGCGTGTCAGACAAGCTTTTTAAAATATTCAAAATAGTAAATTTTTTAGAGTGTGTATCTTGTGTATCCGTATGATATAATTATCATAGATTTAAAATTAAGCAATTCACAGGGAGTTGATTATGTGACAGGTTCAAAATTAGAAAAATTAAGAAAATATATAAAAAGTTTAGATAATCTAGCAGTTGCTTTTTCTGGTGGAGTAGACAGTACACTTTTAGCTAAGATTGCAGCTGATGAATTGGGACAAGATGCAATAGCTATAACCATTAGTGGACCACAACATTCAAAATCTGAAATAGAAGAAGCAAAAGAGTTTGGAAAAGAGTTAGGAATAAACCATGAAATTATAGAAATAGAAAAAATAGAAAATGAAGAGTTAATATATAATCCAGAGGACAGATGTTATATATGTAAAAAAGATGTGTTTTCTATAATAAAAGAAGAAGCAAAAAAGAAAGGGATAACTAATATAGTAGATGGCACAAATATAGATGACTTAGGAGATTATAGACCAGGTCTAAAAGCACTTAAAGAATTAAATGTAATAAGCCCTTTAAAAGAGGTGGGCCTTACTAAGGCTGATATTAGAGAAATATCTAAAGAGTTAAATTTACCAACTTGGAATAAACCTGCATTTGCATGCCTTATAACTAGAATTCCTTATGGTGAAAAACTTACAAATGAAAAGTTAAGATTAGTAGAACAGGGAGAAGAGTATATAAAAAGTTTAGGATTTAATCAATATAGAGTAAGATATCATAATGGTATTGCTAGAATAGAAGTATTAAAAGAAGACTTACCTAAATTTTTTGATGTAAATATGATGAAAAAAGTCTCAGACAAATTGAAGAGTATAGGATTTAAATATGTTACATTAGATATGGAAGGATATAGAATGGGTAAAATGAATGATGGAGTTGATAGGAGTGAATAAGGATCAGTTAAAATTATTTTTAGAAAAGATAAAAAATGATGAAATATCAATAGATGAAGGAATAGAAACTATAAAGAATTTAGAATATGATGATTTAGGCTATGCCAAAATAGATAATCATAGAGAAATTAGAAATGGATACCCTGAAGTAATTTACTGTGAAGGTAAAACTAATGAACATATAAGAGGAATTATAAAACAGATGCTTTGTACAGGTAAAAATATATTGGCAACAAGAGCTACAAAAAGAGTTTATGAAGCTATAAAAGATTTAGATGATAATATTGAATATTATGAACTACCTGGTCTTATAGTTATAAAAAAAGAAGAATTGAAAAAAACAAATGGGACTGTACTTGTAGTAACTGGGGGAACATCTGATATCAAAGTTGCAGAAGAAGCAGCAATAACACTTGAGGTATTTGGAAATAATGTAGAAAGATTATATGACGTAGGAGTTGCTGGAATTCATAGGTTATTGTCAAATAAAGATAAATTAAATTCAGCCAATGTTATAATAGCTGTAGCTGGTATGGAAGGAGCACTTGCTTCAGTTGTAGGTGGTCTTGTAGATAAACCTGTTATAGCAGTGCCTACAAGTGTAGGATATGGTGCTAATTTTAAAGGCCTTGCAGCCCTTCTAGCCATGCTCAATAGTTGTGCAAGTGGTATAGGGGTAGTAAACATTGATAATGGATTTGGAGCAGGTTATTTAGCTAGTACAATAAATAGACAGATTAATTTATAATGTAGTAGATTATTTGAAATTTGGAGGTAATAACAATGGAAGAAAAAATATTATATTTTGATTGTCTATCTGGTATAAGTGGAGATATGACAATAGGTGCATTACTTGATTTAGGTGTAGACAAGGATGAATTTTTAAAAGAAATATCAAAATTAAATATAGATGAGTTTGATTTAGAAATAAAAAAGAACGAAAAAAATGGTATAACAGGCACAGACTTTGATGTAATAATAAAACATAGTGATTCACATCATCATGAACATGACCACGGTCATAGCCACGATAATCATACTCATTCACATCATCATGAGCATAGAAATTTAGCTAAAATAGAAAGTATAATTGATAATAGTAATTTAAATGATAATGTAAAAAAAATGAGTAAAAAAATATTCAAAAATGTCGCTGAAGCAGAAGCAAAAATTCATGGAAAAAATATAGATGAAGTACATTTTCATGAAGTAGGAGCAGTAGACTCTATAGTGGATATTGTAGGAACTGCCATATGTATAGATTTGTTAGATATAGATAAAATATATTCTTCACCTATTCATATAGGTACAGGTCATGTAAAATGTGCTCATGGAGTAATACCAGTTCCAGCACCAGCTACTCTTGAAATTTTAAAAGGAATAGAGATATATTCTACAGGTATAAAATCAGAACTTGTAACTCCAACAGGAGCTGCAATAATAAAAGCTTTAGCTGATGACATAATAGATACTCCTCAAATGGAAATAGAGAACATAGGTTATGGAATAGGAACAAAAGATTTAGATATTACAAATGTACTTAGAGTAATAATAGGTAAAAAAAAAGTGAAGAAAAACTAGTATTAGTCCAAACAAATATAGATGACATGAATTCAGAGATATATTCTTATTTATTTCCTAGATTATTTGAAAAAGGTGCATTAGATGTATATCTTAAAAATATAATTATGAAAAAAAACAGACCAGGAATAGAACTTTCTGTCATAGTAAATGAAGATAAAAGAGAAGACATTATAAATGAGATTTTCAAGCAAACTACTACATTTGGAGTAAGAATTATTGAGATTAATAGAGAAATTCTTGAAAGAAAATTTGATTATATAGATACAAAGTACGGAAAAATCAAAGTAAAGATTGGATTTAAAAATGGAAAAATAATTCAAATTTCACCTGAATATGAAGATGTAAAATCAGTAGCAGAAAAAAATCATATATCTATAAAAATGATATATGATGAAGTAAATAAAAATATATTATATTAAAAAAAGTGAATGCTTAAGCATTCACTTTTCGATTAATTTGAACTTGCTTTAGAGTCTAAACTTTTATCTTCAAATATATAATCATGCATTGTTTGAATAGTTTCATCTTCATCATATACTAAATAATATACACCATTAATCTTTTCTCCATGAGCATGCTCATCTCTTGGGAATCGTGCCATTTCAGGAGTCATTGAACCATTTTTCATAACAGATGTTCCCATTTTTATAATCTCTGAATTTGTAAGACTAGTTTTTATAAGTGGAAGTATTTCATTTGCAAGAGAAATATTTGAAGTTATACTTCTATTTTTCACTTTGTTAAAAAGTGAAAGCAACACTTCTCTTTGTCTTTGTGTCCTTTCAAAGTCACCATTTCCAGCATATCTGATTCTACTATATTTTAATGCTTGTTCACCATTTAATGTTTGAAGACCTGCACTAGATACACCAGCTCTTGAAACTTCATAATCTTTTATATTTATTTCAATTCCACCTACTGCATCTATAATTTTTGGTAATGTTGAAAAATTAACTGTAGCAAAGTCTTTTATGTTTAGATTGAAGTTTTGATTTATAGTTTTTATAGCAAGTTCAGGACCTCCAAAAGCATAAGCATGGTTTAATTTGTCCTGACCTCTACCCTCCATCTTTACATAAGAATCTCTCATTATAGAAGTAAGCTTCAATTTATTATGCTTATCATCTATAGTAAGAACCATAATAGCATCAGATCTTCCCTTAAGTCCTTCTTCTGCATCAATACCAAAAAGTGCTATATTTTTTATATTACTATTTTTTTCTTCTAATTCTTTTGCTACTTCTTCATCAATTCCTAAATCTTCATGATCAGTAGGAATATCAGTTCTGTCTAGTTTATTTATTGTAGAAAGGAAATAAGCTCCTCCACCTAAAACTAATCCTATAAATAAAGCTAAAAATCCTATTAAAAATATCTTCTTTTTCGACATATTATCATTCCTTTTTTTAAAATACCTACTCAACATTATATATCTATATAATGGAAACTACAATAGTAAATTTAAATATTAACACAGCTGTAATAATACATTATTGTAACATAATTAAACTTTTCTTGACACCAATTTAAAAATTTGTTACCATTATTAAAACTTAATAAACGATTACTCATATATACTCTGGGATATGGCCAGAAAGTCTCTACCGGGCAACCATAAATTGTCTGACTATGAGTGGAAAACTTAGGATATAATATGATTATATAAAACCTTAGGTTCCACTTATGGAGCTTAAGGTTTTTTAAAATATTGAAAGGGAGGATTACAATGGAAAAATTTCTTAAAGAAGGATTAACATTTGATGACGTATTATTAGTACCAGCAAAATCAGAAGTATTACCAAAAAACACTAAAACAGCAACAAGACTTACAAATAAAATAAGCTTAAATATACCACTTCTTACTGCAGGAATGGATACAGTAACTGAAGCAAAAATGGCTATAGCAATAGCTCGTGAAGGTGGTATAGGTATAATTCACAAAAATATGAGCATAGAAAAACAGGCTTTAGAAGTAGATAGAGTAAAAAGATCAGAACATGGTGTAATAACAGATCCATTTTATTTATCACGTGAAAATCTCATATCTGATGCATTGGCACTTATGGAGAGATATAGAATATCAGGAGTTCCTATCACAGATAATGATAATAAATTAGTAGGGATAATAACTAATAGAGATATAAGATTTGAAAAACAATTAGATAAAAAAATAGATGATGTAATGACAAAAGAAAATTTAATTACAGCAAAAGAAGGCATAATAATGGATGATGCCCTTGAAATAATGAAAAAAAATAAAATAGAAAAATTACCATTAGTAGATGGTGAGAATAATCTAAAAGGACTTATAACTATAAAAGATATTGAAAAAGCTATAGAACATCCAAACTCTGCAAAAGATGAAGGTGGAAGATTATTAGTAGGTGGCGCAGTAGGTGTAACTAATGATATGATGGAAAGAGTAAGTGCATTAAGAGATAAGAAAGTGGATGTAATAGTAGTAGATACAGCTCATGGTCATTCTAAAGGCGTAATGGAAGCAGTAAAGAAAATAAAAGATAAATATCCAGAACTTCAAGTAATAGCAGGAAATGTAGCAACAGCATCTGCTACAGAAGACCTTATAAAAGCAGGTGCAGATGCAGTAAAAGTGGGAATAGGACCTGGTTCAATTTGTACTACAAGAGTTGTAGCAGGAGTAGGAGTACCACAAATAACTGCAGTTTATGACTGTGCTAAAGCAGCAGCAAAGTATAATATCCCTGTAATAGCAGATGGAGGAATCAAATATTCTGGTGATGTAGTAAAAGCACTTGCAGCAGGTGCAGATACAGTAATGTTAGGTTCACTTTT
This sequence comes from Senegalia massiliensis, assembly GCF_900626135.1. Taxonomy (NCBI): domain Bacteria; kingdom Bacillati; phylum Bacillota; class Clostridia; order Eubacteriales; family Clostridiaceae; genus Senegalia; species Senegalia massiliensis. Next base: position 823,579 of record NZ_LR130785.1, read on the forward strand.
TGCAGGATGCGAAGAAAGTCCAGGACATACTGAATTATATAAAGGTAGAAGATTCAAAGTATATAGAGGTATGGGATCTATGGGTGCAATGGCAGAAGGAAGTAAAGATAGATATTTCCAAGAAGATAATAAAAAGTTTGTTCCAGAAGGAATAGAAGGAATCGTACCTTACAAAGGACCTCTTAAAGATACAATATATCAATTAATTGGAGGATTAAAATCAGGTATGGGCTATTGTGGAACAGCTACCATAGAAGATTTAAAAGAAAAAGCTCAATTTATAAAAATAACTGGTGCAGGTCTTATTGAAAGTCATCCACATGATGTAGAACTTACAAAAGAAGCTCCAAATTATACTAAAGGTTAAAGGGTGATTAAATGAAAAACAATTATATATTAATACTAGATTTTGGTGGACAGTATAGCCAATTAATAGCAAGAAGAGTAAGAGAAGCAGGAATATTTTGTGAAATATTACCATATGACACAGATGTAGAAAAAATAAAATCTCTAAATCCTGATGGAATAATATTCTCAGGTGGACCAAATAGCGTGTACGGGGAAAGTTCTTCTAAAGTAAGTTCAGAAATATTTTCATTAAATGCTCCAATACTTGGAATATGTTATGGTGGCCAATTAATAGCAGAACAATTTGGTGGAAAAGTTATGAGAGCTGAAAAAAGAGAATATGGAAAAACAGAACTAAACATATTAGATGACGAAGGCATATTCAAAGATTTAGGTGATAATTTAAATTGTTGGATGAGTCATACAGATTTTATAAGTGAATTACCAGAAGGATTTGAAGTAACAGCAAATACAGACTCTTGTCCAGTAGCAGCTATGAAAAATAGTGAAAAGAAAATATATGCAATTCAATTTCATCCAGAAGTTAATCACACAGAAAAAGGGACGGATATGATAAGAAACTTCCTATATAATGTATGTGATTTAAAAGAAGATTGGAATATGGGAGATTTTGCTGAAGAAGAAATCCAGAGAATTAAAAATCAAATAGGAGATAAAAGAGCAATATGTGCATTATCTGGTGGAGTAGATTCATCAGTTGCAGCAGTACTTGTTCATAAAGCAATAGGAAAAAATCTTACATGTATATTTGTAGATCATGGATTACTTAGAAAAGATGAAGGGGATCAAGTAGAAAAAGTATTTAAAGAAAGATTTGACATGAACCTTATAAGAGTAAATGCACAAGATATATTCTTATCAAAATTAGAAGGCGTAACAGACCCTGAAACTAAAAGAAAAATTATTGGTGAAGAATTTATAAGAGTATTTGAAAGAGAAAAAGAAAAGTTGAAAAAAGAATTTAAGGATATTGATTATCTTGTTCAAGGTACAATTTATCCTGATGTAATTGAAAGTGGAACAGATAAAGCAGAAGTTATAAAATCACATCATAATGTAGGAGGACTTCCAGAAGATGTAGATTTTAAACTTGTAGAACCTTTAAGAGAATTATTTAAAGATGAAGTAAGAGTACTTGGAAAAGCACTTAATATGCCTGATGATGTAATAATGAGGCAACCATTCCCAGGACCAGGACTTGCTATAAGAGTTTTAGGTGAAATAACAGAAGAAAAACTTCATATAGTAAGAGAAGCAGATTATATATTTAGAGAAGAAATAAAAAAAGCTGGACTTGAAAATAGTATATGGCAATACTTCGCAGTATTACCTAATATAAAAAGTGTTGGAGTAATGGGAGATGGAAGAACTTATGCTCATACAGTTGGACTTCGCGCAGTGAATAGCTCAGATGGAATGACAAGTGATTGGGCAAGAATACCATATGAAGTATTAGAAAGAGCATCAAACACGATAGTTAACAATGTAGATGGAGTAAATAGAATAGTATATGATATAACAAGTAAACCACCAAGTACTATTGAGTGGGAGTAATGAATAAAAGTCTTGAAACCTTTGGAAACAGAGGGTTCAAGACTTTTTTGTTTTTTGGAAGTACTATTTAAATAATATTTATGAATATTTTGAGTTTATATTATATAAAAGAAGTAAAAATAATAGATTATAAATTATAGTAATTGAGCCTGTAAAATAATTTGTTTTTAAAGCCAAAAATATACTATTTACATTTCCTTAAATTAAATATCAGTATATAAATTTATAAGTAGAGTTATTTTAAAAGAAATTATTTTTTAAAATTGTTATTATTCTATTCTTTATTTTTTGCCAATCGCTCATACTTTTAAACTGTTTTATATCGAAGTATTGCGATAGTACTATATATAAAGGTTTCATTGTATATTTATTTATTTTATATACGATATTTTTTTCATAGTTAGGTTCTTTTTCTTTTTTACAAATAATATAATCTAAAAAATTACTTCCATTAAGATCATAGTGTAAAAAATTTCTAAGTATTTGACACTCTTTTTTTAATTCTGAATCGTATTCTATTATTATGTTGCTAAGTTCCCCATTAAATTTTTTATCAATTATTTCAAATCCGTCTTTTAAATGTTTTTGTATATTTTTAAGATTATCCATAATTTCATCAGTTTTTATAGATATTAAACGAACAGCTATATACTTACTTAAATAGTTCTCATCACTACTAAATTTTGTTGCTTTTTGTAACCATAGGCAAAAGGTGACCTCTTGCAACATAATTAAAAGTCTGGTTTTAATTATGTTGTTTTTTGTTCCTCCATTAAATAATTGAGAATGATGAATATCTTTCATTTGATAATCTTGTTCATCTACATACTCAAGAATTGGAGTATTTTCTAATGTTCTTAATTTGTATGTGGACAAATCATATATTATATTTGCAAATTCACGAATTGTACTACCAATGGTTTTGTAAAATTCAAAAACACTATGTTCGCTTGATTTTGAATTTAAAAGGTCAGTGTCTAAATATACGTATTGATGAAATATCGTGCTTCCAACCAAAAAGCCATCTTCTACATATAAACCAATATTATCAATGTCGTCTCCAAACTGAAGAATAGAGTTATCAACGATATCTTTGTATATTTTTTCATTTTTTCCTTTTTTATTGTACTGTTTAATTTTATGCCTAATTACTTTAATATTGTTATCTAATGAGACTTGTTTATTAAAAAGGTCTTTGTTTATCTGATAAATAATTAAGCAAGAATCTCGGCCTATAGAATGTATGGGTAGCTGATTGAATTTTTTATTATCTCTTAATCTAATTAAATAGTAGATACCACACAAATCATAATATGCAGTTTCATAAGCATAGTTTTTCATTTTCATCCTCCAGTTAAGAAATCTATAATAATTATACTGCTAGATATATATTCATTCATGTGAAAAGTGAAATCTTATTTAGAATAGCGGATTTACTTTTATGGTAAAGTTAAAATAAAACGAGATTTAAATTCAGGAAATATCCATGAAATAAATTCAAAAGCAATATCTTTGAATATACTAGTGTATAACAATATTGTCTGATTTAGAGATAATGAATTGAATTTCTTTTTTCAATCTATTACTTAAGTTTTAATGTATATCGTTTAAGAGGGCTTTATTTTTAAACGTGTAGAATTATACACGGTTAAAATTTAAGTTATTGAATTAATAGGTTTTAATTTCCTGAAATTAAAGGGAATTAAATATAATGGTATAACTTATATTTCTCTTCAAAGTGATATTTATAATTTTTCTCCTTATTCATTATAGTAGGTTTGTAGTTATTAGATGTACTTCCAGGAAAATTGGCTTTCCAATCTTGGTATTCTTCTAAAGTAATTTCTTCATTATCATAAGCATCTCTCATTTTCTTCCAAGCAGTTAAAAAGCTTGTCATAGATGCAGCAGCTGCATCTTGAAAATGCATTACATATTCAGTTTTAGTATAGGTGTTTCCCTTTTTGCCAGTATATTCAATATCAACTTCTTCTATCTTTAATGGATAAGTAGTATCTAGTTTAAATAAGCTATACATAGCTTCTTCTAAACTTTCAGGAAATCCCCCTGTTTCTAAGTATAAATCTTTTATATCTAAAGACTCTGCTAATTCTTTTTGTAAATCTTCTCTTGGAGTTCTCGCTCCACTTTCATATTGTCTAATTCTGACATCATTTAATCCTACTTTAGCTCCTAGCTTTGCCTGGGTATATCCTCTTAAACTTCTAAAAAACTTTAATATTGATCCAAAATTCATAAGTAGAGTAACTTTTTTGTTATATTATACCATCAGTAAAAATTAAAGGCAAAGACCTTTAAACTTCTTAAGAATATTTTACCCAAATATACCTACCTGTAGAATGTCATAAAAGCAGAATAGAAGAATCAATTTATTATAATGAAGACTATTCTAATGGTCTTTTAAAAGAAGAATATGAAAGATAAGTAAATTATGATTTTGAACAAGCTATAGCTCAGGCTGTATCTATTTATAAATCAAATAAGTATGATATGAATATATCAATTCATTTAGCAAAAGCATTAGATATAGAACAAGAAAAGTTTAAATATATAAATCCAGATGTAGAGGATCTAAGATATTTCCTAGAAGAATATAAACCTAGGACACTACTTCCACATATAACATGTTTCAGAGAATTAACTATGGCTGGATTTACTCTCAAATCAAAATCCTTTACTGAGATTATGGGAAACTACTTCACAGAATGGAAAGCAGTTAGACTTCCAAAAACTAAAAGAATAAAACCAAATGGAATATCTATACCAGTAAAAATTTATTATGAGAGAGAAATAGATTAAAATATTTTGTAACTTTGTAACTTGTAACCAAGAATTTAAAACTCTTAGAGTAGGATAATTAGCTAAAAAAGACACAAGATAAAGACCTGTAAATAGAGCTCTTTGAGTAAGACTCTAAAATATAATAAGTCCTCCCCTAGCACTTTTGAAAAGTAGGTTACAAGTTACAATACTATATTAGCAAGCACAGGAAGTGAGTACTCACTTCCGAAATTTGTTTATTTAAAACTAGAAGTTTAAATTTATAAATTGCTTGTTGGGGAGTATCCCCAATCCCCTAAAATAATTATAGTGAACTAATTTAAAATACACAAAAATAAATTAAATAAAAGTTTATAGGTGGTAGTGGAAATAATAGTTAAATATATGATACAATAGCTTTAGATATCTAAAGAAGAAATACGGGAGGCACTTATGGCTTTTTCATATAATAACTTATGGAAACTACTAGAAAAGAAGGATATGACAAAAGAAGATTTAAAAAAAGCTACTGGAATGTCTAGCGCAACAATAGCAAAACTAAGTAAAAATGAAAATATAAACATGAAGAGTTTAGAAAAGATTTGTGAAGTTCTGGAATGTAATATTGAAGATATAATTGAGTATATAAGGGTAGATGAGAGGAGCTTAAAATATGATTAAGAACCAGATACAAAGTAATGAAAATAAAAAAATAAATAGTTATGAAATAGAAAAACTAAAAAAAAATTTCCCTAATTATTTTGATAAAGATGCAAACTTTTTAATTGATAAATTTAAGAAGATGTTAATAGAAGAAGAGATTGATATAGAAAAAGAGGGATATGAACTTAGCTTTTTAGGCAAAAACTATGCAAAACTTCAAACCTCTTTAGAAACGGAAACAGTAGTAGTTCCAGATTTACAACATAATCTTAAAGATGATAATATTAATTCTGAGAATATGTACATAGTAGGAGATAATATAGATGCAATCAAACATTTATTAAATTCTTATTCTAATAAAATTAAATGTATCTACATTGATCCACCATATAACACTGGAAGTGGTGATTTTGTATATTCAGATAATTTTAAATTTACAAAAGAAAATTTGGCCAAATCCATAGGAATAGAAGAAGATGAAGCAGAAAGAATTTTAAGTTTAGCAGGAAAAAGTACTCATTCTGCTTGGATGACTTTTATGTATCCAAGATTGATGTTGGCAAGAGATTTATTGACCGATGATGGAGTTGTTTTTATATCTATAGACGATAATGAAATGACAAATTTAAAATTGATTTGTGATGAAATATTTGGTGAGGAAAATTTCATTGCACAAATTATAGTTCAGTCTAATAAGCGTGGACAGACTTATAAGGACATTGCAAAAACGCATGAATATATTCTTGTCTATGCTAAAAGTTCTGCTACAAAAATTGCTCAACTAAATGGTAATGGTGAAGGGTTCTCTATGCAGGATAATATTGGAGGATTTAGTGAGCGAGAGCTAAGAAATAGGAATCCTAAGTTCGGTAAATTTAATAGACCTAATTTATTTTATCCAATTTATGTGAATTCCAATGAAAAAGATAAGAATGGATACTACCCTGTATCCCTTGAAAAAGATGAGCATTTTAGTGTTGAAGTACTTCCATTAAATAGCAAGGGTGAAGAGAGCTGTTGGAGATGGGGGAAGGATAGATTAATTGCAAATTCTGATAAAATAACAATGGAAAACAACGTAGTAGGGAAATTAAAAAGAACAGGTGAATTCGGAGTGTATGAAAAATATAGGAATCCTAAAGTAACTTCAAAAACTATATGGTTTGATAATGAGTTGTATAGTTCTAATCGGGGTGTTTGGGATGAAAAGGAAGTAATTTATGAAAAAGGATCTGTACAACTAAGAGAAATTGGTCTCTCAGATTATTTTTCGTTTCCTAAACCGTTAGATTTATTAAAAAAGTGTATTCAATTAGGTACTGGCTTTAATGACGATGAGATTGTTTTAGATTTCTTCTCAGGCTCTGCTACAACAGCACATGCAACAATGAAACTAAATTCAGAAGATAATGGCAATAGAAAATATATTATGGTTCAATTGCCAGAAGGAATAGATAAGGACAAGGCTGCTTATAAAGCAGGATATAGAACAATAGATGAAATCGGTAGAGCACGCATAGAAAAGGCAGCTGAAAAGATAAAAAAAGAAACTAAGGCGGATGTAGACTATGGCTATAAATTATATAATTTAAAAAAGCCTGAAGATAAAACTTTAGATAAAATAATAGAGTTTGATCCCCATGAGAATTTTATTTATGATGATATGACAGAGTTATTTGACTTTAATGGTGTAGGAGGTAGAGAAACTATATTATATACTTGGCTAAACATGGATGGATATGGTTTAACATCAAATCCAGAAAAAATTAAATTATATCAATATAAAGCAGATATATATAAAGACACACTTTATATAATAGATCCAGGTTTAACCTCACAAGATGCAATGGAACTGATAAAGAAAATAGAAAAAGATGAAATTAATCTATCTAGAATAGTAATATATCCTTATTCCGTGGTGTTTAATGTGATTCATGAGTTAAAGAAGAATATGAAAAGCTTAAAAAATGGAAAAACTATTAGCTTGATTGAGAGGTATTAAGATGAACATAAAGTTAAAAATATTACCACATCAAACAGAAGCTTTAAATGCCGTAACTAAAGTTTTAAAAGATGTGAGAATAACTTCTAACAATCCAATCTATCAAAATCCAATAATAGATATAAATGACGATAAAATATCCTATAATGTCGAGGAAATATGGGAAGGAGAGGCAGAATATCGAGATAAGGAAAATGATATTATAAAAAAGCTTCCTTCAATTTCTAAAGAGATGAGAAAAAGAGAAAATGAAAATGTATTGGGTATAGATGCAAAATTAGAGACTGGGACGGGTAAAACCTACATATACACTAGATTAATGCATGAATTAAATGAATTGTATGGTTTTAATAAATTTTTAATATTTGTTCCATCATCACCTATAAAAGAAGGCACTAAAAGTTTTATAGAATCTGAATACTCTAAGAGACATTTCAATGACTTGTACCCTGGTAAGGATATAAAATTAGAAGTTTTAAATGCACAGAAAAGAAGTAGAGCTGGAAGAAAAATGTTTCCGACAGCCATATCAAGTTTCGTTAGAGGTACTAGACTAGAAAGAAATAAGATAAACACATTACTTATGACTGACAAGATGTTTATATCTAAAACCACAATGGAAAAAGATGACTATGATCAAACTTTATTTGGTGAATTTACACAACCCTATAAGGCTTTAGAGGAGACAAGACCCATAGTAATAATCGATGAGCCTCATAGATTTAAAAAACAAAATGTGGCATATAAAAGGATAATAGAAAAACTAAATCCTCAGATGGTAATAAGATTTGGAGCAACATTTCCAGAATTACCAAAGAAAAAAGGTAAAGATTATAATAATTTAGTATATGATTTAGGAGCTGTGGATGCTTTCAATGAAAATTTAGTAAAAGGTGTAGAGGTACAAACTTTAAAACCAGAATTGGAAGATGATAATAAAATTAAAATTTTAGACATAAGTTTAAATCCTAAGAAATGTAGAATTAGAAACGAAAAAACTAAAAAAACATTTGAAATGGTTAAAAGTGATAATCTTTCAATGATAGATGATAGTTTTAAGGGGATAGAAATAGAAGAAATACAGAAGATAGAAGGAAAAAAATCAATTACATTATCTAATGGTCATATACTAGGTGAAGGGGATATATTATTTTCCTCAGTTTATGGACAAACATTTCAAGACTTAATGGTTAAAAGATCTTTAGATAATCATTTTGCACAGGAGAAAGAAAATTTTTTAACCGTAAGAAAGATAAAGACATTAACTCTATATTTTATAGACAGTATATACTCCTACAGAGGAGAAGAAAATGATGGTAATTTAAAACTTTCTTTTGAAGAACAATTAAGCAATAAGATAAAAAAAGAAATAAATAAAATAAATGAAACAAAAAATCCTAATACAAGGCTTTTGGAATATAGAGAGTATTTAGAAGCATCCTTAAATGATATAAAGAAAACAAATGGTGGATATTTTTCTGAAGATAACTCAACTAAAGATGAAGATATAGAAAATGAAGTAAATAAAATACTAAGAGATAAAAATTCTTTATTATCATTTAAAGATGAAAATGATAATTGGAATACTATGAGGTTTATATTTTCTAAATGGACTCTTAGAGAGGGCTGGGACAATCCAAATGTATTCCAAATTGTAAAATTAAGATCAAGTGGTAGTGAAATAAGCAAGTTACAAGAAGTGGGAAGAGGTCTAAGGCTACCAGTAGATGAACTAGGTAATAGATTGTCGGAAGAACAATTTTATCTTAGATATTTAATTGATTTTACAGAAAAAGACTTTGCAGAAAGATTGGTAAAAGAAATAAATAAAGATGCGGACGTTTCTAAGAATATTAAAGGGTTACTTTCTAAAGTATCCAAGTCAAGAAGAATTACTGAAGAAGAGCTATTTATAGATTTACTACAAAAGGGATATGTTGATATTGACAAAAACATTAAAGAGGATAAATATAATGAATTGATATCAGAATATCCTGAGTTCAATAAGGGCTTATATCAAGACAAAGTTAGAAATGTTAATAAAGATAAAAAATCAAAAGTGAAAATAAGACCAAAAAGATTTGATGAAATAAAAGAATTATGGGAAAGTATAAATCAAAAATATTATTTAAAATTAGATGAAATAAATCGTGAGGAGCTATTTAAAGTTGCTTTAAATATTTTTAAAAGTAATATCTATAAACAAGAGTCAATTTTAATTGAATCTAAAAGAACCAAAGCTTTAGACACTCATATTGAAATAAGAGAAAATATAGAAGATGTTTATCTAGTTGAAAACATTATACCTTATAATGAATTCTTAAAGAATATATATAAAAACACAGGATTGTCTATAAATATAATCCATAAGGCATTAATTAAATTTAATCAAGAAAATAAAATACCTAAAGATTTTTTCAATATGAATACATTGAAAAATTTTATTGTCAAATTTGAAAATTGGTTGGAAGACTCATTCGTAAAAAGATTTAGTTATAAAAAATTGGGCATAAGACCAAAAGAAACTGCATTAACAGATATAAATGGAGATATGAAAGAATCTATAGTACAAGGGAATATAGGTATTATGAAAGATTCTAAAAGTTTAGTACCAGAAAAGTTTTTATTTGACAGTTTTGTATATGATTCAGATAAAGAGAGAGAGACCATAAGGAAAAGTATTATAGATGAAATAGTTGTATTTGGGAAAATACCTAGAAATAGCATAAGGGTTCCATTATACTTTGGTGGAACTACGAGTCCAGATTTTATGTATGTTTTAAAGAAACAGAGCGGAGAATATATTGTCAATTTCATAGTAGAGACAAAAGGTGTAGATAAAGAAAAAGATAAAAGAGGAAGAGAAGATTTAAAGATAGAATCAGCTAGAGTGTTTTTTAATACAATGAAAGAAGATGGGCTAGACATAGTATTTGAAGAACAATTAAATAAAGATGATATAGTAAATATGATTAAAAAGTTGGTTTAGAATAATGATATAAGGGGTGATGCAAATGAAAATTAGTGATATTTTCAAGTTAGAAAAAACGCAATATGAGTTAGATTTTGTTGATATTAATACTGAGGTAGATACTCCTTTATTTTTAGACCCTTACTTTATTTCAAAACAACAATTTCCATTTGCCCAAAGATCATATACTACATTAAAAAGCTATTTTAATTATTTATTATCACTTCTGCGTAAACAAAGAATTAAAGAAGCAAAAGAGCTATTTAGTCATTTAGGTGAAAGTAATGAAATCTGTTTAGGAATGTCAAAAGGTAAGCCATCAGGAAAAGGCATGGGAGAAACAGATGGAGAAAGAATATTTAGTAATTTGATTAAGAGTAAGGCCTATGAAACAGGTCTAATGGAAGATATTGAAGATTTTAGAATATTTGTACCAAACGTTGACAAGGATAAAGTTTCTGATATGACCACAAATATAATAAAAAAACACTTAATAGAATATACACAAGAACAATGTAAGATTTGGGATATCAAGCTTACTTGTGGAGTACCGTCAGGACATTTCTGGGAAGAAAAACAAAAGGTTTGGGAAGATGAATATACTGATATGTTAGTAATTGATGGTAGAAAAATTTTATTGGTCCCTAAGCGTATAGTCTCCTATTCGAAAGAATACACACATGAAAAATATAAACAGCATTTTGTATTGAATTTTCTTCAAAATGAACATCTAAGGTTACAAACAGGTTTAGTTAAAGAACGAAAAGATAAATTTAAAACAAAATATGTTACTAAAAAGAGTGTAGAAGAATATGAAGGTAAATTTAATCTATTAGATAAAAAATGGTTAGCAGATTTTACTTTAGAGCATCCTGAAGTTTTTGCTGAATTTAAATACAAAGCAATTAATAAAATTCAAAGTTTTGAAAATGAAGAATTATGCAAAGAAGAATTAGGAAATATTACCAATTACTTAATATCAAGGTTAAAATCTATACCACCTGGGGCTGAAAATGCTAATATCTATCATAAGACCGTTTTAGGTATTATGGAGTTATTATTTTACCCATATTTAGCTAATCCTAAAATAGAGCAAGAAATACATGATGGCAGAAAAAGAATTGATATAACTTTTGATAATTGCGCAGAAAGTGGATTCTTTTTTAGACTATCTACAACGTATGATATACCTTCAAATTTTATAATTATTGAGTGCAAAAATTATAGCAAAGATTTAAAAAACCCGGAATTAGATCAATTATCTGGAAGATTTAGCGCAAATAGAGGTAAGTTTGGAATATCTGTTTGTAGAACTATTGAGAATATGGACTTGTTTATCAATCGTTGCATCGATACATATAAAGATGGTAGAGGATTGATTATACCTATTATAGACAGTGATTTGATAGAAATGTTAGAAAACTATTCGTCATCAGGCAAACATTCTTGGGAAAAATTTTTTCAAGATAAATTTCATGAAATAGGAATTAGATGAGAAATAGCAAACTTTTAAAGTTATAATATAAAATAGGAAGGACTAAATATATAACAGATAGGAGTATAATTAGATGATAAAAGAATTATCAATAAGTGGTTTCAGAGGATTTGGTAAAGAACAAAAGATAAATTTTTCTTTGCCTAATGGAGAATTAGGTAGTGGAATAAGTTTTTTTGTTGGTTCAAATAATTCTGGTAAAACAACAATATTAGAAGCATTAAGATTTTTTAATTTAGATAATAATAATAGTCCTAGCATAGCTGAGAGGAAAAGGAATATAAAGACAAATAGTAAAGTAAATATAGTATTAACTGATGAAAAAGGAGACATATATCGTATAATTAGCGATCAACATGGAGGCAGTGTTACAAGTATGCATAAGAATAATGATGAAGAGGAGCACTTTGAAGGTCTAAAGATATTTGTCCTTCAGTCTAGGAGATTTGTTGAGTATGAGTTTCATCGAAATGAGAGTGATCGTTATGATTATATGCGCAATCTACAAATGAATATGCATAATAGAACTTCTGGGTTAAATGACTTTAGCTCTAGATTATTTAGTATGCATAAAAAGAAAAAAGAATTTGATCCACTATTAAAGGAAATATTAGGGCATAATTTAGATTGGACTATTGAACAAAATGATAATGGGACATACTATTTAAAGCTTGTAGTTAACGGGTGCATTCATAGTAGTGAAGGACTAGGAGATGGTATTTGGAGTGTGTTTACTATATGTGACGCGTTATATGATTCTGAAGCGGGTTCTGTTATAGCTATAGATGAACCAGAATTATCATTACATCCTGCATATCAAAGAAGAACAATGGATTTGTTAAAAGAATATGCTAGAGATAGACAAGTTATTATTTCCACCCATTCGCCATATTTTATTGACTGGGAATCAATTTTAGTCGGCGCAGAATTAATTAGAACTGTAAAAAACAAAGATGGAGATATAGAAATCTATAATTTAGAAAATGATACTAAAAAAGATATTAAAAAGTTTACAAAGGATATTAATCAACCACACACTTTAGGGTTTGAGGCTAAGGAGGTTTTCTTTTTAGAAGATAATATAATTCTAGTTGAAGGTCAAGATGATGTTATATTTTATCCTAGAATAGCGGAACAATTAAATACTGAATTTAAAGGAGATTTTTTTGGATGGGGTGTAGGTGGAGCACCTAAAATGAAATATATTATTAACATTTTAAAAGATTTGGGATATGAAAAAATAAATGTTATATTAGATGGAGATAAGCCAGATGATAAAGAAGAATTAGAAGGAAAATATCCTGAGTACAATTTTTTTATTATTCCTGCTGATGATATTAGAGATAAAAAGCCTAGAAAAGAGAGTGAGGGAAAAATAGGGATAGTTGATAGTAATGGTACGATAAAATCTGAATATAGAGATAAAATGAAAGAATTGATATTAGAAATAAATAAGTTATAAAATTTTTAAAGTATTATTATGGAAAGATAGATATAAATAGTACCAAAACAGTACTAAAAACTTCTAAACAGCAAATAAACACAGATAAATTAAATAATACAAATACTACAACCGTTGAAAAATACACATCTAAAATAAAAATATTTTTATAATCATTGAGTGGGAGTAAATTATACAAACCTTGTGATGGCTTAATAAAGCTGTCTCAAGGTTTGTTTTAAACTCTGACTGTAGGTATTTTCAGAAACAAGAAAATAAAATAATATAAAGAGCAATATCCCTATGTGGTAGGATAGTTGTTTAAATAATATGAAATTGAGGATAATAATTAATATAGATTTAAAGTATTAAAATTTTAAATTGAAAAATAATAATATTAACTATAAATATTTCAAGTTTATATGAAAGATATTTTTAATTCTAATTCATCAATATATAGTATATAATATAATCAAAATACTCTTAATTGAAATAAAAGTAGATAGGAAGCTGATGATTATGAAAAGTAGAAGAATTTTAAACCTTATCAAAAATGGAGAAGGGTTAAATGTTGAGTTTAAAGAAAGTAAATCCAAATTAAATAAAGATATATTTGATTCAGTTTGTGCTTTCTTAAATCGTAATGGAGGCCACTTATTTTTAGGAGTTGACGATTATGGTAATATAGTTGGAGTTGATGAAGATTCAATTGAAAAGATAAAGAAAAACTTTATAACATCTATGAATAATCCTCTGAAAATTAGTCCAACCTTTTATTTATCTGTAAAAGAGATTGAAATTGATAAAAAGATAATCTTATATATATTTGTTCCGGAAAGTTCTCAAGTACATAGATGTAATGGGAAAATATATGATAGAAATGAAGATGGAGATATAGATATTACTGATAATACGAACCTTGTCTCTATGTTGTATATGAGAAAACAGGGTACTTATACTGAAAATACAATTTTTCCATATGTTGAAATGGATGAACTTGAATTAGATATTTTTAAGAAAGTAAGAAAATTAGCAGGTAATCAAAAGGCAAACCACCCATGGACATCAATGGAGGATATGGAAATCTTAAGAAGTGCTGGTTTGTATCTTAAAGATCCAAATACAGGGAAAGAAGGAATTACGTTGGGCGGTATTTTGATTTTTGGAAAAGAAGAATTGATTCATGCTGCTCTTCCACATCAATCTCCAATCTATTAATTCATAGGGAGTTTGCAAATCCATTTCCAGCTAAATTGATTATAGAATCAGACAGAGTATATATTGAGAATAGCAATAAGCCACATGGTAATGGGGTTATTGATCCAGAGAGTTTTTCTCCCTATCCTAAGAACCCAACAATTGCAAAGTTCTTTAAAGAAATAGGGTGGGTTGATGAGCTTGGGTCTGGCGTAAAGAATGTTTATAAATATAACAAAATATATTCAGGTGCTAATCCTAAATTTATTGAAGATGATGTGTTTAAGACTATTATTCCTTTGACCCCACAAGATACCCCACAAGATACCCCACAAGATGATGCGAGAATATCAGAAATACTAGAATTTTGTAACAATCCTAGGAGTAGGCAGGAAATTCAGGATTTGATTGGAATAAAAGATGTAAATCATTTTAGGGATAAATATTTAAAACCTCTATTAAGAGGAGGTTTGCTTAAAATGACATTACCTCAAAAGCCCACAAGTAAAAACCAAAAATATTATTCTTCTAGAATGGAGTAAGGCATTTTTAATCTTAATAGAATATAATCTAATGCTTCTATTTTGCTTCTAAAAATATGTAAAGCCAATATAATAGATATAAAACTATATAAAAACAGATACTAATATATAACTACTATAGAAATAATATATACTTATAACCAACTTGCATTATAGAGTGGGAATAGATGATAAAAACAAAGTATTTATTTCTTAATTTTAACACATACTATAAAATATAAATTTATAGTAGAGGTGAGAAGTATGGATAAGAAATATGTAGTTATAACAGATAATGAATTTTCACAACCTATGTCAAGACACAGTGCTATAAATATAGTTAAGGATTATGACGAAAAAGGTATATCAAGTCATATAGTTTCAGAAGAAGAGGCAAGTAGGATAGGAAGCCCAGAAAATTTTAATGATCCTAAATGGGAATAAAGGTAAGATGAACATAGTTTAAACATTTGATACAGTTTAAACTATGTTCATCTTTTATTTAATAATTTTTTAATAATCAAACATTAGGGTATGTATGTATTACTATATTTATGGAGGTGAAAAACAATGAACAAATATATAAAAATTGCAATATATTATGCTGTACTTGGGCTAATTTCAGGTGTTTTTTATAGAGAATTTACTAAATTCAATGGAGTAGATGGAGGTACATCTTTAGCATATTTACATGTTCATATATTAACTTTAGGAATGTTCTTTTTTATGATACTCTCTCTATTTGAATCAAAGCTTAATATGAGTAATTTTAAAGGATTTAAGTTGTTTAATATTACATATAATCTAGGTCTACATATAACTCTTGGGGTATTTATTGTAAGAGGTGTTACAGAAGTTTTAGGTTCTAATTATAGTAGGGCATTTGATAAATCTATTAGTGGAATTGCTGGAATAGGTCATATACTTCTAGCTACTGGAATCATTACAATTTTAATAATATTAAATAAATCTTCTAAAAAACTTGAAGTTTATAATCAATAATTATGAAAAGAAATCTATT
Organism: Senegalia massiliensis; assembly: GCF_900626135.1. Taxonomy (NCBI): domain Bacteria; kingdom Bacillati; phylum Bacillota; class Clostridia; order Eubacteriales; family Clostridiaceae; genus Senegalia; species Senegalia massiliensis. The sequence goes on from NZ_LR130785.1 coordinate 839,594, forward strand.
GGACGAAAGCTTTTTTAAAAAGTATAATATTCATAGATTTCTTTTTTGTTTATAAATATATTTTATATAAGGAGGTTTTGTCATGGAGCATAGTAGAGTTTTGATAGCAAATTTACCAACACCTATACAAAAATTAAATAATCTAAGTGATAAATATGGTATAAATTTATATTTAAAAAGAGATGATTATACTGGAGTAGAGGTTTCTGGAAATAAAATAAGGAAACTAGAATTTGTGGTAGGTGACGCATTTGAAAAAGGATGCGATACAATTATCACAGCTGGTGCTATCCAATCAAATCACTGTAGAGCAACAGCTGCAGTTTGTGCAAAGCTTGGATTAAATTGTGAGTTAGTTATTAAGGGTGAAAAACCAGATGATTTTGAAGGAAATATTTTTATTTCTAATATGCTAGGAGCAAATATTCATTATATCACTCCAGATGTTGCAGTAGATGAAAAAATGGAAAGAATCAATAAACAAATAAGTAACAATGGTAAAAAAGGTTATATTATTCCAATTGGAGCTTCTAATGCTGTAGGTTCTTTAGGTTATGCAGAAAATATTATAGAAATTATAAAGCAAGAAAAAGAATTAGGTTTAGAATTTGATGCTATTATAGTTACTGTCGGGTCAGGTGGTACATATGCTGGACTATGGTATGCTAATGAAACTATAGAAAATCCAAAAGATATAATAGGATTTAGTGTATCGGAATCTAGTGAAAAATTCACTTCAAATGTAAAAGATATCTTATTACATATGTATAAAAGAGATGGAATTATTAAAGAAAAAATTAACGAGAATGGTATAATTATTAAAGATGAATACATAGGGGATGGATATGCATTAAGCAGATCAGAGGAAATAGAATTTATTTGTGACATGGCAAAATTAGAAGGAGTTATATTTGATCCTGTATATACAGGAAAGGCATTCAGAGGTATGATAAGTGAAATTGAAAGTGGAAATTTTGATAAGTATAAAAATATTCTATTTATTCATACTGGTGGTTTGTTAGGATGGACAAATGAACAAAGAAATATGGCAATGAAATTTAATTAGAATTAATTTAGAAAATAGGTAGTTTCATAACAAATTTGTTATGAAACTACCTATTATTTATAAGCTAAAATTTCTCCATTTCCAATATATTCTTTTATTTTTAAACCATATCCCCATTTTCTTGCATATTCATCTGTAACTTCATTTAATTTTATATCTATATTTTTAAAACCAGTATTAACTAAAATTTCTTTTATCTCTTCCAGAGATATTGCACCACCTACTCAGGTTCCATGTACATTTGGATCTTCTTTTATTTCATCTGGCAATTCTTTTTTTAATAATATATCTGAAATGCTTATTCTTCCATTAGGTTTTAATACTCTATAAATGTCACTATAAACTTGTTTTTTATCAGTTGATAAATTGATTACACAGTTTGACATAAGTAGATCTAAATAATTATCTCTTATAGGTATATACTCAATTTCACCTAATCTGAATTCTGCATTTTTAAAGCCTTTTTTATCAACTATATCTCTAGCTTTTTCAAGCATCTTGTAGTTGTTGTCAATGCCTATTACATATCCTTTTTCTCCTACTGATTTTGATGCTAAAAACACATCCATTCCTCTTCCAGAACCAAGGTCTGCTACTACTTCTCCTGTTTTAGGCTTTCCCTTTTCCTTAGGATTTCCACATCCTAGTCCTAATTGTGCTTCTTCAGGAATGTTTTTTAAATCTTCTTCACTATATCCTAAAGACTTATTTAATTTATCAATATCACCTGTTACTTTTCTTTCTTTACTTGCTATGTCATCATAAAAATCATTAATAGATTTTCTAATGTTTTTCTTATCCATAAAAATCTCCTCCTAGTAGTAAGGTTCTATTTGATTATATAAAAAATAATTGATTTAATCAATAAGTCAAAAAAGTTGCAAAGTAATTGAATTTACTTTGCAACAGAGGATGCAATATTTACTGCTTCCCAAGAGAGAGAAAATGGTGGAGAATAAGCATAATCATAATATGATAAATCTTTTGTTGTAAGACCTGAATGAATTGCTGTAGTAAATGGAAGTAAACGAAGGACAGCATCTTTTTTACCAAAAACTCTAGCTCCAAGTATTTTATAACTATTCTTTTCGTAGATAATTCTAAAATTTAATTTATAAGAATCAGGCATATATGATGGTTTATTAAGAACCTTAGATTCTGCTATACCATAATAATAACCTAGATCTTTAGCTTGAGATTCAGTGAGTCCAGTTGTTCCAAATTCCAAATCTCCTACTTTAACAGAATTGCTACCTAATGATTCATAAGAAGCAAAGAGATTTTCTTTAGACCTTGATAAGTTTATCCCTATTTGTCTACCTATTTTATTAGCACTAGTACCAAGTGGAATATATGCATCTTTTAAAAATTTATGTGGTACAGTTGCACAATCTCCTACACTCCATACATTTTCAATATTAGTACGACCATATTTATCAATTACAATAGCACCATTTTTTATTTTCTTTAGTCTTCCATTATTAAATATTTGAGTATTAGGTCTTACTCCTATAGCTAAAATTAGTGCATCTATTTTATCTTTTCTATTTGTAGTAATAATTTCTTTTACCACTTCATTTTCTGCGACTACATTTTCTAATCTTTCAGAAAAATGAATGTTTATGCCATGTCTTTCTATTTCCTTTTTAGCAGCTTCTCCAGCTTTTTTGTCATATACACCATTTAAAAGATAATCTCTTGAATGATAAAGATTTATATTTAAATGATTATATTTAGAAAGTTGTTCAGCTACTTCAACACCTATAAATCCGCCTCCTACTATAGCTATATTTTTATATTTATTTATGTTTTCCTTTAAATCCTTAGCTATATAAGGTTTAGTAACTGTATATACATTTTTAGAATCTATTTCTTTAATATCTGGAATAAAAGGTGTTGCTCCTGTTGATATTACTAATTCATTATAATCAAAGACTTTTTCTTTTAAGTTTTCTAAATCCTTTACAAAAACTTTCTTTTCATCAAAGTCCACTGATTTTACTTCATGTTTTTGGAGTAAATTAATATTATTTTCTTTTGCATCTTTTAATGTTTTTGAAAATAACTTTTCATCTATATTATCAAATATATCACCGATATAATAGGGAAGACCTCAGGCCCCAAAAGATATATAATCTTCTTTTTCTAATACTGTAATTTCTAAGTTTGGGTTTTCACGTATTGCTTTAAATGCAACACTCATGCCTCCAGCAATCCCACCTATAACAACTATTTTCATATTTATCACCTCACAAACTATTTACCCCTTAACAAGTAGACTAATCTAATAAGTGTCCTTCACAAGTTAATAGTGTTAAAATACTAAATCTCGGGTATTAACTTAATTAGAGGAAGTTTAATTATGAAGGGAAATTCCTGAAATAGACGGACTTCAACAAGAGAAATCTATCATTTAGATTTATCATGTACTCATTTAGGATGCAACCTTGGATGGAAGGATGGAGACAAAACATGGGATTGTAAATGTCATGGTTCTCGCTTTAATGCTAAAGGAGAAGTAATATAAGGACCGGCAATGAAATCTTTAAAAATAATAAGTAAGAAAGATAAAAAGTAAATTTTATCAAAGAATAGTAAGAATATATTAAACTAAATGTTATAATATATCTGACAAAGTTTTAAACTGTCTATAAATAAAAAGGGGAGTGTAAAATGACAAAAGAGTTAAAAGTAGCAATGCTTGGTTTTGGAAGTGCTGGTAAAGCATTTGCAAAATTACTGATGGATAAACATGGGGAAATATTAGACAAATATAAATGTGATGTAAAAGTAGTTGCAATAGCTACAAATAGTAAGGGGAGTATGGTAGATGAAGATGGTATTGATTTAGAGTTAGCAATATCTGATGTTAAAAATTTAAATCATTTTGATAAAAAAAGAAAAGGATATTCAAATTTAAATTCAATAGAAATTGCAGAAAAGGTAAATTATGATGTGATTATGGAATTAACACCTCTTAAAATTTTCACAGGGCAACCTGCAATAGATCATATTAAGGCAGCACTTAATAGAAAAAAACATGCAATAACTGCAAACAAAGGTCCAATTGCATGGGCATATGAAGAGTTAAGAGATTTAGCGAAAAGACAAAACAGCTTATTTTATTATGAAACAACAGTAATGGATGGAACACCTGTATTTAATCTTGTAGATGAAACTTTAGATCTTTGTAAAGTAACAGAAGTAAATGGAATATTAAACTCTACTACAAATTTCATATTAGAAGAAATAGCAAAAGGAAAAGCATATGATGATGTAATAGTAGAGGGAAAGGAAAGAGGATTTATAGAAGCAGATCCAGCTATGGATATAGAAGGTTGGGATGCCGCGGCAAAGACTGCAGTACTTTTAAATGTACTTATGGGAGCAAATATAACACCTGTTGATATAGAAAGAAAAGGAATAGAAGATATTACAGCTGAACAAATAGAATATGCAAATAAGAGAGGAAATATAATAAAACTCATATGTCATGGTTCTATAAAAAATGGCAAAGTTATTGGAAAAGTTGAACCAAAAGAAATATCACAGGATGATATATATTCAAATATAAAAGGGACTTCATCAATTGTAACTATAACTACTGATTTAATGAGAGATTTAACAATAGTAGAGCATGATCCAGAAATAGAACAAACAGCATATGGAGTATTTAGTGATCTTTTAAGAGTTATAAGATTTAACAAAATAATTGAATACTAAAGTAATAAACAAAAGGCTTTAATCCTCAAATTTGAGGGTTAAAGCCTTTTATATATTAAAGTCTATTTTAACCTGTGATCCTATAGATATACTATTTTCAGTGATAATAGAATCGTATACAAGGATTTCTACGCCTTTTTCCTTTGCAAGTTTTACCGCATCAGAAAACTTTTTATCCATCTCTTTATTTAATCTAAATACTTTTGGTCCTTTCATTTGAATTAAGAAAAATATAATTCCTCTATAGCTATTTTTAACAGCTTCAATCATTTCAAGTACATGCTTTGTTCCTCGTGAGGTTGGAGCATCAGGAAACATTGCAATATTATTATTTTCTAAAGTTACACCTTTTATTTCCATAAATCCTTTTTTATTTTCATTTTCAAAATATATATCATACCTTGAATTACCATAAGTTACTTCTCTTTTTACTAAATCTAAATTAAGTAATTCTTTTATTTTATTTTGAGTTATTGCATCATAGACAACTTTATTAGGAACTTGAGAATCCATATTTACAAGGATATCATTTTTCCAAACAGCAATCAGAGAATACTTTGTCTTCCTGTTTTTATTATGAGAACAATCCTCTAATATTATATTAGTTCCTGGCATAAGTAATTCTTTACATCTTCCAGTATTCTTAACATGTACAGTTTCTTCTTTTCCATCTATTAATACTTGTGCAATAAATCTATTTGGTCTTTTTAAAAATATTCCTTTTATAACTTTTTTATATTCCATAATTATCACCTTAAATTTAAAATTATATTATTTAATAAATACATAAGAAAGTAAATATCCTATGACAAGTCCTCCAATATGAGCTGTAACACTTATACTTGGTACAAATATTGTTAGTGCTAAATTTATTCCAAGAAGACTTAATATACTTTTTCTACCTTCTGGAGTAACCATATTTTTGTGACGATGAATTAGGTATAAAAATGCTCCAAATAATCCAAATAAACTTCCAGAAGCTCCTGCAGATAAAGTGAAAAAATCAAAGAAAAAAGTTGCTAAATTTCCTCCTATTCCTGTTAATAAGAAAAAAAGTAAATACTTTTTACTTCCCATAAGTCTTTCAATTTGAGGACCGAATATATATAAAGCATACCCATTAAAAAAGATATGCATAACTCCTATGTGAATAAAAATTGAAGTTATAAATCTATAATACTCACTATATCTTAAAATAAAAGGGGGATAGAAAGCACCATATCTTACAAGTGTTTCTGAATTTGTAGATCCACCATTTAAAGTAATAAATATAAAATAAATTATCATTATAGTTAAAAATATAAATGTTATCTTACTCTTTTTATAAAATTCTTTCATTCTCTCAATTAACATAATTATCTCCTATTTTTTATATATTAAATTTCTCTAATCGTATTATCACATAATACTTCTCAAATATCAAATATAAAACTCACTTAATAAGTGATATAATATGGTATAAAATAAAAGTTGAGAAGTAAATATGAGTAAGTCTTTTTAAATAATATATTTAAATACGTAATACATTTATATGAAACAATTAAATTTAAAAGAATCATTTTTTGAAAATAATAAATACATAGAATTTGATTTAAAAATGGAACTTATATTTTAATTTTAAAAAGGGGGATTAGTTTTGAAGAAATTAAACACAATGTATTTTAGTGCTACTGGTACGACTAAAAAATTGTTGGATGAAATAGCAGACAAGTTGTTAAAGAATATAGATATATTAAATGGAGATAGAATTGACTTTACATTACCAGATATAAGAAAAAATAGTGTTTTATTTTCTAAAAATGACATACTTTTAATAGGGGTTCCAGTATATGCAGGAAGAGTACCAAATGTACTTTTGAAATATTTAAACTCTATAAAAGGTGAAAGAAGCAAAGCTATCCCCATAGTTCTATATGGAAATAGAAATTATGATGATGCTTTAATAGAGTTAAATGATATATTAAGTAATAATGGATTTGATGTAATAGCTGCTGCAAGCTTTATAGGAGAGCACAGTTTTTCTTATACTTTAGCAAAGAATAGACCAGATGCTAGTGACTTATCTATTGCTAGAGATTTTGGAGATGAAATATATAATAAAATAAAAAACAATATAGATAAAGATCTAAATATAAAAGGAATTAATCCTTATAGAACATATTATATTCCAAAGGATGAAGTAGGAAACCCAGTAGATATAAGAAGGGTTATACCTAAAACTAATAAGACATGCATAGATTGTAAAATATGTGTGGAAATTTGCCCTATGGGTTCAATTGATTATCAAGATGTAAGTACCCTAAATGGAATATGTATAAAATGTGGGGCATGTATAAAGAGATGTCCAACTAACTCAAAATACTTTGATAATGAAGGATACTTAAGGCATAAAAGAGAACTTGAAGATGAATTTAAAGAGAGGAAATCACCTGATATTTTTATATAAATATTAAAACTTATAAAGACCTAATTGATAATAAACTCTTAATAGAATATCCTTAAATATCAATTAAAATAAAGGAGGTATAGCATAATACTGTATCTCTTTTGTTTTTTGAATTAAAAGATTATATATTATTTTAATTCATTAAATATTTATTGAATAACAATAAATAACATAGTATAATATAATGTAATAGAATAATTGAAAGGAGATTTTATTATGAAAAACAAAAAAAGAATTAGATTTTTAAATGGACTTCTTAATATTATATTAGCATTCACTATTTTACTTTTTATAATTTTAATCGTTTCTCAGTTTTATACAGAAAATAGTAGTATAAGAAATATTATTTTAGAAATATTATTAGGTTTAATATTTTATGGTGGGTATTTTATGATTACATTTACGTTGAAAAAGATTTTAAAGTCAGTAAGAGACAAAACTCCTTTTAACCTTGATAACATTATGTATTTCAAAAGAATTGGTTATTATATCTTTATTGTTGGAGTTATAGATGCTATTATAAATTATCCTAAGCCAACCAACTTAGGATTTGAAATTATGTCAACACAATATGGTTCTTTAAAGCCTATATTTTTCTTATATTTAGTTCTAAGTATTTTATCTCTTATATTAAGTGATGTATTTAGAATGGCTATGGAAATTAAAGAAGAAAATGATTTAACAGTATAGGAGGAATTGTATTGATTATTATAAATCTAGACGTAATGATGGCTAAAAGAAAGATGAGCCTTAACGAATTATCAGATAGGGTTGGTATTACAAATTCGAATTTATCAATACTCAAAAACAACAAAGCAAGAGCCATTAGATTTTCAACATTAGAAGCAATTTGCAAAGAGCTAAAATGTCAACCAGGTGATATACTTGAATATAAAGAGGCTGAGGACTAAGTGATTCTGATACAAATATATCTGATATTTAAAATAATATAGAGTTATGAATATATTCATAATTAATAGTAAATAGATGATAAATATATATTTAAAAGGGGTATCTATATAATAGAACAAGTTTCATTTAAATTATAAGGTTTTAAAGGAGGAGTAAAAATGAAGAAGATTTTAGTTGCAACAGATGGTTCAAATAATTCTAAAAAAGCATTACTTGAAGCTAAGAAATTAGCAGAAGCATTAGATGCAAAATTAGAGATACTAAGTGTAGTGCAAAATCTAATGATAACTCCTTACGTGACAGAACAATACTATAATGCAGAAATAAATGAAAGCTTAATTCAGTCAGGAGAAACTATTTTAGAAGAATCATTAAAATTATTTGATGATTTCAAAGGAGAAGTAAAAACTAAATTGAGAAAAGGAAATCCTGGAGACGAAATAATAAAAGAAGTAGAAGAAGAAAATTATGATTTAGTTGTAATGGGAAGTAGAGGACTTGGAGCTTTTTCAAGAGCAATGGTTGGAAGTGTTTCACATAAAGTTTTAAATCATGTAAAAACTAATGTGTTAATAGTTAAATAAAAATTAAATAGTAAATAAGCATAAAGTCTTAGGTCTTTAAATTAGGCCTAAGACTTTATGCTTATTTATTATCAAAATATTGAACAGATATATAATATATCGACAATAAATGATATAATATCTTATAATTCGACAAAAATATATTAAAGCTAGGAGATGTTAAAGATAAAAAAGAGAAAAACAAAAATTAAAAAAAGTTCCATAAGAACAAGTTTATTAGTAATACCTATTATAGTAATAATTATATCCATAGTTACAATAGGTGCAATTTCAAGTTATATGATTAGAAAAAGTTCAATTAGTCAGATGGAGGAAAATGGAAAGTTTTTATTGAATCAGTTTGTAAGTAGAATAGAAAATAATGCTAATTCTTTAGAAGTAATAAATGAATCAATAGAAAATGATATTAGAAAAGCTACTAAGACAATGTCAAGAAATTATGATGAATTAAGCAATGAAAAACTAACTGAAATAGCAGAAGATTTAGACATTGATGTATTAAATTATTTTAATAATGAAGCACTTGTAACATATTCTAATACATCTAAAAATATAGGGTTTCAACCTGATAGTGATGATCATCCCATACGAAAACTTATAAAAGGAAATGAAAAAGAATTAATGGAAGGCATTAGAAAGGATGCTATAAGTGGTGATCATTTTAAATTTGGAGCTTTCAAAAATCCAGATGGTTCAGTAGTTCAGGCAGGGATAAATGCAAATTACATAAATGATTTAACAGAACAATTTAGTTATCAAAAACTTATAGAAAACTTGGCTTCCACTGAAGAAATTACATATGCAGTTTTTATAGATGATAATCTAAAAGCTATTGCACATAGCAATACAGATAGAATAGGTAGTGATTTTTCAAAGGATAAAGGGGCTATTTCTGCTGTTAATAAAGAAAAAGCTTTTTCATATGAAGATGAATATGGATCAGAGAATGAGTCAGTTTACAATATAGTGTATCCAGCTGTTATAAATGGTAAAAATGTAGGTGCTGTAAAGATAGGATTTTCCATGGAAAGTGTTAACTCTGCAATCACTACTAATGTAACGACTATTGTTATAACAGGGATTATTACAATATTACTTCTAGGGTTTATATTATTCTATACATCAAATTATGCTATAAAAACTATAAACAAATTAAAATTAGAAATGAATAATATGGCAGAAGGAGATTTTACAGTTAATGACTCAAAGAATATTTCAGTTAAAAATGATGAATTTGGAGAAATATATAGTTCTGTAAATAAAATGAAATTATCTGTAAGACATATGATTGAAAATGTAATAGATAAAGCTCAAGCGTTAGCTGCTCATTCTGAAGAGTTAACAGCAACTACATATCAATCTGTAAAAGCATCTGATGAAGTATCTAAAGCTATTGAAGATATAGCTAATGGTTCTAGTGAACAAGCAGCAGATACAGAAAATGGATTTAATTCAGTTAAAGAACTTGGAGATTTAGTAAATAGTAATTCTTCACATATAAATGATTTAAATAGTTCCACTTCAAAAGTTAATATGCTTAAAGATGAAGGGTTAGAACTGATAGAAGATCTTATAGATAAGACAAATATAAATATTAAATCTTCAAAAGAGGTTCAATCAGTAATTGTAGAAACAAGTGAAAGTGCTAAAAAAATTGCAACAGCAAGTGAAATGATTAAGAATATTTCAAATCAAACGAATTTATTAGCATTAAATGCAAGTATTGAAGCTGCTAGGGCAGGTGATGCAGGAAGAGGATTTGCAGTAGTTGCAGATGAAATAAGAAAACTTGCAGAGGAATCTGAAAAATTTACTGAGGAAATTGGAAATATTATAAATGAACTTACTTCTAAATCATCTACTGCTGTAGATACAATGGAAGATGTAGGAAGGAACGTAGAATCACAAAGCATAACTGTAAATGAAACTAGTGAAAAATTTAATGGAATAGCAAGTGCTTTAAATAAAATGCAAAATGCAATAAAATTAGTAAATGGTTCTAGTGATGAAATGATTAATCAGAATAAAAATATAAGACAAATAATGGATAATCTTTCAAGTATATCACAAGGAAATGCAGCAAGTAGTCAAGAAGTTTCTGCAAGTATGGAACAACAGACAGCTGCCATTACTGAAATATCAGGTGCTAGTGAAGAACTTTCTACAATTGCAGAAGAACTTAATACATTAATAGAGAAATTTAAAATTTAATATAAATAAATTAATAAAGATGATGGTATTAAAGATATTGTTGTCTTTATTTTTTTATTTAGGGTATATAGAATATTAATTAAATAAAAAATAGAATAAAAGGAGAATGTAAAATGTGTACAACTATAGGGTTTTCATATAATGAAGGTTTTGTAAGTGGAAGGACATTGGAACTTGGAATAAAATTAGACAATAAAATAATGTATGTACCAAAGAGTAAAGAAAATTTTATTGATACAAAAGATAAAAAGTATTCTTCAAAATATGCCACGATAGGTACTAGTTTCTTTGATATAGCTTCATTTGGAGATGGTATAAATGAAATGGGACTTATGGGATCTAATAATTTTTTCCCAAAGTATGCCTCATTTGCAAAAGAATCAATAGATGGAAAGGTAAATATGACTACATCTAATGCTTTTGACTATTTGTTAACTAGATGTAAAGATGTAAATGAAGTAAAAAAAGAATCAAAAAATATTGTACTATTAGAACATGGAAATGATGAAAAAGATATATCTATAAGTATTCATTTTTTCTTTATGGATGCTAAAGGAGAGAAAATTGTATTAGAACCAAAGAATGGTATACTAATTTCTTATGAAAATCCATATGGGATTTTAACAAATTCTCCAGATTTTCCTTGGAATACAACTAATCTAAAGAATTATATTAACTTGAATCCAGAAAATGTTGAAGAAGCTAATTATAATGGGAAAATTATTTCAAAATTCGGAGAAGGAACTGGGATGTTAGGATTACCTGGTGATTTTACATCTCCATCTAGATTCATAAGAGCAGCTTATTTTGTATCCAATACACCTAAAGATTTAGGGAGAAATGAAGCTATACTCCAAGCATTTAGAATACTTTCTCAATTTGATATACCAAAAGGATCTGTAAAGGATATGAAGAAAAGACTTCAAAATGAAACTTTATATACTTCTATTATGGATACTACAAAAAAATCTTATTTTATAAAATGTCATGATAATATAAATATACAGTCATTTTGTTTAGATGATTATGAAGATGAAAAGGATATAAAATTTATTGAACTTGAAAAGGGAATGAACTTGTAGAAAGGGGATAAAAATATGTTAAAAGATGAAGCTAAAAAATATATTGAATCAGAACTTAAATATGGTGATAAAAGACATTTATATCATTATAACTGTGCAGAAGTAGTGCTAAATGCTTGCAATGACTATTACAATTTAAACTTAGATAAAAACACTTTAAAAGTAATGGCACCTTTTGGCGGTGGTTTATGTTCTGAAAAAACTTGTGGAATTCTTACAGGAGGAGCTGCAGCAATAGGAATTATGTTTGCAGAAAATAAGCCAAGTGAAAATATTAAGATGAAAGAAATAGCTAAAAAATGGATAGAGGAATTTGAAAAAGAATTTAAAAATACTGATTGTAAGGTTATAAAGGAAACAAAAAGAGATGAAAATGAAGGATGCAAACCTTTAATAATACAAGGAGCAGAAATTTTAGAAGAAATAATAAATGAATATAAATAGAGGAGTCAGAATATGATAGTAGAAAATAAGGTATGTCCAAAATGTGGAAGTAATAAAATAGGTCAAGGTAAACAAATAGGTCATGGTAAAATGCTTCCTGCAAATAATACATTTATGTCTCTTGGGTCAAATATAATAGCTGATATTTGTACTGAATGTGGATATATTATGGAAATGAGAGTAGAAAAACCTTATAAATTTAAATAAATATGGATTATATATGAAAAATCATCTTTATCTCTCATTCTTTAAACAGACAAAAAGGAGAAACTAGAATAGAATATGATGAAATTGATAAAATATCAAAATTTAATTCATTAAAAATTATTCCAAATGGTATTTCCATATTTACGTATGATAATAATGAACACAAATTTGTAGTATATAGAAGAAATTCAGTAATAGAGTTTTTAAATAATAAAATTAATAATCAATAAAAAAGATGCTATTAATAGCATCTTTTTTATTTTGTATTTATTCTTGACAAAATAAAATTTCAACTATATACTGTATATATAATATATAAACAGTATATACATAGTAAACAGTAAAGAGAGGTGGAGTATGCGAATTATAGTATCCAATTCTTCAAATGATCCTATATATGAACAAATATCTAGCCAAATAAAATCTATGATAATAAAAGGAGAATTAGAAGTAGGAGAAGGATTACCTTCGATAAGAGGACTTGCAAAGGATTTACAAATATCTGTAATCACTACTAAAAGGGCATATGAAGAGTTAGAAAAAGAAGGGTTTATAGAGACTATACAAGGAAAAGGCTCTTTTGTAGCTATGCAAAACAAAGAACTTATGAAAGAAAAAAAGCTAAAAATTATAGAAGAAAAATTAGTAGAAGTAGTTAATGAATCAAAATTACTAGGATTAAATTATAGAGAAATAGAAGAAATGCTAAGGATTTTATTTGAGGAGGTATAATATGTTAAAAGTACAAAGTTTAAATAAAAAGTTTAAGAATTTTGAATTGAAAAATGTATCATTAAATCTTGAACCAGGCTATATTATGGGGTTTATTGGACCAAATGGAGCTGGGAAAACTACTACAATAAAATTAATAATGAATCTAATAAAAAGAGATTCAGGCAGTATTGAAATATTTGGACTTGATAACAAAGAATACGAAAGAAAAGTAAAAGAGAGGATAGGATTTGCCTATGATGAATCATATTTTTATGAAGATTTAACTATCAAACAGATGAAAAATATAGTAGCACCATTTTATAGTAAGTGGGATGAAAAAGTATTTAAGGAATATATGAAAAAATTTTCTTTAGATGAAAATATGAAAATAAAGACACTTTCAAAAGGGATGAAGATGAAGTTTTCCTTAAGTATTGCATTATCACATAATGCAGATTTAATTATAATGGATGAACCTACATCAGGTCTTGATCCAGTATTTAGAAGAGAAATATTAGATATATTATATGATGTGATACAAGATGAAAATAAGTCAATATTTTTCTCAACTCATATAACTACAGATCTTGAAAAGATAGCTGATTATATAACATTTATAAATGATGGAGAAATAGTTTTTTCAAAACCCAAAGATGAAATATTAGAACAGTATAAAGTGATAAAGGGTGGAAAAGAAATATTAAGCTCAGAAGTAAAAAGTAAGTTTATAGGTATTAGAGAAACGAATGTAGGATTTGAAGCACTTACAGATAATAAAGATATTATTAAAAAACTATCTAAAGATAAAGTATTGATAGAAAAGCCATCCCTTGAAGATATAATGTTTTATACGGTGAGGAGGTAAGTATGAATATATTTAATTTGATTAAAAAAGATATGACAGTTGTCTTTTCAAATAAATCAATGTACATGATATTATTATTATTTGTACCTTTTCTCGTTTTAGTATTAGGGGCTGAAGATATGAATGGCATATATTTATTTTCAATACTTACATTTACCTATATGGTATTATATATTCCTTTTTCTTATGAAGTAAGGGATAAACCCAATGTATTAATCCAATCACTACCGGTTAAAAAAAGAGATATAGTAATTAGCAAATATATTAGTATGATTATAAGTTTAATCATGGGAAATATCTATACATTTATTTATCTTCTACTAATAAAGACACTGGGGATTTTAGATGAAATAACAATTGATATAAGCATTATAGCTTTTGCATTTGTGATTACAGTTTTTGCAACATCTATATTATTACCTGCACAATTTAAATTTACATCTAAGATTGCAAACTTCATCAATATGTTTATTTATATATTTTTCATGATAAATGCAGGAGTATTGAATGAATTATATACAAATTTAGATTTATCAAAAACTTCAAGTATATTATTAACGCTTTCTATAGTAGCTGTAATATATTTTATATCACTCGGAATTTCTATTGCTTTATATAAAAGCAGAAAATTTTATTAAAAGGAGGATTTTTATGTTTAGTCTTATAATGAGAGATATAAGAATAGTAAGTTATATGAATTTATTTATACCTATAGCAGCCATAGTAAGTGGTTACATAGGAGTATCTCTAGACAATCCAATTAAATCTAATTTAGCATATTTACTTGGAACTATTATCAGTGTATATTTTACTATAATTATGCTTACTACTAAAGAAGCTAAGACCAGAGCAAATGCACTAATAGTTTCTCTGCCTATTAAGAGATTTGATGTAGTCAAATCTAGATATGTATCAATGCTCATATATATAATTTTTGCATCTATAATAGTATATATATCATCACATACAAGTAAAATAATATTTGATGATGTCTATGGAAGTCCATTAGCCTTAAACGCTATATTAATCATATCATCAATAATAATTATGTATTTAGTATTTAATTTACCCTTTCAATACTATAATTTAGGCAAAGCTCAAATATTTAATTCTATATTCTATGTAGTAGTTATATTATCCCCCAATATATTTAATAGATTAAATATAAATATAGCAGAAAGTACTTTGATGAAAAATATATTAGAATTAAATTTAAATCAATTTAGCCTTATATTATTTGGAATAAGTATATTACTATATTTTATATCTCTATTTGTATCGAAATCAATATACGAAGCTAAGGAATTTTAAAAAATCATAAGTTCTTAACTCATTGTACAATGAGTTAAGAACTTATTTATATTTTAGTATTTATAAAAAAATGATATAATTGTACATAGAATAAATATACTTAGATAGTATTATTGGACTAAGTATAAAAGTGTTATATGAGGTGAAAGCAAATGATAAATAAAGATTTTAATAAAATAGTTTTAAATAAATCATCATTACCTAATGATCCAGAAAAATTCTTTCAAGGAATGTCTTATTTCAATGAACTTATGATGATGTATCAATCTGCTATTAGAGAAGTAACTACAAAACTTACAATACTTAATGATGAATTATCTCTAGCTAACAGAAAAAATCCAATACAATTTATTAAATCTAGAGTTAAAAAACCTCTTAGTATAGTAAATAAGTTAGAAAAATTAGAAAAAGAAATTAGTATTGAATCAATTATGAATTCTCTTAATGATGTTGCCGGAATACGAGTAGTTTGTTCTTTTATAGATGATGTATATAAAATTTCAGATATGCTTACAAAACAAGATGATATTAAATTAATTAGAGTTAAAGATTATATCAAGAATCCTAAACCTAATGGGTATAGAAGTTATCATATGATAATTGAAATTCCTGTTTTCTTTTCAGATAGTAAGCAATGGATAAGAGTAGAAATACAAATCCGAACGGTTGCAATGGATTTTTGGGCAAGCCTTGAGCATGAATTAAAGTATAAAAAAGGTATAGAAGATTCAAAGGAAATTGAAAAAGAACTTAAAAGATGTGCAAATACTATTGCAGAAACTGATCACAAGATGATGAGTATTAGAAATAAAATTCAAGGCAATTCAAGTAAAGGAGGAAAACATGAAATTTAGATTAGCAGAATTTAAAGATATAGATGAAATAATGGATATAATAACAAAAGCACAAAATTATATGCATAGTGAAGGAATACCTCAATGGACAAATGGATATCCAAATAGTGATACAATAAAAGAAGATATAAACAATGGTTATAGTTATATATTAGAAGAAAATGAAAAAATATATGTAACAGGATCAGTTAGTTTTGATGGTGAAGAAACTTATGAAGATATATATGAAGGTGAGTGGATTACCCATGATAAATATGTAGTAATCCATAGAATGGCTATAGATATGGATTATAAAGGATCAGGAATGTCAACTAAATTCTTAAAAGAGGTAGAAAATTTAAGTAAAGAAAAAGATATATATAGCATAAAAATAGATACACATAGAAAAAACAAATCCATGCAGAAATTTTTAAAGAAAAATGGATTTAAATACTGTGGAATTATATATATAAAAGATGGAAGTGAAAGGTTTGCATATGAGAAAATTTTAGAAAAATAAATGCTTCTAAAATTATTTTGCATATTAAAAAGAACATCTCTTAAAACTATTAATTAGAGATGTTCTTTTTATAAATCACTATTAATTAGGGAGATAACTCCTATAAATCGATTACTTATACTAAATCACCTACTTAATTATATTCAAATTCTAAATAATTTTACTACTAAATTTTTAAGGTTTGTCATTTTAAAGTTTTTTAATTACTTTATATCTACTTTTTTAAGGTAAATAAAAGTTATACTGTTACTTTAAATATCATAACCTTAAATGTTATACTTATTGTTTCTAAATGGTACCTTTTCATTTTTTCATACTATCATTAAGTTTGTCATATTAAATGATTTGATAATATTTCTTAAACTTTGCTATTGCACATTTAAGAAATTATTATAAGCATTTAGACAATTACTTTGATGATAATATTTAGGGATTTGTTAATTTAATGAATTTAATACTTTTTTACTTTGGTGGAATCATCTCCTTCTGTTAATAGTATTATATATATACCTCAGAAATTTAATATTAAACATAAAAAACATAATTTTTTGAATATTCCTTTAATTATTTCATACAATTTGCAATGATAAGTAAATTGTAAATTTAAAATAAAATGATTTTTGAAATGAAAGCAATAGAATTTTTTCAGAGTAATATGAGTATGAAGAAATAGTAGTATATAAAATAATAAAAATTAATAGGAATAAATAGACATAGCAAATAAAAGCTATGATTTAATTAAATCATAGCTTTTATAGAATCTATAATAATATTTTCTGTGTACTTTGAATAAATGCAGAAGTTACAAAATATATTCCAAGGGCAGATGGCATATTTGAAACTAATAATATTGCCATTATAGCTGGAACAATTATAATCTGCTTAGATATTTTTGGCACCTTAGTATTCTTTATAATATTTATACTTGATAATATATTAGGAAAAACTTGCACTAATATATATATTAATGGAAGTATAAAATATGGGTCTGGTACTGAAAGTGAATTTAACCATGGGAATAGTACTGTTGAAACACTTGTAACATTATTGGTAAACAATCTATACATTGCAATAAAAGCTGGCATCTGTATAAAAAAAAGTAATATCCCTAGAAATGATTTAGAATTTTCAGCATAGAGTTTTTGTACCTCTTTATTCAACTTTTCTTCATCATTCTTATATTTTTTCTTTAATTCATTAGTTTTTTCAGTTAATCCTTCCATTAGTTTCATAGATTTCCTCTGTTTTATAGTTAATGGCAGTAAAACTAAATTAAATAAAACAGTTACAAGTATAATTGTGATTCCATAGTCATTTGTAAAGCTATTCATAGTATCAAACAATGTTTGTAATATATTCAATATATACACTCCTTCTAATATTTTATAGTTAAAACTTATTAACTATAAAATATTAGAATTCCACTACAAATAACCACAACCTAAATTTATTATAAGTATCATAATTGTTAGTATATAAATTATTTAAGATGGTATATTTTAAGCTATAAATTTGATAATTAGATATATTTACATTATTATATGACAATATATTTAAATCATAATTTCTTGCAATATAAAAGATAGCAAAAAACATTGTTATAAATGTGAAAATAAATAAGAAAATATCTATATCAAAATTCATATACACCATCCTTTCGTTAAAGTACTCTATATTTATTATTCTATTACATAAGTTAGATAAAAGCAATGTTTAGGAAAATACTATAAATATTAAAATGAAAAATGATAAATATAGAATTATGTAATATAATGAAAATAACCATAATAAAAAATGATATAGATAAAAAGTTCATTATGTTAATCATACAAAGGGGACAATCACATGCTAGATATAGTCTTAAGTATATTAATAATGCTTTTAGCATTATTAATATATAAAAAAGAATATGTTTTTTTAATGGGTTATACAAAAAGAAGTAAAGACACTAAAAAAATAAAGGATAAAAAGAAATTATCAAAAGATCTATCCCTTAATATTTTTATTGCGGGATTAACATTTTTAATTACAAATGTATTAAATGATTTATATTTTGATGGAGATTTAGATGTATTATTGGACTTTTTTGTGATAGTATTTGCAGTTCCATTTTGGTTAATATCATCTAAAGTTAAAAGAGGAGAATATTAGATTATTTACAGACTAAAATTTTAGTCTGTTTTTATTTTGAAAATATTGACATTATATCGACCGTCGATATATAATATAATCATATCGATAGTCGATACAATTAGGAGTGAATGATATGGGATATTTTGACAAACTTACTCAACCAATGTTTTATGTACTTTTGAGTTTATATGAAAAAAGACATGGTTATGAGATAATGAATTTTATTAAAGAACTTACAAATGAAAGAGTAGTAGTTGGTCCAGGGACACTATATAATTTGCTTAGTAGATTTTTAGAAGCAGGTTATATTGATATAGTAACAGAAAAAGATAATAAAAAAATATACATAATAAATGATAATGGGAAAAAACTTGTAAAAAGGGAAATAGAGAGATTAAATCAGCTTATAAAAGATGCAAATAATATCATTAAAGGGGGATAATGATGAATAGAAAAATAGTTATAAGGAATATAAATCTTACTAATTATCCAGCATTAGAAGAGTACCTATCTAAAATGGCAAAAAAGGGCTGGATGCTAAAAAAGATTATTTTGAGTACATTTTTTATATTTAAAAAAACAGAAAGCAAAGCCTTAGAATTTTCTATTACTCCATATGAAATAGAAACATTTTTAAATAAAAAGACTAAATCTGATTTAAATGAGTTTAAAGAAGTCGTTGAAAGTACTGGTTGGAAATATGTGACTCGGAGTCATCAATATTATATTTATTATAAAAAAAGTGATGAAGACTTAATAGATATACATACTGATAAAGAAGAAGAATTTAGAGCAATTAAAAAAATAGCAAAAGGAGAATTAATAGGATACTATATATTAATAGCTCTTTTTGTTATAATGTTATGGTCTGTTCTAAGTGATATTGATTTATTAAATTTTTTAATATCAAATACTCCTTTACTAATTATTTCTATCAGCATATTTATTATACCACTATCCATTATTCAAATAATAACATATAAAAAATTTTTATATAAAAATAAGAAAAATATAGAATTAGGAAATGATTTGGAATTCAATTATTCAAACATTCAATGTAAAGTTATACCTTATCTAATGATTTTTAGTGGAATATTTATTGTGTTGTTTTTTATAGACGAAATTTATAAAGTAGTAAAATATGATGATATAAACAGATTATATTCATTTATTCCAGCAGTAGTAGGTTTTTCTTTTGGAACTATATTTAGATATACATTTAAAAAGAAAAAAATAGAACAAGGCAAAAAAGTTATGTATATAATAATAGTAATAATTTCTGCAGTTATATTAACATCTATTATTTCAATTAATATAGAAGATGAATTTACTTATGAATTTATAGAAAAAAATAGTAGTATATTTATTCCTGAGAATTATTATAATGGATGGTATACCAGTGACAAAGCAACAGGATATTATAATGCTGTAAATGAAAATATTGCTAAAGTAGTAGTTGATGCTATTATTAATAGGAGAAAATCTCACATGGAAGAATATAAAGATTCCAAAGGGAACATGGAATATGAACTTTCTCTTATGGCAGTTTTAAGTACAGAGGAATATATTAAGTTGAAAAGCGCAAAGGGTACAGAAGATGAATATAATGTGCTCAAAGAAATTATTGATAAAAATATTATAAAAGGTAAAAATGAAATTTGGAATTCAGATGAAATATATTATCTATCTAGTGATAAAACTATAGCAGTAGTAAGATGGGAAGATAAAGTATATTATTTAAAAGGTTATGATTTTAAAGATGATGAAAATATAAAAAAAGTAAAAGAAAAATTAAATAAAAGAGAGCAATAGTAAAAATAAATTTAGATGGATTTTTATGTTATAATAATTTATGCAAATAAAAAATATACAATTAGAGGTGAAAATTTGAAGAAGACAGTTAATAAAATTACATTATCAGGAGTGTTTATAGCACTTGGTATTTTGCTTCCATATATAACAGGCAATATTCAAAGTTTAGGTGTTAATTTATTACCTATGCATATACCTGTATTACTAGCTGGTTTTATAGTAGGGTGGAAATATGGTCTTTTCGTTGGAATTATAACTCCTTTACTTAGAAGTGCTTTAGTTGGTATGCCGCCATTATTTCCAGTTGCTATAGCTATGGCTTTTGAATTAGGAATATATGGGTTAGTTACAGGACTATTATATAGTATGTTAAAAAAGAGCAAAATATCTGTTTTTATATCATTAATAGTTGCAATGATTAGTGGAAGAATAGTTTGGGGAATAGTTAGTTACTTTTTATTCTTTTTAAATAATACGAATTTCACTATAGATATGTTTATAACAGGGGCATTTGCTACTTCTATGATAGGTATCATTATTCAATTAATACTCATTCCAATAATAGTTATTAGATTAGAACGAGTAGGTATTATATAATATGAGTTCAAAGGAAATTATATTTAAAAACATAGACAAGCTCTTGGAATCTAAAGACAAAGTTTTAGTAGCAATAGATGGAAAAAGTGCAGCAGGTAAAAGTAGTTTTTCTGATTTGCTTAATAAAAAATATGATTGTAATTTATTTCATATGGATGATTTCTTTTTGCCAGCTAAATTAAAGACTAAAGAAAGATTACAAGAGGCAGGGGGAAATGTAGACTATACTCGTTTCAAAGAAGAGATATTAGAAAATATTAATAAAAATAATCTTTTTAAATATCAAATTTTTGATTGTAAGGTACAAGAACTAACAGAATATAGAGGTGTTATGCCAAAGAAATTAAATATAATTGAAGGCGTATATAGTATGCATCTTGAGCTTATAAGTTATTATGATTTAAAAATATTTTTTGATGTTGATGATAATACTCAGGAAGAAAGAATAATAAATAGAAATGGTAAAGATATGTGTAAAAAGTTTAGAGATATTTGGATTCCATTGGAAAATAAATATTTTGAAGAACTTGATATAAGAAAAAAAGCAGATGTATTAATACATAATTAATATTAATTTCCATATTTTTCTCCCTTATGGGTAATTATAATAATAAATAAATCCAAGGAGTGATTACTTGTGAAAAAGATATATGGAAGTTATAATACATTAAAAGAAGCAAGAGATGCAGTTAAGGATTTAGCTGATAAAGGGTATAATAAAGAACAAATAACTGTAATATCAGCAGAAGAATTAGACGGAGATTTAGAATATATGGAGACTGAAAAAAATGAATATAACAGCATTTGGGACACTATAAAAGATACATTTACCTTTGAAAGATATACTAGGGATTATTGGAACTTAGATCCTGGTAATTCAAAAATTGAATTAGAAGACTATAGAACTAATTTAGATAGAGGAGATATTGTAGTATTGGTTGATGAAAAAAGATAATCAAACATTAAAGTAAATTAATAAAATAATATTCGTTTTTTCTATTGACTTATTTTAATATATCTGTTAGTATAATTTTAGAATTAAATAGTGATACTCATATAATAATCTGGAATATGGCCAGAAAGTTTCTACCTAAGAACCGTAAATTCTTAGACTATGAGTGTGTGTCTTTGAGTTTAACTCTAAAGATGAACACTTATAGTGTTTATCTTTAGAGTTTTTTATTTATTTAAATTAGAGGAGGTATTATAATGGATTCATTTTTTAAATTAAAAGAGAATAAAACAGATGTAAAAACAGAAATAATGGCTGGGATTACTACATTTGTAACTATGGCTTATATTATTTTTGTAAATCCTAATGTATTAAAATTAGCAGGGATGAATGAAGCAGGTGCTCTAGGAGATGCAGCAGCTGGTATTGGATTTGAAGATCCTATAGTAGGAGCAATATTTGTAGCAACATGTGTAGCTGGTGCAATAGGTACTCTAATAATGGGGTTATATGCAAACTTACCATTTGGACTAGCACCAGGAATGGGACTTAATGCATTTTTTACTTACGGAGTTGTTTTAGGACTTGGATATACTTGGCAAGAAGCACTTGCAGCAGTATTTATATCAGGAATATTATTTATAATTTTAACAATTACAGGACTTAGAGAAGCAATAGTAAATGCACTTCCAGATTCACTTAAAAGAGCAATTGGTGGCGGTATCGGTTTATTTATAGCATTAATTGGTTTTCAACAAGGACATATAATAGTAGATAATCCAGCAACATTAATTGGATTTGGAGATTTCACTCAAAACGCAACAATTGTAACAATTATAGGACTTTTAATAATTGGAGTACTTATGACAAGGGGAGTTAAAGGTTCAATTCTTATTGGAATAATTGCAACTACAATTATAAGTATACCACTAGGGGTTACAACTGTACCTACAGATTTTAGTTTTTCAATTCCAAGTATTACACCAACACTTTTTAAAGCTGATTTCGTTGGCTTATTGAACTTAGGTGAAGTTGGATTAATTGGGGCAATAATGAGTGTTGTAACAGTTGTTATATCATTTTCTTTAGTAGATATGTTTGATACTATAGGAACTCTTGTTGGAACTGGAGCAAAGGCAGGATTTATACAAGAAGACGGAAGACTTAAGAATATGAATAAAGCACTTTTTGCTGATTCAATTGCAACATCAGTAGGAGCACTTCTTGGTACATCTACTACAACTACATTTGTAGAAAGTGCATCAGGAGTTAGTGAAGGTGGAAGAACTGGACTTACTGCTGTTACAACAGGTATATTATTCTTATTATCATTATTTTTAGCACCTCTTGTAGGAATGGTACCAGCTGAAGCTACTGCACCTGCACTTATAGTAGTTGGAGTATTAATGATGACAAGTATTAAACATATAGATTTTGAAGATTTTTCAGAAGCATTACCAGCATTTTTAACAATGGCTATTATGCCTTTTAGTTATAGTATTGCAAATGGAATTGCAGCCGGACTTATATTTTATCCTATAACAAAAATAACAACAGGAAAAGCAAAAGAAGTTCATCCTGCAATATATGTACTTGCTATATTATTTATATTGAGATTTACTATACTTCCTCATTAATCATAGAAAAAGGATTCTCCAACATGTTGGAGAATCCTTTTGATTTCTATAGGAGTTTATCTGAATTTTTTAGGATCTATATAATCTATATCTCTTAACATATCTAAAGGAAATATATTTGCATTGATGTTGTTTTCAATTATAGAAAAATCTTTTTTATTTATTGTATTTATAATATATTTTTCTTCAATATTTTTGTCCATATAGATCATCCTTTTAATTGGGGTATTAATATTATTTACAAAAAAGATGATTAAAATGTATTAATATTCTTTCATACTTTGCCATTTTTTATAGTTTTCAATTTCTTTTTTTATGCTACGAAGTAACATAGAAAATACTAAAGCATCATCAATATATCCTGCATATAGGATAAAGTCTGGAACTACATCAAAAGGATTTACAAAATAAAGTATTGCGGCAACTATAGTAATTATTGTTCTTTTGGAGATATTTTTATATTCTCCAGAGAGAAAAGACTTAAACATGGATATACTTATTTTAAGATCACTTTTAAATTCTTTTGTACCACTATCTTCATTTCTTGCTTTATGAACAGCTTCATCAATAAGCTTTTTACCTTTTTCTTTATTTTTAATATATTCCAATGCTTTTTTCTTATCTTTTTTGACCATATTTTTAACTTTAGTTTCCATCAAATCGTCTCCTTTAGAATATTTTTACCCAATTATTAATTAATAATTTATATTATTCCAACTATCGAATATTAAATTATTAAACTTTTCTTTGTCCTTTATTACTGTTGGTATATTTAATTCATAACTATTATTATTGTCAACTATATTTATAAATCCTGTTTTTAAATCATCAATTGTAGAAGATGCTTTTACTATATTTTTATCAAAAAGTTCAGGGTTTGTTATAAATACTGCTGCAACTATATCCCAATTATGAAATCCTTCTATGCCATATTTTATTTGAATAAAACTATACCAAGGAAGGGTCATATTTCTTATATACTCAAATATAGGTTTTTTTTCTTTTAATATTCTATTAGATTCTTCTTTGCTAAATAAAGCTTGAAGACATAATTGAGCAGATATTAAAGTGATGTTTGCTTTAGAATTTAAAACATGATATGCAGCTTCATTATCTGAGGATAAATTTAGCTCATCCATCTTTTTTCCATTTAATATTAAAGGTTCCAATATACCACCCATTATTACTATATTTTTTACTTTTTCAAAGAAATTTTTATCTTCTTTGTAAGCACCATAAATATTAGTTAAAGAACCTGTGGCAAGTATTGTTATTTCTTTTGGGTATTTATTTATCATTTCTACTAAAAATCTTGATGCTTCACTAGTTCTATTTTGAGGTGAAGAAGCTCCTTTTAATAAAGGGATATTTTTTAAGTTTAAATCATTAAATAATTTAGAAGTAGCTCTAAAAACTGTATCTATATTACTATTACCAAAAGTGTTTGTAACTCCCAAAATTTCGATATTTTTATTTCCTAGAAGATAAAGAAATGTAAGTCCATCATCTACATCTCTACCAAATACGCCCATAGTATTATCACAATCAAATATAATTTTTTTCATTTTACTCTCCTTAAAGTTATAGTATGATAATATTATAACAGAAAAACATGACTTTTATTTAGTTATAAGAGATACTTATCTAATATAAGAATAAGATATAGTTATTTAGGTACTTTTCACGTTATAATAAAAGTGTAACTTTGACTATAATTTAACATTAGTGAGGTGAAGTTATTGGCATCTGAAAAAATAGAAATGCTTAAAAAGAAAAGACAAAAAGAAATCAGAAAAAAGAAAGATCAAAAAAAGTATGGGTTTTTATTGTTTTTAGTATGGGCTATAATTTTAATTTCCTTTATATATACTGATTATAGATATACTCCGGTTTGGATTATAGGTCTTTTTATAGGAATAACTCTTCAGAGATCTAGATTTTGTTTTGCAGCAGGATTTAGAGATCCTGTACTTGTAGGAAGTACAAGTATACTTCGTGCTATAATACTTGGACTTATAGTTTCAACTATTGGATTTTCTATTATTCAATACTTTAGTATAGCAGGGGGAAATATTGTTATAGAAAATGTACCAGGAATAATTTACCCTGTAGGAATTCATACTGCTATTGGAGCGTTACTATTCGGAATAGGAATGGTAATATCAGGTGGGTGTGTATCTGGAACTATTATGAGGGTAGGAGAAGGATTTATTCTTCAAATAGTAGTAATGATTGGCATAATAATAGGTACATTGCTGGGAGCAGGTAGTTTTAAATTTTGGGATATTAATTTTATAAAAGATTCAAAGACGATATATTTTCCTGAACTTATAGGATTACCTTTAGCTACAATATTACAAATTACTTTTTTAATAATATTATATTTTTTAGCAAATTGGTATCATAACAAAAATAATATAATGCTTTAATTATTGGAGGAAAATAAATGGCAGAAGTTAAATTAGATTGCATGTATGAAGCATGTCCTATACCACTATTAAAGGCTCATAAAGCTTTAAAGAAAATGAATACTGGTGATGTGCTTATAATGGAGACAGATCATACTTGTTCTATAACAAATGTATTAGAATGGGCAAAAAAACATTCTCTCCCTGTAGATTATATTGAAATAAGAGAAGGCGAATGGGAGATTTATATTGAAAAATTATAATTCTAGGAGGAAATCATGAAAAAACTAGAAAAAATTTATAAAAAGCCATGGCCTTATTATATTGGAGGTATTATTCTTGGTATTTTAAATATATTAATACTTTTTACCGTGGGAAAAGCTATGAGAGTTTCAACAGGATTTTTATATTGGGGAACTTATATATTAAATAAAATAGGTATAAATACAAATGATTGGTATTATTTTAAAAATAATAGTGACATCTTAATTTCAAATGAAGGCTTTATAGATAATTTTTATACACCAATTATAATTGCAATTATGTTAGGCTCTTTAATATCCATATTATTTTCTTCAGAATTCAAAGTAAAAAAAATAAAAAATAAAAAGCAATTATTTTTTGGATTATTTGGTGGTATTTTAATGGGATATGGGACAAGGATAGCTTTTGGTTGTAATTTAGGTGCATTTTTTAGTGCCATACCAAGTGGATCATTACATGGTTGGGTTTTTGGGATATTTATGCTTTTAGGTGCATTTATAGGATCAAAGATATTACTTAAATTTATTTTATAGGAGGTTTTAATTTTGAAAAAAACTTTAATTATATCAATAATATTTTTGTTAGTTATTACTCTCACTGCTTGTGGTGGAGATAAAAATGAAGAAGGTAATATATTAGAAAAGGACTGGAATGAGATATTAGAAAAAGCTAAAGGAACAGAAGTAACTTTTTATGGTTGGGGTGGAAGTCAAAAAACAAATGAATGGATAGATACTTTTTTATCAGATACTATGAAAGAAAAATATGATATCAAGGTAAATAGAGTACCTATGGATATAGAAGATATTTTAAATAAGATGTTATCAGAAAAACAACTTGATTCAGAAGGTAGTATTGATGTAGTTTGGATAAATGGAGAAAATTTTTATACAGCAAAACAAAATGATTTATTAAGTGAATCTTTTACAGATAAGTTACCAAATTTCAAGAAAAATATTGATATAAACTCCGAAGAAGTTACAAGTGACTTTGGATATAGTGTAGATGGGAAAGAAGCACCATATGGAAAAGCTCAATTTGTAATGATATATGATGAAGAAAACATAAAAGAAATTCCAAAAAATCATGATGAACTCATGGAATTTGTAAAGAAAAATAAAGGGAAGTTTACTTATCCAGCTCCTCCTGATTTTACAGGTAGTGCTTTTGTAAGAAACATTATTTATGATGTAGTAGGTTATGAAAATGTAAAAGATTTAGAAGCTGATAATGAAAAAGTAAAAAAGGCTATAATGCCAGCAATAGAATATCTTAAAGAACTCAAGCCTTATTTATGGAGGGAAGGAAAAACTTATCCAGCAACTATTTCTCAATTAGATAATATGTATGCTGATGGGGAAGTAATCATGAGTATGAGCTATAATCCATATAATGCTGAAGCTAAAAGAAGAATAGGAGAATTTCCTGAGTCTACAAAAACATTCATATTTGAAAATGGCACTATAGGAAATACTCATTTTGTTTCGATTCCTTTTAACAGTCCAAATAAAGCAGCAGCACTTGTACTTATAAATGAAATATTAAGTATAGATTCACAAGCTTCAAAATATGATCCTGAAAATTGGGGAGATTTGCCTGTAATAGATAATGGAAAAATTAGCGATGATGAAAAAGAAATTTTTAAAAAAATAGATTTAGGACCAGCCACAATTTCTCAAGAAGAACTTCTAAATAATAGAATACCAGAACTACCTTCTGATTTAGTACCAATAATAGAAGAGATATGGCAGGATACTATACCGGTAGAAGGTGAATAAAATTGTTAAAAGAAAAGGTCAAGCCATATATTTTGCTACTTCCTTTTATGACTGTAATATTTGGTATTTTTACATCAGGTCTTTTAATGGGGTTTATGCAGAGTTTGGGAAGATTTAAAGCAGTAGGGCTTACTGAATTTACATTAAAATATTATAAAGAAGTATTAACTGATAGTGATTTTTTATCTTCATTTAAATTTAGCTTCTACATTTCTATTGTATCATCGATTATAGCAGTTGTTATTGGTGTTTTATTAGCATACTTATTACTTGTAAATAAACATAAAAAAGGTATAGAAGAAGTAATATATAAAATTCCAATAATAATACCTCATACCATAGCAAGTTTACTAATATTTAATATATTATCTCAATCAGGGATATTACCTAGATTATTATATAATATAGGTTTAATAAGTAGTAAAACAGATTTTCCATCTTTAGTTTTTGATCAAAATGGATGGGGCGTTATATTATCATATGTATGGAAGGAGATTCCTTTTATTGCTATGGTAGTATATACTGTTTTAAAAAATATAAATGATAAATTAAGAGATGTAGCTCTTAATTTAGGAGCAAATAAATGGCAAGTGTTTAGATATATTTTATTACCACTTATGATGCCTTCTATAATATCATCATTTATAATTGTATTTGCTTTTTCATTTGGAGCATTTGAAGTACCATTTTTACTAGGTCCTACTAACCCTAAAGCATTACCAGTAAAAGCTTTTATGGAATATAGTAATCCAGATCTTACAAATAGGCCTTATGCAATGGTTATAAATATGATACTTACATCTTTTTCTTTAATATTTATATTTATATATTACAAAGTATTCCATTTAATAAACAGATATAGTAGGTGATAATATGAACATTAAAGTTTCAAAAATAATATTATATTTTTTGCTTCTTTTTCTTTTGCTTCCTCTTTTGGTACTATTAATTTGGAGTATAAGTAATTCATGGACTTGGCCAAATATTTTTCCAAATAATTTTGGACTTAGAGGATATAAATATATATTCAGTTTTAGAACAGGAACACTTGAAGTACTATTAAATAGTATAGTGTTATCTAGTGTAGTAACTTTTATCACAATAGCTATAAGTATACCAGCATCAAAAGCTTTAGGAGTATATGAATTTCGGTTTAAGAAAATATTTAAAATATTAGTTCTTGCACCTATAATAGTACCTCCTGTGGCTGTTGCAATGGGAATACATGTTTCATTTATAAAACTTGGACTTGCTAACACATTTTTAGGTGTAGTACTTGTACATCTAATTCCTTGTATGCCTTATGGAATAAGAATAATAACTAGTATATTTGAAGGATTAGGAGAAAAAATGGAATTGCAAGCAAAAGTGCTTGGAGCAAATTCAATTCAAACTTTCTTTCATATAACACTACCTATTATAACTCCAGGAGTCATATCAGCAGCTTCTATGGTATTTATAGTATCTTTTTCCCAATATTTTTTGACTTTTTTAATTGGAGGGGGAAAAGTAAAAACATTATCTTTAGTTATGTTTCCATACATTAAGAGTGGGGATAGAATGATGGCTTCAGCTTATAGTGTAGTTTTTAGTATTACAACACTGGGAGTATTGCTATTAATGGAATCTGCCATTAAAAAGAAATATAAAAATAAAACTGATTTATTTGTTTAACTTAAACTTAAAGATATATAAAGGAGAAATTCTATGTCACAAATTGAACTTAAAAACATAAGCAAATTTTTTAGTGGGAAAAAAATATTAGATAATATATCTTTAAGAGTAAAAGAAGGAGAAAGAATATCGCTTTTAGGACCTTCTGGATGTGGAAAAACTACTACTCTTAAAATAATAGCTGGATTATTAAATAAAGATAATGGAGAACTTTTAATAGGTAATAAAGATGTTTCGAATATAGCTGTAGAAAAACGAGGAGCAGTAATAGTTTTTCAAGATTATCTTTTATTTCCTCATATGACAGTAGAAGAAAATATAGGTTTTGGACTAAAGATGGCTAAAGTAAAACGTAAAATTATAAAAGAAAAGGTATATGAATTGATTCATCTAGTAAAATTAGAAGGACTGAAAGAAAGATATCCAAATGAATTATCTGGAGGACAAAAACAAAGGGTTGCTATAGCAAGAGCACTTGCAGTAGATCCAAAAGTACTTCTTTTAGATGAACCTTTTTCTAACCTTGACACATCTCTTAGAGAAGAAATGAGAGAATTTATTGCTAATATTCAAAGGAAATTGAATATAACTACAATATTAGTTACACATGATAAAGAAGAAGCACTTATGATTTCAGATAAAATAGCAGTTATGCTAAATGGAGAAATAAAACAAATTGATGAGCCACATAAAATATATAAAAATCCTAATTCAATTGAAGTAGCAAACTTTTTAGGTAATAGAAATTATATTAAAGGAAGTATAATTAATGGCATATTTAAAACAGAAATAGGTGACTTTGATATATATAAAGATAACAAAAAAAATATTATAGCCATGATTAATCCAGAAGATATAAAAATAGGAAAAGGAAATATATATGGTATTATAACTAAAATAAGATATGGTGGAGATAGAATTTATTATACCTTAGATGTATATGGTAAAAAAATAAATGTAATTTCTGGAAGTGATAAGGTATATAAATTAAATGAAAATATAAATATTTTTATAGATTTTGATAATGGGGTGTTTTTTGATGAATAGTAAAAATATTATATCAATAATAATACCAGTGTTAAATGAAGAAAAAACTATTGAAAACACAATTAAAAATTTGATGAATATAAGAGGAAATAAAGAAATTATAATAGTTGATGGTGGGAGTAATGATAAAACTGTACAAATAGCAAAATGTCTAACAAAAGTAGTATGTAGCCCTAAAGGCAGAGCAAATCAAATGAATGCTGGTGCAAGGATTGCTGAGGGGAATATTTTATGGTTTGTTCATTCTGATTCTATTGTAGATGAGAATTCACTTATAAATATAAGAAAAGCTATTGAAGAGGGATATAAGGCAGGAGGATTTAAACTATATTTTTATGATGATAAATCTTCATTTATGAAATACATATCATTTACTTCTAATTTAAGAGCAAAATATTTAAATATATATTTTGGAGATCAAGGGATTTTCGTAGAAAAAAATTTATTTAATAATTTAGATGGATTTAAAAGAATTGATTTAATGGAAGATTGGGAGTTGTCAAAACGTATATCTAAGGAAGAAAAAATGAAATTATTAGATTGTAGTATTGGGACTTCTGCAAGAAGATTTAACAATGGGGGAAAATTAAAAACTCATTTATTAATGCATAAAATTAAAATATTATATTTATTGGGCATATGTGATAAAAAATTATCAATGATTTATAAGGAGGCGAGGTAAATGAAGGGAGCATTAATACTTATGACTAGAATACCTATACCAGGGAAAACAAAAACAAGACTTATGAGTGTATTATCAGGGGATGAATGTGCAAGAATTCACAGAGCATTTTTAATGGACTTATTTTTATTATTCAATTCACTAAAAGATAAAGTGGATATATACTTAACCTACACTCCTGAAGATTCATTTGGTATAATTGCAGATATAATACCTTCATATATAGGTACATTTGCTCAAAGAGGAGATTCTCTTGGAGATAAGATGAAAAATGCTATATCACATGTATTAGATAAAGGATATGAAAGTGTTTGCCTTATGGGGTCTGATATACCTCAAGTGACAGAAAAAAGTATTATAGAATGCTTTAATAGATTAGATACAAAGGATTGTGTAATAGCCCCTACATTTGATGGTGGTTATTATCTTGTAGGATTAAAGAAAATGAATGATAAAATATTTGATAATAAAGTTAAATGGGGTAATAAGACTGTTTTAGAAGGGACTATGGATATATTAAATTCATTAGAATTAAATGTATCACTTGGTGACAAATATAGGGATATAGATACCTTAGATGATTTAATAGATTTTAAAATTAGGTTAGAAAAAGGGGAGTTTCCTAATTCCCATCTTAAATATACAAAAGAATATGTAAATAATATTTGGAGTTGGTATGATGAACTTGATACAAGTATTAGAGGGTAAAATCAAAGATTATGTTTTAAATAATGATATAAATGTGTGCTTAGATAAAATGAATTTAGAAATTAATTTTTTAGCACAAGGTGAATATAATATAAATTACACTATAAGCGACGAAAATAATAAATACGTGTTTAGAGTAAATACAGGAAGTCAAATTAATGTAGAAGAACAGATAGAGTATGAATATAATGCACTTAAAAATCTGGAAATATCAGGTGTTACTCCAAAAGTATATTATGTTGATTCTTCTAAAAAACAAGTAAATTATGGAATATTGATAATGGAATTTTTAGAAGGAAGACATCTTATATATGATAGAGATTTATTAAAGGCAAGTAATATATTTGCAAGAATCCATTCTTTAGATTTAAATAAAATAAACACATCTAAGTTTATGATAGAAGAAAGTATTTGTAATGATAGAATTTTAGAAGCTAAAATGCTTTTAAAAGATTATATGAAAAATAAAAATATTGGAATAAAAAACAAATTATTTTTTGATAAGTTCCTAAATTGGGCAGAAAAAAATTCAGATAGAGATATATATTTCAAAGAAAATAAATGCCATGTGATTAATAACACAGAAGTTAATTCAAGCAATTTTATAATAGGTGAAAATAAATCTTCACTTATAGATTGGGAAAAGCCAGTTATATCTGATCCTACACAGGATTTAACTCAATTTTTAGCAAAAACTACTACTCTTTGGAAAGGGAAATATGTTTTATCAGAAGTTGAAAAAGAAGAATTTTTTAAAACTTATAAGAAAAATTTAACTATAGCAATAC
The DNA here is from genome assembly GCF_900626135.1 of Senegalia massiliensis. Taxonomy (NCBI): domain Bacteria; kingdom Bacillati; phylum Bacillota; class Clostridia; order Eubacteriales; family Clostridiaceae; genus Senegalia; species Senegalia massiliensis. The sequence continues at coordinate 872,992 of NZ_LR130785.1, forward strand.
CAAATATTCGAGAAAGGGTATATTTATATACTCCTTATCTATATCTGAGAGCATTATCTTGGTGTGCATATGCATATATAGAATATCAAAATCCAAATAAAGATATACAAAATATAGAGACTTATAAAACTATAAAAAGTTACTTAGATACAGATTTTATGGAAAATTTATTAATGATATATTGGTAAAAGAGGTTCTAACAAAAACCTCTTTTTTTAGACTTTAAAAATTCTATAAAACCTTTTTCATATGGATTTAATACAGCATTTTTTCTATAAACAACATAATATTCAGAAACCACATTGAAATCATCTACTTTTATATGTGTAAGTATCTTGTCTCTTAATTCTCTTTTTATAATTAATTCTGGTATAAAAGAAATACCTTTTCCAGATATTACTGAGGTTTTTATTGCTTCCATAGAATTTAATTCATAGATTATATTTAAATCATCTGTAGTTATAGCTTTATTTTTTAAGCTATTAATTATATCTTTTCTTGCACCTGAACCTTTTTCTCTAAAAATAAGTGGTAGTTTTTTTAGCTCATCAATAGTTATAGCTTTCTTTACTAATGGTAGGGAAGTAACTAAAAGCATATCATTTGAAGTTATTTTTTGATAAACTAAATTTTTATTATCTATTTTATTTTGAGCTATACCTAAATTAACTGTATTATTTAATACATTATCTATAACTTTTTTAGTATTTGATATTTCTAAGTTTATATCTATATCAGGATTTTCATGTTTATATATATAAATACTACATGGAAGAGCATATTCACCTATTGATTTGCAAGAACCTATAAATAATTTCTTTTTATGAGTTTTTAAATTTTCTAAATCTCTCTCCACATTATCTTGAAGAGAAAGAATAGTATTTGCATAATCAAAAACTATTTCACCTGCTTCAGTAAGGTTGACACCTCTATTACTTCTATTTAATAAACTAACTTGTAATTCCTTTTCTAAAGATTGTATTTGCATACTAAGTCCTGGCTGAGTTAAATGAAGTATCTTTGCTGCTTTGGATATGCTATTAGCTTTTACTGTTATATAAAAAGCTCTAAGATAATCAATATTCATAAATACTCTCCTTCATTGTTACGGATTTAACATAAATTTATATTATGTATTATAATAGATTCTTATTATAAAAAAAGAAATCCTTATAGTATAATAATATTGAGATTAAATTAACAATCATTTAATTAATCTGTATTTATTATTATATCATATAGTAATAGTCAATATAAAGGGGGTAATTTTGTGAGTAAATTTACTTATCCACAAGAAGTGTTAGATAAGATGAAAGATATTGTTGATAATTGTATGGGAGAAGAAACTGCTTATTGTGAAGCTACTTGTCCTATGCATACAGATGTAAAAGGTTATGTGAATTTGATAGCTGAAGAAAAATATGAAGATGCAATAAAACTTATAAGAGAAAAATTATTTTTACCTGCTTCATTAGGTCGTGTTTGTGCTCATCCTTGTGAAGAAAACTGTAAGCGTGAAACAGAATATAGACAGCCAATGTCAATAGCAGCACTTAAAAGATTTGTTGCTGACAATTTTGACAAAGAAGAAATATGGAATTTAGATAAAAAATCATATACAAATAAAAATATAGCAGTAATTGGTGCAGGACCAGCAGGAGCACAAGCTGCACTTGATTTAGCCATGAAAGGTAACAAAGTAACAGTATACGATAGATTACCTGTGTATGGTGGAATGATGAGAGTAGGAATTCCAGAATATAGATTACCTAGAAATATAATAGATTTTGAATATAGTTTCCTAGAAAAGCTTGGCGTAGAATTTAAAATGAATACTGAAATAGGAAAGGATATATTATTTGATGAAATTCAAAGTAAATTTGATGGAATAATTATAGCAGTAGGGGCTCATAAAGGTGTAGTAATTCCTGTAGAAGGTCATGATAAAAAGGGAGTATTAGATGCAGTTAATTTTTTAAGAGATGTTAGCCTAGACAAAGAAAATACTAAAATAGGAAAGAAAGTAGCAGTTATAGGTGGAGGTAATGTTGCAATTGATGTTGCAAGATCTGCAAGACGTATAGGTGCAGAAGAAGTTCATTTAATTTGCTTAGAAGAAAAGCTTAATATGCCAGCTCATGATTGGGAAGTAAGGGAAGCTGAGGAAGAGGGAGTAAATGTTTTTGCAGGGTATGGTCCTGAAAAAATAATAGATGAAAATGGTAAAGTTACTGGTTTTGAAATAAAAAAATGCACTTCTATATTTGATAATGAAGGAAATTTCAATCCTCAATTTGATGAAAATAACAAAGTGATTTTAGATGTAGATAATGTAGTATTTGCTGTAGGTCAAGCAGTAGATAATAGTTTCGTAAAGGGTAAATTAGAAACTAAAAGAGGGGGACGTTTTAAAGTAGATCCTACAACATTACAATCGGAGATAGAAAATGTCTTTGTTGCAGGAGATGCAAGTGGTGGTTCAGTTATAGCGATTGAAGCTATGGCAGAAGGAAGAAAAGCTGCTAAATCAATGATGAGATTATTTAATGGAGAAGATTTATATAAAGATAGAGAAAAAGAAGGGACATATGAAACAAAATTAGAAACAACAATAAAAGAAGGAACAGAAGATTTAAAAAGGGTATCTACTACACAATTAAATCCAAATAAAAGAATAAATGACTTTAGCGAAGTTGATTTAGGATTTACAAAAGAGGAAGCTATAAAAGAAGCTTCAAGATGTCTTAAATGTGAATGTAAACTTTGTATGAATGAATGTGTAATGCTAAATGATTATTGTGAATGTCCTAAGGATTTATTTGAAGGGATATTAGAAACAGGAGATATTGATCCTATGATTCCTTATTCATGTAATATGTGTAGTCAATGTACTATAGCATGTCCTAAAGATTTTGAAATGAGTAGTAGATTTATGGATATGAGAAAGACTATGATAAAGAAAAATAATGGTAAATCACCTATCAAAGGTCATAGTGCAATAGAAATGCATCAGCTTTTAGGTTTTTCTAAGATATTTAATACAGCAAAACCTGCAAAAAAGCAAAACAATAAAACAGAGAAGGGGAGAAGTTAATATGTCACAAACTAAAAGAGTATTTATACCAGGATGTAGTTTGCCTTCTTATAATCCTGATGCTGTAATGAATACATTAGAATTTTTACAAAATAAATTACCAGGAACAGGTGGAATACTTAAATGTTGCGGTAAGCCTACAAAAGCGCTTGGTCAAATGGATAAATTTAAAGAAAGATATGGAGATTTCCAATCAGAAATAGACAAATTAGGTGCAGAAGAAATAATTGTGGCATGTCAATCTTGCTATCTTACAATGTCTGCGAATAGTCCAAATCAAACAGTAAAATCACTTTGGGCAATATTTCCAGAATTAGGTCTACCTGAAGGAACAAAAGGAAAAGGAAAAAAGAGTGATATAACTTTTGCAATACATGATTCTTGCTCAACAAGAAATAGAAAAGATATCCATGATGGAATAAGATGGATAATGAATGAACTTGGATATAAGACTGAAGAACCTCCTCATACAAGAGAAAATACTAAATGTTGTGGATTTGGAGGAATGATAGTTCCAGCAAATCCAGATTTAGCTCAGAGAGTTATGAATAAGAGAACAGAAGAGGTAGAATCAGATTATATGGTAACTTATTGTGCAGCATGTAGAGAATCAATGGTTAAAGGTGGCAAAAAAGCAGTTCATATATTAGATTTAATATTTGGAGATGTTTATGATTCAAATACAGAATTTCCAGGTTTACCATCAAGTCCAATAACAAGTTGGGCTAATAGATATAAATCTAAGTCAAATATTAAAAAAGTTTTAAAATAAAAAATAAAAATAGGGGTGAATTGTAAAATGAAAAAAATATTATCGTTATTATTAGTATTATTTTTATCAATATCAATAGTAGGATGTAATAAAGCAGAAGTTAAAACAGATGCTGAGCTTGAAAATCAACAATCTAAGTATGAAGAATACACAAATAAAGATATAATAATCAGCGCAATTGATGCAAAAGATATTATAGATAATGAAGAAAATGTAGCAATATTAGATATTAGACCATCAACTAAATATTTAATTGGTCATATTGAAGGAGCAGTAAATGTATGGAGACCGGATTATTCTGCTTCAGAAGATGATTATGGCTTTGGTGGAATGAGAGCCGACAAAGAAAAAATGGAAGAATTTTTAGGAAAAAATGGAATGGATAATGAAACTCTTATTCTTCTTTATGATGAAAGTGGAGAGTATGATGCAGCTAGATTATGGTGGCAATTAGATATGTATGGCCATGACAATGTAAAATTAATAGATGGTGGAATACATGGATGGCAAGCAGCTGATTTAGAAACTACAACATCTAGGCCTGATGTAGAAGTAAAAGAATATAAATTTGAAGGTGAAGTTGATGAGTCAAAACTTGCAACAGTAGAAGATGTAAAGGCGGCTATTGAAGATGAAAATGTTGTCATATTAGATACAAGATCTATAGAAGAAGCAACAGGAGAAGATTTGAAAAAAGGTGCATTTAGAAAAGGTAGAATACCTGAAGGAACTTGGGTTGAATATAAGGAAGCTTTAAATACTGGTGATGGTGCAGATATGACTTTCAAACGTGTAGAAGAACTTAAAAAGATTTATGAAGATGCTGGAATAACTAAAGACAAAACTATAATACCTTATTGTCAATCAGGAGTTCGTTCAGCGCATACAACATTTGTTTTAACTCAATTATTAGGATATGAAAATGTAAAAAATTATGATGGTTCTTGGATAGAGTGGAGTTATATTGAAGAGCTACCAATTGAAACTGGTGAATTACAATAAATTAATTTTAGAGGAGGTTTAATATGACTGTGGCAAATAAAAAGACTGCTACTAAAAAATCTGATGTATTGAAACTTATAGCAGTAGTAGCAATTATAGGTATAGTGTTTTTTATAGCATATAAAATGGGTTTAGTAGATAAATTAAAAGATGTAAAAGCAATGCAAGAATTTTTTAATTCATTTGGAATTTTAGGATATATTGTATTTATAGGAGTATTTATAGCATCTTGTGTATTCATGCTACCAGGATCCATGCTTACAATAGTAGGTGGTATGGCTTTTGGTCCAATATTAGGAGGTGTAGTTTCACTTATAGGTGCAACACTTGGAGCAACAGCAGCATTTTTAGTATCTAAATATGTTGCAAGAGGTATGATTGAAAGCAAAATAGGTCAAAATGAAATGTTTAAAAAGATTGATGATGGAGTTGAAAAGAATGGAACATCTTTTCTTATACTAACTCGTTTAGTACCAGTATTTCCATTTTCATTCCAAAATTATGCATATGGTTTAACTAAGATAAAATTAAGTACTTATTTCTTATTTACACTTATATGTATGGCACCAGGAGCATTTATATATGCATATATGGCAGGAGAAATAGTTAAAAATGGTTTTTCAACTAAATTGCTAATTCAATTTGCTGCAGCAGGTATAATATTATTTTTATTATCACTTATACCTAAATATATAGCTAAGAAAAAAGGAATTAATATGGATGATTTAAAATAAATATAAAAAATAGTCGACTATTCAATAGTCGACTATTTTTTATATTCCAAATATATCTCTTAATTCTTGTTCTGTCATTTTTGACACCATCTTTTCACCTGGTTTTATAACTGAATCTACAATTTTTTTCTTTTTTTCTTGAAGCTCATATATTTTTTCTTCAATGGTTCCTTTAGTTATAAGGTTCATTACATGAACAGTATTTTTTTGACCAATTCTATGTGCTCTATCTGTAGCTTGATTTTCTACTGCAGGATTCCACCAAGGATCAAAGTGAATAACAGTATCTGCACCAGTGAGATTAAGTCCTGTTCCACCTGCACGAAGTGAAATCAAAAATACTTCTCCTTCTCCATCATTGAATTCTTTTACTAATTCTCTTCGTTCTTCTGATTTTGTACTTCCGTCTAAATATTTGTACTTTATATTTTTAGATTTCAATAATTTTTTTATAATAGATAGCATTGATGTAAATTGAGAGAATAGAAGTATTCTATGATTACTTTCTAAAGCATCATCTAGTATTTCTTCCAGCAATTTTAATTTTCCACTTGATCCATTATAATTTTCTATAAAAGTATTAGGATGACAACAAATTTGTCTAAGGCGTGTAAGTCCTGCTAATATTTTCATTTGTGACTTATTAAATCCTTTTTCAGCTATACTTGATTTGATTTCACCTTTAATTTCATTTAGAAAACTAAGATATACTTTCTTTTGGTCATTTGTAAGTTCTGCTGTTATTTTGTGTTCTATTTTTTCAGGTAATTCTTTTAATACATCTTTTTTTAATCGTCTAAGAATAAATGGAGTAATATATTTTTTTAAGGTATATAAAGCTTCATTATTATCATTTTTTATTATAGGTTTTTCAAATTTTTTCATGAATTTATTGTGACTAAATAGATATCCTGGCATTATAAAATCAAAAATAGACCATAATTCAGTAAGTGAATTTTCAATTGGTGTTCCTGTTAGAGCAAAATTATTTTCTGAATTTATCATTTTTACTGATTTTGCATTTTGAGAAGTTGGATTCTTTATATGCTGAGCTTCATCTAAAATACAATATCTAAAATTAAAATCACTATATAATTCGGAGTCACGTCTTATTAAAGGATAAGAAGTGATTATTAAATCATATTCATTTATTTGTTTTATCATTTCTTTTCGTGAGTTTTTATCTCCTGAAATTACAAGAGTATTTAAATCTTTTGCAAATTTATTTTTTTCATCTTCCCAATTATATACAAGGGAGGTAGGAACAATTATTAGTGAAGGCTTAGAGCCTTTTTCTTTTTTCTCGCTTAATAGAAATGATAATACTTGAAGGGTTTTTCCAAGTCCCATATCATCAGCAAGTATTCCACCTAGGGAATATGTTGATAATGTTTTTAGCCATTTAAATCCAACCATTTGATAATTTCTAAGGATATTTGTCAAGTGCTTAGGAGCTGAAAACTCCATATCTTTTGGTTCTTTTATATTTTGGACAAGTTGTTTAAATGCTAAATTTCTATTAATATAATTAAATTCTCCTTGAAACTCATTATCCAAATAAAGTGAATTGAATTTTGGAATTTCAATTATAGAGTCGTTGAAATTATCTAAATCTAAATCAAGATTATCTATAATATTTGACATATGATTAAGGTTATTCATATTAAGAGGTAAAAATGAACCATCCTTTAATCTATAGTATTTTTTATTTTTCTTTATTGAATTAAATATTTCTCTTAGTTCATCATCATTTACTCCATCAATTTCAAAGCTGAACTCTAACATGTCTGTTTTTTCATTTAATCTAATACCTCCAGAAAAAGCAGAAGAGGTTTTTAATTCTATATTTTTAAAACTATTAGAATAATAAACATCAGCTTGCTTTTGTAATTTAGGAAGCATATTATTTAAAAAGTTATATATATCTTCTTCATCGTCTAAATAAATATTATTGTCTTTATTTACTTTAAAATTTGCATTTTCAAATATATTTAGTATTTCATTTTCATTTTCGATATCTCTTAAAAGTATTCTTTCATCATTTTGTAAATCTCGTTTTTCTTTAGAAAAAGGTTCTATTGTTGTATTTCCATATATTAGTTTTACATTAGCTATAATATTATCATTTTCGTTATCCAGATATACTTCTTTTATTAAATCAGGATTATAAATAGATGATTTTACTTTTTCATCAATATTTATATTACCTATTTTTTTAATAGAAGGATAAATTTCAGAAATAAAATCTTCCCTATATTCTTTTGGTATTTTTATAGAGGTTTCTATATTTTTACTTAAGTGATTATATATAGGTATTAAGTTTTTCCTTTGTTTTTCTGATATATTTAATATAGATTTATTTGAAAAAAAGTAGTTACCATTTTGATCTAAAGGTACAAGCAGACCATTATAATCCATTTCTAAAGATAAATCTTTTTCCGAATCTTTAAGTGAAAAATTTAAATTTATATCGTCATCTTTAACTTCTATATTTTCATAATAATTGTGATATATTCTTGCATTTAATTTTCTTTGTTTCATCATAGAAAAAAATCTTTTAAGGGTATTTGGAGTCAATATGACATTTTTTCCCTTAAATAAACTACCACTACCATATGAAGAATATTCATTTATATAGCTTTCATTATCATATATTTCTTTTAACATATCTATTATAGGTTGATCTTCTTCTTTAAATTTATGAATTTTAGGTTCAAAAGTAAAATTTTTTCCATAGACCATTGGTTCATTATGTTCTATATGTTGGAAAAGTGCCTTTATACTTTTAACTACATATAGTTTATCTTCGCCTATTCTTAAATTTAAAGTAGATGCATTTTTATATCCATCCCTTCCCTGTGGGTAAAATTCATAATTATATTCAATATTTATAGGGATTTTAGAATCAGAATTAAATCTATAATTATCTAGTAATTTTTGAATTTGTTCATTATTTCGCTTTTCCTTTGAGTCAAAAGTTCCAATACTATCTTTATGCATTATATCTAACAATGTTGCACTAATATGTTTGCAATAGCCCCAATATTCTCTATAAGCAGGGCAATTACATTCTGCATGTTGTAACTGTCCATTTCTATCAAAATTTAGATCTACATTATAGTTTTTAGTACCTTCTACAATGGCAGAAAAGGCATATTTATTTTTATAATATAATAAATTTTTAACATAGTTATTTTTATAATAATTTATACTCTTTTTAAATGTTCTATCATTTAAAGTAGATTTTTTTATGGATTCTTCAGTAATATTAAACATCAAAACACCCTTATAAAATAATTTGATATTATATTATATCATATGAAGGATAATAAATGAAAAATAAGATTTAATTTTTTATTATAGTAAAATATGATAATCCATAGATAAAATCTATTAGTATTATGAGTAGTATTAAAAAATTTTATATTTAAAAATATTAATTATAATATAGTTAAAAGTATGCTATACTTTCTTTGGTTTAAAAATAAAAAAAATGGGGGTTTAAGTATGAATAAAAAAGTTTTGATTTTATTTTTAATTTTAGTAATATCCACTTCATTTATTTTTATAGCATGTGGAGATGAAAATTCATCAGATGAAAAACAAAATCAAGAAGTTTCAAAAAATGAAAAAAAAGATGAGGGAGAAAAAGTAGAAGGTGGTCAAATGATATTTAGAGTTAGTTCAGATTCTAGAGTTATTCATCCTTTATATGGTAATGATAGGACAACCTTAACTTTAGTAAATCACATATTTGCTCCTCTTTATAATTTAAAAGGTGAGGATATAGATTATTGGTTAGCAGAAAAGGTTGAACCATCTGAAGATTACTTATCATATAAAGTTAAATTAAAGGATGAACTTACTTGGCATGATGGTGAAGTTTTAAATGCTGATGATTTAGTTTTTACATTTAATACTATTATGGATAAACAACAAGGAAGTCATTTAAGGGATAGTTTTGTGACTACAAAAGGTGAAGTTAAAATAGAAAAAGTAGATGATTTAACTGTTAAATTTATATTACCAGAAGTTCAAATTGGATTTTTGGACACTATAGGTGGAATAAGAATGTTCCCAGAACATGTATATGGAGATATAGAAAATATTCAAACAAGTGATTTGAATAATAATCCAATTGGTTCAGGTGCATTTAAATTTGAAGAAAGAAAATCAGGTGAATCTATAACTCTTTCTAAATTCGATAATTTCTTTAAAGGTGCTCCTCATTTAGATAATGTGGTATATAGAGTAATTCCTGAGACATCTTCAGCAGAAATTGCACTTCAAAATGGGGAAATAGATGCTATGAGCATAACTGCTGATAAGGTGGAAAAATTTGAAAAAGATAAGAGTATTTTAGCATTTGATGAAGATAGAGTAGATTACATAATATTTAATCAAAATGGTGGTAAACTTGATAATGAAAATTTAAGAAAAGCAATTGCTTATGCACTAGATAGAGATGAATTATTAAAAGCAAATTATTTATCTACTGATTATGCAAAGCCTGCTTATTCATTTTTTGCAGATAAAACACTTTATAAAACAGATGATGTTGAAAAGTATGAATATAATATAGAAAAAGCAAAAGAGTTATTAAAAGAAAGTGGTCTTAAGGATATCAATTTAACTATGGTGTATAGAGGCAAAGATAATGTTAGAGAACTATTAGTTCAACAATACTTAAAAGAAATTGGAATAAATGTAGAACTTAAAGCTATGGATATGGCATCATTTTTTAATGCTTTATTTGAAAAAGAACATCAAGATGAATATGATTTAGCTTTCAATGGCTATATATATGGTAAAGAACCATCCACATATGCACAAGTATTTAAAGCTGAAAGTATGAATAATGTAAGTGGATATAAAAATGAAGAAGTCGATAAATTATGGGATGAAGCTGCAAAGGAAAAAGATTCAGGTAAAAGAGAAAAATTATATGAAAAAATTCAAAAAGAAATAATAAAAGATGCTGCAATGTATCCTATAGATTATGGATATGCCATAGTTGCAGTAAATCCAAAATTCAAAGGATTGGAAGATGCAGCTCCAGCTCCTATTCATATGTTTGATGATTTATCTCAAATATACATGGTTGAATAATATAAAAGACAGTTCATTCTGAGCTGTCTTTTAAAATTAATTTGAAAGTTGGTGAAATATGACAAATTATATTTTAAAAAGAATACTACAAGGACTTACTATGCTCATTATAATATCTATAATATCTTTTACTTTAATGCATATGGCACCAGGTGATCCATCAACTAGCTATATTTCGCCTAAGATGAATGCTAGTGAAATACAAGCAGTAAAAGAAAGATTAGGATTAAATGAACCTATATATATTCAATACATGAAATGGATTAAAAAAGTACTACAAGGAGATTTAGGATATTCATTAATAGATTTTAAGCCTGTTACACAAATAATAAAATCTCGACTTCCAGCTACTGTAGGACTTATGGGAAGTTCTTTATTATTATCTTTATTGATTTCTATACCCTTAGGATTATATACAGGAAAGAATAAAGGAAAAACTATAGATAATATTATTACCACAATATCTTATATTGGAATATCAATACCAAGTTTTTGGTTTGGAATATTACTTATATATGTATTTGCTTATAAATTAAATTTATTACCTAGTGTTGGGATGAGAACTTTAGGAGAACCAGATTCTATACTTGATGTCATAAAACATGGAATATTACCTTGTATTGTTTTAAGTTTTTCTAGTATATCTATTTATACAAGATATATAAGGACAAGCACTATAGTACAATTAAATGCAAATTATGTTAGAACTGAAGAAGCATATGGATTTTCAAAATATAAAATCATGTTTAAATATGTACTTAAAAATGTATTACTTCCTATAATTACAATATTAGGTATGAGTTTGCCTAATATTGTAACAGGTGCATTTGTTACAGAAACAGTATTTGGGTGGCCAGGAATGGGAAGGCTTGGAGTTGATTCTATATTTAATTATGATTATCCTGTGATAATGGCAACTACAATGCTTACTGCTACATTACTTATTATAGGAAATTTAGTTGCAGATATTTTATATGGGATTGTAGATCCAAGAATTAGAAATATGAGGTGATTTGATGTATATTAAATTAATGAAAGGATTAAAAAATCAAATATTTAGCAATAGATTAGGCAAATTTGCTTTTTTTATAATAATTACTTTTACTGTTATATCTATATTTGCATTTTTATCGCCTTATGATCCAAATAAAATAGATATGGCATCTAGATTTACATCACCTAATATAAAAAATATATTTGGTACCGATATAATGGGAAGAGATTATTTTACTAGAATATTATATGGAGGAAGGATATCTTTAAGTGTTGGTTTTTTGTCTATGTTAATTTCTACAATAATTGGAACTATAGTTGGTTCTATAAGTGGGTACTTTGAAGGAAAAATTGATTCATTTTTAATGAGAACAGTAGATATACTTATGTCAATACCAAGCTTTTTTATAATATTAATTTTAAATGCTTACCTTAAACCTAGTATGGGAATAATAATTTCAGTAATAGGATTACTTGGATGGATGACAACAGCAAGATTAGTGCGTGCAGAAACACTTAGCATAAAAAGTAGTGAATATGTATTGTATGCGAAAAGTTTAGGAATATCAAATTTTAAAATAATAAAAAAACATATAATACCAAATGTATTACCTACAATTATAGTGGCAGCTACTTTAAGTATAGCTAGTGCAATACTCATTGAATCTTCACTTAGTTTTTTAGGTATGGGTGTACAAGCTCCTGATGCTTCTTGGGGAAGTATGTTAAGTAACTCTCAAGGGTATATAGATGAAGCACCATATTTAGGAATTTTTCCTGGTATATTTATATTACTTACAGTTCTTAGTTTTAATATATTAGGAGATGTTATTAGAAATACACTGGATTCAAGGGGAGAATAAAATGAATAATATATTAAAAGTAAAAAATTTAAAGACATCTTTCTTCACAAGAAATGGAGAAGTACAAGCTGTTAGAGGAATAAGCTTTAATGTTAAACAAGGAGAAGTTTTAGGAATAGTTGGAGAGTCTGGTAGTGGTAAAAGTGTTACTTCAATGTCTATAATGGGGCTTATAAAAAAGTCTGGTAAAATAAAAGATGGAGATATAACATTTAAAGGTGAAAATATAAAAAATTATTCTCAAAAAAAATTAAGAAATATAAGAGGAAACGAAATATCAATGATATTTCAAGATCCAATGACTTCTTTAAATCCTGTTTATACTGTTGGGGAACAAATGTCAGATATTTTAATTAAAAACAAAGGATTAAATAAAAAACAAGCTAGGATTGAAGTAATAAAATATTTGGAAGCGGTTGGAATATCATCACCAGAAACTAGAATAGATAATTATCCTCATGAATTTAGTGGGGGAATGAGACAACGTGTTATGATTGCTATGGCATTATCCTGTAAACCTAAGTTACTCATAGCAGATGAGCCTACTACAGCTTTAGACGTTACAATTCAAGCACAAATATTAGATTTAATGAAAGAACTAAAACATAAAACTAATACATCTACAATTATAATAACTCATGATTTAGGAGTGGTTGCAGAAATTTGTGATAGAATAATTGTAATGTATGGTGGACTTATAATGGAAGAAGGCACAGTAAGAGAAATATTTTATAATACTAATCATCCCTATACCAAAGGACTTTTAAATTCTATACCTAAGATTGGAAAAGAAGAAAAACTTTTACCAATAGAAGGATTTCCACCTAATTTATTAAATCCACCCAAAGGTTGCCCATTTTATGAGAGATGTAATTTTAGAATGGATATTTGTAAAGAAAAAAGACCAGATACTTTTAATCTTTCTGATACTCATAAATCTATGTGTTTTTTAAATAGAAAGGTGGGAATTTAGATGAAAGAGCCTTTAATTGAAATAAAAAATCTTAAAAAATATTTTGAGGTAAAAAATAGCTTTTTTAAAAGCAATGAATTTGTAAAAGCAGTTGATAATGTCAGCTTTAATATATACAAAGGAGAGACTTTTGGACTTGTAGGAGAATCTGGATGTGGCAAATCTACTATTGGTAGGACTATTACTAGATTGTATAAACCTACAGAGGGAAAAATAATATTTAATGGTAATGATATTTCTCACATGAAAGAAAGGGATTTAAAGAAACATAGAAAAGATATGCAAATAATATTTCAAGATCCCTTTGCATCTTTAAATCCTTATATGAGTGTAGGGGATATTATAAATGAGCCACTTGAGATACTTAATATAAGTAAAAAAGATAGATTTAATATTATATATGATTTGTTAGAAAAAGTAGGATTAAATAAAGGGGATATAGATAGATATCCTGGAGAATTCAGTGGTGGACAAAGACAGAGGATAGGTATAGCAAGAGCCCTATCTGTAAAACCTAAATTTATATTATGTGATGAACCAACTTCTGCATTGGACGTATCCATACAAGCTCAAGTTATAAATATATTAAAAAATTTACAAGATGAGTTTGGTTTGACATATTTATTTATATCTCATGATTTATCTATGGTAAATCATATTTCAGATAGAATAGGTGTAATGTATTTAGGAAAATTAGTTGAAGTAAATACAAGTGATAATTTATATAAAGATCCACTTCATCCATATACAAAAGCATTATTATCATCTATACCAATAGCAGATCCTGATTTAGCTAAGAATAGAAATAGAGAAATACTTACAGGTGATGTGCCAAGTCCAATTAATCCTCCAAGGGGTTGTAGATTTAAAACTAGGTGTAAATATAAAATAGATAAATGTGAATATATAGAACCAGAACTTAGAGAAATAAAAAAAGGACATAGCGTAGCTTGTCATCTAACTATATAAGATTAGTATAAAATAAAGAAGATCTATTATTAAATTTAATAATAGATCTTCTCATAATATTCATATGAAATTATAGATAATTATTAATATTAATGACAGTTTTCAGCTCCACCCATTGAATTATGCATTTCTATCATTTCATCTTTAGTGTAGCTTTCCATCATATCACCCATATGATCATATCCATTTTCTTTCATTATTTTAGTCATTTTTTCATAATCTTCATCAGTGATATTGTTCATAAATTCATCCATTTTTTCATAATCACCATTTTCTACTGATTCAGCAATATCTTCATATCCATTTTCTTTCATTATATCAAGCATATCATCATGAACAGATTCTCCTTGATAGTCGTAATTTCTCATATGTGAAAAATGACCATCAAATCTATCAGCATATACAAATCCAGTTAAGGCAAGTATTGAAATTATCGCTAAAACCATAAATAAGATACTTTTTTTCTTCATTTTTTTCTCTCCTTTTAAATTATATTATTGACTCTCTTTGTCATGTTCTCCATGACAAGACTTATGCCCACCTCCTCTCATCATAAACATCATTATCCCTATATGAGAGATAAAATATAATAATAAAACAGGAAATCTTCCACTTTTATTAGTAATTCCAATTGCAGGTAAAGCTACTAATAGTATTATTGGTAATAAACAACATGCAAGCATGATAAGGGATAATTTTTTACTTTGATTTTTTTCCATAAGTTACTCCTCTCTAGCATTAAAATGATAATATATCAATATTTTCTTCATTTTTTTCATTTGTTGCTTCTAAACTAACAACTATTTTATTTGGAAGACAAACTATAGTCTCTTTAGACTTTTCTATCCATCCTGTTTCTGAACAAATTTTTCTAGGACAAATATCATCATTCATTTTTAGCATTCTAACTTTACCATTTTTAACTTCTAAAAATCCTTCTTCTTTACCAAAGTTAAAGTTATATGTTTCATTTATATTTTCATTTATCTCTATTTCTTTTACTATTTTACTATCAACTTGTATTATAATATTTTTTTCATCTATATTTTTATTTAATATTTTAGCTGAAATTAAACTTATTATGGAAATAATCAAAAGAGTTATAATTATTACCATATCTCCCTTTTTCATTTTTTATTATATGAGCCATTACTTTTTTGGTTTAATTCACAGCAATCCATTCTACCACTACCAAAATCTTTTTTATTTGTATCAGCTAGTTTTTCTATAAATTTTTGAAATATATTTTTCTTCTTTTTATTTTTCATTGTAACATCTCCTTATAATTATTGTGTTATATCACACAGTTATTGTAGTATATCTAACAAATGTTATAGATATATAAATCTTTAATATAGCTAAATAATTTATTTCCCTCCTTTTTTTAATAAACTTAACTAAATATAAACGCAATAATTATGCCAAATATATATTTTTTTAAAAAATTATGATAAAGTAATTTTATAGTGAGGTGATTGTATGAATAAAAAAATTAAAGATATGATTTATATTAGTATAATGATAATTATAATAACATTTTTTCATTATTTTAGCCTATCTTCAGAATGGGGTGTTCATGATTTTTATAGGAGACTATATTATATTCCCATTATACTTGCTGCTTTTAAATTTAGACTTAGAGGTGGAATTATAACACCAATAGTTATATCTTTGTTATATGCACCACATTTATTTATATATTTTGGAGAAATAGATATTAAAATATTAAATCAATTTTTAGAAATAATCATGTTTTCATTGATTGGTATTACTACAGGATTTTTAGTTGGATCAGACTATAGAAAACAAAAGTTATTACAATATCAAATAGAAAAATTAACTGATTTAGAAAATTATACTCAAAATATTTTAAACAGTATAACAAATGTTTTAATATCTGTAGATAAAGAACTTAATATTAAATCTATTAATAAAGAGGGAAAGAAACTATTAGAAAAAACTGAAAAGCAGTTTATTGGTAAAAGTGCAAGTGAAATTTTTATTGAGCATAATAAAATAGAAAAGGTTTTACAAGAAGTAATGGATAGAGGAAACAAAAAGATTAATATAGAGACACAACTTAAAGTTAAAAATAGAAATATATTAGATGTTAATTTATTAGCTTATCCACTTAAAAATATTAATGGTGATATTGAAGGTGTTGTAATAATTTTAGAAAATATTTCCGAAATAAAAAAATTAGAAAAACAAATAAGAAGAACAGAAAAATTATCAGCTATAGGAGAATTAGCATCAGGTGTGGCACATGAAATAAGAAACCCTATGGGAATAATAAAGACTATTTCTCAAACAATGCATTCCGAAACAGAAGATGAAGATTTCAAAGAAGGATTAAGTATAATTAATCATGAGATAAATAGAGCAAATGATGTTATAAAAGAACTTTTGAATTTTGCAAAACCTAAAATAAATGATAAAAAAAATATAAATCTAAATAAATTAATAAATGACATAGTATTAATAACAAAAAAATATGCAAAACAACATAATGTTTCCATAGACTATAATCTAGAAAAAGTAAAGGATATATTAGCAGATGAAGAAAAACTAAAACAAGCTTTTATAAATATAATATTTAATTCAATTCAAGCAATGCCCAAAGGAGGAGAATTAGATATAAGTTTAGTAGAAGAAAAAAGTAACTTTGTAATAGCATTTAAAGACACAGGTGTTGGCATATCTAAAGAAAAAATAGAAAAAATATTTGAGCCATTTTTTACAACTAAAGATAAAGGAACAGGCCTTGGTCTTTCAATTACACATAGTATAATAGAAGAACATAATGGATATATAGAAATAAATAGTGAGATTAATAAAGGAACAGAAATGAAAATTTATTTGCCTAAAATAAATTAAAGGAGGATTTATTCATGAAAAAGGTTTTAATAGCTGATGATGAAAAGAATATGATATGGGCCATTAAAAGAGCATTAAAAAATGAAGATTATACTATAATCACTGCATCAAATGGTAAAGAAGCTATAGATAATGTTAAATTACATGAACCAGACTTAGTATTACTCGATTTAAAAATGCCAGAAATGAACGGTTTAGAAGCATTAAAAAATATAAAAAATGAATTTCCTAATATAGTAGCTATGATGATGACAGCACATGGTAGTGTTAAAACTGCTATAGAAGCTATGAAAATAGGTGCAATCGATTATATATCAAAGCCTTTTGATGTAGAAGAATTGAAAATTCAAATAAGAAAAGCATTAGATATAAGAGAAATGTCAGATACAATTGATTATTTAACAGAAGAACTTAGAAATAAAACAGGAAAGAGAATAATAGGTGAAAGTAAAGAATTAAAAAATGTATTAAATATTGTAAATAAAGTAGCACCTAGTAAAGCAACAGTTTTAATTACAGGAGAAAGTGGTACAGGAAAAGAACTTATTGCAAATGCAATTCATTTCAATAGTGATAGAGCAAAGAAACCATATATAAAGGTGAATTGTGGAGCATTACCTGAAAATTTACTTGAATCAGAATTATTTGGTCATGAAAAAGGTGCATTTACTGGAGCTATAAATAAAAAGTTAGGAAGATTTGAAAGAGCAGATGGTGGGACTATATTTTTAGATGAAATAGGTGAAATAGATTTAAATGTTCAAGTCAAACTTCTTAGAATATTACAAGAAAGAGAAATGGAAAGAGTTGGAGGAACTGAAACTATAAAAGTAGATGTTAGAATAATTGCAGCTACAAATAAAGATTTATTTAAAATGGTAGAAGAAGGTAAATTTAGAGAGGACTTATACTATAGATTAAATGTAATACCAATAGAAATCCCACCTTTAAGAGAAAGAAAAGATGATATAAAATTACTTATAGATTATTTTTTAGATAAATATAGTAAAGAATTAGGTAAAAAAGAATTTAAAATAACAGATGAGGCCTTAGATACTCTTAAAGATTATGAATGGAGAGGAAATATAAGAGAATTAGAAAATGTAATAGAACGACTTGTAATATTAAGTGAAAATAATCTTATTAGCAAAGAAAAATTACCTAAGGAAATATTAAATATAAGAGATGAATTAAATGAATTTAAACTTCCAAGTTCAGGTATAAATTTAGAAGAAGTCGAAAAAAACTTAATTAATCAAGCACTAAAAATGACAAATTTCAATCAGACAAAATCTGCAAAATTACTTGGAATTACAAGACATGCACTTATATATAGAATAGAAAAATATAATATAGATATAAAAAAATAAAAGCATTAATGCTTTTATTTTTTTGTGTAAAATTACTTTTGGCATATAAATTGCAATTATATACATTTGAAAATAATAATCATAGCGTATATTGAGCTAATTGATTAAATGATTTTAAATTTAGTGTAGCATAAGCCACAATTAGTGTTTTAAAACTTACAAAAGAAAGGAAAATTATTATGATGTTAATATTTTGGACTATAGTTATAATAACATTTTTCATAATATCTTTAAGGGTTAATTCTTGTAATTGTAAACCTAAAGAGAATTATGCCATATGTAATAAATGTGGCGAAAGCATTGAAGAAGAATACAATTATTGTCCAAGTTGTAAAACACAAATAAAAAAGCAATGTGATAATTGTGGAATGAAAATTAGCACAAATTGGAGACATTGTCCTTATTGTGATAATTAATAAAAATAATAGGAGGTAGTAATATGGTAGAAGCTTTTAGAATAGGGCATTTTTCTATATATGTATTTGGTATCACTATTGCACTGGGTATATTAATAGGGATATTAATAATGCTAAAAGAAGGGAAAAGGAAAAATCAAGATATAGATAAATTATCTGATTTAGCAATATATACAATAATAGCGTCATTAATAGGTGCTCGAATTTTTTATGTATTAGTATTTAATTTAGATTATTATTTAGCAAATCCTAAAGCAGTATTTGCAATAAGAAATGGTGGAATGTCAATTCAAGGTGGTTTAATATTTGGCATAGCTTTTGCAATATGGTATAGCAAAAGAAAAAAAATAAATTTTCTTAGTGTTGCTGATACATTTGCACCAGGAATTATAATAGGTCAGGCAATAGGAAGAGTTGGATGTGATGTATTTGGTATACCTATGAATAAACAATACTCTTGGGGAGTAATGGTAAACAATCAACTTTTACATCCAGCACAAATTTATGAAGTTATACTTGATTTAATATTATTCACTTATCTATGGAAAAAAAGACATCATATTAAATATGATGGAGAATTATTTATTAATTATATAATAGGGTTTTCAGTTATAAGATTTATAGTAGAATTTTTCAGAACAAATCCTATGGTAGTAGGTCCATTTTCAGTAGCACATATTACTAGTTTAATTATAATTATAGTTGCAATTATTTTTAATAATATTATAAAGAAAAATAATAAAGGCAATAAATCAAAAACTAAAAAACAAAATAATATTTCTAAAAACCCAACATATCACTATATATTGATAGCAGGATTAGGAGTATTTTCAGTTTGGTTTTATTATTTTATACACTAATAGGAATAAGAATAGAAGGAGGTATAAAAATGACACAAGAAACAAAGAGTCAAAAGAGCCAAAAAATGAGTTTTGCACTTAAAGGAATGTCTTGCACTAGCTGTGCTGCTAATATTGAGAAAAAATTAAATTCAACTGAGGGTATAATAAATGCTAATATAAATTTTGCCACTGAAAAGGGTCAAGTGAAATTTAAACAAGAGGTTCAAAGTCCTGAAAAAATAATTAGTATAATAAAAGATTTAGGATATGAAGCGGCTCCTGAGGTTGATGATAAGCTTGAGAAAATTACAGTAAAACTAAAGGGTATGACATGTACTTCTTGTGCAGGGAATATTGAAAAGAAATTAAATGATATGGAAGGTATTAAGTCAGCAAATGTAAACTTTGCAGTAGAAAAAGTAACAATTGAATACGATACTAAAAAGGTTAGATTAATAGATATGAAGAAAAAAGTTGATGGTTTAGGATATGAATTAGTATTAGAAGAAAACAAAACTGATAATGTAGATGAAGATGAAATAAAAATTAAAAAAGCAGCAAAAAAAATGAAAATTTCAATTGCATTATCAAGTATTATCATGGGACTTATGATAGTTCACATGTTTGTTAGAGCTATTCCAGGATATTTACCAATAGTTGCCCTACTAGGGTTTCCCATAGTATTTGGAACTGGACTGCATGTTCATGTTGGGAGCTTTAAAGCACTTAAAAATAAAAGTCCTAATATGGATGTTTTAGTAACATTAGGGTCTCTACCTCCTTATCTTATTGGGTTAATGGGATTCTTTATTCCAGTTCAATCTTTTATTGAAATGGCTACAACTATTATGACTTTTCATTTAATTGGAAAGTATTTAGAAGTTCGAGCTAAGGGAAGGGCTTCCCAAGCTATTAAAAAGCTACTTCAAATGGGAGCTAAAACAGCAAAAGTTATTGTAGATGGAGAAGAAATAGAAGTTCCCGTACAAGATTTACAGACAGGAGATATCATGGTAATACGCCCAGGAGAAAAAGTTCCTACTGATGGTGTTGTAATTGATGGAAATGGTTTATTAGATGAATCTATGGCTACAGGAGAGTCTATGCCTGTAAAAAGAAAAAAAGGCGATGAAATAATTGGTGCAACTATCAATAAACAAGGACTTCTAAAAGTTAAGGTCACAAAAGTAGGAAAAGATACATTCCTATCACAAGTTATAAAAATGATGGAAGAATGTCAGGGGTCTAAAGTACCAATTCAAGAATTTGCTGATCGTATTACTGGTTATTTTGTGCCAGCAATTCTTATTATAACTATTTGGACATTTATTTCCTTTAATATTTTTCCTGAGTTTCATTTAAGTATTATTGAGTGGGGAGCAACATTTTTACCATGGGTAAATCCTGATTTAACTCCATTAACATTGTCCTTTATTACAGCTACTGCTGTTTTAGTTATATCTTGTCCATGTGCTCTAGGACTTGGAACACCTACAGCTTTAATGGTAGGTAGTGGTATGGGAGCAGAAAGAGGAATCTTAATTAGAAATGGTGAAGCAATACAAACCTTTAAAGAAGTAACTACTATTGCCTTTGACAAAACAGGTACTATTACAAAGGGGAAACCAGAAGTAACTGACTTAGTAATGGTAGATGGAGTTGAAGAAAAAGATTTTCTTTACTATGCAGGTACAATAGAAAAAGGTTCTGAGCATCCTCTAGCACATGCAATTGTAGAGAAGGCAAAAAATGAGAAAATTAAACTAGGAGATGTACGTGATTTTAATGCTATTGTTGGTAAAGGCGTAATTGGAATGATTGACGGAGAAACTATTCTTGTAGGAAATAGAAAATTAATGGAAGAGAATAAAATTTCTTATGAGAGCTATGAAAAAGATCTAATTAGATTAGAAGATGAAGCTAAGACTGCTATGTTACTCGCTAAAGGTAATCAGCTATTAGGAATTGTGGCTGTAGCAGATCCTATAAAGGAAGACTCTGCTCAAGCTATAAAGATGTTAGAAAATATGGGGATTAAGACTGCTATGATTACAGGAGATAATAAAAGAACTGCAGCAGCTATAGGTAAAAAAGTGGGAATAAGTCATGTGATTGCAGAAGTTTTACCTGATGGAAAAGTAGAAGAAGTTGAAAGACTACAAAAGAAATATGGTACAGTAGCTATGGTAGGAGATGGAATCAATGATGCACCTGCTCTAAAGCAATCAAATGTAGGTACTGCTATAGGAACAGGTACAGATATAGCAATTGAAGCTGCAGATGTTACCTTAGTAAGGGGAGAATTAAGTGGAATAATATCTGCAATAAAATTATCTAGAGCCATATTTAGTAAAATTAGAGAAAATTATTTCTGGGCGTGGATATACAATGCAGTATTTATTCCAGTAGCTGTGCTGGGATTATTACATCCAATGATAGGTGCAGCTGCTATGGCTATAAGTTCTTTAAATGTAGTATATAATTCACTAAGGCTAAAGAAAAAAGATATAGAACCATCATTATAATAAAAATATTGCTTAGGGGCGAAAAATAAATGAAAAAAATAGTCATTATAATAATTGCTTTGGCTATTCTTAGCATACCAGTATCTGGTATGCTAAGAGATAGAAAAAATCCTGAAGTAACAAATTATCAATCAACAGAACAAATAGAACAAGAAGAAGTAGTAGAATCAGAAGAAGAATCAGGAGTTGATTATCGAGATTATATAAGAAATCATAGTGGAGGAAGTGTTGATGTAGCAATAGTACTAAAAAATATAGTAGAAGATAATGATGAAAATTTAATGTTTGAATTAATGTTAAATACACATTCTGTAGATCTTGAAAATATAAACTATGAAAATAAAGTTAATTTAAAAACAGATAAATTTAATATAAATGAAGGATTTTCATGGCAATTAACTGGGGGAGGAGGACATCATTTAAGTGGTGAGTTAACACTATCTAAAAAATATAATGGTGAAAATATAATTGATGAAAATACTCAGTTTGTAGAAATTGAAATACAAGATTTAGGTGGAGTTGAATCCAGAACATTTTCATGGAAAAAAGATGACTTAAAAAATATAAAATAAGGAGAAAAGATGAAAAATATTATTAGAATTTTATTGATAACTATAGTATTAGGGTTAATAGGTACCTATTATTTTATCACTAATGCAAATACTGACGAGTATTTAGCATATATACCAAATGTAGATGATGGTACCATATCAGTTTTTAATACTAAAAATAAAGAAGTACAAAATACCATAAAAATAGGAGATGAAGTTTCACATGGAATAGCAGCAACTAATGATGGTGAAAAAATATATACTGGAGATTTGAATGAGGGAAAAGTATTTATATATGATACAAATTCTAAAAAAATCACTAATACAATAGATACAGGTAAAAGAATACATGGTATTGATATAACACCTAATAGTAAATATGTATTGCTAGCAAGTGGAGATTTAGAAGTTAATGATAAATATAATTATATTCAAATAATAGATACGAAAACTGATGAAATAATTAAGACTATAAAAACAAGTTCAAAAAGCCCAGCTCATATAGACTTTTCAAAGGATAGTAAAATAGCCTATGTTGCTAATGTAATGTCTAATGATGTATCTATTGTAGATATAGAAAAAGGTAAAGTAACTCATACAATAGAAGTTGGCATTATGCCAAATGAAACAGAGCCATCTCCTGATGGAAAATATTTGTATGTAGCAAATGTACAAGAAGGAACTCTATCAGTAGTAGATATAAAATCAAAAAAAGAAATAGATAAAATAAAAGTAAGCGCTGGAACTCATGGAATAGCAGTGACAAGTGATAATAAATATATATGGACAACAAATAGATATGATAAAAATATTGCTGTTATAGATGCTAGCACCTCAGAAATAATAAAGAAGATAGATATAAAGGGAGAACCAAATCATGTATCAATTTCTCCGGATAATAAATATGCATATGTAACAGATTTAGAAACAGGTAAATTGAATATAATAGATGTAGAATCTTTTGAAATAGTTAAAGAAGTGAAACTTGGTAAAGAACCTCATGAAATAGATTTTATTAAATTATAAATAAAAATACTTTCCTAATTTCAGGAAAGTATTTTTTGAAAATATATATAAAGTATAATTCGAAGGGTATATTAATAACAAATATAAATTGAAAGGAGATTTTCTAATGAATGAAAAAAATCATCACGATGAACATCAAAATCATGAACATAATCATGATGACCATGATCATTCAGGTCATCATGAAATGATGATAGAAGATTTCAAGAAAAGATTTTTTATATCATTAATTGTTACAATTCCTATACTTATACTCTCCCCTATGATACAAGAATGGATAAATTTAAGTATAGATTTTACAGGAGATAGTTATATATTATTTGCACTAGCTACATTTATATATTTCTATGGTGGATGGCCATTTTTAACTGGACTTAAAGATGAGTTGAAAGAAAAGAAACCAGGTATGATGACTTTAATAGCTATGGCAATTTCAGTAGCATATTTATATAGTACTGCTACCGTATTTGGACTAGAAGGAAGTGATTTTTTCTGGGAACTTGCTACACTAATAGATATTATGCTTTTAGGTCATTGGATAGAAATGAGATCTGTAATGAGTGCATCAAATGCACTTGATAAATTAGCTGAGCTTATGCCAAATACAGCTCATTTATTAAAAGATGGTGACGTAGTAGATGTAGATATAAGTAAACTTAAATCAAATGATAAAATACTTATTAAACCAGGAGAAAAGGTACCAGCAGATGGTGTTATAGTAAAAGGAAATAGTTATATAAATGAATCAATGTTAACAGGAGAATCAAAACCTATAGAAAAAGGAAAAGGCGATAAATTAATTGGTGGTTCTGTAAATGGTGATGGCTCCCTTGAAGTAGAAGTTAAAAATATTGGAGAAGATTCATATTTATCAAAAGTTATTGATATGGTTAAAAGAGCTCAAGAATCTAAATCTAAAACTCAACATTTAGCAGATAAGGCTGCCTTTTGGTTAACTATTGTAGCACTTACTGTAGGATTTACTACTCTTATTGTTTGGTACATTATAAGTGGAGATTTTACATTTGCAATAGCCAGAATGGCTACAGTAATGGTAATAACATGTCCTCATGCATTAGGACTTGCAACACCACTTGTAGTAGCAACATCAACAGCACAATCAGCTAAAAATGGTTTGCTAATAAGAAATAGAACTCAATTTGAGAATTCAAGAAAAATCGATACATTAGTATTTGATAAAACAGGAACATTAACAAAAGGAGAATTTGGAGTTAATTTCATAGAAGTATTTGATGATAAATATAACAAAGAAAAAGTAATCCAATTAGCTGCTACACTTGAAAACAACTCTGAACATCCAATTGCAACAGGGATAATGGATAAGTTAAAGGAAATGAAATTAGATATTTTAGAAATGGATAATTTTCAGGCCATAAAAGGAAAAGGCGTAAAAGGAACAATCGATAATAAAGATATAATGGTAGTAAGTCCTGGATATCTAAATGAAAATAATATTGAAGTTCCAAAAGAATTATCTTCAAAAGGTGTATCAACTGATGTATTTTTATTAGTAGATCATAATTTAGTGGCAGCAATAGGACTTTCAGACAAAATAAGAGAAGAATCATACAATGCCATAAAAAGACTTAAAGATGAAGGAATTAAAACATGGATGCTTACAGGAGATAATGAAAAAACAGCCAAGCAAGTATCAGAAGAATTAGGCTTAGATGGATATTTTGCAGAAGTATTACCTGATGAAAAACAAGAAAAAATTAAAGAATTACAATCAGAAGGTAGATTTGTAGCAATGACAGGAGATGGAGTAAATGATGCACCAGCTCTAGCACAAGCTGATGTAGGTATAGCAGTAGGTTCAGGTACAGATGTTGCCGCAGAAACTGCAGATATAATACTGGTAAACTCTAATCCTGAGGATGTAGTATCCCTTATTAACTTTGGTAAAGCTACTTATAGAAAAATGATACAAAATCTTATATGGGCAACTGGATACAATGTATTTGCAATACCACTTGCAGCAGGTGTATTATATGGAATTGGTATAGTAGTTTCACCAGCAGTAGGAGCAGTTCTTATGTCACTTAGTACAATTATAGTAGCTATAAATGCTAAACTCCTTAAAGTAGAATAGTTACTTTTGAAATTTTATAGGATGAGTCTATTTTAGATTCATCCTATTTACATAAATATAAATTTATTCATATTTTCTTTATATTTGTATTATATACTAACATTAAAATATTAATTATAAGCTAGAAGAAGGAGGATTTTATGAATAAAAATTTAAAATGGTATATAGCTATTGTAGTTTCTATAATAGTTTTTATATTTTATATAGGATATTTTTTTACTGACATAGGAAGAGACCTTGAAGCTGATATGCTTACAAGTGATTTAGATAATACAGAAAAAGCTGAAAATAAGCTTCCAATACCACCTATTTTAGAAGATAAAAACCCTGAAGAAGGAAAAGCTGAATTTGATTTAAAAGTTCAGTATGGTAAAAGTGAATTTATAGAAGGCTATGAAACAAATACTTTGGGATATAATGGTGATTATTTAGGACCTATAATAAAAGTAAATAAAGGTGAAGATGTGAAGATTAATGTAGATAATACATTAAAAAATCCTACTACTGTACACTGGCATGGATTAGAAGTGCCAGCAGAAATGGATGGGGGACCACATCAAGTAGTTGAACCTAATTCTAAATGGGAGCCATACTTTACAATAGATCAACCTGCAGCGACACTTTGGTATCATCCACATTTACTCCATAAAACAGGTGAACAAGTGTATAAAGGACTTGCTGGTTTATTTTATATAGAGGATGAGGTATCAAAAAAATTAGACATACCAAAAGAACATGGAGTTAATGATATACCTTTAGTGGTTCAAGATAAAAGATTGACAGATAATGGTGATATTCCTTATGAGTTAAGTATGAGGGATGTAATGAATGGATTTTTAGGTGACACAGTATTGATAAATGGAGCTGTTAATCCAGAATTAGATGTAAAGAATGAAGTTATTAGATTAAGATTATTAAATGGATCAAATGCAAGAGCATATGAATTTAATTTTAGTAATAATATTGAATTTAATCAAATAGCTTCAGATGGAGGCTTTTTAGAAGAACCTGTAAAAATGGATAAAGTATCACTTGCTCCTGCTGAAAGAGCAGAGGTGTTATTAGATTTATCAGATTATAAGGTGGGAGATAAAATAAAATTAAGAGATGGAAATTATAACTTAATGACTATAAATATTGTTGAAGATGTAAATAAAACAAATGAAATACCTGAAAATTTAGTTGAAATAGAAGATTATAATAGAGATGAAGTAGAAAAAAGAAGAGAATTTGTAATGAGTGGTATGGGACCAATGGTATCTATAAATGGCAAACAAATGAATATGGATAGAATAGATGAAAGATTAAATTTAAATGAATTAGAAGAATGGACAATAACAAATGACTCAGCTGGTATGGGAATGATGAACTCAACTCCACATCCATTTCATGTTCATGGAGTACAATTTAGGATAATAGAAAGAAATGGCAGAAAACCACCTTTAAATGAAAGAGGTTGGAAAGATACTGTAATGTTAGACAATGGAGAAGAAGTGAAAATTTTAGCCAAGTTCAGGAAAGAAGGGCTATTTATGTATCACTGTCATATATTAGAGCATGAAGATGCAGGTATGATGGGACAATTCTTAGTAGAATAATCTAAAGGAGTGTTTTATATGTATTATGGATTTCAAGAAATGTTATCTAATATGCTTATTGTCTGGTTGATACCAATAGTATTATTATTAATTATAGGAATATCCCTATTTATGATAAGAAAAAATAATAAGAAAAATAGTAAAGAAAGTAATAGCTCAGCTTTAGAAATATTAAATGAAAGATATGCTAAAGGGGAAATAGATGAAGAAGAATATAATAGAAAGAAAAATAATTTAAATCACCTCAAGTAATTTCTTCATACTTTCTTCAAATTTAAATATTATAATGGATTTAGAAAGAAAAAGGAGTGATATTATGATGCATGGAGGATATGGAATGTTTGGAGGAGGTGGCATCTTGGGATTAATTTTAGTAGCTGTAGTTGCTTATTTTCTAATAAAATATTTTAATGAGAATAATAACAATAATACAAATACATTCAGTAAAAAAACTAATTCTCTTGATATTTTAAATGAAAGATATGCTAGAGGAGAAATAGATGATGAAGAATATAATAGAAAGAAAAAAATATTAAAAGACTAAGAGGTGATTAAATGCATGGATATTGGGGTAATGGATTCAATGATATGATGAACTTTGGGAATAGAGCTAGTGAATGGTTTATTCTATATGATGTAGTAAAATTACTGATAATAGTAGCAGTAGTAATAGTCATTGCTAGAATGTTTATAAAAAATTCTAGGAATAATAGTAATGTAGGTTCAAGTAGAGCAATTGATATATTGAAAGAAAGATATGCTTCTGGTGAGATTTCAGAACAAGAGTATAAGGATAAATTAAAGAACTTAAAATAAATACTAATTGTATTTTTAATTTAAGGAGGCTAAACAATGAATATAGTTTATGAAAAAAGTACAAATAAAAATTTAAATGAAGCTATTAAGTCTTTAGAAGAAAATTTAAAGGAAAATAATTTTGGAGTATTATGGCAATTAAACTTTAAGGATAAGCTTGAAGAAAAAGGATTAGAATTTGATAATGACTTTGTAGTACTTGAAGTATGTAATCCAAAACAAGCAAAAGAAGTATTAGAAAGAAATATTCATATAGGCTATGTTTTACCTTGTAAAATGGTAGTAAGAACTGAAGGTGATAAAACATATATAGGAATGACAAGACCAGAGGGTCTAATAGGTTTATTTGGTGAACCTGAGTTAAAAGAAGTTGCAAATAAAGTTGAAGAAACGCTTAAAAATGCAATTGAATCTTCAATTTAAATAATATATGAGTAGTAAAATAGTACAATTCTTAAGAATTGTACTATTTTTTTATGTCTTCATATTATCTTCAAACTTATATTTTATAATTTAGTTAAAGAAAGAGAAAGGGAGGAAATAAATGAATATACTAAATAGGTTAAGATCAATATTTATGGCAAGAACAAATAAAGTATTAAACAAAATGGAAAATCCAGATGAAGCTTTAAACTTATCCTTATTAGAATTAAAAGAAAAAGTAAGAGAAATAAAGAAAGCATTATTAGAGGTAACTACAATAAAAAAATCTCTAGAAAGTGAGGTTTTAGAGTTAAAAGATAAAGTTAAGCTATCTGAAGAACAAGCAGAGCTTTCAATTAAAGCAAATAGAGAAGATTTAGCAGAAAAAGCATTAGAAAACAAACATGTATTAAATGAAAAATTAGAAAATAAAAGTGTTGAAATAGAGAATTTAAAAGAAAAGATAATAATTATAAAAGAAAATAAAGAAAAAATACAACAGAAGATAAATGATTTAGAATACAAAAAAGATGAATTAAAAGCTATAGATAAGGCAGCAGATGCTGAATTAATGGTAAAAGAAGCATTAACTGGCGTATTTGAAGATATTTCAGATATTACAGATAGAATAGAGAGAGCAGAAAGTAAAATAAAAAATAAAACAAATAAAATAGCAGCAATAGATGAATTAGAACAATCTGATTCATTAGATAATATAGATGAAAATGAAAAAATTCAAAATGAATTAGATAAAATAAGTAAAGAGTCTAGGATAAAAGAAGAATTAGAAGCAATAAAATTAAAACATAAATAGGAGGATAACTAATGGGATGTGGTGGAGGATATCGTGATTTATTTAGAGCAATAGATTATCATAGTCATTCGCATAATAATTATAGAAGTAATGACACAGAAGAAAAAATTACATTAGTAAAAAAAATGTATGCTGAAGGTTTAATAGATGATACGGAATATCAAAATTATAAAAATAAAATTTATGATAGAATAACATCTTTTGATGATTTAGTATCACTTAGAAGTGAAAGAAAAAGAAATATAAGAAAATCACAAAATGATGAATATAAAAAGGTAAATTCAAATGAATCCAACAATAAATATAAAATTAAATTAAGAAAGTTAAGAGAATCTAAGGAAAAAATTGATTTAGTTCAAGAAAAATTAGAAAACAATATAGAAGAACTAAAAAAAGAAAAAGAAAAAATGCAAAAAATAGCTGAACATATAGTGACAACTAGTGAAGAGAGCGCAGAAAAACATATAAATAAAAGAATAGATATAGAAGAAAGTATACAAAATTTAATCAGAAGAAAAAAAGAACTAGATCAACAATCACAGAAAATTAATTCATCTATTAAAAATTTAAAATCAAAGGAATTAGAGTTAGAAGCAGTAAAACTACAAGAAGAAATATCAAATATTACTAAGGATTTTGAATAAGAATATTAAATAATTTCTTCATATTATCTTCAAATTTATATTTTATAATTTAGTTAAGGAAAAGAAAAGGAGAGTGTAAATTAAATGAAAAAAAATAAAACATTAATTAATATAATATCAGGTGGTTTAGCAATAACATTAATAGCAGGAGGAGTGGCATTTGCAACAAATACAGATGATGAGCTAAAACCAAATCAATATTATGCAGAGGAAAATAATCAACCAATATCAAATGAAGATATAAATCAAGAAGAAAATAAAGATGTAAATCAACAAGAGAATAAAGACTTAAATAAAGAAGAAGATAAAGAGATAACTCAACAAGAGAATAGAAATAAAGACAATATTGAAAATGAATATAATGATGGTAGAGATAGAACATACGATGACATGATAGATATAATGGAGCAAAATGGATATAATGATGCAGCAGAATATATGGAAAACAATGATTATGATGCAATGACTGATTATATGAATAATATATCTGATGAAGATTATAATCAAATGATAGATATAATGAATGAAAATGGATATGAGTATATGGGAAGAATGATGGAAAGTATAGATAGAGAAGAGATGATAGAAATGCATAATTATATGCATGGAGATGATGATGGATATAGAAATGGTATGCATGGTAGATGGTAAGAACATATAAAATTAAAATGAGACTAAGGAGAATTTTCCTTAGTCTCATTTTAATTTTATCCTTCAAAGAAATCTTATTTTCACATATAATATAATTAGAAATATTTTCTAGGGGGATTACTATGGGAAAAGTTAAAGTACTTATTTTTTTATTAGTTATAAGTTTGATTATTTTATTTATATTTTCAAAATATAATGAACTAAAAGAGTATGTTATAGCACAAAATTTTGATGAAATTGTACTTAAGTATTATGATGATACTGAATTTGACCATATGTCAATGGAGATTAATGATTACGAAAGTGCTCGAAGTACTGATAAAGAAAAATTTAATAAGTTATTAAACCACTTTAAAACATTAGAGTATAAAAGAATAAGTAGAGATAAATGGTATTCTTTAAGAGGGGATATAAAGAGAATATGGTTATCTACTGAGGATTCTGATAGCTTAGGGATAGAAATATATAATGAAAAGTATATTATGATAAGATTAGGATACATAATTGAGAAGAAATATGAAGAAAAAAATCTAACTAAAATATATCCAAATAATGAATATAAAGCATATAAAGTTATAGATGGCAAAATAGACATGGATTTAATAAAATTAATATATGATAGTATGGAAAAAGAAGAATATTGAATATGATTTTAAGAATAACTAAGGGGGAAGAGATTTAAAATGATATTTTTTTTAGCATTAATATTTATACCAATTATTTATCTTATAGTCTTAGAAGCAGCAAAAGAAGGTACTAAAAAAGCATTACAAGAATTTAATCAAAATAAAGAATAGAAGAAACTATTAATGAAGAGACTTTGAAAATTTTCTAAGTCTCTTTTTTATTTTAGACATGAGGCAAAGATCTTAAATGTTATTTTTTAAAAATATTGGAATAAATAAAGGATATTGTAATGAAAAGTAGAATGTTATTTATAAGGAATATTAAGAATAGTCTAAAAGGTATAAAATAATTATTTTAAGGAGGTGAGTTAAAATCAAACTCAAAATTGTATGACATAAAACTAAAATATAAGGGAGTAGATCATGAATACAAGTACTAATGTTAGACATAAAAAAATAGGTATACTAAAAATTCCATTAATGTATGCCAGGAAATATGCAGTGATAATAGCAATTCAAAAGAT
This sequence comes from Senegalia massiliensis, assembly GCF_900626135.1. NCBI lineage: Bacteria > Bacillati > Bacillota > Clostridia > Eubacteriales > Clostridiaceae > Senegalia > Senegalia massiliensis. Next base: position 905,317 of record NZ_LR130785.1, read on the forward strand.
TTTAGAAGGAATAGTTCCAACTCTTCAGATATTAGCAACAGCTAAATTTTTAGACACAGCTATAGCTATATTGGATAAAAACAAGAATTTTAATGATATATTTATACCTTTAGGATTAGTTATGTTGCTATTAATTTATTCCTTAATGTCTCAAAAACTTGTAAAATTTATAGAGGTAAAGTTGGAAATGGAATTAAGGGAAAAATTAAGAGTTAGTATTACGGAAAAGAGAGCAAAGCTAAAATATAGTCATGTAGAAAATAACTGTACATGGGACTTGATTTCGAGAGTTTCTAAGGATCCAGAAATTAGATTTAAGGATGCATATAATGAACTTTTATCTATGGTAGCTATGTTCATTAGAATTATTGGGTTATTATTTGTTATTTTTATTCATGCTTGGTGGGCAGCAATAATAATTCTTTTAATATCTGTCCCATTATTTAAAGTAGCATTAAAAAATGGAACAGATAGTTATGGAGCAGATAGAGAGGTATCTAAATATAGAAGAAGGTTTGAATATTTAGGAAAGGTTTTAACAGGAAGGGAAAGTGCAGAGGAAAGAACTCTATTTGGTTATAGTAAAGAGATTAATGACAAATGGAAAGAGCAATATGAAATTGCAAGAAAGATTGAGTATAAAACAGTACTGAAAAATGTTATAAGAACACGAATTAGGGGGATAATTACAGCAATAATTTCTATAGTTATAATTATAATTCTATTAAAGCCAGTACAAATGGAATCATTAAGTATAGGATTATTTATATCTATTGCAAATGGTGTCTTTGAACTTATTCAATTAATGTCTTGGCAGTTTACATATTATATTGAAGAACTGGCTAAAAACAAAGAATATGTTGTAGATTTTAATGAATTTTACAGTTTAGATGAAACAGAAGGTGCAATAGATAAGCCTTCAAAGGAAAATATAGATTTTGATTGCTTAGAGTTTAAAGATGTATCTTTTAAATATCCAAAAACAAATAATTATATATTAAAAAATCTATCATTTGTTATAAAGAAAGGTGGCCATTATTCTTTTGTAGGTGTTAATGGAGCAGGAAAAACTACGATAACTAAACTTATAACTGGATTATATGATAACTTTGAAGGACAAATTTTTATAAATGGTAAAGATATTAGAGAATATAAACAAAGTGAGTTAAAGTCATTCTGCTCAGTGGTTTATCAGGATTTTGCTAAGTATTTTATTTCATTTAGAGATAATATTGCATTAGGAGATATTAATAACATAGAAAATAATAATATGAAAGATAAAGTTAAATCTTCTATGAGAATTATGGGTTTGTATGATGTAGCAGAAAAGCTAAGAAATGGAATAGAAACGCAGCTTGGCAAAATTAAAGAAAATGGAGTTGACTTATCAGGAGGACAATGGCAAAGAATAGGAATGGCAAGAGCTATTAATAATAATGCACCAATTAGAATATTAGATGAACCAACAGCATCTCTTGATCCTATAAGTGAGAGTAATATCTATGAACATTTTGAGGAGATAAGTAAGGGTGGAACTACAATTTTCATAAGCCATAGATTAGGATCAACTAAGCTTGCTAGTGAAATATTTGTAATAGGTAATGGAACTATAATAGAGAAAGGGTCTCATGAGGAACTTATGAAGTTAAGAGGGATTTATGCAGACATGTATGAAAGTCAAAGGAGTTGGTATTTATGATAAATAATAACAAGAATAATATTTCTCTTATGAAGATAATATTTAGAATATTCCCTATGGCTTTTGCTGCAAGTCCTCTTTATTTTATTTTAGGAAACTTAGTAGCCATTTTACATGGTATCTCTCATGGTTTCAGAACATTAATGACTCAGAAGCTTTTTGATTCTGTACCACTTTTAATATTAAATGATAATGTTTTTGGAGAAGTGATATTAATAGCAATTACCTTAGCCTTAACATTTATTATGATTCAAATATTAAATGGAGCTGATAATTTTATGATTATTGATAATGGAAATATAATAATCGGATATATAGAGCAGAAAGTAAATGAGAAAGCAGGTAAAGTAGATATTATATCATTTGAAAATCCAGAATATTTAGATGATATAAGAAGAGCAAAAGAAGGAATTAGTGGTAGTGCGGAACTAGTATCTACATTAACAAGTTTGATAAGTCTTTATGTACCATATTTTATATTTATGGGAATTTATCTTTATAATTTAAAGCCGATTCTTATGGTATCGCTTATTATTATATTTATACCTACATTTATAACTCAATTTATTAGGGTGAAAATTTTTACAGATTTAGCTGATGAATCAGGTCCTATAAGAAGAGAATATGAATACTATGAAAAGTGCATAGTAGATAAACAATATTTCAAAGAAACAAGAATGTTAGGGGCATTTCATTACTTTAAAGAGTTATATACTTGTTCACTAAATCTACTTAACAAAGAAATATGGAAAGCAGAAAAGAAAATAGGTATTATAGAACTATTTATGAGATTATTAACTGTTTTAGGGTATATTGGAGTGTTATATTTACTTTTCATATCCCTTTTAAATGGAGAGATATCTTCAGGGGCTTTTGGAGCAGTATTTGGTTCATTAGGGTTTATGTTTAATGTAATGGAGCAAATAGTATGTATACGCATAGGTGAAATTTCAAATAATCTTGGAACTATAAAAAATCTTATAAGATTTTTAGATATGCCTGAAAGAGGTGGAAAAGATTATAATATTGATGAAAAGCCTGATATAGCATTAAACAATGTAAGCTTTTCTTATCCAGGAGCAAAAAAACCTTCTCTAACTAATATTAACTTAGACATTAAATCAGGAGAAACTATAACTATAGTAGGAGAAAATGGAGCAGGGAAAACAACTTTAGTTAAACTTATAATGGGGTTATACACACCTATAAAAGGGAAAGTAACAGTTGGAGGAAAAGATACATCAGAGATTTCAACTAAATCAATATATAAAAATGTTTCAGCTGTATTCCAAAAATACCAGAGATATGAGATGACTTTAGGTGAGAATATTGAAATAGGGTCATTAAATAAGATAGCTAATAAAGATAGTATAACTAGAAATAAATTTTTAGATGAAGCTGTTTTAAAAGCTGATTTAGAAATTAGTGAACAAAAGCTTAAAAATGGCTATGATACAATGATTTCACGTGAATTTAATGGAATAGATTTATCAGGAGGTCAGTGGCAAAAAATAGCTATAGCTAGAGGATTTTATAGAAATCATAACATGATAGTTCTCGATGAACCAACAGCAGCTATAGATCCAGCTATGGAAACAAATTTATATAATAAATTTTCGGAGTTGGCTGAGGAAAAAACTGCTATAATAGTCACTCATAGATTGGGTTCAGCTAAGATTGGTGACATAATAATTGTTATGGATAATGGACAAATTGCTGAAATAGGAAGTCATGATGAGTTAATGGACATGGATGGGAAATATACAAGAATGTACAGTGCTCAAAGTAAGTGGTATTCACAAACGTGCTAAAATATAAAGTTAGTAAACTAGATGGATTTATTAAAATTAAAGATAATAAAAGGGAGATGTTATGAATATAGTTAAATTAACTTCTGAAAGAAAAATAGAATTTATTAATTATTGTAAGAAGTATAGGCATGAATTTGATAGTACTTTTTTAGATGATCAAGAGTTGATGAGTTTTGAACCTAATGAAGAAAATCCAACATACATTTTGTTAGATAAAAATAATAATATAATTGGAGCAGTTTCTCTAATTATTAATTCATACTATAGAAGATCAAGATCAGGTCGTTTTAGAATATTTCATACAATAGAATTTGATAAAGAAGTATATAAAAGAATGTTAGAATCAGTATTAAATCATACAAAAGGACTTCATAAGGTATTTCTGTTTATAGATAGTGAAGATAAGAAAATGGCTGAATTATTAAAAATATTAAATTTTAATCTAAAAAGATATTCTTACACGCTTGTCAACCATGATTTAGAAGATATGCAAGCATCATTCCCTAGCGGTTATGAATTAAGACAGTTTCAAGCTGGTATGGATGAATCAGATTGGTGTAAAGTAAGGAATTTAGGATTTTATAAAATTGCAGGTTGTGATACTCCCAAAACACCAGAAATGTACTCTGAAATGGAAAAAGATTATGGTCATTTATCTGGTGGTATAATAATGCTATATCATGAAAATATACCAATAGGACAGGTTCGTGCAACTAAAGAAGTAGAAGATAATATTGAATATGTATTTATTTCATCATTATGTGTTATTCCAGAATATCAAGGAAGTGGATTAGGAAGAAATCTTCTAAAAGCTGCATTAAGTTTTGGGAAAAGTAAAAATATCCATAAAGGAATGCTTTCTGTTAATGCAGAAAATGACAATGCAATTTCCTTATATTTAAATGAAGGATTTGAAAAAAAATCTGTTTCAATATGCTATGAATATTATTTAAGTTAAATCTTTATTTTAAGAAAATGTTTATATTTATACAAACTTAAAATTTATCATATTCATTTTTAAATATATGTATAGTTGAGACGAACAGGAGGAATATGATGATAGAAATGAGAGATCCAATTATTGTAGAGTTTCCGTTGATAGGTGAATGGCTTTCGCCTAATACTCCAGGAACGAAAATTCCCAGTCACGGAACAGACAAATTAGGCACAAGATACGCTTATGATTTCGTACAGGTAGATTGGGAAAGATTAGGACATCCTGCATATAGTGGTAATGTATTGCAATATATTTTTTATGGTATTCCTTTAAAAGAATATTATTGCTGGGGTCAAGATGTATATGCACCTTGTAATGGGATTATTGTTCAAGTGGAAGATAGTTATGGAGAATGCTCACGGACAAATCTGCTTTCTGATTTATCTAACGCATATAAAAATGCTCATTATTTTGACCCAACAAAAGATGATATACAATCTGTTGCTGGTAACTTTATCATCATACAATATGACAAAAATATATACGCAACTTTATGTCATCTTCAAACTGGTTCAATACAAGTTTCTGTTGGTCAAAGTGTAGAAAAGGGGGATGTTATTGGCAGAGTAGGACATTCTGGAAATTCTTTCGCTCCTCATTTACATTTTCACCTTATGGATAGTAGTGATATAACAACAGCAAATGGCTTACCATGTGCTTTCGAGCAATATGAAATATTTGAAGGTGACGAGTGGAAAACGATAGAAAATGGTATTCCAACAAAGAAGGATAGGATAAGATTTCAGAAAACCGATGTAGAAACAGAATGAGAGGGATATCATTCTAAAATGAGTTGATACAATGCTAAATGAACAATGGATAGTGATCAAGAATATAATCTATCCAATTTGGTTGCCACAAAATGTTTTTTACTATATGAGTATTTATTATTTACAACGAAAAGGTATAGATATTAGTTAAATAAAAAAATTATAATTGCTTTTAATAATATTATTAAATATAAACTATAAATGGGGTTGATACTATGGAATTTAACTTTGTTCCAATGAACTTGGATTACGCAAAAGAAATGATTGATAATTGGAAGTATGGGGAAGAATACTATATTTATGATTATGTTAATGAAGAAGAACTCTTATTAAATGAAGAGAGTTGGGGATATGGAAAATTTGCAGTATTAAATGAAAAAGGTGAACTTGTTGCAGAATTTACAATAGAGTTTTTCAAAGAAGGAGAAGAAGATTCGGAAGATGAAGGATATGTTGAGCACAAAGTAGTGAGAAGTAATCCTAAGAGCACATATGAAATGTGGGTTGGATGGGGACTAAAACCTGAGCTATGTGGAAAAGGACTTGGAGAACATTACATATCATCATGCATTGATTTTGCAATAGAAGAGTACAATTACAAAGGAAAATATGTTCATTTCGGAGTAGCTTCATTTAATAAAAGAGCAATTAAAGTATATGAGAGATTAGGGTTTAAAACATTTCGAATATGTGAAGGTGAAATTTCAAATGAAAAATTTGAAATTTATCAGATGAGAAGGAAAGTTTCTATTTAATGGCACACTCTTGGAGGGCTGTGTAGCTCTTCATTATGCTTCAGAGAATACAGAAAGAGTAAAGAAAATGATGCTATTAGATGGAGGATATCATCTAAAACAATTTTCATATGAATATTTTTCTAACCTTGATAAAACAAAATTAAGTATTAAACCAGATTGTTCTTTAGAGGAAGAAATACAGTCATATGATGAGGATTTTGAAGGGGATGTATTTTCTAATTGGGAAGATTTTTTAGAGGCAGAAAAAAACAGTTATTTAAGGTGGTCAGAGTTATTGAAGGAGGCTGCGAAAGATTTAATGAAAGTAGAACAGGATGGAAAAATAAAATTTTGTGCAAGTGGAGATACTGCAAGAGGTGCTATTAAATCTATGTATAATTTCCCTACAAATGTTATATATAATAACTTAGATCTTCCTATATTATTACTACAGGCTACTTTACCTGAGGGATGGGATTAAAGTAGGACTTTACAAGTAAAAGAATTTCAAAAAGGAACAAATGATGTAGTAAAAAGAGTAGAAGCAACGCATTTACTTCATTGGGACAAGCCTAATTTGGTAGTAGAGGAAGTGATAGGTTGGATGAAATAATTATGTTTCCAGTAAATGGTAAATGATAGATTTAATATAAAATATCTATACCAAGTAATTGAACAACAAAATAAAGAAAATAATGATCTAAAAATCAAATTATATAATTTTTTAATATTCTGAGGCGTTCAGAGTTTCAGTAACATCAAAACAACTATAAGTGTACTACTTAGTAGTTTTATGGAATCAATTGATAAAGTAAAGAAATATAAAGAAAAAATATTTTGGATGTAGATATAGAAACATCGGCAATGTATACATTGGGACAATATAGAAATATTGGTACATGTAATATGCTTGTTGTAAGTTATGAATTGTGGAGAGAGTGGAATCCTAAATTTGGAGATAATATATTGAACGTAGAGATTAATGGTTGATTTGATAGGTTAGATGGTATATGTAAAAAAATAATTTCAAATTCAGATTTATATAAATTCTATAAAATGAATTATATTATTTAAATAATGGAGAGGAGAATTAAGTGAGAGTATTAAATGAATATATTAAAATGAATTTAAAAGTATTTTTTCAACATAAGAGAGCATTTTTTATTATGTTTGTAATAAATTTTGCAGTGGTATTAATATATTTCCCACTATTTAAAAGTATCTATACCTATAATGAACTTAGTACAATTAAGGGTTATTCGTTAGGCCAAATGGTCTGGTATTTTGCAACCACCTCATTTGTAAATAGTTTTGTTCTTAATTACGCAGACATTCGAATATCCAACAAAATAAGGAATGGCAATTTAAGTATAGAGTTGTTAAAGCCATTGAAAATAATTCACATAGAATTGGCACATGGGTTAGGGATTAAAATTCCTGCAATAGTAATACAGATATTGTTACCATTTGTGATCTATTCAACGCTGATTTTTCCGATTTTTATTACCATTAGTTCTGTAGCTAAATTTATTGTTTTAAATATAGGAGGATTTTCAATTTCATTCTTTACTAATTATTTAATAGGATTAATTGCATTCTATATTAAAAATAACAACTCCATAATGCGATTAAAAATATTTCTATTTAGTTTTGCAGGGGGAGCTTTTATACCATTAGAATTTTTTCCTGATTGGGCAAATAAAATTTTAAATGTTTTGCCATTTAAATATGTATATTATTGGCCAATACAATTTTTTTTAAATACTGAGAAAAGTCAAGGGAGTTATATATTTTTAAAGATATTGTTTATTCAAGTATTTTGGAGCGTAATCTTATTAGCTATTGGTAAAATATTATACAATAAAATGATAAAAAACTATTGCGCAGTGGGAGGTTAAATATGAAGAACTTTATTAATATACTAAAATTATTCATTTGGAACAGTAATTTAGTTATATCAAAAGGTATTCACTATAGATTTGATTTTTTTTTAGGTTTAATAATTACGTTAATGTTTACATTAACTGGCCCACTAATTCAATATTTATTATTTACACAGACTAATGGGTTTCCAGGGTGGAATTTAGAACAAATAATTTTATTTCAAGGAACAGTACTTATTTCTTTCGGGCTTAGAAACACTATATTTGGCAATTCTAAAAGAGAATTTATTGAAACTGTTATAAATGGAGAATTTGACAAATTTTTATTGAAACCTTTTTCACCCATAGCATTAATATTAGCGTCATCATTTAGTATTGATGGTATAGGAACTTTTGTTGCAGGTATGGTTTTAACAATATATTCAGTCTTAAAAATCAAATTAACAATTACTATATGGAAGTTAATGCTTTTTTTATTATGTATATTATTGGGTCTTTTATTAAGTGCTGCTTTAGAAATAATACATTCTGGATGTATTATTGTTACTGTTGCGGATGGAGGTATAAGAGGAATAATAGATGCATATTTGAGATTTTCAGAATATCCTCTTGATATATACCCTAAATATTTAAAACTTACATTTATAAGTTTTTTACCTATAGGAATATTTGCATATTTTCCATCTCAAGTTTTATTAAACAGAATAGATATTAAAATTATATTTTCTTTTATTAGTGTTATATCATTTTTTCTTATAAGTTTAGTATTTTGGAATTCAGTTCTTAAAAAGTATACAAGTGCAGGAGGGTAATATAATAATGAATAATAATATAATTTGTATTAATTCTTTAAGTAAGAACTTTAAAGTCGCAAATAGAGTAGATTCAGGTTTAATGTCAGCTTTTAAATCATTATTTACTAGAGAATATAAATATGTGGAAGCTTTGAAAAATATTGATTTTAAAGTTGAAGAAGGTGAAATAAGAGGACTTATAGGTCCCAACGGGGCAGGTAAATCAACACTAATAAAAATTATGTCAGGAGTATTATATCCATCGGAAGGAAATGTTCAAATAATGGGATTCACTCCATGGGTTCATAGAAAAGAATATGTAAAAGATATAGGGGTTCTTTTTGGTCAAAAATCACAGTTATGGTGGGACTTGCCTGCAATAGACTCATTTGCGTTAAGTAAAAAACTTTATACTATTCCAGATAAAATGTTTAAAGATAATATAGACTTTTTTACTGATTTATTAAATGTAAGAGAAGTTATTACAAAACCAGTGAGACAACTTTCATTAGGGGAAAGAATGAAGTGTGAATTTGTAAATGCCTTACTACATCAACCAAAACTAGTATATCTTGATGAACCAACAATAGGATTAGATATAGTTTCAAAAGAATTAATTAGAGAATTCATAAAAAATGTAAATAAAGAAAAAGGAACAACGTTTATAATTACTACCCATGATATAAGTGACATAGAAAATCTATGTAAGAAAATATCAATTATCAATAAAGGAGAAAAAGTTTTTGATGACTCATTAGAGGATTTAAAATTTTATTATGAAAATAAAAAGCTGATATCAGTTATTTTATCTAAGAAGGTTGATAAATATATTTTAAGAGAATTAGATGTTAAAAATATTAAAGGTAAAAAAATTCAAATTGAAATTGATTTAAGTGAAAAAAGCTTAAAAGGTGAAATTGTTAACCTATTTAATAAATTACCAATCTATGACATAAATATAAATAGCATAAGTATTGAAGAGATTATTAAGCAAATTTATACAAACTAGTGGAAAAAGCAAAAGATATCTCTTTAAATCAATTGGAATCAGTAATTGAAAAGTATCCAAATTTATCTATGATATATGACTTAGTTAAATTTTTTTAAGAAATTTGGTTTTATAAAAGCAATATAAATTAGATAATTGGATTGAGGGAGCAAAATTATTGAATATTTTAGGTATCAATAGTTTTATTAATAGAATTCTTAGGGATATTGAATGAGTTAAAAAGTGAATTATACATGATTATAGTAACGGCTTAGTAGAAGATGGTGTAAATAAAATAAAAGTAATAAAAAGAATTATGTATGGTAGATGTAGTTTTGAAATCATGGGGAAGAAAATTTTTATGCTTGAAGAAATACTTAAATTCAACTAACTATGGAAAGCACCCACTTTTAATTGACAATCTACACTTAAATAAATTTAAAAACAAAAACATCTTTTCTATATGTATATTATATCATATAATAACATAAAATTGTAGTCTAGTAGTTTCCTATATTGGATGATATACTTTTAACACTACTTATAAAAGGAGATGTTTATTTGAAAATTAATCTTGAGGAAAGGTATTTAGAAGAAAAATATCTTAAGAAAACACTTATTCAGGTTAAGAAAAATCTCAATGAACAACAAAATTACTATAATAAATTTAAAAAAGAACTTATTGCAATTCAACGACAAATGCGTGAAGATATCGGAACATTTGAATTTAACCCTTGGGACATAGATGAAGCCATTGAAGTGCTCCATTACGAAAAGACTATAGAACGAGAAGCTATTCGGTATAAATCTTCTAAAGAGCAAATTGACAAGCTTAAAAAGATAGCTTTATCTCCATATTTTGGTAGAATTGATTTTCAGGAAAGTGTAGAGGATACTAAGGATATTTACTACATTGGTATTGGAAATATTGTAGATGAAAAGACTGATGATTTTCTTGTTATCGATTGGAGAGCACCTGTAGCTAGTATGTTTTATGATTGTGAAGTTGGTAAATCCAACTATAAATCACCGAGAGCTTTAATAGAAGGTGAACTTCTTTTGAAAAGACAAATTAAAATTCATAAGGGACAGCTTAAATATGTAATTGATAGTAATTTGAAAATAAATGACGATTTATTACAAGAAATTTTGAGTGATACTACAGACTCAAAGATGAATTCTATAGTTACAAGTATTCAAAAAGAACAGAATGAAGTTATCAGAGATAAGAATCATCGCCTTCTAATTGTCCAAGGACCTGCTGGTAGTGGAAAAACTTCTATCGCCCTTCATAGAATTGCATTTTTACTCTACAATTATCAAAAGACTATCAAAGCTAAAAATATAATTATTTTTTCTCCAAATGCCATTTTTAACGATTACATTTCAGACGTTTTACCTGAGCTTGGGGAAGAAAACATGAAACAAATTACGTTCATAGACTTTGCAGAAAAATTTATAGGCAATAATATTGAACTTGAAGTTATGAGTGAGCAAATGGATACCTTTTTATCTTCTACTGACCCTAATTATTATTCTGATAGAACTTTTTCAATACAATACAAATCTTCTAGTAAGTTTATTGATTTACTAGACATGTATGTGAATTATCTTGAAAATAATTATATCCATTTTGAAGATATTTACTATAAACAGAATCTTATCATAAGTAAGCATAAGCTTTATAATCTCCTTCACAAGGAATACACTTATCTTCCATTGTTTCAGAGACTTGAAAAAATAAAAAATCGTGTATTTTATTTAATAAAACCTTATGAGAAAGAACGTTTAGAAGAGATTATTAATATGTTATTGAACTCAGATGTATCTCTTACGGAAAAAGGAGTGAAAGTAGAAGCTTTAAATTTAGTTAAAAGAGAATTTGAGCCTTTAAAAGATAGATTAACAGAAAAAACATCATTAGACCTTATAGTACTTTACACTCATCTATTTGAAAATAAGAAACTTTTAGAGGAAATTAATACTGATCTATCACAAGATAATATAACAAACTTGAGGAAAACTACATTGGAAGGACTAAAAAAGGATAAAATACATTATGAAGATGTTGCACCCCTTGTTTATTTAAAACTCAAGCTTAATAGGACTTCAGAATCATTAGATATTCGTCATGTTGTTATAGATGAGGCTCAAGATTATACTCCTTTACATTATAAAATATTTAAACAATTATTTTTATATAGTAATTTTACTCTATTGGGGGATTTGAATCAGTCTATCAATCCTTTTATGAATATAGGCCAATATGAACAAATTGCATCCATACTACAACAGGATGTATCTTTTACAACTGCCTTATTAACACTAACTAAGACTTACCGATCTACATCAGAAATATCAAACTTTACTAAGGCTTTACTATTGCAAGATATACATTACGATCATCTAGAGCGTCATGGACTTAAACCTCAAATTATACAAGTCACAAAAGAAAATATACATAATAAACTTATCAATGATATCAAAATATTACAATCTGAAGGGTTTAAATCTATAGCAATCCTTTGTAAAACTATAAATGAATCATTAAATGCTTTTAACGCTATAAAAAAGAATATATCTGTCCATATTATAAATCATGATACTATAAAATATCCTGAAGGTATTGTAGTTATACCATCCTATTTAGCTAAAGGTCTAGAATTTGATGCTGTTTTAATTTATGATGGTAGTGCTAAAAATTATTGTATAGAAAGGGATAGAAAGCTTTTTTATACCGTTTGTACGAGAGCTCTTCATAGACTATATATATATTTCGAGGATAACTTATCCTCTTTTATATTAGACATTGATCAAGATCTTTATGAAGTTGAAAAGAATACGAAGATTTAAAAACAGAAAATTTAAGAGAGAACTTAAAAATCAATCTTATATATTGACATCCAAATGGCAGTGATGAAAGTAATCTTGCAGAACAATGATATGAAAGTCTATTAGAAAGTAAACCGTCTCCCAAAAGTTAGACTAAAAAAAGTAACTTTTGAGAGGCGGTTTTAATTTTCAAAAATATAGGTTCAAATATTATTTTATAGTTTTCATATTTATTTAATATTATTTCAAACTCTTCAGATACAATGAGTTTTATTTTTTCTATAGATTTATATAGTAAGCTAATTAAATTATTTCTTTTTCTAGATTTTGTATCTATCGTTTCCTTTACATCAAGAGTTTCAGACTTAAAATCAGTAATAAACTTTCTTGAAATTTAATCACTATCTGTATATCATTGGTTTTTAATTTGTATGTATATTTCCTTTGAATTCGATCTATATATATAATACATTCTTCTAACTGGATTTTTATAACCATCAAACTTATTTTTACACTTTATCTTTTTTAATCCATGCTCCCATTTCCCATCCAATTCTAAGTATTTCTTTATGTATCATAATAGTTGCATATTTATATCATTTTTTAAAAGTGAAATCATCTATACAGATCTTTGTAATTTTGCTTTTATCAAGTATTTATGCTTCTTTTTTCAAAATATTGTATACTGTACTTTTTCTACGATTGCAATATTTTGTTTTAGTAGTTTAGATGTTGATATTGAGCTCATGTTCTTTGATAAGTTTATTATTTCATATTCTAATATTTTAGTTTTTTCAGCTTCATAATTTATGAACTCAAACTTGTCAGAAAAGGCTCTTATACTACAATCTTCATTATTACAAAAAACTTCATTTAATAAAAGAGCAATTAAAGTGTATGAGAGATTAGGGTTTAAAACATTTCGAACATGTGAAGGTGAAATCTCAAATGAAAAATTTGAAATTTATCAGATGAGAAGGAAAGTCATATAACATACTATAAGAGAATAAAGTTATAAAAACTTCTAGTTATTCTACTAGAAGTTTTTTCTATGCCTTCAAATAGAACTTATTTTCGTATATAATAGAAATTAGAGTTTACTTTCGAGAGGAGAGAACAAATGAGTTTTTTAGATGGACTTAATGATGAACAAAGAGAAGCTGTAAAGACTACTGAAGGTCCACTTTTAGTTTTAGCTGGAGCTGGAAGTGGAAAAACTAGAGTTTTGACACATAGAATAGCATATATATTAGAACAAAAGGATATATTTCCAGATAATATTCTTGCAATTACATTTACTAATAAAGCCGCGAAAGAGATGAAAGAAAGAATACAAAGATTGGTAGATATAAGAGTAGAAGATATGTGGGTTGGAACATTTCACTCAATGTGTGTAAGGATGCTTAGACGTGATATTGATAAAATTGACTATAATAGAAATTTTGTTATATTTGATGGGTCAGATCAAAATACAGTTATAAAAGATACTATAAAAGAATTAAATGTAAATGAGAAAATGTATGAGCCTAAAAAAATGATTCATTTTATAAGTAGTTTAAAGGATAAATTAATAGATCCAGACACCTACATAAATGATAATTATAGTGATTTTAGGGAAAGGCAAAAAGGAGAAATATATAGACTTTACCAAGAAAAGTTGCAAAAAAATAATGCTCTTGATTTTGATGACTTAATTGGAAAGACTATAGAATTATTTAGAAATAATCCTGATATACTTAAGTTTTATCAAAAGAAATTTAAATATATATTAGTAGATGAGTATCAAGATACTAATCGTGCTCAATATGAATTAGTGAAGTTACTTGGAAATGCTCATAAAAATGTATGTGTAGTGGGGGATGATGACCAGTGCGTTCTTCCAGATATGCAAATAAAAACTATTGACGGTTATAGTGAAATGAACTCCTTAGAAGATCAAAGTACTATAATATCTGCTGGTGGATGGGGAAAAGTACTTCAAGGAAAGTTTGATAAAAAGAAAGAAAACTATTATAAAGGACCTATTATAGAAATTAAAACTAAAAAAGGTAAAATGATAAAAACAACACCTAATCATATGATGTTTGGAAAATTGAATATAGAAGAAAATCCAAATAAAAAAATATATATTGATTTCTTTGGGAGTAAGGAAAATAATAATGAAGGATATTATAATCATGTAGTTCAGTTTAATAATAAACCTACTTATATAGAAGAATACGACGAAGCCCTCACTTATTCCAAAAAAATAATATCATTAGAAGATGATATTGAAATAATAAAAAGAGCAAGACTTACAAAGGATACTACTTTTAATTATATGCCAGCATCTCATATAAGACCTAGTATGTCTATACCTATATATGAAGATGGTGAAATAGTAGATGACATTGTAGAAGAAGTTAATGTATTAGATTATGAAGGATATGTTTATGATATATCTGTACCTAATTTAAGACAGTATATATCTAATGATATAGTAGTTCATAATTCGATTTACGGATGGAGAGGCGCTGATATACGCAATATCCTTGACTTTGAAGAAGATTATCCAAATGCTAAAACTATAAAACTTGAACAAAACTATCGTTCAACTAAAAACATATTAGATGCTGCAAACAAAGTAATAGATAATAATATGGGTAGAAAAGGCAAAAATCTTTGGACTTCACAAAATGAAGGTACAAACATAGGATTATATAATGGTGATAATGAGCATGATGAAGCTAAATTTATAGCAAGCAAAATAAAAGAAATAAAAAATACAGACCATAAAAATTATTCTGATTTTGCAATTCTTTATAGAACTAATGCGCAATCACGTGTACTTGAAGAATCCCTGGTTAAATCAAACATTCCTTATAAAATTGTAGGAGGTCTTAAGTTCTATGATAGAAAAGAAATAAAAGATATTATAGCATTTTTAAGACTTATTCAAAATCCAGTAGATAATATTTCTTTAAAGAGGATAATAAATGTTCCAAAAAGGGGAATAGGTAAAAGAACTGTAGAAAAAATAGAACAATTAAGTATTGAAAAAGGCGAAAGCATATATAGTGTAATACTTGATATAGATGAAATGGCAAGCTTATCCCATAGAGCAAAATCAAAAGTAAAAGATTTTGTATCAATTATAAATAAATTCATAGCAATGAAGGAAATATTATCTGTAAAAGATCTAATAGAAAATGTAATTGAATCAACAGGATATATAAAAGAACTTCAAAAAGAAGATACACTTGAAGCACAGAGTAGAATAGAGAATATAGAAGAATTTATATCTGTTGCAATTGATTTTGAAAATACAAGTGAAGAAAATACTTTGGAAGAATTTTTAGCTAACATTTCACTTTTATCAGATATAGATAGACTAGATGAAGATGATGACTTTGTAACACTTATGACACTTCACAGTGCAAAAGGTCTTGAATATGATATAGTGTTTTTAACAGGAATGGAAGAAGGCATATTCCCTATATCAAGAGCTATGGTAAGTGAAGATGACTTAGAAGAGGAAAGAAGACTTTGCTATGTTGGTATTACTCGTGCAAAAGAACATTTATTTATAACATATACAACACTTAGAACTATTTATGGTAAGACAAATTACAATTCAATTTCAAGATTTATTGATGAGATTCCAGATAGTTTAATTGACAATATAAATGATAAAGCAAAAAAGAAGGCTAAAATATCACAACAAAAAAATAATAAATATTTTACTGGTTATACTCATGAAAATACAGGTATAAAAAGAAAAAATGATCCTAATATAAATATAGGTGACAAAGTAAAACATAAAACTTTAGGATTAGGAACAGTAGTAGGTATGAAAGGCAGTGGAGATAAAAAAGAAGCTACTATTGCATTTAATGAAAAAGGAATAAAGAAATTATTAATATCTCTTGCACCAATAGAAAAAGTGTAGGTAAGGTGATAATATGGAAAAGATAGAAAGAATAGAAGAGTTAGTAGAAAAATTAAATGAGTTAAATTATTATTATTATACTTTAGACAAACCAAAGGTAAGTGATAAGGAATATGATGAACTTTATGATGAATTAGTTAATTTAGAAGAAGAAACAGGTCATATATTACCTGCATCTCCTACTAGGAGAGTAGGTGGAGAAGTACTTGAAAAATTTGAAAAGCATATTCATTTGTCTCCACTTTATAGTCTTGATAAATCTCAAAATTATGGAGAACTTAGAGAATGGGAATCTAGAGTAAAAAGAATTATAAATGAATATAATTCTACAAATGACGACAAACTTCCAGATCCATTATATATAATGGAATATAAATTTGATGGTTTAACTATAAATTTAACTTATGATAATGGAAAATTAGTTCAAGGGGCTACAAGGGGCAATGGTGAAATAGGTGAAGCAATACTTCCTCAAGTTAAAACTATAAAAAACATACCACTTTCTATTCCATCAAAAAATAAAATGGAAATACAAGGTGAAGGATTAATGCCTTTATCTGAGTTAGAAAAATATAATGAAACAGCTGATGAACCTCTTAAAAATGCAAGGAATGCAGCAGCTGGAGCACTTAGAAATTTAAATTCTAAGGCTACAGCAAAGAGAAATCTTACTGCTTATTTTTATAATATAGGATATATTGAAGATAAAAACTTTTCTACTCATTTAGAAATGATAGATTATTTAAAAGAAAATAGACTTCCTGTAAACAATTATCTTAAAAAATTTAAGAATATTGACGATATGATAGAAGAAATAGAGAAGATAGATGAAGATAGACATAATTTAGATATATTAACTGATGGATTAGTTATAAAAATAAATGATATGAAAACAAGAGAAGTATTAGGATATACTCAGAAATTTCCAAGATGGGCAATAGCATATAAATTTAAAGCGGAAGAAGTTACAACAGAACTACTAGATATTAATTGGAATGTAGGTAGAACTGGTAAAGTAACACCTTCAGCAATACTTGAGCCAGTAGATATTGGAGGAGTTACAGTTAGAAGAGCTACACTTAATAATATGGATGATATTAAGAGAAAAAATGTAGCATTAGGATGTCGTGTTTGGCTTAGAAGATCTAATGATGTAATTCCTGAAATTATGGGAATTGTAGAAGATAGTTGTGAAGAAAGAATAGAAATAGAAAAACCTAAAGAGTGTCCAGCTTGTAGTACGGAACTTATACAAGATGGAGTTCATATATTTTGTCCTAACTCCATGAGCTGTAAACCGCAACTTGTTGCAAGAATGGAGCATTTTGCAAGTCGTAATGCCATGAATATAGAAGGGTTTAGTGAGAAAACTGCCAAGCAACTATTTGAAGAATTAGATTTAAAAGAATTACCACAAATTTATGAATTAGAATATGATGATTTAATAAATCTTGAGAGATTTGGGGATAAAAAAACTAACAATTTATTAAATGCAATAGAAAAGAGTAAAGATGTAACTCTTGCAGCATTTATTTATGCATTAGGAATACCAAATGTAGGTAGAAAAACTGCAGGAGATCTTGCAAATAAATATAAGTCATATGAAAACTTAAAAAATGCAAATTATGAAGATTTAATTTCAATTAGAGATGTTGGAGATATTGTTGCAAAAGAAATAATAGAGTTTTTCAGTGATGAAGAAATAACATCAAAAATAGAGCATTTATTTGAACTGGGAGTAAAGCCTCATTATGAAAAAGAAGAGGTAGAGGAAAATACTATATTTACAGACAAAAAAATAGTTATAACTGGTTCAATAGAAGGGATGCCAAGAAAAGAAATTAAAGAAATAGTTGAAAAGATGGGTGGAAGAATAACAGGAAGTGTAAGTAAGAATACTGACTTTGTAATAGTAGGAAAAGATCCTGGGAGTAAATACGATAAAGCTGTAGATTTAAATATAGAAATAATAGATGAAAACAAATTAAAAGATATAATAAATATGTAAGTTTACAATTAACTTTAGTTATTATATTATATTATCAACAATCTATATGGAAGGAGAAATGTAAATGAGTATTACTAAAGACCAAATAAAGCATGTTGCAAAGCTTTCTAGACTTGAATTTAAAGATGAGAATATTGAAGATTTTACTTCGAAATTTGATTCTGTAATAAATTATGTAGAAAAACTTAGGTCAGTAGATACTACAGGTGTAAAACCTACATATCATCCTCATTCTGATATTAAAAATGTTATGAGAGATGATGTGGTCAAAGAATCACTTGAAAGAGATGAAATAATGAAGAATGCACCTGAAAGTGAGAATGGTTATATAAAGATAAAAAAAGTAATAGACTAAAGAGGTGAGAAAATGGATTATAATGAACTTAGTATCACAATATTAAAAGATAAATTAGAATCTGGAGAAATAACATCTGTAGATTTAATAGAAGAATATTTCAAAAGAATAGAAAAATATGATGATAGTATAAAAGCTTTTTTAACATTAAATAAAGAAGAAGCATTAAAAAAAGCAAAAGAAATTGATGAAAAAAGAAAAAATGGTGAAGGATTAGGATATTTAGCAGGAATTCCTGTAGCAATAAAGGATAATATTTCTACAAAAGGACTAAAAACTACATGTGCTTCTAATATAATTAAAGATTATATTCCACCATTTGATGCTACAGTTATAGAGAATTTAAAAAATGCAGATGCAATAATAATAGGTAAAACAAATTTAGATGAATTTGCTATGGGGTCTTCTACTGAAACTTCAGCATTTCAAATCACAAAAAATCCTTGGGATATTTCTCGTGTTCCAGGGGGGTCTAGTGGAGGGTCTGCAGCAGCAGTAGCTTCTCAAATGGCACCTTTTTCATTAGGATCTGAAACAGGAGGTTCAGTACGTCAACCTGCTTCTTTTTGTGGGCTTGTAGGTCTTAAACCAACATATGGACTTGTATCTAGATATGGCTTAATTGCATTTGCATCTTCTTTTGATCAAATAGGACCATTTACAAGAAATGTAGAAGATGCTGCTATAGTTATGAATGTTATTGCAGGATATGACAAAATGGATTCTACTTCAGTTAAAAGAGAAAAAGAAAATTATTTAGATGGATTAAAAAATGATATTAAAGGACTTAAAATTGGAGTACCTAAAGAATATTTAGAAGGTTTAGAAGGTAACGTTAAAAGTCAAATGGAACAAGTTATAAAAACATTTGAAAACTTAGGTGCAGAAGTTGAAATGATGAGTCTTCCTCATTCAGAATATGGTCTTGAGACATATTATATATTAGCTCCTTCTGAAGCAAGTTCAAATTTAGCTCGTTTTGATGGAATAAGATATGGAAATAGAGCTAGCGATTATAATAATACTGAAGAGTTATTTGTAAAAACTAGATCTGAAGGTTTTGGAGAAGAAGTTAAAAGAAGAATTATGATGGGAACTTATTGTTTAAGTTCTGGTTATTATGATGCGTATTATAAAAAAGCTCAAGAAGTTAGAACTCTTATAAAAAATGATTTTGATAAAGCATTTGAAAAATATGATATATTAATATCTCCTACTACACTTTCTACTGCATTTAAAATAGGTGAGAAGAATGATGATCCTATTGCTATGTATCAGTCAGACAAATTAACTGTAGGAGTTAATATAGCAGGAGTACCAGCAATATCAATTCCTTGTGGATTATCAGATAATATGCCTATAGGACTTCAAATAATAGGTAAGAATTTTGATGAAGCTAAAATATTAAATGCAGCATATAATTTTGAAAAGGAAATAAACTTTAAACAAACTCCAGATTTAGGAGGTGTGAAATAATGTCATATAAAACTATAATAGGACTTGAAATACATTCAGAACTCTCAACAAACTCTAAGATATTTTGTTCATGTACTACAGAGTATGGTGGGGATCCTAATACACATTGTTGTCCAGTATGTCTAGGGCTTCCAGGTTCACTTCCTGTACTAAATGAAAAGGTAGTTGAGTATGGAATAAAAGCAGGTCTTGCTTTTAATTCAAAAATAGCAAATCATACAAAAATGGATAGAAAAAATTATTATTATCCTGATTTAGTAAAGGGATATCAAATATCTCAATATGACAAACCTCTTTGTGAAGGTGGATATATTGAAGTAGATAGTGAAAATGGAAAAAAGAAAATAAATCTTACTAGAATTCATATAGAAGAAGATACTGGAAAATCTATTCATTCAAAAGATGGAGGTACATTATTAGATTATAATAGAGCAGGTGTTCCATTAATAGAAATAGTCTCAGAACCTGATATGAACTCTCCAGAAGAAGCAAAGCAGTTTCTAGAAAAGTTGAAATCTGTATTACAATATATTGAGGTTTCAGATTGTAAAATGGAAGAAGGATCTTTAAGATGTGATGTAAATATTAATATTGTTGATGAAGAAACTGGTAAAAAAAGTACTATAACAGAAATCAAAAACTTGAACTCATTTAAATCAGCAGTAAAAGCAATGGAATTTGAGCAAAAAAGACATATTGAATTATTAGAAAAAGGTGAAGATACTGTTCGTGAAACTAGACGTTATGATGATTTAAAAGGTGAAACTATATCTATGAGAACTAAAGAAGATGCAAGTGATTATAGATATTTCCCTGAACCTGATATAGTTGATATGGAAATAAGTAATGAATGGATAGAAAATATAAGAAAAAGCTTACCAGAATTACCTGAAGATAAGATGAATAGGTTTATTAAACAATATGATTTACCAGAATATGATGCAGAAGTTCTTACATCTTCAAAAAGTTTAGCTTTATTTTATGAAGATACAGTATCTCATTCAGTAGATTTTAAAACTGCAAGTAATCTTATAATGGGTGATATTTTAAGAAGATTAAAAGATGAAGATATGGAAATTGAAGATATAAGATTTTCATCAAAAGAATTTGCAGATCTTATAAAGCTTATAGATAGTGGAAAGATAAGTAATAAAATTGGTAAAAAAGTTTTAAGAGAAATGTTTGAAGAAGGTAAAGATCCAAATAAAATAGTAAAAGAAAAAGGACTTATCCAAATTAATGATGAAGGTGAAATAGAAAAAATTGTTGATGAAACATTAGAAGAAAATCCTGAGTCAATAGAAGATTACAAAAATGGTAAGGATAGGGCACTTGGATTCTTAGTTGGTCAAGTTATGAAAAAGACACGTGGTAAGGCTAATCCTGGGATTGTAAATAAATTAATAAGTAAAAAATTAAATAGTTAAAATTAAAGCCTCTAAATATTTAGAGGCTCTAATTTTAAAAAATATTAATATTGTTTTCAGAATATTGCTTTGAAATATTCAATAAAATGTATTATAATACAGAGATAGATCTAATTTCATCATCCACCTTATTAACAAAACGTAATAAAATATTAAAAAATATGTAATTGCATAAATGTTTAAAAAATTATATTATATATATAGCTTATCATTACTATTCTTCTAATCACTAATGGGATAGAATTTCTTTTCAAGATTAAAACCCTTTTTTGAAAATTATATTATAAAAGTTTATTTTTTTAAGGGGCATTTTTCTGAAAATTATAATCATTTGTAATTTTTGTTTTATTATATTTATACTTATAGTTTGTTTTTTAGGAGGTGGATAGACAAGTTATAAATCGGCAATACAGAAATTATTTATTTCATAAAATTTATGGAGGTGTGTTAAATGGGGAAGTATATAATTAAACGTATATTTTTCATGATTATTAGTATATGGCTTATAGCTACAATTACGTTTTTCTTGATGCATCAATTGCCAGGAGATCCATTAGCTAGTGGAGGTAAGAGATTAGAGCCAGAAATACGTAGAAACTTAGAAGCAAAATATGGTTTGGACAAACCTTTAGTTGTACAATATGGTTATTTTCTTAAAAATGCAGTAAAAGGTGACTTTGGTTTATCCATGGTGTATAAAACTAGAACAGTAAATGATATAATTTTTGAAGCGTTTCCTAAATCAATGACATTAGGACTTTGGGCAGTAGGTATAGGTCTCTTCTTTGGACTGACCTTTGGTATAATAGCCGCCCTAAATAATAAAGGATTTTTTGATTATTTTGTTATAATACTCGCAGTTGTAGGGGTTTCGGTACCTAACTTCGTATTTGCCTCGTTATTCCAATATGTTTTTGGACGGGAGCTTGGATGGTTTCCAGTAGCAGGTTGGAATGGACCAATATATATGGTTTTACCAGTACTTGCATTAGGTCTTAGACTTATAGCTTACCAAGCTAGAATGATGAAGACAAATATGATTGAAATTATGGGTTCAGATTATGTGAAAACAGCTAAAGCTAAGGGGTTATCTAAGACATCAATAGTAATAAAGCATGTTATTAGAAATGCTATACTTCCAATAATTACACTTCTTGGACCACTTATTGCAGCAATAGTAACAGGTTCATTTGTTATAGAAAGGATATTTGCTATACCTGGAATGGGTAAATTTTTCGTAGATGCAGTTAACCAATATGATTATACGCTTATACTAGGTACTACACTTTTCTATGCAATGTTACTTATTTTCATGGTATTCTTAGTAGATATAATATATGGCTTTGTTGATCCAAGAATAAGAATAGACGAATAGAATAGGAGGTATATTATGGCAGAATTAAGTAAAGATAAATTTGTTATAGAAGGAAAAACTGCTTCTGATGCTGAAGCTATTGTAAGACCATCTCTTACATACTGGGCAGATGCATGGAGGAGATTAAAATCAAATAAATTAGCTATTATTTCTATGGGACTTTTAATTATAATTGCATTATTTGCAATATTTGCACCAATGTTAAGTCAATATGATGCAGTAACAGGTGACTTATTACTTACAAATGAGAAACCAAATGCCGAACATTGGTTTGGAACAGATGAATTAGGAAGGGATTTATATGTAAGAGTTTGGGAAGGAACTAGAATATCACTATTTATAGGTATTGTTACGGCTTTACTTAACTTTACAATCGGTGTTATATATGGTGGTATTTCAGGATATACAGGTGGAAATGTAGATAATATAATGATGCGTTTTGTAGAAATTATATTTGCAATACCTTATCTTATTTGGGTTATACTTCTTACAACAGTATTACCTCCAGGACTTTTAAGTATTATAGTTGCGTTATCTATTGCTGGATGGGGTGGAATGGCAAGACTTGTTCGTGGCCAAATACTTCAAATAAAAGAAATGGAGTTTGTAATGGCAGCTAAAACTCTTGGAGCAGATGCAGGAAGAATAATTACAAAGCATCTTATTCCAAATACTATAGGTGTTATAATTGTTAGTATAACTTTTGCAATACCTTCAGCAATATTCTCTGAAGCATTCTTAAGTTATATAGGCCTTGGAATTCCAGTACCAGATGCAAGTCTTGGTGCTTTATCAAAAGATGGAACTCGTATGCTTTTATTAGAGCCATATCAATTAGTATTTCCATCGGTAGTAATAAGTTTAATAATGCTCGCATTCCAAATATTTGGTGATGGACTTAGAGATGCATTAGACCCAAGACTAAGACAATAGGAGGAATATATATGGCTAGAGATAAAAGCAAGACTTTAATAGATGTTAAAGATTTAAGAGTATCCTTTGACACATATGCAGGAGAAGTGCAAGCAGTTAGAGGGGTATCATTTTATGTAAATAAAGGAGAGGCTGTGGCTATAGTTGGTGAATCTGGTTGTGGTAAATCTGTTACTGCACAATCAACAATGCAACTTATTCCAATGCCTCCAGGAAGAATAAAAGATGGTCAGGTTATGTTTAATGGAAAAGATCTCACTAAACTTACTGATAAGCAAATGGAATCCATTCGTGGTAGTGAGATAAGTATGATTTTCCAAGATCCTATGACATCCTTAAACCCTACTATGAAAGTAGGTAAACAAATTATGGAAGGACTTATAAAACATCAAAGACTTTCAAAAGCCGAAGCAAAAAAGAAGGCTATTGAAATGTTAGATGTTGTTGGAATTCCTAATCCAGAAAAACGTGTAGAGCAATATCCACACGAGTTTAGTGGTGGTATGAGACAACGTGCAATGATAGCTATAGCATTATCTTGTGATCCTAAGCTTTTAATTGCCGATGAGCCTACTACTGCTTTAGATGTTACAATACAAGCTCAAATACTGGATTTAATGAAAGATTTACAAAGAGATTTTGATACAGCAATAATATTAATAACTCATGACCTTGGTGTAGTAGCTGATATTGCACAAAGAGTAGTTGTTATGTACGCTGGACTTGTTATTGAATCAGGTACATTAGATGAAATATTCTATAATGGACAACATCCATATACTTGGGGACTTATGAGATCAATACCAAAAGTTAATACAGATCAAAAGGAAAGATTAGTTCCTATTGAAGGAACACCTCCAGATTTATTCTCTCCACCAAAGGGTTGTCCATTTGCAGCAAGATGTAAATATGCAATGCCTATTTGTAAGGAGCAAATGCCAGAAAAAACTTACCTTTCTGAAGATCATTATGTGAAATGTTGGTTACAACATGAGATGGCTCCAGATGTAGAAAATCCTATCAAGAAGGGGAGAGAATAATGGCAGAGAAAAAATTAAATAACAAAAAGAATTTAATTGAAGTAAAAAACTTAAAAAAGCATTTTAAAGTTGGTAGAAATCAAATTCTTAAAGCGGTAGATGGTATATCATTTGCCATAAAAGAAGGAGAAACATTAGGACTTGTAGGTGAATCTGGTTGTGGGAAATCTACTACTGGAAGAACTCTTATACGTCTATATGAAGCTACTGATGGAGAGGTAATTTTTGATGGAATGAATGTTCATAAATTAAATAAAAAAGAAATGAAAAACTTTGCAAAAGAAACTCAAATGATATTCCAAGATCCTTATGCTTCACTTAATCCTCGTATGACAGTTGGAGATATTATTGGTGAAGGAATGGACATACACAATTTAAGAAAAGGCAAAGAAAGAATGAAGAGAATATATGAGCTACTTGAAACTGTAGGCCTTAATAGAGAACATGCTTCTCGTTTCCCACATGAATTTAGTGGTGGACAAAGACAGCGTATAGGTATAGCACGTGCTCTTTCTGTTGAGCCTAAATTTATAGTATGTGATGAGCCTATTTCTGCACTTGATGTGTCTATTCAAGCACAAGTTGTAAATTTACTTGAAGATTTACAAAAAGAAATGGGATTAACATATCTCTTTATAGCTCATGACCTTTCAATGGTTAAACATATATCAGATAGAATAGCAGTAATGTATTTAGGTGCAATAATGGAACTTACGTCAAGTAAAGACCTTTATAATGAGCCATTACATCCATATACTCAAGCTTTGCTTTCTGCAATACCTATTGCAGACCCTGAAGCATCTAAAGGTAGAAAGAGAATTATACTTGAAGGAGATGTTCCAAGTCCGATAAACCCTCCTGAAGGTTGTAAATTCCAAAATAGATGTAAGTATGCTAAAGATATATGTAGACAAAAAGCACCAGAATTAAGAGAAGTAAAACCAGGACATTATGTAGCCTGTCATTTAGTAAAATAGTTTTTTGAAAGTATCAAGTTAATAACTTGGTACTTTTTCTTTGCTTTTTTTTAACATTTGAATATTAAGATTATATTACAAAAGCGGAAAAAGTAATTAAATATAATGCTTGTGCATATAAATAATTTAGAGATATAAGAAAGAAAAATATATAATTTATATCTCTAAATAGCTTTTATTAGACAATTTACAAAACATTATTATATAGTTAACAAAGTAATATTGTTGTAATATATATAATATTTAGAAAATAACAAACATACACACAAATGAAAAAAGCGAAATATATTCTTGACATTAATTTAAAAATTCCGTATAATTTAATTAATCTATTAAACAAAAGTAATATTTTAAGAGCTTTCAGAAATATTGTTAATAGATAATTTATATTTTTTTATTAGAATATTTAAAATATTTCTAAAATTGAGAAGGATTTTAAATATTCTTATAGAATATAAAATATAAGTTAATTAACATCAGAGGGGGTGGCACAAAAAATTTTCTGGTAGTAATTATTGATTATAAAATATGAAAGGGGAACAAATTTAATGAAAAAAAATAAGTTATTAATAATGCTATTAATCTTTGCAATGGTATTTTCAGTAGCACTTGCTGGTTGTGCTGGCGATGATGATACAAATGAAGGTACAGATGATCCAGCAGCAGAAGGCGAAGGAGATAACAAAGGTGAAGATACAGGCGAAGAGGAAATGGCTGAAGAACAAGTACTTAGAATAAACTGGACTTCAGAGCCTCCAAGTTTAGATCCACAAATATCACAAGATGCTACTTCAAGTAGAATACTTAATGATACATTAGAAGGTATGGTAAGATTAGATGAAGAAGGTGTTCCAAAAGAAGGTTCAGCAATGGCTGAAACTTGGGAAGTAAATGAAGATGGAACAGAATATGTATTTAATTTAAGAGATGCTAATTGGTCAGATGGGGAACCTGTAACAGCAGCAGATTTTGAATATTCTTGGAAGAGAGCGTTAGATCCAGAAACAGCTTCAACTTATGCTTTCATGCTTTATGCTATAAAGAATGCAGAAGCTTATAACTCAGGAGATATCGACAATGCTGATGAAGTAGGAATAACAGCAGAAGACGAAAAAACTCTTAAAGTAACACTTGAAAGACCAGATCCAACTTTCTTAAGTAAATTACAAAATAGTACTTTCTTACCTGCAAGAGAAGATAAAGTTAAAGAGTGGGGAGAAAAATATGCTTCAGAAGTTGAATACTTAATGTCTAATGGACCATTTAAAGTAGTAGAATGGGAACATGAAAACAAATTAGTTATGGAAAAGAATCCAGATTATTGGAATGCTGAAAATGTTAAGCTTGAAAGAGTAGAAGGTATTATGGTAAATGATCCTAATACTATAATGAACCTTTATGAAACAGGAGAATTAGATTGGATAAATGTACCATCACAATATATAGAGCAATATAAAGATAAATTAAATACTTATCCAGAAGCATCAACTTTCTATTATACATTTAATACTGAAAATGAGTTCTTTAAAAATGCTAAAATAAGAAAAGCGTTTAGTGTGGCAGTAGATAGAAATAAAATACAAGAAGCTAGAACTCAAGGTGTAGTTCCGCCAGCATGGGCATTTGTACCACCTGGAATGCCAGGACCTGAAGGATCAACTTTTAGAGAAGCTAATGGAGAATTATTAAAAGACTTAGGTAATGGTGCATCTGCTGAAGAAGCTAAGAAGTTATTAGAAGAAGGATTAGAGGAAATTGGTAAGACAGTAGAAGATATGAATGGAATCAAATTCCTTACTTTTGATAGTGAGAATTCACTTCAAAGAGCACAAATTTGGCAACAATATTGGAAAGAAAATTTAGGTGTAGAAGTAGGAATAGACACAGCTACATTTAAAGTTAAGATTGATAGAGAAAACAAAAAAGACTTTGCAATGTCATATTCAGGATGGATTGGAGATTACAATGATCCTATGACTTTCATGGATATGTGGGTTACAGATGGACCACAAAATACAGCTGGTTGGTCTAATGAAGAGTATGATGAGTTAATTAAAACAGCTCAAACTACTAATGATAGTGAAGAAAGAATGAATGCAATGTTAGAAGCTGAAAAGATCTTAATGGAAGAACTACCAGTAGCTCCTCAAGATCATTCAGTAGCTGTATTGCTTGAAAACCCTAAATTAAAAGGCGTTGTAAGATTACCACTTCAAGTTACAGATGGATTATATAAAGCTTATTTTGTAAAATAAGATATATTTAAAGGATGAATCTTTTGATTCATCCTTTTTTTATGTTACGAAATGTTTAGAAATCATAAGAGGTTAAATAGAAATCATAAATCATATGTAATTCTGTAATTAATAAGAGTGTAGACTGTTAATGAAAAAATAAAACTGAAACAATTTTTATAAAAACTTAACAATTTTGACTTTATTTTTTCACTATTCTATAATCTTAAATAAGCCATTTTTAGTTTATAGTTAAAAAATATATTAAATATCCAGAAAATTTAAAACAAACTAAAATGACTAACTTTAATAACAGAATGGAGGACATAATTAATGAAAAGAACCAAATTACTATCACTATTATTAGTATTTGTTCTTGTAGGTTCATTAGCTCTTACTGCTTGTGGTGGAGAGGATAATGGCTCTACAGATGAAGGAAAAGATGATTCATCAAGCAAGGAACTAGCTGAAGAGCAAGTATTAAAAATGAATTGGAACTCAGAACCACCAAGTTTAGATCCACAAATATCACAAGATGCTACTTCAAGTAGAATACTTATTGATACATTAGATGGACTAATAAGACTTAATGAAGAAGGATTACCAGAAGAAGGTTCAGCAATGGCAGAATCTTGGGAAATAAATGAAGATGGAACAGAATATATATTCCATTTAAGAGATGCTAATTGGTCAGATGGAGAGCCTGTAACAGCTCAGGATTTTGAATATTCATGGTTAAGAGGTTTAGATCCTAAAACTGCATCAACATATGCATATATGTTATATGATATTGTAAATGCAGAAGCTTATAACTCAGGGGATATAAAAGATCCAGCTGAGGTAGGAATTAAAGCAGAAGATGAAAAAACTCTTAAAGTAACATTAAAGGCACCAAATCCAGCATTTTTAAGTAAATTACAAAATAGTATTTTCTTACCTGCAAGACAAGATAAAGTAGAAGAGTGGGGAGAAAAATATGCTTCAGATGTAGAATACATGGTATCTAATGGAGCATTTAAAGTAACAGAGTGGGAACATGAAAATAAATTAGTTATGGAAAAAAATGACAATTATTGGGATGTTGAAAATGTAACTCTTGAAAAAATTGAAGGTATTATGACTAGTGACCCTAATACAATCATAAACCTTTATGAAACAGGAGAATTAGATGTTATAAATGTACCATCACAATATTTAGAAAAATATAAAGATGACTTAATTAAATCACCAGAAGCATCAACTTTCTACTATACATTTAACACTGAAAATGAATTCTTTAAAAATGCTAAAATAAGAAAAGCATTTAGTATGTCAATAGATAGAGAAAAAATACAAGAAGCTAGAACTGAAGGTATTGTTCCACCAGCATGGGCATTTGTACCACCTGGAATACCAGGACCTGGAGATAAGACTTTTAGAGAAGCTAATGGAGAATTATTAAAAGATGTAGGTAATGGTGCATCTGCTGAAGAAGCTAAGAAGTTATTAGAAGAAGGATTAGAGGAAATTGGTAAGACAGTAGAAGATATGAATGGAATCAAATTCCTTACTTTTGATAGTGAAAACTCACTTCAAAGAGCACAAATTTGGCAACAATATTGGAAAGAAAATTTAGGTGTAGAAGTAGGAATAGACACAGCTACATTTAAAGTTAAGATTGATAGAGAAAACAAAAAAGACTTTGCATTCTCATATTCAGGATGGGTTGGAGATTACAATGATCCTATGACTTTCATGGATATGTGGATTACAGATGGACCACAAAATACAGCTGGTTGGTCTAATGAAGAGTATGATAAATTAATTGAAAAAGCTCAAACAACAACTGGAGAAGAGCGTATGCAAGCAATGATGGATGCTGAAAAGATTTTAATGGATGAAATGGTTGTATCACCAACAGATCATTCTGTAAAAATCTACTTACAAAATCCAAAAGTACATGGAATAGTAAGACTTCCACTTGCAATTACAAATGGATATAAAACAGCTTATATAACAAAATAATAAAAAAACTCCGATTTAAATCGGAGTTTTTTTATCCTCTTTATTTTTATAATCGAAATAAGGACAATTGTTCTTAACTATTCCAGTGGAAGTTACAATATAGTTTAGGTTACATACTCCATCTTCTTGATGTACACAATTTTCTGAGCAATTTATCATAAATTATCCCACCACCATAGAATATATTTAAGTTTAGTTTGCCCAAATATAATAATATAATTACAAAAAAATAAAGCTATGATATTATATAATATGTAGGATTAAATAAATCATCTTTGCGAATAATATTTAAAGGGTGATTTAAATGATGTTTAATGATTTTACAAAAACTAATATGGTATATCATGTTGCTAGTATAAATGATTTATCATTAATTTTAAAAAATGGGATTAAATTTAATGATAAGAATAGCTATAGACAAAAATATTTAGAGTTTCATAAATTTATTGATAATTATAAACCATCCAATTATCCAAGTTGGGTAATTAGGCAAAAGGCCATATTTGCAAGTTTAAACTATAAAAAAAATCATCATTTTCACTCCCATAGTGTAATTCTTGGAGTGAAAATAAATCAAGATAGGTGTTTTATAGCTAATGAAAATTTAGTAAATCAAATATATGAACCTTTTATACTGAAAGATAATTTTGAATTTAAATTTATGAAAAAATATATAGAAACTATAGGGATAAAGAGCATTAAAGATTATTGGAATACTTCATTAAGTTTCAAAGAAAATTTAAAGCTTAGAAGAGACAAATTACCTAATTATGATGCTGAAGTTTTAGTATTTCATAATATTTTGCCAGAAGATATATCTCCTATAGCGCTTATAAGTGATCATAAATATATACCATATAATAATATTAAATATGTATATTCAAACAAAGGGGAGAAAATTAATGAAAATAGGGAAATTACCTAATGAATTGCTAGAAAATTTAGTTTTCAAATTACTAGAAAATAAAAGAACTGATATAATTACTAGAGGTGCAGTAGGTGAAGACTCAGCAGTGATTGATTTTGATAAATATGCATGTGTTGTATCTACTGATCCAATAACTGGGGCATCAAAAAACATAGGAAAACTAGCTATACATATATCAGCTAATGATGTAGCATCCAACGGAGCTGAGCCAGTAGGTATACTTCTTACAATATTAGCACCACCAAATACTACTAAACAAGAGATTGAGACTATAATGATTGATGCATCAAACACTGCTAAAGAATTGAATATAGACATAATAGGTGGCCATACAGAAATAACAAATGCAGTGAATAAAATAGTTATAAACTCTACAGCTATAGGTAAGCAGCTTAAAGAAAAAACATTAGATTCAAAAAAAGTTGAAAGAGGATACAAAGTTATACTTACAAAAAAAATTGCAATAGAAGGCACATCAATAATAGCTGAAGATATAGAAGAAAGATTAAAAAATAATATAGAAGATAATTTAATACAAGAAGCAAAGGGTTTAATGAAAAATATTAGTGTAGTAAAAGAAGGTATAATAGCAGGAAATATTGGTGTTGAATATATGCATGATATAACAGAGGGTGGATTATTGGGAGCTATATATGAAGCTTCTCAAGCTATAGATAAAGGAATAAAAATTTATAAAGATAAAATAAAACTAGAAAAATCTACTGAAGTTATATGTAATGAATTAGATATTGATCCATATAGATTGATAGCAAGTGGAAGTCTTATAATAATAACTGATAATGAAAAAGTAGAAATTATACTGGAGAAATTAAAAGAAGCTAATATAGAATCAAGTATTATAGGTGAGGTTATAGACCATGGCGTGTTTTTAGATAATGAAAAAATAGATCCTCCAGAAAGTGATGAACTTTATAAAGTTATAGAATAGGGATAAAATTATTTTTATATTTACTCATAGTATTACTTGTTGTCTAATATAATTATATATAGATAACTAAGGGGGTAAATATATGGTTTCTAAAAAACTTATAAGTATATTTTTACTTTTGATTATTTTAGTATCCATTACAGGATGTGGAAAGATGCAAGCTATGAAAGAGATGGTTACATCTGATGAAGATCAAAAAGATACAGCAGAAAAACCAACAGATTCAGTGGAAATAACAGTGGAGCAAGATGATGCAAGAGATACTGTTATTTACTATAAAAGCGACAAAAATTTATTAGTACCTATAAAAAGAAAAATATCTTGGGATACTGGAATTGCTAAAAAGACATTATCTTATATGGTAAACAATGATAAAAATCAAACTGATATGGTTAAATCAGGATTAAATCCAGTATTACCTACTGGTAGCGAAGTAATAGGTATGTCAGTTGATGAAGAAACTGGTCTTGCTAAGGTTAATTTTTCAAAAGACATATTAAATACTAATGACAAGGTTGAGGAAGTTAGTTTAGTTAATGCAGTCGTATATACCTTAACAGAATTTCCTAAAATTAATAAAGTTCAGTTTATGATTGATGGTGGAATAAAAGAAACATTAACTTATGGAACAGATATTTCTGAACCTATAGAAAGAAGAGATATAAATTTAGTAGACAATAATGGAGATTCTAAAGTAGTAGTATACTATAAAGGAACTACAAATGGAGAGTATGAATATTATGTGCCTGTAACTAAAACAGTAACAGCACCTTCTCCAGATATGTATACAGCTTTAGAAGAGTTATTTGAAGGTCCACCTGAGTCTAGTGGTCTTTATACTGATATTCCAATGGGAGTAGAGTTAAAAGGTGTTGAATTTAAAGATGGAGTAGCTATTGTTGATTTATCTGGTGATACAAAAGAAAGTATAATGAATCAACAAGCATTTGATTCAATGAATAAGAATATAGCTTTAACATTATCTCAATTCGATGAAGTTGAAAAAGTAGAAATGCTTATAGAGGGTAAAACATTAGAAGAAGCTAAAATGAACTTATCTACACCTGAAGCTATACCAACATTTGCAAATGAGTATTAATAAAGGGCATCTATAGATGCTCTTTTGTTGTTATAAAAACAAATATTTGGTATCATAATTATATTAGACAAATAAAGGGAAGTGAAAATATGAATAGAAACGATGGAAGAAAAAATAATGAACTGAGAAATGTAAAAATGACCAGGGATTATCTTTTACATCCTAATGGTTCAGTACTTATAGAAATGGGAAATACAAAAGTAATTTGTACAGCTATGATAGAAGAAAAAGTACCCCCATTTTTAAGAAATACAGGTCAAGGGTGGATTACAGCTGAATATTCTATGTTGCCAGCATCAACTATAACTAGAAAAAGAAGAGAAGCAACTAGAGGTAAATTAGAGGGTAGAACTCAAGAAATTAAAAGGCTTATTGGAAGATCACTAAGATCAGTTGTAGAGTTAGATAAATTAGGTGAAAGAACAATTTGGGTTGATTGTGATGTAATTCAAGCTGATGGTGGAACTAGAACAGCATCTATTACAGGGGCATTTGTTGCGGTTGCTGATGCATTAAACAGTCTTAAAGCAGAGGGGCAAATTGATGATATTCCATTGAAATCATTTATATCAGCTATTAGTGTAGGGATAGTAGAAAATGAAAAACTATTAGACTTATGTTATATAGAGGATTCAAATGCACATGTGGATATGAACATAGTAATGACAGACAAAGGAGAAATTGTTGAAATACAAGGCACAGGAGAACAAGCACCCTTTAATAGAGTAGATTTAAATGAATTATTAGATTTAGCAGAAAAGGGTAATAAAGAACTTATAGAAATGCAAAAAGATATATTAAATGGAATTATAAAAGGAGAATAAAATGAACAGAAGAAAAATAATAGTTGCAAGTGGAAATAAACATAAAATAAAAGAAATAAAAAAAATTCTAGATGGACTAAATTTAGATATAATTTCAAAAAATGAAGTAGGATTAAAAGATATAGAAGTAATAGAGGATAAGGATACATTGGAAGGAAATGCTATAAAAAAAGCTAAAGAAATCTCTGAATTAGTTGATGGGATAATACTTGCTGATGATACTGGGTTGTTTGTAGACAAATTAAATGGGGAACCTGGAGTATATTCTGCTAGATATGCAGGAGAAGATGGTAATGACTTAAACAATAATAAAAAGCTTTTAAAGAAATTAGAAGGGTTAAATTTAGAAGATAGAACTGCTGAATTTAGAACAGTGATAGCTATAGTATTAGAAGATAAAACTGTTAAAACTCTTACAGGTGTATGTAAAGGTAAGATTGCTTTAGAAAGAAAAGGAAATAATGATTTTGGATATGATCCATTATTTATACCAGAAGGTTATAGTGAAACATTTGCTGAGATGCCACAGAAAGTTAAAAATGATATAAGTCATAGGGCAAATGCATTAAAAAAATTAAGATTAAAATTAGAAGAAGTGCTAGATAATGAATAAAGTAAAAATAGCAGTTATATCTGATAGTCATGGGATGAGTGATGAAATTGAAACAATCATAGATATATTAAAGTCTATCAATGATTTAGATACTTTTGTACATTTAGGTGATTTTGCATTAGATGCTGAATATATTAAAGAACAAACTAATATAGATTTTATATCAGTTAGAGGGAATTGTGATTTTGAATTACATGAAATAAATGAAGAAGAAATTTTAAACATAAATGATAAAAAAATATTATTGACTCATGGACATAAATATAATATAAAGGGTGATCTAAACAATTTGTATTATAGAGCAAAAGAATTACAAGTAGATGCAGTTTTATTTGGGCATATTCATATGCCTGTTAATATTATTGAAGATGATATTTTATTATTTAACCCTGGAAGTATCTCAGAACCAAGAGGTGGAAGTACTAATAGTTATGGTATATTGACTATTGAACATAATATAAAGTCGAATATAGTCGAAATTTAACTAATATGAAAATTTTTCATATTGACTAAGATAATTTTCTGTGGTATACTTTTTATTGTTAAAGAACAATATTGCACCTGTAGCTCAGTAGGATAGAGCAATGGACTTCTAATCCATGTGCCGGGGGTTCGAATCCTCCCAGGTGCACCATTATTTTTTAGCTTAATATAATAAAGTATGCACCTGTAGCTCAGTAGGATAGAGCAATGGACTTCTAATCCATGTGCCGGGGGTTCGAATCCTCCCAGGTGCACCATTGTAAAAGGACTTTTTTAAGTCCTTTTAATTATATATGCGTCCTTAGCTCAGTTGGATAGAGTGGCTGACTTCGAATCAGTTTGTCGCGGGTTCGAATCCTGCAGGGCGCACCATATAAAAAAACACTTATTCTAATAAGTGTTTTTTTATATGTATTATGTCAATTAATTTTATGTTTTAATTTGTAATATTGATTTAAAGCTTCGTCTAGTTTCTGACTTGCGGTTACTACTTCAGATGTAGTGATAAAACTATTTTTGTGTATTAATTTATGCATTTGATTTCTAAGTGATGTTATTTTACTTTCTACATTTACTAAATTTTCCATACTCACCATACTTCCATCAAAATATTTTTCCTCACTTTTCCTATTATATTACAAAAAGTTTAAAGAGACAATACAAAAAATACAAGTTTAAATATTGAGAAAATTCAATTTAATTAATCTGAAATCCTATTTATTTTAAAATTAATAAAGGATTTTTTAAACATATGTTGAATATATATTTTGGAGGTGAAATTTAATATGAAGTATAATCAAAATGACCTTGAAGAAATAACAAGAATATTTATTAAATTAGCCGATAAATTATTAAAAGATAAAAAAATTGATAAGTATACTTACATAGAAATTACAAAGAGAAAAAAGGAATTTTTAAAATATATTGAAAGTAATAAGAGATTTAATTAAATTTTATGATAATAAATACTTACATGTAAATAAAAATTTACATGAATATTTATATAATTTTAAAGTTGAAAAATTATACAATAATAGTAAATTACATAAACATTAGATGAATACTCTATCATACTGAAATAATTAAATAAGATGTGAAATTTTTATATTGGCACACATTTTGCTTAAACAATTAGTATATTGCTTAATATATTATGAGGAGTGTGCTAAATGAAGGGTAAAACATTTAATGAATTAGAAATGGGTCAAAAGGCATCATTTCAGAAAACGATTACAGAAACAGATGTATATTTATATGCAGGTATTACAGGTGATATAAATCCTGCACATATTAATGAAGAGGTATCAAAGGATACTATGTTTAAAGGAAGAATAGCTCATGGTATGCTTACTGCAGGATTAGTATCTGCAGTGTTAGGCGTACATTTACCAGGGCCAGGAACTATATATTTAGGTCAAGATCTTAAATTCACTGCTCCTGTAAAGTTTGGTGACACTATTAAAGCAGAAGTGGAAGTATCAGAAAAGTTAGAAGGTAAAAATATAATTAAACTTAAAACTACTTGTACAAACCAAGATGGGGATGTAGTATTAAAAGGAACTGCTACTGTAATGCCTCCAAAATAATTTTAACAAAAAGCTCTTAGTTTAAACATACTAAGAGCTTTTAATTATAATAAAAAATGATATAATAATATTGATGGAAATAGAACTTATAGAGGTGATATAAAAGTTGAAATTAAAAGATATAGTATTACGCACAGTATTTGAAATTATGGATGAGGCTGTTATTGCTATTGATAATAAAGGTAATATAATTTCCATGAACAAAAAAGCAGAACTATATTTAGATTTAACTTATGAAAGTAGTATAGGTGAAAATATTGTAAACATAATAGCGAATACTAAATTGTTAGATGTTTTAGATAAAGGTGAAAAACAATTAAATGAAGTTTTTAGATTTAATAATAAAGAGTTTTTAGTTAAAAGAATACCAATAATAGAAAGTGGTAAATCAATTGCTGCCATTGCAATATTTAAAGATAGAACCGAAGTAAATAAAATGAATGAAAAGATAATGCAAGATGAAGGGTATATAGAAATATTAGATACACTTTTAAATACAGTAAATGAATGGGCTGTAGTAGTTGATAAAAATGGTATAATTACAATGATGAGTGAGGCATATAAAGAGTTTACAAATGAGCCAAATGCTGTAGGAAAACATGTAACAGAAGTAATACAGAATACAAGAATGCATATTGTTGCACAGACTGGTGTAAGAGAAGTTGGAGATATACAAGAAATTCAAGGAAATAGAATGATTGCTATGAGAGTTCCTATAAAAAAGGATGATAAAATAATAGGTGCTGTTGGCAAGGTAATGTTCAAAGATATAAGAGATTTCCATACTGTAAAGCAAAAAGTATTAGAACTTGAAAAAGAACTTGAATATTATAAAAATGAAGTAATAGAAGATAGATCTGCTAAGTATACTTTTAATAGCATAATAGGTAATACTGAAAAAATGAAACAACTAAAGAAAATTGGAGCTAGAGTAGCAAAATCAAAATCAAATGTTATAATTACTGGAGAAAGTGGAACAGGTAAGGAGCTATTTGCACATTCTATTCATAATGCAAGTAATAGAAAATTAGGTCCGTTTGTAAGATTAAATTGCGCGGCTATTCCTTCTGAACTTTTAGAGTCAGAATTATTTGGATATGAAGAAGGAGCATTTACTGGCGCAAAAAAAGGTGGTAAGAAAGGTAAATTTGAAATAGCTAATGGTGGAACAATACTTTTAGATGAAATTGGAGATATGCCTTTAAATATGCAAGCTAAACTTTTACGTGTTCTTCAAGAAAAGGAATTTGAAAGTGTTGGAGGAAATACAGTAAAAGGTTTAGATGTTAGAATAATTGCATCTACAAATAAAGATTTAAGAAAACTTGTAGAAGAAAAAAAATTTAGAGAAGATTTTTATTATAGATTAAATGTAGTAAGATTTGACCTTCCTCCACTAAGGGAGAGAAAAGAAGATATAAGAGAATTAGCAATATCTTTAAAAAATAAATTAACAAGAAAATTAGGTATATATGTAGAAGATATATCTAAAAAATCAATAAAATATTTGGAAAATTATAATTGGCCAGGGAATATAAGAGAGTTAGAAAATGTTATAGAAAGGGCTATAAACCTATTAGATGCAGAGCTTACGATTGAACCACATCATTTACCACAAAGAATAACTAGTAAAAAAAATAAATGTATGTATTCTGGAGATAAAAAATTAAAAACAGTATTAGATGATGTGGAAAAAGATATGATTATTGAGTATTTAAAAAGAAATAAAGGCAATAAAAATCAAACATCTAAAGCTTTAGGAATAAGCAGAGTTAGTCTATATAAAAAATTAGATAAACATGGAATACATGATGTATAAAACATTAACATGTAAACATAAATTAACAGATCTTAAATATCACTATATATTAGTATATAAAATTTAAAAGACCAATTATGTAAATTATAATTTACATAATTGGTCTTTTTCAACACTGAAAAAATATATTATTAAATGCTCTAAATAAGCTAAATGCTTAGTAAAAGTGTACATACTTATTATTGGCATATATTTTGCTTAATAAATAGGTGAAAGAAAATATTATTATATTGCCATAGAAAAGGTTTTCAATTTTATAAGGAAATATAATGGTAAAGAGCAATTATAATATTTAAACAATAAAAACAAGGAGGTTTTTCAATGTTAGGAGTTATATCAATTATTTTAACGTTAATCGCACTTATGTATTTTGCTTATAGGGGTGTCACGGTACTTGTACTAGCACCACTACTTGCTATGTCAGCAGCATTAGTATCAGGAGAAATTCCTGCACTATATGCATTATCTGAAATATTTATGCCAGCAGCAGCAGGATATATTAAAGATTATTTTCCAGTATTCTTGGCAGGAGCAATATTTGGAAAATTAATGGGGGTATCAGGAGCAGCAATAGCTATTGCTGAAAAGATATCTGATGTATTTGGACCAAAGAGAGCAATAGCAGCTATAGTTTTAGCTACAGCATTACTTACTTATGGTGGAGTATCACTATTTGTAGTAGTATTTGCAATGTATCCAATAGGGGCTACATTACTTAGAAGAGCAAATATACCTAAAAAATTATTACCAGCAGCAATAGCTCTTGGTGCTTTTACATTTACAATGACAGCACTTCCAGGTTCTCCTCAGTATTTAAATACTATGCCTACAGTTTATTTTGGAACAACTACATTTGCAGCACCAATTCTTGGTATTATGGCTTCAGCTATAATGTTCTTTGGTGGAGTATATTATCTTAATAATAGAGCAAACAAGTATATGGCTCAAGGAGAAGGATATGGGGAACATCCAGATGAAAACTTTAAAGATATGGGAGAAAACGTTCCAGGATTTTGGTTAGCATTTACACCTATTTTAATAGTATTTGCTCTAAACTTTGGACTTACAAAATTTTATTTTACTAGAGCTTCAGTAATTGATAAATATAAAGATTTAGGTATAAATGTAAATGGTACATGGCCAGTTGTTATAGGTCTTGCAGTAGCAGTAGTATTTATAATAATCACTATGAGAAAATACCTTACTGATACAAACAAAATTGTATTTGATGGAGCTGTAGGAGGATTACTTCCAATATTTAATACAGCATCAGAAGTTGGATATGGTGGAGTTATTAAATCACTAGCTGCATTTAATACAGTTAAATTAGCAATTGTTGCACTTGCTATACCATCAGTATTTAAGGTTGCAATATCAACTACATTGCTTGCAGGTATAGTAGGTTCATCTTCAGGTGGTACTGCTATAGCTCTTGAAGTATTATCAGATGAATTTTTAGCTATGAATATAAATCCACAAGCTATTCATAGAATTATGCTTGTAGCAGCAGGCGGACTTGATACATTCCCGCATTGTGGAGCAGTTATAACTTTACTTGCAGTAACACATATGGATCATAAGAGAAGTTACAAACATATTGCAATGGTAACAATGGGGATACCATTAGTTTCAGTTGTAGTAATATCACTTTTCTATTTAGCAACTGGAATAGTTTAAAATATATGAACCTATAATATTCAGGAGGAATAAAAATGAGTAAAATAATGACAGCTGAAGAGGCTGTACAATTAATAAAAGATGGAGATACAGTAGCTACAGGCGGTTTTGTAGGTAATATGCATCCAGAAGAAATTACTAAAGCAATTGAAGAATATTTTTTAGATAAGTCTATGCCAAAGGATTTAACTCTTGTATATGCGGCAGGGCAAGGGGATGGAAAAAATAAAGGACTTAATCATTTTGGACATGAAGGATTACTAAAAAGAGTTATAGGTGGTCATTGGGGATTAGCTCCTAAAATTGGTAAATTAGCTTTAGACGAAAAAATTGAAGCATACAATTTACCACAAGGTGTAATTTCACATTTATTTAGAGAAATAGCAGCAGGAAAACCTGGAAGTCTTACAAAGGTTGGACTTAAAACTTTTGCGGATCCTAGAGTAGAAGGTGGAAAATTAAATAATATAACAAAAGAAGATATAGTTGAAATAGTTAATTTAAGAAATGAAGAATGGATGCTTTATCATGCAATGCCTATAGATGTAGCTATAATAAGAGGAACTTATGCTGATGAAGATGGAAATTGTTCTTTTGAACGTGAATGTTTAAATCTTGAAATGTTATCTATGGCACAAGCTGCAAAAAATTCTGGTGGTAAAGTTATTCTTCAAGTAGAAAAAATAGTTGAAAATGGATCATTAGATTATAGCCAAGTTAAAATACCAGGAATATATGTAGATGCAATAGTTGAGGCAAAACAAGAAAATCATATGCAAACTTTTGCTGAGCAATATAATCCAGCATATTCTCAAGAAATTAGAGTAACTCTTGGAAGTATAAAACCTATGGATTTAGAAATAAGGAAGGTAATAGCTAGAAGATCAGCAATGGAGCTTGTACCTAATGCTATTACAAACTTAGGAATAGGTATGCCTGAAGGGGTATCAATTGTAGCTAATGAAGAAGGAATAAAGGGACTTAAACTTACGACAGAAGCTGGAACTATTGGTGGTGTACCAGCAGGTGGAAATAGTTTTGGAGCAGCTACTAATCCAGATGCAATAATAGATCAACCTTATCAATTTGATTTTTATGATGGTGGAGGACTTGATATTACATTCTTAGGTCTTGCGCAATGTGATAAAGAGGGAAATGTAAATGTATCTAAATTTGGTCCTAAAATACCAGGTTGTGGAGGATTCGTTAACATATCTCAAAATGCTAAAAAGGTTGTTTATTGTGGAACATTTACAGCTGGAGGATTAAAAGTTGAAATAAAGGATGAAAAAATAAATATAATAAAAGAAGGTAAAGTTAAGAAATTCTTAGAAGAAGTAGAACAGATTACATTCTCAGGTGAATATGCTAGAGAAATAAATCAACCTGTTATATATATTACAGAAAGAGCAGTATTTGAACTTACTAAAGAAGGCTTTACTCTTACAGAAATAGCACCTGGAGTTGATTTAGAAAAAGATGTAATTGGTCAAATGGGATTCAAACCAATTATTTCAGACAACTTAAAAATAATGGATATAAGATTATTTAAAGAAGAAAAAATGGGTCTTGAATTAAAATGTAATTAGTTTATAAAAAATCTATGGATAAATTCCATAGATTTTTTTGATTTTTAAAGTCGAATATTGCCAGGGAAATATAATTTATTTTGTAGAAAAATAAAAGCATAATAAAAATAGTTAATGAATATAAGATACATAAAAGGGTAAATACTAAGTAGTAATTAAGGAAATTATAGAGATTTATTATAGGAGAGTGATATATATTGAGTTCGGAATTGTGGTATAAAAAGAAACCTGAAGAAGTTATGGATATATTGAAAGTTGATCCTAAAATGGGATTATCAGAGGAAGAGGTAATAACACGAAGAGAGAAATATGGTTCAAATGAATTAGAAGGTAAAAAAAGCATAACTCTATTTCAACGATTTATAAATCAATTTAAAAATTTCATGGTAATAATACTTTTAGTAGCAGCAATAGTATCTGGAGCATTAGGAGAATATAAGGATACTATAATAATAGCAGCAATAGTATTATTAAATGCAATACTTGGTTTAGTTCAAGAAAACAAAGCTGAAGAATCATTGAAAGCTTTAAAAGATATGTCTAAACCTACTGCAAAAGTTTTGAGAAATGGTAGCATATTGGAAATAAACTCTGGAGAAATAGTACCAGGAGATATATTAATATTAGAAGCTGGAGATTACATAGCAGCAGATGGTATACTTATTGAAAGTGCAAGTTTAAAAGTAGAAGAATCAGCTTTAACAGGAGAGTCTGTTCCAGTAGATAAGGATTTAGAAATTCCAGAAGGAAAAGATATTCCTATAGGGGATAGAAAAAATATGGTGTATTCTACTTCTTTAGTAACTAATGGAAGAGGAAAAGTTATAGTAACTGAAACTGGCATGGATACAGAAATAGGTAAAATAGCTAAAATGATAGAAAGTCAAGAAGATTTAGAAACTCCACTTCAGAAAAAGTTAGATCAATTAGGTAAATATTTAGGAATAATAGCTCTTGCAGTATGTGGAGTAATATTTTTAGTAGGATATTTCCAAGGTCGTGGAGTATTTGAAATGTTTATGTTAGCAGTATCCTTAGCTGTAGCAGCTATTCCAGAAGGACTTCCAGCTATAGTTACTATTGTACTTTCTTTAGGTGTTCAACGTATGATAAAGAAAAATGCAATAATAAGAAAACTACCAGCAGTAGAAACACTTGGAACTGCTTCAGTAATTTGTTCTGATAAAACTGGTACACTTACACAAAATAAAATGACTGTAACTAAAGTTTATACTTATAATAAACTAATTGATTCAGAGGATGTTAATATAGAAAATACAGATGAAGAACTAGCTGTTATGGCAGGACTTATGTGTAATGATTCATCTATTGAAGAAGATAATGGAGAAAAAAAGGCTATAGGAGATCCTACTGAAATAGCTTTGATTGTATTAGGTAGAGATAAAGGTTTATATAGAAAAAAATTAGAAGAAAAAATGCCAAGAGTAGAAGAAGTGCCATTTGACTCTGATAGGAAAATGATGAGTACAATTCATGAAAAAGAAAATAACTATAGAGTATTTACAAAAGGGGCAATAGATGTAATATTAGATAGATGTAAAGGTATATTAATAGATGGAGAAGTAAAAGATATAACCGAAGAACATAAACAAAAAATAATAGAAGAAAATGAAAGTATGGCTTCAAGTGCTCTTAGAGTTCTAGGCTTAGCATACAAGGATATAGAAAAAATTCCTGACAGAATTAATAGTGAATCAGTAGAAAGTGATTTAGTATTTGTTGGTATGAGTGGTATGATAGATCCACCTAGAGAGGAAGTTAAAGTTTCTGTAGAGGAATGTAGACGTGCTGGAATTAAACCAGTTATGATTACAGGAGATTATAAAATAACTGCCATTGCAATAGCAAAGGAACTTGGAATACTAGAAGAGGATTCAGAAGCTATAGAAGGAAAAGAAATTGAAAAATTATCTGATAGTGAATTAGCAGCAAATGTTGAAAAATACTCTGTATATGCTAGGGTTTCTCCTGAGCATAAAGTGAAAATAGTAAAAGCATGGCAAAGTCATGAAAAAGTAGTTGCAATGACAGGAGATGGAGTAAATGATGCACCGGCACTTAAAAGAGCTAATATTGGTTGTGCTATGGGTATAACTGGTACAGATGTATCGAAAGAAGCAGCAGATATGGTACTTACTGATGATAATTTCTCTACAATAGTTTCAGCAGTAGAAGAAGGAAGAAGTATATTTGATAACATTAAAAAATCTATACATTATCTTTTATCTTGTAATGTTGGAGAAATCATTGCTCTTTTTGTAGCATTAGTTATAGGAATGCCAACTCCACTTTTACCAATTCATATATTATGGGTCAATCTTATAACAGATAGTTTCCCAGCACTTGCACTTGGAGTAGATCCACCAGAACCTGGTATAATGGATAGGAAACCAAGATCTTCAGATGAAAGTATATTTGCAGGTGGACTTGGGGTCAGTATATTTGTAAAAGGTATTGTAATAGGTGCAGTAACTATAATTGCCTTTTATTTAGGTAAAGAAGTAAATATTGAAACAGGTAGAACTATGGCACTTGTAACACTTGCAGTTTCACAATTTGCAAACAGTTTAACAATAAGATCTATGGATAAAAGTATGTTTAAGGTAGGGTTATTTTCAAATAAATATCTTATAGGTGCAA
Organism: Senegalia massiliensis; assembly: GCF_900626135.1. NCBI lineage: Bacteria > Bacillati > Bacillota > Clostridia > Eubacteriales > Clostridiaceae > Senegalia > Senegalia massiliensis. Next base: position 949,813 of record NZ_LR130785.1, read on the forward strand.
TAGCATTATCAGCAACACTTTTACTAAGTGTAGTATTTATTCCACCTCTAAGGGATATATTTGAACTATCAAGTTTAGATGGAGTTCACTGGATTTATGTAGGGTTATTATCACTCTTACCTATGACTATATCTGAAATATTTAAGAAAATACGAAATTAGGGGTGATTACTATTGAGGTAGGGAATAAAATATTTAATTTTAGTTTAAATAACTCTTATAATGATGTAATTAGTATAAATAAATTATTGTTAAATGGAAATTTAATAATTGTTTTTTATCCTGAAAAGTTATTTAAGCACAATATATTAGATCTACAATCTTATCAAGAATCACTTCCTGAGATTCATAAATTAAATACAGATTTAATTTTAATAACTACAGGGTCAAAAGAAGAAATTAGGAATATTATAGAAGAAAACTTTTTACAATATGAAGTATTAATAGACAATGGTTATAAAATATACAAAAAGTTTGGTTTAGATAAATTATTATCTTCAACTACTACCTTTGTAATTAAAAGTAATGGAGAACTAGTATTATCTTATACTGATAAAGATAATACTAGCAAATTATCTCCTGAAGAGGCATTAGATGGATTAAGAAATGATAATATTAGACAAAATTTTAAGTGAAAATTATAGAAATTTGCTAAAATATAAAAAAAATTAAATTTACTATGGATTTTTATACAATTCATGATAAAATATACTTAAGTAGGTTTAAAAACTATGAAACTAACTATACTATAAAATTTTTAGGAGGTACTTATGAGTAGAATAGTAATTGCATTAGGCGGTAATGCCTTAGGAAAAACACCGGAAGAACAGTTAAAATTGGTAAAAGATACAGCGAAGCCAATAGTTGATCTTATAGAAGATGGAAATGAAGTAGTAATAGCACATGGTAATGGTCCACAAGTTGGTATGATTAACTTAGCAATGGAAGTTGCTTCAAGTGAAGAAGATGCTGTTCCTTCAATGCCGTTCCCAGAATGTGGAGCTATGAGTCAAGGATATATAGGATATCATCTTCAAAATGCAATAGGTGAAGAATTAAAAAAGAGAAATACAAAAAAACCTGTAGCTACAATAGTAACTCAAGTTGTAGTAGATAAAGATGATGAAGCTTTCAAACATCCTTCTAAACCAATAGGAAGTTTCTATACTGAAGAACAGTGTGAAATTCTTAGAAAAGAAAAAGGTTATGATATGGTAGAAGATTCAGGAAGAGGATATAGAAGAGTAGTTGCTTCTCCAAAACCTGTAGATGTAGTAGAAAAAGAAACTGTAAAAGCTTTAATAGATAGCGGTCAAGTAGTTATCACTGTTGGTGGTGGTGGAATACCAGTAGTTGAAGAAGGAAATTCTTTAAAAGGCGTACCAGCAGTAATAGACAAAGACTTTGCTAGTGAAAAATTAGCTGAAATAGTAGACGCTGATTATCTATTTATACTTACAGCAGTAGATAGAGTTTCAATTAACTTTGGTAAACCAGATCAATTAGATTTAGAATCAATGAGTATAAAAGAAGCTAAAAAATATATAGAAGAAAAGCACTTTGCACCAGGAAGTATGCTACCAAAAGTTGAAGCTGCTATGAAATTTGCAGAATCAAAAATAGGTAGAACTACTATAATAGCTTCACTTGAAAAAGCTAAAGAAGCTTTAAAAGGTGAAAGTGGTACTAAAGTATATAAATCAGAAGAATAATATATAAAACACTAGGATTTTTCCTAGTGTTTTTTTTATTGAAAATGTTACGATTTTGTTATACAATGTTTTAATATTATATAATATTAAAACATAATAATGATAGAATTAGAATTCCAATGAAGGAGGAAATAACGTGAAAAAATTTAAAAGAGTTTTAGTTGCCAATAGAGGAGAAATTGCTATTCGTATATTTCGAGCATGCCATGAATTAGGTATTAGGACAGTAGCAATATATTCTCATGAAGACAGAAAGAGCTTATTCCGTACAAAAGCTGATGAATCCTACTTGATTGGGAAAAATAAGGGCCCTATTGAAGCATATTTAGATATTGATGAGATTATAAATCTTGCAAAAAATAAAGGGGTAGATGCAATACATCCTGGTTATGGGTTTTTATCAGAAAACCCTGAGTTTGTAAGAAAGTGTAATGAGGCTAATATAGAATTTATTGGACCAAGTGAGGATATGATGAAACAAGTAGGAGATAAAATATCTTCAAAAATTGTGGCTAAAGAAGTTGGTGTTTCTACAATACCAGGGATAGAAAAACCTATTAACTCAGAAAAAGAATTATTAAAATTTGCAGCCCATTGTGGATATCCTGTTATGCTAAAAGCAGCTGCTGGTGGTGGAGGACGTGGAATGCGTATTGTTAGAGATAAAGATGAATTAGTTTCTTCATTTCAAAGTGCAAAAAATGAAGCTAAAAAAGCATTTGGTATAGATAGTATTTTTATTGAAAAATATCTTGAAAATCCAAAACATATAGAAGTTCAAATATTAGGAGATAAATCTGGCAATATAGTTCATCTTTTTGAGAGAGATTGTTCTATACAAAGACGACACCAAAAAATTATAGAGTTTACTCCAGCTTTTTCACTTTCAGATGAAAAAAGAAAAGCTATATGTGAGGATGCAATAAAGATAGGAAAAGCTGTAAATTATAGAAATGCAGGAACAGTTGAATTTTTAGTTGATAACAAAGGCAATCATTACTTTATAGAGATGAATCCAAGAATTCAAGTGGAACATACAATTACAGAAATGGTAACAGGTATAGACATTGTTCAATCTCAAATATTGATTGCAGAAGGATATAGTCTAGATTCATCTAGGATTAATTTACCAAATCAAGAGAGTGTTGATGTACGTGGATATTCTATTCAGTGCCGTATAACAACAGAAGATCCTAAAAATAATTTTGCGCCAGATACAGGTAAAATTGATGTTTATCGTTCGGCAAATGGATTTGGTATTAGATTAGATGGAGGAAATGGGTATACTGGGTCAGTAATTAGCCCTTATTATGATAGCCTTTTAGTTAAAACTATATCTTATTCTAGAACATTTGAAGATGCTGCAAAAAAAGCTGTAAGGTCAATTAGAGAATTTGCTATTAAAGGTATAAAGACCAATTCAGCTTTTTTAATTAATATACTAATGCATGAAACTTTTTTAAATGGAGAATGTGATACGAATTTTCTAGATAGTCATCCTGAAATCTTCAATATTAAACCTACAAGAGATAAAGAATTAAAATTATTGAAGTTTTTAGGCGAAAAAATAGTTAATGAAGTTAAAGGAGATAAAAAGGATTTTGATGTTCCTATGGTTCCTAAGTTAGAAAGAATAGATAATTTAAAAGGAACTAAACAGATATTAGATAACAATGGACCAGAAGGACTTGTAAATTGGATTAAAGATCAAAATAAATTACTAATAACTGAAACTACTATGAGAGATGCTCAACAATCTCTTATGGCTACTCGCCTTAGAACAGTTGACATGATAAAGATTGCAAATGATACATCAATACTTGGAAAAGATTTATTTTCTTTAGAAATGTGGGGAGGAGCTACATTTGATGTATCTTATAGATTTTTAAAGGAAAGTCCTTGGAAAAGACTAATAGAACTTAGAAAAAAAGTTCCAAACATTTTATTCCAAATGTTACTTAGAGGAGCAAATGGAGTAGGCTATGCAAATTATCCTGATAATGTAATTAGAGAATTTATAAAAGAATCAGCAAATGCAGGAATTGATTTATTTAGAATATTTGACTCATTAAACTGGTTAGATGGAATGAAAGTTGCTATAGATGAAGTTTTAAAAACTGGTAAAATAGCAGAAGCTTCTATTTGTTATACTGGAGATATATTAGATAAAAAGAGAACTAAATATGATTTGGATTATTATATAAAATTAGCTAAAGAAATTGAAAAAACAGGAGCTCATATTTTAGCTATCAAAGATATGTCATCCTTATTAAAACCTTATGCTGCTTTTGAATTAATTACAGAGCTTAAAAAAGAAGTATCTATGCCTATTCATTTACACACTCATGATACTAGTGGAAATGGAGTAGCTACTCTTATAATGGCTGCAGAAGCAGGGGTAGATATTGTAGATACAGCATTTAATAGTATGTCAGGGCTTACTAGTCAACCAGCTTTAAACTCTGTAGTAGCAGCTCTTGAAAATACTAATAGAGATACTGGTATCTGTCTAGATAATATCCAAAAACTTGATGACTACTGGAGTGCAGTAAGACCTGTATATGGGAATTTTGAATCTGAATTGAAATCAGGTACAGCTGAAATATATAAATATGAAATACCAGGTGGACAATACTCAAATTTAAAGCCACAAGTTGAAAGTTTTGGGCTTGGCCATAGATTTACAGAAGTTAAAGAAATGTTTAAAAAGGCGAATGAAATGATGGGTGATATTGTAAAAGTAACTCCTTCTTCTAAAATGATAGGAGATTTAGCTATATTTATGGTAAGAAATGATTTAACGCCTGAAAATATCTATGATAAAGCAAAAGGAATGAGTTTTCCTGATTCTGTAGATAGTTATTTTAAAGGTATGATGGGTCAACCAAAAGGTGGATTTCCGGAAAAGCTTAAAAAGCTTGTTTTAAAAGATAAAGAGTCTATTGACTGTAGACCAGGAGAATTATTACCACCAGTAGATTTTGAAGAGATAGAGAAACATTTAAAAGAAAATTTCAGAGTGGAACCTACTAAAAGACAACTTTTAAGCTATGCATTATATCCAAAAGTTTTTAGCGAGTATTTAAAATATATAAAAGATGAAGGTGACTTTACCAGAATGGGAAGTGATATATATTTCCATGGTCTAACTGTAGGAGAGACTTCAGAAATAGAAATAGAAGAAGGTAAAATACTAGTAGTTAAACTTATTCAAATTGGCAAGTTAGATAATGAAGGCTATAGAAATTTATCATTTGAAGTCAATGGAAATGTAAGAGAAATAAAAATCAAAGATAAGGCAAATAATATAATTGCAAATGAAATATTTACTCAAATGGCAGATGTTGATAATCCACTAGAAGTTGGTGCTAGTATTCCAGGGACTATTTATAAGGTACTAGTAGAGGAAGGTCAGCAAGTTAAAATAAACGAACCTCTAATTATCATTGAAGCTATGAAAATGGAAACAATCATAAACTCTCCATCTAAAGGAATAGTAGGTTTAATTTTAGTTAAAGAACAAGATCAAGTTAAAAATGGAGAACTTTTAATAAAACTTAAATAATAACAAGATCCGTCGAAAGCTCAAAATGATATACATTTGTTATCCTGAGCTTGTGACGGATCTTTATTTTTTTCTATACCTATTAAAAGAAACTGTTATCTGATATAATGATGTAGCTATAAAAAGTAATTTTGGAGGTTTTGTTTTGGAAAGTACAGTAGCTAATATATTAAAATTAAAAGGGTTTAATGGAGCAAAAATAATAGGTGGAATAAATGGAATTCATAATGAAGTAAAAAATGGTTTTCTAATGGAAGTTCCTGATGTTTTTTCATATATTGAAGAAAAGTCATTGCTTGTTACAACTCTATATCCAATATATAAAGATGAAAAAGCAAAAGATGAATTAATTCCTAAACTAGCATCTAAGAATTTAGCAGGAATTTGTATAAAGCCTCAAAGATATGTACCAAGGATTCCAGAAGTAATGGTTGAACAAGCTAATAAATTAGGTTTTCCATTGATAAAACTTCCACAAGACGCAAATTTATCTAATTTGGTTAATGAAATATTAGAATTATCATTAAATAAGCACATAGGAATACTTAAGTTTAGAAATTTTGTAAATGAGAAAATGATGGAACTTTTTTTAAAAGGGGAAGGATTAAACACACTTATTGAAGAATTTTCTAGAATTATAGATTCACCTGTAATTTTGTTTGATAATGACTTTAATATAAAATTAACTTCAAAAAATATTAAAGATAAATTAATTTATTTGGAGAATGAGCAATTTGTTAATGCTGAGAATTTACAATTAGTTGTTGGTGGAATAAAAATAGAACAAGATAATTATATAATAAATAGAATTAAAGCTGGTAATAACTCTTTTGGATATTTAATGGTGGTAGAATGTAATAGAAAAGATGAAAATATTCTAGTCGCATTAAATCAAGCTTCATTGTTGTTAGCATCTGAGTTTCATAAAAATAGAGCGATATTAGAAAAAGAAAAAAATTATTTAAATTCTTTTATAAGAGAGATGCTTGAAAACAACATAAGTTCTAAAACAGAAGCTGTAAATAAAGCAAAGTCATTTGGTTGGGAGCTGGAATTTCCACAAGTAATAATTGATTTAAAATTACTTGTTCAAGATGAAAAAATTAAAAGGGAAAATTATGAAAAATTAATAGAAGAAAAAACTTTAGAAAATATTATAAGTAAAAAAATAAATATTGAGTTAAGAAAAATTAAATCAGCACATATTGATGATTCATTAATTATATTTGTAAATGTAGGTAGCTTTGAATACAATAAAGAAATATTGATGAATATTGCTACAACAATATTAAATGAGTTAAAGTATATGGGGAAAATTGGAATAGGAATATCTAAAAGAATAGAAAAAATAAATGAATTACCACTTGCATATAAAGAAGCTAAAAATGGTATAGAAATAGGAAAAGCACTAAATAAAGATTCATTTTTAATTCATTATGAAGATTTCAGAGTAATAAATTTAATTAAAGAAATAAAAGATATAACATTATTAAAAAACTATGTAAATGAAAAGTTAGGAAAATTAATTGAATACGATAATAGTCATGATTTAAGTTTGATGAACACTTTAAAAGGAGTACTTGATACAAATTTCAACTTACAAAAAACAGCTAAAAATATGTATATTCATTATAATACGCTTAGATATAGAATGGAAAAATTAAGAGAACTAGGAATAAATATTGATGATGGATTTGAAATAGGTGAAATAGTACTAGCTTATAATATATATATATGGTTTAAATCAAAAGGTGAGATGTAAGGGTTTTTAAATAAAGGAGTCCACAGTTTTAGACATTTTTTTCAGGGTAAAAATAAGATGTAGAATATTATGATAAATAATAGGGGAGATAAACATGCAAAAAGGTATGAGAAAATATGAAGAGTTTTTAAATAGAGGTAGAGAAAATTTCTTGAAGAAAGTTGAAGACGCATACGAAGAATTTAAAGAAACTAAAACAATTAGATTCCCAGCTTGGCAATATGGTGAACCTAAAGGTAAAATAATTAAATTAGAAGTAGAAGATACTCCAAAATTCGGACAGAATGCTTTTATAGAATTAGACTCAGCAAGAACAGCATTTATCTCAATAGATATGCAAACAGATTTTGCAGGTGAAAAAGGATATGTAGATGTTATGGGCTATGATTTAGCTGCAACTTCTGCACCTATAAAACCTATAAAGAATGTATTAGATACTATTAGAGGAACTGATATAAAAGTAGTTCATACAAGAGAAGGACATTTACCTGATTTATCTGATGCTCCCTTTAATAAAGTATTAAGATCTAAAATAATAGGACATGGTGTTGGTATTGGAGAAACTCCTGAAGGAGGAATAGGTAAGCTTTTAACTAGAGGTGAACCGAATTGGGATATAGTAGATGAACTTTATCCTATAGAAGGTGAATATATAGTAGATAAAGAAGGTAAAGGTGCATTTACTATGAGTAACATACATCTATTATTAAAAAACTTAGGGGTAACTCATCTAGTAATTTCAGGTATAACTACAGATGTATGTGTTCACACTATTATGCGAGAAGCTAATGATTATGGTTATTGGTGTATACTTTTAAAAGATTGTACTGGAGCAACAGATGAAGAAAACTATAAATCAGCAATAAAATCTATAAAAATGCAAGGTGGAGTATTTGGTAATGTTTCTGATTCAGAAAGGTTTATAAAAGCAGTTAAAGAAGCAGGATTAAAATAGAATTTTAAATATAGTATTTAAATAAAAGATAGTATAACTCTAGAGTTATACTATCTTTTATTTAATTTATGATATTAAAACTTTAAACATAAATATACTAAATTTCAGGTATAGAAAATAGTATTAGCAAAGTTCGACAATATTTTTAAAAATGTTTATGACCTTTTTACAATGATAAAAACTATATAAATTGATACAATATTATCATAAAAGGAAAACGATTATTATACGAGGAGGAAGATATATATGATGGATGTAAATATTTACAGAGTACCAATGTCAGGACCAGAGGATGTTTCTGGACTTAAAAAATTAGTAGATAGTGGTGAAATAAAACCAGAGGAAATAGTGGCAGTTCTTGGCAAAACAGAAGGTAATGGTTGTGTAAATGACTTTACTAGAGGATATGCTACTCAAAGCTTTAAACTTTATCTGTCTAGAGAATTAGATAAATCAATGGATGAAATAGGTGAAACTGTAGCATTTGTAATGAGTGGTGGTACAGAAGGTGTTATGTCACCACATGCAACTATTTTTACTAAAAAGCAAGTAGAGGCAGAGGAAAGAGATGAAAAATCATTAGCTTTAAGTGTTGGATTTACTAAAGAGTTCTTACCAGAAGAAATGGGAAGAATGGAAATGGTAAAGGAAGTAAAAAGAGTTGTATTAGAATTAATGAAAGAAACAGGAATAGAAAATAAAGAAGATGTTCACTTTGTACAAATTAAAACTCCTTTATTAACTTCAGATAGAATAAATGATGCATATTCTAGAGGTAAAGATGTAGCTGTAGAAGATACTTATAAGTCTATGGGTTATACAAGAGGAGCATCAGCATTAGGTGTTGCCATTGCTTTAGGTGAAATAGAAGAATCAAAAGTTACAAATGAATCTATATTACATGATTGGAATCTTTATTCAAATATAGCTTCAACTTCAGCAGGTGTTGAACTATTAAACTGTGAAATAATCCTTTTAGGAAATTCTAAAAAATCAGTAAGTCAATATAAAATAGGACATAGTGTTATGAAGGATTCAATAGACTTAGAAGCAGTGATAGAATCTATGAATGATGCAGGTCTTGGAGTAGATAAACTTCCAACAGAAGAACAAAAAAATAGAATAGTAAATATATTAGCAAAAGCTGAAGCATCTCCTGATGGATATGTAAGAAATAGAAGAACTACAATGCTTACAGATTCTGATATAAATCATACAAGACAAGCAAGATCTGTAGTAAATGCTGTAATATCTTCTATAGTAGGAGATCCTATGGTATATGTTTCTGGAGGAGCAGAGCACCAAGGACCTGCAGGTGGTGGACCAATAGCTACAATAATAGAGAAGTAAAAATACTTGAATAGAGGGGAGTATAAAATGAAAGTTTTATTTAAAAATTGTTATATGCCTTTTAAAAACGAAATTCAAGATATATATATTAAAGATGGATATATTGAAAAAATTGATTCTAATATAGACAATATAACAGTAGATAAGATAATAGATGTAGATAAAAAGATTGTTATTAATGGATTTGTAGATAGTCATATGCATTTGGATAAAGCTTTAATCGGAGAGAAGGTTTCTAATCAATCGGGAACTTTAAATGAAGCCATAGAAATAATGACTAATTATAAAGAAAATATGTCTGAATCTGATATAAAAGATAGAGCTAGAAAAACTTTAGAACTTGCATATGAAAATGGTACTAGATATTTAAGAACTCATGTAGATGTTGATGAAATAATAGGGTTGAAAGGTATTCATGCTATTTTAGAACTTAAAGAGGAATTCAAAGAAAAAATTGATATTCAAATAGTTGCATTTCCTCAAGAAGGGTTTATAGAAAATCTGAATAATTATAAATATCTAGAAGATGCTCTGAAGCTTGGAACAGATATAGTAGGTGGTATACCAGCTATAGAGAAAAAGCCTAAAGAACATATTGATATGATATTTGAATTAGCTAAAAAATATAATAAAGATATTGATATGCATATTGATGAGACTGATGATTCAGATACACTTACTGTTAAATATCTAGCTGATAAAACTATAGATGAAAATTATCAAGGCAGAGTAGTAGCAGGACATTGTTGTAGTTTATCAGCAAATAAATTAGAAGATATTAAAAATATTTTATCTTTAATCAAGAAGGCAAAAATTGGTATAGTTACACTTCCCTCTACTAATTTATATTTACAAGGAAGAAATGATGATAAAAATTATAGAAGAGGAATAACAAGGGTAAAAGATTTACTTGAAAAAGGTATAGATGTAAGTATAGGTTCTGATAACATAAGAGATCCATTTAACCCTTTTGGGAATGGAAATTTATTAGAGGAAGCTCTTATAGGTGCTCATGGGTCACATATGGGTGGTATAGATGATTTATCTAATATATTTGATATGATTTCTATTATTCCTTCCTCTTTATTCAATAATAATTATGAAGTCAAAGAAAAACAAAGAGCAAGATTTATTGTTATAAATACAAATAAAAAACACAAGGCAATAATAGAAAGATCAAATATATGGGGTCATTTTAAAAAGGAGGAATTTAAATGGAATTATTAATTAATGTTATACCTTTAGTAGTTATTTTAATATTATTATTTATGAGAAAGCATATGCTTTTTGCAGGCTTAGTTGGTGGAATACTGGCTATGATAATAGGAGGTATTGGCATAGGTGAAGCTACAGGGCTGTTTATTGGTGGTGTAGGTAATATGTTAGGTATTACAGTACCAATATTATATGCAGCAGCAGCATCAATGGTAGCAAAGGCAGGAAGCATAGAATCTTTAGTTGAACTTGCTAAAAGAGGATTAAAAGGAAAAATAGCTATACTTGGTGGAATAATGGTGTTAATTCAAGCTTTTGCAACATATACTGCAGGACTTGGTGCAGGAAATACAATGGTTACAGCACCACTTGTAGCAATAGCACTTGGAGCAGTTCCAGAAGTTATAGCAGGAATGGCAATAGCAACAGCAGTTGGTTTTACTACTTCTCCAGCTTCAACAGAAACAGTAATAGCTGCAGAAAGTGCAGGACGTGATGTTGTAGCTCATGCAAATGCAATGTTACCTTATACAATAGTATTTTTTGTACTTGCAGCAGCACTTGCAGTTTATGGAGTATATAGAAGAGGTTCTTTAGTAAGAGAAGGAAAAGATAAAAAACAAGAAGAAAATGTATCAACATCTATATTAGTAAAAAGAGCAATACCTTCTATAGCACTTTTAACATTAGTTGTACTTGGTAGTAATTTGAATGAGCTTATAGGGATAACTTTATTCACTCCAGCAACAGCAGTAATTTTTACAGCAATATTAACTGTAATATGTACACCACTTAATATAGACAAAACAAGTGAAGCTTTAATTGATGGCTCTAAATTTATACTTACTACATTATTTTCTGTAGGAATATTCTTATCATTTATAAACATGATAGGTGAACTTGGAACTTTTGAACAATTAGCGGGTCTTGTATCTAAAGCACCTGATGCTATAATCCTTCCTATGGCTATGGTTGCAGCATTTTTAATAGCAATACCTTCTGGAGCATTTACAGCAGGAGTATTAACACTTATATTACCAACATTATCAGTACTAGGATTGCCATCAGAAGCTATGGGATTTGTTGCAATAGCTACTGGACTTGGTACTCAAATAAGTCCGGTTCAAATAAATGTAGCAGCTTTAGCAGATGGTTTTGATTTAGAAATAATGGATGTTATAAAGGAAAATGTGAAATATGTTATACCTGCATTTATATTAGTTACAATAGTTGCTATAATATTTGTATAAACCATAAATAAAGGGATTAAGATTAATCCCTTTATTTACGAGTATAATAATGAGGAGATATAACTTAAATGGAGAATAATACAACAGAAATCAATATTATTTATGGTATAAATGATAAACCTAAGTTATCAAAAAGTATTCCTTTGGCATTTCAACATATATTAGCTATGTTTGCATCAAATATTACAGTCCCATTATTGTTATCAAATGCATTAGGATTAAATTCAAAGGAAACTACTTTTTTAATACAATGCGCCTTATTTATGGCTGGAATATCTACTTTCATTCAGATAAGTAAAAAGGGTAAAATAGGTTCAGGTTTACCTATTGTAATGGGAACAAGCAATGCTTTTATTGCAACAGTTTTAGCAATAGGAACACAATTTGGTATAGAAGCAGTACTTGGTGCAAGTCTTATTGGGGGATTATTTGAAATTTTTATAGCTTTAAATTTAGATAAACTCAAAAAAATTTTTACTCCATTAGTTTCTGGTATTGTAGTTTTGAGTATAGGGATGACTCTCATTCCTGTTGGTATAAAACAAGCTGCAGGAGGAAATGGAGACATAGGTAGTTTCAAAAATTTATTTATATCTACTACTGTATTAATTACTATAATTATATTTAATCAGTTTGGTAGTAAATTTACAAAATCTTCATCTGTATTAATAGGGCTTGTAGTAGGTTATATTTTATCTATTTTTATGAATTTAATTGATTTCACACCGGTTTTAGAAGCATCTTGGGTATCATTTCCAAGACCTCTAGCATATAAATGGGTGTTTGAACCTTCTGCTATAATAGCAATGGTATTTATGTATATAGCTACTTCAATAGAAACTATTGGAGATATATCTGCTCTTACTAGTGCATCTGAGGGTAGAGATGCTACTCCAGAAGAAGTAAAAGGTGGAGTTTTAGCAGATGGAGTAGCAAGTGCAATTGCTTCATTTTTTAATGCTTTTCCAAACACATCATATACTCAAAATATTGGCGTAGTAAATTTGACTGGAGTATTTAGTAGATATGTGGTAAAGATAGGAGCAATTATACTATTAATATTAGCACTACTTCCAAAGTTTGCAGCGATTATTTCAATAATGCCAGAAGCTGTACTAGGTGGTGGAACAATTGCAATGTTTTCTATGGTAATGGTTTCTGGACTTACTTTACTTAAAAATATTAGATTTACTAGTAGAAATTTATTGATAATTGCTATCTCTATAGGTGTAGGTGTAGGGCTTAATCTAGTTCCAGAAGTTACTTCTCAATTTTCAACAAATATTCAATTATTTTTAACTTCAGGAGTTGTTCCTGCATCAATAATTGCAATAGTATTAAATATTGTGTTACCAAAAGATGAAATTAAAGGTGAGGTATAAATGAGCACTAATAAAATTAAAGGATTATATTTAGATAGAGACTTCCAATATTTTTTAAAGGAAAAAAATATTCAAGGTGATATTCATAGTATATTTGACAAAGTAGTAAATATTCAATCTGATAATGGTACGCTTTATACAATTTCAAATAATAAAACAGATAATGCACCATATACTTTAAAAGTAGATTATAATGGTAGTTTTAAAGATATAGTATTTGAAGATCAAAATATAATTAAAAATAAAGATAATTTATTTATAGGAAATATAGAAATTGATTTATCTAGTGCAGAATTATGGAATGTAGAAAGAGAAAAAATACAAAGCTTTTCTACTGAATATATAAAGAAAAATATAGGTATTTTTAATATGATGATACAAAGCATGGGCAGTAGTGGTGGATGTAAATATTATTATTTAAAAAACTTTTTAGGTATAGAAAATAATTCAGATAGTTTAATAGAAAGGGAACTTTCTAAAAAAATAGATGATTTTTATATGAAAATTAAACAAGATAATATCCAAGAGACAGATATTAGAGGATTAATAGGACTTGGAATGGGCCTTACTCCTTCTGGAGATGATTTTTTAACAGGATTTATGGCAGCTATAACCATATTTAATAAGAATAATGATTTATTTCATAAAATAAAGGATTTAATACCTTTAGATACAAAATCTACAACTGATGTAAGTAGAGCAATGTTAAAAGCAGCAACTCAAGAAAAGTTTAGGGAATATTTAAATGATTTTATATATTCATTTTTATATAACAATAGTGATAAATATTTGAAATCTTTTAAAAATCTTTTAACTATAGGATCTTCTTCTGGAACAGATATGAGTATAGGCGTAGTATTAGGATTTTTATTTACAATTGATGAAAATGAAATGGAGGAATTTTAAATGGTATCAAATACAGTTATTAGACAAAATTCATATTATGATTCTGTAACTCTTATGAGTCTATCTAGTAAGATTACAGATTTAGAAGGTATAGAAGATGCAGTTATATCAATGGGTACAGATATGAATAAAGAATTATTACAAAATGTAGGGTTAGATACAGAAGAATCAATGAATGCAAAAAGTAGTGACCTTATAATTGCAATAAAGGCAGACAACCAAGAAAATTATGAAAAAGCTTACGAAAAAGTAGATGAATTGTTAAATTCTAAAAGTTCTGATGAAGGAGAAAGGGAAAAGAAAAACCCTAAGACTATATCAGATGCTGTAAATAGAATGGAACAAGCAAATATGGTTGTAATTTCTGTACCAGGAGAATATGCAGCAAGAGAAGTAGATAAGGCATTAGATAATAATCTACATGTAATGTTATTTAGTGATAATGTATCAATAGAAGATGAAGTAAGACTTAAAGAGAAGGCACGTGACAAAGGATTATTAGTTATGGGGCCAGACTGTGGTACAGCTAGTATAAATAATACTGGATTATGTTTTGCAAATAAGGTTAACGAAGGGAATATTGGACTTGTAGCTGCCTCAGGTACAGGCCTTCAAGAAGTAATGGTACAAATAGATAGATTAGGTGGAGGGATTTCTCAAGCCATAGGTACTGGTGGACGTGATTTAAAAGAAGAAGTTGGTGGAATAATGATGCTCGAATCAATAAATGCATTGGAAAAAGATAATTCTACTGATGTAATAGTGCTTATTTCTAAACCACCAGCAAAATCTGTAGAAAAGAAGATTTTAGAGAGGGTATCAGAAATAGACACTCCTGTAGTAGTATCATTTATTGAAGGTGATAGTAAAGAAGTAGAAAAAGTAGGAGCTATTTTTGGATATAATCTATATGATACAGCTAAAAAAGCAGTAGCACTATCAAATAAGAACAAAAATGTAGATACAAATGAAAACAGTAATGAATTAAAACAACAAATTATAGATGCAAAAGAAAAATTAAAAGACAGTCAAAAATATGTAAGAGGGTTATATGGTGGTGGAACTCTTTGTGCAGAGACTTTAGCTATTTTAAGAGACAAATTAGATGGAATAAAAAGTAATGTAGCAAAAGGTGATGAAGAAAAATTAGAGAATGTAGAAGATTATTTAGGTAATGTATTATTAGATTTAGGTGAAGATGAATTTACGCAAGGTAGACCTCATCCTATGATAGATCCTACTATAAGATTAAGTAAAATTAAAAAAGAAGTAAAAGATGAAAGTGTAGGAGTTATATTATTAGATTTTGAATTAGGTTATGGTTCTCATGAAGATCCAGTAGGTGCAACTTTACCTGCTATAGAAGAAGCAAAACAAATAGCAAAAGATAATAATAGAGAAGTTATATTTGTAGCATATATTTGTGGAACGGATAAAGACAAACAAAATTTAGATAAACAAACTAAGATGTTAAAAGATGCAGGAGTAATAGTAGCTCATAGTAATGTTGAGGCAGCAAATACAGTTGCAGAAATTTTAGCTTAAGGAGGTATAAATATGAGTCAAATAAGTAATATTTTTGGAAAAGATTTAAAAGTAATAAATGTAGGAACTTCTAAGTTTAAAAATGATTTAGAACTTCAAGATAGAGATGTAGTACAAGTAGATTGGGAACCACCTGCTGGCGGGAATAAGGAATTAATTGAAGCTTTAGATAAACTTGAAAAATTAGATAAAGAAATAAATGAAGCTAATGAAAAGGCAGTAAATATAATAAAAGAAGCAAATCCTTTCTTGGTTGACGTAGGTACAGCTAAGGATGTAATACCAAATATGGATGCTAATACAATACTTCATGCAGGTCCTCCAATAAAATGGGAGAATATGTGTGGGCCAGCACAAGGGGCTGTAATAGGTGCTTTAATATATGAAGGTAAAGCTAAAAATGAAGAAGAAGCAAGAGAACTTGCTGCAAGTGGAAAAATAAAGTTTGCACCAGCACATGAATATAATGCTGTAGGACCTATGGCAGGAATAATATCTCCTTCTATGCCTGTTCATATAATACAAAATAAAACTCATGGTAATTATGGATATTGTACAATAAATGAAGGTCTTGGAAAAGTATTAAGATATGGTGCCTTTAGTGATGAAGTAATAGATAGACTTAAATGGATAGAAAAAGAATTTGCTCCAACTCTTAAAAAAGCATTAGAATTAGTAGATGGTGGAATAAACTTAAAGCCTATAATATCTCAAGCAGTACAAATGGGTGATGAAGGTCATAATAGAAATAATGCTGCAACTAGTCTGTTCTTTAGAGAAATATCTACTTATTTATTAGAAACTGATATAGATAGAAATGTAATAAAAAGAGTTTTACAATTTATGAAAGATAATAATCACTATTTCTTAAATCTTTCCATGCCAGCATGTAAAGTGGCATTAGATGCAGCAGAAGGAATAGAGAATTCTACTGTAGTAACAGCTATGGCAAGAAATGGTGTAGAATTTGGTATAAGAATAAGTGGACTTGGACGTAATAAGTGGTTTACAGCACCAGCAAATATGGTTAAAGGTCTTTTATTCCCAGGATATACAGAAGATGATGCAGCACTTGATATTGGAGATAGTACAATTACAGAAACCTCAGGAATAGGTGGATTTGTAATGGCAGGGGCACTTCCTATAGTTCAATTTGTTGGGGGGACTGTTAGTGATGCCATAAATTATAGTGAAGAAATGTACTCAATAACAGTATCAGAAAATACTAATTATGCTATTCCTACATTGAACTTTAGAGGTTCAGCTATAGGTATAGACATTAGAAAAGTAATAGAAACTTCAACGCTTCCAATAATTAATACTGGAATAGCTCATAAAGAAGCAGGAGTAGGGCAAATTGGTGCAGGAATAGTAAATCCACCAATGGAATGTTTTGAAAAAGCTATATTAGAATTTAGTAAAGACAAATAATATAAAGTTTATATAAAAATTAGGACAACTCATATCATAATGATATGAGTTGTCCTAATTTCTTATTAGTATAAATATCATATAGCCAATATATGCTAGAGATAAAAATATCCCTTCATACCGACTTGTTTGTTTCTTAGTACTTGCAAATATAAAGGTAAGAATAGTTGCACCTATAAGATAAAATATATCGAAAAAAACTTTATTTTCAATTGGCAATGGTTTAATAACTGATGTTATTCCTAATATAAATACAATATTAAACATATTTGAACCAATTGCATTTCCTATTGCAATATCAGATTCTCCTTTAAATGCTGCAACTATAGATGTAACAAGCTCTGGTAATGAAGTACCAATTGCAACAATAGTAAGTCCAACAAGAGTTTCACTCATACCTAGAGATAATGCAATAGAAGAACTTGAAGTAACTACAAAATTACCTCCAAATATTATGCCTAAAAGTCCAATGCCTGTAAATATTAAAGATTTCCATAAGGCTATTTCTTCTATTCCATCTGTTTCAACTAAGTCTGTGCTATCTTCTTTTGAAAATACAGCCATTTCTACTATATAATATATAAATACTAGAAATATAGAGAGTAATACTATTCCATCTCCTCGTGACAACTCATTTACATTTGTTCCTTGTAAAACTTTATCATAACTTAGTACAAATAACATTCCTGAAGCTAATAGTAAAAATGGAAACTCTTTAAATATTGTTTTAAGTTTTATTCTAACTGGTTTAATGGTTGCAGCTGCTCCTACAACTAATAGTATATTGAATATACTTGAACCTATTATATTTCCCACTGCAAGACCATCAGAGTCTGTAGTAACTGCTTTTATACTTACAGCAGCCTCAGGTGCAGAAGTACCAAATGCTACTATTGTAAGTCCAATGAGTATAGAAGGAAGACCAAATTTTTTTGCGATAGAAGATGCACCATCTACAAAAAAATCAGCTCCTTTAATAAGTGCAGTAAATCCTAAAACTAATATAATATAATCCAAAAAATTCACTCCTTAAACATACATAAATTAACCTAACTTAACTATTCTATCATAAGTATTTAAAGGAATTCAACAAAAATACTAGCAAGTCCTAAAAAGAAAAAGAAACCTAATACATCAGTCATTGTAGTTACAAAAACAGATGAAGCAAGTGCAGGGTCTATGTTTAATTTCTTAAGTAAAATAGGGATACTAAATCCTGATATAGCAGCAATTAACATATTTAATATCATAGATATAGCTATTACGATACCAAATACAATATTCTTTTCCCAAATAAAGCTTATAATTCCTATAGTAAATCCAATTGCTAGTCCATTTAATAATCCAATACTAATTTCTTTTAATAATATTTTTTTAGTATTTTCTATTTCAAGTTCTCCCATTGCAATACCACGTACAATTAGGGTTAAGGTCTGGGTTCCAGCATTTCCACCCATTCCAGCTACTATTGGCATAAATGTAGCAAGAGCAACTACTCTACTAATAGTACTTTCAAATAAAGATACTGTTATTGAAGCTAATATTGCAGTTAAGAGATTTACAAAAAGCCAAGGAAGTCTATTTTTTACTGATTCACTTATAGTTCTTTCTATTTTTTCATCTTCGTCAAGACCTGCTAAAAGGTACATATCTTCAGTATATTCTTCTTTCATTATTTCAAAAATATCATCAGCAGTTATAATTCCTAACATTTTTTCAGAATTATCTACTACGGGTATGGATAAGAATCCATATTTTTCAAATATATTTCCTACTTCCTCTTGGTCCATATCCCATGGTATTTTTATAACATTTTCATTCATAATATCTTTTATAAGTACATCAAAGTTTCTTATAACTAAATCCCTGAGAGGGACAATACCTCTTAATTTTTCTTCATCATTTAATACATATAAATAATATGCAGTTTCAGCATTAGGAGCTTCTTTTTGTAAATACTTTAAAGTATCTGAAACTGTCATTTCTTCTCTTATAGCTATGAATTCAGTAGCCATTATACCACCAGCAGTATCAGATTCATAGCTAAGTAACTCTCTTATTTCTTCTGCATCATCAATGTCCATATTATATATTATTCTATTTGCTTCTTCATTTGATATTGAGCCTAGAAGGTCAGTTAATTCATCAGATGACATTTCTTCAATTATATGTTTTTGGTTTTTCTCAGGCATTAATGATAATAGTTCATATTTTTCCTCATCTTCAGCTTGATCTATAATATTAACAAGCACTTCTTCAGGGATTTTTAAAAGTATTTTCTTTTTATTTCCGTCATAAAGTCTTAATGCATCTAATATATCTTCAGGATGAATTCTAGATATAGTATTTTTTAAATCTTTTTTAGGTATGTATAATAAATATCTTAATAAGTTTTCTTGATAAGATTTATATTCCATAGTTGCCTCCGATCATACATTATTATTAACATCTAACATATATACCCTTTATTATACTGAAATATTGATATTTTTACTAATAGATTATTATTGTACTATTCAGTAATCTTTTACATTTAAATATAAAATAGATTAGGATTACCCTAATCTATTTTACTTCCGATCTCTATTATTTTACCTATTTTACTCATTACATGATCATATCCATGTTTACTATGAGTAATAGTACAATCACTACAATCTTTTATTCCATTATTATATTTAAAATTCCCACCACATTTATCCTTCAATGCGTATAAAGGACAATAGCAAAAAAGACAATTAAATTCTTTAACATTTTTTACTTTATGGCAAGGGAAATATTCACATTTTTCATTTTGATTAAATTTATAGTTTTCACTCATAAAGATACCCCCATTTGTTTTATTAATTTGATTATAACATATTATATTTTTAAAAACATAAAGAAAAGAACATCTCTTATAAATTCTTGAGATGTTCTTTTCTATAATGTAACACTATTAATTTTTGGGGGAATCATTCCTTTCTTTTTAAATACCCGATACTACTACTTAAATAATACTACTATTTACTTTTTTATTTTCTTTAATACTACTATTTAAATACTACTACTTTTAGATATTTTCTTTAAAGTCTATCATTTTAAAGTTTGTTTATCGACTTAACCTATACAAGTTAAGTATTACAATTACTTTAAATACAATAACCTTAAAGTTTTAATATATTACTTTTCTCATTTTTTATATTATCATTAAGTTTGTCATATTAACTGATTTGATAATATTTCTTAAACTTTGCTGTTACATATTTAAGAAATTATTATAATCGTTTAGACAATTACTTTGATGATAATATTTAGAGATTTGTAAATTAAATGAATTTAATACTTTTTTACTTTGGTGGAATCATCCCCTTCTATTAATAGTATTATATATATACCTTAAAATATGAATATTAAACATAAAAATAAAAATTTTTTGAATATTTTTTTATTTTTTATTCTATTGACATTTTAAAAGATAAATAATATAATAAAGTCTGTTGAAGAAGAGTTTATTATATTTATGCGGGAGTGGCGGAATTTGGCAGACGCGCTAGACTTAGGATCTAGTGTCATTGACGTGGGGGTTCGAGTCCCTTCTCCCGCACCATTGACAAAATGCTAAAACCGATGGTAGATCCATGGGTTTTTTTAGTATGTAGGGATAAAGTTACATTTAAACCTTTTTGTAACGCATCTATTATGATATAATTAACTCTATCATGGTTTTAAAAAGGTTAAATAGATTTACGATTTTAAGGAGGAAAAGAATAAATGAGTTCAACTGTAGAAAAAAAAGAAAACAACAAAGTAACTTTAAAGTTTCAAGTAGAGTATAATGAATTTGATAAAGCAGTTCAAAAGGCATATTTACAAAACAGATCTAAATTTAATATATCAGGTTTTAGAAAAGGGAAGGCACCAAGAAAAATAATTGAATCAAGATATGGTGAAGGTGTTTTTTTTGAAGATGCAATAAACATAGTACTTCCTGAAGCATATAGTAATGCTATAGATGAAAACAACATAGAGCCAGTGGATAGACCAGATATTGATATTTCTGAATTAGAAAAAGGAAAGCCAGTAATATTTACAGCAGAAGTGACTGTTAAACCTGAAGTTGAGTTAGGTGAATACAAGGGTATAGAAGTTGAAAAAAATGAGTATAATGTAACAGATGAAGATGTAGAAAATGAATTAAAAACTATGCAAGACAGAAATGCTAGACTTGTAGCAGTAGAAGATAGAGAAGTTAAAGAAGGAGATACTGTAGTAATTGATTACTCAGGATCAGTAGATGGAGAAAAATTTGAAGGTGGAACAGCTGAGAATCAAACATTAGAAATTGGTTCAGGTCAATTTATTCCAGGCTTTGAAGAGCAATTAGTAGGTAAAAATACTGGTGAAGATGTAGAAGTGAATGTAGAATTCCCAGAAGACTATCAAGCTGAAGAATTAAAAGGCAAAAAAGCAAAATTTGATGTAAAAATTCATGAAGTTAAAGAAAAGGAATTACCTGAATTAGATGACGAATTTGCAAAAGATGTAAGTGAGTTTGATACATTAGATGAATTAAAAGAAGATATTAAAGCTAAACTAGAAAAAGAAGCAAAAGATAAAGAAGAAGCAGAATTACAAAATAGTGTAATAGAAAAAGTTATGGAAAATTCAAAGGTTGACATACCTGAAGTAATGATAGATTCACAAACTGATGAAGAAATAAAAAATCTTGACTATAAATTAAGATATCAAGGTCTTGATTTAGAGAAGTATTTAGAACTTACAAATTCTAAAATAGAAGATTTAAAAGAGCAGTTAAAACCAAATGCAGAAAAGCTAGTTGAAAGTGATCTTGTATTAGAAGCTATAGGCAAAAAAGAAAATATTGAAGCTTCTGATGAAGATGTAGATAAAGAATTAGAAAAGTATGCAGAGCAATACAAACAAGATGTAGACAAATTTAAAAAGAACTTGAGAGATGAAGATTTAGAATCAATCAAGATGGGTATAATTAAAACTAAGACTATTGAGTTTTTAGTAGATAATGCTAAACTAGTTTAAAATGAATATATAATTGTACCGGGAGGGATTTGTTTATGGCATTAGTACCAATGGTTGTAGAACAAACAAATAGAGGAGAAAGATCTTATGATATTTATTCTAGATTATTAAAAGAAAGAATAATATTTATAAGCGATCAAATTAATGATGTAACAGCAAGTTTAGTAGTAGCACAATTATTATTTTTAGAGGCAGAAGATCCTGATAAGGACATTCAACTTTATATTAATAGTCCAGGAGGATCTATTACATCTGGATTTGCAATTTATGATACAATGCAATATATTAAGCCTGATGTATCAACTATATGTGTTGGTATGTGTGCAAGCATGGGTGCATTTTTACTTGCGGCAGGTGCGCAAGGCAAAAGATATGCATTACCTAATTCTGAAGTTATGATTCATCAGCCATTAGGTGGAACACAAGGTCAAGCAGCAGATATCAAGATACATGCAGAAAGAATCTTGAAAATGAGAGATAAATTAAATAAGATTTTATCCGACAGAACAGGTCAAGATTTAGAAAGAATATCAAAAGACACAGATAGGGATAATTTCATGACTGCTGATGAGGCGAAAGAATATGGTTTAATTGATGAGGTCATAAGTTCTGCGAAATAATTGAAAAGAGGTGTCTTAATGGCAAGGTTTGAAGATAAAGAACTTAAATGCTCATTTTGTGGCAAGTCTCAAGAACAAGTAAGAAGACTTATTGCAGGACCTAATGTATATATTTGTGATGAGTGTATAGAGTTATGTCAAGAAATAATTGAAGAAGAATTTGATGAGAATATGGACTTTGACATGAATGAGTTACCAAAGCCATCAGAAATAAATGAAATATTAGATGATTATGTAATAAAACAAGATAGAGCAAAAAGATCTTTAGCTGTGGCAGTATATAATCATTATAAAAGGATAAATAGAAAGACTAATAATGATATAGAACTTCAAAAGAGTAATATTTTAATGCTTGGACCTACAGGTTCTGGTAAAACATTACTTGCTCAAACATTAGCAAGAATATTAAAAGTACCTTTTGCCATAGCTGATGCTACAAGCTTAACTGAAGCTGGATATGTAGGAGAGGATGTTGAAAACATTCTTCTAAAACTTATTCAAGCAGCAGATTATGATGTAGAAAAAGCTGAAAAAGGTATTATATATATAGATGAAATAGATAAGATTGCAAGAAAATCTGATAATCCATCTATAACAAGAGATGTAAGTGGTGAAGGAGTCCAACAAGCACTTCTTAAGATATTAGAAGGAACAACTGCTAGTGTTCCACCACAAGGTGGAAGAAAGCATCCACATCAAGAGTTTATACAAATAGATACTACTAATGTATTATTTATTGTAGGAGGAGCTTTTGATGGTATAGATAAAGTAATACAACAAAGAGTAGGCAAGAAAGCAATGGGCTTTGGAGCTGACATTCAAAGTAAAGAAATTAAAGATATGGGAGAAATGTTAAAGCTTATTCAACCTGAAGATTTGTTAAGATATGGATTAATCCCTGAATTTGTAGGAAGACTTCCTGTTATAGTATCATTAAGTCAACTTGATGAAGAAGCTTTAGTTGAAATACTCACTAAACCTAAAAATGCTCTTGTGAAACAATATAAAGAATTATTTAATATTGATAATGTTGATTTAGAATTTGAAGAAGATGCATTAAAACTCATAGCTAAAAAAGCTATTGAAAGAAAAACAGGTGCTAGAGGTCTTAGAGGTATATTAGAAGAGATTATGTTAGATATAATGTATGATATACCATCTAGAGATGATATAGAAAAATGTCTGATAACTAAAGATTCTATAGATAAAAATTCAGAACCTACATTAGTTTTATCAGAAAAAAGAAAAAACGATGAAGATGATAAAGAAGAAAATGCTTCTTAAAACAGATGCCGAGGGTTTTCCCTCGGCTTTTGATATTTTAATATTAATTAGGGTAATACTTTAATAAAGATCATTTTTAGGATATACTATTGCAGTAAGGTGTTTTTATTAATATAATAGTATTACTTGAATTTTAACATCAGTATTAAAATTCTACCCAGTTATGATTTATAATAAAAAGATTTAAAGGAGAGATTAGGGTGGATAAATATAAAGCGAAATCAAACAAAAGAACAATACCACTTATACCACTTAGGGGACTTTCAATATTTCCTTATATGGTAATACATTTTGATGTAGGAAGAGATAAGTCGGTAAATGCTCTGGAAGAGGCAATGGTAAATGATTCATTAGTATTTTTGACTTCACAAAAAGAAGCAAAAATTGATATGCCTACAGAAGATGATTTTTACGAGGTAGGTACAATTTGTAAAATAAAACAAATGCTCAAACTTCCAGGAGATACTATTAGAGTTTTAGTAGAAGGTATAAATAGAGCAAAGGTAAGAAAAGTGTTACAAGATGATCCATTTTTCGAAGTTGAAGTTGAAGAATTAGTATATGAATCTGAAATACAATCAGACAAAGAAATGAAAGCTATGATGAGACTTGTAATGGATAATTTTGAGGAATATGTTAAGGCATCAGATAATTTATCTTCTGAAATATTAGTTTCAATTTCTGAGATAACAGAGCCAGGGAGACTTGCAGATGTAATTTCTTCCTATATTCAATTAAATCCAGAAGATAAGCAAAAAGTACTAGAAGCATTTAATCCATATAAACGTCTAGAGGTACTTCATATAATGCTAGAAGAAGAAATAGAAGTGTTAGAAATAGAAGAAGAAATAAACTCTAGAGTAAAAGATCAAATAAATAAAGTTCAGAAGGAATACTACCTTAAAGAGCAAATTAAAGCAATCCAAAAAGAGCTTGGTCAAGAAGAAGGACTAGATGCAGAAGTAGATGATTATATAGAAAAAATAGAAAAGATAAATATGCCAGAAGAGGTAAAAGAAAAATCAATAAAAGAAGCTGAAAGGCTAAGAAGATTATCACCTTCTTCAGCAGAAACAGGTGTTATAAGAAATTATTTAGAATGGATAATAGAACTTCCTTGGGATATTCAAACTAAAGATAAGTTAGATATTAAAAAATCCAGAAAAATATTAGATGATGATCATTATGGGTTAAAAGATGTTAAAGAAAGAATACTAGAATATTTAGCTATAAGAAAACTTGCTAAAAATATGAAAGGACCTATTCTTTGTCTTGTAGGACCTCCTGGAGTTGGAAAAACTTCCATAGCAAAATCTATAGCAAGAGCAATGAATAGAAAGTTTGTAAGAATGAGTTTAGGTGGAGTAAGAGATGAAGCTGAAATAAGAGGTCATAGAAGAACTTATGTTGGTGCAATACCTGGTAGAATTATATCTTCTATAAAAAAATCAGGTTCAAAAAACCCAGTATTTTTATTTGATGAAATTGACAAGTTAAACAGTGATTTCAGAGGAGATCCTGCATCAGCTTTATTAGAAGTATTAGATCCTGAGCAAAATAATACATTCACTGATAATTTTCTAGAGGTTCCATTTGATCTATCTAAAGTTTTATTTTTAACAACAGCTAATTCACTTAATACAATACCAAGACCGTTATTAGATAGAATGGAAGTAATTAGAATTTCAGGATATACTGAAGATGAAAAAATTGAAATAGCAAAGAAATATTTAGTATCTAAACAAAGAAAAGAGCATGGATTAACAGAAAAAAATATATCAATATCAGATAATACCTTAGCTTCTATAATAGAAGACTATACAAGAGAAGCAGGAGTTAGAGAGCTAGATAGAAATATAGCAAATGTAATGAGAAAAGCTGCTAAAAGAATAGTGGAAGAAAAAATAAAATCTGTAAAGGTAAATAAAAAAACACTTTCTAAATATTTAGGTACACCAAAATATAGAAGAAATGAAACTAAAAGAAATGATCAAATAGGAATAGCTACTGGACTTGCTTGGACAGCAGTTGGAGGAGAGACATTATCAATAGAAGTAACTCCAATGCCAGGAAAGGGTAAACTTCAGCTTACAGGAAAGCTTGGAGATGTTATGAAAGAATCTGCTATGGCTGGTATAAGTTATATTAGATCTAAAACAAAAGAATTAGAGATTGATCAAAAATTCCATAGTAATAGAGATATTCATATACATGTTCCAGAAGGAGCTATACCTAAAGATGGACCATCAGCTGGTATAACAATGGCAACAGCAGTTATTTCTGCACTATCTAATGTGCCTGTAAATGGTGATGTGGCTATGACAGGAGAGATAACATTAAGAGGTAGAGTTCTTCCTATAGGAGGAGTAAAAGAAAAGGTTCTTGCTGCAAATAGATTAGGTATTAAAAAAGTATTATTGCCATGGGATAACAAAAAGGATTTTGATGAAGTACCTGACAAAGTAAAGAAAAATATAGACTTTGTATTTGTTAAAACTATGGATGAGGTATTAGAACATGCATTAGTAGAGGAGAAAAAAGATGATAATTAAAAAAGCTGAAATAATAATAACAGCAGTAAAACCATCTCAATATCCCCCAGAAGATTCGCCTGAAATAGCTTTGGCAGGTAGATCTAATGTGGGGAAATCTTCCCTTATAAATACACTTATAAACAGAAAAAATTTAGCACGGACAAGTGGTCAGCCTGGAAAAACACAAACATTAAATTTTTATAATATAAATGATGATTTTAGATTTGTGGATTTACCTGGCTATGGATATGCAAGAGTATCGAGAAAAGAAAGAGAGAAATGGGGAGATATGATAAATAGATATCTTACAGAAAGAAGATCTCTAAAAGAAGTTATCTTGTTACTTGATATAAGACATAGTCCTGGTGAGCATGATAAGATGATGTATGATTGGATAAAGTCAATAGGATTTAAAGGAATAATAGTAGCTACAAAAGCAGATAAATTATCAAATAATCAAAGATCAAAACAAATATCTGTTATATGTAAAGAATTAGGAATAAAAGATAGAAGTCTAGTAATACCTTTTTCTGCTACAAAGAAGTTGAATAAAGATAAAGTATGGAGTACAATAAAAAAAGTGTTAAACACATAAAAAAAGGCTTCCTAATTAGGAAGCCTTTATAATCTTATTCTTCTAGTTCAAACATATCTTTAGTAGCGCCACAAACTGGACAAACCCAATCTTCTGGAATGTCTTCGAAAGCAGTACCTGGCTCAATTCCTCCATCTGGATCTCCTTCTGCAGGATCATAAACCCAACCACATGGTATACATACATACTTTTTCATCTTCAAAACCCCTTCCTATATATAGTAATATTATGTAACTAATTAAATGTTACCCACAATTCAAATGTTTTAAACATTTGAATTACAACTATATTATACTAATATTAAAAACAAAAAACAAGTTAATTAAAGATTATTCATATTTAAAAAGGGTAATTAAATTATAGAAAGAAAAATAATCATAATAGAATGGTGTGATGACATTGAGTTATACAATTGAAAGATCTTTAGTAAGCGATTTAATCGCTATAAAAAATGATCTTATGAATATTCAATCCAATTTACAATCAATAATTAAAGATGACTCATTATTATTTGAAGCAAGACTTATATTAGATGAATTAATTTGTAATGGAGTACATCACGGGAATAGAAAAGAAAAAGAAAAGCTTGTAGACTTACTAATAGAAATATCAGATAAACATTTAAGAATAGAAGTAAAAGATGAAGGTGAAGGATTTATATATAATAGAGAAGAATACGATCCTTTGAGCTTAAATACTGGTGGACGAGGTCTCAAAATAGTAGATGGATTGAGTGATGAATTTTATGTAAAAGAAAATAAAGTTATAGCAATAAAGTATCTACAAGGTGATTTTGAAATTCCTAATACTTTAAGATAATTTATGCTTGAACTCTCATAAGAGAGTTTATTTTTTTGTTTATTTTTTCTTTGTTTTAAGCAAATAATATATTATACTTATAATAGAAAGTTGAGAGGTGAAAAATGATATGGCAAAAAAGAAAAAAGAATTTCAAGTTAAAATAGAAAAAACTGAGTTTCCTAATAAAGGCATAGGAACATATAATGATAAAAAAGTTGTAGTAAAAGGTGCTACATCAGGACAAATAGTAAAAGTTAGAACTAAGAAAAATAGAAAAAATAAAATAGATGCAAATCTAATTGAAGTAATAGAAAGGTCGAAAAGAGAAATAAAACCTCAATGTGTTCATTTTTGGGATTGTGGAGGATGTAGTTATCAGAACTTAACATATAATGATCAATTAGAAATGAAAAAGAATCAAGTATTAGATTTATTCCATAAAGCAGGGATTGAAGAATTTGAATTTGAAGGAATAGAAAAAAGTCCAAATGTATGGAGATATAGAAATAAAATGGAATTTACATTTGGAGATGAATATAAAGATGGTCCACTTACATTAGGAATGCATCAAAAAGGCAAATTTTATGAAATATTGTCTGTTCCATATTGTGAGATAGTAGATGATGATTTTACAAATATACTTAATGTAGTTTTAGAATATTTTAGAGAAAAGAAAGTGCCTTTTTATCATAAGAGAAAGCATGAAGGAGTACTTAGACATTTAGTAATAAGAAAAGCAGAAATTACAGGTGAAATATTAATAAACCTTGTAACAAGCACACAGCAAGAATTAGAATTAGATGATTTAGTAGATAGATTAAAAAATATTGATTATATAGGTAAATTAAAAGGTATTCTTCATACACTAAATGATAATTTAGGAGATGTAGTGCAAAGTGATGAAACTATTACATTATATGGCGAAAATTTTATAACTGAAAGATTACTAGGACTTGAGTTTAATATATCTCCTTTTTCATTTTTCCAGACAAATTCATCTGGAGCAGAAAAATTATACGAAATAGCTAGAGAATATGCAGGAGATACAAAAGATAAAACAGTATTCGACTTATATTGTGGAACGGGAACAATAGCTCAAATAATGGCTCCAGTAGCTAACAAAGTAATAGGAATAGAAATAGTAGAAGAAGCAGTAGAAAAAGCTCGTGACAATGCTAAGTTAAACAATTTAGATAATTGTGAGTTTATAGCAGGGGATGTTTTAAAAGAAATAGATAATATAAATATAAAACCAGACTTAATTATATTAGATCCACCAAGAGTAGGAGTTCATAAATCTGCTATAGAAAAAATAGTAGCATTTGACTCTAAACGTATAGTATATGTTTCTTGTAAACCAACATCCTTAGTAGAAGATTTAAAAGAATTTGAAAGCTTTGGTTATGAAGTTAAAAAAGTAAAATGTATGGATATGTTTCCACATACGCCTCACGTTGAGAGTATAATTCTGATGACGTATTGTGGTTCAAGGGAGGGGTAATGTGATTTGACCACAACATATAGTGGTTTGAGGATGGAATTTTGGTCGAAAATCGATGAAAAAACACCGTTTTTTGACCCTTGTTTTTGGGGTGATTTATAGATGACATTTGATAAAAGGAGTAATTATAGAATAAAAATGAGAAAGTAAGGTTAGAGATATGAAGTAATAGATAGATAAGTAATATAAGTATATTTTTAGGTAGAAATAATATGTGGATAAGGAGGGTTAATATAATATGCAAATAAGCGTAATTAAAGAGAGTAATATTGAAATTGCGATTGTAAATAGTGAAGATATACTGATAACAGATGTGCAATCAGCACTGGATTTTTTTGCTACAGTAGATTATGAAACAGGATGTAGTCGTATGATTATAAATAAATCATCAATATGTGAAGAGTTTTTTGATCTAAGCACCAAGATAGCAGGAGAGATATTACAAAAATTTATAAATTATCGAAAGAAAATAGCAATCATAGGAGATTTTACTATATATACAAGCAAGAGTTTGAAAGATTTTATTTATGAATGTAATAAAGGAAAAGATATATTATTTTTGCCAAATGAAAAACAAGCTATTGAAAAACTAAGTATGGATTAGCTCTTATGATAATGAATATTATTGATACTGTGACTTAAGTATTGTTTAAAATCAAAAAGGTAAACAGGAATTTATGAGGGGGATAAAAATGAAGTATGATTGTGGCTTCACCAAAGACAATGGATGGTTCGGATATAAAGCAACAGCAATAATTATTGAAAACGGAAGTGTATTATTTGCTAAAAACGATAGGGATGATTATTACTATCGAGTTGGAGGAGGCGTTCAAATTGGTGGAAAGGCTGAAGAAGCTGTTGTGAGAGAGGTATATGAAGAAACAGGGATGCACTATGAAATTGATAGGTTAGCATTTATTCATGAGAATTTTTTTAGTGGTAATCTTGAAGGTTATAATTGCCATGAAATTGCTTTTTACTTTTTGATGAAGCCAAGGGGAACACAAAAACTTAATAGTAATAGTTATTCAGGCGATTTTAAAGAGTATATGCATTGACTACCAATAAATAACTTATCAAAGTACAAGGCATTTCCTACCTTTTTTATTGATAAACTATCAAATATACAGAGTTACGTAGAACATATTGTTACAGATGAAAGGTAGATAGATAAATTATAATTTGAACAGGTGGGATAATGATGGAATTCAGTAAAGCAGAATTAGAAAAAGCAATATCCTTACTATCTTCTACCATTATTAATTGTGAAAAAGTGCAACTTAAGTTTTCAGAAGGGACATCTCAACATTCGCTCCTAAGAAATAGAATTAAAGCACTCTATATTTCTAAGTCTCTTCTACCATGGGATAAAACAACAAATTATACAAGGAAAGATTTGAGAGAGGCACTACCTCCTATAGTTTCAATCATTAATAAAACTAAAAAAGCTCAAAGTAAATATGAAAAAGGAAGCTCACAATTTAATCGCTTTCAACACATAATTCAAGCTATGCTCATTTCAAAAAC
The DNA here is from genome assembly GCF_900626135.1 of Senegalia massiliensis. Classification (NCBI taxonomy): domain Bacteria; kingdom Bacillati; phylum Bacillota; class Clostridia; order Eubacteriales; family Clostridiaceae; genus Senegalia; species Senegalia massiliensis. The sequence goes on from NZ_LR130785.1 coordinate 980,787, forward strand.
ATTCATCGAGAGCCAAATAAATATCGATTCAGAGTTATGATTAATTTTAATTTGCCATAATAAAAATATGATAATATCAACATAATGTATAACGCACTAAGATATAAAAACTTGGTGCTTTTATTTTATATAAACCATAAACTAAATATAGAAACCCAAAGAGGCGAAGTCTTCGGTCAACTTATGATCAATAGGCTTCGCCTCTTATTTATATTTCGACTTCACAAAGCACCATTAACCCTAACAGCTAAAAAATACTCTAATACTTACTATTGACCTATTAGGTAAACGGTGCTATAATAATTACATATTTACCTAACAGGTAAATGAAATATATGATAAGTAGACTATGAAAGGTGATGACTATGTTCACTAAATTTTTAAACTTAGAGCCCATAAGAAGAAATATAATTTTGAATGCTGCTCTAAGAGAGTTTGCCAGCAAAGGATTTGATGATGCATCAACCAATGTAATTGCTAAGGAATCAGGTATCTCAAAGCCTTTGATGTTTCACTATGTCAACAATAAAAAAGATTTTTTTATCTTTCTTTATGACTATTGTCTGGACATTGTGAATCAAGAGTATTTTGACCAAATAAATTTGCATGAGAAGGATATTTTTGAGCGTCTGCGACAGACTTGCTTACTTAAGATTCAACTGCTAAAAAAATATCCTTGGATTTTTGATTTTATAAGAGTTGCGGTGTTTACCGATTCTGAGGTGGTGAAGGAGGAGGTTGAGAAAAGGCGTAAAATGGTTGAAGCCAGCAGCTTTGAGCGGTTTTATGGAGATATTGATACATCCGGATTTCGAAGCGGGTTAGACATAGAGAAGGCAAAGCAATTGATTTTCTGGGCAGTAAGCGGATACGCAGATCAAATACTGGAGCAATTTAAAAGCTTGGATATCAAAGAGTTTGATTTTGATAAAATACGCACAGAGTTTGATGGCTATTTAGATGAGCTTCGAAAAACTTATTATAAATTGTAAGGAGGGCATTATGATGAATGTAATTGAAACAAGAAAACTTACTAAATTTTATGGCAAACAGGAGGCTTTATGTGGAGTTGACTTGACTGTGAAACAAGGGGAGGTCTATGGATTTATTGGACCAAATGGATCAGGAAAATCAACAACCATCCGCATCCTTTTAGGAATGCTTCGTAAAAATGGAGGAGAAGCAAAGTTGCTGGGCGGTGACCCTTGGCAGGATGCCGTTGCTCTTCATAAGAGACTTACCTATGTGCCTGGAGATGTGACATTATGGCCAAACTTAACCGGAGGTGAGGTAATTGATTTCTTAGGTCGTTTGCATGGTCAAATCAATCCTTCACGTCGCAGGGAACTAGTGGATATGTTTCAGCTTGACACAAAGAAAAAATGCCGTAGCTACTCTAAAGGGAATCGTCAGAAGGTGGCACTGATTTCAGCATTTGCTTCTGACGCGGAGTTGCTGATTTTAGACGAGCCTACCAGTGGACTTGATCCATTAATGGAGCAGATTTTTCAGAGATATATCTTAGAATTAAAGAAACAGGGAAAAACTGTTTTTCTATCCAGTCATATTCTTGCAGAAGTAGAATTGCTTTGTGACCGAGTTGGCATAATCCGACAGGGGAAAATTGTTGAATCTGGTACCCTTGAAGAACTGAGGCATTTAACACGTACAACTATCACCGTGGAGCTTTCCAACCCTACAAATTTAAATCAACTGCAAGGGGTTCACGATATAGCACGAAAAGAAGAGAAGTGGCTCTTTTCAGTGGATGCCAGTGCCATAGAGACAGTGATGAGTAAGCTTGCTCCTATGGGTATTAAGTCTCTTACAGCGGAACCGCCCACTTTAGAAGAACTGTTTATGCGTCATTATGGTCAAGATATTCGGGAGGTGCTTTAAGATGAAACAAAGTGATTTTATAGGTACCGCCAAGCTACTTAGGCTTTATCTGCGACGAGACAGAATTATTCTGCCTATATGGATATCGCTGGCCTTGATGGTGATTGTCGGGCAGGTGTCTTTTGTGAAAGGGATGGCAGATTGGAAGATATTTATTACTGAACTATCTGAAAGTCCTCTTACCTCTGCTTTGCTTGGACCTGTTGTTCCATTAAGCATAGAAGGAGCCATCCTTTGGCGTGGTCTGCTGCAGGCTTCCATAACAGTTATGATTGGAGCAGCATTTACTATGATTCGACATACCCGTACGGAGGAAACATCCGGAAGAAATGAATTGATCCTTGGAAGACCAGTAGGAAGATACGCCAATCTATCGGCAGCCCTGATCCTTTCCTGTGGAGGAAGTTTTCTGGCGGGCTTATTGACTGCTGTATATTTTATGGGAATCGGCTTTGCAGGGAGCGGTTCTCTGCTGGCTGGACTGACTCTTGCCGCTTCTGGATTTATGTTTGCTGGAATCGGCGGATTATGTGCACAAATTTTTTCCCATAGTGGCAGTGCAAGAGGAGCTGTATTTGGCATATATGGATTAACCATGGTAGCTATGGTTACAAATAATATGGGAGGTGGAAGCACAGGGTGGGCATGGCTTGCTCCCGAATCATGGTTCCGTATCACCCTTCCCTTTGGGGGAAATCTTGCTTGGCCATTATTAATTTTTATAGTGCTTTCTGCTCTGCCGATGATGATTTCCTATATGCTGCTTGGTCGCCGTGATATGGGTGTCGGGCTTATCATCCAAAAAGAAGGTCCGGCTAACGCTTCTCCACATCTCATTTCTCCAATGGCCTTTGCTTGGCGTCAGCATAAAGGCAGTATTCTGGGCTGGGCAATTGGGATGGCCTATCTTGGGGGAATTATGGGTGTGGGTACGCCCAATATATCCGAAGCTATGAGTTCCACGTTCGCCCAGATGAACACTTCTTGGGCAGCTGCTATAGTAAATCTGGGCAATCAGGAAGGTTTCATAGCAATTTTAATCTACATTCTGGGACTGATGGCAGGTTTATCGGTATTTGCTATCACAACAGTACAAAGCCTGTGGCAGGAAGAAAAGGAGCATTATGCCGATATGTTATTGTCAAGACCCGTGAGTAGATTCAAATGGATGGGAAGCTATTTGACGGTTGCTTTCGTAGGTAGTGTGTTGATACTCCTTACCCTTGGTTTGGCTTCCGGCTTAGGATGGAGTATTGCTTCGGGAGAGTTCAATCATTTTCCTCGAGTGTTAGTCATGAGCCTTTCAAAAATTCCTTCTGTCTGGACAATTATTGGCATCGCCACCCTATTGTATGGCTGGCTTCCACGTATTGGCTCTGTTCTCAATTGGCTTATATTAGGTACGTTTATTTTCATCGAGATGCTTTGGGAGGTTGGAATCGTAGGATGGTCTGCACTGCAATGGACGCCCTTCGCCTATGCCCATTATAGTATTCCAATCCATGAGCTTTCTATCGTGCCGCTGATTGTGTTAGTAATTATTGCTATGGGACTTACGTGGTTAGGCTTTGTTGGATTCAGGCGTCGAAGTATTGGATAAGACATATAACTCAAATATAGACAATAAGACTCCATTAGGCTAAAATGGAGTCTTATTTGTGGATTTATGGGATTGGGTTTTGTGGGTATATTGTAACAAATTTGATTTTGACTTGAGGAAATTTTTGTATGAGAACTATTTTATTTTTCTTTTCCCAATATGCCATAAAAAAATAGTTTTAGTATTCCTGTTTTGTATTCATGGCTAGTTTTAAGGTAATCAGATTGTTCAATAATAGAAACTGATGAAATAAGATATGCCAGAATCGCATCATTTAGAATACTTTTATCAATAGCTCCTTCTTTTTTACCAAACTCAATAAATTTATTGTATACTGAGATTGCTTTTGAGTTTACCGCTTCCTTATATACCTGTTGTAAAGTCTTATCTTCCCATGCATATTTGCTAAAAGCTGAGGAGCTTGATTCCGCTGTGGCTTCATATTTTTGATCCATAATAAGCTTGAGCTTTTCAGAAATAAGTAAGAAAATGCGTTTTGTTATTGAAAACCTAAGAATCGAAAGCAGCATTGAAGACGAAATAACAATGGTATTATCCAATACGGCAGTAACGAACCCTATGCCAAACGTTCAAGTGCTACAGTAGAAGATCTCCCCTATGCATCCTTTGCAGGACAGCAGGATACCTACCTAAATATTAAGGGTAGGGATAAAATTATAGAATATATAATAAAATGTTGGGCATCACTTTTTACCGATCGTGCAGTCACATACCGTATAGAAAATGGGTTTGATCACAGAAAAGTATTATTATCTGTAGTTGTACAAAAGATGGTTATGTCAGAATCCTCAGGGATTATGTTTACAGCAGACCCAATGACCTCTGATAGAAAGACACTTTCCATTGATGCAGGATTTGGACTTGGGGAAGCATTAGTGTCAGGTTTAGTAAATCTGGATATTTACAAGGTGGTAGATGGTCTATGGGGAATATGATATCGATGGATTTGAAGATGAAATAATAGATGAAGCTTCCTATATTACTTTTAATAGACATCTATCAGAACTACTTTTTAAAATAATAGCTGATAGAGCTGAGAAAAGAAGCGCCATCATATCAACAAATTTAAAATTTTCCGAATGGACAACTTTATTTGAAAATGAAACCATGGTTGCTGCTCTTATTGATAGATTGACTACTAAATATGAATGGGGTTTCATTTGGGAGTGAACATTCCAGAAATATAATGGATACAACTTCTAAGTGATGAAATTAATATTAATATTAATATTAATTCTATCAACTTTAGAATCTACTAATATACAGGGAAATGCTAGTTCAAGTGTTTCTCTATCTTAAGCAATTAAGTGGTAAACTTTTTCAGTATCATTTATTTTAAGATGGTAAACTTTTTGAGTAGCGCAACTGGTAAACTAATTCAATAGCGCGTGGTAAAGAAATTCATTGACATTCACAAGAAGCAAAACGCTATTATAATTTTAATAAAGTTTTGCTTCTTTATTTGGGAGTAAGTGGGAAAAATGAGTGGAAAAAAGCAAAACTCTATTATATAATGGAACGAAGGAATCAGGGTTTGAGGGGTGTATAAAAGCAAAAATCTATTGAAAAAATGCAACATAGCTAGTGAAATCAATGAATTCAGTGGATTATCATTCAAATAGTTTCGTGTGTTTATAGTCTATGGGAACATAAAAAGCTGGTTTGACTATTTAACAAAGTGAAACTGATAAACAAATACGAAGTAAAGATTATTTATTATTGAAAGGAAAGATACAATGGAAAATATAATTTTGATAAAGAGTGAATCATATGATATTCCTGCCATCTTAAGCAGTCCAAATAGCGGTGACAAATTTCCTGCTGTCATTTTGTGTCATGGGACAGGTTCTTTTAAGGATGAAGTAGGAAATCTATTTGTTAAACTTTCAGAATCCCTTAAAAAAAGAGGTATTGCATCTATACGCTTTGACTTTGCAGGTTGTGGTGAAAGTCTGGCAAAACAACAGGATTTAACATTTTATGGAGAAGTCAGTGATACTGAAAAAATACATGCATATCTTCGTGATTGCAATAAAATTGATTCAAGTAGAATCGGAATTTTAGGATTTAGCCAAGGGGCACGTGTAATGGCAGAATTTATAGGGAAATACCCTGAAGAAATAAAAGTTGCAGTTAGCTGGTCCGGAGCTTGTCATAATGGAGCAGGTGTTTTTGAAGGATGGTTTCAAGAATATTACGAAGAAGCATCTAGAAATGAATATGCAAAAATACCAATGTTTTGGCGCAATGATTTAATCTTGTCTAAGAAGTGGTTTGATGATATTCGCGATTCTAATCCAATGGACAGTTTATCGAAATACAAAGGAGCAATACTGGCGGTTTCAGGGACAGAGGATGAACTCGTTCCATATATACACGCTAAAGAAATCGTGAGTGCTTGTAATGGAGAAATCAGGGAATATAGAATTGTTGATAATGCAAATCATACTTTCAATATTCTTGAGAAGGATAAAATATTTGTTGATAAAGTTGTAAAAAATACAGCTGATTGGATTAACATCAATATTTAAATATATAAGAGTAATGTGATACTGCATATGGAGACGGCTTGTCTGCTAGAGAGGAATGCTGAGAATTAGATGAATCTATCGCAGATTACCCTTCCATCAAGGGGGTACCATCTCCTTATGGTATCTTTATTGTACTCAAAAGGCACGTTGAGAGTATAATTCTGATGACGCATTGTGGTTCAGAGGGCAAAAAGTAGAACTTGACCACAACATATAGTGGTTCGAGGTCGGTTTTGGAGCAAAAAATGAGTGAAAAAACACCGTTTTTTGACCCCTATTTTTGGGGTGATTTATAGATGACATAAGGGAATTTGAATATAAGTATAGCAGAAAAAGATATAGATAATAAATGATATGCATAAATCAAAAAAAATATAAGAGGTGGATCAGTATGGATAACAAACATGATGTTTTAGATAATGGACCTTTCTTTCATGGTACTAAAGCAGAACTTAAAATTGGAGATTTATTAAAACCGCAACACTTATCAAATTACCAAGATAAAAAATCCAACTATATATATTTTACTGCAACATTAAATGCTGCTAAATGGGGTGCTGAATTAGCAGCATCTGAATCAAAGGAAAGAATTTATATTGTAGAACCATTAGGTGATTTTGAAAATGATCCGAACTTAACTGATAAAAGATTTCCTGGAAACCCCACACGTTCTTATAGATCTAAATCTCCTTTGAAAATAATAGCTGAATTAGGATCATGGGAAAGACATTCTGATGAAGAAATAAATAATATGCTTACATCTTTAAAAAAGATACAGGAGGAAGGAAAATATATAATATACGATTAATCCTGGAGGATCCTTTCAACTGGGCGCGATTGCTGAATAAGTAGTTTCAAATGGCTCTTTTTCAAGAAAAAATTAAACCTGAATATTTAGGACGTGTGTTTTCTTTTACAGGAAGCATTATGTCACTGGCTATGCCGCTAGGTTTAATTCTATCAGGAATATTTGCTGATAGAAATGGTGTAAATAATTGGTTTTTAATATCTGGAACCCTAATAGTTGGTATTGCCCTAGTTTGCCCACTTATTCCAGTTATTAAATTGTTAGATGAATAATAAAAAGTAATAAAGGAGTGTTTTGATATGGTAGATAATATTATTCAATCAGTGACAGAAAAATTATCCTCTTTGCCTTATATAGAAGGCATCGTATTAGGGGGTTCCCGTGCAAGAGGTACCCATACAGAGGATTCTGATATAGATATCGGAATCTATTACAATTCAGAATCATTTGACCTGACAGCGATTAATCAAATTGCTACAGAATTGGATGATGAGAATAGAATCGACCTTGTTGTACCTCCCGGAGCGTGGGGTGATTGGATTAATGGTGGCGGATGGTTAGTTATAAACGGGTATCATGTTGACTTGATTTTACGTGATATAAAACGGGTGGAACAAATAATCAAAGATACGGAGCAAGGAAGTGTTACTGCCAATTATCAGACTGGGCATCCACATGGTTATATAAGTGCTATGTATCGTGGAGAATTGGCGATCAGCAAGATACAATATGCTAATGATGAAAACTTTTATGAGTTTAAAAAGCAAGCAGAACGTTATCCAACCGCTTTGCAGAAGGGATTAACTGAATTTTTTATGTTTGAGGCAGGTTTCTCTTTAATGTTTGCTGAGAAGAATATTGATAAAGACGATGTATCCTATGTTTGCGGACATTGCTTTCGAAGCATATCTTCCCTTAATCAAGTCTTGTTTGCAATAAATAAAGAATACTGTATAAATGAAAAAAAGGCTGTTAAGATGATTGAAGATTTTAAGATCAAGCCAAGCGATTACAAGGAAAGGGTCGATAAGGTTATTTCCTTAATATCAACTGATGTAGATTGTACAAGAAAAGGAATAGAGATTCTTCAAAGACTAGTAAATGAGGTTGAATACCTGAAAGGAGTCCATATTCAATGACGGGACCAGATAAGAAAAAGCTTTATCCGAATGAGAATATAAAGAGCGTTTGCTATATAAGTAATTTGCCTAAACGCCCTAATGTAGAAATTGGCGAATATACTTATTATAGTGATAACAAAAAGTCACCTGAGAAATTTTATGATAATATTGAGCATCATTATGAATTTCTGGGGGATAAACTGATAATAGGTAAGTTCTGTGCAATTGCAGAGGGTGTTAAGTTTATTATGAATGGAGCAAACCACAGAATGGATGGAATTACAACCTATCCCTTTAATATCTTTGGCTGTGGATGGGAAAAGGTTACTCCTACAATAGAACAACTTCCTTTTAAGGGAGATACTGTGATTGGTAATGATGTCTGGATAGGTCAAAATGTAACCATTATGCCAGGCGTTGTAATTGGTGATGGTGCGATTATTGCCGCTAATTCAACAGTAGTGAAAAGTGTTGAGCCATATACAATATATGGTGGGAATCCAGCTAAGTTTATCAAAAAACGCTTTAGTGACGAAAAGATTGAATTCTTGCTAAAGCTTCAATGGTGGAATTGGAGCGAAGAGGAAATATTTAATAATCTTGAAGAGCTAACATCAGATGTGGGATTAGAACAATTAATGGGAAAATAGGAGGGGCAATCAATGTATATGGAAAAAATTATTAAAGAGATGAAAGAAATCTTCAAAGAAATTCCTTTTGGAATTGACCATACTCTCAAGGTTTTACAAAATGCAGAAGAGATAATGAAAGGTGAAAATGTTGAAGCAGAAGAAAAAGAATTAATTCGTATTGTTGCTATACTACATGATATTGGTGCTGTTGAAGCACAAAAAAAGTATGGTTCAATAGATGGACCTTATCAGGAGATAGAGGGACCAACAGTAGCAAAAGATATATTAAAAAAAGTAGAATATGACAAAAATATTGATCGAATATGCTTTATAATAGGTAACCATCACACTCCTTCTAAAATTGATGGCCCTGATTTTCAGATACAATGGGAAGCAGATTTGCTTGAGAACTTAACGGTTATGGATAAAGAAAAGGAACAGCAAAAAATAAAAAGATGTATAGATGAGAATTTTAAAACGGCTACAGGAAAAAAGATAGCTTATGAACGTTTTATCATAGGTTAAAATTTTGCTATACAGATGTGCATGATGTAAAACTATTGTGTGAGGGATTTAATATTCCTGTTCCGAGTGAATACAAGTAACCAACAGATTCCGGTTTATATGAAAGAGCGCATTAAGTTTAATTGTGAAGTGTAATGGATATGTTCCCGTCTACCGATAGTGCAAAAAGTGTCGTGGATATGTTTCCGAGAACGGACATACACAAATGACATTCATTCTGTCCTCTCAATCCACGTTGAGAGTATAATTCTGATGACGTATTGTGGTTTGGAGGAGGAATAGCAGGGCTTGACCACAACATATAGTGGTTTGAGGGTGAAATTTGGGTCAAAGAACAGTGAAAAAACACCGTTTTTTGACCCTTAAAAATAGGGTGTTTTATAGATGACATAGGATAGTTGAAGATATATATGAAGAGTAAATGGTTAAATTTGGTTGATAAAATGGTAGGTGAATTATATACTAGAGATGATCATTTGTAATATTATATGCAACATAAATAGGAGGCTTTGAAATGGAGTATATGGGTGATAAAAGATTCTGGGATGAAAAATTTGCTAATAGAAATGACAATCCATTAAGTCCAGAAAAATCACTAGTTGACTGTGTTAGGTACTTTAAAGAAGGAACTATTCTTGATATAGCATGTGGGGATGGTAGAAATTCCCTATTTCTACTTAAGGAGGGTTTCAAGGTTACAGGAGTGGATTTTAGTATTAAGGCACTTGAGCGTTTGCAGATGTTTGCTAAAAGAAGTAATTATGTTGTGAATACAGTGAGAATCGATTTAAGTAAATTGAATTCTTTAAATGATATCGGAGTATTTGATAATATCTTAATCAATCATTACAGATTAAGCAAGGAGGGACTTGCAGATATTGAAAATCATATATCTGATAATGGGATTCTATTTGTTTGTGGATTTGGACATAAACACCAGGTTGATTCTAAAATTAGAAAACAGGATTTGATTCAATCATCTGATTTTGAAGATGTAAAAAAATCATTCGAATTAGTTAAGTATATTGAAGATAAAGATGAAAGAGGATTTTTTGTTACATATATTTTTCGTAAGAGAAGTAGTTAAGATTAATTATTATAATATACAATGGTAGAATTCGGCATCACAGGAATTTTGGTCTGTTAATGTTGCATAATTATATAATGTACATCAGTAGATTTATATTCAGCAGTAAAAAGTTATGGACTATAATAATTGATTAACATACCGGTGAATAAGAATTTGGAGGGAAGACAATGTCAGGTTTTAACTTTGAGAAAATGCAAGAAATCCAAAAGGAGTTACAAGAAAAATATAAAGATAAATGGAATCCTCTTTCGCCTGACAGAGGAAGAGATAAACTTCTATGGATGATAATTGAAGCAGGTGAAATAGCTGATGTAATCAAAAAAAAGGGAGATAAAATGATTATGGATGATATAGATGTTCGAAATAATTTTATTGAGGAAATGTGTGACACTCTTATGTATTTTAATGATGTTATGCTTTGTTATGATATTTCACCACAAGAGCTGGAAAAAGTATATTTGCAAAAACATCAAGCTAATATGGAACGATGGTAAATTTCAATTTGTAGTGAAACTATTAATAAGTTCTTTTAGGAGGATACATTTAATGACTAAAATAGCTTTGGATAAAACAATAAAAGGCACAATTCTTGATATAGGTGGCGGTGGTGAAGGGATTATTGGCAGACTTTATAAGTCACAAGTTACTGCTATAGATAATAGGCAGGATGAGTTAGACGATGCACCAGAAGGATTTACAAAACTTTTAATGGATGCTTGTAATCTTGAATTTACTGATAACACTTTTGATAATGTGACCTTATTTTATACTCTTATGTATATTGACAAAGAACAACATAGTAAAGTAATCCAAGAAGCATACAGAGTATTAAAAGAACAAGGAGAACTTTATATTTGGGATGCAAATATAAACGAAGCAAACCCCTTTTTAGTTCAACTAAATATAGATGTGAATGGCTCGAAAGTTAATACTACCTATGGAATCTATAAAGAAGATGCATTCCAAGATAATAAGTACTTTGAAAATATTTGTAAAGGTGTTGGGTTTAATTTAATTAATAATACTGAAGAAAACAACCAATTTTATCTTCACTTTAGTAAATAATTGAAAGGAATGAATTATAATACACATAATGTAGGGAAGATTATTTATATTTGATGAGGTGAACAAAATGAAAACTATAACAATTTGTGGTAGTATGAAATTTGCAGAGAAAATGAAACAGATTGCTTGGAGACTGGAGGTTGAAAAAGGGTTTAATGTACTTCAATGCATCTATAATGAGCAGAATGAGCCTATAACTGACGAGGCACAAAAGCGTCTTGTTGCAGCACATTATAGGAAAATAGATATTTGCGATGCAGTTTATATTGTTGATATTGATGGTTATATCGGCACATCGGTTGCTGATGAAATTTTATATGCAAAAGAGAACGGAAAAGAGCTTATTTTTCACAGCGAACAGTATTAAATAACTTCGGGTAATGAGCATAACATGAAGTTCACAAATTCCAATTTGTAGCTTAATAATTAAACATAATTTATATTTAGCGTCGCATCAGTTGATTTATACGGCGTATGGAGACCAGAGAGGAGAGATTTATTGTGAAAAAGAAAGGTATAAGTTTAATTATTGTTTTGATTACCATTTTATCAATTACAGCATGTCAGAGGAATCCTGCACCGGATATCTTAACTAACACAGCAGATGATAATGTAAAAATTGAGGATAAAAAAGAAAAATTTTCAGTTATTAATAAAGAAGATGAATATCAAAAAATATTATTAAGATTTGGCCATGATAACAATCCAGAACCATCAGAGTTATTTGCATCAGATAATTTTTTAGATACTGAAAAAGAAATCAATCTTATCTTGAACCAAAATCACGATTATATTGAACTTAAATTTCAACCGTTACATTATATTGGTAATTATACTGGGAAAAAAGGTTTTGCTATTTCTGAAGACACAATAAATCAAGAGATTAATACAGGGCTTGAAAGCTTTATTTCTACAGACCTAAAAACAATGCAAATAGGAGAAAGATTTTTCATGAACTTTCCTTTACAAATTAGTAAAGGGAGGACTTTCGAGTCAAAGGATTTTATAATTTCAGAAGAAAATGAAATGGTTAATATAATATTAGGAAGTAATTATGTTAATGAATATAATTTAAATGATGTTTTGAATTTGGAATTGGCTACGAAAGAAATAAAGCTTAGAATAATTGGATTTTTAGAAAAAGATGTAACACTAAGTACGAGACATGATAATAAGCCGTTGGAGGATATAATTTTAAATGATTATATAATAATGCCATTTTATGATACTGAGTATTCTCCTAATAGTGAAGAGGAAAAGTTGTACCAACAAATATGGTATTCTTTAAAGAATGAAGGATTTATAAGACCTAATAAGGAAGAAACTATCGATAAGTTAAAAAAGGATATAGATATCATAAATAAAGAATATGATTTATTTTTTGATATAGTAAGTATACCTGTAAGCTTAAATTTAAAATAAATCTTGAATATTTGCTGCACATTCTTTATATTTAACGTCGTATAGGTATTAAAATATGAACCATTTATAAACAATTAGACAAATAGAAATTTGGAGGGTATATATGAAAAATGTTATTCTCAGTCACGATGATAAAGTAAGAATATATTCTGTTCCAGATGAGGTGGCAGATAACTTAGACAAGTATTGTTGGGAGTTTGCTGCTAATTGGATTTGGAAAAACCCAAATGGAGCAAAGCTGTTGCAGGAAATAAGAGGGCAGAAAGTAGCAATTTATGGGTCAACTGATTTTATTGATTATTTGAATGAGTGGATATTTCCACAACAGAAGTCGGTACTAATTGAACAACTGAATTACTACGATTATGAATTACCCGAAAAGTATAAAGACTATCCGCAATACAACTTTTGAGATATACAAATTCCAATTTTCAACCACAATTAATTACTTAAAAACTTAAATGAAAACCATAAATGCATTAAGATAAAAAAGTCTTAATGCATTTATTTTATATAAAACTAAAACTAAATGAAGAAATCTAAGAGGGGAAGTCGTCGATCAACTTATGATCGATAGGCTTCGCCTTTTTTTATTTCAAAAACTAAAAGAAAGGATTGAGAACAATGTCAAAATTATTTATGTATGGAACATCATTAGGAGGGATAGAACAGCTGATGGTTATGGCACCTAATTTCCAACCAAGAAGAAGTGGTATAGTAATTAATAATTATTTTAATTGTAAAGGAGGTGTTAAAGACTGTAATTCTGTGATTAATGTTAGTAATAGATGCAATGATTGTGGAGACATTCATTCTAGTTTCTTATCTAATATGGATAAGATTAGTTATAAAGGTTTAATAAATGAATGCTTTAGAAAAATAAGAAATTATTCATTTAAAGATAGGTTGAAACATCTTACTGATAGCTTTAAAGGAGAAGTATTCTTACATTCAAATCATAAGGAAAGATTTTATCGTGTAATTTACGAACAAGATATTGGTACCTATGATATATTGCCGTCATATTTCTCCTTACTTCTGATGAGACTCTATGGAATCTACTAGAGCACACAGTAAAACCAAATGGATTTGATTTTAATAAGTTTAACCTTAAACAAATAAGTACAGAAGGCTATGCCATATATCAAATGGCTAAAACCATATGGACAGGAAAAGAAAGTATTAGGATCAGTGAAATAGCAGATGTAGATTTAATTGATGATAAGGCCTTTAAAACAATTATTAATGCTTCACTGATTACAAGGGATGGTACAGATATATTTTTAATTACAAAATAGAATGGAGGGACAAGACTTGAATATTACAATTAAAAGATCTAATGGAGAAAATGAAAAGGCTAGAACCATATGGTTTCCCATTGAAGAGGAAAATTTAGATAAGATATGCAGTGAACTGGGAATAGAAATGACTACAGAACCAAATTGCTATATTGAAAATAGCATGGATAGAAACTTTCTAGGGATACTGCATGATAAAAACTGTAATATAGATGAGCTGAACTATTTAATGAAAAGACTAGATGGATTTAGTCAAAAAGAGATAGAAAGATTTTATGGTGCATCCTTTGCAGAAAACCCTAAGACAATGGCAGAGTTAATAGATCTAAGTTTTAATATGCATTGCTATAGTCTTGTAAGAGACTTTAATAATCTTGAAAAGGTGGGGAAAGACCTATATCTAACAGAGAGGCAAGCAGTATCGACAAAAGAATTAGATGAACTTGATGGCGAATCATATGCAATGGATGTAATAAAAAACAATCCTAATCCTATAATCACACCATATGGAGTCCTATATAAAAATAGCATATGTACCTGAGCAAGTATATAATGGAAAGCAGTTCCCTCCATATCTATGGAAAGAAACAATAGCAGCAGTACAGCTGACTGCAAAGGGAGAGAATGAATATATCTATCTTCCATGTTCAGATGTTGAAGTTGAAAAGGCACTGATGAGATTAGAAACACCTTATCTCCATGATTGTGAGGTGGCAGTTGATAGCCATAGTTTTCCCGACAGTATACTAAATATTGTTTCTGAAAGTACAACACCAGTAATTAAGGTAGATGCCTTAAATAAACTAGCAAAGCATTATAGTCAGATGGGGAGCCAAAATACAAGATATTTTGAAAAACTTATGGATCATATTAAGCCTCGAACTATTGATGAAGTATATGCACTTGCAGAATCCAGATATGAATTTGAACTCTTTGATGGCATTAAAGATATAGAAAGCTATGGGAGAGGTGTTTGTCAAGTAATTTGATGATTTCTTGTTATGTAATTCAAAAAACTAGTAAAAGGGATAAAAATAAATTTAAAATATTTAGTTCATAATATTACATATTATTATAATAATTACATAACATATGATAAACGAAAAAACATATACGTTGTATTGACAATGTATATAAAACAATATATAATATATTTGAAAGGGGTGATTAACATGGCTCAGATAAATATTCGTATTGATGATAATTTAAAAGAAAAGGCGGAGAAATTATTTGATGAATTGGGTTTAAATATGTCAACAGCCTTTAATATCTTTATCCGTCAAAGTATTCGAGAAGGTGGTATACCTTTTGAAATAACAACACAGGTTGATTCATTTTATAGTGAATCTAATATGAGGACTCTTATAGAATCTATAAAAGAAGCTGATGAAGGTAAATTTATTTCTAAGTCATTTGATGAATTGAAGGAAATGGAACAATGAAGATAAATTTTACAGAAATTGCATGGAATGATTATATCTATTGGCAAGGTCAAGATAAAAAAACAATAAAACGAATAAATCAACTTATCCAAGACATTGATCGCAATTGGAATGAAGGAATAGGAAAACCTGAACCACTTAAGGGAAATTTATCTGGATGGTGGTCACGTCGAATTGATGATAAAAATCGTCTTGTATATAGAATTCAAGATAATATGATTGAAATAGCTCAATGTAGAGGTCATTACGATGACAAATAATAAAATTATGATGAACAAGGCCTTTAAATAAAAAAATTATTTGAGGGTCTTGTTGTTTGTAATTTAAAATCTATATTGCCACAAGGGATAGCCAGGTCTAAGCGACATCTTTATTGTACTCTCAAGCCACGTCGAGACAGTCGTGTTGATAGAGAAGAAATAGATTGGAATAGCAAGGTTTAGAAGGTTTTAAGTAAATATGTAGATGTGTTTTATGTTCCTTAAGTTAGTCTTAGGGAACATATTTTATTTAGATGGCTATTGTGTACTAGAAATGAAAAAGCCCTAATGTACTATGTAGAAAAAAAGTCATCTATCAATTACATTTTAGGATGCTTGAAAAAACAATAGTTTTTCAATATAACGTAATTGTTAGATTCCTTGATGGAACAGAGGTCGAGTGTATAATTAAATAGCTTGAGTATTTGGTTTAGAGCCAGTTGAGATTTTAAGGGAATAATTTTGATTGTTTTTTTTGAAAAATATATTTGGAAAACGCTAAAATTAAATGAATATTTTGAAAAATATGATAAAATGGTATATAGTAATAACCAATAAAAGGAATGAGAGCTTATAGATATATGGGTTATAGTCATAAATAAAGACAAACTTTATATTAAGTTTAATTATGACAAGGGAAAAGGCCGAAAGATAAAGACAACAAACGTTAGGAGAGAGAATATATGACAGTATTTAGAAGAGAATTTAAACAAACTGATTTTGAAAAGGTTAGAGATTTTCTTAAAGAGACTTATAGTGAAGAATCTAGTAATTGGTATATTGATAGATGGAATTTTTGTAGATACTTTGCTCACAATTGGTTAGAAGTATTTGACACATGGCCTTCTACAGTTGGAATGTGGGTGGATGAAAACGATGAAATAGTTGCTATTGTTTCGTCTGAAGAAGAGAATAATGGTGAAGTGTTTTTTCAACTAAGAGAAATAAATTATAGTGAAGACTTCATTAATATATTAATAGAATATGCAGAAAAGAATTTATGCATATTAAAAGATGGGTACTTACAACTATATCCCATGGTTAATAACGCATGTAAAGATATAATGACTAAAGTTTTAGTTGATAGAGGTTATTCAAATACAGGTAATTATGAAACAGATTGTTCAATGGATATAAAAAAGCAACTTAACATTGACTTGCCAGATGGATTTATGATTCAGCCTGCTAATAATTACAGTGCAAGAGAGAGAGCACAAGCACATGGAAGAGCATTTAACAATGAATTATCAGAAGTTCCAGCTCGTATAAATGAACGTACAAGAGGATATACAGGGTTGGTTAATGCACCTGATTATAATGAAGACATTGATTTATGTATAGTAGATGAAATTGGAGAAATTGCATCTTTTGTAACACTATGGTTTGATTCTACAAATAAGGTAGGGATATTAGAACCAGTTGGAACTATACTTAAATATCGTCGTAAAGGATTAGGAAAATCAATTATATATGAAGGAATAAATCGAATTAAAGAACTTGGTGCTACAAAAGTACATGTAGGATCTAATCAAGACTTCTATAAAGATATAGGTTTTCAGGTTGAATCTAGAACAGAAATCTGGCACAAACAACTTTCGTGATTATTTCCGTATAATCCATGACATAGTGTAGCTATCTATATAATATTAGTTAGTTTTATATTATATAGAAATTCTATTGTAAAATCATAAAAAATAATCGGTGTGGTAATAATGAAACAATTAAAAGAAATATATCATAAAAAAATATAAATAAAAAGGGAAAAACTATTAAACGGGAAGTAGTGAGGAGTATTATTTTAGATGATGATAAAGTTCTTATGGCTTATTCATCTCAAAATGGTGATTATAAATTTCCTGGTGGTGGAATAGAAAGTGGTGAAATATATATATAAGCTTTGATTTGTGAGGTGGAAGAGGAGTGCGGTGCTTTAGTTTCTATAGTTATGAAAGAAATTGGAACAGTAATAGAATATAATAAACCAGTGGAAGATGAATACGACGTATTTAAAATGACCTCTTATTATTATTTATGTAAAGTAAAAGAAAATTACTGTAAGCAAAATTTAGATCAATATGAAGAAAATCTAGGATTTAAACCTGTTTGGATTAGTATTGAGGAAGCAATACAAAATAATAACTTGATTATTAATTCTGATTTACGAGAAACACCTATATGGACAGGGAGAAATACTTTTATTTTAGAATATATACAAGACATTTTAAAAAAATGAAATACAATAGATATTTAGAACGCTATGCTACGATCACATAACGTGTAGTTAGCGACATTCAGCTTGCTGATTAGAAGTGAGTATAGAGGTAACTTATGGAATTCAATAGTTGGAATGTAAATTGAGCGAAGAGCTAGAATGTCAGGAACCTACATAAAAGTTTGGTTTTTTGTGTCTATTTTATTTACATAGATCCAAGTTTAGGGGTTTTACAGGATAGAGTAGAGAGAATTAATAATGACTATTATAAATAAAATACATATACGTGTAAAAATCGGCCACTTAATTTTCAACTAATTCATATGACCGACTTACACGTATTTTTTATTTTTTGTTTAATAATTTTGATATTGCTAAGTTAACACCTAGTGTTCCTACTCCTATAAATATTTAGCAAAACAGGAACAGTTTTATTTTAATTTTATTGTTATAATAAAGTTAAAGTACGGAGAAAGGTCAGGTGGAGGTGGAAATTGAATTATAGGAGAGATATTGAGAAGTGTATTAAATTTATTGAGGAGAATATCAAAGAAAATATTACTATTAAAGATGTTGCTAATCAATTAGGGTACTCAGTTTATCACTTTTGTAGAGTTTTTAGCCTGTGTAAAGGTATGTCTGTTATGGAATATATTCGAGAACGAAGGTTGTCTTTAGCAGCTATAGAATTATTCAAAGGTAGAAAAATTATTGACATTTCTTTAGAATATGGATTTGAAACACATAGTGGGTTTACCAAGGCATTTCGTAAATCTTTTGGTTATAGTCCAACACAATATAAAGTGCGAATGGCTGGATATGATGATGTAAAAACAACATTTGAAATTGGAGGTTATATTATGAATCCTGTTATTGTAAAGAAAGCTGCATTTAAGGTAGCTGGTTATGGAATTAAAACCAATATTACTGGGGGAACATATACAAAGGATATTGCATCCTTTTGGAGCAATTATAATGGTGAAAATTTAGAAAGTAAAATGTATAAAATTTTAAATCCTGCTAAGCATGGTGAAGTGGGATTATGTGTTCCATTATCTGAAGATGGAAATACAATATATCTTTTAGGTGTTATAGTGGATGACTTTTCAAAGGTAGAAGAAAATATGATAACAGTAGAAGTGCCAGAAGCTGAGTATGCAGTTTTTACAACACCTCCTATTGATACTACAAATGAAAAAGAACAAAAGGAGTTTGCAAAGATCATTGCAGGAACATGGAAATATATTTTTGAAGATTGATTTAAAGATAGTGGATATGTATATGACGAAACCAAACTTGATTTTGAATTCTATGATGAACGCTGTCATCATAGAAAGGATACTGTAATGGATATTTACGTTCCTATTAAAAAAGTAAAATAAAGGTAACCAACTCTTTATATTTACAAAATTTACTTATAAATAAAAGAAGAAGGTGATGAAAATGTTAAGTTATTATGGTAGATTGTCTTCAGAAGTATATGATATGGATAAACCTATAGGTCATTCTTTTGGGGATGTTGAGTTTTATATAAATAGATTAGAGTCATGCAAAGGACCTATTCTTGAACCTGGAATAGGAACTGGTCGTATATTAATTCCTCTTTTAAAAAAAGGATTAAATGTTGAAGGGTTTGATAGTTCGAAAGATATGTTAAATATATGTATGAACAATTGTAAAAAAATAGGTTTAAATGCTAAACTTTTTGAGGCAAAGATGGAGTCTTTTTCGCAAGATAAAAAATATGATGCTATTATAGTACCAACGGGAACGTTTCTTTTAGTACATAAAAGATCAGATTCAATAAAAGCATTAAAAAACTTCTATAAGCATTTATCTAATGGTGGTAGATTAATTGTTGATATATCTTTACAAACAGATATTTCAATAGATACAGTTTCTACAAAAACTTTGGAATGTTCTAATGGAGATATAATTACATTAGAAAATAAAATTGTTGAGGTTGACTATATAAATCAATATACTATTTCCCATGGACGATATGAAAAGTGGCGTGAAGGTGTACTTTTTCAAACTGAATTGGAGTATTTTCCATTACGATGGTATGGAGTAGAAGAGTTTAAATTAATACTTGAAAGTATAGGGTTTAAAAATATTGTGATTTCTTCAGATTATAAATTTGGTCAATATCCATCAAATTCTGAAGATATAATTACTTTTGAGGCTGTTGCTATTAAATAGAAATGATATATATGCATTGAGATAAAAAATCTTGATGCATTTAATTTTTATGAATTTAAAACTAAATGCAGATAATGAACTGCTTTATTTTAAATTTTGTTTCATATAATTTTTTCAATTTATATTTAAAAAATATTTTAGGTACATGAAAACAGTTTTGAAGATATTGGTCTTAAGAATTTTAAAGATGGTATTACTACAGAATGGCAAATCATTGAGTGAATTCTAATATATATACAACCCTTGAATAATTATATAAGTGCATAAAAAAACTAATTAACGGAAAAAATATCAATGTATTATAGGAGGGGTGTGATATATAAAGAATTCTAAATACAAAAAAACCAAACAATGTGTGGTCAAAGCAAAAAAAATATGCTATAATTATACCTAAGGCAACCACTCTAAGATTTATCATTTTAAATTTAAAGTCAAAATTAGAAATTAAATAAAATATCAATTTCTAAAAAATGGAGCCTTTTTAGTGGAAATTACTTTTTTCAACTACATATCTGTGACTTCATTGCAAATATGATAGTATACATTATAAAAAGAATTTCCACAAAGTGTAAGCAAAAGTGGAATAGTGAGTATTTCTAATATATTGTATGGACAATAATTTGAGATATTTGATCGTTTAAGAAATGTATAATTTACATCATGAAAAAATATCCATGATACAGAGTCGTGATTCTTATATATGTAGATATTTTATTCTGATTTTTATGATGTAAAACTTAATTTGATAAATATATTTATCAAAAAACTATCTAAAAAGGAGAATATTATTATGAGTAATTATAATGAAGTATTATCAAGAAATACGGAAAATGCGCCAAAAGGTAACGGTTTATATTCACAAACTGTAGCTTTTTCTCATTACAATAATCTTTCAGCTCAATTACCCATTGATCCAAAATCTGGTGAAGTAGTAGATGGAGGTATAAAAGAGCAGGCTGAACAATGCTTTAAAAATATTAAGGCAATTGTAGAAAGCATAGACCATGTTATGAATGATATTGTTAAAATTACAGTATACGTTAAAAATATAAAAGATGTGGATGCTATAAATGAAGTTTATAAAACTTTCTTTACAAGCTATCTTCCAACAAGAACAGTAGTAGAGGTTAAAGATTTACCTATGAATTCTTTAGTTCAAATAGATGCATTATTATCAAATGGTGAAGGTACGATTCCAAATGCTCCACAATCAGGAGATCTTATAAAGCTTACAAATAACACATCAAATGCGCCAAATTGTTCTTTATCTACACAAACTGTAGCTTTTTCTCATTACAATAATATTTCAGCACAACTACCTATAGATCCAAAGTCTGGTAGAATCGTAGCTACTGATGTTAAAGAACAGGCTAAACAGTGCTTAAAAAATATTAAGGCAATTTTAGAAAGTGTTGACGTTCCTTTTGATGATATTGTAAAAATTAATATTTATCTTAAAAACATCTCAGATATTGAAGCTGTAAACGAAGTTTATAAAACATTCTTCCCAGACTCTGCTATAGCAAGAGCTGTGAATTATGTTCCAGCAAGAACAGTAGTAGCAGCTGAAGCTTTACCTATGGATGCTTTAGTTCAAATTGATGCAGTGGTATCATATGGTGATGGTACTCCTCCACAAGTTATTGAAGATAGACATGGTATTATCATAGAAGCAAATAACACAGAAAATGCTCCAAAAGATTCTCTATCAACACAAACAGTAGCATTTTCTCATTATAATCACATTTCAGCACAATTACCTATTGATCCAAAATCTGGTAAATTAGTATCAGGTGGTGTGAAAGAGCAAGCTGAACAATGTCTAAAAAATATTAAAGAAATTATAGAAAGTGTAGATCATGCTATGGAAGATGTAGTTAAAGTAAATATATTCTGTAAAAATATAGCAGATGTTGCTGCTATAAATGAAGCTTATAAAACATTCTTCCCAGAAGGAGTTCCAGCAAGAACAGTAGTAGCGGTTTCAGATTTACCTATGGATGCTTTAGTTCAAATAGATGCAGTTGCAGGAAATGCTGAAGGAACACCTCCAATAGTATAATAGTAAATGCAAAATAATATAGTTTAATCATAAAAAGCACCAAGATTTTAGCCAATTATGGCAGAAATCTTGGTGCTTTTTAATAATAGTTTTTAAAATTCCTCAATATAGGGTATAATATCTGAAATAACTTTAAGGAGGATATATATTGGAAAGAACATTTATAATGATTAAACCTGATGGAATACAAAGAGGTATAATGGGAGAAATCATATCTAAAATAGAAAAAAAGGGTTTTAAAATAATACAGGCTAAATTATTTGAACCAAGCAGAGCTTTAGTTGAGGAACATTATGAAGAACATAAAGGCAAAACATTTTTTAATGACTTAATAAATTATATATTAAGTGGTCCAGTTATGGCAATGGAAGTAAAGGGAGAGTTTGCTGTTGAAGTAATGCGTAATATGATAGGAGATAAGGATCCAAAACTTGCAGCTTTAGGAACTATAAGAGGTGAATTTGCTAATTCTATGAATACAAATGTAATCCATGGATCAGATTCAAGAGAAAGTGCAAAGCGTGAATTAGATTTATGGTTTAAATAATGTATTAGTAAGTAAATAAGATAATATTTATATCTATAAAAACCAGTTAAAGTAACATTACTTTAACTGGTTTTTTGTATAAAGGAATTTAATGTTAGAAAATCAAGTATGACATTTCAATGAGATAATAAAACATATTTATGATATAATCAAAACAAAGAAAATATAACTATGTGAAAATTTTAGTGATAAGGAGGTAAGTATGAGAATTATTATTTCACCTGCAAAGAAAATGAAGGTAGATATAGATTCATTAGATTACAATCAAGTTCCTCAGTTTATAGAGGATACAGAAATCTTGCTATCATATTTAAGAACTTTAAGTTATGAAGAATTAAAGTCAATATGGAAATGTAGTGATAAAATAGCTACTTTAAATTATGACCGAATCCATAATATGGACTTGTATAGCAACTTAACTCCTGCTATACTTTCATTTGAAGGTCTTCAGTACAAGCATATGGGGCAAAATGTATTTGAAACTGAAGAATTTGAATATCTTGAAGAACATTTGCGTATTCTATCTGGATTTTATGGTATAATACGTCCCTTTGATGGTGTTGTTCCTTATAGGTTGGAAATGCAATCAAAATTGGGAAGTGAGGATATAAATTCACTCTATGAATTCTGGAATGAAAAACTAGCTAAGCAACTTTTTTCGGAAAGTAAACACATTATAAATTTAGCATCTAAAGAGTATAGCAAATGTATTTCTAAATACTTGGACAAAGAAGTAAGATTTATTACTTGTGTTTTTGGAGAAATTATTGAAAAAAAAATAGTTGAAAAGGGTACATTAGCCAAGATGGCTAGAGGTGAAATGGTCAGATTTATGGCAGAAAACCAGATTAAAGATGTAGATGGTATTAAAGGTTTTAATAGACTAGATTATACTTATGAGGATCATCTATCAGATGAAAGCACATACATCTTTTTGAAAAAGAATAAATAAGAGTAAAAACATCATATTAATTAAAAAATAGGGAGGTTATATTATGAAACAAATAAAGATAGCTGATGGAATACACATGTTATCTATGAATGTAGAAGATATGCTTTTTGAAGGAATATGGGAGATAGCCAATGGAGTTACATTAAACTCTTATATAGTAAAAGGAGAAAAAACCGCTATTATAGATGGTGTTATAGGTTGGGATGGAGTACCAGAAACTTTATATAAAAACCTTGGAGAAATTGATGTAAATCCTGAAGACATAGATTATTTGATAGTTAATCATATGGAGCCAGATCATTCTGGATGGATTGAGAATTTTAAAAAGATTAATGATGATTTTACAATTATATGTACAGATAAAGCTGCTAAATTGATAAATTCTTTTTATGGTGATGGGGAAAAAATAAAAGTAGTTAAAGAAGGAGATACGTTAGATTTAGGTAAGGGGAAAAAATTAAGTTTTCATCCAGTTCCAAATGTACATTGGCCTGATACTATGTATACTTATGAATCAGATACTAAAACTTTATTTTCTTGTGACATGTATGGAGCTTTTGGAAGAATGAATGAACATCATTTTGATGATGAGATGACATCTGAAGAAGTAGATTTTTTTGAAAATGAAGGTATAAGGTATTTTTCAAATGTTATGGGAACATTTGCACCTATGGTAGAAAAGGCAATAAAAAAATCTAAAGAATTTGATATAAATATTATAGCTCCAGGACATGGTCCAGTATATAGACAAAATCCTGAAAAAATAATAGATGATTATACTAGGTTCTGTAAATATTCATCAGGATATGGAAAAAAAGAAATTACTATATTATGGGGTTCAATGTATGGTATGACTGCTAAAGCAGTTGATTTTGCAGAAAAGGTATTAGAAAGAGAAGGAGTAAAAGTAAATAAGCTTGAAATGCCTTTAGAAAGTGAAAGTGAAATGATTGCTACTGTATTTAAATCAGCAGGCGTAATAATTGCTGCACCTACTTATGAATACAAGATGTTTCCACCGGTAGCAGCAGCAATAGAAGAGTTAGGAAGAAAAAAAGTTACTAATAAAGCAGCTTTTCGTTTTGGATCTTATGGATGGTCAGGTGGAGCTGAAAGGGAATTAACAGAAATAATAGAGAAAAGTAGAATGAAATGGGACTTTGTTGAAACAGTTGAATTTGAAGGTTGTCCTAATGAAGAAGATTTAAATAAAGTTGAAACAGGAGTTCTAAAATTATTAGAAAAAGCAGAAGAAAAAATAGAAGGAAAAATAAAAGAAAAAGCAGTATAAGTATTAGATGATTTTATAGAAATTAAAAAATTTCCTCATACCTTGGTATGAGGAAATTTTTTAATTTCTAGTTACAATATGTTCTAGCCAATCTATTATTTGATTATAAGTTGTTATTCCTGAACTTTGGGTTATATCTTTATCAAAATCATGGACTTGAGTATATATAGTTAAGCATTTAGAGTTTGGAATTAATTTGCTTAGTTTTTTAGATATCCTATATGGTACATCAGGATCTAGAATTGATGCTGCTAGTATTGTAGGTGGATAAGATTGGAAATCATGATCATCAAGATAATAATCATTTATATTTTCTTCTTCACATAGATATTGTATCCATGACCCTTCTTGTCTTCCTTTAATATAAAGTAAAAGCCTCCTATTCATTGGATCTTCAGTAACTGGAAAATCTGAAATAATATTTTTTATCATCTTTTTAGATACCTTTGTAAGTTTGTTATAATAGTTACTTGGAGTGTTAAATTCAGGTTCATAAAGTCTTGCATATCCATAAAGACTTATAATAGCTAATGGATGTAAATCATAATTTTTTATTAGCATATTACATAAATTAAGACATAGATATGCTCCTGCCGATCTACCAAATAGAATATATTTTTGGCTTTCCAACTCAAATTTTTTTCTATGATTTTGTAAAAAGTATAAAATTTCTTCATAAGCTGAATTTAAAATCACTTCTAATTTTGATTCGGGCGCTAATGGATAATCTAATGACAAAAAGTCATAACCTGAATTTAAGAAATTTTCTATATAAGTTTTAGGCAAATCATCTCGTAATCCTGAAACTAAACCACCACCGTGAAAATAAAAAATAGTTATATTTTTTCTATTATTTTCACATCGATATAAACTCATATTTAGTGTAATATTTTGCTTTGTTTTAAATTTGAAAATTTCTGGTGCATTCAATCAAAAAGCCTCCTATTGTGTCAATATTTATCATATAGGTTAATATAAATAATTTTATAAGAACTATATTATAACATAAAATTTGAATTGAAAAATTTTAGTAATTATGAACACTAATTTTAATAAACATAAAATTTATGATAGATAGTTTGGAAGCTAAAAATAAAGTTTGCTTTATATATTTTGTAGTGAATAAAAGGTTATGTTAGGCGGAGATACTATAATTATTGACATTAAAAGTATAAATGTTTAGTTAATAAATAATTATAGTCGAGAGGAAGATAATGATGTTTAAACAAAAGATTCGTGTTATTCAGTATGGTTGTGGAAAGATGTCTAAATACACTCTTCGTTATCTTTATGAAAAAGGTGCAGAAATTGTTGGTGCTATAGATGTTAATCCTGATGTAGTTGGAATCGATGTTGGTGATTGGGCAGAGTTAGACGTTAAATTGGGAGTTACAATAAGAAGTGATGCTGATGCTGTTTTAGATGAATGTGATCCTGATATAGCGATTGTTACTTTGTTTAGTTTTATGGAAGAAGTAATGCCATATATTGAAAAACTTGTAAGACGTGGAATAAATGTTATTACTACTTGTGAAGAAGCAATATATCCATGGACCACTGCTTCAGCAATAACAAATAAACTAGATAAACTTGCAAAGGATAATAATTGTACTATTGCTGGATCTGGTATGCAAGATATTTATTGGATCAATATGATTGCATGTGTAGCAGGAGGAGTACATAGTATTAAAAAAATAGAAGGTGCAGTAAGTTATAATGTTGAAGATTATGGTATTGCACTTGCAAAGGCTCATGGAGTAGGCCTTACTCCTGAAGAATTTGAGGAGAAGATTGCACATCCAGAAACATTAGAACCTTCATATGTGTGGAATTCAAATGAAGCATTGTGTTCTAAAATGGGATGGATAATTAAGTCACAAAGTCAAAAAAATGTTCCATATATATATGATAATGATTTAGATTCAGAAACTCTTGGGGAAAATATACCTAAAGGTAATTGTATCGGAATGAGTGCAATTGTAACTACAGAAACTTTTCAAGGTCCAATCATTGAAACACAATGTATCGGAAAAGTTTATGGTCCAGATGATGGAGACATGTGTGATTGGAAGATTACTGGAGAGCCTAATACAAGTTTCTTTGTTGAAAAACCTGCAACAGTAGAACATACTTGTGCAACTATTGTTAACCGTATTCCAATAATTATTCAAGCTCCATCAGGATATTATACTATAGAGAAAATGGATAATGTTGAGTATCTTTCTTATCCAATACAAATGTATCTTGAGTAATTAAATATAAATAAATGCATATTTAAAATTAATATGGGTAATTAGCTAATATGCATTAATTCAAGTTTGAAAAATGGGAGCATTAAGTTCCTTAAGTTTTGAAGGGAGATTTTTTATGACAAAAGTTAAAGTAAAGCTTAGATCTGATGGTTCTTATAAAGAAGTTCCTATAACTAGTTCAGATAAGCCAAAACTAGAAGATGATATGAAAAAAAGATGGCAAAATATGGCAAACCTAATTGCTTCTTTTACTAATGTACGTGCAGGTCTAATAATGGAAATTACACAAGAAGCTATGCAGGTATTTTTAATGAGTGAAAATGAGTCTAATCCATATAAAGTAGGGGGAAATGATTATCTATGTCATGGTCTCTATTGTGAAACAGTTGTTGGAACAGATAAGGAATTATCTATTGTGGATTCAAGGCAATTAGAATCATGGAAAGATAACCCTGATGTTGATATTGATATGATCTCTTATTATGGACTTCCAATAAAGTGGCCAGATGGTGAATTTTTTGGTACTATTTGTGTCTTAGATGACGAGCCAATGGATTTAACATCTGATCAGAAAATTCTTTTAAAAGAATTTAAATCATCTATGGAAAAAGACTTAAAATTATTAATGACTTAAAATTAAACTAATTTTATTAGATTTCTATTATTTAATATTAATATAAAGGTAGTATCTTAAATCAAGATTTAAGATACTACCTTTATTACTTTTAAACAGCGTATATTTTTCTGTATTGAAGAGGAGTGTAGTTAGTAAATTTTTTAAATACAATATTATAGTAGTTTTGGTTATTGAAACCGACCATGAGGGCAATATTTAACATAGAATAGTCTTTATTTACAAGTAATTTTTTGCTTTTTTCAACTCTTAATCTATTTAAGAAGTTAGTAAAACTCTCGCCTGTTTCTAATTTAAATATAGTAGAAAAATAAGATCTATTTATATTTAGATAATTAGCAACTTCATCTAATCCAATGTTATCCATATATCTAGAATCAATATAATCAATAGCTTTTTTTATATGTAAGCTATATTCTTTTTCTTTTTCCATTTCAATATGTTTTTTAGGGAAATCTTTCAAAATTAATTCCAAGGATTTTAAAATATACGAATATAAATATCTTGGTTTATAAGGTGCGCGAATACAGTTGTTTTTTTTCTGAGATACGGGACCTATAATAAATACACCTCTATGAATGTTTCTAGGAGAAATAGGAGAAAGAATATATTCTATATTATTATAACAGTTAGAATTTAAAATAGTTTCTCCATCGTTAAAATAATTTTTAAGCATCTTATCATAAATATTATTTTTATCTAGGAAATCATATAATGATTTTCCATATCCAGACGCACCTATAGGAACTCCTTTTAAATCAAATGCAATAATAGAAATATTAGTTAAAAGGTTAAATTTTTTCATCACATTTGAAATATGTAATTTATTTATCAAGATATCACCTCATACGCTTAAAAAATTTAATAAAAATATAAAAATATTCAAATAAACTAAAGTTAAACAATGTTACCATAATTGATAGAGATTATCATTATCGTTTAATATCATATCATATTTAATAATTTAATCAATAACAAACAAAAGATAGGAAGATTTTATGAAGAAAAGGTATCTAGTTGCATTACTATTGATTTTATCTGTAGTTTCAATGTTTATAGGAGCTAAGGATATTAGTATAAAAAATATGTTTAATTTAAGTGAAGAAAATTTAAACATTATAGTTTTAAGTAGGTTGCCAAGATTAATTAGTATTATATTTGCTGGGATTAGCATGAGTGTTGCAGGACTTATTATGCAGCAAATAACTCAAAATAAATTTGTATCTCCTACAACTGCAGGAACTATAAATTTTGCTAAAATGGGAATATTGTTTTCTCTTATTTTCTTTACATCTGCAAGCTCTCTTAATAAAATGCTCTTAGCTTTTTTATTTGCAGTGGGAGGCACTTTTCTTTTTATGTTTATATTAAGGCATATTAAAGTAAAGAACACAGTATTTATTCCTTTAATAGGGATGATGTTAGGAGGAGTAATAGATTCTATTACTACAGCTATAGCCTATAGATTTGACTTAGTACAAAGTATTGGAACATGGCTTCAAGGGGATTTCTCCATGATAATAAAAGGTAGGTATGAAATGTTATATATAAGTATTCCTCTACTAATAATAGCTGTAATTTATGCTAATAAATTTACTTTAGCAGGTATAGGAGAAGACTTTTCAATAAATTTAGGTTTGAATTATAAGTTTGTCGTAAACTTAGGAATAACCATAGTAGCTTTAATCTCAGCAATAGTAATAGTAACAGCAGGTAAAATTCCATTTTTAGGATTAATAGTGCCTAATATCGTAAGCCTTATTAAGGGAGATAATATGAAAAATAGTATAGGATATACTGCTTTAATAGGAGCTAATTTTCTTTTAATATCTGACATTGTAGGAAGAGTTATAATATATCCTTATGAAGTTTCCATAAGTTTAACAGTAGGTGTCTTTGGAAGTATTATTTTTCTATATTTATTAATTAGGGGGAATCAGTAATGAAGGAAAATAGAAAAATAATTCTACTTATTATTTTGGCAATAATTTTTATATCTTTACTTTTATTTATAGGAGTTAATGAAAAAAATTATTCCTATGCTATGTCAAAGAGAATACCTAGAATCTTAGCAATAGTAATGACTGGAATAGCTATAAGTACATCTTCATTAATTTTTCAGACTATAACAGACAATAGGATATTGACTCCTAGTATATTAGGATTAGATTCTTTATATATCTTTATACAGACTTCCATAGTTTTTTTACTAGGTTCTAGTAGTAAATTAATAGTAAATTTCAATTTGAATTTTTTAATAACTATATTAGTCATGGCTTTGTTTTCAACCTTTTTATTTAAATATTTATTTAAAATTACTGGTAATAATTTAATGAAACTATTATTAATTGGAGTTATAGTGGGAACTTTGTTTGAAAGTTTATCATCTTTTATGCAGATGATTATAGATCCCAATGAATTTATGCATATTCAGGATAAAATGTATGCTAGTTTTAATCTAATTAATAAAGATATATTAAAAGTAGCTGCTATAATAATAATTTTGTCCTATATATATATTTATAAAAATATTAGAAAGTTAGATGTTATTTCTCTAGGTAGAAATCATGCAATAAACTTAGGTATAAATTATGACAAACTAAATACAGGTTTACTTATTATAGTGTCTTTATTGGTTTCTGTTTCAACAGCTTTAGTAGGACCTATAACATTTCTAGGACTATTAGTTGCAAACTTAGCTAGAGAATATATTAATACTTATAAACACACTTATTTAATAATAACATCATGTTTACTTAGTATTATATTTTTAGTAGGTGGACAATTTATAGTAGAAAAAATTCTGAATTTTGGCACACCAATAAGTGTAATAATAAATTTAGTTGGAGGATTATATTTCATATTTTTACTAGTAAAGGAGAATGTAAAGTGATAGAAATTAGAAATATTGATAAATTCTATGGAGATAAAAAGGTATTAAGTGATGTATCTTTAGATATAAATAAAAAAAGTATTACTTCTTTTATAGGGCCTAACGGTGCTGGAAAATCTACTTTGCTATCAATTATATCTAGAATAATAAAAGATTATGAAGGTGAAGTAATAATAGATGGTAGGAAACTAGAGGATTGGAATAATAAAGATCTATCTAAAAAAATAGGTGTTTTAAGACAAACAAATAATATAAATATTAGACTTACTATTAGAGAATTAGTTGCTTTTGGAAGATTTCCTCATAAT
This sequence comes from Senegalia massiliensis, assembly GCF_900626135.1. NCBI lineage: Bacteria > Bacillati > Bacillota > Clostridia > Eubacteriales > Clostridiaceae > Senegalia > Senegalia massiliensis. The sequence continues at coordinate 1,011,854 of NZ_LR130785.1, forward strand.
CAAGGAAGAATTACAAAAGAAGATGATAAGTTTATAGATGAATCAATTAAATATATGAAATTAGAAGATATTCAGAATAAATATTTGGATCAATTAAGTGGTGGTCAAAGACAGAGAGCATACATTGCCATGGTACTAGCTCAAGATACAGAATATATTCTTTTAGATGAACCTTTAAATAATTTAGATATGAAGCACTCTGTAGAGATTATGAAGATTTTAAAAGAAATGGTAGTTGATTTAGGAAAAACTATAATTTTAGTTATTCATGATATAAATTTTGCATCTGTTTATTCAGACTATATATTGGCATTAAAGGAAGGGAGGGTAGTAGAACATAACAAAACTCACAATATAATTAATGATTATACATTAAAAGATATCTATAATTTAGATATAACAGTAACGGATATAAATAATAAAAGACTTTGTGTCTATTTTTAATGGAGGGAATAAAAAATGAAAATTAGCAAAAAAATTACATTTATCTTATTTGGATTAGTATTAATATTTACTTTAGGAGCTTGTTCACAGGAGGGAGAAGTAGTAGAAAAGGATGAAGAAAATGTGGATTCTAAAGGTTATAAGGTAACTCTTGAAGATGAATATGGAAAAGTAGAACTTACAGAAATTCCAGAGAAAATTGTAGTATTTGATTATGGTATTTTAGATGCTATAAATGAAATGGGTTATGGAGATAATGTAATAGGATTACCTAAAAGTTCTGTTCCAGAATACTTAAGCAAATTTAAAGGAGATAATTATACAGATGTAGGAACGTTAAAAGAGCCAAATTTTGAAAAAATATTTGAACTTGATCCTGATTTAATAATAATTTCAGGTAGACAAGCATCAAAATATGATGAATTTAAAGAAATAAGTAATACTGCTTATATGGCAATAGATGGTGCTAATTATATGGAATCTTTCAAAGGAAATATGAATAAATTGGGAAAAATATTTGATGATGAAGAAAAAATTGATAATAGTATAAAAGAAATAGAAGAGAAAATAAAAGAGTTAAATACAATGGCTGAAGAATCAAATAAAACTGGATTATATATTCTAGCAAATGATGGAGAGCTAAGTGTATATGGGCCAGGTTCAAGATTTGGGATATTATATGATGAGTTTGGAATAAAGCCAATAGATACAGATATAGAATCTAGTAGTCATGGTCAAAAGGTTAGCTTTGAATATATATTAGAAAAAGATCCAGATATTTTATTTGTAATGGATAGATCAGCTATTGTAGGTGGAGATATTTCAGCTAAACAAACTTTAGATAATGATATAATAAAATCAACAAAGGCATATAAAAATGAGAATATAGTATACCTTGATTCTCCAATTTGGTATGTAGCTTCTGGTGGAATTGAAGCAACAAATAAAATGATAGAAGATGTTACTCAAGCACTTAAATAAAGAAAACGCACTATTAAAATTTTTTAATAGTGCGTTTTTAAATTAATAAAATATTCAAATTATTTTTAATTTTTTATAGATAATATAATACTTATAAGTTATAATATTATTAATAATATTATAACTTATAAGTATTAAGATCAATGTTAAAGTTTGTGAAATGAAAAAATATTGAATAAAATAGGTGTATTTTAATTCTTTAGAGTAAAAGGAGAAACAAATGAATAAAACATTAAAATTTTTATTAGATAATGCTTGTCCATCTATAAAGTATAGGATAAAAAAGGAAGTATTAAATAATATAGATTCATATGAAGAAGAAAAACTTCAAAGTCAAATTTTAGAGGATAAGCTGATTCATAAATTTATATCAAAACAAAATTCATATGGTTGGATAGATGAGGACTTTCACAGTGATAAGGGAATTGAAACAGCAATAAGAGTATTATCAGAAAAAGGCATGTTATCAGAACAACCCTCAATTCAAAAAATGCTTAATGAATTAGAAATAAGAAAGGATACATTTGACAAGGGATGTTTATTTAATGTTGGAAAAATATTAGATAAAAAAGGATTTGGAGGATCACAGTTAATCAGAGCAACTATATTTGCTTATGCAGGAATAGAAAATAAAGACTTTATCAAAAAGCATATGGAATATGCATTGGATAAATTTAAGTTCATACTTTCAGTAGATAAAATAGAAGATATTACAACAGAATATAAAAATAAATTAGTTTTTAAAGATAAAGTAAAATGGCCAAGTATATATGACATTAGTCTTCTTGCTTTTACAAAAACGTGGAGAAGCAAAGAAAACAAAAAAATAATTATTTCCTCAATAATTAAGTTAATAAGATTATCACCGATTCCAGATATACTTGTATTAAAAGGACATCAATTAATTTCACCTGCTTCATTTTGCATGCATGATTTTTATTCAGACATGAATAATTTTAAAGATAAAGATTGGATGATATGGTTTCATAGGATGGAACTACTATCTAGGCTAGGGGTAGTAAAGCATATAAAAGAATTAAAAGATCAAGTTGATTTTCTTGCTAGTAATTTAAAAGAAAATGATGGAGTATTCAAGAAAAGATTAAATCACTATTATTTTACAAAATGGGGTACATATACTGGTTTAGCATTGGAAAAAGATTGGAGAACAGAAAAAAGACGTATGTGTGATTTAACATTTAGAAGTTTATTAATATTGTATTATTCAGAAATACAATAAGAGACATTTCATATATTATACTAATTATGATTTAAAATATATTTATATAAGGAGGAGATACAAGTTGAATGATATAGATAAAAGAAATAAACTTAAGGAAGAGATATTTTCTTATAGAGTATCGAAAGATAATAAAGTATTTATTTTTTGGAATGGAAAGCAAGTTAGGATATTAAAAGGAAAAGAAAGTAACAAATTTTTATCGAAAGTATCGAAGAAAGATAAAATGGAAGCTCAACTGATAATGGCTAAGATTACTGGTAATTTTAAACGTGGAAATGAAAAAATAGGAAAAAAAAATAAGAGATATAAGATGTGATTATAGAAAAACATTTTGCAAATATTCTTGGAAGTAGTATTTTAGATGAAGAAAACACTGAAAAATATAAAGTTAATATTAGTTAGATATAAGGGGAAGTTTATATGATAAATATTCAAACCAAAAAATTTGAAAGAATTTTTAATAAATTTACACGTCTTAAAAAAGTCAATGAGGGAATTTTGTTGATAGAAAATACAAGTGGAGAATTTTCACTTTGCAAAAATTATGGCGGAAAGGAATTAAATTCTCTATTTCTTATGGCGAGTATTACGAAGTTATTTACTACTACTTGTATTTTAATATTATTAGAGCAAGAGAAATTATCCTTGGAGGATAAAATTATAAAATATTTTGATATAAATTTTTTAAATGGAATTCATACTTACAAGAATAAGGATTACTCTTTAAAACTAACAATCTCTGATTTACTGTTTCAAACAAGTGGGTTACCTGATGTATACTTAGAAGGAAAAAATAGTTTAAAGAATCAAATCATTCAAGATGATTATTATATAACTTTTTGTGATATGATATCTATGGTTAAAAATTTAAAGTCACATTTTGAACCTGGGAAGAAAGAAAAATCTTACTATGCAGATATAAATTTCGATATATTAGGTGAAATAATCAAAAAAGAAAGCGGTTTAACACTATCAAAAGCATATAAAAAATATATTTTTGAGCCTCTTGGATTAGTTAATACATATCTTCCAGAAAATAAAAACGAGGAGATACCTAAAATTTATTATATGAATCAAATTATTCATCGTCCTGATTTTGTGATTAGTAGTGGTGCAAGTGGTGGGTGCATAACTAATGCTTATGAATTAATGATATTTATAAAGGCATTTTTTGGAGGTAAGCTATTTAATAAAACTATTTTTAAAAGTTTATCAGTTTATAACAAACTACAACTTTCTATGAAACCGATTTATTATGGAGGAGGATATATGAAGATTCCCTTGAATGGATTTGTTAGTCTTTTTATGGTGAAAGGTGAACTGATAGGACATTCTGGCTCAACAGGTTCATTTGCCTTTTATTATCCTACAAAAGATTTATTTTTTGTAGGAGATATCAACCAGATGTCTAACCCAGCTCTTCCTATTAGATTAGCAATTCAACTTGCTATGGTATCAAAATAATTTTTTTATTGTAAATTAAGACATAATATCCTAGAACTTAATATTCATCACAGAGCATCATCAGTAAGTAATTTTGTCACTGTAAGTATAGGAGTAACATCCGTAGTTCCAAAGGATAACCTTTCATATAGAGATATATTTTTGACTATAGATAAAGCTTTATATCAAGCAAAAGCAGAGGGGAAAAATCAGGTTAAATTTAGAAAAAAATTATATATAGAAAACTTATTAATTAATTTCACATATATTAATAACAAGATAAATATAAAGGGGGTTAGTATATGTGGAGTAATAGATATATGGTAGATTTAGATGGAGATGGGTATTTAGAATTAGTTGATATTTATAATTTGCAAGGAGAAAGGTATTTTATTATACTAAAGTATTATTATAGTCACTGGTATATAGTTGATATCTTTAAAGAAGAGAATGATATATCATCATATTTTGATTGTGAGATAATAAGAGATGATAAATGTAGGTATAAACCTTTTGTAAATCAAGATGAAATAGATTTATCATCTATAGAATATATTTGTTCTGAAACACAGAGAGATATAAAACTTGAAAAAGCATTGATAAAAGAATTTAATTTAGATAGGTATAAGGATAATATAAGGTACTATTATAATAAAATAGATTTAGATGAAGATGGAATTCCTGAAATATTTGTATATTTAGTTGGTTCGTTAGTATGTGGTACTGGTGGATGTAGTGCTGCTATTTTTAAACAAGAAAATGGAAAATATAAGTTATTAACAAGATTTAGTCTTGTTAATAATCCTGTCATTATAAGTAATAGTAAAACAAATGGTTATAAAGATATTATTATGAATGTCTACGGTGGAGGTATAAAAGAATTTTTTGCATTGATTAAATATGATGGAATAACATATCCAAGTAATCCATCGATTCAAACTAAATTAGAATCAGATACAAAGGTAGATGGTATAGCTATAGTTGCTGATGACATTGCTAAAAACCTTGGTATTGAATTATAATTTTCTTCCTTACCAAATATCATTTCAAATGATATTAATTTATTTATTAAACATTTATTGTCTCTTGAAGCTTTCGTGTTTAATACTTCCTTATATATTACTTTATTATTATAATAAAGTAATATTCTTAATGTATTATTTATATTAGTTTGATATCTGATAATACAATATATTAGTTAATGGTATTATAAAATAAAATATATAACTATTTAAAGGAGGTTCAATATGTCGAAACTAACATTGGGGTTAATTGGAATTTTTATACTTTTAATTTTATTTATATCAGTATCATTTACTGCTAAATTTTTATTTAAACAACATACAAATAATGAGGTTAAAGGCTTTTTTAATAATATAGAAAACCACGGTGAAATTATAATAAAAGAAGATATAAAAAAATTACCAAAAAATGTTCAATTATGGCTTGAATATTCTGGAATTGTTGGGAAAGAAAAAATAACATCTGTACGTTTAAAACAAAAAGCATATATGAGATTAGAAAAAGATAAATCTTGGATGGAAGTTGAAGCGGAACAATATTTTAAAACTGAAGAGCCTGGATTTGTTTGGAATGCAAATATTAAAATGGTCCCTTTAATACATATTTCAGGAAGAGATAAATATAATAAGGGTAAAGGAAATATGCTAATTAAACCTCTTTCATTATTCACTATTGCTGATTCTAAAGGAAGAGAAATAGATCAAGGTTCTTTACTTAGATATTTGGCAGAAATGGTTTGGTTTCCCACAGCATCTTTAAATGATTATTTAACTTGGGAAGAAATAGATAAATATAATGCTAGAGTGACTATGAATTACAAAGGGATAAAAGCATCAGGCATATTTACATTTAATGATAAGAATCAAATTATTAATTTTGAGGCTCAAAGATATGGAGAGTTTAATGGTGAATATAGATTAGAAACATGGTCTATTCCTATAAGAAATTATAAAGAATTTGAAGGCATAAAAATACCTACTAAAGGAGACGTTACGTGGAAATTAAATTCAGGTGATTTTAATTGGTTTAATTTTGAAATTATAGAAGTTGAATATAATAAACTTATCCCATATTAATAGAATTAAAAATATGAAATTCAGAAGAAAAGAGTCCAAAATGAAGGGCTATTTATTATTATTAAATTTAATAATCGAGTAAATAAAAGAATAGAATAGATGAGTCATGGAAAAATTATAACTAATACAAATAATAAATAATAAAAAATATACAACTTAAAACATTTAGAAAGGTTGATAAAAATGGAAAATGCTATGTTTTGTTATCAATGTGAACAGACAATGGGAGGAAAGGGTTGTACCAAACACGGAGTATGTGGAAAAACGCCAGAAATAGCTAATCTACAAGATTTATTAATATATCAATTGAAAGGTATATCATGTTATGCAAAGCAATTAATAGAAAAAGGGGAAAGTATTAATAAAGAAATTGTAAAATTTGTAGAGAATAGTTTGTTTACTACATTAACTAATGTAAACTTTGATGTAGAAGCTCATGTAGAATTATTAAAAGAATCTCAAGAGATAAAAGAAGATCTAAGAGCAAAAGCACCTACAGGAACATACTCTAATGAAGCTACATATAATTTAAGTGATAATAAAGAGGAAATGTTAAAAGATTCAATTAAAGCTGGTATTATGTATGACCAAGACCTTGATCCAGATATTCGTTCGTTAAGATGGACAGTAATTTATGGATTAAAAGGTATAAGTGCATATGGACATCAAGCAAGATATATTAATTATCATAGTGAACAAGTAGATCGTTTTTACTTTATAGCATTAGAGGCAACAACGAATGATAGTTTAACAGTTGAAGATCTTATACGAATGGTTATGAGAACTGGAGAAATTAGTATAGAAGTAATGAGGATTTTAGATGAAGCCAATACTGAAACATATGAAAATCCAAGTGCACATAAAGTTAATGTGAAAATTAAGAAAGGACCATTTATAGTAGTATCTGGACATGATTTAAGAGATTTAGAACAAGTGCTTAAACAAACAGAAGGAAAAGGAATCAATGTATATACACATGGAGAAATGTTACCATGTCATGGTTATCCTAAATTAAAGAAATATAAACATTTAGTAGGTAACTATGGGTCTGCATGGCAAAATCAACAAAAGGAATTTAATGATATACCTGGTGCTATTTTAATGACTACTAATTGTTTGATGAGGCCTAGAGAATCATATAAAGATAGAATATTTACTACAAATGTTGTAGGATGGGAAGGCGTCAAAAATATTAAACTAAATAAAGACGGTACAAAGGATTTTAGTTTAATTATAGAGAAAGCATTACAATTAGGTGGATTTAAGGAAGATGAAGAAGAAAAGGAAATTATAGTAGGATTTGGACATAATGAAACTTTATCTAATGCTGAAACTATAGTGAGTGCAATAAAGAATGAAGATATAAAACATTTATTTGTAATTGGTGGATGTGATGGTGCAAAACCAGGAAGAAATTATTATACTGAATTTGCCGAAAAGGTTCCAAAAGATTGTATAATTTTAACATTAGCTTGTGGCAAGTATAGATTTAATAAATTAGAGTTTGGAACAGTAGCAGGCTTACCTAGACTATTAGATGTAGGGCAATGTAATGATGTATATTCAGCAGTTAAGATTGCTTCAACCCTTGCAGATGTATTTGATACAGATGTTAATTCTTTACCACTTACTATAGTACTTTCTTGGTATGAGCAAAAGGCAGTTGCTGATTTATTAGCATTATTATCCCTTGGAGTAAATGGAATGTACTTAGGTCCAAGTTTACCTGCTTTCATATCTCCTAATGTATTACAATACTTGGTAGATACTTTTAGTTTAAAGCCAATAAGTACTCCAGATGATGACTTGAAAAATTCTCTTCAACAACATTATAAATAAATGAAATTCCACTAATATCAGTGGAATTTCATTTATTATTAAACAAGTCCCATAAAATATTGTACAGTAATAGAAACAATTACAACTAAAGCTGAAATAGTAAATCCGTGTATCATTGGAGCAACACCAGATTTTTTCATTTCATTAAAATTTGTATTTAATCCTATAGCTGCTAGTGCTGAAATCATTAAAAATTTACTAATTTCTTTTGCCATAATTGAAATTGTATCAGGAATAATTCCAAAACTATTTATAATAGCTAATCCGATAAAAGCTAAGATAAACCATGGAAAAACAGATGTAATATTTGCTTTTGGGTTAATATTTATAACACTTTCCTTTGAATATAATTCTTTTTTCTTTATTTTAGAATTTATAAATGCAAACATAGCTACAACAGGAATAATTGATATTGTACGAGTTAATTTAACCATAGTTGCAAAATCTCCTGCAGATTCGCTAAAGGCATAACCAGCTGCTACAACACTGGATGTATCATTAACGGCTGTTCCTGTCCAAAGACCATAGGCCATATCAGAAAGTCCCATCCATTCACCCATAATAGGAAATAATAAGATCATCAAAATATCAAATAAAAATGTAGCTGACATAGCATATGCGATATCTTTATTCTCTGCTTCAATAACAGGTGCTATAGCTGCAATTGCAGAACCACCACAAATCCCTGTTCCTGCAGAAATTAGGTTTGATAGTTTCCAATTTAATTTTAATAAGCGACCTACTACATATCCTCCACCAAAGCATGTTAAAAGAGTAAAAAACATAACTACTAATGATAGTTTACCTACAGTTAAAACTGTATTAATACTTAATGACAAACCTAGTAAAATTATAGCAAATTTTAATATTTTTTTTGATGTAAATTTCAATCCTGGTTTAATTATTTCCTTTGGTTGTATTATACTATTAATAAACATACCTATAAAAAGTGCTATTACTGATGCACCAATAAGATGAATTGGTAATAAATTCTCTATAAACTTTGCAATTGTTGCTATTAATAATGCAATAAAAATTCCAGGAATTAGATCAACTATCTTATTTATTATACTTTTATTAAACATTATAAGCCCTCCTTTTCTTTTGACATATTGATTCTATCATCGCTAAGTGATAAAATCTAATTATCAAATATTATTTATTGATAATAAATATTTATTGGAGGAATTATGTTAGATTATCGAATTTATACATTTTTAAAACTATGTGATACTATGAATTATCATAAAACAGCAGAATTACTACATATGACTCAACCAGCAGTAACACAACATATTCATTTTTTGGAGAATGAATATGGATGTAAATTATTTATTTATGATGGTAAAATGCTAAAGAAAACAAAAGAAGCAGATAAGCTTGAATCTTATGCACGATCTGCTAAATATAATGAAGATGTTTTAAAAAATCAAATTAAGGAAAAACCTTTAATAGAATTGCGTATTGGTGCAACGAAAACAATTGGTGAATATGTAATTGCTAAAAATGTTAAGAGTTTTTTTGACACTGATAATTATGCGTTAAATTTAATTGTAGATAATACAGAGCATTTATTATTTCTACTTGAACATAATAAACTTGATTTTGCTATAATAGAAGGTTTTTTTGATAAAGAAAAGTATAATTATGCTTTATATAAAGAAGAATCTTTTGTTGGAGTTTGTAGTAAAACTCATTCTTTTGCACAAAAGAATGTATCTTTTAAAGATATATTTAAAGAGACTTTAATTGTCCGTGAGAAAGGGTCAGGAACAAGAGAAATTTTTGAACAAATTCTTTATGAAAATAATTTTACATTGGATTCTTTTAAGAAAAAAATATGCATTAGTAGTTTTGAAATCATAAAAAAACTTTTAATGGCTGAAAAAAGCATATCATTTGTATACGAGTCAGTAGCAAATAGTGACAGTAATTTATCATATTTTACAATTGACAATAATATTATTACTAGGGAATTTAATTATGTATATCTTAAAAATACAGATGCAAAAGAAATAATTTCTTTGTTTGAAAATAAAATGGGTATAAATCAAAAGTAAAGGAGAACTACATGAGAGATAATGCTTATATTGAAGAAAATGAAAGTTTGAAAATTGTTAAATTCTCTATATTTGATAAATATAGAGATGATATTATTGCAGGATTTAGTACAAGAGATGGTGGAGTAAGTAAAGGAATTTATGAAAGCATGAATTTAGGATTTGAAATTGGTGATAATCAACAAAATGTATTAGAAAATTATAAAATTTTTTCAAGATATTTAGATATTAATTATAAAAATATAGTTATTTCATCTCAATATCATCATAATAATATTAAAATAGTTAAAGAGAAAGATAAAGGAAAGGGGATATTTAGAAATAAAGATTATCAAGATATAGATGGTTTTATTACAAATACTCCTGAAATAGCACTTGTAACACTTCATGCAGATTGTTCTCCTATTTATTTTTATGACCCTAAAAATAAAGTTATAGGATTAGCACATGCAGGTTGGAAAGGTACAACAATGGAAATTTCAAGTGAAATGGTAGAAAAAATGTCCCTAGAATTTAATACAAACCCTGAAGATTTAGTTGCTGTAATAGGTCCATCAATATGTGATAGATGCTATGAGATTGATGAAAATGTTAAGAATGAATTTGATAATATGTCAATAGATACATCATCATATATTAGTTTTGATAATAAAAAAAATAAATATTATCCTGATATTCCAATGATTAATAAAGCCTTATTGATTAATAAAGGAGTAAAAGAAGAAAATATAAAATTATCTAATATATGTACCATGGAAAATAAAGACTTATTTTTCTCACATAGGGGACATAAAGGAAAAAGAGGTAGTCAAGCTGCAATCTTGCAATTAAAATAAGTGGGGTTTTTATATTAAAAAATAATAAAGGAGTAGTATATGGATATAAATACAAGTAATATATTATTTGCTTTTGGATTAACCCTTTTTGCTGGTTTATCTACAGGTATAGGAAGTATTTTAGCATTTTATACTAAACAAACAAATAAGAAATTTTTATCAGGGGCTTTAGGATTTTCTGCAGGTGTTATGATATATGTTTCTATGATTGAAATATTTGTAAAGGCAAGAGATTCGTTAGAGGCTGTTTATGGAGCGAGTAAAGGGTATTGGGTTACTACAATTGCTTTTTTTGGTGGAATTGCTGTTATTGCATTAATAGATAAATTTGTACCAAAAGCTGAAAATCCTCATGAAATGCGAGATGTAAAAGATATGAAAGAAAAAGATGTAAGCGATCCAGCTTTACTTAGAATGGGATTATTTTCTGCTCTTGCAATAGCTATACATAATTTTCCTGAAGGACTTGCAACTTTTATTGGAGCTATTCAAGATCCAGCCCTTGGAATTAGTATTGCTATAGCAATAGCTATACATAATATACCTGAGGGAATAGCTGTATCAGTACCAATTTATTTTTCTACAGGTGATAGAAAAAAAGCATTTAAATATTCTTTTCTGTCAGGATTATCAGAACCTGTAGGAGCTATTGTAGGATATTTTATACTTATGAATATATTTACTGATGCCATGTTTGGTATAGTATTTGCCAGTGTGGCGGGAATTATGGTTTATATATCATTAGATGAATTATTACCTACAGCTGAAAAATATGGTGAACATCATATTGCAATATATGGACTTATAGGTGGAATGGGTGTAATGGCACTAAGCTTACTTTTAACTGCATAATATAAAAATAAAAAAGTGATTTTCAATCACTTTTTTATTTTTATTATAATGGAAATATTATTCTTGATAGTGAAACTATAAATGACAATGTTATTACACTAAAAATAGTAGATGTCATAACAACTTGAGAAGCAAATTCTGGTTCATTATCATGCTCTACAGCTATTAAGGCAGTATTTACAGCAGTAGGTAAACTAGATGATACCATAAGAGTTTGAGCCATTATAGTATTTATATCTAAAGCTTTAATTAGTATAAAAGCTATAATAGGACCAAATAAAAGTCTAATAAAATTTGATAGATAAACCACATTATTTTTAAAGAATATTGGAGTTTTAGATAATTGAATTCCCAATACTAATAAAGCAAATGAAATCATTCCTTGTTTTGCATATGAAATACCAGTCCAAAGAGGATTTTGAGTTATATCATATGGAATAAATTTTAGTAAAATAGCTAATATAATCGTATAAATAACAGGAATTTTAAATATACTTTTTAAAGAATTTTTCCAATCAGCACTTCCTCTACTAGCATTATAAAATCCAAGTGTATTTGTAAAGATATTTTGAGTAATGTATATTATTATATGACTAGTAAGTGCTATATCAATATATGGATTAATACCATCTACAATGAAAATTTCATTACTAAAAATTAAAGTGATTAAAGGTATTCCTATATTACCAGAATTTATAAAAGTTATAGAGTTAATAAATGCATTTTTTAAAGAGTTACTATATCCTAATAATAATGAAATTAATATTCCTAGTATATAATTTAAAGTAACTAATAAAACACCAAATATAAAAACCTTTAAAAATCTAGAATCTAAATCTGTGGTGTAAATATTTACTAAAAGAAAAGCTGGAACAAAAACATAAAAATTTAGTTTGCTTAAAGTATACATATCTAAATTGAAAATTTTATTTAATATATATCCTATTGTAATTAGAAAAAATATTGGTATTATATTATTTATTAAAATGTGAAAAAAGATATCCATAAAAATCTCCTATACGTTTATTAATTTTTAAACCTATAGAATATTGTATCATAATATAGCAAAATATGAGATGATTAATAGAAGTTATTATTAAGAAATTAATTAAATAAATAAATTATAAATAGTAGGAAGTATCATGGCTTAGGCTTTGAATACTTTCTTTTTTTATTGAAATATTTAGTTAAGTTAATCATAATTAAAATTGTCATAGGTTAGATTTGGTTATAAAACAAATATTTAGGTTATCATATATCAATACAAATTTATTGTTTTGCAATAAATTTGTATTGACATATGATAATTATAGAATTATAATATAATTGGATGGTGATGATATGAAAACATGGATGGTTAATGCTTTTAAAGTATCTATTATTTTAATTGGAGTAGCTGTATTATTACTTTTTATATTTTGGCTACCTAATGTATCGAGGAGATTGGCAATATCAAATCCTGAATATGCATACTTAAGATATCCATTACTTTTTGGGCTTTATATTACAGGCATACCTTTTTATATGGGTATTTTCCACACCTTTAAGCTTCTTAAATTAATACAAGGAAATAGTGCATTTACTAAGAATGCTTGTAAGTCTTTAGGAGCAATAAAAATATATGCTATATTAGTTATAGCTATATATATTATTGGTATGATTCTTATAAGTATTAACAATGCAATTCAATTTGAAGTTTTGGTGTTTGGAATTTTAATTATGTTTGCTTCATTTATTATTGCAATATTTTCAGCAATACTTAAAGAATTACTCAGAAAAGCAGTTGAGATAAAAGATGAAAATGACTTTACAATATAAGGTGATTATATGGCTATTATAATTAATATTGATATAATGTTGGCGAAAAGAAAGATGAGTGTTACAGAACTATCTGAAAGAGTAGGTATAACCATATCTAATATTTCTATTCTTAAAAATGGAAAAGCTAAGGCTATAAGATTAACTACTTTAGATGCAATATGTAAAGCATTAGATTGTCAACCAGGAGATATATTAGAATATAAAGATTTAAATGAGGAGGAATAAAAATGAAAAAATATTTATTTAGTATTATTTTAGGGATTATGAGCTTTATATGCTTGATGGGATATAATATAATTGGATCTACTGTTTTGTCAGATGGTACATTATCTGAACCCTTTTTTCTTATTCCAATAGGATTATTACTTGCAGTTATTTCTATTATTTCGGCAATATTAATTTATATAGTTCCTAAGTTTATAAAAATTAATAATTAATATTCAAGTGTTATTTACAAAAATATATTTGAATATTTAGATTATAATATAAAGCATATAAATAAATCATATCTATTATGAAGGTCATGATTTATTTATATGCCTTTTTTTATAAGACTTCCAAGTTGTTTTAATTGAAGAATAAACACCTACAGCTGCATTTCCGTAAAATAAACCCATAAATATCCCAGCACTTAAATCTTGTTTATGCGCAAAGAAGATTGATATTATAAGTCCTATTAAATTTGCAATTGATGGGACATAAATACCTTTAATTGAAAAAAATATTTTAATAATTTGTGTAACTACTACAACTGTAGGAACTGCTATAATAGCATCCCAAAGATTTGTATGAATAATTGGAAACTCTTCCATAATAAATTCCCTCCTCAAATAACTTTCAAAGGATATTTTATGTAATAGAAAAAAAACTATGCATATTAACAAAATTTAGGAGTTTTTATAAATATAAAATTTATAAAAAGTTGAATTTTAGCTAATATAGAGATATTATTATAAAAAGTTAAGTAATTAGATTCTAATTACTTAACTTTTTTAAATTTCTTGAAAAAAATTTAAGCCAAATTAAGGAGATAGTCGTCTAATAAGTAGAAGGATAAAAAAACAAGTAGAGAAGGTGATTAATATTGATAAATTAGTGAAAAAAGCACAAAAAGGCAATGATAAAGCATTTTTGAAGCTTTTTAAATTTTATGAAGAAGAATTATATCGAATTGCTTATGTATATGTAAAGAAAAAAGATGATGCATTAGATGTAATTCAGGAGACAGCTTATCGTTCATTTAAAAATATAAAATCTTTGAAAAATCCAGAACATTTTAAAACTTGGGTAATAAGAATTACAATCAACTGTGCTATTGATCATATAAGAAAAAATAAAAAAGTAGTTCACTTAACAGAGGGATATGAAGAATTCATAGGAGATTATGATGAAGATATACCACTTAAATTAACAATTAATGAACTTCTAGACAAATTAAATACAGATGAAAAAAGTACTATTATATTAAAGTATTATAATGGATATACCTTTAAGCAAATATCTGAGATATTAGATATTCCTTTAGGAACAGCAAAATCTATATTATATAGGGCATTAAAGAAGCTTAGATATGAATACTCGAAGGGAGAGGATATTAGTGAGTAATAAGATAAAGCAAGAAATAAATAAAATCGAGATTCCTAAAGAACTTCATGAGAGAAGTAAAATGGGTATTTTAAAAGTCAAAAATGAAAGATATAAAAATAGAAAAAATTATAAATTTAAAAATATTAGTCTAGTTGCTGGTGTAATTGTATTAATTGGAGTTATTTCTATCTACAATAACTGGAATCAAAATAACAATATACCTAAACAAGGTGAACTTATTGTTAATGAAGATGGAAGTATAAAGATTCCTAAAATTCAATTATCAGATGATTTATCACATGCAGATATGATAGGTTTAATAGTATATAATGGTAAAATTTATACACAAACAACTACAGAGATAAAATCTGAGAATGCAAAAAAAATATTAGGGGAAATGCTTGGAACAACAAAAGGAAATATTGATGAATGGAGTAATCAAAATGCTTATGATGAGGAATTTGCATCAACTATAGGGGAAACTGATGTTTATTCTGTTAAAGGATATGATGAAGAATTTAGAATTATGACATATAAAGAAACGGAAGGAAAATCTTATGCTGAGTTTTATGAATCTTTAAATGGAATTACTGTACATGATGGTGAAGATATATTTGGTAAATTGAAAATGAGTGAAAATGTATTAAATGCTAAGTATAGAATTTTTAGTGACTGGGATAATAGTATTGATAATTATCATTCTATTAGTAACATGGATGCTGTAAACTCATTTATTGAATATCTAAATAATGCAAAACCTTTACTTCGGGAATCAAATTCAGATCCAATAAGAAATTCTAGAAATAATGAGGAATATAGGAATTTAATAATTGAATTAAATGATGGATCTAAAGTCAATTTAACATTAATTAAAGGTGGATATATCTATTATGGGTATATGAATATATATTTTAAAATGAATGAAAATGAATTTTTAAAAATATGGAATGAGATTAAATAAATATAAAATACCTATTTGCAGTAATTAGATACTGTAAGTAGGTATTTTTTATTATTAAACCTAGTTGTTAATTTTATTTTTAATAATAAAACTGTTAATTTAAATTATATAATTTTTAAAACTTCATAATATCTTCAAAATTCACTTCTATAATGAATTCAAAGGGAATCAATTGATAATAAATATCAATTGAAAATTATTCTTGACAAAACAAAAAAGGTATCTTATAATGTAATTACAACATACCCCCTAGGGGTATAAAGATTTAAGCAAAAGATTATTAAAATCAAAAGTAGAAATCTTTTACTATCAAGGAGGTTAAATATGAAAGTTCAAGTTAACAAAGTGGTAGACGCTAAAGGCTTATCATGTCCAATGCCTATTGTTAAAACAAAAAAAGGCATGGATGAAATAACACCAGGCCAAGTAATTGAAGTTCAAGCAACTGATAAAGGTTCCTTGGCAGATATTAAGGCATGGGCTAAAAGTACAGGACATGAATATATAGGAACTACAGATGAAGACAACATATTAAAACATTATATTAGAAAATCTAGTTCAGAAGAGGTTAAATCAGAAGAAACATTTCCTCACACTATAAGTCAAGAAGAGGTAGAAAAAAATCTAAACTCAGAAAGAGTAACAATATTAGATGTAAGAGAGCCTGCAGAATATGCTTTTAATCATATTCCAGATGCTGTATCTATTCCTTTTGGAGAATTGGAAAATAGATTAGATGAATTAGATAAAAATAATGAATTATATGTAGTATGTCGTACAAGTCATAGAAGTGATATGGCTAGCAAAGTATTATCAAGTAATGGATTTAAGAATGTAAAAAAAGTGGTTCCAGGAATGTCTGAATGGCAAGGACCCATGGAGAGTAAGAACAAATAAAAAATAAATTAAGATAATTATAAATAGGAGGTAATAAAATGAGTAAGAAAAAAATTGCGATAATTGCAAGTAATGGTGGTTTATTTGATGCATATAAGGTGTTTAATATAGCAACTGCAGCTAGTACAACAGATTCAGAGGTAGGTATATTCTTCACATTTGAAGGGTTAAATTTAATTCACAAAGAAGGTCATAAGAACTTAGAGATGCCTAAAGGTAAAGAGCATTATGCTGAAGGTTTTAAAAAGGCAAATGTTCCTTCAATTGAACAATTAGTAGAAATGACATCTGATTTAGGGGTTAAACTAATTGCTTGTCAAATGACAATGGATGTAATGGGATTAGAAAAAGAAGATTTTGTAGATGGCATAGATGTTGGTGGAGCTGTAACATTTTTAGAATATGCTAACGATGCT
This sequence comes from Senegalia massiliensis, assembly GCF_900626135.1. Classification (NCBI taxonomy): domain Bacteria; kingdom Bacillati; phylum Bacillota; class Clostridia; order Eubacteriales; family Clostridiaceae; genus Senegalia; species Senegalia massiliensis. Next base: position 1,029,333 of record NZ_LR130785.1, read on the forward strand.
GATGTAGTATTAACATTTTAGACAATATTAATTAAGGAGGTATATATATGAGTGTATCTATGATGAGTAGATCTGAGACTTTTAATCGTATAATTAATAAAGAAGAATTGTTTATTTTAGATGTTAGAAATGCTGAAGAGTTTTCTGAATGGAAAATAGAAGGAGAAAATATTCAACACTATAACAAACCTTATTTTGAACTTTTAGAAAGTGTTGATGGTATTCTTGATAAACTTCCTAAGGATAAAGATATTTTAGTTGTATGTGCTAAAGAAGGTTCATCTAAAATGATAGCTGAAAAGTTATCTGAAAAGGGATTGGATGTTTACTATCTTGAAGGTGGTATGAAAGAATGGAGTGAATATTTACATCCTGTTAAAGTTGGTGATTTAAAAGAAGGTGGAAGTGTTTATCAATTTGTAAGAATTGGAAAAGGATGTTTATCATATTTAGTGGAATCTGAAGGCGAAGGTGTAGTAATTGATGCAGTTAGAACTATAGATGCATTTAAAGATTTTGCTAAAGAGAATAATATAGAAATAAAACATGTACTTGATACCCATTTACATGCAGATCATATTTCTGGAGGGAGACATTTAGCGAAAGATGTAGGAGCCGCTTATTGGCTTCCACCTAAAGATGCTACGGAAGTAACATTTAACTATGAAGAATTAAATGAAGAAAAAGAAATTAAAATTGGTAGTAAAAATATAAAAATTGAGCCTATATATTCTCCAGGGCATACTATAGGTAGTACGTCATTTAACATAAATGATGAATACTTGATGACAGGTGATATTCTATTTGTAGAATCAATTGGTCGACCAGATTTAGCAGGAAAAGCAGAAGACTGGGTTTCTGATCTTCGAAATACACTATATAGTCTATACAAGAAATTACCAAATAATTTAATTGTTTTACCTGCACACTTTGGTAAAGTTAGTGAACTTGATAATAAAGGAAGAGTAATGGAGTCACTAGGAGAACTATATAAAGTAAACTTAGGACTTAATATAAATAGTGAGGAAGATTTTAGAAAGACAGTAACAGAAAATCTTCCACCACAACCAAATTCATATAAGGAAATACGTCAAGTGAATATGGGGAAAATAGAACCTGATGTGGATGAACAAAGAGAAATGGAAATAGGTCCAAATCGTTGTGCTATACATGATTAAAGGAGAGATAAAATGAAAGTAGATAAAGTATTAGATGTTAAGGGACTATCATGTCCTATGCCTATTGTGAAAACTAAAAAAGCAATCGATGAACTTAGCGTTGATCAACTACTTGAAGTACATGTTACTGATAAAGGTGCAAAGAATGATTTTGCAGCATGGATGAAATCATCAGCGCATGAATTGTTAGATACTCAAGAAGAAGAGAATGTTATAAAATTTTATATAAGAAAAGGGAATTAAAAAAAGGGCATCATATGATGCCCTTTAATCCCAAAATAATATGAAAGGAGCAATTGAATTATGATTAAAAAAATTCCAGCTGTCAAATGGATGTCTGAATATAAAAGTGAAAATTTAAGTAGTGATATACTTGCTGGTATAATTGTTGCTATAATGCTAATTCCTCAAGGGATGGCATATGCTATGTTAGCTGGATTGCCACCTGAGATAGGATTATATTCCTCAACTATTCCTTTAATTATATATGCTTTATTTGGTTCATCTAGACATCTTGCTATTGGTCCTGTAGCTATGGTGTCTTTATTAGTTGCAGAAGGTATTTCTGGTATTGCTACATCTGGTTCAAGTGAATATATAAAATATGCATTGATATTAGCATTAATGGTGGGAGTAATACAATTTTTATTGGGAATATTTAAGTTAGGGTTTATAGTTAATTTCTTATCTCATGCAGTTATTAGTGGTTTTACATCTGCAGCAGCTTTAATTATTGGATTAAGTCAATTAAAACATTTACTTGGAATTGATTTAGGGAGAGGTAAGACAGTATTTCATTTAATATATGAAGCTATAATGCGTATTAATGAAGTAAATATTATTGCTTTATTGATAGGCATTATAAGTATTGCTATTCTTTATTTTGTCAAAAAGAAATTTCCTAAATTTCCAACCCCACTTATAGTAGTGATGGGAAGCATATTAATAGTTAAAGGATTTAATTTAAATGAATTAGGTGTTAGCATAGTTGGAGATATACCTAAAGGATTACCATCTTTTTCATTTCATGAATTAAATTTTGATGTATTTTCTACTTTATTTCCAATTGCATTAGTAATTTCTTTTGTTAGCTTTATGGAATCTATAGCTGTTGCTAAAGCTTTAGCTGCTAAAGATAGATATAATGTTGATTCGAATAAAGAGTTGATTGGATTAGGATTGGCTAATATAGTAGGATCATTTTTCTCATCATATCCAGTGACAGGAGGCTTTTCTAGATCTGCAGTTAATTATCAATCTAATGCGAAAACAGGTTTAGCTTCAATAATTACAGCATTAATTATAATAGTTACACTTATCTTCTTTACTGGATTATTCTATTATTTACCTAATGCAGTACTAGCATCAATTATAATGGTATCAGTTTTTGGATTAATTGATATTAAAGAAGCTAAATATTTATTTAAAGTAAAAAAAGCAGATGGTTGGACATTAGTTATTACCTTTATATCCACACTTGTATTAGGTATTGAAAGAGGTATATTAGTTGGAGTTGGGGTTTCACTTCTAATATTTATATGGGAAAGAGCATATCCTCATATAGCAGAATTAGGCTATTTAGAAGAAGAGGGTGTATTTAGAGATGTAGCAAAACATCCTAATGCAAAGACATATAAGGAAGGTGTAATCTTAAGAGTAGATGCATCTCTTTATTTTGCAAATATGAAATTTTTAGAAGATAAATTATGTAATATAATAGGTGAAAATAAAGAAATAAAATGGTTTATTCTTGATTTTTCAGGAGTTAATAAAATAGATGGTGTATCTATACACTCACTAGAAGGTATATTAGGAAATTGCAAAAATAAAGAAGTTGAATTTTATTTAAGTGGAATTAAAGGATCAGTTATGGATATGATGAAAAGAGCAAAATTAGATCAAAGATTAGGAAATAAAATAAAATATTTAACAATTAATCATGCGTTAAAAAAAATAGAGCCTTATGCAAGTAAATAATCTTAAGTTTAAGGGAGGACGTATTAGTTATGAACACTATAAAGCATGATATAGCATTACAAAAGTTGATTAAAGGAAACAAAGAATATGTAGCAGAAAAGTCTTCGGATTCTAATAAATCATTAAAACGACGTCAAGAAGTAATGGATGAACAAAATCCTTTTGCAGTTATATTGAGTTGTTCAGACTCTAGAGTTCCACCTTCAGTTATTTTTAATCAAGGTATTGGAGATTTATTTGTTATACGTACAGCTGGAAATACTATAGATGATTTAGTTATAGGAAGCATTGAATATGCAATAGAAAACCTAGGTGTACAATTAATAATGGTAATGGGACACGAAAAATGTGGTGCTATAGATGCAGCTATACAAGAAACTACTAGTCTTGGACATATGAATAGCTTTGTAGAAACAATAAAACCTGCTATCGAAAATATGGACAAAGATTTAATGGATAAGTGGAATAATGCATCAAAGATGAATGTATTAAGTATAGTTGAAAGATTAAGCCTATCAGATCCTATTCTAAGCAAAAAAATTAAAGAAAATAATTTAGAGATTATTGGTTCATTTTATCATCTAGATAGTGGATTAGTAGAAATTATTAAGTAGCTAAAAACTTCCTTAAACATATGTTTAGGGAAGTTTTTTAATTTATATAAATATTCATAATATCTTCAAATTTATTTTTTAAAATAAAATATATAAAAATGTATAGGAGATGAAAATTTGGGTATTAACTTTAGTAATATAATTAAAAAATTATTTAGAGAAGATCATAATGCTATAAATGCAATAGGTATTTCAGTAAATGATATATCTAATCGTATTGAGAAAAGTAGCTTAAGCGATAAAAAAGAATTAGAAGATATAAGGTATGATATTGATTTTGCATTAGAATTTTCTGATGTAATTTCCAATGAAGAGAAAGAAAAATTAGAAGAGTTAAGGTCACAATTAGAAATAAAACTTCTCTAAATATATATTTAGAGAAGTTTTATTTCTGGTATTGTTAAATATATTCATTTTTTTCTAATATATATAAAAGAATAAATCCAAAGACTATAAATACTAATGTAAAAATAGTTTCATAAATTAAATTCAATTTATACACCTCACAAATAGATTTACGTATAGTATTCTCAATATAGTAGAAAATAAATACAAATATAAAATTTATTTTGGAGGTAAAAAATATGAAATTATTTGTAGAAGTAGTAGTACAAACATTTTTAGCTTTTTTTACAATATTATTTATTACAAGACTTTTAGGAAGACAGCAAGTTGCTCAACTTACATTTTTTGAATATATTAATGGAATAACATTTGGTTCAATAGCTGCAACTCTTGCCACTGATGTTAATCAGCATACTTATCAACATTTTATTGGGTTATTATTATTTGGTGTTTTGACTGGGTTAGTTTCATACATTTCTCTTAAAAAAAGACAGTTTAGAAAAGTTATTGAAGGAGAACCTATAATAGTTATTCAAGAGGGGCAAATACTTGAAAATAATTTAAAGAGAGCTAGATATAGTATAGATGAATTGAATCTTTTATTAAGAGATAAAGATGTATTTTCTATAGAAGATGTAGAATATGGATTATTAGAAATAAATGGAAAGTTAAACATAATAAAAAAGTCAGATAAGGAAACTGTTACTCGTGAAGATCTAGGAATATTAAGTAGTACGGATTCACTTTTTACAGAAGTAATAATAGGAGGACAAATCATTTACGAAAACCTTAGAGAAAGAAAAATGACTGGAAAAGATTTGATGAAAATGATTAAACCATTTGGTATTAATCGCATTGATGAGATATATTATTCTGCTATAGATGAAAATAATAAAATATACATTGATAAATATGATGATAAAATTAAATCTCAAATTGATATTAGTGAAGATAATAAAAAAATTTAACGGTGTATTCATTGATAATTCTTATCATTTACAAATCAATATCAATGTGATATTATTTTTATAATTAAAACAATTAAAAAGGGGAATAATAGTAATATCTCATATGTTGGAAGGAAGATAGACTTGAAAGATTTGAAAGAAAAAGCTGAAATAAGAAGTTCAAGAAAAAGAGATCATGTACAGCATGTATTAAAAAATAAATTTGAAAGTAATAATTATTTTAATGATGTATATTTAGAACACAATTCTTTACCTGAAATAGATTTTAATGATATTAATACAGAATATAATTTTTTAGGGAAAAATATAAGCTTTCCTATAATGATAAATGCAATGACGGGAGGATTTGACAGAGCAGTAGAAATCAATAGTAATCTTGCGAAAGTAGCAAAAAGATTAAATATACCTATGGCAGTAGGTTCTCAGACTATTGCTATAAAAGATAAAGATTATGAATCCTCTTTTAAAATAGTTAGAGAGATATTGGATGATAGAGTTGTTATTTCAAATGTTAATGCTTTTGTAGATGTAGATGAAGCAAAAAAGGCTGTTGATATGATTAATTCAGATGCACTTCAGATACATATAAATCCTGCTCAAGAAATTTGCATGCCAGAAGGAGATAGAAATTTTAAAGGAGTTTTAAAAAAAATAGAAAAAATAGTAAAAAACATAGAAAAGCCAGTTATTGTAAAAGAAGTTGGGTTCGGAATTTCTAATGATGTAGCTAAAAGATTATATAATGTAGGAGTTAAATATATTGATTTAGGTGGACATGGAGGAACCAATTTTATAAAAGTTGAAAATGCAAGAAATGAAGATTTCGATTTTGATGAATTATTTGAATGGGGAATACCAACAGCCCTTAGTCTTTTAGAAAATAAAAATATAGCTAGTGATTTAAATATTGTATGTAGTGGAGGTATGAGAACTGCTAATGATGTTATAAAAGCATTAATTATAGGAGCAAATATGGTAGGTATTAGTGGCCCGATCTTAAGGGAATTAGAAGAAAGAGGTCATGAAAGTGCTTATAAATATCTAGAAAATATAATATATAAATCTAAAGTAATAATGCTTCTTTTAGGAAAAGAGAATCTAAGAGATTTAAAAACTGTACCATATAGAATAAAGGGACAACTTAAAGAATTGATGGTTAATATAAATGAATAAATTACCTGCTAAATTATCAACAAGTAATGCCCATAGTAAAATTATATTAGCTGGTGAACATGCTGTTGTTTATGGAAAACCTGCAATTGCAATCCCTTTTCCTTTAAAAGTTAGTTCTACTATAGAAAGATCACGTGGAAATATTATATTTGAATCTGATATATATACTGGTTTTCTTGATAATATGCCTTTGCAGCTCAAAGGTATTTCTAATTGTATAAAACAAATATTAAATTATTTAAATAAACCTATTAGTGATTTACGAATTAGGATTATTTCTTCTATCCCAATAGGTAGAGGACTTGGATCTAGTGCTGCAATTAGTATTTCCATTGTAAGAAGTTTATTTTCTTTTTTTGGTCAAAAACTTACACAAAAACAATTATTTTCTTTTGTACAAGTAGCTGAAAACTATGCCCATGGAAATTCAAGTGGATTAGATATTATGGCTGAATTAAGTGAATACCCTATATGGTTTGAAAAGAGAATAGGAATAACATATATAAAGAATCAAAAACCTTTATATGTAGTTGTAGCTGATACTGGCAATAGTGCTAATACTAGAGTAGCAGTAGAAAATGTAAGGAAAAGATATAATGATAATCCAGAAAAAGTGCAAAGAATACTTAACAAAATAGAACAAATTACAATTGATATAAAAAAAGCTCTTTTAAAAGGTAATACTGATTTAGTTGGTAGATTACTTACATATAATCATAATGAGCTTGTAAATATTGGAGTTAGCGATAAGTTCCTTAATAAATTAGTTGAAAAATCCTTAAAGGCAGGAGCTTTAGGAGCTAAATTGACTGGTGGCGGATTAGGTGGTTGCATGATTGCTCTTGCAAAAGATATAGAACAAGCTAAAATAATTTCAAATAGATTAATAAAATCAGGTGCATATCAAAGTTGGTATTTTTCAACTAATGAAGATATTGTTATGGAGGTTAAATAAATGAAAGCTACAGCAAAAGCAAATACTAATATTGCACTTATAAAGTATTGGGGTAAGCGAGATGAAAAATTATTTTTACCTACAAATAATAGTATATCTATTACCCTTGATAGATTTTATACTGTTACAACAGTTGAATTTAAAAAAAATATTACAAATGATATTTTTTATTTAAATAATAAAAAGGCTGATAAAAAAGAACAAATAAAAATTTCTAGTTTTTTGGACAAAATAAGAGATTTTTCTGGAACAAATTTCTATGCAGTGGTTAATTCTGAAAACAAGGTACCTACTGCAGCCGGTTTTGCTTCTTCTGCATCAGGTTTTGCAGCACTTGCTGCAGCATCAATAAAAGCACTTGGTTTAGAATTAGATAAAAGTGAATTATCAGCTATTGCAAGGCAGGGCTCAGGTTCTGCTTGTCGTTCAATTTATGGAGGATATGTTGAGTGGGAAAAGGGAGAAAGAATAGATGGAAAAGATTCTTTTGCAAAAAGACTTCTACCTGAAACTGATTGGAATATTAGTATACTTTCAGTTCTTGTAAATTCCAATAACAAAAATATATCCAGTAGAGAAGGTATGAAAAGAACTGTAGAAACTTCACCTTTTTATTCTGCTTGGCTTGATACTGTAGAAAAAGATTTAGAAATTACTAGAAAAGCAATAAAATATAAAGATTTTGAAAGTCTTGGAGAAGTAGTAGAAAAAAATGCACTTAAGATGCATGCTACTATGCTTGGATCTGAGCCACCAATATTATATTGGCAAAGTGGTACTATGGATGTAATTCATCACATTAAGAGTTTAAGGTTATCTGGAATTTCTGCTTATTTTACAATAGATGCTGGTGCAAATGTAAAAGTACTTTGTAATCCTAGTGATGAAAAGAAGATATATGAATCTTTATTGAAATTAGAATCAGTACAAAATGTTATTGCTTGCCACCCTGGTAAAGGAATAACATATTTATAATTAGAGGTGAATACGATTCTCCGTCTCAAGAAAGGGGCTATATACTATGAAAGAAAAAGAAAATGTAAAAAATAACATTGAAGTTTGGGAAGATATTGTAAGTATTAAAGATTTAGTTATGTCACTTATAATTTGTAGTGTAACTACTTTTGTAGCATACATATTAGCACCTAATGAACCTCCAAAACCATTATTTTTTGGGTTATCAGGTGCTATAATAGGTTTTATAATTTCTTCTATTTTTATAAAACCTAAAAGAATATTTATAGAAACAAATGAGGAGAATTAATATGGATTTAATTTTAATATTACAAATGATTCTTGCTGCTATAATTGCAGCTGTTATGTATACTGTTATTGGTGCAGCTCCAGGTGCAGATGAAACTGCAACTATTGCACCAATAACTTTAGTTTTAGTTTTATCAGGTCTAGACCCTGCTATAATATTAGCTTTTTTTATTTCAGCCATTATAGCTTGTAAATTAATTGATTCTGTTCCAGTTTCAATAGCAGGTATTCCTGCTGGTGTTATGTCTACTCCAATGGTAGAACATGCTATGGTTCTTAAGAAAAATGGTTTAACTGATACTAGTATTAGAAAAATAGCATCAGGTGCTATTATAGGTACTATTGTATCTATACCAGTTAGTTTATTTTTAGCCCAAGCATTAATTCCTTTTGCAAAAATAATTGAGAAATATGGTGATCCAGTATTTTTTGTTGGAGCCATATTATTAGCACTAATGAGCAAGAAAAAATTAATTGCAATTGTTTCAATATTACCTTTTGCATTATTAATTCAAGGACTTAGATATATGTATTGGGGAGTTGGAACTGTACCAGAAGATACTAATGTATTTATTTCTTTTTTCTTAGGTATTACAATTGGACCTGTAATACTTACTTTATTTGAATTATTAAATAAAGATAGAAGAGATAAATTTGAACGATATGATAAAAAATCTATTTATATGAAAAATACTGAGAAGATAAAAAAATTTCCAAACCCATTTAAAATATTAACAAAAAAAGAGATAGGATATAGTGTTTTATCCTCACTTATTGGTTCTGTTACTTTTATATTAAGTCCTGTTGGACTTACAACATTTTTTGGAGAGTTATTTTCAAGCAGGACAAAAGATGAAGTGGAAAAAGCTTCTCTTGCAGTGTCTACAATGGAGTCATTAGCTCAATCAACATATATATCAGGAGCTCTTATACCACTTATTGCTTTAGGAATTCCATTATCACCTGTAGCTATTGGTCCTGGTAACCCACTTTTCAATGCTCCACCTGTTTTTACATTAGATAATAATATGCATCATTTATTATCTACATCAGACTTTATACTTGCAACTTTAATTGGTGCAATAATTGCCTGTGGTTTTACTTTTTATATTGCAGTTAAATATTCAAGGGAAATTTGTAGATTTGTATTTAAGAAAATTCCTCATGAAGCATTATTAGGATTATTCTTTAGTTTAGTATTGTTACTTGCATTTATAGACGGTGGTATAGTTAATATTTTTGGTGTTCTTTTAATAGGAATTGTATCAGGTCTATTTTATAGATTAGGTGTAAGTTATGGAGTTTTATTTATGACTCTTTATTCAGCACCATGGATTATAAAAGCATTATCAACTCTGTAAAGAAAGGATGTATTATATGGATAACTCGTGCTTAAAAGTTAAAGCACCAGGAAAACTTATGATTGCTGGAGAATATGCTGTATTGGAAAAGAAACAGAAATCAATAGTAATAGCTGTTAATCGTTATATAACAGCTGAGATAGAAAAGAATAAAGAGAATAGTATTACTATTTTAAATATGGATTTAAAAGATATTACATGGCATATAGATAAAGAAGTAGAATTTAATATATTTGATTCACGATTAGAATTTATTAAAAATGCTATTTTTATTGCTATTAAATATTTAAAAGAAAACTCTATAACACTTAAAAAATTTAAATTAAAAATTGAGAGTGAACTTAATGATGATATGACAAATAAAAAATATGGATTAGGTTCCAGTGCAGCTATTGTTGTTTCAGTAATTTCAGCTATATTAAGTTTTCATTCTGAAAAAAAAGTAGAATACTCCCTTGATGATATTTTTAAACTTTCAGTTATTGCCCACTTAAAAACTCAAAAAAGTGGTTCAGGAGCTGATATTGCAGCTGCTGTTTATGGAGGATGGATAGAGTATTCTGCATTTGATGGAAAATGGGTTTTAGATAAATTGTATAATAACAAAAATTTAATGAATATAATAAAAATGCCATGGTCTAATTTACTTATAAATAAAATTTCACCTCCAGAATCTCTAAAATTAGTTATAGGGTGGACAAAAAAGCCTGCAAAAACAGCACCAATGATTGAAAAGTTGCAACAATTTAAACAAAGAAATAGAAAAAGTTATAATAATTTTTTAAGAGAAAGTTCTATTGCAGTAGATAAATTAATCTATAGTTTTAATGAAAATAATTATGAAAAAGCAATCGATAGCCTTATGCAAAATCGAAAAGCACTTCAAAAATTATCTTATGACGCTAAAATGAATATTGAAACAGACAAATTAAAAGATTTATGTGATATAGCTGAAAAATTTGGAAGTAGTAAATCTTCAGGAGCGGGAGGAGGAGACTGTGGTATAGCTTTTATAAAGTCAGAAGAACAAGTAAAAGAGCTGTACAAATTATGGAAGGAAAATGATATTATTCCCTTAAATTTAAAAGTATCAAAAAATGGTGTATCTATAAATTTGTGATATAATAAATATAAAATATATGATAATAATTTATCAGTTATCTTAACTGGTATTTAATATCATATAAAATTTAGTAGTGAAAAATACATAAAAGAAAGGAGTATTTGCATATGGAAAAGTTTAGATTAGATAAATCAGAAGTAGTATTATTAATAATTGATATACAAGAGAAACTTGCACCTGCAATGAAGTATAAAGATAAAGTAGTTAATAATACAAAAGTACTTTTATCTACTGCTGAGAAAATGAATATTCCAGTTATAATTACTGAACAATATCCTAAAGGATTAGGATCAACTTTAAAGGAATTACAAAGTGACTTGAAACAAGACTATATATTAGAAAAAGTTCATTTTTCAGCATATAGATCTGAGTTGAAATCATATTTAAATAAAATCAACAAAAAAAAGGTTATCGTAGTAGGAATGGAAACTCATATATGCGTATTTCAAACAGTTAGGGATTTGTTAGAAGATAATTATTATGTATACATAGCAAATGATGGAGTGGCATCTAGAACAAAAGAAAATTATCTAAATGGATTAGACTTGATGAATCAAATGGGAGCTATTATTACAAACACTGAAACAATTGTATTTGATTTATTAAAGAAATCTACAGATCCTGAATTTAAGTCACTATCAAAAATGATTAAGTAAAGTATCAATTAAAATAAGTCTAAAAATGGTATTTAGGATATCCTAAATACCATTAAATATTTGCGCCATTAATAGCTACATATTGATTGAAAACATCAAACTTTTTACCAGACCATTGTAATCCAGTTTGAATATAACCTAAGGAATCGGCATTATATAGTCCTGCGATTCTTTGATATCCTATAAGTTCATATATGCCATCTGAATCAAAGTCTATAGGATAAAGTCCACTTAATGGATTCACAAAACCTTCTATTTCAGATTTAAGTTTGCCATTAGAATCATAAATTTCATTTAAATAATCCTGACCTTTATATGATATATCAATTATATATTTAATTTTATTTGTAACATTTATAACTTCAACTTTATAAAAATCTTTATATATTACTTTATAGTTATAAGTTTCATTGAATATATTATAATCAAATAATAATTTAGGTATATTATTTATATCTGAATATATATAATAATACATAATTCCTCCACTTCCACCAGATGCAATACTTATAAGTATATCCTTTACTCCATCTCCAGTGAAATCTCTAAGGATAATAGTAGGATCATATCCAGCATTAGATTTAAGAGACACATAGTTTCTCATACCTGTTTTACCATCTTGAATCACTAAAGTAATATTTTGTACAAATGGACTGTCTATAGTTTTTATTCCAGTCAGATATATATTATCTGGTATTCTATCACCAGTTACATCTCCACGTGCATATGAAATTATCATAAAAATTCCTCCAAACAATTTGATTTTATAATAGTATATGATTCAATAAATCATATGTGATGAGATGAACTAAATTGAATATTATATTTTGTTTAGTTATAATAAAATAAAATATGTATAATTGAAAGTAGTGATTTAATTGGCACCATTTATAAAATGCTTACTTTGTGGTTCTAAAACAAACTTATTTTATGAAACTGAAAATAAAGAATATTATCAATGTAATAATTGCTTTTCTATAATGTTAGATCCCGCATATTATTTAACTGATGAAGAAGAAAAGAAAAGATATGAAGCTCATAATAATGATATATATGATTCTGGATATCAAAATTTTGTTTCCCCTATTGTTCAAGGAGTTAAAAATAATTATAATATAAATCATATAGGGTTAGACTATGGAGCAGGTACTGGTCCTGTTATAACTAAACTTTTAGAAGAAGAAGGATTTAATATAGAGTTATATGACCCTTTTTTTCATAACTATTCTAATAAGCTTTATAAAAAATATGATTATATTATTTGTTGTGAAGTAATGGAGCATTTTCATAATCCATATGATGAATTTAATAAATTAAGTAAAATATTAAAAAAAGGTGGCAGTATATTTTGCATGACTAATTTGTATGATAATAGTATAAATTTTGATAGTTGGTATTATAAAAATGACAATACTCATGTGTTTTTTTATCACAAAAAAGGTTTGGAATATATAAAAGATGAATTTGACTTTTTAAATATAAAAATTGATAATAATTTTATAAAATTTATAAGTAAGAACTGATTAGCCATATGACTAATCAGTTCTTATTTGTAGTATTTTTATTCATCAGCCTCAGCATCTGATTTAGTCTTATGAATAGTACCATATGGATGTTGTGGAGGTGCATAAATAGAATATAATTTAATCGGTTCACATCCTGTGTTAATAAGGTTATGCCATTTTCCTGCAGGTATTATAAATGCATAATCATCATAAACATTTTTTCTGAAATATAAATTATCTTTTTTATCTCCCATTAATACAAGTCCTTGACCTTCCTCTATTCTCACAAATTGATCAAGGTTTGGGTGAATTTCTAAACCTATATCTTCTCCAGGTTTTATCTCCATTAAAGTTAATTGCAAATGTTCTCCTGTCCATAAGGCAGTCCTAAAGTTAGTATTTTGTTTAGTTATATCTTCAATATTAACAACAAAAGGATTAGGACCATAGTCTTTTAATTCATAATATTTGTCGTGATTTTTATCACCCATTGGATCATTCCAATAATTGTAAGTATAGTTGTGATAAGGATTATAATTATATGGTCTAGAACAATAAGGACATACATAATATCTATAATATTTATTCATATATTTCATTCCTTTCTTTATAGTATAAGATTATTATATGTTAAATAATAAAAATAGGTGATTTAGTACTATTTACTGTTAATATTAGTTACAGTATAATTTTATTAAATATAAATATTTTACTTATAAACTATATTTACTTAAATAAAACCTAGAATGATTATTTAATTATGGGAAAACCTATTAATATGAATAAAAATATTTATTTTGAGGTGATTTCATAATGTTTAAACCTAATCAAGTATTATTCGAAAAAGAAGCTCTAGAGTATCCTTTAGGGAAAGAAATATATGATAAGTTTAAAAAAGAAAATATTCAAATAGTTAAATTAAATTCAAATAGAGTACCAAGCATAAAGTCAGATGATTTAAAAGAAAAATACAGTAAAGCTAAACAAACATTAGTAATTGGTGTGAGAAGAAGTTTTAAATTTCAAACATGTAAGCCATCAGCTCATTATCAATTACCGCTTGTAACTGGATGCATGGGGCAATGTGAGTATTGTTATTTAAATACAAGATTTGGAAATAAACCTTATATAAGAACTTATGTAAATGTAGAAGAAATACTTGATCAAGCAAAAAAATATATTGAAAAAAGGGAAGGAGTCACTATTTTTGAAGGTGCAGCTACCTCAGATCCTTTGCCAGTAGAACCTTATACCCATGGACTAAAAAAATCAATTGATTATTTTTCTAGAATTCCTAATGCTAGATTTAGATTTGTAACAAAATATAATAATATTAATAGTCTTTTAGATTTGGATCACAAAGGCCATACAACTATTAGATTTAGTTTAAATACTGAAAAAATTATAAAAAATCATGAGCATTTTACTTCATCAGCAAAAAAAAGGATTGAGGCTGCATCTAAAATATATAAAGCAGGATATCCTTTAGGATTTATCATAGCACCTGTATTTTTATATGATGGTTGGAAAAATGAATATAGAAAGTTAATTGAAGATATATCTAAATCAATAGAACCTAATAATTCAAATGATATTACTTTTGAAATTATATCTCACAGGTATACACTTAAAGCCAAAGAAGTAATTACTAAAATATTTCCTGATACAACTCTTCCTATGAAAGAAGAAGATAGAAGGTTTAAATATGGTCAATTTGGTTATGGAAAATATATGTATACTAAGGAACAAATAAATGAAATACAAGAATTTTTCACAAAAGAAATTAGTAGAATTTTTACAGACAAAAGTATTAAATATATTATTTAATACTTTAATATATTTAAAGGGGACATAATTATATGAGAGAATTAGATGAAATGGTATTAAATATAGTAGACAGTCCTGAAAAATTTGATAATTTTATAAATAAATATGAAAATTTCATATTGAAAAGTGCCTCAAAAATCTCAAAAAAATACATATCAAAAAATGATGATGAGTGGTCAATTGCATTAGCAGAATTTTCTAAAGCTATAAAAGAATATGACTATAAAAAGGGAAGCTTCATTTCTTTTGCAGAATTATTAATACGTAGAAATATTATTGATTATTATAAAAAACAAAATAAATATAACTCAGAAATACAAGTTGAATGGATTGAAGATGCTGCAATTATGGAAGACAATTCACATAATTTGAAGTTGGAAATTCAATCAATAGCAGAAGTCTTCAAAAATTATGGTTTTAAATTCAATAACCTTATAAAGAGCTCACCAAAGGCAAAAAAAACAAAAGTTGCATGTGCTAAAGCTGTTGCTTATTTATTAAAGAATCCTATATTAATTGAAGAGATGAGAAATAAAAAACAGTTATGTGTAAAAATTATTAAAAAAAATGTTGGAATACCCCGAAAAACTTTAGAACGACATCGTAAGTATATAATAGCAGCAACTGAAATAATGAATGGAGATTATCCTTATCTCTCAGAATATTTAGGTTATATTAAAGAGGAGTTGGAAATATGAGGGCAGTTGTAGTCGAAATAAAATTTGGACATGCTATATTACTGCAGGATGATGGAACTGTAGTAAAAAGAAAAAATAAAAATTATACGATAGGAGATGTTATTTACATGGAAGAGAATAAAACTTTCACAAAAGGTAAAATAAGTGCTATAGTAGCAATTGCAGCGATGTTTGTAATGATGATAGGTGGTGGAGTATGGGCATATGCAACACCTTACTACTATGTAAGTTTAGATGTTAATCCTAGTGTTTTAATGGAAGTTAATAGATTTGAAAATGTTATCGGCATGGAAGCTGTGAATGAAGATGCAGAAAAAGTTTTAGAAGGAGTAGATTTAAAAAATCAAAATATAGAAGATGCAATTTCTAATGCAGTTGAAAAAATTTCTGAAAATGGATATTTTGATGGTGAGGGTGGAAATATTTTAATTTCATCATCTTCAAAAAATAGTAAAAAATCAGAAAAACTTTCTAAAAAGTTAATGGAAATAACTCAAAAACAAGTTACTGATGGTCATATAAAAGCTGAAATTGAATCTAAGACTTTAGGTTATGAAATGGTAAGAGAAGCGAAAAAATTAGGAATTACACCTGGAAAATATAATATTATTACAAATTTACTTGGTGAAGAAGTAGGAGATAATGCAAATGAATCCATTAAAGATTTAATGAAAAGATACATATCTTTAAAAGGTGAAGATGATATAGATGATGAAGATGATATAGATGATGAAGATGATATAGACGATGAAGATGATATAGATGATGAAGATAAATTAGAGGAAGCAAGGGAAAGAGCCGAAGAAAAAGCTGAAAGAGAAAGAGAGAAAGCAGAGGAAGCAAGGGAAAGAGCTGAAGAAAAAGCTGAAAGAGAAAGAGAAAAAGCAGAGGAAGCAAGGGAAAGAGCTGAAGAAAAAGCTGAGAGAGAAAGGGAAAAAGCAGATAAAGCAAAGGAAAGAGCCGAAGAAAAAGCTGAAAGAGAAAGAGAAAAGACAGATAAAGCAAAGGAAAGAGCTGAAGAAGATGAAGAAGACGAATATGAAGATTAAAAATGAGAATAATTTAAAAATAAAGCATCAATCAATTGATTGATGCTTTATTTTTTGTTTCACAATATTAATATATTCCATATTTTTTAGTGTTATTATCCATAAATAGAGGAAGCTTAGGTGGAAAAAAAGTAAAAAAAGAAAGTATAAATCCAAATGATATAAAGCCTATAAATCCTAAAATATTAGCTTTTTTATTTATATTTGTTTTTAGAACTTTAATACTTATTAATTGACATAGGACAGCTCCTATTATGAAAGATAATATATCAACTATAAGTGATGATTTATTAAAAATTAAGTGATAAGAATAATATATAAGTAATATAGTAATTTCCATAGATAATATTCCTAGAAGTTTCCCAAGAAAAAAGCTATTAGTTTTAGGTTTTAAAAATTTATACTCTATAGGAATATAAAATAATAGTGAAAAATACCCTAACTTAAGATGCTCCCAAACACTTTCATTAACTGGTGAAAATAAGGCAACAAATTTTGAATTTCCTGACCATTCGTATGTAAAATGAAGCAAAGAACCTATTATTATAATCCAAAATATACCTATAATTTCCCACTTTTTAATTAGATCTAATTTATTCATATCTTGAACCTCTTTTCATTTTTTAAAATATATTATATCCTTAATAATAATATTTATAATATAATAATATTATTATATTATAAATATTGATAGAACACCCTTAATAAGGGTATGTATTTATACATAAGGAGTGATAATTATGGATAATAATAAAAATAAAAATCAGAAAACCTCTACTGGCTTAGATCAAAATGTTGCTGCAATGTTATCTTATATTTTAGGATTTATTACAGGCATAATATTTCTTGTAATTGAGAAAGAAAATAAATTTGTGCGATTTCATGCAATGCAATCAATAGTTGTTTTTGGTGCACTATTTGTAATAGGATTTTTTATAGCATGGGTTCCAATAATAGGAGCGTTAATAGGAGCTTTAATGAGTCCTATAACTTTAGTTATATGGATTATACTTGTAATGAAATCATATAAAAATGAATGGTATGAATTCCCTATAGCTGGTAAAATAGCTAAAGAACAAGTTGAAAAAATTAATTTATAAATTATGTTAAATAGATATGGAAAATAATAAAAATAATTTAAACAGCCAAAGTCTGATGAAATATCAGACTTTGGCTGTTTACTTTTCATCTTAACAGAGTATATTTATTAATATATCTCATTTCATACTAAGTTATTATACAATGTGCATTTCATATAATATATATATAATTTATGATATAATATTAATTTGTAGAATGCTACATAGGAGGTTTAATATGGTTAGAATTTTAATAGTTGACGATGAAAAGGAAATAGCTGATTTATTAGAATTTTATCTCCAAAATGAGGGGTATGATATATTAAAAGTTAATAGTGGTGAGGAAGCTTTGCAGATTATTAACAATCATAAAATTGACTTAGCTATTTTAGATGTTATGTTACCGGATATTGATGGATTTAGTATTCTAAAGCAAATTAGAGAAAAATATTTTTATCCGGTCATTATGTTGACAGCTAAAGTTGAGAATATGGATAAAATAATGGGATTAACTATAGGGGCTGATGACTATATAACTAAACCATTCAATCCTCTTGAACTTATTGCTAGAGTAAAAACCCAAATTAGAAGGACTAAGTTATATAATAAAGATATTGAACCAGATTCTATTGATATTAATGGATTGTATATTAATAAAAATTCTCATAAAGTAAATCTTTACGGAAAAGAAATTGATCTTACTCCTTTAGAATACAATATTTTATTGTATCTTGCTAAGAATAGAGGAAATGTTATTTCTTCTGAGAAACTTTTTACTAATGTTTGGGGAGAAAGATATTTAGATAATAACAATACAGTGATGGCCCATATTGCAAGATTAAGGGAAAAGCTAAACGAGGATGCTAGAAAACCAAAATTTATAAAAACAGTTTGGGGAGTAGGTTATATAATTGAATAATTACTATAAACATTTCTATAAAAAAATTGCATTAAAATTTGTTATTTGGTCTAGCATATATACTGTTATTATGTTATTATTATTTTTTTTATTTAAGGAAATTTTAAGTGGAAAAACATATTTTGGATATGAACTCATGTACCCTTTTTATCATTGGGCAAATAATAATAAGGTACTTTTAATATTTCTAGTCTTATCAATGGGTTATGCTTTTATAGGTTTTGCATTATTTAATAAAACTATTAAATATATGGATGAGATTGTAAGCTCTATTGATCAAATTTATAGAAAAGATGATACGTTAATTTCTCTTTCAGGAGATTTAAAAGATGTAACTGAAAAGATGAATAGTATAAAGTTTAATTTAAGAGAAAATGAGAAAATAGCTAGGGATTCTGAAAAAAGGAAAAATGATTTGATAATTTATTTAGCTCATGATTTAAAAACTCCTCTGACTTCTATTCTTGGATATTTATCAATACTTAAGGATGAACATGATTTAAATGATAATTTCAGGAAAAAATATTTGCAAATTGTATACGATAAATCGGAGAGATTAGAAGACTTAATCAATGAATTTTTTGAGATCACTCGTTATAACCTAAAGGACATTAATTTAGAAAAATCAAAGATTGATTTTGGAATTATGATGGAACAGATTATTTATGAATTTAAGCCTTTATTAAGTCATAAAAATCTTACCATTAATAGCGATATTCAAAGCAATGTTATTATAAATATTGATACTGGTAAAATGGAAAGAGTCATAGATAATGTTATTAGAAATTCTATTAATTATTCTTATGAAAATACTGATATAAATATATCTATGAATAAAATTGATGATTTTATAAAAATAAAAGTAACAAATAATGGACCTACAATTCCTAAGGCTAAGTTGGATAATATATTTGAGGAGTTTTACAGACTTGATTATGCTAGGAGTACTAAAAGTGGAGGAGCTGGACTTGGACTTGCTATTGCAAAATCAATAGTTAAGGCCCATGGTGGAAGTATTAATGCCAAAAGTCAAAATGAATATATTGAAATTAATATAAAAATTCCTGTTTGATTTTTGTAAGAAAATCGTAAGTATTTAATAATAAAAAACGAAAATACTGCACATCATTTTCTGGTATCATTATATCAGAAAGTGAGGTGCATTTTTAATAATGATTATAATAAGTATATGGAAAAGTAGGAGATACATATGTTAAAAATTAAAAGGAATTTAAAATTTCTAGTTATTGCTATGTTTTTTATATTTATACTTACAATAATGTTAGGTAAATTTTGGAATATGGATTCTAATTTTAAAAGAATTCTTGGAAAGTCTGATGATAACTATACTAGTAAATATATTTATGTATTAAATAGAGAAGATAAGAGTGTAGAATATGAAAAAAATGTTAAAACTAGAGCATATCCTGCATCTCTTACAAAAATTATGACAACAATTGTTGCACTTGAACATATTGATGATTTATCAAAATCTGTTAAGGTAGATGTCAAAACTTACAAGAAAATGGTTGAAAATAATTCTTCTATGGCAGGTTTTTACGGTAGAGAAGCAGTAACATACAGAGATCTTCTATATGGAACTATTTTAAGTTCTGGGGGAGAAGCTGCAAATTCTCTTGCTGTTAATTTAGCAGGTTCAGTTGAAGATTTTGTCAGTCTTATGAATGAAAAAGCTTCTGAAATTGGGCTCAAAGATACACACTTTACAAATCCAGAAGGTCTTCATGATAATAATCAATATACTACAGCATATGATATGGCTCACCTTTTAGATTATGCTTTAGATAATGGTGACTTTAAAGCAATTTTTACTAAAAAAACTTTTAAAACAACATCTACATTAGATCATCCTGATGGAATACTTTTAAGGTCAACTGTTCTTTCAAAACTTGATAATTTAAATAAAGAAGGATTTGAAATTATAGGAGGAAAGTCAGGAACGACCTATGAAGCAGGTATGTGTTGGGCAACTCTTGGAATAAAAGATAATCAAGAATACATATCTGTAGTTATGGGAGCAGATCTAAAAGATATTAGAAATCCAGATATGATGCAGATAGATGATACTATTAAACTCTTCAAAAGAATTAACTAATTTATCTTAATGAATCTGTAGCAATATTATATTTTGGTTATTTTGAAATGTTAATCTTTACAATATCCTTTGCAATATATAAATTATTTTTCAAAAATAGCTTGACTTATTTTAATATACTTGTTACTATCTAAGTATATTAAATAATCGAATAAATGCTCATATAAGTTCCATAATAAGGTTGGAACGTTTCTACTAGGTGACCGATAATCATCTGTCTATGAGCGAGAGTGTGCCTAGGGTTCCGAAGAATTTTCTTGCTGGTCCAAGCGGCACAAATACTTAAGTATTACACCGAAGGGATAAAAGCCCAGACGGGTAGGTTTCGCTCGAAACCTACCCGTCTGGGCTTTTTTAACTTTTATTTAGTAAAAATAAAAATTATAGGAGGGATTGTTATCAAGCTTATTTATGAAGGTAAAACTAAAGATGTATATGAATTAGATAGTGATAAAGTATTATTAAAATTCAAGGATGATGTTACAGGAAATGATGGAGTATTTGATCCAGGTGCTAATACTGTAGGACTTAGTATAGAAGGCATGGGTAATTTAGGACTAAGGCTTACAAAGTTTTTCTTTGAAAAATTAAATGATATGGATATTCCTACTCATTATGTGGATTCAGATTTAGATAATCAAAATATGACAGTATTAAAGGCTAAACCATTTGGTAAAGGTGTAGAAGTAATTTGTAGATACAAAGCTGTAGGGAGTTTTATTAGAAGATATGGTATGTATATAGAAGAAGGACAAGAATTAGATGCTTATGTAGAAATCACTTTAAAAGATGATGAAAGAAATGATCCTTTAATAACTGATGAAGCATTAGAAATGTTAAATATAATGACTAAAAAAGAATATGAAATTTTAACAAGTCTTACTAGAAAAATTAGTAAAGTAATAAAAGATGAACTTTCTAAAAAAGATTTAGAATTATATGATATAAAATTAGAATTTGGGAGAGTAGGTAATGATAATCACATAGCTCTTATAGATGAGATATCAGCAGGTAATATGAGAGTCTATAGAGATGGCAAATATATAGAACCATTTGAATTAGGTAAAATAATATTAAGTTAATAGAAATGCTCATATAAGTCTCATAATATGGTTGGGACGTTTCTACTAAATGACCGATAATCATTTGTCTATGAGTGAGAGTGTGTCTAGGGTTCCGAAAGTTACTTTGCTGGTCCAAGCGACACAGATACTTCTGTATTACACCGAAGGGATAAAAGCCCAGGCGGGTAGGTTTCACTCGAAATCTGCCCGTCTGGGCTTTTATCTTAAAGGAGGAAAATATGAAATATAGTAGAGTATTTATTGAAAAAAAACAAGGATTTAATTCAGAGTCTAAAAATCTTTTAGAAGAGTTTAAAAATTATTTAGAGATTAAAAAGTTAGAAGACGTTAGGGTTATAAATGTTTATGATTTAGTAAATGCAAATGAGAAAGAGGAAAAAGAAATTATAGAAAAGTTTCTATATGAACCTGAAATAGATAACCTATATAAGGAATTAAATATTAGTGAAGATGAAAAAGTATTTAGAATAGAAGATTTAAAAGGGCAATACAACAAAAGAGAGTTTTTTTCAAATAAGATTATAAATACTCTTTTTCCAGATAAAGATATAAAAATTTTGCAATCAAAAGTAATAATATTAAAAGGTATAAATGATGAAGAATTTAAAATTATTAAAGATTATCATATAAATCCAATAGAAGTAGCAGAGATTTCTTTAGATAAGTTTACTTTTATGGAGGAAAAAGAAAAGGCAAATGATATTGAAATAATAGATGGATTTATAGATTTCAACGAAGAAAAAATGAAGGAATTTAAAGATGATTATGGTATAGGATTAGATTTAGAAGATTTATTATTTACTAAAAAATATTTTAAAGATGAAAATAGAAATCCATACATTACAGAAATAAAACTAATAGATACTTACTGGTCTGACCATTGTAGACATACTACATTTATGACAGAAATCAAAGATATAAAATTCAATGAAGGAACATATAAGGAAGTTTTTGAAGAAGCTTTAAAGAAATATTTATCTTCTAGACATTACACTTATAAAGATCAAGATAAAGCTATATCTTTAATGGATTTAGCTACTATAAATATGAAAGAATTAAAGAAAAAAGGACTTTTAGAAGATAAAGAACAAACAGATGAAGTAAATGCAGCAAGTATAGAAATAGATGTAGATATTGATGGTAAAGCTGAAAAATGGTTACTAATGTTTAAAAATGAAACTCATAATCATCCTACAGAAATGGAACCATTTGGAGGTGCTGCTACTTGTCTTGGAGGAGGAATTAGAGATCCACTATCTGGTAGAAGTTATGTATATCAAGCAATGAGAATTACAGGTTCAGCTGATCCTAGAAAAAAATATGATGAAACTTTAAAAGGGAAATTACCTCAAAGAAAAATAACTAAAACTGCTATGAAAGGATATAGCTCATATGGAAATGAAATAGGTGCAAGTACTGGATATGTAAGAGAAATTTATGATGAAGGATTTTTAGCAAAGAGAATGGAATGTGGTGCATTAGTTGCAGCTGCTCCTAAAGAATGGGTTTATAGAGGTAATCCAAGTGATGGAGATTTAGTGCTTTTAGTAGGTGGGAGAACTGGGAGAGATGGACTTGGAGGAGCTGTAGGTTCATCTAAAGAACATACAGAAAAATCACTTCATACAAGTGGAGCAGAAGTACAAAAAGGTGATCCTTCTTTAGAAAGAAAGATAATAAGATTATTTAGAAAAGAAAATGTATCTAAGATGATAAAAAAATGTAATGATTTTGGAGCAGGAGGAGTAGGAGTTGCAATAGGAGAATTAGCCGATGGATTAACTATAGAATTAGACAATGTAAAATTAAAATATCCTGGTCTTGATGGAACTGAAATAGCTCTTTCTGAATCTCAAGAAAGAATGGCTGTTTTAATAGATAAAAATAATTTAGATAAATTTTTAAAAGAAATAAATAAAGAGGATTTAGAAGCTACTGTAATAGCTAAAGTTACAGAAGAAAGAATATTAAAAATGTTATGGAAAGATAAAGAAATAGTAAATATTAAAAGGGACTTTTTAGATACAAATGGCATAAGAAAAAATACTAAAGTGGAAGTAGAAAATCCTTCTAATAATAGTTATTTAGAAGAAATTCCAAATAAGTTAAATAATAAATCCAAAATGGATAGTTTAAAAATGACTCTTAAAGATATTAATAATTCTAGTCAAAAAGGACTTTTAGAAAACTTTGATACCACAGTGGGAGGAACTACTGTACTGATGCCTTATGGAGGAAAATATATGTTAAGTCCTATAGAAGGAATGGTATCAAAAATACCGGTTCTAGAAGGTGAAACTTCTACTTGTTCTATAATGACTTATGGATATGAACCAAAACTCTCCAGATGGAGTCCATTTCATGGAGGATATTATGCAGTAATAGAATCTATTGCAAAAGTAGTAGCTTTAGGAGGAGATTATAGAAATATCAAACTAACATTTCAAGAATACTTTGAAAGATTAGGAGAAAATCCTATTAAATGGGGTAAGCCTTTTTCAGCTTTACTTGGAGCATATTTAGTTCAAAGGGAACTTGATATAGCAAGTATAGGTGGAAAAGATAGTATGAGTGGTACATTTGAAGATATTGATGTTCCCCCTACACTTATAAGTTTTGGAGTAACAACTGAAAAGTTAGAAAATATCGTATCAAATGAATTTAAATATGAAAATAGCAATGTATTATTAATTCCTTTAGAAATAAATGATAAAGGTCTAATAGATTTTAAAGAATTAAAAAAGAATTATAGAAAAGTTAAAGAACTAATTAATAATAAAAAAATAAAAGCTATCCAAAGCATAAAAGAAGGTGGAATAGCTAGAACTATTTGTGAAATGGCCTTTGGAAATAAAATAGGTTTCAAATTTAATGATATAGAAAAGGAAAAATTATTTAGACCTTTATTTGGATCCTTAGTAATTGAAATATCAAAAGAAGAAGATATAGAAAAATTATTTCAAGATGTAGACTATGAAATATTAGGTGAAACTATAAATGAAAGTAAAATTTATATAGATAATGATAATGAATCTATAGATGAACTTATAAATATATGGGAAAGTCCTTTAAAAGATATATTCCCTGTAAAAAATAAAACTTTAAAAGAAAAAATAGAAATAAAAAGTGATAAAAAAATTATATTTAAATCTAATAAATCCATAAAACCTAAAATATTGATACCTATATTTACAGGAACTCATGGGGAATATACTTTAGCTAATTCTTTTAAGGAAGCTGGAGGTGAAGTAGATACTTTTGTATTTAAGTTTTCTAATAAAGTTAGTGTAGAAGATTCTTTTAAGGAATTAAAAAAAAGGATAGAGAAAAGTCAAATCATTGCCTTTCCTCATGGAGCTATATTTGGTGGTGAACCTGAAACTGGTGGAAAACTTATTAAATATATTTTAAATGAAGATTATATAAAAGAAGAAATACAAAACCATTTAAATTTAAGAGATGGACTTATTCTTGGAATAGGTGATGGTTTTCAAGGTCTTATTAAATCAGGGTTAATAATTGATTCAGTAACTTTAGCAGAAAATGAAAGTGGGGAATTTATATCTACTACGTGCGATATAGTGGTAGAAAATAATTCATCTCCTTGGTTTAATTCTATGAATATAGGAGATATTTACACAGCACCAGTAGCTACAAAAGAAGGAAGATTGATTTTAACAGATGGAAATAATTTAAGTGAACAAATAGCAACAACATTTTCAAATGAAAATCCTACTGGATCTTTAGGAAATATAGAATCCTTAACAAGTAAAGATGGAAGAATACTTGGAACAATTTCTTCTATTGATAGAATTCACAAAGACTTATATAAAAATATAGAAATAAAAGGAACAAATAATATATTTAAATCAGGAGTTAAATATTTTGATTAGGAGGTAATGTAAATGAAAGTAAGCGTAATAATGGGAAGTATTTCAGATAAAGAGATAGCTAAAAAGACAATAGGAATTTTAGAGAAATTTAATATTGAATATGAGGTAAAGGTAATTTCAGCCCATAGAACACCAGATAAGGCAGTGAAATTTGTTAAAGATGCTGAAGAAAATAATACAGAAGTAATTATAGCTATAGCAGGTAAAGCAGCTCATTTAGCAGGAGTTTTAGCAGGACTTAGCACATTACCTGTAATTGGTATTCCTGCAAAATCATCTACTATGGATGGATTAGATTCTTTACTTTCTACAGTTCAAATGCCAAAAGGAGTACCTGTAGCAACTGTTGCAATTAATGGTGGAGAAAATGCAGGGTTACTTGCAGTACAAATGCTATCAATTAAATATCCAAAATTAAAAGAAGCATTAAAGGAATATAAATTGGAATTAAAAAAACAAGTTGAAGAAATGAATGAATCTCTAAACTTTTAAGGGGGGGTTATTTTGAGTGGTGTTTTAGGTATTTATGGAAAAGATATAGAAGAAATCTCAGGTATGATGTACTATGGCCTCTATGCTCTTCAGCATAGAGGGCAAGTTAGTACTGGAATTGCAATAAATAATAATGGATTTATAGATTATCACAAAGATATGGGGCTTGTAAATGAAGTATTTGAAAAAGAAATTTTAAATAGATTTAGAGGAAACATTTGTATTGGACATGTAAGATATGCTTTTTCAGATGAAGAAAAGAATAGAAAAAATACAGAACCTTTAGTAGTAGGATATAGAAAAGGAGCTTTAGCATTAGCACATGATGGTAAAATAGCAAATTATCTAGAGTTAAAACACAAATTAGAAGATGATGGAACTATATTTCAAACAGATTTAGATGCAGAATTGATAGCCAATTTAATAGCAAGACATCATAAAGATAATGTAGAAGATGCTATAAAAAATGCTTTGGAGAAATTAAAAGGTTCTTTTTCAATAGCTATAATGACGAATGATAAATTAATAGGAGCAAGAGGTCCTTTTGGTATTAAACCATTATCTATTGGAAAATTAAGAGAGAACTATATATTATCTTCAGAAACATGTGCCTTTGATACCATAGGAGCAGAATTTATTAGACATGTAGAGCCAGGTGAGATAGTAGTAATTGATGATGAAGGTATTAAAAGTATATATAAGAAATCTAAAAAAAGAGCCTTATGTTTATTTGAAAGTATATATTTTGCTAGACCTGATAGTGAAATAGATGGAAAAAGCATTTATCTATCTAGAATTAAAGCAGGAAAAACTCTTTTTAAAGAATCAAAAATAGATGCAGATATAGTAATAGGTGCACCAGACTCTGGAATTATAGCTGCAATAGGATATGCAGAAGAGTCAAAAATTCCATATGCAGAGGGATTAATTAAAAATAGATATGTAGGAAGAACATTTATTAGCCCTACAAAAGAATTACGAGAACAAGGTGTAAAGATTAAATTAAATCCTTTAAAAGAAAATATAGTAGGTAAAAAAGTAATATTAGTAGACGATTCTATTGTGAGAGGAACCACAATAAAACAAACTGTAAAGATGTTAAAAGATGCAGGAGCAAAAGAAGTTCATGTAAGAATTGCATCTCCTAGAGTAACTCATTCCTGTCATTTAGGAATGGATACTCCAAATAAAGATAATTTAATAGGTGCAAATAAAACTCCTGAAGAAATAACAGAAATAATAGGTGCAGATTCATTATATTTCTTATCATTAGAAGGATTATTACAATCTGTAGGTGAAAATAATGGATTTTGTAAGGGATGCTTTACAGGTAAATACCCAATAGAAAGGATGGATTAATATGGCTTTAACATATAAGGATGCTGGAGTAGATAAACAAGCAGGATATAAACAAATTAGTTTAATAAAAAGTCTTATTAAAAATACTCATACAAAAGATGTAGTATCTGAATTAGGGGGATTTTCTGGCTTATTTGGATTAGACATTAAAGATTATAAAAGCCCTGTACTAGCATCTGGCACAGATGGTGTAGGAACTAAACTTAAAATAGCCTTCATGATGGATAAGCATGAAACTATAGGTGAAGATTGTGTAGCTATGTGTGCAAATGACATATTATGTCAAGGTGCAAAACCGTTGTTTTTCTTAGATTATATATCTACTGGAAAACTTATACCAGAAAAAATGGCAAGTATAGTAAAAGGGGTGTCACAAGGTTGTATCAAGGCAGGATCAGCTCTAATAGGTGGAGAAACAGCCGAAATGCCAGGACTTTATGAAGAGGATGAATATGATTTAGCAGGTTTTTGTGTTGGCATAGTTGACAAAGAAAATATAATTAATGGAATGGAGATAAAAGAAGGAGATATTGTAATAGGACTTCCTTCTAATGGACTACACAGTAATGGATATTCATTAGTTAGAAAAATAGTATTTGAAAAAGAAAAATTAAAAATTGATAGCTTTATAGATGAGTTGGAAACTACTATAGGAGAAGAATTATTAAAACCTACTCGTATATATAAAGAACCAGTATTAAATTTAATAGAAAAAATTAATATAAAAGGAATAGCTCATATCACAGGTGGAGGATTATATGAAAATGTTCCAAGAATTTTACCTAAAGGATTAACTGCTCATATGGATATTTCTAAAATAGATACTCCAGTCATATTTGATCTATTACAAAAATGGGGTGACATTAGTATTGGTGAAATGTATTCTACTTTTAATATGGGAATTGGAATGGTAATTGTAATTTCAAAGGATGAATTAATAAAAACTGAAAATTTATTAAATTACTTAAATGAAAAATATTATATTTTAGGAGAAATTAAAAAAGGTGATGAAGGAGTAGTACTGTGCTAAAAATAGGAGTTTTAATTTCAGGCAGCGGCACAAATCTTCAAGCTATATTTGAAACAATAGAAAATGAAAATATAAATGCAAAAGTAGAATTAGTAATATCAAATAAAAAAGATGCTTATGGACTTAAAAGAGCTAAATCAAGAGGAATAAAATCCTTGTATTTAGATTATAAGGATTTTAATAATATGGAGGACTATGATTTAAAATTAATAGAAGAATTTAAAGAAAGAGATATAGAATTAATAGTTTTAGCAGGATATTTAAAAGTTTTATCTAGTAATTTTATTGAAGCTTTTAAAAATAAAATAATAAATATACATCCTTCATTACTACCAAGCTTTGGAGGAAAAGGATGTTATGGAGAAAAAGTACATGAAAAAGTATTAAATTATGGATGTAAATATAGTGGAGCTACAGTACATTTTGTAGATAATGGAGTAGATACAGGTCCTATAATATTACAAAAAATAGTTGAAATAGATGAAGATGAAACTATAAATAGCTTAAAACAAAAAGTACTTACTATAGAACATGAGATATTACCTATGGCAGTAAAATTATTTGCTGAAGAAAGAATTGTTTTAAATAGTAGGAAAGTAAAAATATTGGGGGAGATGAAATGAAAAGAGCTTTAATAAGTGTATATGACAAGGAAGGTATAGTAGAATTTGCCTCTTCTCTTAAAAAATTAGGTTGGGAAATAATATCAACTGGTGGTACAAAAAAATTATTAAGCAAGTCAGATATAGATGTGTTAGAAGTACAAGATATAACTAAATTTCCAGAAATATTAGATGGTAGGGTAAAGACCTTAAATCCATATATACATGGAGGGTTACTTTTTAAAAGAGAAAATAAAGAACATATAGAAACTATTGAAGAAATGGGAATAGAATCAATAGATATAGTAGTAAATAATCTGTATCCATTTGAAGAAACTATAAAAAATACAGATGCAAGTCATGAAGATATAATAGAAAATATAGATATAGGTGGACCATCTATGATTAGAGCTGCTGCAAAAAATTATAAAGATGTAACAGTTATAGTGGACCCAAAAGATTATAATTTAGTTTTACAAGAACTTAATAATAATAATGAAACAAGTCTTTCAACTAGAAGATACTTAGCTAGAAAAGTATTTAATTATACTTCATATTATGATACTTTAATTTCTAATTATTTTAATAAATTAGAAGATTTAAAGTTTCCACAAAATATTACTTTTTGCTATAAATCTAAGAAAGATTTAAGATATGGAGAAAATCCTCATCAAAATGCAGCATTTTATGAAGAAATAAATGAAACTAAAGGTACTTTAGCAAATGGAAATCAAATTCATGGAAAAGAATTGTCTTTTAATAATATAAATGATTCAAATGGAGCATTAAAGATATTAAAAGAATTTGATGAACCTACTATAGTAGGAGTAAAACACGCTAATCCCAGTGGTATAGGGAGTAGTGAAAAAATAGAAGATGCATATGTAAAAGCTTATGAATGCGATACAAAATCAATATTTGGAGGTATTATAGCTTCTAATAGAGAGATAAACAAAGAAATTGCAGAGAAAATAAATGAAATTTTTATAGAAGTAGTACTTGCTCCTTCATTTAGTAATGAATCTTTAGATATACTTACTAAAAAGAAAAATATAAGACTTATAGAGATAAAGGATATAATGAAAAAAAATTATAATGAATTTGATATAAAGAAAGTTTTAGGTGGAATACTTATTCAAGAAAAGGATAATAAACTTTTATTAGATGATATACAAATTGTAAGTAAAAGAAAGCCAAATGAACAAGAATTAGAAGATTTATTATTTGCATTTAAATCAGCAAAACATATTAATTCTAATGGAGTTGTAATAGCAAAAAATAAAGCAACTATTGGTATAGGACTAGGGGAAGTCAATAGAGTTTGGGCGGTAGAAAATGCAATAAATAGAGCAAAGAATAAGGTTTCTGGAAGTGTTATAGCTTCAGATGGATTTTTCCCATTTAGAGATTCAATAGAGATACTTGCAAAAGCAGGTGTAAAGGCTATTATTCAACCTGGAGGCTCTATGAGGGATGAAGAAGTAATAGAAGAAGTAAATAAAAATAATATGATAATGGTATTTACAGGTATTAGACATTTCAAACATTAATTAGGGGGTTAATATGAATATATTAGTCATAGGTAGTGGAGGACGTGAACATGCTTTATGCTGGAAGATTAGTAAATCTAACAAAGTAAAAAAGATATATTGTGCTCCAGGTAATGGAGGAACTTTAGAAGTTGCTGAAAATGTAGATATAGAACCTAATGATATAGATTCAATACTGGAATTTGCATTAGATAACAAAATAGATTTAACAGTTGTAGGACCAGAAGAGCCACTTGCATTAGGTATAGTAGATAAATTCAAAGAAAATAATTTGAAAATATTTGGGCCTAATAAAAAATCTAGTCAATTAGAAGCTAGTAAGGAATTCTCTAAAAAATTTATGGAGAAATATAATATACCAACAGCTAAATATAAATCCTTTTTAGAATATGATGAAGCAGTAAAAGGAATAAAAGAGTTTACTTACCCCCTTGTAATAAAAGCAGATGGATTATGTCTAGGAAAAGGAGTTATAATTTGTGAGAATGAAACAGAGGCTTTAAATACTCTAAAAGATATATTGGAGAAAAAAATATATGGAAAAGAGGGAGAGAAAGTAATCATAGAAGAATTTTTAGAAGGAACAGAAGCATCTCTTCTTTGTTTTGTATCTGGAAATGATATAATTCCAATGGAAAGTGCAAGGGACTATAAAAAAATCTTTGATGGAGATAAGGGACTTAATACAGGAGGCATAGGGGCATATTCACCGAATGAATTATTTACAGAGGAATTAAAGGATAAGATAGAAAAACAAGTATTACAAAAGATTAGTAGAGGATTAAAAGAAGAAGAACTGGAGTATAGTGGCATATTATTTATTGGATTTATTTTAAAAGAATCTGATATTAAGGTATTGGAATTTAATGTGAGGTTTGGGGATCCAGAAACAGAAGTATTAATGCCAAGACTTAAAAGTGATTTAATAGATATATTTGAAAAAACAATAGATAATAAAATAGTAGAAAATGATTTATTGTGGAGTAATAATTCCTGTGTTACAGTAGTTACTACTTCAAATGGTTATCCTAAAAAGTATAAAAAAGAAATTTCAATTACAGGAACAGAAGATATAAATAAATCTTTAATACTTTTTCATAATGGTACAAAATATAATAATAGAGATTTAGTTACCAATGGTGGTAGAGTTTTAAGTATTACTTCTTTGGAATCTAATACGGCTGAAGCTAGAGAAAAAATTTATGAAGAGATATCTAAGATTTATTATAATGGAATGTATTTTAGAAAAGATATTGCTTATAAATAAAAAAACGGACTCTTAGAGTCCGTTTTTATTCTATGAAAGCATTGATTTTATAAACCATAAGTTTTTACTATATCCTGAAACGTGATCTTCAAACATAGCTACTACTTCAAAATCATTTTCTTCATCAGCAGAGTTTCTGATTTCTGTAGCTAAATTTTTCATTAATTCTAAATCACCTTTAACAATTTCAAGAACTTCATCAATAGAGAATTGTTCTTTATCTGATTCTTTTACAGAAGCATTGTCTAAATAATCTTTTATTTTAACTAATGGTTTTTGATCTTTCATCTTTAAGATTTCTGCTACTTCATCATATTTTTCAAAGAAATCTTCATATAGTGATTCAGTAAACTCATGTACCTGCACAAATTGTTTACCTACCACATTCCAATGTAAATTGTGAAACTTTATATTTAAAACAGCTAAATTTGATAAATATTCATTTAATTTTTTTATATCTTTCATTGTAACCTCCTCAAATTTTTAAAAATTTCTTTCATAATTATACTACCCAATATCTAAAATACTTAAACAATATTTTATAAATTAAATCATTATAGAGTGTAAGTATAGTATTTATATATCTAGAATGAATAATGAAAATTTTACCGGGTATAAATTTTTTAAGATGAAATTAAAAAGGAGTGCTAAAGATGAATAAAAACTATGGTAAATTTTTTGGTATGATTGCAACTTCTGCAATATTTATGTTTATAGTTATGTATCTTAACACTTATAAATTTGATCATATTTTCTTCAGTGAAGAAAGACTATATATGACTATACTTTCTACTTCAGTAATGGCAGTTGTTATGCTATTATTTATGCTACATATGCTTAAGAATAAGAAAATGAATATAGCTATTGTAGTTGTTAGTGTGTTAGTATTTACTTCATCATTATTTTTAATGAGAAATCAAACTACAATGGATGATGAAGACTATATGGAAGGTATGATACCTCACCATTCTATAGCTATACTTACTAGTGAACGTGCTAATATATCAGATCCTAGAGTTAGAAAATTAGCTGATGAGATAATTAAAGCACAAAGAAAAGAAATTGCAGAAATGAAAAAATTAATAGAAGATATTAAAAATGAAGATTAGTCAATGTAAAAAGCTATCTAAAATTTAAATTTTAGATAGCTTTTTATATTGACTATGAAAAATTTCTATGCTAATCTATTTCAGTATGAGAAATACAACTTTAAATCTAAAGGGGCGCTTATATATGTTACATGAATTTTCACGTACAGAAATGCTTATAGGAACTGAAGGATTAGAAAAATTAAAGAAAAGTACTATAGCTGTCTTTGGAATAGGTGGAGTAGGTACTTTTGCAGTAGAAGGACTTGCAAGAAGTGGGGTAGGAAAATTTATACTTGTAGATGACGATGATATTTGTCTTACAAATATAAATAGACAAATACATGCAACAAGAGAAACTGTTGGAAAATCAAAAGTACAAACTATGAAAAATAGAATACAAGAAATAAATCCTAAAGCAGAAGTAATTTGTTTTCATGAATTATATAATAGTGAAAGTGCAGAAAAGCTTTTGTTTGATAAATTTGACTATGTAGTTGATGCTATAGATATGGTTTCTTCTAAATTGGATTTAATAGAAAGATGCAATAAGAAAGGGATTCCAATTATAAGTAGTATGGGAGCAGGAAACAAATTAAACCCTACAATGTTAGAGGTGTCTAATATTTATAAAACTTCTATTTGTCCATTAGCAAGAGTCATGAGAAAAGAACTTAAAAGAAAAGGAATTAAAAAATTAAAAGTAGTATATTCAAAAGAAAAACCTATAACACCTAAACAATTAGTGGGAAATTGTAAAACAGATTGTATATGTCCTAATAAAGATAGAACATGTGCTGAAAGAAGGCAAATTCCTGGAAGTACTTCTTTTGTGCCACCAGTAGCAGGTTTAATCATTGCTTCAGAGGTAGTTAAAGATATAATTAAATAAATTTTATTTAAAAGCTAGAAATTTTCTGGCTTTTTTTATTGCGTAAAAATAAATTTTATTAATAAAGAGGTAGAAATAGATAATATAATATATAAAATGTCAACATTATTTATTGGAAATATACATAGAGTTATAAAGGTAGACAATTTAGAAAAACTACAGAAAAAACATTATTATGTGGAACAGGTGCAGCTGGAATAGAAATATAAAAGTGAATATATATATGATAGGAGGTGAATTAGAAGTATAAATAATAGATGATGAAGTGTATTTAATAGGTTCTTTTGATTTTATTTGTAAATGATACTTTAATTATTAATAGGAGGTAAAAAATGATTAATATAGCTATAAATGGTTGTAATGGGAAGATGGGTTTGGTATTAACTAATATGATAAAGGAAAGTGAAAATATAAGAGTTATTTCTGGAATAGATAGAAATCCTGAAAAGTCAAATAGAGAATATCCAATATATAAAGAAATATGGGATATGAAAGAAGAAATTGATGCTATAATTGATTTTTCACATTATAGTAATTTGAACAATCTATTAGATTATGGAATTAAAAATAATATACCTTTAGTAATAGCTACATCAGGATTTATACAAAAGGATGAAAAGTTAATAGAAGAAGCTTCTAAGGAAATTCCTATACTATATTCAAAGAATATGTCTTTAGGGATAAATATATTGGTTGAATTAGCTAAAAATATATCTAATATACTAGGTGAAAATTTTGATATAGAAATTATTGAAAAACATCATAATACTAAAGTAGATGCACCTAGTGGTACTGCTTGTATGATAGCTGATGAAATTAATAAGTCATTTAATAATACTAAAAACTATGTTTTTGGAAGAAAAGGTCATAAGCAGTTAAGAACAAAAAATGAAATTGGCATACATTCTATAAGAGGTGGAACCATGTCAGGAGAGCATACTGTATTATTTTCTGGATTAGATGAAATGATAGAAATAAAACATACTGCAATTACCAAAAACATATTTGCATTAGGAGCTATTAAAGGAGTTAAATTTGTAATAAATAAGAAAAATGGATTATATTCCATGTTAGATATTTTTAACTTTATAGAAAGCAATTAAACATAAGAGGTGAAATGATTATGAAAAATAAAATAAATTTTACTAATTCAAATGAAATTATTAAATTTATAAAATCATCAAAAAAGACTACACCAGTTAAAGTTTATATAAAAGGAAAATTAGATTATATTGATTTCGAAAATCTAAGAAATTTTGGAGAAGGTAATTCAAGGGTAATTTTTTGTGAATACAAAGAAATATGTGAGTTTATAGAAAAAAATAAAGATTTAATAGAAGACTATCATATTGAAAATGACAGAAGAAATTCTGCTATTCCTCTTTTGGATATTAAAAATATTAAAGCCAGAATTGAACCAGGGGCAATTATACGAGAGGGAGTTAAAATAGATGAAAAAGTTATAATTATGATGGGAGCAGTTATTAACATAGGAGCAGAGATTGGAAAAGGTTCTATGATTGATATGAATGCAGTAATAGGTGCTAGAGGAATAATAGGAGAAAATGTACACATAGGAGCTGGAGCAGTAGTAGCAGGAGTATTAGAGCCACCTAGTAAAACACCTGTTATTATTGAAGATAATGTATTAGTTGGTTCAAATGCAGTAATACTTGAAGGTATTAAAATAGGAAAAGGGGCAGTAGTGGCTGCTGGATCTGTAGTTACAAAAGATGTACCTAATAACTCTGTAGTTGCTGGTTCTCCTGCAAAAGTGATAAAAATCAAAGACCATAAGACATTGGAAAAAGTTCAAATTGTAGAAGATCTAAGAGGTAATTAAAGTGGAAAATATTTTTAGAGAAGATAAAAAATACATTTTAAATGTTTACAATAGAATAAATTTAGAAATTGTTAAATCAAAAGGTTCATATTTATATGATGAAGATGGTAATAAGTATTTAGATATGTTTAGTGGTCTCTCAGTGAATAATATAGGTAATAGCAATGAAGAAATTATTCAGGCTATATTAAAACAAAGTTCCGATTATATACATATTTCAAATTATTTTGTTAGCAAATCAATAGTTAAATTGGCTAAATTATTAGTGGAAAATACTCATGCTTCTAAAGTGTTTTTTACTAATTCAGGAACAGAATCTAATGAAGCAGCAATAAAGATTGCTAGAAAATTTGGACTCTCTATTAACAAAGGAAAAACTCATATATTAGCAGCTTATAATTCTTTTCATGGAAGAACTTTGGGAAGTCTTTCTTTAACAGGACAGAAAAAATATCAAGAAAATTTTAAACCCCTTTTACCAGATATAGATTATTTTATATATAATAATATTGAAGATTTAAAACAAAAAGTTAACCATAAAACATGTGCTGTATTTATTGAACTTATACAAGGTGAGGGAGGTATAATACAGATAGATAATTCTTTTGTAAAGTGTTTAAATGAATTATCAAAAAAGTATAATTTTTTAATCATTGTTGATGAAATACAAACTGGATTAGGGAGAACAGGAGAATTATTAACGTCTCATTATTATAATATTAAACCTCATATTACTACACTTGCAAAATCCTTAGGTGGAGGATTGCCTTTAGGAGCTGTGCTTGTAAGTAAAGATATTGAAAACCTACTAAAAAAAGGAGAACATGGCAGTACATTTGGTGGTAATCCTGTTTCTTGTGCTTGTGGTGAAGTTGTAATAAATAAAATATTAGAAAAAGATTTTAAGAAAGATTTAAGGAGAAAAAGTAATTATTTATTAGATAAACTATATATACTTAAAGATAAATATCCACATATAATTAAAGATATAAGAGGTAAAGGTTTGATGATTGGTATTGATGTAGGTGAATATGCCTTTATTATAAAAGAAAAAGCATTGGAAAAAAAATTAATTATTAATATTACAAATAAAACAGTAATTAGATTGCTACCTCCACTAAATATAGATACTAAAGAAATAGATGAATTTTTAGATATATTTGAGGTGATAATCAGTGAAAGAATATGAGGATACTTTATATAAAGAAATAAATAAAGAGATGATAAAAGTAAGAAAGTACCTTCATCAAATTCCAGAAATAGGGTTTAAAGAATTTAAAACATCATCATTTATAAAATCCAAACTAGAAGAATTTGGGTATGAGGTAGAGATTACTGCAAAAACAGGAATTATAGCATTTATTAAAGGTAAAATAACTGGTGAAGCTATAGCATTTAGAGCAGATATGGATGGGTTGATGATTAATGAAGACTTAGAAGTACATTTTTCTTCAACACATCCAGGAAAAATGCATGCATGTGGTCATGACGGACATATGTCTATTTTAATTGGATTAGCAATGTTTTTATCAAGATTAAATAAAATAAATAAAGATATATTATTAATATTTCAACCAGCAGAAGAAGGGCCTGGTGGAGCAAATATTATTGTAAATGAAGGTATTTTAGATAAATATAATGTTAAGTATATTTTTGGGTTACATATTTCCCCAGAAATAAAAGAAGGTAAAATTGGTATTGCTTCAGGACCTATAATGGCTCAAAGTGGTGAATTTGATATTTTTATTAATTCTAAAAATAGTCATGGTGCTATGCCACACTTAGGAATTGATGGTATATATATATCAAGTTTATTAATACAATCTTATCAGAGCATTATAAGTAGAAATATAAGTCCTAATGAAACTGGAGTGTTAACTATTGGAAAAATTTCAGGAGGAAGTGCTATAAATATAATCGCTGATAAAATTAAATTAGAAGGAACAATAAGAGCTTTTAACTTAGATATTTATAATAAAATTAAAAGTAGAATTTATGAAATAAATAAAGGGATTGAATTAATGTATGATATTAATATTGACACGCAAATAAGAGATTTTTATCCTCCAGTTATAAATGATAAATATTTATATAATATAGTTAAGAAATCTTTAAGTAGTAAAGAGATTATGGAAATAGAGCCTCTGATGATATCTGAAGATTTTTCTTACTATCAAAAAAAAGTAGCAGGTTTTTTCTTTTTGTTAGGTTCAAAAAATGAAATCAAAGGTTACAATTATCCCCTTCATAGTTCTAAATTCAATTTTGATGATAAAATATTATTAACAGGTCTAAGAACGTATATGAAAATATTAAAAATATTAGAAATAATTTAAAAGTCAGAATTTTTTCTGACTTTTTATTTAATATATCTTGATTAAGGGCATAAGGATGGAATAAAATATAAGTAATATATTAAATAATATTAAAAAAGGAGAAATTAATGGAAAATTATATTGATTTACGTTCAGACACTGTTACTCAACCTACTCAAGCTATGAGAGATGCAATGTATAATGCAGAAGTGGGAGATGATATATTAGGAGATGATCCTACTGTAAAAAAGCTTGAAAAAATGTCGGCTGACATATTAGGTAAAGAGGATGCTTTATTTGTAACATCTGGAACACTGGCAAATCAAATAGCGGTAATGACTTTTACAAATAGAGGTGAAGAAGTTATAGTTGGAAATACTTCTCATATATATAATTTGGAAGTAGGGGCTCTTGCAGCACTTTCTCAAGTTCAAACTAGACCTATAGATGTAGAAAATGGATATTATGATATAGATAAAATGAAAAGTTTAATTCAAAATAAAGGGATTCAAAATGCAAGAACAGGACTTATTTGCATTGAAAACACAAATAATTTAAATGCAGGATTTATTGTACCAGTGGGAAATATAAATAATGTATGTGAATTAGGAAAAAAACATAATATACCAGTTTATATGGATGGAGCTAGAATTTTTAACGCATCAGTAGCTTTAGATATAGAGGTTAAAGATATAGTGAAAAATGTAGATGCAGTAATGTTTGCCCTTACAAAAGGTCTTTGTGCACCTTTTGGAGCAATACTTGCTGGAGATAGAAAGTTTATAGAAAAAGCAAGATGGATAAAACAACGATTAGGAAGTGGGTTTAGACAAGCAGGGTTTTTAGCAGCTCCAGGAATAGTAGCACTTGAAACAATGATACCTAGATTAAAAGAAGATAATAAAAATGCAAAATTATTAGGGGAAAAATTAGCAGAAATAGAAGGATTAGATGTAAATGTAGATAATATTCATACATCAATACTAACGGGGTCAGTAAAAGGTTTACCAATAGATATAGATAAATTTTTAGATAAATTAAATGACAATAAAATTAAAGCAAAAAGAATATCGGATTATAGCTTTAGAATGGTTACTCATTTAGGAATTGGAGAAAAAGAAATAGAGAAGGTTGTAAAGACAGTAAAAAAAATAATAAATGATATATAGATTGGAGCGAGTAAAGTGGAAAGAAGAAAATATTTACAAATACCAGGGCCAACAAATGTACCGGATAGAATACTTAGAAGTCTTTCTAAGCCTTTATTAAATCATAGGGGAGAAGAATTTGAAGAATTAGTAGATTCCTGTGTGAAAGGATTAAAAAAGATTTATAAGACAGAAAATGATATTTTGATATTTCCAAGTTCAGGCAGTGGAATATTAGAAGCTTCTATAGTTAATTTATTTTCTAGAGGAGATACAGTAGCTATAGTTAAATTAGGTGTATTTAGTGATAGAATGGCTTCAATTGCGGAAAATCATGGCTTAAATGTAATACCAATAGAAAAAGAATGGGGAGAAGCTGTAACTAAAAGTGATATAAAAAAAGTTTTAGAAAATGATAAAGATAAAGAAATAAAAGCAATATGTTTACCACATAATGAAACATCAACAGGAGTTAAAAATGACATTAAAAGCATTTCTGAAATTATAAAGAAATTAAATCATCCAGCATTAGTTGTTGTAGATGCAATAAGTTCTCTTGCTTCCTTAGAGCTTGAAACAGATAAGTGGAACTTAGATGTAGTTGTATCTTCATCACAAAAAGGACTTATGTTGCCACCAGGACTTGGCATAGTATCAATTAGTAAAGGGGCATGGGACTTAATAGAAAAATCTACTATGAGTAAATGGTATTGGGATTTTAAAGTAGTCAAAGAAAGAATGAAAGGAAATCAATTTCCATATACACCTTCAACTTCATTATTATTTGGATTAAAAGAATCTATAGATATGATTTTAGATGAAGAATTAGAAAATGTATGGAATAGACATGAACTCATGACTACTGCTGTTAGAAATTCATCTCAAGCAATGGGACTTAAATTACTTGCAAATGATAAAGATGCTTCAAATACAGTTACAGCTATATTTTTACCAAAAGGAATTAAATATATTGATTTAGCTAGAGTGTTAAGCGAAGATTACAATATAATAATTGGTGGTGGGCTTAAGAAGCTAAAGGAAAAAATATTTAGGATTGGACATTTAGGATCTCTTCACCATGTAGAAGTATATGGAATAATGGGTGCATTAGAAATGGCCCTATTTAAATTAGGCTATAAAGTAGAATTAGGAACTGCTGCAAAATCAGTTGCTGAAACATTTTTAGAAGATAAATAAATTCAAAATTCAAATATCCTTAAACAATTGTTTAAGGATATTTTCATTATGTTATAATATATTTATTATAGTTAACTCAAAATAATTTTAAAAGGAGAATACTATGTCATATAAATTTAATCCAAAAAACAAGAAAAAATTAGATAATATTGATAGAAGAAGATCCTTACCACCAAAAGAAACTTTGGAAAAATTATATTTAAAAGAAGGAGACTATATTGCCGATATTGGTTGTGGAATAGGATATTTCATATTTCCAGCTTTAGATATAGTTAAGAGTACAGGGAAGGTTTATGCTATAGATATATCACAAGATATGCTTAAAGATGTAGAAGAAAAAATAAATAATAAGGATATAGATAATATTCAGGTTATAAAAGGAGAAATATCAGAATTAAAAGATAATAGTGTGAATTATATTTTTATTAGTAATGTTCTTCATGAAATTGATAATAAAGATGAGTTTTTTACTAATTTAAAGAGAGTATTACAAAGTAATGGCAGAGTTTCAATTATTGAGTGGAAAAAAATCAAAATGGATATTGGTCCATCATTAGAACATAGAGTATCTCAAGAATGGTTAAAGGATAAATTATTTCATATAGGTTTTAAGGATTTGGAAATTATTAATATAAATGATAATTTATATTCAGTGACAGGAAAATTATAAAAAGTATTGGAGGAATTAAAATGTATAGTTTTATGAATGATTATAGTGAAGGTGCTCATCCAAAAATATTAGAAAATCTTACTAAATATAATTTAGAGCAAAACATAGGATATGGACAAGATAAACATAGTGAAAAAGCAAAGAAACATATGATAAAATTCATTCAAAATGATAATATTGATATTCATTTTATACCAGGTGGAACACAAACTAACTTGCTTGCAATATCAAGTTTTTTAAGACCGCATGAAGCTGTAATTGCTGCTAATACTGGACATATTAATGTACATGAGACAGGTGCTATTGAGGCTACAGGACATAAGGTAATTGCTATGGAATCTAAAAATGGGAAATTAAGTATAGAATCTATTAAAAAAGCTTTAGATTATCATAGTGATGAGCATATGGTAAAACCTAAGATGGTGTACATATCTAATTCTACAGAGCTTGGCACTATATATAAAAAAAGAGAATTAAGTGATATAAAGAAAATATGTGATGAAAATAATTTGTTATTATTTTTAGATGGAGCACGTATTGGTTCTGCTCTTACTTGTAAAGAAAATGATTTGTCTTTAAAAGAAATATCTAATTTGGTGGATGCTTTTTATATAGGAGGAACTAAAAATGGAGCTTTACTTGGCGAAGCTTTAGTTATATGTAAAGATGAAATAAAAGAAGATTTTAGATATCTTATTAAACAAAGAGGAGCTCTTATGGCTAAAGGTTTTGTAACCGGGATTCAATTTGAAACATTATTTGAAGATGATTTATTTTTTTCCCTAGCAAATCATGCTAATAAAATGGCAGAAAAAATAGCAAATTCGCTAGAAGAGCTAGGCTATAGTTTTTATACACCACCTATGACAAATCAATTATTTCCTATATTATCAAATGACATATTAGAAAACTTATCAAAGGAATTTTTGTATTCAATTGAAGCAAGAGTAGATGAAGCCAATAGTGCAGTACGATTTGTAACATCATGGGCTACTACTGAAGAATCAGTTAATAAATTAGTAAACTTTTTTAAAGGTTTACAGTAGAGGTGATTTTATGTCAAAATTTTATGCAGAAATAGCTAGATATTATGATTATATTTTTCCTTTATCAACAAATAAATTAAACTTAATAAAGGATTTAGCTGGAAACAATCCAAAAGATATTTTAGATGTGGCCAGTGGTAGTGGTTTATATTCAAAACAATTAAGTGATGATGGATATAATGTAACTGCTATTGATTTAGATAATGAAATGATAAACAAATTAAAAGAAAAAGACAAAAAAATAGATGCAAAAGTTTTAAATATGCTAGATATAGAAAAGTTAAATAAAAAGTTCGACTTAATTTTTAGTATTGGTAATTCTATAGTTCATTTAGAAAATAATGAAATTATAAAAAAGTTTTTGTATTCAGCTAAAAATTCTCTAAAAGAAAACGGGAAATTATTAATACAAATAGTTAATTACGATAGAATATTAGAAAAAAATATCAAAAGACTACCAACTATAAAAAATAATGAAGAAAATTTAGTGTTTGAAAGATATTATGAGTATTTAGAGCAAGAACATAAGATAAATTTTAAAACCATATTAAAGGTAGATAATAACACCTTTGAAAACAATGTATTATTACATCCAATAACATCTGAAGAAATAAAAGAATTGTTAAAGGAAGTAGGGTTTTCTAGTATTAATTTTTATGGGGATTTTACTCAAAGTAACTATGAACCTATAGAGTCATTTCCTTTGATAATAGTAGCTGAAAAATAATACGAAATTTTATATGAAAGAGAGAGAATGAATATGAAGTTAAGCAATGATAAACTAAAATTATTAACTAATGATTTAATAAAATGGATAAGAGAAATGATGAGTAGTACTGGTGGGGAGAAAGCTATAATTGGTATATCAGGTGGAAAAGATAGTTCTGTAGTTGCAGGACTATGTGTAAGAGCATTGGGAAAAGAGAATGTATTAGGAGTTTTAATGCCCCATGAAGTGCAATATGATATAAATTATTCTCATGAAATATGTGATTTTTTGGGTATAAAATGTAAAGAGGTATCTATTACTCCTATGATGAAAAGTTTTTATGAAGTTTTAGAAGGTGTAAAAGGTGATTTTATAGATGATATATCAGAACAAACAAAATTAAATTTACCTCCAAGAATTCGTATGACATTACTTTATGCTATAAGCCAATCCATATATAATGGTAGGGTAATAAATACAAGTAATTTATCTGAAGATTGGGTAGGATATGCTACAGTTTATGGAGATACCACAGGAGCATTTTCACCACTTGCAACTCTTACAACTGATGAAGTTATACAAGTAGGTAGATATATTGGAATTCCAGAAAAATTTATCATTAAAACTCCAGAAGATGGACTTACAAAGAAAACAGATGAAGATGTACTTGGGTTTAGTTATGACACTTTGAATCGTTATATAAGAGAAGGAAAAATAGATGATAAAGATATAAAAGATAAGATTGATAAAATTCATAAATATAGTAGATTTAAATTTACTCCAATTCCTATATATAATTCATATTTACCTATAAAAGCAAAAGAATTAGGAAATTTTTATAATGATAAAAAATAAAAATAAAATAGTATATTTAGCAGCTGTAATATTTTCTATAATTACAGGACTATCTTATTTTTTAAATAAAGTTGCTCTTGAAACTTCAGAA
Organism: Senegalia massiliensis; assembly: GCF_900626135.1. Lineage (NCBI taxonomy): Bacteria > Bacillati > Bacillota > Clostridia > Eubacteriales > Clostridiaceae > Senegalia > Senegalia massiliensis. The sequence goes on from NZ_LR130785.1 coordinate 1,073,271, forward strand.
CCTATAGATATATTAGCCCATAGGTTTACTTCAGCATTTTTAGGACTTTTAATAGGCATATTATTTGGGTTTATAAAAGTGAATTTAACAAAAGAAAAAATTAAAAAAATATTACCTCTTGCACTTTTTAATCCATTATTATATTTTGGACTCCAGACAACAGGACTTCAGTATGCTACTTCAGCTGAAGGAGGAATATTGCTAGCATCATCACCAATATTTACATTACTATTAGCTTCTTATTTTTTAAAAGAAAAAAGTACATTAAGTCAAAAAATATTCATGATTTTATCTGTATCTGGAGTTGTTTATATAACTATTATGAAAGGTGTAACATTTGATCTTAATAATATTTTAGGGGTAATACTTTTACTTTTATCAGCAATATCAATTGCATCATATAATGTAGTTGGTAGAGTACTTAATAAGAATTTTTCAAATATGGAAATAAGCTTTGTTATGATATCTATTAGTTTTATAATATATAATATTATTGCTATAGTAAAACATATAATGTCAAATGATTTATTAAATTATTTTACTCCATTTACAAACATAGATTTCACTATTTCTGTAGTATATCTTGGAGTATTATCTTCTTTGGTTTCATCGCTTATTAATAATTATGTGTTATCAAATATTGAGGCTTCAAAAATGAGTGTATTTGCTAATTTAGGGACGGTTATATCTATATTTGCAGGAGTTATATTTTTAAATGAGAATTTATATTATTATCATATTATAGGATCCATTTTTATAATTGGTGGAGTATTAGGGGTTAATTTTAGTGAAAATATAAAATTTAAAAGAGTACGATACAATAAAAGTACAATTCATTAAAAATTGATAATATATTATCAATTTTTAATGAATAATCTAAATCATATGGTATAATAAAATAGAATTTTAATTATTTAAATATAAGAGAGGTAAAAGATGAAATTTATTAAAAAAATTTTATTAAATAGGATATTAGTCATAGGTATTTCTATATTGGCACAGCTTCTTGTTCTAATATGGGCAATATTAAAATTTCAAGATTATTTTGTAGTTTTTTATGCAGTTAGTATTGTAATTAGTATAGGAGTTGTATTGTTTATAATAAATGACCCAATAAATCCTGCTTATAAAATAGCTTGGATAATACCTATATTATTATTTCCTATATTTGGAGGATTGTTTTATATATTATTCGGTGGTAATAAAGTAAATAAAAGAGATAAAAAAAGGATGAAATTTATAGAGCATAAAATGAAACAATGCTTGCCACCTGATAGAGATATATTAAAGGAAATAGAATTAATTGATAAAGATGCAATGAATCAATGCAGCTATTTACAAAATTCTGCTTATGTACCAGCTTTTAAAAATACTTTTACTGAATATTTTCCAATTGGTGAGCTAAAGTTTAAAAGATTAAAGGAAGAATTAAAAAAGGCTAAAGAATTCATATTTTTAGAGTATTTTATTATTTCTGAAGGAAAGATGTGGGATGAAATATTAGAAATACTAAAGGAAAAAGCATCAGAAGGTTTAGATATTAGAATAATATATGATGATTTTGGATGTGTACTAACATTGCCTTATGGATATGATAAAAAGTTAGAAAGTATGGGTATAAAGTGTGCAATTTTCAACCCACTTATTCCAGTTTTATCTCCAAAACTTAATAATAGAGATCATAGAAAAATAGCAATAATAGATGGTCATACTGGTTTTACAGGTGGAATAAATCTAGCGGATGAGTATATAAATGTTATTGATAGATTTGGACATTGGAAAGATTCAGCTATTATGATTAAGGGAGATGCTGTATGGTCTCTTACTGTAATGTTTTTATCCATGTGGGATTATATTAATGGAATAGATGAAGATTTCAATAAATTTAAAAAAGAAAAAGTACATATTGATTATAAGGAACAAAAAGGATACATACAACCCTTTACTGATAATCCATTAGATGATGAAACAGTGGGTGAAATAACATATCTTAATTTAATAAATAAAGCAAAAGATTATATATATATTACTACACCATATTTAATTATAGACAATGAAATGGTAGTAGCTCTTACTTCTGCTGCAAAAGCTGGAATAGATGTAAAAATTATCACACCTCATAGCCCTGATAAATGGTATGTTCATGCAGTTACACGTTCTTTTTATAAATTGCTTATTGAAAAGGGAATAAAAATATATGAATATACGCCTGGTTTTATTCATTCTAAAAATTTTATTGTTGATGATAACTATGGAGTAGTAAGTACAATTAATATGGATTATAGAAGCTTATATTTACATTTTGAATGTGGAGTATGGATGTATAAAACAGATAGTATTTATTATATGAAAAAAGATTTTTTAGATACACTAGAGTTTTGCAAGGAAATTACTTATGAAGAGGCAACTGATATTAAACTTCATAGAAGATTAGGCCGATCAATATTAAGAGCATTTTCACCTCTTATGTAAACTTAATCTTTAGGTTATTTTACTTATGAATAAAGTTTTAAATCATAGGAAAAATAAGCTTAAGGAGGTGTATTCTATATGCTAAATTTAAGTCAAAAGGAACAGACATTATTGCAAGATCAGAAAAGTCATGAAGAAATGTGTATTAAAAAATATACAAAGTATGCAAATGAAGCTAGAGATCCAGAACTAAAACAACTTTTTAATGAATTGGCATCTCAAGAGAGGGAGCATTTAAATACTGTAAATCAAATATTAAATGGTCAAGTGCCAAATGTAAGTTCACAAAGTAGTTCTAATAATTCTCAAAATGAAATAACACAATTTAGCGGTAATAATATGAACAATCAGCAAGATGCTGACTTATGTCAAGATTTACTTTCTACAGAAAAATATGTGTCAAGCACATATAATACAACAATATTTGAATGTAAAGATACTAATGTAAGAAAAGCATTAAATCATATTCAAAAAGAAGAACAAGAACATGGCGAAAAAATATATAATTATATGCAGGCTAATGGAATGTATAGTTAATAACAAATAATAAAGGATGTATGTAAATCATACATCCTTTTAAATATTTAAGCTTTATTTATTGAACCAAAAAGTTCCATTTTTTCTTTTACTATTTCTTTAACAGCTTCTGTACCAGGAGCTAGAAGTTTTCTAGGATCAAATCCTTTACCTTCTAAATCTTTTCCTTCTTCAATATATTTACGAGTTGCAGCTGCAAATGCCCATTGACATTCAGTATTTACGTTTATCTTTGCAACTCCAAGACTTATAGCTTTTTTAACCATATCTTCAGGAATACCTGTTCCACCATGTAATACTAAAGGAACATCATTTGTAATATCATCAATTTGTTTTAATACATCAAAATCTAGACCTTTCCAATTTTCAGGATATTTACCATGAATATTACCAATTCCAGCAGCAAGTATAGATACACCTAAGTCAGCAATAGTTTTACATTCATTAGGATCAGCGACTTCACCAGAACCTATAACACCATCTTCTTCACCACCAATTGAACCTACTTCTGCTTCAACTGAAATTCCTTTAGAATGTGCAATTCTTATAATTTCTTTTGTTTTTTCTATATTTTCATCTATATCATAATGAGAACCATCAAACATTACAGATGAAAATCCAGCATCCATAGCTTTTTGTGCACCTTCATAACTACCATGATCTAAGTGAAGTGCTACAGGAACAGTTATATTTAACTCTTCAAGCATACCATTTACCATACCTACTACAGTTTTAAATCCTCCCATATATTTTCCTGCACCTTCAGATACACCTAAAATTACTGGAGAATTATTTTCTTGTGCTGTAAGTAATACAGCCTTAGTCCACTCCAAATTATTTATATTAAAGTGTCCTACAGCATATCCTTCCTTATGTGCTTTTTTCAACATATCATCTACTGTAACTAACATTAAAAAACCTCCTAAAGTTTACTGAATACCTACATATATATTACCACATATAAAGAAAATATAAAACTTAAAATTTTATTGACCAATATAGTCAGAGTATGCTATAATTAAACTGACCAGTAAAGTCAATACAAAACAAAAGGATGAATAATAATATGGAAACAATATTAGAGAAAATTGATATAGAAAAAAGAGATAGAATAATAAATAGCGCATTAGAAGAGTTTAGTAAGAACAATTTTGAAAAGGCTTCAACAAATAATATTGTTAAAAGAGCTGAAATATCTAAAGGATTACTATATCATTATTTTGGAACAAAACAAAAACTTTATGAATTTTTAAAGGAATTTAGCATAAAAAAAACATTGTCAAATATAGAAAATAACATTAATTGGGATGAAAAAGATTTTTTATTAAGGTTAAAACAAGTTGGAATTATAAAGCTTAAAATGAGTGATAGATATCCTTATTTGTTTAATTTTTTTTCAAGAATATTTGAAAATATATCAGTTGAAGATATGAAAAAATTAGGTGATAAATATTCTTTAGGTTTAATAGATAAGATATATACTCAAAATATTGATTTTTCTTTCTTTAGAGATGATATTGACAAACAAAAGGCTTTTACTATAATAAATTGGACATTTGAAAAATATGGTGAGCAAAAAATTTTAGAAATTAGAAATTCTAATGAAAAAATAAATTATAAAATCATTGAAAAGGAAGTAGATGAATATATTGAAATATTTAGAAAATCTTTTTATAAATAATAGTATTAAATAAATTTAAGTATTTAAAAGGGGGTAATATAGTTGATTAGTGTAAAAAATTTATATCATTCATATAACAAGGATGATAATTATTCAGTAAAGAATGTCAGTTTTAATGTAGATAAAGGTGAAGTATTTGGTTTTTTAGGTCCATCTGGAGCAGGAAAATCAACTACTCAAGGGATTCTTACAGGACTTTTACAATTACAAAAGGGTGAAGTTGAAGTTGTAGGATATGATATAAAAAATATTTCATCAAAAATGTTTAACAAAATTGGAATGAGTTTTGAACAATCAAATGTATATAGTAAACTTACAGCAAAAGAAAATCTAGACTTTTATAGTAAATTATTTGATGTAAAAACTGTAGATAGCATGAAATTACTTAAACTAGTAGGATTAGATGGTAAAGAAAATATTAGAGCAGGGGATTTTTCAAAGGGAATGAAACATAGATTAACATTTGCAAGATCTATGATAAATAATCCTGAACTTTGGTTTTTAGATGAGCCTACAACTGGCCTTGATCCTGCTATAGCTTCAAATATAAAAGATATTATAAAGCAAAAAAATAAAGAAGGAGTTACAATATTTCTAACTACTCATAATATGTTTATAGCAGATGAGCTTTGTGATAGAGTAGCATTTATTGTAGACGGTGAAATAAAATTAATAGATTCACCTAAAAACTTAAAATTACAATATGGAGAAAAACTTGTAGAAGTTGAATATATAAAAGAAAAACAGATAATCACAGAAACTTTTTCAACTATTTTAGACAAAGATAAAAATTCTATTAAAAATATAATTGAAAATTATCAAATACAAACAATGCATACAAAAGAAGCCACACTTGAAGAAATCTTTATAAAAGTTACAGGAAGGGAGCTAAAGTAAAATGAAATTATGGCATAGCTTTCTAAAGGAAATGAAGTTAGCTTTTCGTGGGTTTTATATTTATATAGAAATTTTCATAGCAATATTACTTCTTGTAATAGTTTTAACAGTAGTACCTGAAAATTTTAGTTCAAAGAGTGAAGAGTATATTTATTTTAATTTACCTGAGAATATAAGAGAAAATTATATAGATGGTATAAAACAATTAGATTTAGATAATAAAAAGGAAGTAAAAAAAATTAAAATAGATAATAAAGAAGTAGATGTAGACATTTATGAAACTAGCGATAAAGAAATATATATATTAAATAGTGAACAACAAATCAGAGATATATCAGAAAAAGAACAAAAATTTGGTATGGTAGTTAATATGAAAGAGAATAAACTACATTATAAATATTATATTCAAGGTTATGAAAAAGAAAAACTTAAAAATTTATATCTAATAAGTAATGTAGAAAATACAGAGGCTTTAAGAGAAAATGTAGATAATCAAGATGTCAGACCTTTATCAATTGGTGAAGAAAAGTTAACTGATAGAGAAAATTTACTTCCTACATTTTTAACTTTCAATGGAAGTTTAATGGGTCTTTTTATAATAGCAGCATATGTATTTTTAGATAAAGATGAAGGTGTAATAAAGGCTTATGCAGTTACAGCATCTAGCGTAAAAGAATATCTTTTAAGTAAGACAATGGTCCTTTTATTAACTACTTTAGTGACTAGTTTAATAATGGTTATACCTGTTATGGGGTTACAACCAAATTATTTTTTAATGATATTATTTTTAATAGCAACAACATTATTTTCTTCATCATTAGGGTTATTAATAGCAAGTTTTTATGATAATATAATGCAAGCATTTGGTACTATTTATATAATTATAATAATATTAATATTACCAGCTATTGCTAATATGATACCTTCTTGGAATCCAGATTGGATGAAATTTTTTCCTACATATCATATGATAGAAGTTTTTAAAGAGATAATTTTAGAGAATCAAGATATAAAATATATATTGTTAGCTTCTTTAGGTTTCTTATTATTAGGTATAGTGTTATTTACACTAGCTAATAGAAGATATAAATCTACGCTTACAGTTTAGAAGAAAGGGGGATATTATGATTAAGAAAATATGGAATATATTTAAAAGAGATTTAAAAGTTAATAAAAGAAATTTTTTATCACTATATTTAATATTATTTCCTATAATAATAGCAATAGGAATAAATATATTTGCTCCAGGGATAGAAGATACTACTGTAAATTTAGCTCTTTTAAAAGGACAAAATGAAAGTCAAATTAAATTCTTTAAGGACTTTGCAAATGTAGAAACTTTTAAAACAAAAGAAGATATAGAAAAAAGAGTAAGTGAAAGGGACAATATAATTGGTATAATTCCTGATGGTAACGATTATTATATAATGCCAGAAGGAGATGAACCACAAGAATTAATAGATTTTGCTAGAACATTAAATTCTCTTTATGAGTTAGATGTGAACATAGAAGATACAAATGTAGAATTGATTGATTTGCGAAAAGAAGTTCCACCATTAAAACAAACTTTAGTAAACGGAGTATTGCTTTTAATTGCAGTTCTCGGTGGCATGTTAATATCTTTTAATATTGTGGAAGAAAAAACAGATAATACAACAAGTGCCATAAATGTCACCCCTACTACAAGGAATCAATTTATTTTAGGTAAAAGTATAATAGGTATATCTTTTGTAATATTTGGTTCTCTTTCAGTGGTCTTAATTACAGGATTTACTGATATTAATTATTTGCAATTGTTAACAATGATTTTAGTAGGTTCAATTATAAGCTTACTTTTAGGTTTTATTCAAGGTATAAATAATAGTGATGTAATGAGTGCAGCAGCAAGTATAAAAGTACTGTTTTTACCAATTATAGGTTCAGTATTAGCTATAGAACTATTATCAGATAAATGGCAGAAATTTTTTTACTGGATACCATTTTATTGGTCTTATAAAGGAAATAAACTAGTTTTAAGTGGAACAGGTAACTGGTCACGAATATTGATTTATTCTTTTATAGTTTTAATTATTTCTTTTGTAGTATATTTGGCTCTTCATAAAAAAATAAGAAAAGGGCTTGAATAAAATAAAGGGAGGAATTTATATGAATATTTATCCACTTCTAGGACTACTTGCAATAGTATATGCTTTATTTGTATTATATATAGCAATAAAAAAACCAAATTCAATTTGGAATATGACAAAAATTAAACTGTTTAAAAAGGTGTTAGGTGAAAAGGGTACAGTTACATTCTTTATTATCTGGGGAATACTGTTTATAGGACTTGGAATTTGGTTATTTACTTTTTAAATGATATGTAGAAAACTATCAGAAAATTTCTGGTAGTTTTTTATTTTATTTAAAAAATGATATAATAAAAATATTTAGTAAAGAATATAAATTGAAAAAATATACTAATAATTATTAATATAATAGGATGTGAAAAATTATGAATGGCACTGTAAGAGACAATGTAAAAAAAGGAATAAAAGTAAAGGTTGTTCAAAAACAAGATCAAAAAACTGGAAAACTTACTGAAGGAATTGTAAAAGACATTTTAACTAATTCAAGAAAACATCACCATGGTATAAAAGTAAGGTTAGAAAGTGGTATTGTAGGTAGAATCAAAGAAATATTATAATAAATTGATATAAAATAGCTTTTTTTATATAATTAATTTATAAACAAATGATAGGGGTGTTTTTATGGAAATAAAAAGATATGAAGGAACGGGAAGAATGAGTAGAGCTGTAGTACATAATAATACAGTATATCTTTGTGGTCAAACATGTGGAGATGAAGACAAAGGGATAAAAGAGCAAACAAAAATAACATTAAAAAAAGTAGAAGATTTATTAAACAAATATGGCTCAGACAAAAGCCATATACTATCAGCTACTCTTTATATAAAAGATATGAGTATGTTTAGTGAAATGAATGAAATATGGGATGATTGGATTGAAGATGGATTCGAGCCTGCACGTGCATGTGTTGAAGCACAAATGGCAAGAGAATCTATACTTTTTGAAATATCAGTTATAGCTGCAATTAAATAAAATTTTAAAAGGAGAATTTTATGGGAAAACATTATGGGAATTTGCAGAGAATTGTAGATGGTATAAGGAAATATGCAATTACTCCAGATATTCCAGGAGGATTTATCACTGTAGAACAATTAGAAAAAATAACTAAAGTAGCTAAAAAATATAATGGAGTAATTAAACTTACTTCAGGGCAAAGAATACTTATAACAAATTTATTTGAAGAGGACTTACCTGCTATTTGGGAAGAACTTGATATGGAACCAGCAGTTTTATCTCAAAACTCAGTTAAAAATGTAGAAATGTGTCCAGCAGGATTTTGTAAGAGAATGAAATATAATACAATTGGTCTCGGAATGAAATTATATAGAAAATACCAGAAGCAGGATATGCCTTGTAGGACAAAGATAGGTGTGGCAGGTTGTAGAAATGCATGTGGAAGTGTTTATAGTAAAGATGTAGGAGTAGTGGCAGATTTTAATGGGTTACTTACTCTCACTGCAGGTGGTTCTGGTGGATTTAATCCAAGAATGGCAGATATAATAAAAAAAGATTTGACAGAAAATGAAATTTTAGATTTAATTGATAAATTATTTATTTATTATAAAGATAATGCTGAAACGGGTGAAAAATTGGGTTTTATGATAGATAGAATAGGTATTGAAAAGTTTAAGAAAGATTTAAATAATATGTAAGAAAATTAAGAGCTGGTTTATTTTCAGCTCTTAATTTTCTATATAGGAGTGACATATATGATTGATAAGCCAAAAGTTGTAGTAAGTAAATGTTTAGGATTCTCTAAATGCAGATATAATGGTCAAGTAATACAAGATGATTTTGTAGATAAATTAGGAGAATATGTAGATTATATAACAGTCTGTCCAGAAGTTGAGATAGGACTTGGAATTCCTAGAAAGCCTATTAGATTAGTATTAGAAGATAATGAAATAATTCTTTTTCAACCAGAAACTAAAAATGAGTATACATATGAAATGAAAAAATTTACTAATTATTTTTTAAGCTCTTTAAAAGATGTAGATGGATTTTTACTTAAAGGAAGATCTCCATCTTGTGGAATAAAAGACACTAAAGTTTATGATGGTAAAAAAAACCCTAATGTACTTAGGAAAGAGGATGGAATATTTGCAAAAGAAGTATTAAAAAAATATCCTTACTTAGCTATTGAAGGAGAAGGAAGACTTACAAATTTTAAAATCAGAGAGCATTTTCTTGCACATCTATATACTATGAATAGATTTAAAATAGTAGAAAAAGAAAGAATAATGAAATCTTTAGTAGATTTTCATAGTAAGAATAAATATTTATTAATGGCTCATAACCCAGAAATATTAAAAGTATTAGGAAGAATTGTAGCAAATCATGATAAATTAAATATAGAAACTATTTTAAATAATTATAAATTTAATTTAGGGAAAGCTTTGAAAAACTTACCTAGAAAAACCAATTATATAAATGCTCTCATGCATATATTTGGATATTTTTCCAATGGATTATCTAAAGAAGAGAAGAAGTTTAGTTTATATTTATTAAATAAATATAGAAATGAAAGTATACCTTTAAGTGTGCCATTAAATGTATTTAGAGCATATGCAATAAAATATAATGAAAACTATTTATTAAAACAAACTATATGGTCATGTTATCCAGAGGGATTAATAGATTTAAAAGATAGTGGAAAAAATTTAAAAAATTAATTAAGGAAAATAATGAAAAAATATAAAAATAAATTCTTATAGTACTAGTAATATGCATAGATTATATTACTAGTGCTTTTTTATTGTCTAAAATTACTTTAAGAAAACTATAAACTGATAACTAAAGTGAAAGTAACATTTTATAATCATATTCATATTTTAATAAGGGGATGGACTTTTTTAGGTTATTTATAGAATTGAAATATTATGTATATGTAATTTGATATAAAATTTAGCAGATAAAGAGATTGAAAAATTATGAGATTCTAAAGGGGAATGTGATAAATGAAAGGTCATCAGAATAAAAGTAGTATATATAGAAAATATATATAAAGATTAATGGACTTTATTTTGGCCTTGATAGCTATTATTGTTTTAAGTCCTGTTTTTATAATTATAAGTTTATTAGTTAAAATAAATCTTGGAAGTCCGATAATATTTAAGCAAAAGAGGCCAGGGTTGGATGAGAAACTTTTTACTATGTATAAGTTTAAAACAATGACAGATGAAAAGAATAGAATAGTGAGTTGTTATCAGACAGTATAAAGTTAGAAAAATAGAAAGGTATTACGATCTACTAGTGCTGACAAAATATTTGAATTGACTATACAAAACAATAAAAAATATTTGTCTTTAAACAGAATGATTTTCCTATTACTGAAAAAGTAAGTAATTCTACTACAGCACTACCATTTAGCAATAACTTAACCATAGATCAAATTAATTAGATTACTGAAAAATTAGAAGGGGCAATAAATATATCATAATTAATCAATTAAGTTAGGGGTTATTAAAATGGATAAAAGAACTAAAAAATTAATACTAATTATTGTGGATATTATTTTAATTAATATATCATTTTATTTATCATTTTATTTAAAGTTTGATTTTAATATTCCATTAATATATTTAAGTTATATTGCTAAAAATTTTATTCCTATTACACTTATTAAACTAATTATATTTTCATATTTAAATCTATATAAAAATTTTTGGAGATACGCAAGTATAGAAGAATTAATACAAATACTTACAGCTATTTTTATTTCTAATATTATTGTTTTATTTTATTTTATATTAAGGAGAGTTAATTTTCCTCAAAATATATATATTCTCATATTTATTATTGATATTTTATTTATTAGTACAAGTCGTTTAAGTTACAGAGTAATAAGAAGATTTAAAAAGAAGAAGTTAAACTCAAATAATAATATAAAGAGAATTATGATTATCGGTGCTGGAGATGCTGGAGCAAGGATAATCAGAGAGTTTAAAAATAACTTTAAATTAAATTATAAACCAGTCGTTGTAATTGATGATAATGAGAAAAAAATAGGTCAAAGAATAAATGGAATACCTATTTTGGGGAAAAAAACTGAAATAGTGAATGTTGTAAAAAACAAAAGTATTGATGAGATAATCATTGCTATTCCATCAGCAGATAAAAAACAAATTAGAGATATAATTGATGAATGCAAAAAAACTAAATGTAAGATTACAATTCTTCCTAATATGTCTGAGTATATTGAAAGTAAGGGCAGTATTAATAAGATAAGAGATGTGAGGATAGAAGATTTATTATGTAGGAAAGAAGTGAAATTAAAAGTTGAAGAAATAAGTGAATATTTAAAAGATAAGAATATTTTAGTAACTGGGGGAGGAGGATCAATAGGTTCTGAGTTATGTAGACAAATTTCAAAATTTAATCCTAAAAAAATTATTATATTGGATATATATGAAAATGATGCATATAATTTATTAAATGAAGTTAAAAGAAAATATAAGAATATAGATATAAAGATTATAATTGCATCTATTAGAGATAAACAAAGAGTAAATGAAGTTATAAAAGATTTAATGCCAGATATAGTATTTCATGCTGCAGCTCATAAACATGTTCCCTTAATGGAGAGTAATCCAAAGGAAGCAATAAAGAATAATGTATTAGGTACAATAAATGTAATATTGGCAGCGCACAAATACCATGTAAAAAGATTTGTAATGATGTCTACAGATAAAGCAGTAAATCCTATAAATGTAATGGGGGCGTCTAAAAGACTATGTGAAATGTATATTCAATCTATAAATAATATTAGCAAAACTGAATTTGTAGCAGTTAGATTTGGAAATGTACTAGGTAGTAATGGGAGCGTAATATCTTTATTTAAAGGACAAATATCAGAGGGTGGCCCTATTACTGTAACTCATAAAGATGTAACGAGATATTTTATGACTATACAAGAAGCAGTTCAACTTGTAATACAAGCAGGTGCTATGGCATTAGGTGGGGAGATATTTATATTAGATATGGGGGAACCTATTAAGATATTAAACTTAGCAGAAAACTTAATAAGACTTTCAGGATTTGAACCTTATAAGGATATACCTATTGAAATTAGTGGTTTAAGAGATGGAGAGAAATTATATGAAGAATTATTATTATATGAAGAAGAAGTATTATTAACAAATAATGCAAAAATTTTTATAGCTCAATCTCAATTTAAAGATTATGAATTGTTAGTTAAAGAAATTGAAAAATTAAAGGAAGTGACAAGTAATGGTAGTGTTCAAGATATTAAAGAATATTTACAAAAAATAGTTCCAAATTATGATACCTTACTCATTAAAAACTACAGAGGAGTTAGGAGGGATACATGGAGGAATTAGATTATAAAGAAGTAAATATTTAATACAAAGAAATGCATAAATAATTATAATTATGGATATAAATAAATTGGGAGGTGTTTTAAAATGGAAAGACATCAACATGCAAAAGAAGAAGTAAATATGTTAAGATGTGGAATGAGCAGATCTTATGATAAAGAAAACCAACTGAGATGTGGAGTGAGTAGAACATATGAAAGTGAATATAGACCAAGATGTGGAAGAGCAAGAGAATATGTAGACACTACACAGGGAAATCTTAAATAAATTAAACCATTAGACTTTTAAAAGTCTAATGGTTATTTTTTGGAAAGTTATTGACATATGTCGCAAATGTAGTATAATTATTTTATAGATGACATATGTCGATAATGAATGGAGGTGAATTATTTGCCACGTCCTAAAAAAAGAAGGAGAGTGTGCTCGCTGCCAGAAAACAAAAGATTTGGACCTATGGGCATAGGGAGAATTGTTAAAGAAGTTATAATTATGTCAGTAGATGAGTATGAAACTATAAGATTAATTGATTTAAATAATTTTACACAAAAAGAATGTTCAGAACAAATGGATATAGCTCGTACTACTGTTCAAGGAATATATGATAAAGCTAGAAAAAAACTTGCTGATTCTTTAATTAATGGAAAAGTGATAGTTATTGAAGGTGGAAATTATAATCTTTGTATAAATTCTAATAAGCCTTGTGGGAAAGGTTGTAGAAAACGAGAGTTAATTAATAAAAAAGAAGGAGATGTGTGAATATGAAAATAGCAATGCCAGTAAGCGAAAAATCTATAGATAGTTATATTAATAATACTTTTGGACGTGCAAATTATTTTTTGATATATGATACTGAAAGTGAATCTAGTGTTTTTATAGATAATACAGCAGCAGCAAGTCAAGGTGGAGCTGGTATAAGCGCAGCTCAAATATTAGTAGATCAAAATATTGATTCTTTAATAATTCCAAGATGTGGTAAAAATTCAGCTGAAGTATTTGAAAATTCTAATATAAAACTATATAGATCCATTGCAGGGGCTATAAAAGAAAATATAGAGTTATTAAAAGAAGGTAAATTAAATGAATTAACAGAAATACATGCTGGTTTTCATGGGGTTGGAAGAAATAATAATAGAGGTAGAGGAAGAAGATAATGAATATAGCAGTATTAAGTGGTAAAGGTGGTACTGGCAAAACATTCATATCTGTAAATTTATCTGAAGTAGCTGGCAATTCAACATATATTGATTGTGATGTAGAAGAACCTAATGGCCATTTGTTTTTTAAACCTACTAATATAACTAGAAATAGTATATATGTAAATATTCCAGAAGTAGATAATAATATTTGTACTGGATGTAAAAAATGTGTGGGGTTTTGCAAATTTAATGCATTAGCATATACTAATAAAGTTTTAGTATTTGAAGATGTATGCCATTCTTGTGGAGGCTGTTCTATTATTTGTCCAGCTAATGCTATAACTGAAAAGAAAAAAGAAATAGGGATAGTAGAAAAAGGCATTTCAAATAACGTAAGTGTAATATCTGGAATTATGAATATTGGTGAAGTATCTGGTGTGCCTATTATTAAAGAATCTTTAAAATATATTGATAATAATAATTATAATATCATAGATTGTCCACCAGGAAGTCCATGTATAGTTATGGATAGTATAAAAGATGCTGATTATTGTATATTAGTAGCAGAGCCAACTATTTTTGGATCTCATAATTTGAATATGGTATATGATTTAGTAAAATTATTTAATAAGTCTCATGGTGTAGTATTAAATAAATATACAGATAAAAATAATCCCATAGAAGAATTTTGTAATGAAAAAAATATAAATATATTAGAAAAAATATATTTTGATAAATCAATTGGAAATTTAAATTCTAATGGGGAGATTGTTTCAAGAGTAAATGATAAATATAAAGAGTTATTTTCGTCATTATTAGAAAAAGTAACTAAGGAGGTGTGGCATGCAGAAATTACTAATCCTTAGTGGTAAAGGGGGAACAGGAAAGACTACTATTGCAAGTAGTTTTGTAAAACTTTCAGAAGATAAAGTTTTTGCAGATTGCGATGTGGATGCCCCAAACTTACACCTTGTAATAGATGATTTAATCAAATCTATTACTAAAGATTATTATGGAATGGATAAATCATATATCCATAGTGATATATGTATAAGTTGTGGAAAATGTTTCGAAAATTGTAGATTTGATGCAATAGTAAAAAAAGAAGATAGTTATAAAATAGATACTTATAGTTGTGAGAGATGCGGAGTTTGTGAATTAGTTTGTCCAGTGAATGCAGCTAAATTACAACCTGATATAGCAGGAAGACTAGATCTTTATACTGAAGATAAAGTATTTTCAACAGCAGAACTTAAAATGGGGAGTGGGACTTCAGGGAAATTGGTAACCAAAGTAAAAGAGAGGTTAAATATGCCAATTACAAGAGGAAAATTAGCAATAATAGATGGTTCACCAGGAATAGGTTGTCCAGTTATTGCTTCAATAACCGGTGTAGATATGGTTTTAGTTGTAGCTGAACCTTCTATATCTGGAATAACTGATATGAAAAGAATTGTTGAAACATCATATAAATTTGGAATCAAAACTGCTATATGTATAAATAAATATGATGTTAATATTGATAAAAGTCAAGAAATTGAATATTTTTGCAAAAATAATGAAATACCTATGATAGGTAAATTACGATTTGATAGAAATGCCATTAAAGCTATAAATATTGGAAAGACTATTGTAGATATTGATTGTGAAATAGGGGAAAAGGTAAAAGATGTATTTAATCAAGCTATAAAAATATTAAACACATAAAATAGGAGGAGTTTAAATGAAAATTGCAGTAGCTAGTGAAAAAGATTTAGTAACAGAGCATTTTGGTCATTGTGAGAATTTTAATATTTATGAGGTGGAAGGAAATAATATTATTAAAAATGAATCTATAACAAATCCAGGACATAAGCCAGGATTTTTACCTAATTTTTTAAATGATTTAGGAGTTAATGTTATAATTTCAGGAGGAATGGGAGCTGGAGCTATAAATATATTTAACAATAAAAATATAGAAGTAATAACTGGAGCTCACGGTAATGCAAGAAAATTAGTAGAAAGTTATATAACTGGAGAATTAGTATCAACTGACTCAATATGTCATCAGCATATTCATCACGAAGAATGTAATGAGTAACAAAAAATCTCCATAGTAATACTATATATCATAACTATGAATAGAGGTGAAACTATGGAGATTTTAAAATTAGGTTCTAGAGGTAATAATGTTAAGATAGTTCAAAGTGTTTTATCTAAAATAGGATATAATCCTGGAGCTATTGATGGTATATATGGTATTAATACACAAATAGCAGTTATGAGATTTCAAAATGATAATGGATTAATAAGCGATGGAATAGTAGGACCAAATACATGGAGTTTATTGGAACGATTTATTTTAGGATATGATAATTATACTATTAAACAAGGAGATACTTTCTATAGCATAGCTAATAAATATTATACTAGTGTAAATTCTATTATAGTAGCAAATCCAGATTTAGATCCTAATAATTTAACTATTGGTACTAAGATAGTTGTGCCATATGGTATTGATGTAGTATTAACTGATGTAGGATATACTTATGAATTATTAGAAAAAAATATAGAAGGATTAAAAGCAAGGTATCCTTTTTTAGAAGTTGGAACTATAGGGACATCAGTACTTGGGAAAAGTTTATATTATATAAAATTAGGCAATGGACCTAATGAAGTATTTTATAATGCTAGTCATCATGCATTGGAATGGATAAATTCCCCAGTTATGATGAAGTTTACGGAAAATTTTTTAGAGAGCTTTGTGAACAATGGTTTTATTAGAGGATATAATATAGTTGATATTTGGCAATCAAGTAGTATTTATATAGTTCCTATGGTAAATCCTGATGGAGTAGATGTTGTGATAAATGGTATAACACCTGAAAATCCATACTATGAACAAATATTAGAATGGAATGATACAGGTGAACCACTATCCGAAGTTTGGAATGCAAATATAAGGGGAGTAGACTTAAATAGAAATTATCCAGCTAATTGGGAAGAAGCTAAAGAGCAGGAAACTGAACTTGGAGTAACAGGACCAGGTCCTACACGATATGGAGGTCCTTCACCATTATCAGAGCCTGAAACAAAAGCTATGGTTGATTTTACCAGAGAACATAATTTTAAAATGACACTTGCTTATCATACTCAAGGAAGAGTAATATATTGGCAATACCTTGATTTTAATCCTCCTAATGCTAGGGCTATTGGTGAAGTATTTTCCAATATAACAGGATATAGATTATCAGATGTACCTTATGCTGCAGCATTTGCTGGCTATAAGGATTGGTTTATAAAAGAATATAACCTTCCAGGATATACATTCGAAACAGGACTTGGAGAAAATCCACTACCTATATATCAGTTTAATAGAATATATAGTGAAAATGAAGAAGTATTATTACTTTCACCTATAATATAAAAATAACACCTATTAACTTTTATAATTATAAAAGTTAATAGGTGTTATACTTTTAATAGAAATTCTTTTAATCTTTTTTCATAATAATTTAATTCATATTTACTTCTCTTAATAACTGAATATTTATAGCTAAGAAAATCTTTTCTATTAGCATTATTTATGTTAATTTCTTTTAATAAATTATTTTTTAGTTCAATATACATACTTGATTTTGGAAAAAATGTAAATCCACAGCCATTTATTATAGAGGATTTTGTTATGCTCACACAATTAGTACTAAATAATATATTGAAATTGTCTATATCTAAATCATTTGCTCTAGCAAAGTTATCTAACATTTTATACATTGTAGATTGTTTTTCTCTAATTATTATAGGAATTTCAATTAATTGTTTTATATCTATTGAATCGTGAGGATAATCTTTATTTGTAAAAAGTAATAATTCATCATTAAAAAACTCTAGTTGCTCTAAATTATCTAAAGGAAATTGATTTAAAATAATACCGATATTATAATCGTGATTCAATACTTTATTTATTACATCTAAAGAATTATAAGTATCAATTTTAATTTGTGCTTTACTATGAATATCTTTAAAATTATGGATTTTAGATGCAAAGTAGCTAGATCCAAAGCTTTTACAAACAGCTATAGATAATAAATCTTTTAATTTGTCTAACTCTTCTATACTATTGTGCATATTTTCTTCAAGAGCAAAGATTGATTTTGAATAATCAAAAACTATCTCTCCAGTAGCAGTAAGTAAAACACCTTTATTTGAGCGTTTTAACAATGAAGAGCCTAATTCATCTTCTAACCTATTTAATTGATTACTAAGGGCAGGTTGAGAAATATGAAGTTTTTTACTAGCTTTTGAAATACTATTACATTTTGCAATCCAATAAAAAGATTTTAGATATTCTAAATTCATACTTCCATCTCCTTAACTTAAAATTTAATTGCTATAAATATTATCTATATTGTATAAATTTTATCTAATTCACTATTATCATCTATCAGTATATACTATAACTGTAATCACGTAAAGCTTATATATCTAAGTTAAAAATTAAACAACGAGGAGGGATTATTTACTAATTTACAAAAATGATAATGCAATAATATGTTAATTTTAAATCAATCGGAGGTGTATACTGTGATAAACACAGAAATTTCTAACAATAAGATAGGTGGAAAAAGAAAAAATTTAGATAGTAGTAATGCTATAGAAAATATCATTGGATTCATTATTTTATTATTAACAGTATTAATTGGAAATGCTTTTTTAAAGACTGATATGTTATTTTTTAGATTATTAATAGGATTAGCTTTAGGATATACTCTGACTAGAGCGTATAGTGGATTTGCAGGAAGTATAAATAGAGCCTATGCAACAGGTTCAACTAAATTAATGAGAACTTTAATGTTTATGTTTTTTATTTCTGCATTTGCAACATCTGCATTTTTATATAATTCTGATCCTACTTCTTATAATTTATGGGTAAACCCAATAAATTTAGGATTGATTTTAGGAGGATTATTATTCGGATTTGGGATGACATTTTCTGCATGTTGTGCATCAGGAGTACTTACTGATTTAATAACTGGATTACCAAGAGCATTAATAACATTAATATTTTTTAGTCTAGGAATATTTGTAGGATTTCCAATACAAAAAACAGCATCATTCGTTACAAATTCATGGGTAGTTTCAAGTACAGGTAAAGAATTATCTGGAGGAGTGTTTTTACCAGATTTATTTAAATGGGATGGACTTCAAGGTTATTTAGGAGCACTTTTGCTTATAGGTTTATTCTGTTTAATAGTTGTTTCAATAGCATATAAATATGAAAGATATAGAAAAAGAAATGATAGTTATACTCAACATCCTACTGAAAAACTTCAAGATGAATATTTAATAGAAGATAGTTCAAATTATAGTTTATTCAGTAAAGAATCATATAATAAACTTTTCATAAAACCTTGGACTTTAAAGCAAGGTGCAGTAGTAATAACATTATTATTTGTGATATTAATGGGAGTAACTAAAGCGGGTTGGGGAGCATCAACTCCTTATGGAATATGGTTTGGTAAATTTTTAATGAATTTTGGGATATCTGCTGATTCAATTTCAGAGTTTACTAAGATGCCATCAGATGTATTTAATCTACCATTTTTTGAACATCCAATAACAGTTCAAAATGTTGGAATAATAATTGGAACAGCAATTTACTTATTTACTGCTGGTATATTTAAAAAGATGTTTACTTCAGAATTAAATATAACTGGTAAGCAATTCTTATTATTTGCATTAGGTGGACTTACTATGGGACTAGGTACTCGTTTAGCTAATGGATGTAATGTAGGAGCTCTATATACACCTATAGCTAATTTCTCTCTATCAGGATGGGTATTTTTAATTTTTATGGTAAGTGGTGGAATTATAGGTAATACATTTGCTAAAAAAATGGATAGTAAATAATAATACAATAAATAATTATAATTAAAAAATCTTTATAAGAGGTGATAGTTGTGAGTAAAAGAATTTTAGTCATTGGAGGAGTTGCTGGAGGAGCTTCAGCTGCAGCAAGAGCAAGAAGAATAGATGAATCAGCAGAGATAATAATGTTTGAAAGAGGACCTAATGTATCTTTTTCTAATTGTTCATTACCATTTCACTTAAGTGGCATAGTAGAGAGTAGTGATGATTTAGTTTTAATGTCTCCGGAAAAATTTAAAAAACAATATAATATAGAAGCTAGAGTTAATAGTGAAGTTATTAAGATAAATAGAGAAGAAAAAAAATTAGTGGTAAAGAATTTACAAACTGGAGAAGAATATAAAGAATCCTATGATAAATTAGTATTATCTCCAGGAGCGAATGCTATACTTCCTAGAAGTATAAAAGGAATAAATGGAGACAATGTATTTACTGTAAGAAATGTAGTAGACATTAAAAAACTAAATTCTTATATTGTTAAAAATAATATAGCAGATATAGCTGTAGTAGGTGGAGGATTTATAGGAGTAGAAGTTGCAGAAAATTTACATTTAGCAGGTAAAAATGTAAGTTTAATTGAAGCACAGGATCAAATAATGGCTCCATTTGATTATGATATGGCACAAATTCTTCATAAAGAAATGATGGATAAAGGTGTTAATTTAATATTAAGTGATGGAGTACAACAAATAAATGAAGATTCAGTGGAATTACAATCTGGAAAAAAAGTAGATGCAAAAGCAGTAGTTATGGCAATAGGTGTTGCTCCTGAAACAAGTTTAGCAAAGGATGCTGGAATAGAAATAGGAGAAACTGGTGCTATAAAAGTAGATCATAATTATTTGACTAATGATAAAGATATATATGCAGTAGGAGATGCTATAGAAGTTTATAATAGATTAACACATAAAAAATCAAGACTTGCACTTGCTGGTCCAGCACAAAGACAGGCTAGAGCAGCAGCAGATCATATGTATGGAAAAGCACATAGAAACAATGGAGTAATAGGTTCATCAGTAGTTCAAGTATTTGATTTAGGTGCAGCATCTACTGGGTTAAATGAAAAGGTTGCAAAATCAGAAGGTATAAACTATGACATAGTATATGTTATACCAGGAGATAAGGTAGGGCTAATGCCTGAAAGTAATCCAATGCACTTTAAATTACTATATGAATATCCAACAGGAAGGATTTTAGGAGCACAAGCTATAGGAAAAGGAAATGTAGATAAGAGAATAGATGTTATTGCTACAATGATTCTAATGGGTGGTAATTTAGAAGATTTAAAAGAATTAGAATTATGCTATGCACCATTGTTTGGAACAGCAAAGGATGTAGTAAATCATGCAGCATTAGTAGGATTAAATTTATTAAACGGTCAATTTGAACAAGTGCCTGTAACTAAGGTTAGAGAATTAGTAGAAAATAATGAATTCATAATAGATGTTAGAGAAGAAGATGAATTTACAGAAGGACATCTTAAGAATGCAGTAAATATACCATTAAGTCAAATTAGAAATAGATTAGATGAGATACCAAAAGATAAACAAGTATATTTACATTGTCGTTCATCTCAAAGAAGTTATAATGCTTTAATGGCATTAAAAAATATGGGATATGACAATGTGGTAAATATTTCTGGATCTTATTTAGGAATTTGTTGTTATGAATATTTTCAAGATCAAGTAACTGGAAGAGAAAAAATAGTTACAGAATATAATTTTAATTAATAAAGGTATATTATATGAGAAAGAGGCTCAATAGAATAGATATATTAAGTTTAGCATTAGGTTCTATTATTGGATGGGGTTCCTTTACACTTCCAGGGTCAAAATTTCTCCATGAAAGTGGTATCATTAGTACGGCCATCGGATTTATTCTTGGTGGCCTTGCTATTGTTTTTATACAAAAAGGATATCATATTATGATGGAAAAAAATGATGAAGATGGTGGAGAATTTTCATATACTTATAATAATATGGGTAAAGCTAACGGATTTATAGTTGGATGGTCTTTAACTTTATGCTATATAAGTATGGTACCTCTCAATGCTACAGCATTTGTACTAGTAATTAAAAAATTATTTGGAACAAGTGTAGAATTTTTATACCTTTATGAAATAGCAGGTTATCCTGTGTATTTGTCAGAAATATTAATATCTAGTTTTATAATTATTTTATTTGCTTTTATAAATATTAAAGGATTACGAGCAAGTTCAAGAGTTCAAAATACAATGATTTTATTGTTAGTATTAAATGTTATTATTGTATTTAGTGTAATGATTATAAAAATTGATCACAATTTAATATTAGAGAACTATATAATAAATTATAAATTTAGCATGAGTGAGGTTGCTAAGATTTTAGCTATTGTTCCATTTTTATTTGTAGGGTTTGATGTTATCCCACAGGTATCAACAGATTTAAATTTTGAACGCACAAAAGCTACTAAAATAGCTATAATTGCTATATTTACAGGAGTACTTTTTTATAATTTATTAAATATAACCACAGGATTAGTATATACTTCTGAAAAAGCTTTGCTAGAAGAATGGGCTTTAGGTTCTGCTGTATTAGATAATATAGGTAATATAGGGTTTTTATTATTAGTTATTTCTCTAATGGGAGCAGTAACAGGAGGTATAAACGGATTTATGCTAAGTAGTAGTAAGTTGATAGGAGCTCTTTCTAAATATAAACTTATACCTGATAAATTTAATATAAGAAATAAAAATGGAGTATTTGAAAAGTCTATTAAGTTTGTAGCTATTGTAAGTTTAATTGCTCCTTGGCTAGGTCGGGAAGTAATAATATATATAGTAGATATGTCTTCCTTATTAGCTGCTATAGCATATTTTTATGTATGTTATATAGGGTATAAAACTACAATAGGTATTGACAGAGCATTATCAATAATAGGAGCATTAATTAGTTTAACTTTTATGGGATTATTAATAATACCTGGTTCTCCAGGGAAGTTGAGTAATCCATCTATAATAATAATGGTATTATGGATGGGAATTGGATTTTTCTATTATAAAAAACATTCAACAGAAATGAAATAGGCTGTTTATTAATATATTAATAGATATTTACTTTAAGTAATATATATGATAAAATAATACAAATAAAATATTAAAGTCAATGATTAAGAAAAGTAGTTGAAATAAATTTATTATAGCGAGTCGAAGTTGGTGTGAGTTCGATATAAATTTTTTAATGAATGGTCTTATGAGATACAAGGTGAAATTTTATTAAAGTATCCTTAGTCGGGAATTCCCGTTATAGAAAAAAGATATCGAATAATTTTCTGTATCTGTAAAGAGAGATAGTTTATACTATCTAATTTGGGTGGTACCGCGGAATAAAACCTTTCGTCCCTTTTATAGGAGATGAAGGGTTTTTTTAATACATAAATTTAAGGAGGTGAATGGTATGATTTGAACTTGTGATGGTGATGAATATGATTGGTATAACAAAATAAAATTAAAAGGAGATAATTACAATGAATTTAAGAAAAAATATATTTATAGCTTTATTACTTGCCATAGGATTTATTATGCATCAAATTGTACCAGGCACCCTTGGGAGCATGAAGTTTGATTTAATGTTATCCTTTATATTTGTAGCATTGATGATAAATAAAGATTTTAAAAGTATAATAGTTACAGCATTACTTAGTGGAATAATTACTGCTATGACAACTACTTTTCCAGGTGGTCAAATAGCAAATATAGTAGATAAAATTATAACTTCATTAGCAGTTTATTTCTTAATCCATTTATTAGCTAATGTAAAAATGGGTCAAATAAAAGTTGGAATAATAGCTTTTCTAGGGACAGTTGTAAGTGGAAGTGTGTTTTTATCTACTTCATTATTTTTAGTAGGATTACCTGCACCATTTATGGCATTATTTTTAGCAATAGTAATTCCTACATCAATAACGAATATATTTGTAACAATAACTATATATAATATTGTTAAAATGGCTTTAAAGGTTACAAAATTAGATTTAGCTATGGAAATATAAGTTTTAACATTATACTTATCGGGTATTTTAAGTAAGAGGTGAATATAATGAAAAGAGTTAATATAGAAATTTTTGGCAGAGTACAAGGGGTAGGATTTAGATATTATACTACTCAAGAAGCTAATAAATTAAATATATCTGGTTGGGTGACAAATAGAATTGATGGAAGTGTAGAAATAGATGCTCAAGGTAAAGAAGAAAATATAGAAAAATTTATAGAATGGACTAAATCTGGCCCCTCTCATGCAAGAGTTGATAATATAAATATAAGTGAAAAATCAATAAAAGATTTGAAAGATAATAAATTTAATATTAAATAAAGAAAGCATTGCCTTAGGCAATGCTTTCTTCTTTCTAAAAATAAAAATTATAATCTTTAATTAAAAAATTCTCAATAATTAATTTAAAATAGAGCATAGTATTTTTTATAGCATATTTATATGACATATTTTTATTTAATACTCTTTTAAAAATACCTTCAAATATTACTAAAGTCATATCATTTAATATAATAGCATCTTCACATTTTATATAATTTTCATTTACACAATCAGATAATATAGTCATAGCTCTATCATTTATATTATCTTTTAAAAGCATATTACGAATAGTTGTATTACTACTTAATAATTCTTCTGGGAAAAAATCATAATACTTTTTCATGTAATGTCCTATATTATTATTTAGGTTTGGAAAAAATATAGCATTGTATATTTGAGGCTCACTATAAGCATAAAAACAAAAATATTCCCATACCTTTAAAAATCTATCCATAGAACATTCCTCTTTTTTTAGATAGTTATTTAAACTTCTCGTGTAATTGTTTAAATATTTCATAGCTCCAAAAAAAATTAGATGATCTAGATTTTCAAAATAATTATACATTGTAGCACTATTGTATCCTGCGATTTTTGATACTTTTCTTAAAGAAATATTTGCTATTCCATTTTCTCTTATAAGTTTATTACTTGCATTAATAAAATCTCCCATTACTCTTTTTGTTTGCATTTCTTTATTATTCATAATGCCTCCAAATTTTACTTTTTAATATAAGAATATTTGTTAGTAAATAAAATTATCACAATAAAATAAATTTAAATAAAAAAGTAATATATTTTTATTTTGACTAATATAAATTATTAACAAATATAATCATGATTATAAAAAAAGAGGTGAAGATGTGAAGTTAGAAATTGGTAATTTTAATGTTAAAGATGTTGTATTTGGAAATAAAACTAATTTTAAAGATGGAATACTTACAATTAGCAAAGATGAAGCTATTAGATTCATAAAAAAAGATGAACACATTACAGCTGTAGATCTAGAAATTGCAAAACCAGGTGATAACACAAAGATAGTTCCAATCAAGGAAGCAGTAGAACCAAGAATACGGCCAGATGGTAGAACAATCTTTCCTGGAGTAACAGGAGGAGTAGAGATGGCTGGAAGTGGTAGAGTACATGCACTAAAGGGATGCAGTGTATTAGGAGTTGGTATGAATTATGGAAGCTTTGGAGATGGACTAGTTGATATGAGCAAAGAAGGAGGAAAATATACTTTATTCTCAGAGTTAATTAATATTTGCATAGTAGCAGATACTGATGAAGAACAAGAAAGATTTGAACAACAAAAAAGAAATACTGCTATTAGAATGGCTACTCATAAATTTGCTGAATACTTAGGCAATACAGTAAAAGAAATGGAACCAGAAGAGATAGAAAACTATGAACTAGGACCTATAGTTAAAAGGTCAGAGAATTTAAACAAACTACCTTCTGTAGTTCTAGTAATGCAACCACAATCACAAATGGAAATAATGGGGTATAATGCTAGAGTTTATGGATGGGACATGAATAAATATATACCAACTTTCATGCATCCAAATGAAATTTTAGATGGTTCTAATATTTCAGGTAGTTTCATGCCTTCATCATCAAAATGGTCAACTTATGACTTGCAAAATTTTCCTACTATAAGAGAGTTGTATAAAGAACATGGTAAAAGTATAAATTTCTTAGGAGTTATAATGTCAAACTTAAATGTATCATTAGAACAGAAAAAGAGATCATCCATATTTGTTGCACAAATGGCTAAGTCATTAGGTGCAGATGGAGCTATAGTTACTGAAGAAGGATATGGAAATCCTGATGCTGACTATATTTTATGTTTAAGAGCTTTAGAAGATGTAGGAGTAAAAACTGTAGGTATAAGCAATGAAGCTACTGGAAGAGATGGTGCTAGTCAACCACTTGTATCATTAGATGAAAAGGCAGATGCATTAGTATCAACAGGCAATGTATCACAATTAATAGAACTTCCACCGGCAGATAAAGTAATAGGGAATTTGAAATCGCTTTCAAGAGATGGTTTATCTGGTGGATGGTCATATGATGAGAATATTGGACCTTCAGTACGAGAAGATGGTTCTATAATCATGGAAAACAATGCAATGTTCTGTGGAGATAGAATTGCAGGTTGGTCAATTAAAACTATGAAAGAATTTTAGGAGGTGTCATCATGAAAAAGGCAATACATTATATTAATCAATTCTTTGCTGGTATTGGTGGAGAAGAAAAAGCAGATTATAAACCAGAAATAAAAGAAGGTCTAGTAGGTCCAGCTCTTGCATTAAATGAATTAATTGATGCTGAAGTAATACATACAGTAATTTGTGGAGACAATTATATATCTTCAAATACAGAAGAGGCTGTGGAAGAAATATTATCTTTCTTAGAGGATAAAGAATTTGATATTTTCATAGCAGGACCAGCTTTTCAAGCAGGGAGATATGGAGTAGCTTGTGGAACTATATGTAAAGCTGTAAAAGAAAAATTTAATGTTCCAGCTTTAACCTCTATGCATATAGAAAATCCCGGAGTAGAAATTTTTAAAAGAGATATTCATATCTTTAAAGGTGGAAAATCTGCTGCTAAGTTAAGAAAAGATATAAAAGTTATGGCTAACTTTGCAAATAAAGTATTAAATAACGAAGAGACAAAATCAGCAGAAGAAGAAGGATTTTTTAAAAGAGGCATAAGAGCACAAGTTTGGTTAGAATCAGGTGAAACTGCAGCTCAAAGAGGTGTAGGAATGTTAATTAAGAAGTTGAATAAGGAACCTTATCAGACAGAGCTTCCTATCCCTAAGAAAGATTTAGTTCCAATAGCAAAACCTATAAAAAATTTATCAAAAGCAAATATTGCTTTAGTAACATCAGGAGGGATAGTACCAGTAGATAATCCAGATAGAATACAGTCAGCTTCTGCAACTCGTTGGGGAAGGTATGATATATCAGAATTAGATAGATTAGAACCTGGAGTATTTAAAACTATACATGCTGGATATGATCCTACAGCTGGTGATTCAGATCCAAATAGAATTGTACCAGTAGATGCAATGAAAAAATATTTAAAAGAAGGAAAAATAGGGAAACTTCATAAATATTTCTATAGTACAGTTGGAACTGGCACTACTCAAGCAGAAGCTAGTAGAATGAGTAAAGAAATGATTCAAAAATTAAAAGAAGATAATGTAGATGGAGTTATATTAACTGCTACCTGAGGTACTTGTACACGTTGCGGTGCAACAATGGTAAGAGAAATTGAAAGGGCAGGAATACCAGTGGTAGAAATGTGCAATTTAATACCAGTAGCAGAATCTGTAGGAGTAAATAAAATAGTACCTACAATATCTATTCCATATCCATTAGGAGATCCTAATACAACTAAAGAAGAACAGTGGAAATTAAGATTTCATAGAGTAGGGATAGCGTTAGATTCTCTTACTATAAACATAGAAGAACCAACAATTTTTAAAGTAGAAATCTAAAAAAATTATGACATATAAAATATAGCTATATTTTATATGTCATAATTAAAAAGGAGATTATTATGGAAAAAAAAGATAATCATGTTTATTTTATTTCATTATTTATAGTTTTAGGATTTTCACTATGGGGTATATTTTCACCTAATTCATTTGGAAATATAGCAAATAATGTATTTTCTTTTTTGACAGAAAAATTTGGTTGGTTTTATTTAATGGCTATGTTTTTATTCGTAGCATTTGTGCTAGTATTAGCATTTAGCAAATATGGAAGGATTAAACTAGGTGATGATGATTCAAAACCAGAATACAGTTACATATCTTGGTTTGCAATGTTATTTTCAGCTGGAATGGGAATTGGACTTGTATTTTGGGGAGTAGCAGAACCTTTAAATCACTTTATTAATCCTATAGGCGTAAGTTCAGGAACTCAAGAAGCAGCAAATTTTTCGATGTTTACATCTTTTATACATTGGGGTGTACATCCATGGGCAAATTATGCTGTTGTAGCTATGCCACTTGCATATATGCAATTTAGAAAGAAAAAGCCAGCATTAATTAGTAGTATTTTTATACCTCTATTAGGAGAAGAGAAGGTAAGAGGACCTATTGGAAAGTTTATAGATATTCTTGCTGTATTTGCTACAGTTGCAGGTGTTGCAACCTCTTTAGGACTAGGAGTTTTACAAATTAATAGTGGATTAAATTATTTATTTGGAGTGCCTATAAACAATTTAATCCAAATAATAATTATAGTAACTGTAACAATTTTATTTATGATATCTGCTATTACAGGCTTAGATAAGGGAATTTTATTCCTATCTAATTCAAATATAACTTTAGCTTCCATACTGATGATTTTAACTCTTATATTAGGACCTACACTTGCTATAATAAATATGTTTACAAATAGTATAGGTGCATTTTTATCTGGTTTTGTTAGAGAAAGTTTTGTTATTAATGCATTTAGTGATAATAGTTGGATAGGTGGATGGAAAATATTTTACTGGGCATGGTGGATTGCATGGGCTCCTTTTGTTGGTTCATTTATAGCACGTATATCAAAGGGAAGAACTATAAAAGAATTTATTTTAGGAGTTTCATTAGTACCCGCACTTGGTTCATTTTTATGGTTTGCAATATTTGGAACAACAGCAATGAATTTAGGAACTGAAGTAGCAACTGAAGCAGTCAAAGTAACCGAGACAGCATTATTTGTAGTGATGGAACATGTACCTTTAGGAAATATAATATCATTTATTACGATATTGCTTCTTTGCACATTTTTTATTACATCTGCAGATTCTGCTACATTTGTATTAGGAATGATGTCTAAAAATGGAAATTTAAATCCACCAACAAATACAAAGGTAATATGGGGAGCTATTCAGTCAATGATGGCATTTGCACTTATGTTTTCTGGAGGATTACAGGCATTACAAACTAGTTCAATAGTAGCTGCTTTTCCATTTGCTATAGTAATGATATTTGGAGCTTTTTCATTTTTAAAAGCTTTGAAAGAGGAAAATATGGATAATATAAGTGACAATAAAATTAAAAATATAAGCTAATAAAAAAAGCATTACTTTTATCTAAAAGTAATGCTTTTTTTTGTTATTTTATCTACTATAGCTAAACTTTTTAAGTTATAACCATTTTCTCTGAGATAAGTTCCTCCTGATTGAAATCCCTTTTCTATAACTATTCCCATGCCTTTAATTGTAGCACCACTTTGATCTATAATATCAATAAGACCTTTCATCGCATTACCTTGTGCTAAAAAGTCATCTATAACTAGTAGATTATCCTCTTTATTAAGATACCTTTTACTTACCATTACATTGTACTCTTTTCTTTTAGTATAAGAATAGACTTTTCCTTTATAAATATCCTCATCTAAATTTAAGCTTTCAGATTTTTTTGCAAAAACTACTGGAACTTTAAAAAACAATGCTGCCATAGCAGCAATTGCAACACCACTTACTTCAATTGTAACAATTTTAGTTATATTTTCATTTTTAAAATAATTATAAAATTCTTTACCTATTTCATACAAGAATTCTGAATCAAGTTGATGATTTAAAAAGCTATCAACCTTAAGAATATTACCTTCTCTTGTTTCACCTTTAGATAGAATCATTTGTTTTAATTTATCCATTTTTTTGTCCTTTCTTCCATAAGTATTTAAAACATACTATAACAAAATTATTTTTAAAAATCAATAAAAATTAAAAAAGCATCGCAAAAGCGATGCTTTAAATATTCAATTTATTAATATACTCTTCTACCATATGCATAGTGTGAACCCCAGTAATTACTATTTAAACTTGCAATAGCAATTCCTCTTGAAGAAGTAGCACTTATAAACATATCATTTCCTAAGTAGATACCTGTATGACTTGGACCAGCTTTATAAGTACCTTCAAATATAAGTAAATCTCCAGGTTTTAAATTATTTCTACTTATTCTAGAACCATTACCAGCTTGACCTACAGAACTACGAGAAAGACTTATACCAAATTTTCTATATACATATTGTGTATAACCTGAACAATCAAAACCTGATGGAGTAGAACCAGCATAACGATAAGGTACTCCTAAGTATTTTTTAGACTCATTTATTATGTTTTGAGTTAATTTATCTCTACTACTATTACTTGTATTATTTTCAGTTGATCCACCACGATTTGGTAATTCACCATTTAATGCTTTATTGATTGTTTTTATAGTATTAGGTCCAGCATATCCATCTACTGCAATATGAGCAGATCTTTGGAAATTCATTACAGCACTTTTAGTACCAGAACCGTAAATACCATCTATACTTGAACTATAATAATTTAATTTATCAAGTGCAGATTGTAATGATTTTACATCTTGCCCTCTAGAATCATATTTTAATACTCTTTTGTAAGTTAAAAGTCCAGTATTATTACTTGGTTTCTCTTCTGGTGCTGGCTTAGAGGGCTTATTATTTCCACTTAAAGTATTTTTTAAGTACTTATAAGAATTAGGACCAAAGTATCCATCTGCACTAATTTTTTGTGATCTTTGAAATTTTATTACAGCACTTCTTGTACCAGGACCAAAAATGCCATCTATACTTGAACTATAATGTCCTAATGATTTAAGTATAGATTGTAATGACTTTACATCTTGTCCTCTAGAACCATATTTTAATACTCTTGTATAGTTAAATAATGAAGTGTTGTTGTTTGTATTAGTATTTGTTGAATTTGAGCTAGAATTTGTTTTATTTATTTTATTAAGTAATGTTTTGGAAGTGTTGGGGCCAAAATAGCCATCAACTTTTAAACCATTTGCTCTTTGAAAATCTTTTACTGCATTTTCTGTAATATATCCGTAATATGTTGTTGTCCCATTATAATTCATATGTCCTAAGTCTTTTAGGTGTTGTTGCAACACTTTAACATCAGTATCACGCATTCCTCTTTTTAAAAGCTGATCTCCTAATTGTGCATTAGCAGGCAATCCCATTGCTAAAACTGCCATAAGTGTTAAAGTTGCTACTGTACTTTTTAAAGCATGTTTTTTTAATGCCAAAACATACGCCTCCTTTAATAGTTTTATATCTTGATTATTATTATATAATATAACAGTAACAAATGAAAGGGTTTTCTGTAATTAAATTGTAATATTTCGAAAAAGTTTTATTTTTAGGCTTTAGATTGTTTCTTTTTGAAGGTTTCTGTAACTAGAAAGATATAATTTTAACAAAGCTTTTCTTATATTTTTCTTAAATATACAATTCATACAAATTGGAGGGATTTATAGTGGATATTATTGAAAGTATTAATGGGTTTTTATGGGGGCCAGTAATGTTAGTTGCATTACTTGGGACAGGTATTCTTTTTACTTTTAGGTTAAAATTTATTCAAGTTACAAAAATTAAGTCAATATTTAAAGAAGTATTTAGTAAGCCAGAAAAGGAAACAGAAGATGTTGGCATGTCAGCTTTTCAATCGCTTTCTACAGCTATAGCAGCACAAGTTGGAACAGGAAACTTAGCAGGAGTTGCAACAGCTATAGCAGCAGGAGGACCTGGAGCTATATTTTGGATGTGGATTAGTGGATTCTTTGGTATGGGAACAATATTTGCAGAAGCAGTTTTAGCTCAAACATACAACAGGAGTATAAATGGAGAATTAGTTGGAGGGCCTGCATATTACTTAAGATATGGCTTGAAAAGCAAATTTTTAGCAGGATTTTTTTCAATTTCAATTATATTTGCCCTTGGATTTATGGGAAGTATGGTACAATCCAATTCTATAGGACTTGCAGTAAATAATGCTTTTCCTATTCCCAAAATAGTTATTGGAATTATAGTAGCAGCTTTAGCAGCATTAATATTATTAGGTGGAGTAAGTCGTATAGCTTCATTTACAGAAAAAGTAGTTCCATTTATGGCGGCTTTATATATATTAGGTGGTATAGTAGTTTTAGCAATTAATTATTCGGAGATATTACCAGCACTTAAAATGATTGTGTGGGGAGCATTTAATCCTCGTGCTGCAACAGGAGGATTTATAGGTGCAACTGTAAAAGAAACTTTAAGATACGGTGTTGCAAGAGGATTATTTTCAAATGAAGCAGGTATGGGTTCAACTCCTCATGCCCATGCAGTAGCTAAAGTAGATCATCCAGTACAACAAGGATATGTTTCTATGTTAGGTGTTATAGTTGATACTGGAATAGTTTGTACTATAACAGCTCTTGTAATATTAACTACTGGTGCATTTGAAACTGGTCTTACAAGTTCTGAATTAACTCAAGAAGGATTTAGATTAGGATTTAGTAATTTTGGTGATTTTGGATTACAATTTATAGCCGTAGCATTATTTTTCTTTGCTTTTTCAACTATAATAGGCTGGTACTTTTTTGGAGAACTTAATATAAAATATTTATTTGGAAAAGGTGGAGTAAAATATTATAGAGCATTAGTTCTTATATGTATAGTGGTGGGAACATTATTAGATGTAGAACTTGTTTGGGCATTAGCAGATATGTTTAACGCTTTAATGGTAATTCCTAACCTTATAGCCCTTGTTGGATTATCAGCATTAGTAGTTAAGGCAGTAAATGAGTTTGATTCAAAAAAGAAAAATAAAAGTCAGAATATAAGTTAATCTAAATAATAATCTGCCTCAATATATTGAGGCAGATTATTATTTTTTAGGATAAACTATATTTTCTTTGCTATATTTTGCAAATCTTTCTTTTTCCTTTGGATTAATAGGACCCTCTTTTTCCCAAGGCCATCCACCAAAATGATTTTTTTCATAATCTCTATAAGCTTCATGTATTTCTTCCATAGATGTCATTACAAAAGGTCCATAATTAACTACTTTTTCTCCAATAGGTTCTCCTTCTAATAGTAGAAGGTAACTATCTTCATCACCATTAGTTACTTTTATTTGTTCATTTCCATTAAGGTTAATGGTCTTTGAGTTTTTTATTTCAGCACCATCAATATATATATTTTCACCTTTGTATAGATATAATTTTCTATTTAAAGTAGGAGAAATCTTTGGAATATCTATACTTGAATTTGGTTCCATATGAATTGTCCAAATGTTTACATTATTATTTTTATCATTTGCCCAAGAATCAGGGTTTGGGTCTAGTGAATTAGTATCTTTATATGAGCCAGATATTACTTTAATATATGCTATATTGCCATTTTCATTTATTTCCTTAACTATAGGTATGTCTTCATTCCATAACATTTTATAATGTGGTTCTACAAATTTATTTTTACGTGGCAAATTAAGCCATATTTGAAATAATTCCAAGGTGTTTTCTTTATCATCATAAACCAAAGGAAACATTTCAGCATGTTGCATACCTTTACCTGCAGTCATCCATTGTACATCTCCATTGCCATATCTTCCAGTTAAGCCTGCTGAATCAGAATGATCAACAAACCCTTTTAGAACTATTGTAATAGTTTCAAAACCCCTATGGGGATGTACGGGAAATCCAGGAACATCTTTTCCATAATACATTTTAAAAGGACTGTTAAAATCGAAATCTTCACCTAAATTTTTATGTTTTAACTCTTCTTTTTGTACTCCCATTTTACCATTACCTTTAGGATAATTATCTAAATGATGCATTCTTATAATAAAGGGATCACCTACTTCATCTCTAAAACTAAAATCTTTGATATCCAATATTTTTTGACCCATATTTATCCCCTTTCCATATTTAAAGTTCTCATATATATTTTATACCTTATACATATTATTTAAAACAATATAATAAGGGTAACATATTAAATATGAATAAAACAAATTGGGGTGGTTATATGGAAAGACAATTTAATTACGATATAATGAAGGTTATTAAGGAGAGATGGTCTCCTAGAGAATTTAGTAATGAAAAAGTACCACTTGAAGATTTAAAAGCTATCTTTGAAGCTGCTAGATATGCACCATCTTGTTTTAATGAGCAACCATGGAGATATATTGTAGCTTATAAGGATGATGATGTAGAAATATTAAGGGGATTATTAATGAAAGGAAATAGTTGGGCAAAAAAAGCACCTGTACTTGCAATTGCAATTTCTACAAATACATTTAAACGTAACAATAAAAAAAATAATTATAATAAATTTGATACAGGTACTTCATGGGGATTTTTATCTTTAGAAGCTAAAAAAAGAGGATATGATACTCATGGAATGGCTGGTTTTAGTAAAAAGAAAGCACGTGAGATACTAAATATACCTGAAGACTGTGATATAATTGCTATGATAGCAATAGGAAAAAGAATTAAAAGTGGAAATGAAAAACCTAATACTAGAAAATCTTTAGAAGAAGTTATGATAGATATTAATTTCTTTAAAGAGAGAAATTAAAATACTTAAATATCATATTTTATAAATAATAGAAAACTCCTATTTAGGAGTTTTTTTTATGAAAAATGTTGACAATTAATAATAATAAAGATAAAATATATTTCGTATACTAAATATTGCTATGCGAAATAGTTTTGAAAATGAGGTGTATTAATGAAAAATAATGGAATAAGTATAGTTAAATTATTAAAAAATGTAATGGATACTATGAAACGTAATATAGAAGATGAATTTAAAGAAATGAATTTGACAGGACCACAAGGTATGCTTATAGGAATATTAAGCAAATA
Source organism: Senegalia massiliensis (assembly GCF_900626135.1). NCBI lineage: Bacteria > Bacillati > Bacillota > Clostridia > Eubacteriales > Clostridiaceae > Senegalia > Senegalia massiliensis. The sequence continues at coordinate 1,108,387 of NZ_LR130785.1, forward strand.
TGAAGAGATGAAAATAAGTGATATAAGTCAAAAAATGGGACTTTCAAATAGTACAGTTTCAGGAATAGTAGATAGGATGGAAAAACAAGGATATATTGAAAGAATCAGAAGTAAAGAGGATAGAAGAGTTGTTCATGTAAAGATAACTCCTTCTTTTAAAAAGAAATCTAAAAATCATTTTTCTAAAGTTGAAAATAAAATAGATGATATTATAAAAAATGGTACAAAAGAAGAAATTGAAAAAATATATGAAGGACTTGAAACCTTAAAAAAAGTATTAGATAGAAATGAAAAAAAGTAAGGGGTTGAAATATAATGACTAAATTAGCTAAATATCTTAAACCATTTAAGGTTTTAATTATATTTGCGGTTATTTTCTTATTTATTCAAGCTATGGCAGAACTTTCACTTCCTGACTATATGGCAGATATAGTTAATAAAGGTATCCAACAAGGTGGTATTACAGAAGCTACTCCAGAAGCTATGAGAAAAAGTTTGATGGATAAAATAAAAATATTTATGAATGAAGAGGAAAAGAAAGAAGTATCAAATAATTATATTTTTATTGATGAAAATAGTGAAAGTTATGATGATTACTTGGAAAAACATCCAAATTTAGCTGAGTCACCTATATATGTATTGAAAGATATAGATGATGAAAAAATTGAATACTTAAATAGTATTATAGGTAGAGCACTTGTAACTATATCAGGTATAGAACAAATTCAAAATAATGCTAAAGATGGAGTGATAGAATTTAATGGTACAGAGATACCAGCTGATACTGATATATATGGTATAATTGAAAACTTACCGATTAACCAAAGGCAAGAAATAGATAAACAAATGAATGAAAGAATAGATGCATTAGGTGAAGATATGTTAATACAATCTGCAGTAGGAGCAGTTAAAGCTGAGTATTCAGCTCTTGGTATGGATGTAGATGAAATACAAACTAATTATATTTTAAAAGCAGGATTAAAGATGTTATTAGTAGCTTTAATAAGTGCTATTAGTATTGTAATAGTTGGATTTTTAGCTTCAAAAACTGCAGCAGGCATGGCTCGTAACTTACGATATGATGTTTTTAATCATGTAGAAAGATTTTCTATAAAAGAATTAGATAAATTTTCTTCAGCATCCCTTATTACAAGAACTACTAATGATATAACTCAAATACAAAATTTAATTGTAATAATGATAAGAATGGTATTTTTTGCTCCAATCATGGGAGTTGGTGGAGTAATAAAGGCTATAGGTAAAAGTGCTTCTATGTCTTGGATTATAGGGGTAGCTGTAATAGCTCTATTAGGTTTAATTTCTATTTTAATTATAGTAGTAATGCCTAAATTTAAGGTAGTACAAAAACTTATTGATAAACTCAATTTAGTTACACGTGAGAATTTATCAGGTATGATGGTTATAAGAGCATTTAGTAATCAGCAATTTGAAGAAAATAGATTTGATGAGGCAAATAAAAATCTTACAGATACAAATCTCTTTATTAATAGAGTAATGGCATTAATGTATCCTGCAATGATGCTTATAATGAACGGAGTCACTATACTTATAGTATGGGTAGGAGCTCATAGGATTGCTGATGCTAATATGCAAGTTGGAGATATGATGGCTTATATGCAATATGCAATGCAGATTATTTTTGCATTTTTAATGATGTCTATGATGTTTATACTTATTCCAAGAGCTTCTGTTTCAGCTAATCGTATAGTAGAAGTGTTACAAACTGAGCTAGAAATAAAAGATCCTGAAAATCCTAAAGAATTTGATAATTCCTTAAAAGGAGTAGTAGAATTTAAAAATGTATCTTTTAGATATGATGGAGCAGAAGAAGATATGTTAAAAAACATAGACTTTAAAGCATTACCAGGTGAAACTACAGCTATTATTGGCTCTACTGGTTCTGGTAAAACTACTCTTTTAAATTTAATACCAAGATTTCAAGATGTAACAAGTGGTGAAATACTTGTAGATGGTGTAGATATAAGAAAAGTATCTCAGCATGATTTAAGGGAAAAAATAGGGTATGTTCCTCAAAAAAGCATATTATTTAGTGGAACAATTGAATCAAATTTAAAATATGGAGACGAAGATGCTGAAAAAGAAGATTTAATAAAAGCAGCAGAAATTTCTCAATCAATGGAATTCATTAAAGAAAAAGAAGAAGAATTTAGATCACCAATTTCTCAAGGTGGTTCTAATGTATCTGGCGGACAAAAACAGAGACTTTCTATAGCACGAGCTCTCATGAAAAAACCTGAAATATTTTTATTTGATGATAGTTTTTCAGCACTTGATTTCAGAACAGATTCTGCTCTTAGAAAGGCACTTAATAAAAGGATAGAAAAAAGTACTATTATAATAGTAGCACAAAGAGTTGCAAGTATAATGAATGCAGAACAAATAATAGTACTTGATGAAGGAGAAATTGTAGGAAAAGGAACACATAAGGAATTACTTGAAAACTGTAAGCCTTATAGAGAAATAGCTGAATCCCAGCTTTCAAAGGAGGAATTAGCATGAGAGAAAAGAAACCAAAACGTCAAGGACCTATGAAAGGTGGTCCTCATGGAATGATGAAAGGTGGAGAAAAGGCAAAAGATTTTAAAGGAACTATGAAAAAATTATTGAATTATTTAAGTGTATATAAAGTCTCAATTATAATAGTAATTTTATTTGCTATAGCAAGTACTATATTTTTAATAGTAGGACCTAAAATACTTGGACGTATTACTACAAAACTTTTTGAAGGAATAGTGTCAAAAATTGCAGGTACTGGGAGTATAGACTTTATTTATATTAGAAACACCCTTTTAATTCTTTTAGGGCTATATGTAATAAGTTCATTATTCCGTTATGTTCAAAACTATGTAATGTCTGGAGTATCTATGAAGGTCAGTTATAAACTTAGGAAAGATATATCAGAAAAAATAAATCTTATACCACTTAAGTACTTTGACACTACAAGTAAAGGTGAAATATTATCTAGAGTTACTAATGATGTAGATACTTTAAGTCAGACACTTAATCAAAGTTTAACTCAAATAATTACTTCAGTTACTACTATAATAGGTGTACTCGTTATGATGATTAGTATAAGCTGGAGGATGACTTTAGCATCACTTATTACTATACCTATTTCTCTGATTCTTATAATGTCTATAGTAAAGAAATCTCAAAAATTTTTCAAACAACAACAAGATTATTTAGGGAATGTGAATGGTCATGTAGAAGAGATGTATAGTGGGCATATTGTAGTAAAAGCATTTAATGGCGAAGAAAAGAGTATTAATGAATTTAATAAAAGAAATAAAAAACTTTATGGAGCTGCATGGAAATCACAATTTTTAACTAGTATTATGATGCCACTTATGAATTTTGTAGGAAATATTGGATATGTAGTAGTAAGTATATTAGGTGGTTATCTAGCAGCTAAAAGAACTATAGAAGTTGGAGATATTCAAGCATTTATACAGTATGTAAGGCAATTTACACAACCTATTTCTCAAGTAGCAAATATTTCAAATATACTTCAACAAACTGCAGCTTCTGCAGAGAGAGTATTTGAATTTTTAGAAGAAGATGAGGAAATAAAAGAAACTACAAACCCTATTAAACTAAAAAAAGTAGATGGAAGAGTTACTTTTAATCATGTTAATTTTGGATACAATAAAGAAGAAACAATTATTAATGATTTTTCAGCTGATATAAAACCGGGACAAAAAATAGCTTTAGTAGGGCCTACTGGTGCTGGTAAAACTACAATAGTAAAGCTTCTTATGAGATTTTATGATGTAGATGAAGGTGAAATATTAATTGATGGTCATAATATAAAAGATTTTACTAGGTCTGATTTAAGAAGAAAATTTGGAATGGTACTTCAAGATACGTGGCTTTATAATGGTAGTATAATGGAAAATATAAGGTATGGTCGTCTTGAAGCAACAGATGAAGAAGTTATAGCAGCAGCAAAAGCAGCACATGTAGACAGCTTTGTTCACCATCTTCCAAATGGATATGATATGGTATTAAATGAAGAAGCTACAAATGTATCCTCAGGTCAAAAACAGCTTATTACAATTGCAAGAGCAATATTGAAAGATCCAAGGATTTTAATACTTGATGAAGCTACAAGTTCTATAGATACTCGTACTGAAATTCAAATTCAAAAGGCAATGGATAATTTAATGAAAGATAGAACTAGTTTTATTATAGCTCATAGGTTATCAACTATACGTGATGCTGATTTAATATTAGTTATGAATCATGGTGATATTATAGAACAAGGTAATCATGATGAATTATTAAAGAAGAATGGATTTTATTCAGAATTATATAATTCTCAATTTAAAAGAGATGAAGTTAGTTAATAAAAAACCGAGGATGCTCGGTTTTTTTATTGTTTAAATATTTGTTTGGATATAAATTGTAATATATAATATAGTTATAAAAATATCTATTAAATTCTTTAAAAGGATGATGAAAATGAACCATAGACAGTCAAAATTAAGCCTTATTAGAGACGTTGTAAAGAAATATGCAAATGTAGTTGCAAATGTTCTTGGAGTTGATGTTGAAATAGTTGATAAAGATTTAAATAGAATAGCTGGAACTGGAATATTTAAAAAAAGAGTAGATGAAAATATATTAGGAGAAGCTTATGTTTACCAAAATGTACTAGAAACTGGTCAACATAAAATAATTGAAAATCCTGGAGAACACCTTTTATGTGAAAGGTGTATAAATAAAGGAAGTTGTAGTGAAGAATTAGAATTAAGTGCGCCAATAAAGCTTAAAGATGAAGTAATTGGTGTAATAGGTTTAATTTGTTCAAATACTGTACAAAAACAAATAATACTTTCTGAAATTGATTTGCAACTTGAATTTTTATATCAAATTTCAGACTTTATAAGCTCTAAAGTTTATGAATATATGGAAAATGAAAGAAACAAATCAGTAATAAATGTTCTTACAAATATTATAGATAATGTTGATAAAGGTATAATTATGACAAGTGAAGAAGGTAAAATTTCACATATGAATGATAGTGCCAAAACTCAACTTCACATAAATAGTAATCAAAATATTGAGAATATAGAATTTGTTTCTAAAAATGAATTTATTATGGGGAAAGAAGAATATACAATTAGAATAGGAGATATGAAGTTTGACCTTTTAGGTAATCTTATAAGTTTACCTTCTGTTATATCTAATTATAATAAAGTATTCATGTTTAATAGAATAAAAAAGATGAAATCAGAAGCTTATGCTTTAACTAATGCACATAGGACAATTACTACGGATGTTATATTAGGTAAATCTAAATATACTAATGCTTTAAAAGAAAGAATAAAAAAGTTTGCAGATTCAAAATCTACTATACTTATTACTGGAGAAAGTGGAACAGGAAAGGAACTTATAGCAAGAACAATTCATTCTGAGAGTAATAGAAGTGATAAACCTTTTGTAGCTATAAATTGTGGTGCAATACCAGACGAACTTTTAGAATCAGAACTATTTGGATATGTAAAGGGGGCTTTTACAGGTGCTAATTCAAGTGGACGAATGGGAAAGTTTGAATTGGCAAATGAAGGAGTTATATTTTTAGATGAAATTGGTGACATGCCTTTGCATCTTCAAGTTAAGATATTAAGAGTACTTCAAGAAAAAAAGGTTACTAGAATAGGGTCAAATAAGCCTATAGATCTTGACATAAGGGTTATAGCTGCAACAAATAAGGACTTAAAAGAATTAATTAAAAAGAATAACTTTAGAGATGATTTATATTATAGATTAAATGTAATACCTATTAGTATACCACCATTAAGAGAAAGAATAGAAGATATTGAAATAATAATGGAACAAAAGATAAAAAAATATAATTTATTATTTGAAAAAGATGTTGAAGGAATTGAAGAAGATGCAAAGAAAATTTTACTTGAATATCCTTGGCCAGGAAATGTGCGTGAACTTGAAAACACTTTGGAGTATATGATAAATCTAGCTGATAATTATAACATATTAAAAAAAGAGATGATACCTGAAAATATAATGAATTATATTCAAAATAGAGATATAGGAAACGAAATAGAAACTATAAAGAAACTTAAAGATGTAGAAAAAAACTATATTATTAAAGCCCTTGATATTTATGGCTGGGATACAAAAGGAAAAAAAATGGCGTCTGAAAAATTAGGAATAGGAATAGCAACACTTTATAGGAAACTTGATGAAAGTAAATGTCAAAAATAATGGCATGAATTTTGCTTTATAATTATTGTAGAATTCAAAATTAATATTATAGGAGGTTTTTTTCTTGTTTATTGTAGGTAATGGTAGAATGATTACACAAAGCAAAAGTAATCCTTATTTAGAAGATGGAGCAATAGTTATAAAAGATAATTTAATTCATGAAATAGGTAGTACAGAACATATAAAAAGTAAATATCCAGATGTAGAATTTATGGATGCAAAAAGAAGAATTATAATGCCTGGTATGATAAATACTCATATGCATATTTACAGCTCATTTGCTCGTGGTATGAATACAGAAGAGTCTAAGAATTTTGTAGAAATACTTGAAAAGTTATGGTGGAAACTAGATAAAACAATAACACTTGAAGATGTGAAATATAGTGCTTATGCTACTTATATAGATTGTATTAGAAATGGGACAACAACAATATTTGATCATCATGCAAGTGAAGGTGCAGTAAAAAATAGTTTATTTACAATAGCAGAAGTAGCAAAAGAATTGAATGTTAGAAGTAATCTTTGTTATGAAGTTACAGATAGAGATGGTGAACAAATATTAGAAGAAGCTATAGAAGAAAATATTAATTTTATAAAATATACTAAAGAAAATAAAGATGATATGCTAACAGCTATGTTTGGACTTCATGCATCCATGACTCTTTCAGATGATACACTTAAAAAATGTAATCAAGCTATAGAAGGATTAGATGCTGGTTTTCATGTCCATGTAGCTGAAGGAATAGAAGATCAATTTGATACACTTAAAAAATATGGTAAAAGAGTAGTAGAAAGATATAATGACTATAATATGTTAAGTGATAAAACAATAGCAGTCCATGGTATTCATACAAATAAAAGAGAATTAGAAATTTTAAAAGAAACTAATAGTAATGTAGTTCATAATCCTGAAAGTAATATGGGAAATGCAGTAGGAGCAGCCCCTATAATTAAAATGATAGAAATGGGAATAAACTTGGGACTTGGAACAGATGGATTTACAGCAGATATGTTTGAATCTATGAAAGTAGCTAACCTTTTAGCAAAACATCATTTATGTGATCCTAGAGTTGCTTGGAGTGAAGTGCCAACTATGCTTTTTGCAAATAACAGAAAAATAGCTGAAAAATATATTTCTAAACCTATAGGAACATTAGAAAAAGGAGCATTAGCTGATGTCATAGTAATAGATTATATACCTCATACTCCTATTAATAAAAACAATTATAATGCACATATATTATTTGGAATAATGGGAAGAAGTGTAGATACTACAATTATAAATGGAAAGATAGTTATGAAAGAAAGAGAGATATTAGTGGCGGATGAACACAAGATATTACAAAAATCTAGAAATTTAGCAAAAAATATGTGGAGTAGAATTTAAAAATAAAATTATCAAAATGATAATAAAAATAAAAGGAAATCCTTTTTATAGCTAAAAATCAAGGTTAAATGAATTTATTATCAAAATGATAACTATTTATCAAATTGATAATAAAAAAACAATAATAAAGTATAAAAATAAGCTTATTTTTATACTTTATTATTTATTTTATAACAAAATATAAAGATTAGGTGCTCATAAGTAGCTTATAAAGTGTTATTTATAAAACTACTATAAATTTTAAATATTATTTTTAATAGTTTGGCATGGTAATTGCTTATATAAATAAGTGTAAAGAAAATAAAAGCTGAAAGGAGATTCATGGATGGCTGAATCTATTAAAATAGTAATGAATAAAGAAGCAAGGAAATGCGAAGATAAAGTTTCTGTAAAAGATTTCAATGTTGAAAATGCTAAGAATGTTAAAAGGTTTCATGAAAGTTTTGATGTATATTCCAAAACTCCTCTTACAAGACTTAAAAATCTTTCAAATAAATTAGGGGTTTCTGAAATATTAGTTAAAGATGAATCATACAGATTTGGATTAAACGCATTTAAAGTACTAGGTGGTTCTTATGCAATTGGTAATTTTTTAGCTGGGAAATTAAATGTTCCAATGAGAGATGTTACATTTAATATGCTTACTAATAAAGAAACAAAAGAAAAATTAGGTGATATTACTTTTGTGACTGCTACAGATGGAAATCATGGTAGAGGAGTTGCTTGGGCAGCACAACAATTAAATCAAAATGCCGTTGTATATATGCCAAAAGGATCTTCAGAAATAAGACTTAAAAATATACAAGCTACTGGAGCTGAAGCAAGTATTACTGATATGAATTATGATGATGCAGTTAGACTATCACTTGATATGGCTAATAAATATGGTTGGGAAATAATTCAGGATACTGCTTGGGAAGGTTATGAAGATATTCCTCTATGGATTATGCAAGGGTATGCTACATTAATGCTAGAATCAGTGGAACAAATGGAAGAAATGAAAATAGAAAAACCAACACATGTATTTATACAAGCTGGTGTAGGTTCACTTGCTGGAGCGGTACAAGGATTTATAGCAGCTTATTATGGAGAAGATAGACCAATAACTGTTGTAGTGGAGCCAAATAAAGCTGACTGCATATATAGATCAGGTAAGAATAAAAAGATTACTAATGTAACTGGTGATATGAATACTATAATGGCAGGACTTGCTTGTGGAGAACCAAATCCAATTGGATGGGAAATATTAAATGATTACTCAGATGCATATATTTCATGTCCAGAATATATAGCAGCAAATGGAATGAGAGTTCTTGGAAACCCATTAAATGGTGATGATAAAGTGATTTCTGGTGAGTCAGGGGCAGTTACTACAGGTATAGTATATTCAATACTTAAAGATGAAGATTTAAAAGATTTAAAAGAACAATTAAAACTAGATGAAAATTCTCGAGTTTTAGTTGTAAGTACAGAAGGAGATACTGATCCAGATTACTATAGGGAAATAGTTTGGAACGGAGTTTATCCTGATAAGTATGTTGACTAAGATAGAAAATAATTTAATATAAATTTTAATTTTAAGGGAGGATTTAAAATGTCAAAAGATTTTAAAGTTAAAAAAATTTTCGAATTAGCAAAAAAGTATGAACAAGATATGTCTACATTTCTAAGAAAAATGATTAGTCATCCAAGTGAATCTTGTAATGAGAAAGAAGTAATTTATACAATTAAAGAAGAAATGGAAAAAGTAGGTTTTGATAAAGTGGAAATAGATCCAATGGGTAATGTATTAGGTTATATTGGTCATGGAAAACATGTAATAGCTATGGATGCTCATATTGACACTGTAGGTGTAGGTGACAAATCTGCATGGGAGTTTGATCCTTTTGAAGGAATGGAAGATGATGAAGTAGTAGGAGGTAGAGGAGCTTCTGACCAAGAAGGCGGAATGGCTTCAATGGTATATGCTGGTAAAATCATAAAAGACTTAGGTCTTGAAGATGATTATACTTTAATAGTTACAGGTACAGTTCAAGAAGAAGATTGTGATGGATTATGTTGGCAATATATTATAGAAGAATCCAAGATTAAACCTGAATTTGTAGTTATAACTGAGCCAACTTCTTTAAATATATATAGGGGACATAGAGGAAGAATGGAAATTAAAGTGACTACTAAAGGATTGAGTTGTCATGGTTCTGCTCCAGAAAGAGGAGAAAATGCAATATTTAAAATGGCTCCAATATTAAATGAATTAAAGGCATTACATGAAAACTTACATTATGATGAATTTTTAGGAAAAGGCACATTAACAGTTTCTGAAATATTCTTCTCATCGCCATCAAGATGTGCAGTAGCAGATGGATGTACTATATCAATAGATAGAAGACTTACAGATGGTGAAACTTGGCAAGGAGCTATTCAAGAAATTAAAAATTTACCTGCAGTAAAAGCTGCAAATGCGGAAGTTGAGTTATATAAATACGATAGACCATCATGGACAGGACTTGTATACCCTACAGAATCATATTTCCCATCATGGGTATTGGAAGAAGACCATCCAGCTTGTCAAACATTAGTAGATGGATATAAAGAATTATTTAAAGAAGAACCATTAGTAGATAAGTGGACTTTCTCTACAAATGCAGTTTCTATAATGGGAAGATATGGAATTCCATGTATAGGATTTGGACCAGGTCATGAGGACCAAGCACATGCACCAAATGAAAAAACTTGGAAAGATGAGTTAGTAAAATGTGCAGCACTTTATGCTTTAACACCAATAACTTATGTAAATAAGTATGTAAATAAATAATAAAATTTTAGGAGGAATATAAAAATGCAAACTACATTTAGAGGTAAAGACTTTATAACATTACAAGAGTGGACAAAGGATGAAATTAATACTTTATTAGACGTATCTTTTGACTTGAAAAGAAAATTTGCTATGGGAGAATCAACTCCATATTTGAGGGATAAATCAATATTTTTAATGTTCTTTGAACAATCTACAAGAACAAGAAACTCAATGGAAGCAGGAATGGCACAATTGGGTGGACATGGTAACTTCCTAGATACTTCAACAATGCAAATAGCACATGGTGAAGTTGCTAAAGATACTGGAGTAATATTATCTAGAATGGGGCATGGGATAGCTGCAAGGAATTGTTTCTGGAAACAAGGAAATAAATATTTAAGAGAAATGGCTAAATATGCATCAGTTCCAGTAATGAATCTTCAATGTGATCTTTACCATCCAATGCAAGGAATAGCTGATTTAATGACTATTCAAGAAAAATTAGGAAGAACTCAAAATGTTAAAGTTTCTATTATTTGGGCATATGCTACTACTCATAAGAAACCTATTTCAGTACCTTTAACTCAGGCTTTATTATTCCCAAGATACGGTATGGATGTAACTTTAGCTTATCCTGAAGGATATGATTTACCAGATTGGGCTATTGAACAAGCTAAAGAAAATGCAGAAAAAAATGGTGGAACATTTAGAATAACTCATGATATGGAAGAAGCATATAGAGATGCTGATGTAGTTATACCTAAGAACTGGGGTAGTTGGGTAAATAATGAAAGTGAAGAAGTTGTAGATGATATGTTAGAGCAATATAAGAGCTGGAAATGTACTCAAGAAATGATGGATTTAACTAATAAAGATTCTATATACATGCATGCATTACCAGCAGATAGAGTAAATGAAGTAGAGGATTCAGTTATAGATGGACTACATTCAGTTATTTATGATGAAGCAGAAAATAGACTTCATACAGCTAAAGCGGTAATGACATTAACAATGGGTGGAAAGTAAATATAATTTAATAAAGAGGAGAATGTTCTCCTCTTTATTAAACATTAAAAACCTTTTCCATACAAAGGCCATTGTAGGAGGTACAATATGATAATTAAAAATGGCTTGATAGTTTCAGAACAAAATACCTATAAAGCTGATATTTTATTAAAAGATGAAAAAATAGAATGCATAGGCAATAACATAGCAGAAGAAGGACATGAAATTATAGATGCAGAAGGAAAATATGTAATTCCAGGAGCAATAGATGTTCATACTCATATGAATTTGATAGCTGGAAAGTATACTACAGTTGATGATTTTTATTCAGGAACAATAGCAGCTGCATGTGGTGGAACAACAACTATTGTTGATCATTTAGGTTTTGGACCTAAAGGTTGTAATTTAAGCCACCAGATTAATAAATATCATGAATTAGCTCATGATAAAGCTATGATTGATTATAGTTTTCATGGTGTTGTACAGCATCTAAATGATAAGATTTTAGATGAATTAGAACACCATGTAAACAATGGAATTATTAGTTTTAAGGTTTATATGACATATAATAATAAATTAAGTGATGATAAATTATATAGAGTTCTTAAAAAAATGAAACAAGTAGGTGGTATTGTACCAGTTCATGCAGAAAATGATCAAGTGATAAATTATTTTAGAGCTAAATATAAAAGTCAAGGTAAAATTACTCCAATATACCACGCTAAATCTAGACCAAATAATACAGAATCAGAGGCAATAGGTAGGATACTTAATTTAGCTAAACTTGCAGGGGATGCACCAGTGTATATTGTACATTTATCGACTAAAGAAGGTTTAATAGAAGTAAAGGAAGCACGAAAAAGAGGACAGAAAAATATATTTGTAGAAACTTGTACTCAATATTTGACTCTTACGCAAGAGGAATATAAAAAAGATAATTTTGAAGGGCTTAAATATATAATGGCACCACCTTTAAGAACAAAAAAAGATATTGATTTTTTATGGGATGGTATAAACCAAGGTGATATACAAACTATAGGAACTGATCATTGTCCTTTTAGCTTCAGGCAAAAACTCATAGCAAAAAATGATTTTACTATAGCGCCAGGGGGAGGACCTGGTGTAGAAGAAAGAGTTTCAGTAATATTTTCAGAAGGGGTTAGTAAAGGGAAGATAAGTATAAATAAATTTGTAGAAGTGATGTGTACAAATCCTTCAAAAATATATGGATTATACCCTAAGAAGGGTGTAATACAACCAGGTTCAGATGCTGATATAGTTATAATAAATCCAAACATTGAACAAGAAATAAAAATCAAAGATTTACATGGAAACTCAGATTACTCTATGTATGAAGGTTTAAAAGTTAAATGCAAAATTGATAGAGTAATATTAAGAGGAACTACAATTGTAAAGGAAAATAAATTTTTATCAAATAGAATCAAAGGGAAATTTATAAAGAGAAAAAAGGTAAACAAAAATTTATAATTTAATATAGTTTTTAAACTATCGCTTAAAAGGAAGGTGTAGTATATTATGGCAAAATTAAGTGTAAATATTTGTGGTATAGAATTTCCAAATCCAATAATGACAGCAGCAGGTCCAGGTGCAAGAAATGGTGATTATTGTAAAAAAGCAGCAGATGGTGGTGCTGGTGGTATTGTTACAAAAACTATTTCAGTTAAGCCAGCAGATATACCAAGACCTTGTATGGGAAATACAAAAAGTGGTTTTTTAAATACTGAATTGTGGTCAGAGCACTCAGTTGAAGAATGGTTAGAAACAGAATATAAAATAGCAAAAGAAACTGGATTACCTGTTATTATAGGTATGGGTTATACTGCACAGCAAATAGAAAAATTAGCTCCAATGGTAAAGCCTTATGCAGATGCAGTAGAGTTATCTACACATTATGTAGGAACTGATGTAACCCCTATAGTAAATGCCATGAAGGCAGCAAAAAGATTTTTAGATGTACCTGTATTTGTTAAAATGAGCCCTCATACTGATATTCAAACCATAGCTAAAGCTTTAGAAGAAGCTGGAGCTGATGGGCTTGTAATGATTAATTCTTTTGGGCCAGTTATGACTATAGATACTGACACAGGACTTCCTATAATGGGTAGTAAAACAGGATATGGTTGGTTATCTGGGTCTCCAATTCATCCTTTAGCCGTTAGATGTATATATGATGCTTCAAAATCTGTAAAAATTCCTATTATTGGTGTAGGTGGGGTTACTAATGGAAGAGAAGTAGCTGAGATGTTTATGGCAGGGGCATCAGCAGTTCAAGTTTGTACAGAAGCTATATTAAAGGGGCCTAAAGTATATGGAAAAATAGTCAAAGAATTAAATGACTTTTTAGATGAAAAAGGCTATAAAGATATAGAAGAAATAAAAGGATTAACTCATAAAAAGATAGAAGAAAGAAATTATAGAGAACATGTTATACCTCCATCAATTAATCGTGATGAATGTATATTATGTGGAATGTGTGAAAGGGTTTGCCCATATGATGCAATAAAGGTTGAAGATGAGTGGAAAATAGATATAGATAAATGCTTTGGATGTGGATTGTGCGTGACAGTATGTCCTACAAATGCTCTAAGTATACCTTATAAATAGAGTAAAACTCTCATAGGGGATGTGAATGAATATGTATAGCTTTATATTAAATAAAAAAAAAATAGAGGTTGAAAAGGATAAGAGACTATTAGAATATTTAAGAGATGATACGGATTTAACATCAGTAAAAAATGGATGTAATGGTGAAGGGGTATGTGGTGCATGTACAATATTAGTAGATGGTAAGAAAATGAAAGCATGTATCTTAACTATTTCTAAAATTGATGGTAAAAAAATAACAACAGTTGAAGGACTCACAGATACAGAAAAAGAAATCTATACGTGGGCATTTGGAGAAGCTGGAGCAGTTCAATGTGGTTATTGTATACCAGGTATGGTTATATCAGCTAAAGCTTTAATAGATAAAAACTCTAATCCATCATCAAATGATATTAAAAAAGCTATAGTAGGTAATTTATGTAGGTGTACTGGATATGTAAAAATTGAAAAAGCTATAGCACTTGCAGCAAAAGCACTTAGAGAAGGCAATATTCCCAAAGATGAAAAGTCTAAAGGAAATGTTGGAGATAGAATGAAAAGAATAGATAATGATGAAAAAGTACTTGGTTCAGGGGAATATGTAGATGATATGAAAATAGAAGGAATGATATATGGTAAAGCCCTAAGAACTAAATATCCTCGTGCTCTAGTTAAAAGTATTAATATAGAAAAAGCATTAGAGCATAAGGATTGTGAAACAGTACTTACGGCAAAGGATATACCAGGGGAAAGATATATAGGACATCTTAAAAAAGATTGGCCTGCTCTTATAGATATAGGAGAAGAAACAAGATACTTAGGAGATGGAATTGCATTAGTAGCATCTAATACTAAAGAATCTCTTGACGAAATATTAAACTTAATAGAAGTTGAGTATGAAGAATTAGTTCCGCTATCTGCACCTGAGATTGCTATGAAAGAAGATTCTCCAAAGATTCATGAAGATGGTAATATATTATCAAAACAATTTCTTAAAAAAGGTAATGTTGATGAAGTTATTGAAAATTCAAAATATGTAGTTACACAACATTATTCTACACCTTTCACTGAACATGCTTTCTTAGAACCTGAAAGTGGATTAGCAGTTCCAGAAAATGATGGAGTAACTATATATACTAGTTGTCAAGGAGTATATGCAGTTCAGTCAGAATGTTCAGAGTTGTTAGGAATTGAACCTAAAAAAGTAAGAGCAATATGTAAACTTGTAGGAGGAGGTTTTGGAGGTAAAGAGGATATGAGTGTTCAGCATCATGCAGCACTTCTTGCTTGGTCTACTAAAAAACCAGTGAAAGTTACTCTTACAAGATCAGAAAGTTTAATAATTCACCCAAAAAGACATCCAATGGAAATGGAATTTACAACAGCATGTGATGAAAGTGGGAAACTTACAGCAATGAAAGCTAGAATAATAGCTGACACAGGTGCATATGCATCATTAGGTGGTCCAGTTCTTCAAAGAGCCTGTACTCATGCAGCAGGTCCATATAATTATCAAAATGTAGATATAGAGGGGGTAGCCGTTTATACTAATAATCCTCCAGCAGGTGCATATAGAGGATTTGGAGTAACTCAGACAATATTTGCAACAGAGTCTAATATTAATCTTTTAGCACAAAAGGCAGGATTATCTGCTTGGGAAATAAGATATAGAAATGCTATAAAGCCAGGTGATATATTACCTAATGGACAAATTGCAGATGAAACTACAGCAATGCTAGAATGTCTAGAAGCACTTAAAGAAGAATATGATAATAATACTTATGTAGGCATTGCATCAGGAATAAAAAATACTGGACTTGGAGTAGGTGTGCCTGATATAGGTAGATGTAGATTATCAGTGATAGATGGTAAAATACACATAAGAGTGGGTGCAGTTTGTATAGGTCAAGGACTTGGAACTATAATGACTCAGATGTTATGTGAGACAGTAGATATTTTACCAGAACTTGTAGTTGTTGATGCTCCAGATACAGCTACTACACCTAACTCAGGAATGACTACAGCTTCACGTCAAACTTTCTTTGCAGGTGAGGCAGTTAGAAGAGCATCTATAAAACTAAGAAAATCATTAGAAATAAAGTCACTTAAGGAATTAGAAGGTGAAGACTTCTATGGTGAATATGAAGGTATAACAGATCCTATGGGATCTAACAAAGATAATCCAGTAAGTCATGTTGCTTATAGTTATGCTGCTCATTTAGTTATATTAAATGATGAAGGAAAATTAAAAAAGGTAGTGGCAGCACATGATATAGGCAAAGCAATAAATCCTAAAAATTTAGAAGGACAAATTGAAGGTGGAGTAGTAATGAGTCTTGGATATGCATTAACAGAAGATTATCCATTAAAAAATTCTGTACCTCAAGTTAAATTCGGAAAATTAGGACTATTCCGTTCCACATCTGTTCCAGAGATTAAATCTGTTATAATAGAAAAGAGTGATGAAACACTTGCATTTGGAGCAAAAGGAATTGGTGAAATAGCTTCAATACCTACAGCCCCAGCGGTACAAGGAGCATACTTAAAATATGATGGTCAATTTAGAACTAAATTACCATTAGAAGATACACCGTATAATAAAAAGAAAAAATAAAGGAGAGATTATTTTGGTAGAAAGAACAGTAGTATCAACAAAAAAAGCACCAGGAGCAATAGGACCATATTCACAAGCAATAAAAGTGGGAGAGTTTGTATTTACTTCAGGACAATTACCAATGGATCCTGAATCAGGAGAATTAATTAATGATATTAAAAAAGCTACTGCTAGATCACTTGATAGTGTAAAGGCAATATTAGAAGAAGCAGGAAGTAGTATGGAAAACATAATCAAAACTACAATATTTGTAAAAGACTTAGATGATTTTGCAGCAGTAAATGAAGTTTATGGCACATATTTTGGTGATGAGCCACCAGCAAGGTCATGTGTTCAAGTAGCCAAAATACCAAAAGAGGCTAAAGTTGAAATCGAAGCTATAGCTAAATTAAAATAATAAAATGCTAAGCTAGATGATTTAATCATCTAGCTAGGCTTAATTTTCTTACTAATGATAATTAATACTATAATAGTTTGTTAAAATTTAAACTGAAAATATTAGGGGGTAATATGATGGAAGGAAAAAGTACCAGAAGTAATTCAGTGTTTGATTTATATGGAAGACCACCAATTACAAGAGCAGCACCACTTGGAATTCAGCATGTTTTAGCAATGTTAGTAGGAAATATTACACCAGCAATAATTTTAGCAGGAGCAGTAGGACTTTCAACAGGAGAATCAACTCTTTTAATTCAAGCTGCAATGTTTATAGCAGGGATAGCTACATTATTACAGCTGTATCCTATAGGTGGAAAATCTAATTTTAGAATAGGTTCAGGACTTCCTGTTATAATGGGAGTTAGTTTTGCATATGTGCCAACTGTATTATCAATTGCAAATAATTATGGAGTTGCAGGGGTATTAGGGGCACAATTAATAGGTGGTATAGTTGCTATTATAGTAGGTATATTTATAAAGCCTTTGAGAAAATTTTTCCCACCTATAGTTTCAGGAACAGTAGTACTTACTATAGGATTATCACTATATCCAATAGCTATAAATTATATGGCAGGTGGAGTAGGTGCAGCAAATTATGGTTCACTTAAAAATTGGGCTGTAGCTATTGTAACATTAGTAGTGGTATTAATATGTAATAATTTCACAAAAGGAATAACAAAATTAGCATCAGTATTAATGGGAATAATAGCAGGATATATTTTAGCACTAGCACTTGGAATGATAAGTTTTTCTGGAGTAGGAGATGCAGGCTTGGTAGCTATTCCAAGACCTCTTCATTTTGGAATAAAATTTTATCCTACTGCAATAATAACAATGTCTATAATGTATGTAGTTAATTCTATACAGGCAGTAGGAGATTTATCTGCTACAACTGCAGGAGGACTTGATAGAGAACCAACAGATAGTGAATTATCAGGTGGTATAATAGGAAATGGTACTGCAAGTATATTAGGTTCACTTTTTGGAGGATTACCAACTGCAACATATAGCCAAAATGTAGGTATAGTTGCTATGAATAAAGTTGTAAGTAAATTTGTATTACTACTTGCTGCTGGAACAATACTTTTAGCAGGATTTATACCAAAAGTTGGAGCAATTATGACCACAATACCTCAATCAGTATTAGGTGGAGCTACAATATCAGTATTTGCTATGATTACTATGACAGGTATAAAACTTATAACTCAGGGTGAAATGTCAACTAGAAATGTTTCAATAGTTGGTCTTGCAATAGCCCTTGGAATGGGAATCACAACTGTACCAGGAGCTTTAGAACAATTTCCAGAATGGGTAACAGAAATATTTACATCATCACCAGTTATAATTTCAGCTATAGTAGTATTCTTCTTAAATATTATAGTGCCAAAGAAAACTATTGATGAAGAAAAGAAAGAAAGGCAAGAAATAGCTGATAAAGAAAAAATAAGCTAAAAACAGCTTAGGTTTGTATACATAGTTATAGTATGGCTCTTTATGATATACTATAACTATGTATTTTTATGTAATAGGGGGATATTGTTTTGAAAGTAGGATATAAAGTATGGATAGAAGATAAAAATAAAGCTTTTGGTAAAGGACCTTATGAATTACTTATACAAATAAATAAATTAGGGTCAATAAATATGGCTTGTAAAAATCTAAACATGAGTTATAGCAAAGGTCTGAAAATAATAAATAATATTGAAAATGAACTGAAATTGAAATTATTAGATAGAACAATTGGGGGAAGGTCAGGTGGAGGTTGTAGTTTAACTGAAGATGCAAAAATATTGATACATGCATATGAAAAATTTACAGAAGAATTAGATATTGAAATGAATAGATTATTTAAAAAATATTTTGATAATATAATATAATTTTTTAGAAATCGTTATGTAGATATGAATATAGCGAAAGGATGAAATGTATGCTAGTAATAATAAGAGGTGCAGGAGATATAGCTACAGGAATAGGGCATAGATTATATATGAGTGGCTTTGATGTTATATTTTTAGAAAAAGAAAACCCATCTATGGTTAGAAGGAAAGTTTCTTTTTCAGAAGCCGTATATGAAGATGAAATTACTATAGAAAATTTAACTGGAAAATTATCAGATTCAAAATATAAATCTTTAAACTTAATTAAAAAAGGGATAGTTCCAGTAATGATAGACCCTTATGGAAAATATATAGAAGAGTTTAAACCTAAAATAATAGTAGATGGAATACTTGCAAAAAAGAATATAGGAACATATAAAGATATGGCTGAGATTGTAATAGGTGTAGGACCTGGATTTTCTGCAGGTGAAGATGTTCATACAGTAGTAGAAACCAAAAGAGGTCATATGTTAGGAAGAGTAATTTATAAAGGAATACCTGAGCCAAATACAGGAATTCCTGGAAATATTGAAGGTTTTACAGAGGAAAGAGTGCTTAGAGCAAAATCTTATGGAAATATAAAAGTATTAAAAGATATAGGAACTTTAGTTGAAAAAGGAGATATAGTAGCTACTATAGGTGAATGTCAAATAGAGACAAAAATATCAGGTGTAATTAGAGGTATGATTAGGGATAAGTATTATGTATATAAAGGCATGAAAATAGGAGATGTAGATCCTAGAGGAGAAGCGAAATATAGCTACCAAATATCAGATAAAGCACGTTCAGTAGCTGGAGGAGTATTAGAAGCTATAATGTATAATTTATATAGGAAAAACAATAATGAGATTAAGTGATGGATTAAATATAAAAAAGAAAGATTTGATATCTATAGTAGGAGCTGGAGGTAAAACTTCAGTTATGTTTCAACTAGCAAAAGAATGCAAAGATAAAAATTTAAAAGTATTTGTAACTACAACTACTAAAATATACTATCCAACAGAAGATTTTATAGATAATATGTTTTTATTAAATAAAGAAAGGATAGATATAACTAAAATAAAAAATGGAACTATTACAATTATAGGAGAATATATATCAACAGAAAACAAATTAATAGGTGTAGATAAAAGTTTTATAGATGAAATATATAGAAGAAATATCTTTGATTTAATAATAGTGGAATCAGATGGGGCAAAAAGAAAAACTATAAAAGCTCCTAATTATAATGAACCATTAATTCCAAGTCTAACTACAAAGGTAATAGGCATTATAGGCGTAGATGCTATAGGGATGTTATTAAACAATAAAAATGTTCATAGAGTAGATGAGTTTTCATCTGTAACAGGCACCAAAATAGGTGAAATTATAAGTAATAATTCAATAAAAAAATTAGTAGTATCTAAAGATGGATTATTTAAAAATAGTCCTAAAAATACAAAAAAAATACTTATACTAAATAAAGCTGATGACAAAGAGCTTCAAATAAAGGCATGTAAATTATTAAGAAGTATAGCTAAAGAAACTATAGATTTAAAGTATATATTGGTAATAAGCATTTACAATAATTATTGTAGAAGGTGTGAACTATGATAACAGCTATAATAATGGTATCAGGATTTTCAAAGAGAATGACTTGTGATAAATTATTTTTAAAAGTGAACTCTGAAACTTTAATAGAGAGAACAATAAAAAAGGTTAAAGGTTCTGAAGTTGATGACATAATTATCATTTATAGGGATAAGAGAATAAAAGATATTGCTAAAAATCAAGGTATTATTTCAATATATAATAATAATGCAGAAAAAGGACAAAGTGAATCTATAAAACTAGGAATAAAAGAAGCAGATGAAAGAACAAAAGGTTTCATATTTTTTGTAGGAGATCAACCTTTTTTATCAATAGAAGTTATAAATAAGATTATAATTGAATTTAAGAAAAAGACAGAAAAAATAATAATTCCTCTTTATAATGGTAAAAGAGGAAATCCTATTATATTTCCAGCTTATTTGAAAAAAGAGTTATTATTGATTAATGGGGATATAGGAGGGAGAGAAGTGATAAAAGATAACTTTGATATTGTAAATTACATAAAAATTCATGATAAATATCTAGGTATAGATATAGATACAATTGAAGATTATAAAAAAATAATAGATAAAGGAGAATAAAAGAATGTATGAGATTGAATATATTGAAGAAGTTAAAAAAGAAATTCAAATGAATAAAAAAGTGGCACTTGCCATAATAACTGATTCAAAAGGTTCAACCCCTAGAGAAAATGGTGCAATGATGGTAATAAAAGAAGATGAATCAATTGTAGGCACAATAGGGGGAGGGAAAATTGAATATGATGTATTAAAACGTGCTAAAGAATGTTTAGAAACAGGAGAAAGTAAAAAATATAATTATGAACTTACTGAAAAAGGCGAATTAGGTATGACTTGTGGAGGACAAGCTGAAATTTTTATAAAAGTATTTAATAAAAAAAATATATTACTCATAGTAGGTGGAGGTCATATAGCTCAAAGATTATATAAATTAGGTGAATTTCTAGATTTTAAAACAGTAGTATTTGAAACTAGAAAAGAAATAATAGAAAGTGATATTTTTCCAGGTAGTGTAGAACTTAAAACAGGTGATATAATAGAAGAATTAAACAACTATCCAATATCTGACAATTCATATATCGTACTTGTAAGTAAAGGTCATAAAGACGATTTAAAGGCTTTGAGAGAAGTTTATGATAGTGAAGCTAAATATATAGGTATGATAGGAAGTATAAGAAAATGCAAAAATATGATTGACACTTTAGTTAAAGAAGGTATAGAAAGAGAAAAATTAAAAAAAGTATTTGCCCCAATAGGATTGGATCTTGGGGGAGAAACCCCAGAAGAAATTGCATTTTCTATAATGAGTCAAATCTTAGCTGTAAAAAATGAATCAACAGCTAAAAGTATGAAGTATAACTTTTTTAAATAAGCGGACTTTCTAGTTCGTTTATTTTGTTATATACTACTTGTTAGTATATTTAAAGAAGGGATGTAAATATGGGAGAAATTATATCAAAAGTAATACCAATATTTTTGCTTATAGCACTTGGGTATATTATAAAACAAAAAAACTTAGTTAAACAAGAATCGATGGATGAATTTAAAAATGGAGTCATAAATATAGCACTACCTGCATTATTATTTATTACTTTTAGAGATATGACTCTTAAAAAGGAGTATTTTTTAGTTATATTCGTAGTATTTATATTACTTATTATATTATATATTATAGGTAATTTATTAAATAGAATTAAATCTATATCTCATCCATTAGTGCCATTTATAGTTACTTCATTTACTTTTGGACTTTTAGGAATACCTTTATTTAGCTCTGTATTTGGAGTTGAAAATTTAGAAAAAATATCAATATTTGGAGTAGCTCATGAATTCTTTATATGGTTTATATTTTATACCTTATTAAAAATGAAATTTAATAATGAAAGATTTTCCATAGATACAATTAAAGGTTTTTTAAATTCACCTCTTATAATTTCAATTATTTTAGGATTATTGTTAAATATTATGAAGTTGGAAAAAATATTTTTTGAAAACACCCTTTTTATGGGAGTAGATATTACATTAAATTATTTATCAAGTCTTGCAACTCCTATTATACTTATTATTATAGGGTTTGGACTTAAAATAAATAAAATATACATAAAACAAAGTATGAAATTATTCCTTATAAGAATTATAACTATACTAATTATGGGATATATTTTTAAAATATTTATAATAAACAGAATTATAACTAACGATCCGTTATTTGATTATGCCTACTTTACATTTTTAATATTACCACCACCCTATTCATTATCCATATTTGTAGATAAATATGCTAATAGAGAATATAGTGAAATAGCGAATAATGTAGTTGTAATTCATACAATAGCATGTATTACAATTTTTGTATTATTTGTTTTAACATTTGTAGGGGAAAATCTATATTAAAAAGGAATTAAATCAAGATGTAGTAGAGAATAATGATAACTTGTAAACTAGGGTTATTAAAGTATATAATCTATGTATAGAAATATATAGGAGGCGAACTTTTTGAGTAAGACAGATATATCGTATGAAATGGAAAGATTATTAAATTTTGCATATCAAAATGATATGATTGAAAAGTTAGACATGGTTCAAATGAGAAATAATTTAATGGAGTTATTGAAAATTGAAGAACCTTATAATGGCGAATTTAAAGATGAAATATTACATAGTCCTGTAGATATATTAGAAAATATATTGGATTATGCCTATGAAGAAGGAATAATAGAAAGAAATACAACATCTATGAGAGACTTATTAGATGCAAAGATTATGGGGATATTAATTCCACGACAATCAGATATTGCAAATAAATTTTGGAGTACTGAAAAAAATTCTGGAATAGAAAAAGCTACTAAAGATTATTATAAAATGTCAAAGGCGTCTAATTATATAAGAATGGATAGAATAAATAAAAACTTATACTGGAAGACAAATACAGAATATGGTGATTTAGAAATTACTATAAATCTATCTAAACCAGAAAAAGATCCAAAGGATATTGCACTTGCAAAACTGCAAGCAAAAAAATCATATCCTAAATGTCTATTATGTTTAGAAAATGTAGGATATAAAGGTGGAATAAATCATCCAGCACGTCAAAATCATAGGGTCATACCTATAAAATTAAATGATGAAAATTGGTATATGCAATATTCGCCATATGTTTATTATAATGAACATAGTATTATATTTAAAGAAACTCATGAACCTATGAGTATTACAAAAAATACTTTTAATAGGTTATTAGATTTTATAGAAAAGGTACCACACTATTTTATAGGTTCAAATGCAGATTTGCCAATTGTAGGAGGTTCTATACTTAGTCATGAGCATTTTCAAGGTGGAAATCATAAATTTGCTATGGAAAAAGCTAATATAGAGTTACAGTTTAAATCTAATGAATTCAAAAATGTTAAGATAGGCATAGTAAAATGGCCAATGTCAGTTATTAGATTATCTGGGAAAGATAAAAAAGATATAGTGGAGTTATCATCTAAGCTATTAAATTCTTGGAGGAATTATAACGATGAAAATATAGATATACTATCTTTTTCAGAAGGAGAACCTCATAATACTATAACTCCTATAGCAAGAAAGAATTCAAATGATGAATATGAATTAGATTTGGTTTTAAGAAATAATAGAACAAATGAAAAGTACACAAAAGGAATTTTTCATCCTCATCAAAGACTACATCATATAAAGAAAGAAAATATAGGATTAATTGAAGTTATGGGACTTGCAGTACTTCCAGGAAGACTTGAAAAAGAAATAGAAAAAATTGAAGATATTCTTTTAAATAATAAACTTATAGATAACTTAGAACAATATGAGCAAATACAAAAACATAAGGATTGGATAATTGAGTTAGTAGATAAATATGGTACTATAAATAATACAGATAAAGCAAGAGAGATATTAGAAAAAGAAGTTGGAATGAAGTTTTTAGATGTATTAAAAGATGCTGGAGTATATAAAAGAACCCAAGAAGGGAAAAAAGCTTTTATTAGATTTATGAAATATAATAATTTTGATATTATTGGTTAAATTTTATGACTACCTATTATAGGTAGTCATATCTATTTTTAACATAATATTTATACTCTGAATACAATATTATATGAAAATATTCGAGGTGATATTATGTTAAATAATATAGATTTTTCTTATGTTATATCATTTTTTTTGTTATTTATTATTTTAATGATAATAGTTTATAAAAAATACAAAGAATATAGTAAAAATTTATTTGATAAATATAAAACCCCATTTGATAAAGAAAAGATAGATGAAATTATAGATATAAGTGGATATTCTTATGATGAAACACAAGATATATTTTTTTCTAATATAGATGCTTGGCAAAGAAAAATGGGATATTGTAGATTATATGATGAAGCTGCTGCACCACTAGGTATGATAATAGATTGTGAGCCAATATATTTTGAATATGATAATAAAAGGTGGTTAATAGAATTTTGGAAAGGACAATATGATTTGTGTACTGGAGCTGAAATTGGCATATATTATACTACAGGTCCAGATTTAGATATACCTGATTTTTTTAATGGTACTTTTTATAATGCTGTAAAGGATGAAGATTTCCTTGAAATGTCTTTTGTTCTGAAAAAAAATAATAGAACAATTCTTAAAAGAAAATCTAGTCATTGGTGGTTAACAGGGTTTAGAGTTGGAGAATTTTCTGAACCAGAAGAACTTACTATGGATATAAAAATTGTATTTAAAAATAGAGATATGACTAATAACTTCATAAAAGGATTAAGAAATGCTAATTATTCAAATACTGAAATAATTCAAAGAGGTAATATAATTAGATTGAAATTTGATAAGCCTCACGTAGAACAACCTTATACTAGAAATGAAAAAACAGATAAAGTTATTCAATTTAAAAATAAAGAATTATGTGATAAATATGAGTTATTAACAGAACCATATGATACCTTCCCAGAAAAATTAGATATATTATATAAAAAGTCACCTGATTTATATAAAGAAGTTTTAAATATAGGTAGACCTAAAAAGTTAATTGAAATATATAAAGAAATCCAGAAATATATTGATAGCAAAGAGGAAGACTAAAATGTATGGTCAAAAAAATTTATCTAAAGTTTATGAATCCTCTAAAGAAATATTATTTGATAATCATTCGAAAATAGTTATAATGAGTGATTGTCATAGAGGTGATGGTAGTTATGCTGATAACTTTTCTAAAAATAAGAATATTTATTTTGCGGCATTATCTAAATATTTAAATAAAGGATATATCTATATTGAACTTGGAGATGGTGATGAACTTTGGGAAAATAATAATATTGATGATATTATTGATGCTAATCTAGATACCTTTTCTATATTATCCGAATTTTATAAGAGGAGAAGACTTTATTTTATATTTGGAAATCATGATATGATAAAAAAAGAACAAAAATACGTAAAAGAAAATTTATGTCAATTTTTAGGTCAAACTAATCAAGATTATATTACTCTCTTTGACAATATAAAAGTTCATGAAGGGCTAATATTGAAGCATAAGGTTACAAAAGAAAAAATATTTTTAGTACATGGACATCAAGTTAGTTTTCTAGATTATAAATGGTGGAAAGCAAGAAGGTTTCTCGTGGGTAAATTATGGAAACATTTAGAGTTGTTTGGTATAAATGATCCTACTAGTCCTGCTAAAAATTATTCTAAACGGCAATTAATAGATAAAAGAATAATTAAATGGGTTAAAGATAATAAACAAATGCTTATTGCAGGTCATACCCACAAACCTATATTCCCAGAAGTAAACGATATACCATATTTCAATGATGGTAGTTGTGTACATCCAACTGGTATCACTGCAATAGAGATTTCAAATGGATTTATTAGTTTAGTTAAGTGGGAGGTAAAATCAAAAACAGATGGCACACTATTTGTTGGAAGAGAAGTGATTTCTGGTCCAGAAAATTTAAAAGAATATTTCAAACTCGAATGAATATTCTTACGATTGCAAATATTTATGATATAATATTTATATTGATAAAATAGATATAAAAGATGGAAAGAGGGATAAAATGAGTAAATTAAAGAACAGAAGTGAAGTAGATAAGTCACTTACTTGGGATTTATCAGATATTTTCAGTTCAGAGGGGGAATATGAAAAAACACTTGAAAATGTGGTAAAAGAATCTAAATTAATTGAAAAAGAATATAAAGGTAAATTAGATAATTCATCAACTATATTAATTTGTCTTGAAAAATATGAGAAAGTATATGAAAATGTAATATTAACAAGTAATTATGCTTATCTTGCAGTTTCAGTTGATCAAACGGATTCAGGTATGCAAACTTTATTTAATAAGAACAATAGTTTGATTTCAGAAATTTTAAGTAGACTTACATTTATAGAAAGTGAACTAAAAGAAGTAAAAGAAAATATATTAGATGAGTCTATAAATAAAACAGATAAATATAAAAATTATTTAAAAGATATAAAAAGAAGTAAACCTTATACACTTGATCCAGAAGTTGAAAAATCATTTGCAAGTCTTTCACCAATTTTAGATTCTCCAGAAAATATATATAGTCAAGCAAAACTTGCTGATATGGATTTTCCAAGTTTTGAAGTCAATGGAGTTGAATACCCACTTAGTTTTGTACTTTATGAAAACTCTTATCAAGGAAATAAAGATACAGATTTAAGAAGAAAAGCATTTGATCTATTTTCAAATAAGATAGGTGAATATAAAAATACAATAGCCACTGCATATCAGACTCAAATACAAAAAGAAAAAATAATGAGTTCCATGAGAGGTTTTAATTCTGTATTTGAATATTTACTTTTTGACCAAAAAGTAGATAGAGAGCTTTATGATAGACAGATAGATATAATTATGGAAAAATTAACTCCTCATATGAGAAAGTATGCTAAATTAATAAAGAGAATATATAATTTAGATGAAATTACCTTTGCAGATTTAAAAGTTTCTATTGATCCTGATTATGACCCTGAAGTTACAATAGAAGAGTCTAAAGAGTATATAAAAGGTGCATTATCAGTTATGGGAGAAGACTATTTAAATATGGTTATGAAATCATATGATGAAAGATGGGTAGATTTTGCTCAAAATAAAGGGAAATCTACAGGAGGTTTTTGTGCAACTCCTTTTGGAGTTCATCCATATATATTATTATCTTGGAATGGTCTTATGAGTGAAGTATTTACTTTGGTTCATGAATTGGGTCATGGCGGTCACTTCTTACTTTCTCAAGAAAATAATAATGTATTCGATGAATCACCTTCACTTTATTTTATAGAGGCACCTTCAACTATAAATGAAATGCTTTTAAGTAATTATTTGATAAATAAAGAAGATGATCCTAGATTTAAAAGATGGGTTTTATCTTCAATGATTACAAACACTTATTTCCATAATTTTGTGACTCATTTATTAGAGGCACATTATCAAAGAGAAGTTTACAAAATTATTGATAGAGGAGAAAGTGTATATGCAGAAAAATTAAGTGAAATAAAAAGAAATACATTAGAAAAGTTTTGGGGAGAAGATGTAAAGATAAATAAAGGAGCAGAGTTAACTTGGATGAGACAGCCTCATTATTATATGGGACTTTATCCATATACTTATAGTGCTGGACTTACTGTAGCTACAGAAGTTAGTAAAAGAATATTAAATGAAGGAGAAAAAGCAGTAGAAGATTGGTTAAATGTATTAAAAGCAGGTGGAACAAAAACACCAGTAGAACTTGCAAAAATGGCAGGAGTAGATATTACCACTGATAAACCTTTAAATGAAACAATAGATTATATTGGAAAGGTTATTGATGAAATAATTGAACTTACAAATCAAATAGAAGGAAATTAAAGTACAAATTTATATGTTATTAGGAGGATAATATTTGAAGATTATTACATTTCTATATAATAATAAAGAAGAAATTGGTATTTTTACTAATGAGGGTATTTTAAATATAAATGAAATTAGTTTATCAAAAAATTTTTCAGATATGATAGATTTCATAAAAAATAGTACAGAAGATGATTTGAAAATTATAAAAGAAAGTAAACCTAATATTAATATAGATGACATCAAATTACTTTCACCTATAATAAGACCGGTTCACGATATAATTTGTGTTGGGAGAAATTATATGGATCATATTAAAGAAATAAATAAAGATAATGAAGAAATAGATTTGAAAAATTTTAAATTAAACTATTTTAGTAAAAGAGCAAATACAATAAGGTCTACAAAAGAAGATATAAATGGAAGATTTGATTTGGATTCTAAAATTGATTATGAAGCAGAGCTTGCAGTTATTATTGGAAAAAAAGCTAAAAATATTAAAAGAGAAAATATTAAAGAATATATATTTGGATTTTCTATTTTTAATGATTTAACTTCTAGAAAAATTCAAAAAGAGCATAAACAATGGTTTTTAGGTAAGAGTTTAGATGATTATTCAATACTTGGACCATTTATTGTAACGATAGATGAATTTAAGTTTCCTATAGAGTTAGATATACAATCTAAAGTAAATGGAGAAATAAGACAAAATTCAAACACTAAATATATGATAAAAACTATAGAAGATATAATAGTAGAGTTATCTTCTCACATGACTTTAGAGCCTGGAGATATTATTTCTACAGGGACACCTTCTGGAGTAGGCATGGGATTTAATCCTCCAAAATTTTTAAAATCAGGAGATATAGTTGAGTGTAGTATAGAGCAAATTGGAGTCCTGGAGACTAGAATAAAATAAAACATCTAAGATAGTTGGAAAGATAGTATCTCAAAATAATAACCTTTAGCATATATTATACTAAGTCATATTTTGGAGGTTATTATGTATGGGGCAATGTAAGAATAAGGATTTAAAAAGAAAATGGTCTGAATTATCTTATGCAGGTGAGAAGAGAGTTCCTCAAGGTATAAGTCCTTTTGCAGGAACATGGCCTCTTTATTATTTTGATAGAAATCAAAAAGGCAAATTTATAGCATTAGATGGTAAAGAAATTGCATTTGAAATTTTATCTCCTGATAATTTTAATTTTGATAAAGAATTATTAGTTGTAAAAGAAACACTTGATAATCTTACACCACTTGAAAAAAGAAAAGCTGAATATTGGGGAGATGGTCCTGCTACAAAACAATGGACTCCTATAATAGACAGGCTAATAGACACTTATGGTTTAGGGCCTATAAGAGCATCTAGAGTACTTGCAGCTGTTCATGGGGCAATAAATGATGCCTTTGTTATTACTTGGTATTTTAAATATTTGTGGGATATTCCAAGACCAAACCAGCTTGATCAAGAATTATATACAGAAATATGTACACCTAAGTTTCCAACTTATCCTTCTGGACACTCAGTAGTAGCTGGAGCAGTAGAAATTGTATTAAGCTATTTCTTCTCCACTGAATCTGACAAGTTAAAGGAGTTAGCAGAAGAAAATTCAAATTCTAGATTATATGGTGGAGTACATTTTCCAGCAGATTTAACAGAAGGGTTAAAATTAGGTAGACAAATAGGTGAAATTATAGTATCTGTATTACAAAAACAATATGATGGAAATCAATCTTTAATTGATATAAATATAACTGAAGATTTAGATGCTGATCTTGTTCCTCCACCATATGAACAAGTTATCGAGTTTCCATCAAGAGCTCGTGATTGTAATTTACCTCTTTTAGATGATTATTATAGATATAGTTTAGAGGTTGAATTAGATAATGAAGAATTATAGACTTTAGAGACAATTTTTATTGTCTCTTTTTTGTGATATACTTGAAATATAATACAAATAAAAAGAGGTGAATTTTATGAATATCATTGAAGGGTTTAAAAAATTACCTAATAGAATATCAGAAAGCTTAAAGAGGTTTCCAATATCTTTATTATATTCAGTGCTTACAGTTTGTTTACTAATTTATATAAATCATAATGAATTTTTATTTAGAGATGATGGGGATTTATATTCAAGAATAGCAATGATACTTGCCCTTGGAATACCACTTAGTTTATCAATATATGTATTTTTTGAAACCAAAGATAATGTGAAAAAATCTATTGAAATCTTAGGACATATATTTACTCCTATAATTTTAATAGGATATTATTTTTTATTATTAAACGAAATCGATTATGTTTCTGGAACTAGATATACAGCATACATGATAGCTTTTTTCATAATCTTTAGTTTTATACCTTATATTAAGAGAAAACATAATTATGAATTATATGTTATAAGGTTATTTTCTAGATTTATAGTTACATATGTCTATTCAGTAGTGCTTTATTTAGGGCTTGCAGCGATACTTACTACAATTAATTTATTATTTAATGCAGACATACCTGGTAAGATTTTTGCTGATATTGCATTTGTAGTAGCTGGAATTTTTGCACCTGCATTTTTCTTAGCAGATATTCCAAAAAAAGGTGATAAAATTACTATTAGAAGTTTTCCAAAAGTATTAAAGGTTTTACTTGAATACATAGTACTTCCTTTGATATCTATATACACAATTATTTTATATGTATATTTTGGGAAAATAATTATTACATCTCAATTACCACAAAATATAATTGGTAATTTAGTATTGTGGTATTCAATTATAATGACTATAGTATTATTTTTCATATATCCACTTAAAGGTCAAAGTAAATGGATAAATAATTTTATAAAAATATTTCCAAAAGCAATTATTCCTTTAATTGGCATGATGTTTTGGGCTGTAGCTTTAAGGATAAATGCTTATGGTATAACAGAAGATAGATATTTTGTAATAGCAGTAGGTATTTGGGTTACAGGAGTTATGATATATTATTCTTTAAAGAAAGATATAAGGAATATTTGGGTTACAATATCCCTTGCACTTATAATTATAATATCTGTTACAGGTCCAATAAGTGCTTATTCAGTTTCGAAATGGAGTCAAAATAATAGATTTGAAAAATTACTTAAAAGTAATAATATGTTAACAGATTCATTAGATATAAATCCAAATGAAAATGTAAGTGAAGATGTGCAAAGAGAAGTTAGCAGTATAATACGGTATTTTCTAAACTATCATTCACTTGATGATATAAGATTTCTTTCAGATGGTTTTGATTTACGTGAGATGGAAGATGTATTTGGCTTTGATTTAAAAGAAGACCATATGTATCCTTATCAAAATAGAAATTACTTTAACCATATATTAGAAGATGAAAGGATTATATCAATAGAGGATTATGATTATTTTACTTTCTATACTACTTATGAACCACAAAGTGCAAAGATATTTGGTGGAGACTATTCTGTAAAATATAGTAGCAGTAATGATGAGATTGTTATAAAAAACAATGATAATGAAATCTATACAAAAAATATAAATGATATAGCAAGAAAAATTCATAAAGATAGTTCAAACAAAGATATATTAGATATGAATGATATGAAATTTACAGATCAGAATAATGATATCAAAGTGCAAATATTATTCAAAAATATAAATGGAAATAATACAAATTCAAATGAAAATATAGAAATAGAAAGAGTAGAATTTTTTGTATTTATAAAAATAAAATAAATGTAACAAAAAAATAACGGGCAATTTTGCTCGTTATTTTTATTGAAATATAACGATAAAAATAATACAATATAACTATAAGTATGTGGGGAGATGAATTTATGTTTACAGTTGGAATAATAACATCAAGTGATAAGGGTTCAAAAGGTGAACGAGAAGATTTAAGTGGAAAAGTTATAAAAGAAATAGTAGAAAGTAAAGGATATACTGTATCAAAGTACATAGTACTTCCTGATGATGAAGAGGAATTAACTAGTGAAATGATAAAGATGAGTGATGACTTAAAATTAGATTTAATTTTAACTACTGGTGGAACTGGTTTTAGTAAGAGTGATGTAACTCCTGAAGCTACAAGGAATGTTGTAACAAAATTAACACCTGGCATCTCTGAAGCTATAAGATATTATAGTCTCAGTATAACTAAAAGGGCAATGTTATCTCGTGCTATCTCTGGAATAAGAAATGAAACATTAATAGTGAACTTACCAGGTAGCCCAAAAGCAGTTAGAGAATCTCTTGACTATATTATAGATGCATTAGATCATGGATTAGAAATACTTAAAAACAAAACAAATGAATGTGCTAGATAAGGAGAAAAATAATTTGAAAAAGATTAGTAAACTCTTATTAGCAGTATTATTAACAATTATTTCCATTTTAGGTTGTACTGATATAGAAAATAAAGTAGAACAAAATGAACTTATACTGGCTACAACTACAAGTACACGTGATAGTGGATTATTAGACCATATTTTGCCTTATTTTGAAGAGAAATATAATATAAAAGTTAAAGTCATTGCAGTAGGAACAGGAAAATCATTAGAAATGGGCAAAAATGGTGAAGCAGATGTATTATTAACTCATGCAAAAGATTCAGAGATGGATTTTTTAAAAGAAGGACATGGAATGAAACGAGTAGAAGTAATGTATAATGATTTTATTCTAGTAGGTCCAAATAGTGATTCATTAAATATAAAGAGAAAATATAACGATGATATATATAAAGCACTGGAAACTATTTACAATCAAAATGAATATAAATTTATATCTAGGGGAGATGATTCTGGTACCCACAAAAAAGAATTAAAAATATGGAATGAAATAGGGATAAAACCAAAGGGGAATTTTTACATAGAAAATGGCTCAGGGATGGCTGATACTTTAAAGATGACAGATGAAAAGCAGGCTTATACCTTAACAGATAGAGGAACATATCTTTCAATGAAAAATGAAATAGAGTTGGATATATTGGTAGAAGGAAATGATATATTGTTTAATCAATATTCAGTAACTACAGTAAATTCAGAAAAAAATGAATACATAAATAGCGAAGGAGCTAAAAATTTTCAAAATTGGTTTTCATCAAAAGATATACAAGCAATAATAGGGGAATATGGAAGAGAAGAATATGGTGAAGTTTTATTTACACCAAATGCAAAATAAAAGTTGGTGATGATATGGATTATATAAGTGAAGGTTTTATTCAAGCTATGGAGCTATTACTGAGTTTTGATGCAGAAATATATAGAATAATTTTTTTATCACTTTTTGTCTCTACTTTAGCAACTGTAATAGCATCTATAATATCAATTCCCATAGGAATTTATTTAGGAATTAAAGAATTTAGAGGTAAGCGGTTATTTTCACGACTTACTTATACCTTTATGAGTATTCCGTCAGTTATAGTAGGTTTAATAGTTGCACTTATGCTATCTAGAAGAGGTCCACTTGGATTTCTAGATTTATTATATACACCTATAGCCATGGTAATAGCTCAAACTTTTTTAGTGATACCATTGATTTTAGGTCTTACTTATAATTTATCTAAAAATAGAGGAAAGGAAATCGAAAAAATTGGAATAACCCTTGGGGCAAATAAATTTAGAATTGTCGTTTTAATAATTAGAGAGCTTAAAATAGATATTTTTATGAATGTTGTTACTAGTTTTTCAAGAGCAATCTCAGAAGTTGGAGCAGTTATGATTGTAGGAGGAAATATAAAAGGCTTTACAAGAGTAATAACTACATCAATAACTATGTTTAATTCAATGGGACATTATTCTATGGCTATAGCCTTAGGACTTGTATTACTTGTTATTTCTTTTGGAATAAATAGCATTATATATAGTTATAGTGAGGAAGAATAAAATGGATATATTTTTAAAAGATATAAGAAAATATTATAAAGAAAGAAAAATATTAAATATAGATAAATTAACTATAGAGAAGAAAAAGATAACAGGAATAATAGGCCCAAATGGTGCAGGGAAATCAACACTTATAAATATAATAGCAGGTCTTGATAATAAGTTTTCTGGACAAGTTGAATATTCAGGAAAAAAATTAGATGATTATTTATACAAAAAGATTACATTAGTAAATCAAAAACCATATCTTTTTAAAAGAAGTGTTTATGATAATATAGCTTATCCTTTAAAAATAAGAGGATATGAGAAAGAACATCTAAAAAACAAAGTGGAAGATATGATTAAGAAATTTGATATAGATGACTTAAGATATAAAAAAGCACATAAATTATCAGGAGGAGAATCACAAAAAGTATCCCTTGCAAGAGCTCTAGTATTTAATCCTAAGTTATTATTGTTAGATGAACCTACATCAAATATAGATCCTGATTCTATAAAAGTAATGGAAAGAGAAATAATAAATTTTAATAAAAGTAGTAACTCTACAGTAATAATAATAACCCACAATATGAGTCAAGCAAAAAGAATTTGTAATAAACTCGTCTATTTAAGCAAAGGAGATGTAATAGAAAATGGTATTCTCTAAACTCGATAGTATAGATCAAGCAAAATCAAAATTTAAGAAGGGACTAGAAGATTTTTTAATCGAAACAGAAAAAATCAATATAATAGATGGATTAGATAGGATATTAGCAGAAGATATCAAATCAAATATAGATATACCAGAA
Organism: Senegalia massiliensis; assembly: GCF_900626135.1. Taxonomy (NCBI): domain Bacteria; kingdom Bacillati; phylum Bacillota; class Clostridia; order Eubacteriales; family Clostridiaceae; genus Senegalia; species Senegalia massiliensis. The sequence continues at coordinate 1,143,515 of NZ_LR130785.1, forward strand.
TTTAATCGTTCTACTAAAGACGGATATGCTATAAGATGTTCCAATATAAAACAAAGAAAAATAATCGGACAAGTAAATATGGGAGAAAAAACTGATTTAGAAATAAAAAGTAACCAAGCAATATATATTCCTACAGGTGGAATGGTTCCAAAGGGATCAGATGGTATTATAATGATTGAAGATGTTCATAAGAAAGACAATATATTGTTACTAAATAAAAAGATATTTCTTGGTGAAAATATTAATTTCAAAGGTGATGAAATGAAAAAAGGAGAACTTTTATTTTCTAAAGGAAGAAAGTTAACTCCATCTGATATTGGAACATTTGCATCAATAGGTATGAGTAAAATAGAAGTGTACAAAAAGCTTGAATTTTCGATTATATCTACAGGGGATGAAATAGTAGATATAGATTCTAATGTAGGAAATGGGAAAATAAGAGATGTAAATAAATATTCACTTTCTACTGAAATAAAAAGAATCGGAGGAAAAGTGTCAAGCAGTGAAATTGTAAAAGATGATTTTGAATTAATAAGAAAAGCAACTAAAAGAGCTTTAGAAATTTCTGATATAGTATTGATATCAGGAGGTAGTTCTGTAGGGAAAAAAGATTATACTTTAAAAGTCATTGAGTCATTTGATAATAGTGAAGTATTTGTTCATGGAGTTTCAATAAAACCAGGAAAACCTACTATAATATCAAAAGTAGGAGAAAAAATTGTAATAGGCCTCCCGGGACATCCTACTTCTTCTCTTATAGTATTTAAAGCTTTTATAGAAAACTTTTTGAATGAGAAATTAAATGTAGATTATGGTATAAGAAAAATAAAGGCAATAATAAAAGAAAATTTTGAAAATCGTACAAGTAGAGAAACTTATCAATTGGTAAGTTTAGAAGAAGATAAAGAAGCTTTCTATGCAACTCCTATAAAAGGCACATCTGGAATGATATATACTTTATCTAAATCTCATGGATATGTTATAATTAAAGGTGAAGAAGAAGGGTTGAAAAAAGGGGAAAAGAGAGATGTGTTTTTTTTATAACTGTTAAATTAGTGGGGGTTGACAAAATGAAAGATAGTTTTGGTAGAGATATAAATTATTTAAGAATATCAATTACAGATAGATGTAATTTGAGATGTAAATACTGTATGCCAGCCCATGGAATATATAAATGTAATCATAATGATTTACTCTCTTTAGAAGAAATAGAATTAATAGCAAAAGAATTTGTTAAGTTAGGAATAGAAAAAATCAGAATAACAGGTGGTGAACCACTTATAAGAAAAGGTGTAATAAAACTGATATCTAATCTATCTAAAGTAGAGGGGTTAAAGGATATATCTATGACAACAAATGGACTTCTTTTAGAGAGGTATGCACAAGATTTGAAAAATTCAGGATTAAATAGAGTTAATATATCTTTAGATACCTTAAATAAAGAAAAATATAAAATCATAACGAGAGGTGGAAACCTAGATAAAGTTTTCAAAGGAATAAAAAAAGCTAAAGAAATTGGACTTACACCTATAAAAATAAATACTGTACTAATCGGTGGATTTAATGATGATGAAATAGAAAATTTTGTATATTTAACAAGTAACGAAAATATAGATGTGCGTTTTATAGAACTTATGCCTATAGGTGAAGCTTCAAAGTGGGCAAATGAAAACTTCATTTCAAGTGATGAAGTTTTAAATAGAATAAAAACATTAGAAAAAATAAAAAATCATGATTTATCATCTCCAGCATTATATTATAAATTACCAGAAGGAAAGGGGAGAGTCGGGATAATTAATCCCATTAGCTGTAAATTTTGCGAATATTGTAACAGAATAAGACTTACTTCTCAAGGTAATCTTAAGCTTTGTCTTCATTCAAGTAGGGAGATAGATTTAAAGCATGCTATTAGAAATGGAGAAAGTATAAATAATATTATATTAAATTCTATATTGGAAAAACCAGAATCACATCGTTTAGAAGATGGGAAATATATAGAAAAAAATATGAATCAGATAGGGGGTTAATATGAAATTTACTCATTTTAATGAAAAAGGTAGAGCTCATATGGTAGAAGTAGGAGAAAAAAATGATACTAAAAGAGTAGCCATAGCTAGAGGAACAATAAAGATGAAAAAAGAAACAATTAATAGTATAAATAATGGGATGATAAAAAAAGGAGATGTATTGTCAGTTTCTCAAATAGCAGGTATAATGGGGGCAAAAAAAACAAGTGATATAATTCCAATGTGTCATAATATATTCTTAACAGGAGCAGATATTAGTTTTACAATAAATGAAGAACAAATAGAAATAGAAACTACTGTTAAGACAATAGGTAAAACTGGAGTTGAAATGGAAGCTTTAATGGCTGTAAATATTGCTGCAATGACAATATATGATATGTGTAAAGCTATAGATAAAGATATGGTTATAACAAACGTAAGACTTATAGAAAAGACTGGTGGTAAAAGTGGCGATTATATAAGGGGAGAATAAAAATGATAAAGGGTAGGGTTTTAGCTATAAATATAAGCACGCAAAAAGGCACAATAAAAACGCCTATAGAAAAAGGAATTTTTAAGATAAACCATGGTTTAATTGGAGATGCTCATGCAGGTGATTGGCATAGACAGGTAAGTTTATTAGCAGATGAAAGTATAGATAAAATGAAAAAAATGGGAGTAGAAGATTTAGATAGTGGTAAATTTGCAGAAAATATTACTACTAAAGGTATAATACTTCATGAATTACCAATAGGTACAAAACTTAGAATAGGTAGTACAATTCAAGAAGTAACACAGATAGGAAAAGAATGTCATACTGGATGTGAAATAGCGACAAAAGTTGGTAAATGTATCATGCCAACGGAAGGTATATTTACAAAAGTAATAAGAGATGGTGTAATAAAGCCAGGAGATATTATAGAAGAAATATAGCTTAAAATAAAATATATTTTATTAAATACAATTAATCATATGATTAATTGTATTTTTTTTGTGAAATTTGTTTAAACTTATAATGAATATGTCTAATATTAGGAGTTAATCAAATGAAGAAATTAAGTGATTTATTTAGAAAAAAAAATAAGAAAACGAAAAACTCAGTAGAAATAAATAATATATATATAGATGAGACAGTAGAAGAAAATTTAAATGAAAATATAAATATTATAAAAGAAGAACTTGGAGAAAGTAGTGATTTAGTCATTAGACAATTTTGTTCTTCAGTAAATACGGGGATAGAAATGTCAGTTGTATATATAGATGGGTTAGGAGATAAAAACATTATAAATAAATTTGTACTTAAGCCTCTTATGCATAATAGTGAATGTAAAGATGTTAAAGAGGAAGTTAAGAATAAGAATTTATTAGAATATATAGAAGAAAATATTATATTAGATAGTGAAATAAAGAAAATTAGTAAATTCAAAGATTTATTTTTACATATTTTATCTGGAGATTCTGTAATTTTAGTAGATGGGTTTAGTACTTGTTTTGTTATAGCTACTAAAGGGTTTGAAGATAGAGGTGTTCAAGAACCTAGTAGTCAAAATGTCATAAGGGGACCTAGAGATGGATTTTGTGAGACCCTTAAAACAAATATTTCTCTTATAAGAAGAAGAATTAAAAATACAAATCTTAGAATCGAACAAAAAGTAATAGGAAAAGAAACTAATACAGATGTAGCAATTGCATATATAAAAGGTATAGCAGATGAAAAAATAATAGATGAGGTTAGATATAGAATAAGTAAAATAAGAATAGATAGTATTTTAGAAAGTGGATATATTGAAGAACTTATTCAAGATGAACCATATACATTGTTTCCGACAATATATAATACTGAAAGGCCTGATAGTGTTTCAGCAGGACTATTGGAGGGGAGAATAGCAATATTAGTAGATGGAACACCATTTGTTCTCTTAGTTCCTGCATTATTTGTACAATTTTTTCAATCTCCTGAGGACTATTATCAACGAGCTGATATATCTAGTTTAATTAGAATGCTTAGATATGTAGCATTTTTTTTATCATTACTTACTCCTTCATTATTTATAGCTATAACTACTTTCCATCAAGAAATGATACCACCTGCTCTTTTAATAAGTATTGTTGCCCAGAGAGAAGGTATACCATTTCCAGCTTTAATAGAAGCCTTAATAATGGAGTTAACATTTGAGATATTAAGAGAAGCAGGAGTAAGAATGCCTAAAGCAATTGGAACAGCAATATCTATAGTGGGAGCATTAGTGTTAGGTGAAGCAGCAGTTCAAGCTGGACTTGTTTCACCTGCAAAAGTAATAGTTGTATCAATAACCGCATTAGCTAGTTTTATATCACCTTCTTATAATTTAGCAATGACAGTTAGAATATTAAGATTTATATTTATGTTACTTGCAGCAAGCTTTGGACTCTTTGGAATTGCACTTGGTTTACTTACTATGTTACTTCATCTTTGTAGCTTAAGATCTTTTGGAATACCATATATGTATCCTCTAGCACCATTTAATTTAAGTGGACAAAAAGATACATTAATTAGAACGCCAATATGGAGAATGTTTAAAAGACCTAAACTTATTTCAAGTAAAAATTCTGTACGTCAGCAAAATCCTACAGATGCAAAACCAAAGAAACCATAATAGAAAGGGTTTAAATATGAAGAAAAAAGCATTGTTTTTAATTATAATAATTCTAACTAATTTATTAATAGGATGTTGGGATAAAAGAGAACTCTCAGAAATTACTATTGCCTCAGCTGTAGGTGTAGATAAAATAGAAGATGAATATTTAGTCACAGTTCAAATTATAAATCCAAGTGAAATAGCAGGAAAAGAATTAACAGAGAGATCTGAAGTTTCAACATATAGAGTAAAAGGTAAAACAGTATTTGAAGCTTTAAGAAAACTAACTAGAGATGTTCCAAGAAAGGTTTATTTAGGTCATTTAATGATTTTAATGATTGGAGAAGAGTTAGCAAAAGAAGGAATTATAGATGTATTAGATTTTTTCTCTAGAGATCATGAATTAAGAACAGATTTTTATATTGTTATTACAAAAGATTTAATGGCAACAGATGCTTTAAATGTACTCACTGCTATTGAAAAGATACCTGCTGAGAAATTATATGATAGTTTAGAAATGGCTGAAAAATCTTGGGGAAATGTTAGAACTATTCAATTAGATCAACTTATATCAGATTTAATAAATATAGGTAAAGATCCTGTTCTTACAGGAATTTCAGTAATAGGACAGAATCAAAACAATAGTGGTATGGAAAATGTAAGTGAAGTTCAACCTGCAAATATTATTAGAGCACAAGATATAGGAGTATTTAATGGAGATAAATTAGTAGGGTGGTTAAATCAAAATGAAAGTCGAGGATATAATGCCATAATAGATAATTTAAAGAATACTATTATAACTATTCCTTGTAATGAAAAAGATGATTTATCAGTAGAATTATTAAAATCAAAGTCTAAAATAAAATCTGAAATTAAGAACGGAATACCTAATATTAACATAGAAATTAATTTAGAAGTTAAAATTGCTGATGTAGAGTGTGATATAGACATAAAAAAGACAGACAATATAAAAGAATTAGAAAATACTTTAGAAAAACAAGTTAAAAGTTATATGAATTTATCTATTAAAAAAGCTAAAAAGCTTAAAAGTGATGTATTTGGATTTGGATTAGAATTACATAGAAAACATCCAAAAGAATTTAAAGAATTAAGAGATAATTGGGAGGATGAATTTTCAAATTTAGATATAAATATAAATGTAAAATCAAAAATTACAGGAACGGGAACTACAAAAGGTATTTTTATAGATAAAGTAGATGATGGAGTGAATAAGAATGAAAAATAGTATAGGTATTATAATGATTTCAATTATAATTATTATATATGAATTTAAGTCTCTCAAAAAAAGTAATTCTAGAAAAGAAATATGGTCATTTTCTATATTATTATTTGCAACTATATTAGGGGTCATGAAGGTTCTTGATATGAATATACCAAATCCATTACATTTAGTTTATATGATTTATTCTCCAAAAAATAATATAGGATATTAAATTTTAAGAGAGGAGATATATATGTCTAAAAGTATTATAAATAACAATCAATTAAGGAATTTTATATTTTTCCAATATGTTGCAAGTTCTGTTGTGTTATATCCATCAATGCTTTCTGGTATTGCAAAGCAAGATGCATGGTTATCTGCATTGTTAGGAAGTATATTAAGTTTAATTGTTGCTTTTATTTACTATAATCTAATAGATAAAATGGGAGATAAAAATTTAATGGAATATATTGAATTTTTATTTGGTAAATATATAGGTGGTTTGATTAAATTATTACTTATATATTTTTTTATATTAGCATGTTCTGCTCAAATATGGATTATGGGAAATTTTTTAAGTACACATATAATGCACGAAACACCTCTTTATGTGTTAAAGACTCTTTTTATGATAGTAGTTGTAATAGCAGCAAAGTTAGGTATAGAAGTGGTAGCTAGATCTTCAGAAATAATTATACCAATAACTCTTATAGGTTTTTTTATACCAATTCTATTGTTAATTCCACAAATAGATATTAATAATATGTATCCAATATTAGAAAAAGGATTTTCTCCTGTGTTTAAAGGAATTTTACCATTTATGGGAGCTACTTCTTTTACTTTTATAGCATTATTAACATTTTGTCCATCAAATGTAAATAATGTTAAAGGAATTAAAAAGGATTTTTTAATAGCTACAATAATAGCATCAATAGTTCTAATAATAGCTATTGATATGTGTACTCTTGTATTAGGATCAGAAATAACATCAAGACATCTTTATCCTACACATATATTATCCAAAAAAGCAAAGATAGGAGAATATATACAACGGTTAGAAATATTATTTGCAATGGTTTGGTTTTTATCTGTATTCTATAAATTGTTTATTTATTTTTATAGCCTTACAGTTAGTATATCTCAGTTTTTAAAATTAAATAATTATAAAATATTAATATTACCAATAGCTATGATAATGGTAATATTATCTACAATAGTTTATCCTGATACAATATATTTCGTTGAATGGGATAGTGTAAATTGGCCAAGACTTACTCTTACCTTTGGATTAATATTACCATTGATATTATTATTTACAGGGAAAATTAAAGGTAAATAATCTTTACTATTTACTTATTGTATCTAATATCAAATTATCTTAATTTAATTTTAAAGTTTTTATTTGCTTTTTGATAATATTAAATTCCTTATATAATACATAAAGTGATACTTGACAAAAGTTTATATAATAGGAAATAATAAATAATAAAACAACATAAAATGGGTATGAACTATTAATATTATTAGCAAATGGAGATGATATAATGGCAAAAATTTTACTTACAGGCATATCTGGAAATGTAGGTAGTGCAGTAATGGATTATTTTATAAAGAATAACATTGATTTTACAGCTGGTGTAAGAAATGTTAAAAAATATAAAGGGAAATTCCCCGGAATTAATTTAGTTCATTTAGACTTTGAAAACAAAGATACATTTGATAGTGCATTAGAAGGAATGGATAAAGTGTTTTTAGTTCGACCTCCGCAACTTACAGATGTAAACGAGATATTTAAACCATTTATAAATAAATGCAAGCAAAAATTTGTTAGGAGAATAGTATTTCTATCTTTACTTGGAATAGAAAAAAATCCTTTCCCGCCTCACCATAAAATAGAAAAAATTATATTAGAATCAAATATACCATATACCTTTATAAGACCAAGTTTTTTTATGCAGAATCTATCAACTACTCATAAAGAAGATATAAAGGAAAGAAATGATATTTTTATTCCTGGGGGTAATGCAAAGGTAAGCTTTATTGACACTAGGGACATTGGTGAAATAATAGGTATAACTCTTACAGAAAAAGGACATAGAAAAAGAGCCTATACAATAACAGGATGTGAAGCCATAAGTTATTATGAAGTTGCAAATAAAATGAGTGAGATTTTAGGAAAGGATATAAAATATTCAAATCCTAGCCTGTTACAATTTAGAAAAGAGATGATAAATAGAGGAGTTAAAAAGGAATTTGCTAATGTAATGACTGTACTTTATTTAACTACTAAATTTGGAATGGCAAGGAAAGTAACAGATACAGCAGAAAACATATTAAAAAGAAAACCTAGAACTATAGATGATTTTATAAAAGATTATAGTGACCAATGGATATAATTTATTTATAAATTGTATAATAAGTCTACTAATTATAGATATTTTCTATTTTACTATTATTTATCCTAAATTTATAATGATATTAGTTTAACTATCAAAAATTTAGGAGGGAGTTTAATGAAAAGTAATGTGTTTAATTCAACAAATTCTATGGTTATTGCATCATTAGGAATCGTAATAAATATTGTTTTTGGTACAGTAATACAATTCATACAAATACCTTTATTATTTTTAGATACTATAGGTACAATTTTTGTAGCAGTTGTACTTGGTCCATTTGCTGGTGCAATGACAGGAGGACTTACAAATATAATACAAGGAATGATAACAAATCCTAAAAATATCCCCTTTGCAATTGTAAATATAGCTATAGGATTAATTGTGGGACTTATAGCTAAAAAATATAGATTTAATTTTAAAATTGCAATTGTGACAGGTATTATATTATCAATTATAGCCCCTTTAATAGGAACTCCAATTGCAGTTTTAGTTTATGGGGGAGTAACAGGTGGAGGCACAGATATTATATTTGCATGGCTACTTGCAAGTGGACAGAAGATTTTTACAGCTGCATTTATTCCTAGAATTACAGGTAATATTATTGACAAAATAGCTAGTTGTATATTAGTTTTATTTATAATTCAGTATTTACCTTTGAATTTAAGAGCATATCAAAAGAGTAATCAAAATGCATAGAAAAAAACAAATAATATATACGGCTCATTGTATATTAAATCAAAATTCAGTTATTCGAGATTGGGAAAGGTCAAAAGGAGCTTTTAATGATATAGTAAAAATTATAATAGATAATGATATATCAATTATCCAGTTTCCTTGTCCAGAATTTATTTTTTTAGGTGAGAATAGACCACCTATGACTAAGAAAGAATATGATACATATGATTATAGAAATTTATGTGAAAATTTAGTGAATGATATTGTTAAACAAATGGATGAATATTTAAATAATGGCTATCAAATAATTGGAATATTAGGCATAGAAGGTAGTCCAACTTGTGACTCTATAAAAGGTAAGGGTATTTTCATGGAGGAATTATATAAATCTATGGAAAATAATCAAATTGATATTAAAACATTTGATATAACAGAAGATTATGAAGAAGGCAAAGATACAAATATATTTCAAGACTTTAAAAATTTTATAAAAATGTAATGTAAAAGAGTATACTGATTTTTTTGGTATACTTTTTTACATGTATATAATATGAGATAGAATAGATAGTATCTTTAATAGGATGTTTTTTGTTACTTTTAGTAACTATTATAATATAATCAAATCAATAAATATAATTAATAAAATAATAACTTTATAGTATAAAGTTTAATATGTTATACTAATATAGATAATTAACTAATAAGGATGATGTAAATGAAAAATTATAGTGCATTTGATGTAATAGGTCCTAAGATGATAGGACCATCTAGCTCTCATACGGCAGGTGCTGCAAGACTTGCAAGAATTGCTTCAAAGCTTATAAAATCAGATATAATAAAGGTGGATTTTTTACTTCATGGATCTTTTGCAAATACTTATAGAGGCCATGGAACAGATAGAGCATTAATGGCTGGATTGTTGGGATTTATAGAATATGATGAAAATCTAAAAAACTCCTTAGAAATTGCAAACAAAAAAGGAATTAATTATAATTTTATACCTACTGATTTAGGAGATGCTCATCCTAATACAGTAAAATTTTTAATATATCAATCTAATGGCAAAATAGTAGAACTTATGGGATCTTCCATAGGTGGAGGTAATATAAAAATTACTGAAATAAATGGAATGAAATTAGAATTTGTAGGAGAATATCCAACACTTATAGTGAAACATATAGATGGCCCTGGTGTAATTACAAAAATAACAAAAGTATTAGCTGATGAAAATATAAATATAGCATTTATGAGCGTATACAGACAAAGTAAAGGAAAAGATGCACTTATGGTTTTAGAATGTGATAATAAACTTTCAGATAAACTTATAAAATCTATAAAAAATTCCTCGGGAAATGTTGAAGAAGTTTATGTTATAGATGCTTTATAGAAAAGAGGTAAGCAAATGTATAATTTTAAAGATGGAAAAGAACTTTTAAATATATGTAGAAAAGAAGATAAAAAAATTTGGGAAGTAATGATAGCAAGAGAAGTTGAAAATTCAGAAAAGAATTATGATGAAATATTTGAAATAATGAGAGAAAATTTAATTACTATGATTAATGCAGTAGAAAAAGGTCTGAATAGTAGTTTGAAATCAATGGGTGGACTTGTTGGTGGAGATGCTAAAAAGCTTAAAGAAAGATATATGAATTCAAATACTCTTTCTGGTAAAAGAACAATGAAAGCAGTAGCAGCAGCTATGGCTGTTTTAGAAGTAAATGCTACTATGGGGCAAATTGTAGCAGCTCCTACTGCTGGGTCATCTGGAATAGTACCAGGAGTATTGTATATGATGAAAGATGAATACAGTATAGAAGATGATAGGTTAATAAAAGCTCTTTTTACAGCTTCTGCTATAGGATATATTATCACAAAAAATGCTACAGTAGCAGGAGCAGATGGAGGATGTCAAGCTGAAACAGGGTCAGCAGCAGCAATGGCAGCAGCAGCTCTTGTTGAAATTGAAGGTGGAGAACCTAGTGAATCCTTAGAAGCAGCATCTATGACTATAAAAAATATATTAGGGTTAGTTTGTGATCCTATAGCAGGCCTTGTAGAAAGTCCATGTGTTAAAAGAAATGCAATTGGAGCTACAAATGCACTTATATCTGCTGATATGGCTCTTGCTGGAATTAAAAGTATAATACCTTTTGATGAAGTAGTAGATGCCATGTATAATGTTGGAAGGTCTCTTCCAGTTGCTTTAAGAGAAACGGCTTTAGGAGGTCTCGCTGCTACTCCTACTGGTAAAAAAATTGCAAGAGATATTCTAGGTAATAATTAAAATTATATAAAGGGGATGTATAAAGTGGGTTGTTGTCAAAAAGAAAAATTTGTTTTTACAGACATTTCAAAAGAAGACAAGAATAATATTGATTTAATTTTAAAGAAGTATGATGGTAGAAAAGGCACTCTTATTAGCATACTTCAAGAAGTTCAAGAAAAATATAATTATCTTCCTATTGATATATTGAATTATATATCACTTAAAACAGGTGTAAAGCCTGCCAAAATTCATGGGGTTGCTACATTTTATACACAGTTTAGATTAAATCCTGTAGGAGAGAATATGATAATGCTTTGTCAGGGAACAGCTTGTCATGTAAATGGTTCTAAAACAATAGAAGAATCAATATTTGATGAATTAAATATAAAAGATGGAGAAACTACTGATGATGGACTTTTTACACTTATAAATGTAGCTTGTCTTGGATGTTGTAGCTTGTCTCCAGTTATGATGATAAATGATGATACATTTGGAAATCTAACTGCTGAAAAAGCAAAACAAATTATTAGAAGTATAAAGGAAAATAGCAAAAGAAAGGGGGCATAAAAATGAAGATAATAGTAGGGCAAGGTAGTTGTGGTATAGCTGCTGGTGCAAATAAGGTATATGATAAATTATCATACGAGATAAAAAATAATAATTTAGATATAGAATTATCATCTACTGGTTGTATAGGAATGTGTTATTTAGAGCCTATTATAGATGTTATACATGAAGGTAAAAAAATTACATTTGTTAATATGGATGAAAATAAAGTTAGTATACTACTTAATAATATATATACAGATAACATTTCTGTGAATGAATTTACTATTGATAAAAAAGATATAGAAATACTATCAAAACAAAATCGTGTTGCTCTTAAAAATTGTGGTAATATAAATCCTGAAAGCATAGATGAATATATAAATACAGACGGGTACAAAGCTCTTGAAAAGGTTTTAAAGGATATGAGTCCTGATGAGGTAATTGATGAGATTAAAATATCAGGCTTAAAAGGGAGAGGTGGAGCTGGATTTCCTACTTGGTTTAAATGGAACGCAGCAAAAAATTCCCCCGGAAATAAAAAATATGTAGTATGTAATGCAGATGAAGGAGATCCTGGTGCATTTATGGATAGAAGCATATTAGAAGGAGATCCACATAGATTAATTGAAGGTATGATAATAAATGGATATGCCATGGGTGCAGATGAAGGTATAGTATATGTAAGAGCAGAGTATCCACTTGCTATAAAGCGTCTTAGTAATGCAATTAATGAGGCAGAAAAAAAGGGTTATTTAGGTGAAAATATATTTGGAGAAAATTTTAAATTCAGTTTAAGAATAAAAGCTGGTGCAGGAGCTTTTGTTTGTGGTGAAGAAACTGCACTTTTAGAATCTCTTCAAGGTGAACGTGGAATGCCTAGATTAAAACCACCTTTTCCAGCACAAAAGGGATATTGGAATAAACCAACTAATATAAACAATGTTGAAACATTGGCAAATGTAGCTTATATAATATTAAACGGAGGGAAAACCTTTGCAAACCTTGGGACTGAAAATAGTAAAGGTACAAAAGTATTTGCTTTAACTGGAAAAATAAAAAAAGGTGGACTTGTAGAAGTTCCTATGGGAATAACTTTAAGAGATGTAATATATGAAATAGGTGGAGGAATAAAAGAAGATAGAGAATTTAAAGCTGTACAAATGGGAGGACCATCAGGAGGCTGTATACCAAAACACCTTTTAGATACTTCCGTTGACTATGAATCAATATCTAAAATTGGCGCTATAATGGGTTCAGGTGGAATGGTAGTAATGGATGAAACAACTTGTATGGTAGATATGGCAAGATTTTTCTTAGATTTTACTAGAAAAGAATCATGTGGTAAGTGTATTCAGTGCAGATTAGGTACTAAAAGAATGCTTGAAATATTAACTAGAATTTGTGAAGGGAAAGGGAAAATTGGAGATATAGAACTTTTAGAAGAATTAGGTACAAAAATAAAAGAAGGTTCACTGTGTGGACTAGGACAAACTGCACCAAATCCAGTACTTAGCACTATAAGATATTTCCGTGATGAATATGAAGCTCACATTCATGATAAAAAATGTCCTTCAAAAGCATGTAAGGAATTAGTTGAATATAGTATTTCAGAAGATAAATGTATTGGATGTGGACTTTGTAAAAGAAATTGTCCTGTAGAAGCTATATCTGGAGAGAAAAAATTAGTTCATATAATAGATTTAGATAAATGTATTAAATGTGGAAAATGTATGGAAGTGTGTAAATTTAGTGCTATAAAAATTGGTTAGTTTGTGAAGGGGGCGTAAATTATGAATAAAATTAGGCTGAATATAAATGGAATTGAAGTAATGGGTCATAGTGGACAAACAATTTTAGAAATAGCTAAATCTAATAATATTGAAATACCAACACTTTGTCATGATGAAAGAGTTGAACCATATGGATCATGTGGATTATGTATGGTGGAATTAGAAGGAATGAATAAGTTGTTAAGGTCTTGTGCAACAGTAGCATCAGATGGAATGATAATTTCTACAAATACGAAGAAAGTAAGAGAGTCAAGAAAAATAGCTCTTGAATTATTACTTTCTGATCATACTGGTGATTGTAAGGCACCTTGTACTTTGGCTTGCCCTGGGGATACAGATTGTCAAGGCTATGTAGGACTTATTGCTAATGGACAGTATAAAGAGGCAGTAGAACTTATAAAAGAAAAGTTACCACTTCCTGCAAGTATAGGTAGAGTGTGTCCTCATCCATGTGAGACAGCATGTAGAAGAGAAACACTAGATGATCCAGTCTCAATTGCATTTTTGAAGAGTTTTGTAGGAGATATTGATTTAAATGATAAAGAACAATTTATGCCAGAAATAAAGTCATCTACAGGAAAATCAGTAGCAATAATTGGAGGAGGACCTAGTGGACTTACAGCTGCATATTTTTTGGCTAAAGAAGGACATAAAGCAACTATATATGAATCTATGCCAAAACTTGGAGGTATGCTTAGATATGGAATACCTCAATATAGACTCCCAAAAGAAGTATTAAACAAAGAAATAGAGCTTATAAATAATATGGGGGTAGAAATGCTTACAAATATAAAGGTAGGCAGAGACATAAAGTTAGAACATTTAAGGGAAAAATATGATGCAGTATATATTGCAATAGGTGCTTGGAATAGTACAAAATTAAACTGTCCAGGAGAAGATTTAGAAGGAGTAGTTGGGGGAATAGAATTTTTAAATAAATTTGCATTGAATAAACCTATTAGAACTGGTGATAAAATAGCAGTAGTTGGTGGAGGTAACACTGCTATGGATGCTTGTAGAACAGCTATTAGATTAGGTGCAAAAGAGGTATATGCATTATATAGAAGAACAAAAGTACAAATGCCAGCAGAAGCAGTAGAAGTAGAAGAAGCATTAGAAGAAGGGGTTAATTTTAAATTTTTAGTAAGTCCTATAGAGATTATTGGGAATAATGGGAAAGCATCAAAAATACGTCTTCAAAAAATGGAACTTGGAGAAAAAGATTCAAGAGGAAGAAGGCGACCAATTCCAATTGAAGGAGAAGAAGAAATAATAGAAGTAGACTCTGTAATAGCATCAATTGGTCAATCTGTAGATATAGAAGGCTTTGAAGATTTAGAACTTACTAAAGGAGGTACTATTTCTGCAGATAAAAATTCATTTCTTACAAATATAGAAGGTGTATTTGCAGGTGGAGATGCTACAAATAAAGGACCCGATATTGCAATAACAGCTATTGGTGAAGCTAAAAAGGCAGTACAAGTTATAAATAGTTATCTTGAAGGAAAAACTGTTAGTTACGAAAAACCTTTTTATGTTACAAGAGAAGAAGTAAATATAGAAGAATTCTCTGATAGAGAGGTAGAGCATAGACCAAGAATGGAATTTTTAGAGCCAGATATCAGAAAGAGAAATTTTGAAGAAATAGTAAAAGGATATTCAGAGGAAGATGTGAAAAGAGAAGCTATGCGTTGCTTAGAATGTGGATGTGGTGATTTATTTGAATGTAAATTACTTCATTATTCTAATGAATATAAGGTAGAACCTGAAAGATTATCAGGTGAAATGCATAACAGACAAAATAATGATAATCATCCCTTTATAATTAGAAATTCAGATAAATGTATATTATGTGGTTTATGTGTTAGAATTTGTGAAGATGTAGTAAAATCAAATGCCTTAGGTTTAATAGATAGAGGATTTGATACAATAGTACAACCAGCATTTGGTAAGACCTTACAAGAAACAGATTGTGTAAGTTGTGGTATGTGTATAAGTGTGTGTCCTACTGGAGCACTTCAAGAAAGGCTTTCAATTGAAAAGTCAGTTCCACTTAAAACAAAATCAACTTCTACTGTATGTTCACATTGTAGTATAGGATGTAATTTAGATTTAAACACTAAAGGAGATTTATTAGTAAAATCATTACCTAAAAATGACTCATCTATTGACAATGGTCTTCTTTGTGCAAAAGGAAGATTTGGATTTGATTTAAAAAATATAGGAAAAAGAATCACAAAACCTTTAATTAGAAAAAAAGGAAAATTAGAAGAAGCCTCATGGGAAGAAGCATTGCTTTTTACAGCAAAGAAAACCCAAAGTTTAGGATTATTGTATGGTAGTGATACAGTAGCAATATCTATTTCAGATAGGTATACAAATGAAGATATGTATTTAGCATCTAAATTAGGTAAAGAAGTATTGAATACTAGTAATATAGGATCATTTAATAGTCATAGAGGAGGAATAGAAGAAGTATTTGGATATGATGCATCTACAAATACATTTGATGAACTTTCAGGTGTAGATACTGTATTATTAGTTGAATCAAATGTTATGGAAAAACATCCTATAGCAGGATTTAAGATTAAAAAAGTAGTAGAACAAGGTGCAAAACTATTATCTATAAGTCCTAGTGAAACTGGTCTTACTAAGTTATCTAGTATTTCTGTTCATACTAAAAATGATATAAAGTTTTTAAAAGAAATATTAAAATCAATTATTGATGAGAATTTAATAGCTGATAAAGATAATTATATAGGATTAGATAATTTAAAAGAGAATTTATCTCATATAGAGGTAAGCGATGAGGCTAAAAAAATAGCTAGTTTTTATGGGAAATCAAAAAATGCTATGATAGTATTTGAACAAAAAACAATTACATCAGATGCAGCAATTTTACTTGCAAATATGGCAGCTATTACTGGACATATTGCAAGACCTAGAAATGGTATAATTCAATTAAAACAAAATACTAATAGTCAAGGTCTTAAAGATATGGGAATAACTAAAGGATATGATTATCTAAAGTATAATATTGAAAACAAAAATATAAAAGGATTATTAGTATTTGGAGAAGATATGTTAAATGTTAACCTTGAAAGTTTAGAATTTTTAATGGTTCAAGATACACATCTTACTGATACAGCTAAAAGGGCTGATATAGTATTACCAGCAGTTGGATTTGCTGAAACAAGTGGTACAATAACTAATACTGAAAGAAAAATTCAAAGTTTAAAGAAAGCCATAAAACCTTTAGTCGATTATGAAAATTGGCAAGTAATAATGAAGCTTTCAAATATATTAGGTAAGAATTTTGATTATTTAAGTGCTAGAGAGATATTGATTGATATTGAAAAATCAAATTCTAATTATTTTGGACTTACAAAAACAAATGATAAAGATATATATTGGCCAATAGGTAGTAATAGAGTACTTTATGTAGATGGTTTTAATACTAAGAGTAAAAAAGCAGAATTGAAAAATGTAGAAGATGGGATATTCTTTGTTGAAGACATAAATACAAATAATTTAACAAAGAGCTTTACTAAATATCTTAAAAAAGAAAAGTTAATATAATAAAAAAAGCACATTTAAATATAAATATTTAAATGTGCTTTTTTATAGGTTTAATATTAAAAATTGTTAATAAATTTAATGTTAGGGTAAATAAACTAAATAACAAAATAGATTCTAGGAGGAAATAAAGATGTTTGAAAAGGGAGAAAAATTGAATCATGATTATGAAAATGATATAGAAATATTTACCTTTGGTGATTTTGATATTCGTATAGGTAATAAATCTATAATTGAAGGATTAGGTAGAAGATATAAGATTTTAGAATTACTTAAATTTTTCATCTCTTATAAAAACAAAAAATTGCTCCCAGAAATAATTATAGAAAATTTATTTGAATATAATGAATCTGATGATTTGAAAAATGTATTAAGAACTCAAATATTTAGACTTAGAAAGTTTATAGAAGAAATAAAAAGACAAATTAATATAAATGAATTATTATTTGATATAGAATTTATAAATGGATATTACATATTAAAGATAAGTGATAACTTAAAAATAGACAATGATATATTTGAATTAAGCATCGAAAAAGCTAATATGATGAATTTAAACTCTCTAAAAGCAGCTAATTATTATGAAAAAGCTTTAAAAGTATATATTGGTGAATATATGGGAGAATGTAGTTGTGGAGATTGGATAATACCTATTAGAAATAGATATAATAGAATATTTATTCATTCAGCAAATAAATTAATAAGTATATATAAAGAAAATAGTATGTTTAAAGAAATAGCTGATATATGTGAAAAGGTTATAGAAATACAACCATTTGATGAAACATTTCATATATATTATATGGAAGCATTAAAGGAAATGGGTCAAATTAAGCATGCTTTGAGTTATTATGAGTATACTACCTATAAAATGTATAAAGATTATGATATGAAACCTTCAATTGCAATGAAGGATTTATATAGGAAATTACAAATAGCAAATGGAGAAAAAATAATAACAGATTTATATTTTATTGAAAAAAGATTAAAGGATAGTGAGGTTCAAGGGGCTATGTATTGTGATTTAGAGTATTTCAAGTTTTTATATAATCTTGAAAAAAGAAAAAGTATACGTGGAAATGTAGACACTTATATTAGTTTAATCACTTTAAATCATAAAAAAAGAACAACAGATAATCTTAAACAATCAAGAAATGTATTGAAAGCTATTTTGTTAAAAAGTTTAAGAAAAGGTGATGTAATAACATTTTGGAATGAAGATCAAGCAATTATAATGATTACAGAAATAAAATCAGAGTTTTTATATTTAATAGAAGATAGAATACAAAAGCAGTTTAGAAAGTATTTAAAAGGTAATTGTAATTTAGAGTTTAAATTTAATAAAATTTCAAATAGCATTATATAGATTTAAAAACTTCAGATTTTATTCTGAAGTTTTTTTATGTTATTTTATTTTGTAATTAAAATGTAATGCATAAAAAATTAATATATAATACATAAAAAATCAATATAAAACTTATTTGAACTTACTCTAAAATTATACTAGGGTATCTTTATAATAACGTAAAATAAATAATGGAGGTGAAAGTTTAGATGAAGAATTTTCGCAACAAAGGTTTAATTATATATATATTAATTTTATCTTTAGTATTTGTAAATGGTTTTTTACCTATAGTTTATGGTGATTCTGAAGAGGTTCAAAAGGAAGAATCAAACCAAAAAGAATCAAACTTAGAACCATTAAATAAGGAAAATATAAAAAATGAATCATTAACTCAAGAAGATAAATCTAAAGAAGATCCTAAAGAATCAAAACCAGAAGAGAAGCTAGAAGAAAATACAAAATCAAAACCAGAACCAGAAGAAAAGGAACAAAAAAAAGAAATGTTGAAAGCTAATTTATCACTTGAAATTAAGACAGATAAAAATTCATATAAGCCATGGGAAAATATAGTATATACAGTTCAAGTTAAAAATGAAGGAAATGTAGATTTGAAAAATGTAATAGTAAAGGATAGTATTACAAATTTAAATCAAAATATAAAACTATTAAAAATTGGAGAAACAAAAGAAATAAAGACCATTTATAATAAATTTTCTTCATTAGAAAGAAGAGTAAAAGTAAATACATTTATAGTAAGCACTAAATTTAATAATGAATCTATAACTCAAAATAAAAAAGTGGAAGTTAAATTATTAAAACCAGAAATAATAAAGAAAAAGAATTCTAGTTCAGCATTTATTGAAGAACATGAGATTGAAAAATTCCCTAAAGAGTATCAAAAATTTTTAGATGAGTTATTTAAAGAAAGCATTGCTAAAAGTAGTATATTTAGTGCATTATCTACTTATCGAAATCCTGATCCTCAATTTGAAGATACAATAACAGTGGATAAAACTGCTGAAAGTGTAGAAGGATGTAGAGAATATTTAGTTACATTAGAAATTGATGGTGAAATACCACAAAAACCAATAGATGTAATACTTGTAATAGATAGATCAGGAAGTATGAATGATGGTTCAGCTATAACTTATGCTAAAAATGCAGCTAAAAGTTTTTCTCAGACAGTATTACAAAATCCTAACAGTAGAGTAGCATTAGTATCGTATGCATATTCAGGAAGCATATATGGTTGGGGTAGTATAAATGATGCAACATTAGATACTAATTTTACCAATAATTATAACTTAATATCTAATGAAATCAATTCATTAGTTGCAAATGGAGGAACAAATGCGGAAGCGGGTTTTAGAACAGCTAGAATTACTATGGCTAATAATTCTAGACCAGAAGCAAATAAAGCTATAGTATTTTTAACAGATGGAGTACCTACAGTAAGTATTGGTAATTGGTATGGTCCTAGTGAACCTACTTATATAAATAATCATGCACAAGCTGCTATAAATGAAGGACAAAATTCACAAAATGTAGCTAGAGTATTTACAGTAGGATTGTTAAATGGAGTACCAGCACAAAGTTTAGGAGTTGCCAGAAGTGTATTACAACAAGCTCAAGATTCAGGATATTATGAAACTTTTTCAGCAGCAGATTTGACACAAATATACAATGAAATATCAGAAAATTTAAATTTTATTGCAAAAGATGCAGTAGTAAAAGATAAAATTAATGATAACTTTGTATATGTAGAAGGAAGTCTTTCAAGTAATGAAGCAACATATGATGAAAATACTCATGAAATTACTTGGAATGCCGGAACAATAACGGAAAAAACAACTTTAACATATAAAATAAAAGCTAAATGTTCATTTGAAGGAGGAAATGATATACCTACAAATGATTGGGCAAAATTAAATTATATAGATGTAAATGATGAAGAAAAGACTAAAGATTTTCCTGTACCTAAAGTAGATGTAATAGAACCATTAAAAGTAGATTTAGGACCAGATTTAGAAATGACAGGTGACACTGTTAATCTTGCAGATAATATTCAGATAAACTCTGGTCATCCACCATATACTTATATTTGGACTAGTAGTAGTGATCCAACATGGGTATCATATGATGCTAATCCTCAAGTAAGTCCTAATGAAGATACCACTTACAAATTAGTATTAAAAGATAAATATGGTGAAGAAGGATGTAGTGCATGTATAGCAGAGGATGAAATAGTGGTAAAGGTAATAAGGGGAAGTATAACAATAGAAAAGATAGTAATTAATGAAGACCCTAGTACCAAATTTTCTATATGGATAGATGGACCTGAAGAAAAACAATGGGCATTATATATAAAAGAAGGAGAAACGAAAACTATAGAAAATTTAAAACCAGGAAATTACAATATTAATGAAATTGTACCTATGAATTATGAATTAGTAGGTTATAGTCAGCAAATAGTTACTATAAGTTCTGAAAATCTTCATCAAACAGTTACTATAACTAATAAAAGAATTAATGATAGTTGGTTTTATGATGATGATGAAAAGCCTAATAAGTTTAAAGTTCAGCTAGAACAATAACTTAATATCTATAATATGAGGGGATGAAAATATGGAGGGACATAATGACTATAAAATTAAGAATATTTTTAAAATTACAGAAAATATATTCCTTTATATGGTATTAGTTATAACTGTAATTTTGATTATAGTTACAGTGAGAAGTCGTTTTAAAGGAGAACAGCCCTCTATATTTGGATATAAAATATATGAAGTACAGAGTGGAAGCATGAATCCAACTATAAATGTGGGAAGTTTAATAATAGTAAAACAAATTAATCCTAAAGATATAAAAACAAATGACATAATAACTTATAAAGGTTCAACACAATCACTAGTAACTCATAGAGTAGTTGATATACAAAAAAAAGAAGAATTTAATTTCGTTACTAAAGGTGATGCAAATACAACTCCAGACCCATTAGTTGTAAGAGGAGAAGATGTTTTTGGAAAAGTTATATTTAGCATACCAATAATAGGATATATATTGAATTTTTTGAAGACTAATATATATTTTATTATATCAATAATTCTTTTAATAATTTTAACTTTTATTTATATAAAAAAGCAAGTTAATAAGAAGTCTTTATAGGAGGTGAATCAATTTAAATTTATTAAAAGTTTAAGTCAAATAAGTTCTAAACGATAAGGGCAAACTCTAGGTAAACTTAGAGGACGCAAAACTAAAGGGCCTTTTAAATGGCAGCCAGTTACCGAATCAATTAAAAATTTGAGGAGGTATTGTAAATGAAAAAAAGATTAATAATTACTTTATCATTAGTAGCTATAGCTATACTTGCAATAGGAGGAACAATGGCTTGGTTTACAAGCACACCAGAAGCAATTGATAATACTTTTAAAGCTGGAACGGTAGATATAGAAGTTAATGAAAATGGATTTGAAAATATAACTAATTGGAACCCTGGAGATGAAACAAATAAAGATGTAACTGTAATTAGTAAAGGAACTAAAAAGACTTATGTAAGAGTTCAATTAACACCTACTTGGAGTAATGAAATGTCAATAGATAATGTAGAATTAATGATAAATAGTAATGATTGGATATTACATGATGGATGGTATTATTACAAGTATATTTTAGAAGAAAATGAAGAGACAAGTAAATTATTAGATAGTGTTAAGCTTTTAGGTGAAGAGACAGGGAATGATTATCAAGGTGCAACTTTTACACTAAATGTAAAAGCAGAATCAGTTCAAGCATCAAATGATGCATATAAAGATGTTTGGGGATTGACGTCACTTCCTTCAGGATTAGAAGAATACTAATAATTAAGATGTACAATAATAAATAAAGGCATATGGAATAAGAACATATGCCTTTATAATAAATTTAAAGGAGGAGGCAGGTGATATGAGAAATAACTATAAATTTATTTTGGTAATGATATTTACTTTTTTTATAAGCTTTACAATGTTGATAGTATCTAATAACAGTTATGCTGATGATATTGAAATAATAGGAAAAGATTTAGGATTAGTTATAGAATCTTCTAGAGAAAAATTCTTTGATTTTCAAATTTTAAATCCTGGAGACATTAAAAAAGGTTCAATAACATTAAAAAATGATTACGAATATCCTTTTAATTTATATATGAAAGCAGAAAGAATTGGTGAAATAGATAGTGTAGATTTATTAAATCAACTTATTCTTCAAATTAATTATGATGGAGAATTAATATTTGAAGGTTCTATGAATAATTTTGCAAAAGAAAATATTTATTTAGGAAAATTAGAAATGGGAGATGTTCAAAAACTTGATGCTACTGTAAAACTTCCAGGACCTGAAACTGGAAATGAATTTCAAGGTAAAAAAGTAGATGTAAAATGGATTTTTACAGCACAAACTGAAAGAGTATTAGGTGAATATGATGGACCAAATGAGGAAGTAGTAGATGAACAAGAAGTAGTTGATGATGGAGTTACTTATACACCAAAGATGCCACAAACAGGAGAAATGATTCCATATCTATTATATGGAGTAGGAATAAGTTCTTTATTAATAGGAATAATATTGAAATTCAAAAAATAGTCTGGATTTAGAATCAGACTATTTTTATTATGTAAAATTACTTTTAATATTTGAGTAATTATCATATTATATAAGGGTATATAATTACATATAAACTCAATGAGAGGGAGATCTATATGAATAAACTTATAAAATCAGCATTATTTCAAAGAAAGTTTGTAATAATACTTGTTTTAGCAATAATAGCATTTGGAGTATATACTTATTTTGAAATGCCAAAACAAGAAAATCCAGAAGCAATTAGTCCAGTAGGTATGATCACAACAATTTATCCAGGAGCTAGGACTGAAGAAGTTAGAGAAGACATTACAGAACATGTAGAAAATGCTATTACTGGCATAGATGGTGTAGAAAAGATACAATCTGTTTCTAGAGATAATGTGTCGTTAGTAATAGTACAACTTAGCTATGAAGTAGATAAAGAAAAACAATGGGAAGTACTTCGTTCAGAACTTGAAACTATAGAATTACCAAGTGATGTTCAATCTCCCTCACTTGATACAGATCTTATAAATACAACAGGTGTAATGTTAAGTATCAATACTTCTGATAATGAAATAAACGAAATGAAAAATATTGAAAAGCTATCAACAGATATAAAATCAAAATTAAACGATATAGAGCAAATAAACGAAACTAATATATTAGGTATATTAGAAGAAAACATAATAATAGATATAGATTTAGAAAAATTAAGGTCTGCAAACCTAACTTTGGAAAATATAAACGATATTTTAACAGCCCAAAACATTGACATACCATTAGGAGGCTTACAAACAAAAGAAGGTAATATAAGCATTTCATATAATAAAGAAGATAGTATTGAAGACATAAAGAAGATAGTGTTAGGATTAAATCCACAGACAAACGCGCCTATAACTCTAGGTAGTATTTCTGAAATAAAATACGAATATACCGATGATACAATATTTATGCATAATGGAAACTCATCTGTACTTATTACATCTTATTTTGATAAAGATAGTAATATATTATTAGCAGAAGAAGAAATAAATGATGTGATTTCTCTATTTGAAAAAGAATTAGATGAAAATACTCAAATAGATAAAATAATATTTCAGCCAGAAGATGTTAAAAATTCTGTAAATGACTTTATAATAAATTTACTTCAAGCAATAGTTTTAGTACTTATAGTAGTTTTTATAGGTATGGGTTATAAAAATGCATTTGTAGTTTCAGTGACTATTCCACTTTCTATAATGCTTACTATTATATCTATGTCATTTTTAAATATTAATATACAACAAATATCTATTGCAGCACTTATTATATCCCTTGGTATATTAGTAGATAACTCAATAGTTATAACTGATGCAATACAAGTAAAATTAGATGAAAATATATCTATTATGGAAGCAGTTTATTTAGGAACTAAAGAATCAAGTATTCCAGTACTTACATCAACACTTACTACTATAATGGCATTTGCACCACTTATAACATTACCAGGTGAGGCAGGAGAGTTTGCAAAATCTTTACCACAAGTAGTTATTATAGCTTTAATTGCATCATATATAGTTTCTATAACAGTAACTCCTGTACTTGCAAGTTTACTTCTTAAAAATAGTCATAGAAAAGCAAGAAATCGAAAACATTTTAAAGGATTATTAGAAAATACACTTTTAAAAAGCATGAAATATACTAAAACTACTTTGTTTATAGTATTAGTATTAATAATTATATCAGGTTTTATGCTGGTAAACATGAGACTTGAAGTATTTCCTTATGCAGATAATAACATAGCATATATTGATATAAACGCAGAAGAAAATGATATAGCTCAAACACAACAAATTGTAGAAGACGTAAAAGAAGTATTAAATGATAGAGATTATATAAATGAATATACATCATCAATAGGAGGACCAATACCTAAATTTTATATAACAAATCCTCCGTATTTTAAATCGCCTGATTTAGGGCAAGTAATGTTTAGATTTAATGAAGAAAAAATTGCTGAATATAAAAATAAGAAGTATTTTGCATATGAACTTCAAAATGAGCTAAATGATAAAATAGAAGGTGGAACAGCGACAGTTAATTTACTTGCACTTACAAACCCAGGACCTGATATTGATATAACTCTTTCTGCCGATGAATTTAAAGATATAGAAAATGTAGCAAATAATATAAAAGAAGAAATGAATGATATGAATAGCTTATATAACATTACTTTAGAACAACCCTCTATAATAGAAGAATATGAGATTATTCCAAATAAAGAACAAATGTCAATATTAGGACTTACAAGTTATGATATACAAAGACAAGTGAACCTTGCATTGAATAAAACTCAGATTGGGGAAGTTAACATAGATGATGAAAGTAAAAATATTTTGTTGTATGCCAATCCAAATACCATAGATGAATTACAAAATATACCTATTAAATCTCCTAATAGTCAACAAATATTAGTATTAAAAGATGTAGTAGAAATGGAAGAGGATACTAGGTCAGAAGAATTAAATAGATTCAATAGAAAGCCATTTATCAAAATAACAGCTGAAGTAAACCCTGATAAATCTACTTTAGTAGAACAAAGTAAAGTTGAAGAAATAATAGATAATAAAAAAACAGATGATATTAAAGTTACATTTGGAGGAGAAAAAGAAATATTTAGAAAATATTTAAGTGGTCTTGGTATAGCTGCACTTATAGCACTTGTAGGAGTGTACCTAATATTACTTCTTCAATTTAGATCCATACTTCAACCACTTATAATACTTATAACTGTACCATTATCTGTAATAGGAGTAGTTTTTGGAGTTTTTATATTTAGACTACCTCTTACATTTACAGTAGGACTTGGAGCAGCAAGTCTTATAGGTATTGTTGTTAATAATGCAATACTAATAATAGAATATATAAATAGAGAGAGGGAGAAGGGAAGAAGTATAAAAGAAGCTTGTATAGAATCAGCGAAAAAAAGATTAAGACCAATATTATTAAGTAGTATTACAACAGTGATAGGTCTTATTCCATTAGTTTTATCTGGGAGTTCATTTTTCACACCACTAGCTGTAGGACTTATGGTAGGTCTTATATTCTCAACACTTCTTACTCTTGTTGTAATACCAATAGCATATAATAGTCTTGTAAAAGAAAATTAAAATTGCTTTTTTATATTAATTGTAGTATTATATAATTAGTTAAATAATATGAAGTATAGTTTGAGGGGAAACAGGTTAAACTCCTGTACGGTCCCGCCACCGTATGGTATAAATATATACTAAGTCGGAATACCTTAAATTATATAAAATCACTTAAAACTTCACGTGGAAATGAAGTGGTGTGGTATATAAAATGACTTTATTAACCCTTCCACTCTCATAGTGGAAGGGTTTTTTTAGATACATTAAATACATAAATATAAGGAGGAATTATAATGAGTAAAAAAAGTTTAATAATTATTATAGCTTTAGTTTTAGCATTAGGGCTTGTATTTGCATATCAGACTTTTTTATCTCCAGAATCAGTAGAAGGAGCTAAAGAAGTAGAAATACAGGTAATAAATGAAAAAGAGAATGTGGATAAGACATTTACCTATAACACCGATGATGAATATTTAATAGATTTATTAGAAAACAATAAAGATGAGATTGGTGTAACTCTTACAGATTCAGATTTTGGAAAAATGGTTACTGCTATGATGGATTATGAAGCAAAAGAAAGTGAACAAGAATTTTGGCAAATTCAAGTAAATGGTAAAGATGCAGAAACAGGTGTAGCTGAAATACCACTTACAGATGGAGATAAATATAAATTTGAGTTAACTAATTATTAATATGAAAGTAAGAGATCTTGTATTAATCGCTATATTAAGTGCCACTTTAACTGCATCTAAAATGGCATTATCCTTTGTGCCTAATGTAGAAATTGTTACTTTGCTTTTTATAATCTATACTGCAGTTTTTGGGTTTAAAAAAGCTATTTTGGTTTCAATAATATTTTCTACAACTGAAATATTCTTATGGGGGTTTAACACTTGGCTGATAGGTTATTATTTGATATGGCCAATATTAGTTGTAATAACATCAATTATTAGTAATAAAACTCAAAATGAATATATATATGCATTTTTGGCTGGTATATTTGGTCTCTCATTCGGTTTGTTTTTTGCTTTAACAGAATCTGTATTCTATGGAGTCGGTTATGGAATAACTTATTGGATAAGAGGTCTATTATTTGATATTATACATGGCTTTTCAAACTTTATATTAGTACTCATATTATTTAAGCCTATAAAAAATATTATAGAGAAACAAGGTGCTAGATTTAACTAAAAATCTTTTTCTTATAGTTTATTCTCTTTTACATAGGGAATATATTCTATAAGAGAGAGATTTTTTATTTTTTAATATCTTTTTTATAATTTATCTAATAAATAAAAAATAGGTAAATATATAGAGGTGAATATATGTTTTTTCAAAATTGGAATCAAATATTTAAAATTATAATTTTAGCAGTTCTTTTCTATATTAGTTTGGTTTTTATACTTAGAATATCTGGAAAAAGAACACTTGCAGATCTAAATGCTTTTGACTTAGTAGTTACAATAACAATGGGATCTATTTTTTCAACAACATTATTATCTTCTTCTACAGAATTATTTGAAGGTCTTACAGCTATCTTAACACTTGTTATGATGCAATATATAATGTCAAAGATATCGGTTTATTCTAAAAAATTTACTAAAATATTAAAATCTAGTCCTACTCTTTTATACTATGATGGAGAATTTTTAGAAAAAAATTTCAAGAAAACAAGAGTTACAAAAGATGATATAATACAGCAAGTTAGGTTAGAGCAAGGATTAACTTTATCTCAAATATCAGCTGTCGTATTAGAACCTAATGGTAAATTATCAGTGATAACTAATATACCTAATAAAGATAAGGAACAAATTGAATCATATAAGTAATAAATAAAAAAATATTGGATAAATTAAAATAAACAAGGTGGTGAAAATATGAATGATGACTTTAAAGTAAAAGAAGATAATTATGCTTTATCAATTATAGAAAATATGGATATAGAAAATGTTGAAAATTCTATGCAAAAGATATATAGATTTCAACAAGTAATACAAAAAACACTTGTTGAAGGACATGATTATGGCAAAACATTTTATGGTTCATCAAAACCTTCTCTATTGAAACCTGGTGCTGAAAAAATACTTATGTTATTAGGAATATCTAGTGAATATGAAATAATTGATAAAGTACAAAATTACGAGGAAGGCTTTTTTGCATTTAGTGTAAAATCTATATTGAAGAAAAATGAAAAAATAGTTACAGAAGGTCTAGGTCATTCTAATAGTAGAGAGAGAAAATATCTAGGTGGTAGACAAGATGTATATATGTTAGGAAATACTTGTCTTAAAATGGCTAAAAAAAGAGCACTTGTTGATGCAACATTGACAGTTGCTTCACTTTCAGATATATTTACTCAAGATATGGAAGATATAACACAATTTGAAGAAGAAGAAAGAGTAGAGACTATGACATTAAGCGATGCTCAAAATATAAAAGTTACATTTGGAAAATATAATGGGAACACACTTGGTGAAATTTACAATAAAGATAAGGGCTATATTAGATGGCTTGCTGAAAAGTCAAGAGATGATGGAATATCTAGAGCTTGTAAATTAATTTTATCACCTGATTTTGACACAGAAGAGGTTCAGCAAAAAGGCAATAAATTACCTCCAGAATAAACAATATTATTATAAAATAAATTTAACTTTTAAAATAATCAAAATAGGTATATAATATTTATTTAGTGGGTCTAAAATTTTAGACCCGCTTTTATAAATTTAACGGAGATGATTAAGATGATAAAAAAAGAAGGAGTAGACTTAGGAAAAGGAAAAGTGTCTTCATTATTATTAAAATTATCATTACCAGCTATAATAGCTCAATTAGTTAATTTATTATATAATATTGTTGATAGAATTTATATCGGAAGAATTGAGAATGGTGAAATAGCCATGGCAGGAGTTGGGGTAGCATTTCCTATAATTATGATAGTTATGGCATTTAGTTCTCTTGTAGGAATGGGTGGAGCACCTCTTGCTGCTATAAAAATGGGACAAAAAGATAATGATGGAGCAGAAAAAATTGTAAGCAATAGTTTTTCTAGTGTTGTAATTGTTGGCTTAATACTAACTACAATTGTATTGATATTTAAAGAACCGATACTTTGGGCTTTTGGAGCAAGTGAAACAACAATTTCTTATTCGCTTGACTATTTAAGTATATATGCCATTGGTACTGTTGCTGTTCAAATTGCATTAGGGATGAATCCTTTTATAAATACACAAGGCTTTGCTAAATTTGGAATGATGACTGTAATAATAGGTGCAATAATCAATATTGTATTAGATCCTATATTTATATTTGGATTTGATATGGGAGTAAAAGGTGCAGCATTAGCAACAATCATTTCTCAAACTGTTTCTGCTCTATGGGTACTTGTATTTTTATTTGGGAAAAAAACAAAGCTAAAAATAAGAAAAAAATATATGGTTCCAGATTTTAATATAATTAAAAAAACAATGGGCTTAGGTGTATCACCATTTATAATGCAGTCTACAGAAAGTTTAGTTTTAATATCTTTAAATAATATGCTTATGAACTATGGTGGAGACATTGCAGTTAGTGCAATGACAATAATGAGCAGTATAATGCAAATTATAATATTACCAATGATGGGATTAACACAAGGTGCACAACCAATTATAAGTTATAATTTTGGAGCTAAAAATATAAAAAGAGTAAAAGAAACTTTTATTCTTTTGGCAAAACTGTGCTTTTCATATACAACAATCATGTGGGCAATGCTTATGATTATACCACAGGTATTTGTCTCCATATTTAATAATGATCCTGAATTATTACGTATGACTACATGGAGTATAAGGATTTATTTTGCAGGAATATTTGCATTTGGTGCTCAAGTAGCATTTCAACAAACTTTTCTTGCACTTGGAAAAGCTAAAATTTCTTTAATCCTAGCACTGCTTAGAAAAATAATACTTCTTATACCACTTATATTTATTCTTCCAAACTTTATGGATGATAAATTATTTGCTGTATTACTTGCAGAGCCAGTTGCTGATATAATAGCAGCATTATCAACTACAATAACATTTTTTATATTCTATAAAAAAACATTTAAAAAAGAACAAACAGATATAGGTAGAGAAATAACTGATAATTAAATTTAATTATCAGTTATTTTTATATTTTAATATTCCATTAACAAATGTCATAGAGATATTAATATCTTTGATTTTAGATTTATCAATATGGAATATATTTTCTTCAAGTACTACTAAATCAGCTTTTTTATTTTTTGAAATACTTCCTTTAATATCTTCTTCAAAGCTACAATAACTTCCCCCCATAGTATAGTTGTAAATTGAGTCTTCTATAGAAATCTTTTCTTTAGGTAACCATCCGCCCTTAGGATTTCCTTGTAAATCACAACGTGTAACTGCAGAATAGATTCCCTTCATAACATCAAAACTTTCTACAGGTGAATCAGAACCAAATGATATTTTTATATTGTTAGCCATCATAGTTTTATAAGCATAGCTTGTTTTAGCTCTGTTTTTTCCTATTCTATCATCTACAATATGTACATCATAATTTAAGAATATAGGTTGAACATATGCAATAACATCATAAAGTTTGAATTCATTTATCAATTTTTCATCTGTAATTTGTGCATGAACTATACCATGACGAACATCTCTTCTTGGATTTCTAGCATAAGCTTTTTTAATACTATTAAAAACCTTATCCATTGCTTTATCACCTATAGCATGAATAGCTACACTTAATCCTATATTATGTGATTTCATAACAATTTCGTCTAATTCATTTTGATCACAAATAGAAATTCCTTTAGTAGAATTGTCATCATTATAAGGTTCTCTTAAATTAGCAGTTCTTGAGCCAAGGGAACCATCTGTAAATAATTTTATTGGTCCTAAGTTAAAAAATTCATTACTATTATAATTATTAAAATTATTGTTTATAAAGTCATTTAAATTATCTATTGTAGTTATCCTACATTGTTCATAGATTTTAATAGGTAATTTGTTCTCATTTATCAATTCTTCATATATTTTTATAATATCTTTATAATCCAGTCCATTTACACTATTGAAATCATCTGTTTGGATACTTGTAATACCTTTAGATAATAATATATTAGCACTTTTAACTATAAGGTTTTTAATTTCTGATTTTGAAGGAGTAGGTATTTTTTCTGTAATTAACTTCATAGCATTTTCTTTTACAATTCCTGTAGGAATTCCATTATTGTCTAAGTCTATCTTTCCACCTTTTACTTCAAGAGTGTTATCTAAAATACCAGCTAATTGGAGAGCCTTAGAATTTGCTACACCAAGGTGTAAACAAGTCCTAGTAATAAATATTGGTTTATCAGTTGAAATCTTATCTAAATCATATCTATTAGGAAGTCTTTTATCTTTGAATTTATCTTGATTAAATCCTTCAGCTAAAATCCAATCACTACAATTATCCTTTGTAAAAAAGATTACTTTATTGATTAATTCCTCTACACTAGAAACATCTACTAAAGAACATTTACTTAAACTTAATCCATAATCTATAAGATGCATATGACTATCATTAAAACCAGGTAACATAGTTTTTCCTTCTAAATCAATTATTTCCGTTGAATCATCTTTTAAAGGTAAGATTTCTTTATTTGATCCAATATTTTTTATAATATCATCTTCTATATATATTGCTTCCACCTTAGGTTGGTTTGAGTCCATTGTAACTATATTTCCATTGACAAAAATCTTATTCATAACTTTCCTCCTTACAAAATATATTTAATTATATTCTATCATTTATATATAATATTTTCTATTAACTATAAGTTTTGGTATAATAGAAGGAAATGATAGGGGTGATTTTTTTGGCTAATATAGATGATTTTTTAAAGTTAGATATAAGAGTGGGAGAAATAACAAGAGCAGAAGAATTTAAAGAGGCAAGAAATCCATCATATAAATTGTGGGTAGATTTTGGAGAAACAATAGGAATAAAAAAATCTAGTGCTCAAATTACAGAAAAATATTCACTTGATGATTTAATGGGGAAAAGTGTCCTTGGAGTAGTAAATTTTCCAAAAAGACAAATTGCAAATTTTATGTCTGAAGTATTAGTTTTAGGGGTATATACTAAAGATGGTGTAGTGTTAATATCTCCAGATAAAGAAACAGAAAAAGGAGATAAATTGGGTTAAATGAGGTGTAAAGTTGGATAGTTTTTTTATAGACAAACAAATTAAGTATTTCGAAGAGTATTTTAATAATAATCATACAAAAGAAGAAGAATTGAAAATAGGTGCAGAGTTTGAGCATTTTATAATAAATAAAGAAACGCTGAAATCAATTCCATATTTTGGAGAAAAAGGAGTGGAAGATACTCTAATTAAGTTAAAGGAAAAAGGTTGGAATGAAGTTTATACTGATAATTATCTTATGGGACTTTATAAAAAGGATATAAATATAACATTAGAACCAGGAGCGCAGTTTGAAGTAAGTATTAATCCTTTTAAAGACATCAAAAAAATAGAAGACATTTATATGAATTTTTTAAATGATATAGTACCTATACTTGAAACGAAAA
The DNA here is from genome assembly GCF_900626135.1 of Senegalia massiliensis. Lineage (NCBI taxonomy): Bacteria > Bacillati > Bacillota > Clostridia > Eubacteriales > Clostridiaceae > Senegalia > Senegalia massiliensis. Next base: position 1,176,276 of record NZ_LR130785.1, read on the forward strand.
ATCAGTATATAGTATGTATGGGATATCAACCAAATAGTAAAATAGAAGATATTCCATTTATTCCAAAAGAAAGATATAAATATATGTCAAAATATTTTAAAGATAAAGGGAAATATGCACATAATATGATGAAAGGTACTGCAGCTCTTCAAGTTGCAATAGATTATAGAGATGAAGTAGATTTTAAAAGGAAATTTAGACTTTCAAATTTATTATCTCCTATACTTTCTTTAATGTTTGATAACAGTCCTATATTTGAGGAGGAAATCTATCCTAATAATATACTTAGAACAGATATATGGAATAAATGTGATAATGATAGATCAAAAATTGTAACTGGTGCGCTAGATAAAGATTTTGGATATGGTGATTATGCAAAATATATTTTAAATAATCCTCCAATAATCGTTAAAAAAGAAGGAGAATTTATATTTACTAAAGATAAAAAAACAAAAGATATATTTGATATAGATAATACTTCAAAAGATGAGTTTGAACATATACTAACTATGTTTTTTCCAGATGTTAGAGTTAAAGGATTTATAGAGATTAGAATGATGGATTCAGTACCTTTTCCTTTGAATTTAGCAGGGGTTGCACTTGTTAAGGGGATAATGTATAGTGATTCAAATATAGATGAATTATTAGATGTTTTTAAGAATTTTGATGATAAAAAAATTAGCATAATTAAAAAAAGAATAATGGAATATGGTTATAATGCGGACATAGAAGGTTTTAATTTAAATAATATAGTAAATAAAATATATAATTTAGCTTATAATTCATTAAATGAATATGAGAAAAGATATTTAATACCATTGGAAAAATTAATAATGGAGAAAAAAACACCCGCTATGAATATAAAAGAGAATATAAATAATGGATTATATCAAGCAATAAAAGAAAATATATTAAATGATATAGTTTTGGGGGCAAAAAATGAATAGAAAAATAGTAGACAAAGAATATAGAAATATGATTTTAGAAAATATTGATGAATATCGAAAAGATTATTTTGATATGAAAGAAAAAGTAAGAAATTCTAAAGCAACGTATAAAGGGGAACCAGTTCCCTTTTTATATATGCCTAAATTTTATACGGATAATGATATAGAAAATTTTAAAAAACTAACAAAAACAATGAGCCAAATATTTAAAAAGATTATAGATAAATTTTTAAATGATCCTGAGTATAGGAAAAAGTTTGGATTTCCTGATTGGTTAAATGAACTTATACTTTTACCTACAAACTATAGTTCCCCTTTTCCTATGGCAAGGTTCGATATATTTTATGATTACAATGGTGATTTTAAATTTTGTGAAATAAATACAGATGGTACATCTGCTATGAATGAGGAAAGAGAATTATCTCGTATATATTTAGAGACAAAATCAGCAAAACAATTTGGAGAAAAATATGAATTTCATCCATTTGAATTATTTGAAACATGGATTGATGAAATTTTAAATGTTTATATGGAGAATCATCATGAAGAAAAACCTTCTATAGCTATTGTGGACTTTATAAGTAAATCTTCAATGGATGAATTTATTGAGTTTAGAGATAGATTTAGAAAAAGAGGATTGTGGTGTGAAATAATAAGTCCAGATGAGTTAGAATATAATGAAGATGGATATTTATATTTTAAAAATAAAAAAATTGATATAGTATATAGAAGACTTGTAACAAAAGATCTATTAGACAATAAAGATAAAATAAAAGATTTTATAAAAGGAATAAAAAAAGGAAAAACAGAAATAATAGGACCTATAAAATCACAAATAATTCATAATAAAATAGTATTTAAAATATTACAAGAGAATGAAACTCTAGAAATTTTAGATGAAAATGAAAGAAAATTTATCAAAAGGCATATTCCATATACTAAGGAGCTTATTTTAGATAATTTAGATGTTAATGAAGTAATTAAAAATAAAGACAATTATATAATAAAACCAATGGATTTATATGCTTCAAAAGGAGTATATGTAGGTAAGGATTATAGTGAACAACAATGGGAAAAGCTAATTAAAGAAAATAATAATAATAACTATTTATTACAAGAATATTTTGATCCTCCAGAAACGTTAATGATTGACTTTGAATCAGAAAAACCAGAAAGATACTTTAAAAATATTACAGGGTTATATATATATAATGAGAATTTCTATGGAGTATATTCACGTGTAGGCAAAAAGTCAATAATATCTGGTATTCATGATGGGTATACTTTACCAACACTTCATATAAGAAAGTAGTGATAATTTGAGTGGAAAAAAAATAGTATTGGTACATGGCTATCTTAGAACTCATAGGGATATGAGAAGACTAAAAAAGTATATGAAGGAATTAGGATATGATGCTATTTGTGTAAACCTTCCACTTACTTTTGATGAAATAGATAAGGCAGTTGAAGAATTTAAAATATTTTTGGAAGATAAAACTAAGAAATTTAAAAACGAAGAAAAAGTAACACTGGCAGGTCATAGTACTGGGGGACTTGTTATAAGAAAATTAATAATAGATTACCCTCAACTTTCAAAATATATAGATAAAATAATATTAATAGCTACGCCTAATACTGGTAATGAACTAGCAGAATTTATTACTGAATATTTCTATATAATTCCACGAATTTTTAAAACACTACATTCTTTACATCCTGAAAGTGTAAAGAAAATAAGCTCATTAGACGGTACTCATATAAATATAGGAGCAATAGCAGGGAATGAACCTGGAATCATTACAAGACCATTTTTTAAAAGTGAAAATGATGGTAAAGTAAGTGTAGACTCCGTTAAATATGAAGATATTGATGACTTTATTGTTTTACCATACAATCATTTTGAAATTCATAAAAGAAGAAAAACAGCAAAATATATTTCAAGTTTCATAGAAAATGGTCGTTTTAGGATATAAATAATCACCTCTGGAAATACTAGTTTTGAGGTGATTATTTATGAAAAGAAAAGTATTAATAGTGTGTTTAATAAGTTTATTTTTACTTTCTTCTTGCACAAAAAAAGAAGAAAGTACTGAAATGAAAGAAAACAAAGAAAAGATACCTGAAGAATTAACACAGGTACAAGAAAATAATGCTAAAATTATAGAAGAGATAGAAAAAATAATGGAAGAAGAAGAAGAACCTATATTTGTGGAAGAAAAAGAAGAAAAAGACAAAAAAGAAGAGGAGGACTCTGAAAAAGAACAAGATTCTCAAGAACAAGGTTCAGGCACAGGGGGGCAATCAGCGGGACAGTCAGGAGGATCACAAGATTCAGGAAATCCACAGTCAGTAATGCCACCTGAAGAAAAAACTTACGAAGAAAAAAAGGAAGAAGAAAAGATAAAGAGATATGAAAAAATAGAGAAAAATTGGATGGATTTATCAAAGACAATAGAAAAGATACATACTAGTTGGAGTAAATATAAGGTAAAGGCTATGGAAAAAGGTATAAATACTGATACCTTAAGTCAAACTGAAAATTATTTAAACAATCTAACAATAGCTGTAGGAAAAAAAGAAAAAATAAATTCACTTAAACAATCAGATAAATTAATATTTTCTCTAGGTAATTATTTTGATTTATATAAAGGTAATATAGAAGGAGATTTAAATAGAATAACATATATTGCTCGTGAAATATACCTTTATGCATTAGAAGAAGATTTTGAAAAGGCTAAACAAATATCAAAAGAATATGAAAGTTATTTTTCTATGTTAAGACAAAAAATAAATATTGAAAAAAAAGATGAGAAACATTTATATACACTTGAGATTTCATTAAAAGATTTAATAAACTCTCTTAATTATAAAGATGTTAATTTAGTAAAAATAAAAAGAGATGTAGTATTAGATAATATTGAAAAAATAAAAGAAGTAGCAAATTGATATTACTATAAATTTTCGGGTATTTATGATTAAAAGGTAAAAGGGGAGTTAAATACCATGAGTGAGTATAAACATATATTAAAAAAACAAAGAGAATATTTTGCTACAGGTCATATTAAAGATATAGAGTTTAGAATAGATATATTAAATATATTAAAACAAAATATTAAAAAATATGAAGATGATATATCTGATGCATTATATAAAGATTTAGGTAAATCAAAGTTTGAATCTTATGCAACAGAAATAGGAATTACATTAAGTGAGATTGATTACATAACATCTAATTTAAGGAAATGGGCAAAACCTAAAAAAGTAAAATCTCCATTATTCCAATTTCCAGCAAAGAGTTATATATACAAAGAACCGTTGGGAGTAGTATTTATAATATCTCCATGGAACTATCCATTTCAACTTACACTTGAACCATTACTTGGAGCAGTAGCAGCAGGTAATTGTGCCATACTTACAGTATCTCAAAAAGTACCTAATACAACAGAAATATTAGAAAAAATTATAAAGGAAACATTTAATGAAAATCATGTGAAGTTTATCCCAGGAGGCAGTACTGTATCTAAGGAACTTCTGAGAGAAAAATTTGATTATATATTTTTTACAGGCAGTGTAAATGTAGGCAAGAAAATAATGGAGGCTGCAAGTAAAACTTTGACTCCTGTAACATTAGAACTTGGTGGAAAATCCCCTACAATAGTTGATAAATATGCAGATATAAATATAGCAGCTGAAAGAATAGTTTGGGGAAAGTTTTTAAATTGTGGTCAAACTTGTATTGCACCTGATTATGTATTAGTTCAAAAAGAGTTAAAAGAAAAATTAATAGAAAAGCTAAAATATTATATAGAAAAATTTTATGGTGAAAATCCAATAGAAAGTAATGATTACCCTAGAATAGTAAATGAAGATCACTTCAATAAAGTGTCTAAATTATTATTAGGTGGTCATATAGTACATGGAGGAAAAACAGATAAATTAGATTTATATATAGAGCCTACAATAATGGATGATGTTTCTTGGAATGATAATATAATGAATCAAGAAATATTTGGACCTATTCTACCAATATTAACATATGAAAATATTGAAGATGCTATAAATACTATAAATTCTCATCCTAAACCCTTAGCACTATATTTATTTACAGACAATGAAGACATAGAGAAAAAAGTTATAAAAGAAGTATCCTATGGTGGAGGATGTGTAAATGACACAATACTTCACTTGTCATCATCTGAGCTTCCATTTGGTGGAGTAGGAAGTAGTGGTATGGGACATTATCATGGTAAAGCTAGTTTTGATACTTTTACACATGAAAAAAGTATATTTAAAAATTCAAAGTCATTTGATTTTAACTTTAGGTATCCACCCTATTCAAAAACTGCTTTAAAATTAATTAAGAAAGTTTTAAAATAAAAGCATAGGCATTTGTCTATGCTTTGTTAAATGTATAGAATATATATGATATAATATTATCAACGTTTAAAAGAGGTGATTTGAATGGAAAATATAATAGAAATAAGAAATTTAAACAAATATTATGGAACTAATAGAGTACTAAAAGATATCAATTTGGATATAAAAAAAGGAGAAATAATAGGTTACATAGGAGCAAATGGTGCTGGAAAATCCACTACAGTAAAAATCATGCTAGGGCTTGTAGAAGAATACAGTGGTAATGTTGAAATATTTGGAGAAAACATAGTAGAGAATCCTGTAGATTATAAAAAAAGAATTGGATATGTACCTGAAACAGCAGATATGTATGAAAATTTGACCGCTCGTGAATATCTTACTTTTATAGGAAGTCTTTATGGTATGGCCTATAGTGAAGCAGATAAAAAGGCACAGAAATTAATGGATTTATTTAGTATAAAAGATGTATATGACGGAAGAATAAACTCTTTTTCAAAAGGAATGAAACAAAAGGTTCTTATAATATCAAGTATAATAAATGATCCTGACATATTATTTTTAGATGAACCATTAAGTGGTATAGATGCAAATAGTGTACTTGTATTTAAAGAAGTATTAAAAGAACTTGCAAAAAAAGGTAAAACTATTTTTTATTCATCTCATATTATGGAAGTAGTTGAGAAATTAAGTGATAGAATTATACTTTTAAATGATGGAGAAATAGTTGCAGATGGAAATATGGAAACATTGAATACAGAACTTAAAGAAGGATCGCTTGAACAGATATTTAATAAACTAACTGGTTTCAATGAACATGAAAATATAGCAAAAGAAATAGTAGATACTATATCTAGAGGTGAAGTTAATGAAAGAATATAATATACTTAAGATTTTAGATAAGTTTAAGATATTATTTACAAAAGTGGGTATAGATTATTCTATAATGAGAGAAATACTAAAGGTAAAACTTACTTTAGATACAAGAAGGGTATCTACTATAAATCAATCTAATGATAAGAGTACAGATGAAGATAAAAATCAATTTTTACGCTCACTTCCAATATATCTTATATTTGGTATACCAATTATATTTTTTGTTATCATTGATATAAATTACTTATTTTCTATGAGTATAGTATTTGGGTTATTTATGTTTTTTATGATGACTGCTTTAGTATCAGATTTTTCATCTGTACTTTTAGATATAAGAGATAAAAATATAATACTTACAAAACCAGTAAATAGCATTACACTTAATATGGCAAAAATACTACATATATTATATTATGTTTCCATGCTTACACTTGCATTAGTATTTCCATCACTTATAGTATCTTTATTTACAAAGGGAATAGTGTTTTTTCTTTTATATTTAGGTACAATAATATTCTTAGATCTATTTATAATAATGCTTACAGCACTATTATATCTATTAATACTTAAAGTATTTAGTGGGGAAAAATTAAAAGATATTATAAATTATGTACAAATAGCACTCACTATAGGAATTACACTTTCATATCAAGTTATTGGAAGACTTTTTGATGTATCAGAATTATTAGAAGTGAATTTCAATCCTACATGGTGGAGTGGGTTTTTACCACCAGTATGGTTTGCTTCTATATTTGAATTTTTAATTGGAGGTAGTAGAGATACACTTACATTTATTTATTCATCATTTGCAATAATAATACCAATTATTTCTATAATCATATATATAAAATTAATCCCAGCATTTGAAAGAAATCTTCAAAAGTTAAATGAAGAAGATACAAATACAAAAAGAAAGCACAGATTTACACATTTAATAAGTAATATTGTATGCAAAACAAAAGAGGAAAAAATACTTTTTAACTTTTCATCTAATATAATGAAAAATGAAAGAAACTTTAAACTTCGGGTATATCCAAACTTAGGGTTTAGTATAATATTTCCATTTATAATGGCATTTTCTTCAGGAGAAGCTTCTATATTAACTATATATTTTGTAGGATTTTCATTTATAACAATACTTCAATTATTAAAGTATTCAGATAGCTATAAGGCAGCTTGGATATATAAATTTTTTGAATTAGATGAGAATATTATATATAAAGGAGTACTTAAGTCTGTATTTATAAACTTAATAACACCCATATTCCTTCTAGTAAGTATAATATTTTTCTTAATAATAAGAGAAAATATATTGATAGATTTAATGATAGCTTATATTTCATTAAATTTAGGGTTATTATTAATGTTTATTACAGGAAATAAAACACTACCTTTTTCAGAAAAATTTGGTGCAGTCAAAGAAAAAGGTTCTATGTTAGATGGATTTCGTATGATATTTATATTAGGAGGATTATCCGTTATTCATTTGATAGTTGGAATGTTATCTTATGGAAAGTATATATATCTTGTATTAATTTTAATTATAAATATAGTGGTATGGAGAAAAAGTTTAAATCAAAAAGAAAATTATACTCAACAATATAATTGATAAAAATTCTCAATTATATTATAATGTTATTTGATCACAAAAAAGGAATTATTGGAGGAAAAATGATAACAGAATACATACTAAAAAAAACATTAAAAAATGATAATTATAACAACAAATATACAAGAGAAAAAGTAGGTTATATTTCTGGGGTGGTAGGAGTAATTGTAAATACACTACTTGCAATATTAAAACTTGTAATAGGTATAATAATATCATCAATAGCTGTAACAGCAGATGCATTTAACAATTTATCAGATGCAGCCTCTTCCATTATGACAATAGTAGGATTTAAACTTTCAAACACACCACCTGATAAAAATCATCCCTATGGTCATGGAAGAGTAGAACATATAACAACACTTACTATTGCAATACTTATAATGTTTGTAGGAGTTCAATTTGTAAAATCATCATTTGATAGAATAATTGATCCAAAACCAGTAGAATTTAGATTATTATTATTTGTATTTCTTATTATATCTATTGTAGTAAAATTATGGTTGAGTTCATTTAACAAATATTTAGGTAAAAAAATAAAATCTAATGCTCTAAAAGCAGTATCAATAGATTCACTTTGGGATTCACTTGTAACACTTATAGTAGTATTATCACTTGCATTATCATTTGTAACTGACTTTCCTATAGATGGATATATTGGTATAATTGTAGCAATTATGATTTTTTATTCAGGATTTACCCTTATAAAAGAAGCAGTAAGTGAACTTATAGGAGAAGCTCCAAGTGAAGATTTAATAGAAAAAATATTAGAAGGAGTATTATCATATGATAATATATTAGGGGTACATGATTTAAAAGTACATCAATATGGAGCAGGAAAAACAATGGCTACAATTGATGCAGAAATACCACCTGATATAGACGTAGTTACAATTCATAATATAATAGACCAAGCTGAAAGAGAACTAGGAGAAAAATATGATATTGATCTTGTTATTCATATGGATCCAATAGGTCTAGAAACAGAAACAAGAGAAAAAATAATAGAGGAAATAAGAAAAGAATTGAAAGATAATTACCTTATAAATTCAATACATGATTTTAATATAATAGATAATGGTAATTATAAATATATTATATTTGATGTATCACTTGATGGTAATAAAATAGGAAAGAATTTTTCTGAAGAAGAATTTAAAAACGATTTAATAGATGTTATTAAGAATATAGATAGAGATTTCTATTGTAAAATAAATATAACAATAGATTATCAAGATATTATTAGATAAAACTTTGAAGATACTGTCTTCAAAGTTTTTTATACTTAATTTTTAAAATAGTGAAATTTATTCATATTAATAAAAATATAATTTGTTAATTAATAAAGTTAATTGCTTACAATACTAATTTTTGTTATAATTTGTATGATGATATAGATTAATGTTTAACAAAAGGGGATAGCTGTTATGAGTAAAATATTAATCGTAGAAGATAACGAATTAATTAGAAATTCAATAATAAAAATAATAAGAGAAATAGATGATTGCATAGAAATAATATCTACAGAATATTCATCTAAAGCTCTTGATATTTCTATAATAAATAACATAGATATATTCATATTAGATATAGGCTTAAAAGATTACTCAGGTATTAAACTGGGACAAGAGCTAAGAAAATTAAATAAATACATAGTTACTCCTATAATATTTATAACAGCTATGATAAATGAAGAACTAGAAGCATTTAGAGAGATTCATTCCTATGCTTTCATTACAAAGCCTTTTAAGAAAGAGAAAGTAAAGAATATTCTTGCTCCTGTTATACAAAGTTTCACAGGAAATGAACAAGAAAATAATTTAACTATAAATCAAAAAGAAGAAACATATATTATACCAATGAACGAAATAATTTATATAGAAGCACAACTTAAAAGAATATATATACATACTTTAAACGATGAATATGAAATTAAGACCTATACATTGAATAAATTGAGTCAAGAATTAAATGATAATTTTATGAGAGTCCATAGATCTTATATTATAAATAAAAAATATATCACTAAAATAGATAGAACTAAATGGGTTTTACATTTAAAGAATATTACTAGATATATGCCTGTAAGCAGAAAATATAAAAATCAATTAATGGAGTTATTACAATGACATTGTTTGAATCATTTATATTATCTATTTTTGATGTTTTAGGATTTATAATTATTTCCTTGGGGTTAATTAGAGAAGAAAATCAGTATAAATTATTTAAAAAATCACTTATTTATGTTTTTTTATATTCTCTAATTATTTCAGTTATAGAAATTATTATTCCTATTGAATATATTCCAATTTTTGTTCTTATAATGATATATATTGTTATATATTTAACTTATAGGAAGGGTTTAGTATTTACATTTAAAATTTGGTTTCTATCTACTATATTAATATTAACTATGCAATATATATCATTAATAATTTTAAATATAATTATTGGTAATATAGAATATGAGTTTTTTTATGGATTAATTTCTCAGATAATATTTATTTTTATAGTGATATTTACTTTTTATAAGATTAAAATACATGTATTATTAACATATATAAATCAACAAAAGAAAATTGCTATAATTTTATTAGCAAATATATTTATGATTTTAATTATTATTTTAATGTATTGGAGATTAGATATAGATAATTTATTAAATAATTTTCTTGATCTTTCTATTTTATCTTTAAGTATAATATTTATATATTTTATAGTAATTAAAAATGGTATAAGAAATGAATATGAAGCTAGAGAACTAGAAATGTATAAGAGAAATTTGCCCATTATAGATAATCTAATTAGTGAGGTAAGAAGAAAGCAACATGAGTTTGACAATTATATCCAAGCTATAAACTCAATTATATATTCTAATAGTAATAATAATGAAGTAGTTGAATCTCTTAAACAATATACTTCAGAAATTGAAAATATAAATGATTTAGGAAATCTTATAAAATTAAAAGATAAAATATTAGCAGGCTTTTTGTTCAGTAAACAAAAAGAATCAGAAAAAAATAATATTCAATTTAACATTTTGATAGAAAATCCTATGATATATACAAAATTAAAAAGCTATGAATTGATTCAAGTATTAGGAAATTTAATTGATAATGCATTTGAAACAGAAGTAGAAGACAATGTAGTTGTAGTGAAATTTCTAAGAAAATATGGTAATGATATTATAGAAGTTAGTAACAAACATCCTAAAGTAGAAAAAGAAAAAATAGAAAAATTCTTTGAAAAAGAATTCTCCACTAAAAAGAAAAAGGGTAGGGGATACGGTCTTTATAATGTAAAAAAGAGATTAAATAAATATAATATAAGAATTTTAGTTGAAAATGAATATAGGAATGAATATACTTCTAATTTCATTAAATTTAGGATTATGTTTTAATAGAAAATTTTATAAATATTGAGGCTGCTATAGCTATAGCAGCCTCAATATTTATATTAAAGAGAAAAATCATTAAGTGTTAATATTCTTATCTAATATTTCAGAAGTTTTGGGTTCACTCCATAAATATGAAGTTCTAAAGACTAAATCTACAGATGACATTTTTTACTCTTTAGAAATGTTATTTATACCGATTAGATTACTATTTATCCATTTCATATGTACAAGTTATTTTTAAATTGGTAAGATATGTCTAGATAAGAAATTAAAAGCTATATAATTGTTTATAGTTAAGATGTAAAAAGGAACAAATATAAAGGGGATAGTTAAAGGGACAGAAAAATTAGGACTATAATCTAAACCAATAAGAGTAGATAGACAAGCTTTTATGAGTAAATTTGCCATGCCAGCAATAGCTCATATAATTAACGATAGTATTAAATATAATATATTATCATTTTTATAGCATTTATAATATATCAATACTTGAATTATATTAAATTAAATCTTTTTTACAAAGATAATAAATTAGCTAATAAAGTATATTTTAGAGATGGTATTTTATTTACAATTGGATTATCTATTTTATATGTATCTGAAGCTATAATTTATATAAATATGAGTGGATTTAATATAATGACCTTTATATTTTCAGCTTTATTTATTTTACCTTCTATTTTAACAAATAAAATGATTTCTAAAGAATTCCATACAGTTAATAAAGATATACTTGAAAATAAAAGGTAGGTTAATTTTTTATAAAAGCTTAATATAGGTGGTATTTGAATGAAAAAGAATAATTATGATATATTTTTTAAATTGTTTCTAATAGTATTAATAATAATTTCTTCAATTACTCTACAATCTAGACTTAAATTATTAATTTTATTTCTTCCATTGTATTTGATAGTCGAATATTTGATAAAAGATAGGACTAGAAAGTAGTATGAAATATGATAGAGAGGATTTAAATTAATAGAATATGGAGGCCAATCATGAAAAAGAGTGATATAATTTTTATTCCTTATATTGGATTTTTAGCTTTGATAGCTCCAGAGCCATTTATTCCAAGAGCAATTGTAGTCATAGGTGGAGTTGTGCTTTATAACTTTATATATGATTTAATAGAAAAAAGAAAAAACACTCGAGACTAAAAAGTTTGGAGTGTTTTTATACTCAAATTGTCATTCATACTGATAAAAGTGTTGTTCGTCCATTATCTATTGTAAAATATATATCAATATAATATTATGACTATATATAGGAAAAATAAGGATGTGCTAAATTTGAATTTTAAAAATCACGATATCATAAGTATTCTAATAAAGTTATTAAGCATATTTGCAGTATTTCTATTGGTTATATTTATATTCTATCTGTAAAATACATTATATTACAATTATATTAAAAAGATAACAAATTAAAGGAATAATGGAATAATTATAGAATTAATATATAGTGATAAATTATTAATGAAAATTAAAGGAGTGTATTGGGATGAATGAAGAAAATGAAAGAGAATTAATGATGGAGAATGAGAAAGCTAGCTTAGTACAAAAAATTAAATGGTACATAATAAAGCCCAGTAGGTTTTTTGAGAAATTTAAAGAAAAACCTAAAGCTTTAATTCATTTTATAATGATTTTTATTTTAACTGCAATTGCTTCTATAATTACATCTTCTAAAACTGAAGATATAGCAAATCAACTTCCAGAAGGCATGTCAGCAGATCAAATAGAATTAACTAGAGGCATCAATGAATTTATAAAATCACCTATAGCTATTGTGATTACAGTATTTGTAACTGTTCTAGTAACTTATTTCTTCTTTGCTTTATTTAGATACATATTTACTAAGTTATTTAAAGGTGAGGTAACTTTTAAAGAAATGTTTGGATTAGTTTTAGTTACATCTTATCCTGTAGCAATAGGGGGAATATTAACAAGTATTATTTCTGATCCAGTTGTAACAAGTGATCTAATGGATAGCATATTAAATAAGGTTAACATTTGGTCTATTTGGCAATTAGTTCTTTTAATTATAGGTATAAAAGTGATGTTTAATTTATCAATGAAAAAAAGTCTAATAATAAATGTGGGAATATTTATTGTTACTACATTATTTATAGTAGGTAGTGCTATTATAAGTAGCAATTTAAACAATATGGTTCAGTAAAGGTGATTTAGTGGAAAATATAATAGAACTTAAAAATGTATCACAGCATTATAAGATGGGAAAAAGCATAGTAAAGGCACTTGATGAGGTAGATTTAAATATAATTAAAGGGGAACTTACAGCATTAATAGGTCCTTCTGGATCAGGAAAGTCTACATTATTAAATGTGACAGGAGGATTAGTGAAATCTACAAAAGGTAAAGTTAAAATTAAAAATAAAGATATTACAAATTACTCTGAAAATGATTTATGTTTATTTCGTAGAAATAATATAGGTTTTATATTTCAATCCTTTAATTTAAACCCTACATTATCAGCTCTTGAAAATGTGATGATGCCTCTTATATATGCAAGAGTGAAACAAGATAAAAGAAAAGATATGGCAACTCATGCTTTAAAACTTGTAGGATTAGATGATAGAAAGAGTCATAAACCTGGTGAATTATCAGGAGGGCAACAGCAAAGAGTGAGTATTGCCAGGGCAATTGTAAATAATCCTGAAATAGTTTTATGTGATGAGCCTACGGGAAATTTAGATTCAGAAACAGGTAAGGAAATATTATCTCTTATAACTAAAATGAATAAAGAAAATAAAGTTACTTTTATTATTGTAACTCATGATATAAATGTTGCAAATAATTGTGATAGAATCATATCTATTCATGATGGAAAAATAATAAAAGATGAAAGGAAATGATATGTTGAAAAGAAATGTAGTAACTATTTTAATAATTTTAATGACAATTCTTTTAGTATCAACTAATATATATGCAGCACCTAAAAGTCCTGCAGTAGTAATTTCAGAATATAAAATAGAACCTGAGGAAATTAGTCCAGGAGAAAATTTTAAAATAAAACTAACATTAAATAATTATGGTGAATATCATGCAAGAAAAGTTAAATTAACATTAAAAGATAACGTAGAAGAAGAAATACAAGATATACAATCAGGAGAAATACAATCAAAAGAAGAACAAGTGAAATTAAATAATTTTTCTCCTATAAATCAAAGTAATGTAAAATATATTTCTCTCATAAAGGCTGATAAAAAAGAAGAAGTAGTGTATAATTTATATTCTTCACCTAATATGAAACCAGGAAATTATAATTTAGTGGTCTCTTTATCTTATATGGATTCTAATGGGAAAGTTTATACTGAAGATCAAATTATAGGGATATTATTATCTGAAAAAGAAAGTATAAAAGTTTTAGGTAAAGGTGATTATGGAGATATATCTATAGGAGAAGAAGTAGAATCAACTATAAATATAGTAAACAACTCTACAACTGAAGTTAAAGGAGTAACTGTATCTGTAGAAGGAGAGGGAGAAAATAACTATACAGAATATCTAGGTAATTTTAATAGTGGTGATTTTGATAGTTATACTTTTAATACAGTATTTGATAAAGAGGGTAAAAAGAATATAAATGTAAAAGTAAGCTATATTGATGGACTTAATAAAAATACAGAAATAGAAAAAAAGATAAAATATAATGTGAAATCAGGGGAAAATATTGATAATTCTAATAACAAAGAAGAAGGTAATGCATTTATTAGATTTATCAAAGGATTATTTGGATTTTAGTGGTGGATAATATGATAGATAAAGATATAATAAAATTTGCATGGACGAGTTTGTGGAGAAGAAAACTTAGAACTATATTAACTCTTATAGGGATTATGATAGGTACAGCAGGAATAATAACTATGGTTTCTTTAGGAGTAGGACTAGAGGAAAGTGTTACAGGAGAATTTGAAAGTGGAAATATGACTAATATTGAAGTTTATCCTGGAGTTAATATGGGACCTAATGAAGGAGATAGTGTAAAGATATTAAAAAAAGAACATGTAAATGAATTAAAGCAGTTAGAAGGAGTAAAAGCAGTTACTCCTATATATCAGACTTATGGTGAATTAAATATAGGTAGAGAAACTATATCAGCTACTTTTACAGGTATAGATACAAAGGAGATAGATGAATTAGGATATGAATTAGAAGAAGGACGTTTTCCAAGGAATAACTCTATTCTATTAGGCTCAAGCCTTTCAGAACAAATATCTAATGAAAGTGAAAAAGATTTACTTAGAAGTTCTTCTTCTATTAGCTTTTCAGAGGGCATTTCAGAAGTAGAAGAGGAAACTTCAAAGAAATATAGAACTAGAATTACAGGAATATTAAAATCTACTGGAGGAGCAGAAGATTATTCTGCTGTAATGGATATAGATGAACTAGTAGATATTGTAGAAGAAAAGCAAAATGCTAGAGATATAATAGAAAAAGAAGGCTATTCTAATATTAGAGTAGTAGCTAATGATATGGATGAGATAGATAGACTATCAAAAGAAATCAATGATAAAGGTTATATGGCTTATTCTACAAAAGATATGATAGAACAAGTAGGTAGTGTATTTAAATTTTTACAACTATTTCTTGGAGGAATAGGAAGTATAGCTCTTATTGTAGCAGCGGTAGGTATAACTAATACAATGATAATGAGTACTTATGAAAGAACAAAAGAAATAGGGGTAAACAAAGTAATAGGAGCGTCAGTAAAAGATATACGAAAACAATTTTTATATGAAGCTACGTTTATAGGATTATTAGGTGGAATAGCAGGGCTAATTCTAAGTTATATATTATCATTTATAATCAATACTGTAGCTAAAATATTCATGAATGGTCTTGAAAATAATATTACATCTATTCCAATATGGCTAGCATTATTTGCAATTATTTTTTCTGTAATTGTAGGAGTATTATCAGGATTATACCCAGCCAACAAAGCAGCAAAAATAAGTGTGTTAGAGGCACTTAGGCAAGAGTAATCATGAAGGAAAGGTTCATATGTCCATATTAAGTACAATACTCACATATTTATTTTTCATATTTCTATATTCATTATTCTTAGGTGCATTTTATTTTAGTAGTCATATGAAATCAAATGTAGTATTTGGCTATAGAACTTCTAGTTCACTTAAAAGTGAAGAAAGTTGGAAATATGCTCAGAAAAAAGCTTATAAAATATCCAAAATACTTTTTATAGTTATGGC
This sequence comes from Senegalia massiliensis, assembly GCF_900626135.1. Taxonomy (NCBI): domain Bacteria; kingdom Bacillati; phylum Bacillota; class Clostridia; order Eubacteriales; family Clostridiaceae; genus Senegalia; species Senegalia massiliensis. The sequence continues at coordinate 1,192,709 of NZ_LR130785.1, forward strand.
TATTATAACTGCTATATCTGATGTAATATTTTATTATATAGAAAAAGATATAGAATTTGTATTTGAATATAATATTGTTTTATTTGTTATATTCTTTATAGCTTTAATAGTTCAGGTGGAATATGATTTAAGAAAAGAGTTTAAATAATATATTAAAGAACCTGTGGTCAATTTTGACCACAGGTTCTTTAATAAACTACATTTATACCTTCATTTTTAAATATATCAGCTGCCTTTTCTATGGCTTCATCTGATGGGGTAGGGGTATTCTTTAATTTATATTCATATCCAAGCTCTTCCCATTTATATTCGCCCATTTTATGAAAGGGAAGTAGTTCTACTCTTTCTATATTTTTAAGAGGGGAGAGGAATTTAGCTAAATTTTTTATATCTTCATCTTTATCAGTAAGACCTGGAACTAATACATATCTAATCCAAGCAGGTTTATTTATTTCTGATAAATACTTAGCTAGTTTTATAGTAGGGTCATTATTTACCCCTGTTAAATCTTTATATAAATTAGGGTTAAATGATTTAATATCAAGTAATACTAAGTCAGTATATTCAAAGACTTCTTTTGTTTTATCAAGTGGAATAAATCCTGATGTATCTATTGCTGTGTGAATTCCTTCTTCTTTACATCTTTTAAATAATTCTTTTGCAAATTCTGGTTGAAGTAGTGGTTCGCCACCTGTTAAAGTGACACCACCACCAGAATATTTCATATATGATTTATATTTAATTATTTTTTCCATAAGTTCATCTACTGATATTTTTTTTCCATCATTCACTTTCCATGTATCTGGATTATGACAATACTGACATCTTAAAGGACAGCCTTGAGTAAATACTACAAATCTTACACCAGGTCCATCTACTGTACCACATGTTTCTATTGAATGAATGTTACCTTCTATATTCAAACTTACACCTCCTATTAAGAGATAAATATATTAACTTTAAGCTCTTTTATGGAATGTTCTATTTATTACATCTAATTGTTGTTCTCTTGTAAGTTTAATAAAGTTAACTGCATATCCTGATACTCTTATTGTTAATTGAGGATATTTTTCTGGATGATCCATTGCATCTAATAGAGTTTCTCTATCAAATACATTTACATTTATATGATGACCTTTATCATGGAAATATCCATCTAATAGTCCTGTTAAATTATTTGTTCTATCATCTATTGTTTTTCCAAGAGCTTTTGGCACAATTGAGAAAGTGTAAGAAATACCATCTTCTGAATGTTCATAAGGTATTTTTGCAACTGATGCCATTGATGCTATAGCTCCATTTGTATCTCTGCCATGCATTGGGTTTGCACCTGGTGCAAATGGCTCTCCAGCTTTTCTACCATCTGGAGTACTTCCTGTTTTTTTACCATATACTACATTTGATGTAATAGTTAATATAGATAAGGTGGGGATAGAATTTCTATAAGTTTTATGCTTTCTAAGCTTATTCATAAAATCTTTTACTATAGAAGTAGCTATTTTATCTACTCTGTCATCATTATTACCAAATGCAGGATATTCACCTTCTATTTCGTAATCTATTGCAAGACCTTCACTATTTCTAATAACCTTAACTTTAGAATGTTTAATTGCAGATAATGAATCTGCTACAACTGATAATCCTGCTATACCACAAGCTGAAGTTCTTACTACATCTTTATCATGAAGTGCCATTTGTATTCTTTCATATGAATATTTATCATGCATATAATGAATTATATTTAGAGTATTTATATATAGTTGTGATAGCCAATCCATTACAAGATCAAACTTTTCTGCAACTTCTTCATAATTTAGATATTCTGAAGTAATAGGTTCAAATCTTGGGCCTATTTGAGCACCGCTTTTTTCATCTTTACCACCATTTATAGCATATAGGAGAGCTTTTGCAAGGTTTGCACGTGCTCCAAAGAATTGCATTTGTTTGCCTATTTTCATAGCTGAAACACAGCATGCTATTCCATAATCATCACCATAAGTTTCTCTCATTAAATCATCATTTTCATATTGAATCGAACTTGTATCTATAGATACTTTAGTAACAAATTTTTTAAAGTTTTCTGGTAGTCTTTCTGACCAAAGTACAGTTAAGTTTGGTTCTGGAGCAGGACCTATATTATATAATGTATGAAGAATTCTAAAGCTTGTTTTACTTACAAGAGTTCTTCCATCTATACCCATACCACCTATAACTTCTGTAACCCAAGTAGGATCTCCTGAGAATAACTCATCATAAGAAGGAGTTCTTAAAAATCTTACCATTCTTAACTTCATAACAAAATGATCCATAATTTCTTGAATTTCTTTTTCTGTTATAGTTTTATTTTTTAAATCTCTTTCAAAATATATATCAAAAAATGTAGTTACTCTACCAAGTGACATAGCAGCACCATTTTGTTCTTTTACTGCTGCAAGATAACCAAAATATGTCCATTGTACAGCTTCTATAGAATTTTTAGCAGGATTTGATATATCAAATCCATATTTAGCTGCCATTTCTTTAAGTTCCTTTAAAGCATATATTTGTTCGGAAATTTCTTCTCTAAGTCTTACAACATCTGCTGACATAAAGTCCATATCTAATTGTTTCTTTTCATTTTCTTTTTCTTGGATTAATCTATCTATACCATATAGAGCTACTCTTCTGTAGTCTCCAATTATTCTTCCTCTACCATAAGCATCTGGAAGACCTGTTATAACTCCTGAACGTCTTGCACGTCTCATTTCATGAGTATAAGCATCAAACACTCCATCGTTATGTGTTTTTCTATATCTATTATCAAATATAGCTGAAGTTTCTTTATCTAATTCATATCCATAAGCATCTAAAGATCCTTTTACAACTCTTATACCACCAAAAGGCATAATAGCTCTTTTAAGAGGTTTTTCAGTTTGAAGCCCCACAATACGCTCCAAATCCTTATCAATATATCCTGAATCATGGGAAGTTATAGTAGAAATTATTTTTGTATCTGCATCTAGTATTCCTTTTTCTCTTTCTTCTTTCATAAATTCAGATACTTTATCCCAAAGTTTTATTGTATTTTTTGTTGCCCCTTCTAAAAATGAATCATCACCTAGATAAGGGGTATAATTACTTTGTATAAAATCTCGTACATCTATTTCATCTGTCCAATTACCAGTTTTAAAATCTTGCCATTCTTTATTCAATATTAAAACCTCCAGTAAATTTATTTTTTTTGGATACTGAATATTGTATACAATAACTTTTGCTTTTATTATAGCATATGAAAATCATTTGTAAAGGTTATTTTTATTATTTTGTACTTATAATATATTTTGTGTATGTAGAAATATTTTATTCAATATGATATATGGTTTTAGATTTTATATTATCAATATATTTGGTATACTAAAGGTATAAATCAAGTAAAAAAGGTGGTAGTGTGAAATGAATATAGAAACTAACAAAGAATTCTTTATTTATAACAATGAACTGTCTAATAATAAAGAATTAAAATTAAAAGAAGGAGAAAAAGTATATGAGGTTATTAGAGTTATTAATGGAGTACCTCTTTTTCTAGAAGAACATATAGAAAGATTAAAAAAATCTATTGATTTGATAGGATATAGTTCTCAAATAAATGAAGAAACCCTAAGAGAAAATACTTATAAACTTATAAGCAAAAATGATGAATTTAATATGAATATAAAAATTATATTAAATTATTATGGTGTTAATTTTGAATCTGTATTCTTTTTTATAAAAAGTAATTATCCAGAGGAAAGAATATATGATGAAGGTGTAGTTACTATTACAATTAAGGCTATGAGAGATTTACCTAATGTTAAAAAAGTAAATAATACTTTTAAAACAAAAGTAAAAGAAAAGTTAAAAGAAAAAGATGCATATGAAGCATTACTTATAGATGAAAAAGAGTATATTACAGAGGGAAGCCGTTCAAATATGTTTTTCATAAAAGGAAATGAAGTTTATACAGCTCCAAAAGGAGAAGTACTTTTAGGAGTTACAAGGGCTAATATATTAAAAGCGTGTGAAAGTTTAGATGTAAATATAGTTGAAAAGAATTTAAAATTAGAAGAGCTTAATAATATTGATGGTATTTTTATGAGTGGCACATCTGTAGGTGTATTACCTATAAAAGTAGTTGATGATATAAAATATAATTCAGCTAAAAATACAGTAATAAAAAATATAAGGAGAGAATATAATAAAAGAGTAGATGAATATATAAAGAAAAATAAAAATTTTCTAAAAAAACAGTTGTAATAGGAAAATTTGTGTGATACAATAATAACAAATAGATTAAAGGAGGTCGTTTAGATGATGATAAGAAAAGATTTAAAAATTAAAAAAATTGAATATAAAGAACGACCTGCGATTTATAATTAAATTAGCTTTACATAAATTATATTTGTAATAAATATCGCAGGAATACTGCGATTTATTTATATACTTTTAGAATTGGATATTTAAATAGCCGCAGAACTGCGGCTATTTTTGTGCCTTTATAAAAAACCGCAGTTGATACTGTGGTTTTTTATTGTCTAATTGTAATAAATGTAACAATGTATTGTTGTTACACATATTAATAAAGAGGTGAGGTGATATTATGTTTTTAGTATTTGAAACTAGTAATATTTTAAATGTTTCAAAAGAATCAACAGAATTAGATTTATTTAACAAAATAGAATCATGTAAGTATTAGCCATTAAAGAGTATAGGTGGTGATATTATGTTTAAAGTTTATGATGGTATAGAGGAAGAACTAGGCTATAAAATTGGCTATTATGAAGAAAAGTAAAAAAATGAAGTTATATAATTAGGAGGTGAAATCATGAATAATATAATTGATAGACTAATAAACATGAGCTCTACAAAAAGAGATTCTGGATTAGATGAATATACTAAAATAGAATTTAATAAATAAATTTTAAGATAAAGGAGGTTAATGATATGATATTGATTAGTAAATATTTAATTGATACTAAAGAAAATATTGGTATGAAGGAGCAATTGATCATAGAATCTACAATTAAAACTTAGTAAAATGCGACAATTGTCGCATTTTATTTTTATATTTTAATATTTATTAAATTAAAGTATAATATATAATAAAGAAAGGTGGTTAGATGACAAAAGAATATATATTAGAAGGAAAACTATCTATAGAATCTGCTATAAAAGCAAAAAGCAGAAGAATTAGTAGGATTTACGTTGATAAAGATAAAAAAAGTAGAAGAATTAAAAATTTTATTAGTTGGGTTGATAGAAAAGGTATTAAAATAAAAAAAGTAGACGGTGAAGTAATTGATGAGATGACGAAAGGTAAAACTCATGGTGGTATTATAGCGAAGGCTAGCGAGAAGAGATTTTTAACTTTAGAAAATCTTATTGAAGATAATGATAATCCTTTTATTGTAATGTTAGATGGTATAGAAGATCCGTATAATTTTGGATATGCAGTAAGAAGTCTTTATTTAGCTGGTGTAGATGGGGTAGTAGTGAAGCCGAGGAATTGGATGGAAGCTACTAGTATTGTTGCCAAAGCTTCAGCAGGTACTACAGAACTTATGCCTATGGCTATAGCAGAAGATATAGATTATGCTGCAGAATTTTTTAGTAGCAATGGATTAAATATAGCAGCTACTGCAAAGAAAGATTCAAAATCATTATATGACGTAAATTTAGATATACCTACATTTTTACTTATTGGTGGAGAGAAAAGAGGAATAACTAGATCGTTTTTAGATAAAGCAGATACTATAATTAGTATTCCTTATGGTAGAGATGAAGGGATTTCACTTGCAGCTACTTCAGCAACTTCAATAATCGCATTTGAAATGATGAGGCAAAAAAATAATAAATTGAAATGAAATATTAATTAGCTTTTTATAGAGAAATATAATATAATTAAAATATAGCATCCAATGGAAAACTTTAGAAAAAAATTTATGTTTATGGATATTAAACTTAGATATAAAAGTTAAATCTAAGTTTAAGCTAAGTTAGGGGGCTAAAAATGGGTATATTAAAGAAATTTATGCAAAGCGAAAACACATGTTATATTTGCCAAGATAATCCATTGGATAAAGAATTAATTTATGACGTAAAAATTAAACAGTGCTATCATATGGAATGTCTCAAAGAACAATCTATTAAAAAAATTCAAAATGCCATTACATCAGTTGATGATATTTAGTGTTAAAAGAAGTATAGAAATTTTTCTATACTTCTTTTTTTATTAATAACTGTAATCTTATTGTAATTAAAAATTTACTATATCAAAATAATGAGTGGGTATAAATAAAGTATGGTATAAAATAAAACAAGTTTAAATATTATAAAATGGGGGTGAAAATATGAAAGACAAAAAAATCCTTTTACTTTTTTGTATTATAACTATAGTGCTTATAATTTCACTTACTTTAGATAAAAAAGATATTGAAGGAATAAAAAATATAATTGTAATAGAAAAAGAAGATGAAGAAATAAGTAAAAATAATAAAGAAAAAGAAAATGAAAAAACAAAAGATTATAAAAAAGAAAATGAAGAAAATAGAGATAAAAAAATATATATAGAAAAACAAGGTGATAAAACATATATAAAATCAAAATTAGAATCAATAAATCCTATAACAGATTTATCTTGGACTAATAATAATTCTTTTAGTTTTAATTTGACATTTGAAGATGAAAATATTAAAAATATAATTTATAAATATGATTCAGAAAAACAAAATCTTGAAAAGATATTTCATATTGATGGAACTATTTGGGAATGGAAAAAAGTAAATGAAGAAGGTATAGTATATTCAAATGATGGTTTTGATGGATTATTTTATATGAAAGATAAAGATAAGAAGATAAAAATATCTGAATCTCAAGAATGGTATAATATTTCGCCAGATGGTAAAAAAGTCATCGTAAATGGAATACCGAGAAAAAGTAATGTAGAAAATAATGAAAGATTTATATACTATTTAGAAAATGACAAATTTAAAGATGCAAATTATATACCTGATATTGATTATGTATATTCTTATATTGCTGCTAGCTGGAGTCCTGATTCTATACATATTGTATCTCAAATACCAGGTAGAGATGATATTATAAATATAATAGATATAAATGAGGGAATAGAAAAAGAATTAAAATTTGGAAATAGTAAGTTGACTCTTCCTACTTGGTCTAATGATGGTAAAAAATTAGCATTTTTAATCCAATCGTCTAAATATGATGAATATATATTAAATGATTTAGAGATGAATTATCTCTTGTCTGATAAGATAGGAATATATGATACTGAAACTAAAGAAGTGAAAATAATTAATTTAGAAGAGAAATTAACTACATCAAGAATTTATTGGCCACAAGAAAGCAATTCAATTATCATAGAAACTGCAAAAATAAAAAAACTAAATAATATTATAAGTAGAAGTGTAAAAAAAATAGATGGTAATGTAGAACATATATCCATATTAAATGAAAACAAAGATACAATACTTGAAGATCAAATTGATATAAGTGAAGACTATCCTGTGCATAAAATCACGCCTTTAAAATTATTTAATAATGGAATCTTTTTATTTATGGATATTGATAAAGATGTTAAAAATATAAATATTATGGATATTAATAAAGGGGAAATTTTATCAGAAAACATAGGATATGTATATGATATTAGTATTAATAAAAATGATATATATATTGTTACGGATGAAGGAATATTTGTATTTAATGAAAACTTAAAGATAAGTAACTTGCTAAATTTTAAAGAAAATTATGGAGAAAATATTTTAAATGTAGATGCTAATATATCACCTGATTATAAAAAAATAGCATTATATGTTCAATATGATATGAATTCTAAAGATAAAACTTTTATAGAAATAAAAGATTTAAAATAAATGTTTAATAAAAATAAGGAAGGGTAATATAAGAATAGGATGTTAATGATAATAATTATCATCTAATAATAATAACTTAAAATTTGACATTTTAAAACTTAAATTCATTTAAACTCCCCCTAAATAGACCAGCAACGCTGGTCTATTTTTATGCATAAAACGTGAAAAATTCTTGTAGCTGTGGTAAAATATATTTAAAGAAACGGAGGACAATTATGAAGAAGAAAAGGTATAATAAGCTTATAAAAAATAGATTAATAGTATCTTCATTAATCTTATCGATCCTAGTATTTATCTTTATAATAAGACTAGGTTATTTACAGGTTGTAAAAGGTGAGAGCCTTAGTAGCAAAGCTATTCATCAATGGACTAGAGATATAGAATTAAAACCTAATAGAGGAGATATATATGATAGAAATGGTAAAAAATTATCTACTAGCGTTTCTTTATATACTGTATCTATTATTCCTCAAAACATATCTGAAGAAAAACATGAAGATTACATAAACAAGATTTCAAAAATAATAGATATAGAAAAACAAAAGGTTGAAATAGCATTAAAATCAGATAAAAATTGGTATGAGATAAAAAGGTATGTAGAAACAGAAAAAGCAGAAAAATTGAAAGAAGAAAATTTAATAGGAGTTAGTATTGATGAAACAAGTAAGAGGTATTACCCTTTTGATGATTTTCTATCTCAAGTCATTGGAAATACAAATAGAGATGGAGTTGGTCAATATGGAATAGAAAAATATTTTAATGAAATATTGATGGGTAATCCTGGTAGGTGGATTAAAACAGTAGATGGTAATAGGATGGAGCTTCCATATAATTATCAGAAAAAATATGAACCTGAAGACGGTAAAAACTTAGTATTAACTATAGATGAGAGAATACAACATTTTGCTGAAAATGGAGCAGAAAAAGCTTTAAAAGATAATAAAGCAAAAAGAGCATCAGTACTTGTAATGGATCCTAAAACTGGTGAAATTCTTGCTATGGCCTCTAAGCCTGGATATAATCCAAACAATAGAATGGTTTTAAATTATGATCCTCAATCTCCTTGGATAGATTTAGGAGAAGAGTATAAAGAAAAATTTAGTGAAAAAAATTGGGAAGAAAAAGAAGATACATTGTATGATATGTGGAAAAATACTCTTGTATCAGAAATATATGAGCCTGGTTCAACATTTAAATTATTAATTGCTGCAGCAAGTTTAGAAGAAGGACTTGTAAATACAAATGAAAAATTCTTCTGTGATGGTAAAGTAACTCAAGTTCCTGGAAACATAACTTGTTTAAAAGCGCATGGGGAACAAACATTAGAGGAAGCACTTGAAAATTCATGTAATGAGGTGCCAGTAGTATTAGGTTTAAGATTAGGTAAAGAAAAAATAGTAGAATATGCAAAAGCTTTTGGAATGGGGGATTTAACAGGCATAGAATTACCTTCTGAAATTGGAGGCTTAGTTAAAAGTGAAAAGACAATGAAAGATGTAGATATAGCTACTATGTCATTTGGACAAGGTATAGCTGTAACTCCTATTCAACTAATAAATGCAGTTTCTTCTATAGCAAATGACGGGAAGCTAATGACTCCAAGAATTGTAAAGAACATAGTAGATGATGAGGGAGAATCAGTAAAAGAGTTTGAATCCACTTATAAAAGACAGGTCATATCTAAAAAGACAGCTGAAACTATGATGGATATGATGGAGTCTGTAGTATCTAATGGTTCTGGAAAAAATGCATATATAGAAGGCTATAGAGTAGGCGGTAAAACTGGAACAAGTCAAAAAGCTATTGATGGAAAATATGTAAAAGGTAAACACGTGGCTTCTTTTGTTGGAGTTGCTCCTATGGATGATCCAAGAGTTTCTGTTTTGACTATTATAGATGAGCCAAAGGGAAGTGTTCATTATGGTGGCACATTAGCTGCACCTATAACTAAAGAAATAATAGAAGAATCATTGACGTATCTCAATGTACCAAGAAGAAAAGTAGAAGATTAAATATAATTTGAACAATTAAATTATAAATAAATAGTATAGTTAATATAATTAAATCTAGTTAAAAAGTATTAATCATTGATTATAGTAATATAAATAATAACAAAACAAAATAAAATGTTGGTACGTGGAGGGCTTAATATGTACGATATATTAAATGTAGGTTTAGATATAGGATCTACTACTATAAAAATGATAGTTTTAGATTCTCAATTTAATATACTCTATAAAAATTATATAAGACATTTTTCTGATATTAAAAAATCAGTTATATCAATGTTTGCAGATGCTCAAAAAGTATTACAAAAGAAAAAAATTACAGTTTTGATAACAGGCTCAGGAGGTCTTTCAATATCTAAAAATTTAAATGCTGAATTCATACAAGAGGTTGTAGCATGTACTAGTTCTATAGAAAAATATATTCCACAAGCAGATGTAGCTATAGAATTAGGGGGTGAAGATGCTAAAATAACTTATCTTGGTGAAGGATTAGAGCAAAGGATGAATGGAACTTGTGCAGGAGGAACAGGTGCATTTATAGATCAAATGGCTTCACTATTAGAAACTGATGCATCTGGATTAAATGAATTTGCAAAAAATTATAAAACAATTTACCCTATTGCATCTAGATGTGGAGTTTTTGCAAAAACCGATATACAACCTTTATTAAATGAAGGTGCAAGAAAAGAAGATATTGCAGCTTCAGTTCTTCAAGCAATAGTAAATCAAACAATAAGCGGATTATCACAAGGTAAGCCTATAAGAGGAAGTGTAGCCTTTTTAGGTGGCCCATTATATTTTATGTCGGAACTTAGAAAAAGATTTAAAGAAACATTGAAATTAAAGGATGAAGATATAATATTTCCTGAAGACTCTCAGTATTTTGTTGCAATGGGAGCGGCTCTGTCTTCTAGAGAACAAGAACCTGTTCCATTTGAATGTTTGTATGAGAGAGTACCAGGCATATATAAAATGAATAGAGGAGAAGTACAAAAAATTAAGCCATTATTTGATAGTGAAAATGAATATAAAATATTTAAATCACGTCATGATAATAATAGAGTAGAGAGAATAGAATTAAAAGACTATAAAGGAAATGCATTTTTAGGAATTGATGCAGGTTCGACTACGACTAAATTGGCATTAATAGATGAGAAAGGAAGGCTTTTATATTCTTATTATGGAAGTAACACAGGTAGTCCTTTAAATTCCAGTATAAGAGCTTTAAAAGACTTGTATAATAAATTAAATGATAATATCCATATAGTTAATTCTACAGTTACAGGATATGGAGAACATTTAATAAAATCTGCTTTAAAAATCGATATAGGGGAAATAGAAACTGTAGCACATTATAAGGCAGCTGATTTTTTCCTTCCAGGTGTAGATTTCATACTAGATATCGGTGGCCAAGATATGAAAAGCTTAAAAATCAAAAAAGGTGTTATAGATTCCATTATGTTGAATGAAGCGTGTTCTTCTGGATGTGGATCTTTCATAGAAACTTTTGCAAAATCTTTAAATATGGATATTAAAACTTTTGCAAGAGAAGCATTATTTTCAAAACATCCTGTAGATTTAGGTAGTAGATGTACGGTGTTTATGAATTCAAGGGTTAAACAATCACAAAAAGAAGGGGCAGATATAGGAGATATATCAGCAGGCATTTCAATATCAGTTGTAAAAAATGCATTATACAAAGTTATTAGACTTCGTTCACCTGAAGAATTAGGTGAAAAAATAGTTGTTCAAGGAGGAACTTTTTATAATGATGCAGTTTTAAGGGCTCTAGAGATTATTTCAGAAAGAGAAGTTGTAAGACCAGATATTGCTGGAATAATGGGAGCATTTGGAGCAGCTCTTATTGCAAAGGAAAAGTATAATTTTAATCACAAATCTACATTAATAACAAAAGAAAAAATTGATGATTTTAAAATAGATACTAATATAGATAGATGTAAACTTTGCGGGAATAATTGTTTACTGACTATAAATAATTTTTCTGATGGCAGAAAATATATATCAGGAAATAGATGTGAAAGAGGGGCAGGGTTAGAAAAAAAGAATAACGATATTCCAAATTTATATGAATATAAATATAAAAGATTATTTAAATATAAGTCTCTTTCAAAAGATGAAGCCATAAGAGGTGAAATCGGAATACCTCGAGTATTAAATATGTATGAAGATTATCCTTTTTGGTTTACTTTATTTACTGAATTGGGTTATAGAGTTAGAATATCTAGAAGATCTTCTAAAGAGGTTTATGAAATGGGAATGGATAGTATACCTTCTGAATCAGTTTGTTATCCAGCTAAATTAACACATGGTCATACAATGGATTTGATATACAAAGGAGTCGATAAAATATTTTATCCTTGTATTCCTTTTAATATTAAAGAAGATAAGAATTCCGATAATCATTATAATTGCCCTATTGTAATTTCTTATCCTGAAACTTTAAAGGCAAATGTAGAAGATATAAACGATAAAAACATCAAATTTTATAATCCTTTTTTACCACTAGATAATAAAGATAAATTAATTAAAAGATTAATAGAAGAGTTACAAGAAGAAAATTTATCTAAAAGAGAGATAAAAAATGCAGTGGAAGCTGCATATAAAGAATTAGATAAATTTAAACTGGATATTAAAAAAGAAGGTATAAAAACCTTAAAATACATCGAAAAAAATAATATTAAAGGAATAGTTTTGACAGGTAGACCTTATCATATAGATCCAGAAATTAATCATGGAATACCACAAATGATAAATTCCTTTGGTATTGCTGTAATCCCAGAAGATGCTATAGATGATATTGAAGAAATAAAAAGACCAATTAGAGTTGTAGATCAATGGGTATATCATTCTAGAATGTATAGAGCGGCAGAGTTTGTGGCAAAAACAAAGAATCTAGAGCTTGTTCAATTAAATTCTTTTGGGTGTGGGTTAGATGCAGTAACTACTGATCAGGTAAATGAGATTTTAGAACAATATGGGAAAATTTATACTGTTTTAAAAATAGATGAAATAAATAATTTAGGTGCTATTAAAATTAGAATTAGATCACTTATAGCAGCTATGGATGAAAGAGACAATCAAAACTTTATTCCTAAAAAATTATATGATAATGATAAGAAGAAATTATTTACAAAAGAAATGAAAAAGACTCATACTATATTGGCACCTCAAATGGCTCCTATTCATTTTGAGTTATTAGAAGCTTCAGTTAAAAGTGTAGGATATAATTTGGAGATTTTACCATCAGTAGACCATAAGGCTATAGATGAAGGACTTAGATATGTTAATAATGATGCATGTTATCCTTCTATTATAACAGTAGGTCAAATTATGAATGCTTTAAAATCTGGTAAATATGATTTAAATAACACTTCAGTTATAATATCTCAAACAGGTGGAGGCTGTAGAGCAACAAATTATATAGCTTTTATAAGAAAAGCCTTAAAAGATGCTGGATTAAATCATATTCCAGTAATTTCACTTAATGCATCAGGATTAGATGAACAACCAGGGTTTAATGTAAGTTTAAAAATGGCTATCAAAATGGTAAAAGCTCTTGTATATGGTGATTTGCTTATGAGAGTATTATATAAAGTTAGACCATATGAAAAAGTTAAAGGTTCATCAGATAAATTGTATAACTTTTGGATGGATAAATGTAAAAATAGTTTATCAAGTGAACATAAAGATAATTTTAAAGAAAATATTTATTCTATAGTATATGATTTTGATAAATTAGAGATAATTGAGGATATGATTAAGCCTAAAGTAGGGGTAGTAGGAGAAATACTTGTTAAATTTCATCCAACTGCAAATAATAATATAGTAGAATTGTTAGAAGAAGAAGGAGCAGAAGCAGTAGTGCCTGATTTATTAGATTTCTTTTTATATTCTTCCTATAATAATAATTTTAAATATGAAAAATTGTCAGGTAGTTTAAAAAATAAATTTTTAGGCAATATTTCAATAAAGGCTATTGAGTTTTTACGGAAAGATATGAAAAAAGCATTGCAGAAAAGTAAAAGATTTAATGAACCTAAAAAAATAATAGAACTTGCTGAATCAGCAAAAGAACATTTATCACTTGGACATCAAACAGGTGAAGGATGGTTTTTAACTGCTGAAATGGTAGAATTAATAGAAGAGGGAGTAGAAAATATAGTTTGTTTACAACCATTTGCATGTCTTCCTAATCATATAACAGGAAAAGGAATGATTAAAAAATTAAGAAAATCATATCCTAAATCAAATATAGCAGCCATAGACTATGATCCTGGAGCAAGTGAAGTAAATCAATTAAATCGTATAAAACTTATGCTTGCTGTAGCATTTAAAAACTTAGAAACAACTAAACAAGAAGATAAAGAAGTTCTTCAGACAAATGAATAGCAAAATTTTAAGGCCCGAAATAAGGGCCTTATTCTTTAGATTTTAAGTTAAATAAGTGCTGAACCTACTAATATCGCTATTAGAAGTATTAAAGCACCTATTAATAGATATAATGTTTTTTTTCTAATGAAAAAAATTTTACTCATTAAATCACCTCTTATTTATCTATATGATGGAAAGAATTATAACCTTATAGTATAATTTATTTAAGAGAAATAATATATATTACTAATATAAGATATAAATTTTTAGGAGGGATGAAATGGAGTGGTCGATAAAAACTTATGATGAATTAACTAAAGATGAACTTTATGAAATATTAAAAAAGCGAATAGATGTTTTTGTTGTAGAACAAAATTGCCCTTATGATGAAATAGATAACAGAGATAAAGATTCTTATCATATATTTTTTAAAAAAGATAAGGATATAATTGCATATTTAAGAGTATTAGAGCCTGGGATATCTTTTGAAGATGTTTCAATAGGAAGAGTTTTAGTAGATAAAAACCAAAGGGGTAATGGTCTTGCTATAGAAATGATGGATAAGGCTATTGATTTTATAATAAATAATTTAAGATATGATATAATCAGAATTTCTGCCCAAGAATATTTAATTAGTTTTTATGAAAACTTAGGATTTAAAAAAGTTTCAAATGTATATTTAGAAGATGATATACCTCATGTTGAAATGGTATATCAAAACTATAAAAAATAGGAGATGATTATATGACTGTAAAAATAATTGCAGACAGTGGATGTGATTTACCAAAAGAAATAATAAAAGAATTAGATATTGAAATATTACCTTTATCTGTAATAATAGATGACGAAGAATATAGCGATGGTGTTGATATGAACCCTAAAGAGCTTTATAGACTCATGAAAGATGGGAAAGCTCCAAAGACAGCACAAGTATCTCCAGGAACATTTAAAAATACTTTCATTAAATATGCTAAACAAAATAGAGAAGCTATTTATATAGGATTTTCATCACAATTATCAGGGACCTTTAATACTGGTTATCTTATGAAAGAAGAGGTATTAGAAGAATATCCTAAATCAAAAATAGAGGTTTATGATACACTTGCTGCTTCACTTGGTTGTGGTCTTATAGTACATAAAGCAGCATCTTTAGCAAAAGAAGGAAAGTCTATAAATGAAATTTTAGAACGAATTGAGTTTTATAGTAATCACATGGAGCATGTATTTACGGTAGATAATTTAGAATATCTTTATAGAGGTGGTAGAGTAAGTAAAACTCAAGCATTTGTAGGTGGACTTTTAAGCATAAAGCCTATATTAAATGTAGAAGAAGGTAAATTAATCCCTATTGAAAAAGTTAGAGGTTCAGGTAAAGTTATGAAAAGAATGATAGAAATAATGACTAAAAGGGGAGTAGATTTAAAAAATCAAACAGTTGCTATAAGTCATGGAGATGATTTAGAAAAAGCTAATGAGTTAAAAAATATGATGCAAGAAAAATTTGGAATTAAAGATTTTGTAATTAATATGATAGGATGTTCTATAGGGGCACATTCAGGACCAGGTACACTTGCAATATTTTTCTTAAATAAAACAAAATAAAATAATAGGCTAAATTTAGCCTATTATTTTATTTTGTTTGGTTCATTAAATTCATAGCCATTTAAATCTACAGTCATTAGATTTATTTTTGGTTCATTTAAGGGTCTATCATTATAGCTAGTTTCCATTTCTGCTATTTTATCTATTATTTCTATTCCTTCTACTACTTTTCCAAATGCTGCATATTGACCATCTAGATGTGGAGAATCTTTATGCATTATAAAAAATTGACTACCAGCTGAATCAGGATGAGCTGATCTTGCCATAGAAATAACTCCCTTTTCATGTTTAAGATCATTTTTAATGCCATTCCCACTAAATTCACCTTTGATACTATATCCAGGTCCACCTGTTCCACTACCTTGAGGACAACCACCCTGAATCATAAATCCTTTTATAATTCTATGGAAAATAAGTCCATCATAAAAATTTTCTTTTATTAAAGAAATAAAATTATCAACTGTATTTTTAGCTATATCAGGATACAGTTCTAATTTGATTTCATCTCCACTTTCCATTTTAATAGTTACAATTGGCTTTTTACTCACAATATCATCTCCTAATAAATTTATATCAACTATATTATACACTAACAACATATATATATCCTAATTATATTTAAAATAATTATAGCATACTATTAGATTAATTATGAATTATAGGGTAATATAGTATTATGAATAAAATTTAGAGGTGATTTATATGACAAAATTATATTTAACAAGACATGGTCAAACTCAATGGAATATTGAGGCACGCTTTCAAGGGCAGATGGGATCTCCGTTGACACAAAAAGGAATAAAAGATGCAGAAAATTTAAGAGATAGGTTAAAAGAAGTTGAATTTCAAGCAATATATTCTAGTCCTCAATCACGTGCATATGATACTGCAAATATAATAAAAGGAGATAGAAAGATTAATATCATAACAGATGATAGATTAAAAGAGATGAATTTTGGTGACTGGGAAGGAATTAAAGGAGATGAAATAAAGAAAAAATATTTTAAAATGTTTGATAATTTATGGAACTCACCAATGGATTACAAACCTAATAGTGGAGAATCATATAAAGATGTATATAATAGGGTTATTCCTGCAATAGAAGATATTAAAAAACAACATGATGGTAAAGTACTTATAGTAGCTCATGGGATAGTGCTTGCAATTATAATGATGTATGTTGAAGGTAGAACTATAGATAACTTATGGAAAGAACAAGTGCTACCTAATACTAGCCTTACAATAGTAGAAGCAGAAAATGATAAATTTGATATAAAAATGTATGGGGATACAAGTCATTTTAGTTAAAATAAAAAAAATTAAAAAAAGTACTTGATAATAATTATCAACTGTGGTATTATATTTATAGAGTTGAGAATGACTCTCAATTAAACAATAAAGTAAATTAAGGTGTTGAATAATATATTACCCCCATTATCAATACCTACCCGTTTAAGTAAATTCATAATTTACACAATTCCATAGTAATATTTAAAAGTATATCTTGCCGATAATACTTTAATGAAACCTCCCAATGTGGAGTAACCCCTAGAAACGGAATCTAGGGGTTATTTTTTTATAAAAATTTGTGTATAAGCATATAATTAGAGTATAATATACATATTGTATAATATATGATTGAAAGGAGATATTTTATGAAAAGATCGTTGTTAATAGTATTAGTTGTGATAGTTGTTGTTTTAATAATTCCTATTATGTTTTTAGCTGGGAGTTATAATGACTTAGTATCATTAGATGAACAAGTTAATGGTTCATGGGCTCAGGTAGAAAACCAATTAAAACGTAGAGCAGATCTTATACCTAACTTAGTAGAAACAGTGAAAGGTTTTGCAGATCAAGAAAAAGATGTATTAATTGGAGTTACTGAAGCAAGAAGTAAAGTTATGAAAGCAGATTCACCTGAGGAATTTGCTGATGCAAATAATCAGCTTACAAATGCCCTACAAGGACTTAATGTAGTGGTAGAAAGATACCCAGAGTTAAAGTCTAACCAGAATTTTATTCAACTTCAAGATGAATTAGCTGGTACAGAAAATAGAATAGCTGTTGCAAGAAAGGATTATAATGAATCAGCTAAAATTTTAAACAGTAAGATAAGAAAGTTTCCAACAAATATTGTAGCAGGAATATTTGGAATAGATAAAAGAGAATATTTTGAGGTATCTGAAGAAGATCAAGAAGTACCTGATGTAGAATTTGAATAGGTGATAGAATATGATCAAAAAGATGCTCACTATATTTCTATTATTTTCCATAGTATTTAATTTTAACATATCTATTGCCGCAGATTTTGAACTTCCAGAACCTAGTTATGAATACTATGTTTATGATGAAGCAAACATTATAGAATCTGATGTAGAAGAACATATTATAAATAAAAATAAAAATTTATATAGTAAATATGGTGCACAAGTAGTTGTAGCTACTGTCAATTCACTACAAGAACGTTCTATAGAAGAATTTGCTAATGAATTGTTTAGAGAGTGGGGAATTGGTAGTAGTGAAGAGGATAATGGAGTACTTTTATTAGTAGCTCCAAATGAAAAAAGACTTAGGATAGAAGTAGGATATGGATTAGAAGGAGCACTTCCTGATGGAAAAGTGGGACGTATTCGAGATGAGTATTTAAAACCTAATTTTGGAAATGAGAATTATAGCAAAGGTATACTTTTAGCATTTGATAATATAACAAATGAAATAGAAAATGAATACTTAGGTATAAATAAAGAAGAGAATATAGAAGAAAATAAGCCTAGTAATCAGTCAAATGGTTTTAGTACACTCCAGAAGATATTTATAGGGTTACTCATTATTATATTAATATTTATAGACTTTAGATTCTTTGGTGGTTTTTTGACTTATATGCTAATAAGAAGTATAGGAAGAGGAAGAGGATCTGGAAGAGGAGGTGGCGGCTCTTCAGGAGGAGGAGGCTCTTCAGGAGGAGGCGGTGCATCCGGTGGTTGGTAAAAAGAAAAGTAGTATAAGACAGATTTTAAAATCTGTCTTATACTACTTTTAATAAATTATTTTCCATACTAAGACTCAATGAAACTTTCTTTTTACCATATTGTTCAAATTTAATTGTGAGTATATCTTTATCAATATCAAGTACAATTCCTTTTCCAAAGGATTTATGAATTATATTGTCACCGTTATTTATACCTAAAGATTGATTTGATATTATTTTTTCTAATTCAGCTATAAATCTTGACATTAATACCTCTTCTCCATCACGAGATTTATATGTAAGAAGTTTCAGATCTTTTTTAGCACGAGTCATGCCTACATAAAAAAGTCTTCTTTCTTCTTCTATTGGTTTTTTATTTCCCATTTCATATTCGTCAATACTATTACTATTAGGAAATTCACTGTCAATTAAATCAATCATAAATACTCTTTCAAACTCTAATCCTTTTGCTGAATGAAAAGTTGATAGCCTAACCTTTTCTTCACCATATTCTCTATTTTCATATAGAGCTTTTTTTATATAATTTAACCTATCTATTAAAAGAATTGGAGACTCTAGATCTCTACAAATAAGTTTGATTGTAGAGATTATTATCTTTATATTTTCATAAGATTGTCCATATCTTTTAGAATTTTTTCTTAGGAATTCATCATATTCCAAATCGTATAATATAGAGTCAATTGCTGTTTTTGCATTTAATTTTCTAATGACTTTAAATTTATCTCGTATTCTTTTAATATTATTTTTCTGATAAATTTTTAAATCAGGAAAGTTTAATAGGTTATGGAAAATAGATTCATCTATATCTTTACTTTTAATAAAATTTATTTGTTTTTTAGAAATATATCCATTCATTCTATAATATATCTTTTCAAAACTATTTATATCAGTTTCATCATAGGATAATTTTATAAAAGATAATATATCTCTTACTATCCAATGATTAAAAAATGTTATTTTAGAATCCCTTACAAAAAAAGGAATATTATTTTTAAGTAATCCATCAACTATGGATATAGTAGAAACATTATTTCGAAAAAGAATTGCTGAATCATGACTATTATTTTTGAGATTATCAAATAAATATTCGTATTGCTTTTTTTCATCTTTAAATTTAATAATTGTTACAGGTGATTCTTCACTATTTTCAGTATATAAGTTTTTATTATATCTAATAGTATTATTTGTAATAAATTTATTTGAAGTATCAACTATATTACTACTAGATCTATAATTTTGTTCCATAAAAAATTTCTTAGAATGAGAGTATTTTTTTTCAAAACTTAATAAATACTCTGGATAAGCTCCTCTAAACCCATATATACTTTGATCATCATCAGCCACAATGAATAGATTGTTTTTTGGACTTGATAAAAGACTAATTATTTTATGTTGAGCTTTAGAAGTATCTTGTCCTTCATCTACTTGTATATATTGATATCTTTGTTTTAAGTTATTTAATATAAGAGGATTTTTTTCAAATATATTAATAGTTAATGAAAGCATATCATCAAAATCTATATAGTTATTTTTCTTTTTATAATTTTCATATTTAGCATATATCTTTTTAAAATTATTTATTTTTAATTTTTTATATTGTGTAAAGTCATCTTCATTTAGCAACATATTTTTTACAAATCCCACTGCATTTAATAATTCTTCTAACTTTTCTTCAGAAGGCATAGAATTATTTAATTCCATATATAGTTTTTTTAGTATAACAATTTTATTTACAGGAGAATTTTTACCTTCAATTAAAGTATAATAATCATTACTGATTTTTGAATAATATCTTATAACACTGTATGCAAAGCTATGAATTGTAGAAAAGTGTACTTTTCTACCTAAATTATTACCAAATACTTTTGAAAATCTACTTTTCATATCAATAGCAGAGGCTTTACTAAAAGTTACAGACAATATATTTTGTGGATTTATATTATGATTTAAAATCAAATTAGCAGTTCTAGATATAAGAACAGTAGTTTTACCAGCACCAGGTACTGCTAGTACTAAAGCTGGTCCATTTTTATGTAATACTGCTTCACGTTGTTGAGAATTTAAATTTATATTAAAATTACTTGATAAATTGTCAAAGAAATTATTAGACAATAGTGACACTCCTTTATCTATAATATAAAAGTATATCATAAAAAAGTTTATACTAATACAGCAATAACAATAAACTCGACATAATGGATATATTTATGCTATAATAACATATAATATTAGTATCAGGTACTAATAACTAGTATTAAATTAAGAGGGGTGTCTAATATGTATGATAGAAATGTATTATTTTTAAATAGCAATCTAAAACAAGCTGAAATAGATGCAAAAAAATATATTATAGAGTTATCAAAACAAGGAAAGAAAATAGTATTACTAGATTCTTTTTGGAGTAAAGAAAAATATTCAAGGTTCATAACTTCTCCATATAAATCTAATATAGAAAAAAGGTATCATATAAAGTTATCAGTAGAAGATTTTTTACAAAAAGATAATTTAGTAGATTATATGAACAAAAAAGATATTAATATAGTAAAAATAAAATCAATAGTAGGGTTTATGAGTGCAGCAGAATTATTTCCTGTAATTATATCTAAGCTTAATACTATTGAAAGTGATGAGAATATTCATGTTTTAGTGAATGATTATATTTTAGATAATTTAGAATGGAGTCAGGTAAAAGATGCTATTTATTCAGTAGATAAAAATAAAATCAAATTTATAATATTATCATCGAAAGATGAAATAGGTAAAGAAATAGTAGAAAAATATGAATCTATTATTAACAATTAATTAATTTATGTCTAAAAATATTAAACTAATTATAAATTGGGTATATTAATACTGATATTTTTAGAAAGGTTGATTAGATGAATAATATGTACATTAATATAGAATTTAAAAAGAGTGGAAAAACTGTGAAAACTTATCCAGGATATACATTATTACAAATTGCTCGTGCAAATAAAATACCTATATTATCCCCCTGTGGTGGAAATGCATTATGTGGAGGCTGTAGAGTAAAAGTACTTGAGGGGAATGATATTATTGATGTAAGTGCTGAAGAATATAATAAATTATCTGATGAGCAAATAGAAGATAACTGGAGGTTATCTTGTAGTTTTATTCCATATAAAGATATTGTAGTAGATGCTTAGGTATTATCTCAATAATTTAAGATAATTTTTAAAGTTTTGTAAATACTGAGATTTCGACAATTATAGCAGCTTTTTCATGTTATAATCGTTTTAATATTTACTTTGAGATATAAGGAGGCATTTATATGATTATTAATAAAAGAGAAATAGCAAAGGAATATTATAATAGTCTATTAGAACTAAAAGATACTGAAAGTTATATAACAAGAAAACTATACAAAAAAACTTGTAAAATAGACAAACATAAATTTATTGAAGAATATCCTATTTCAACTTTAGAAATTGTAAGTTATAGAACGTTCTGGGAATTATTATTAGAATTAAATATAGTAAAAAATCCATTTCATTTAGATAATCCAAATGCCGATGAATTTGAAATTAAATTAAAAAGGATATTAGATTCATTAATTTATGATAAAACAAGCAAATATAATGTAGATGATATAGTTTCTATATTTAGAGAATATAAACTTTCTGCATAATCCCCTTATATAAGGGGATTATTTTTTTGGAAATAAATTAAAACTTTAGTATAATTATATTATAAATTTTTTGGAGGTACAAAATGAGTAGAAAAATAATTTTCTTTGGTGATATAAATAATAATTTTAAAAATAAATTAATAGATGAGGCAAGAAAATACATAAGTAATAATAATTGTGAAAAAATGAATTACATACTTCCCTCTAGAGACTTGCTTATGAAATATAGAAAATTATTATTGAGTGAAGTTAAAGGAGCATTTAACTTAAATGTAATAACATTTGATGACATAGTAGATAAATTAATTGATAAATCAATTTATACTGAGATACAAGATATAGCAAAGAAAATAATATTAAAAGATATATTAAAAAAATTAGAGCAACAAGGAAAAATTAAATATTATAAAGATATAATAAAAAATGATAGTTTTATAGAATCTTTAATTTATATAATAGGTGAAATAAAAAGATCTTTAGTAAAATCTGAAGATATAAAGGTTGAAGAAAATCAACATATAAAGTTCAAAGAGATATTTTATATTTATAAAGAATATCAATTATTTTTATATAACAATAATTTATTAGATAAAGAAGAAGTTTTTTTAAAATCAATAAATAATTTCGAAAAAAATAAAAGTGCTTTTGAAAACTTAGAATTAATAATAATAGATGAGTTTTTTGACTTTAGATCACAAGAATTTGAAATGATTAAGCAATTGTCCAAAATGAATATAGATATTTTAATAAACATTCCATATAAAACAGATAAAGAATATATAACTATAAGAAAAACAATAGAAAGATTAGAAGATTTAGGTTTTATATTAAAACAAAAGGAAAATGACCAAAAAGATTTATTTGATAAATTAGGAATTGAATTATTTTCTAATAAAAAGAATGAAAATGTTGATACTAGTAAAATAAATATAATAAGAGCAGATAATTTGAATTTGGAAATTATGAAAATAGCTAATGATATAAAAGAGGATGTACTAGGTAAAATACTTCCAAATAAAATAGCTGTTATTACTGATGATTTAAATAATTATGGTAAATTGATGAGAGAAAAGTTAAATAGTTATAATATACCTTGTAATTTAGATAAAAAAGAAAAAATGTTTAATATACCTATAGCAAGAGATATATTAAATATATTAGATTTAATAAATGATAATAATATAAGAAATGTAGTTAAAGTATTAAAGTCACCTTATTTAAATATAGATTATAATATATCTGAAGAAATTATAGAGAAGAGATTAAATTATCTATACGACAATTATAACGAAAGTAATGTTCATATTGCAATATCTAAAGAAAAGGAAAAATTAAATTATTTAATAAATGCATCTAATGACAAAAAACATAATCAACAATTAGAAACTATCCAAATAATAGAATCTGAAATTAATATATTATTAGAAAAAATACCTGAGTTAAATTCAATAAGATATCCACAAGATATTATAAAAGTGCTAAACACTTTATTAATAGATTATAAAATAAAAGATAATATAGAAGAATTATATCAGTTACATAAGGATGAAGATATATATTATAGAGATGTAGCCTTTATTAATAATTTAAATATGATATTTGAAAAATTGGAAACTTATACTGATATTATTCCAAATAATAATTTTGATATAAAATACTTTATGAATTTATTAAAAGACTTGTTTAAAGAGGAAGAAATAATAATAAAAGAAAAAGATAAGAATGGAGTACATATAATAAGCCCTTCATTATCAAGAGGATTGGAGTTTGAAAATATATATATATTAGGATTAAGTGAAGGTAATTATCCTAAAACAAAGAAAAATAATTGGTTTTTTAATAAGAAAAACATGAATTTATTAAATAGAAAAGGGATTATATATCCATCTAATAGAGAAATATATGATAAAGAGAAATTATTATTTGCTATATCAATTTCTAGAGCAAAATCAAAATTAGTACTATCATATTGTAATGAAAATACATCTGAACTTTCAATACCATCTATTTTTATAGAGGAAGTATCTAAAAATATAGGTTTAGATGATAAATATATAGAAAATATAAACAGTGATTATATATTTAAAAAAGATTTAATAAATCTATATAATAATGAAGAATTACTTCAAAATATATTATATAGATATTCCAAAGGTGAAGATATGTCTCGTGAAATTAATATGTATAATACTATAGATAAATATGCTATATCTAAAATAATGAGCAATATTAATGTAGAGTTTAAAAGAAATTCCCATGAATTTAGTGAATTTGATGGAAATATTAATGAAGAATATAATTTTATTGATAAAACATTTAGTATAACTAGTCTTGAAACATATGGACAATGTCCTATGAAATACTTTTTTAAATATGTATTAAATATTAATGAGGAAGAAAAAGAGAAAGATTTTGACAATAGGGATAAAGGAAATATTTATCACATGGTATTAGCAGAATTTTATTCTAGATATAAAAATAAAATTTATGATTATATTGATAATAAAATTGTTGAAATTAAAAATATAGAAGATATTGTAACTAAAATACTTATAAGGATAGTAAAAAATGAATTACAAATAAAAAATATAAATAAAATGTGGAATTTAAGAATAGAGTTTATGAAAAAAGTTATTTTAGAGTTTTTATATCAAGATTTAAATAGATTAAAAGAAAAGCAAATTTATCCTAAATTTTTTGAATATAAATTTGGTTATAAAGAAGATTTCATTTTAGAAACTGAATATTTTAATGTGAAATTATTAGGAAAAATAGATAGAATAGATATAAAAGATGAAAAAATAATAATATATGATTATAAAACTTCTCAGGGATTAAAATTAAAAGATATTGAGAAAGGGACAAGCCTTCAATTACCTATATATTTAATGGCTATGAAGAAGAGAGGTTATGAAATATTATCAGGAGGATATATAGTTTTAAATGATAAAAAGTATATAAATATTTTAGCTAAAAAAGAGTCTAAAGATATACTAGGTGAAAAGAAAACTTTAAATGAAGAAAAATGGCAGGATATTATAGAAATAACTAAAGACAAAATCAATAGATATATTCATGGTATAAAATCAGGTGATTTTTTTGTAAAGCCTCAAGAATGTAGCCCTTATTGCCCTTATAAAGAAATATGTAGATACAATAAGGAAAGAATAGATGGGAAGGATGTAGAGTATGATAAAACTTACAGAGAGCCAGAAACAAGCTATTAATACAATAAATGAAAATTTAGCTGTAAATGCAGGAGCAGGAAGTGGAAAAACAAAAGTTTTAGTAGATAGATATATAAAAATTTTAGAAAATGGCAATCTAGATAAATATAGCGAAATTGAATCTATTGTTGCTATTACATTTACTAAAAAAGCCCAAGGTGAAATGAAAGAACGAATTAGAAAAAGAGTAATAGAAAAAATAGAAGAAGAATCTAAAGAAAAAGAGTATTGGAAAAGAATATATGAAGACTTAGAAATGGCTAATATATCAACAATTCATGCGTTTTGTTCAAAGATGTTGAGTGAAAATCCTATTGAAAGTAGTGTACAACCAAATTTTAAGATATTAGAAGAATATGAAAAGAATAAATTTATTGAAGAAATTTTAAATGATATATTTACTGTACAAATAGAGAAAGACAATCAAATATATAAATTTTTACAGTATTTCACTCCTTTTTCTATAGAAGAAAGTATGCATACGGACAATATAATACAGACCTTAAAAAAAATCTATTTAGATATAAGAACTACAGGTAAGGATATAAATTATATAGAAAATTTAACCCTTGAAAATATTGAGAATTTGAAAATAGATTCTTCAAACTTAGGTGATATAAAAGAAAAAGTATTATATTTAATAGAAAATTCACGTAAAAATTCAAAGTTAGCTAAATTAAAAAATGATGAAATATGGTTAGAGTTTTATAATAAACAGAGTAATGAAATAAAAAAAGAAGATTTATTTAATATTGCATATATAAAGGAAAATCTAGGAAAAAACAAGAAGTTACAAGAGAATATAGATGAAGTCAAAGGTGTTATTAATAATTTATTAGTAATGTTAGAAAAATTAAATAAAGATATATATATATTTACTTTTTATATACTAAAATTATTAGACAAAAAATATAGTGAAAAAAAACAAAAATTATCTAAATTAGATTATGAAGATTTACAAATATTGACTTTACAATTATTTGATAATAAAAATATACTAAATCATTATATAAATAAATTTAAATATATAATGATAGATGAATTTCAAGATACAGATAATTTACAAAAAAATATATTATATAAATTATGTTCATTAAATAAAGCTTTAGATAGAAATAATTTATTTGTAGTTGGTGATCCTAAGCAATCTATATATAGATTTAGAGGGGCAGATGTATCAATATTTGATAAAGTTTCAAAGGATATCTCTAATAAAAATGACGAATTAATAATTAATTTAGATGATAATTTTAGAACTGTAAACACAATAATGAAAGTAATAAATGACTTCTTTATAAAATTAATGGGAGGTAAATATCAAGTACTTAATTCAAATAAATCTACTGAGAATGAAATAGATGTGGAAATTTTAAAGAATGATGAAATTGAAATTCCAAATGATGAAAATAAAAGTGAATATAACAAAAAAATTGAAGCTGATTTAATAGCTAAAAGAATTAAGCTATCAGTTGATAAAGGAGAATATAATTATAGGGATTTTGCAATGCTTTTTAGAAGTATGACAGATATTTCATTATATGAATCAGCTTTTAAAAAATATAATATACCTTTTTCAAATTTTTCTGGTGAAGGGTTGCTATATTTAGAACAGATAGTAGATATAATGAATGCATTGAAAGCTATTAATAATAATGATGATATAATTTCTTTTATAGGCTTTTTAAGATCATCTATGATAGGAGTTTCAGATAGTACATTATATAAACATTTTTATTACTATGAAGATTTTATAGAAAACAAAGAAAAGGATAAATTAGAATTTGCTTATTCAATTATAAAAAGATTTAATAAGCTTAAAAAAATATTAAGGGTAGACGAATTATTAATAGAACTTTTAAAAACAACTAAATTTAAAGAAACTTGCTTGCTATTAGATGATAATATACAAAAGATATCTAATATAGAGAAGTTTATTGATTTTACAAAAAAATTAGTATATGAAGAAAATCTAGAGTTAAATGAATTTATAAAATATATAGATGACTTTAAAAAATATGGACAAGATATTGAAAAAGACAATGTGAATAGTTTAGATTCTAAAGGTGTAAGTATTATGACTATTCATAAATCAAAGGGTTTACAGTTTAAAGTAATAATTATACCTCAAACTTCAAAACCTTTTAGAAATAATAATTCAGATATTTTATTCTCAAAATATAAAGGCTTAGGCATAAAGCATATAGATGAAAATCAAAAAAAATCAAAGGAATTATCATTTATTTATTCTAATATATTAGAAAATGAAATCATTGAAGACTTTGAAGAAAATAAAAGAATATTGTATGTGGCTATGACTCGTGCTGAAGAAAAGCTAATACTTGGATCTCAATCTTTAGGAAGAAATTATAAAAATTCTTTTAAATCAATGATAGAAGAAAATATATCTACTGAAAATATAAAATATATAAATAATATAGATTTAGAATATGAGAAAATATCAAGAGTAAAGAACTTTCAAGAAAGTCATTTGAAAAAAAGAGATATAGATACAAATATATTTCCTTTAATTAATATAAATAATAGTATAAAAAAGAAATTTGAAACATTAAGTATAAGTGCTTATATGAAATTTAAAAATTGTCAGAGAAGCTTTTATTATGAATATTATAAAAAAAGTCCTGTAATTAATTTTAATAACTCTAAAGGTAATATGAATAATACATTATCTAGTATTGAAAAAGGAGTTTTAGTTCATAGAATATGTGAATTATATAATCCAGACATAGATAAGTATAATTTAATTAAAAAGGTTTTTCAAGAAAAAAATATAAATATTACAGCAGATAAAATAAATGAAATTCTACCATATATAAATAATTACATAGACATGAATGACTTTCATAATAAAAAGCAATACAATGAAATTCATTTTTATTATAATATATTAGATATTAAATTATCCGGTGTTATTGATAAAATAATAGTTGATGGTAATAGAGCAACGATAATTGACTTTAAAACTAATGATGTAAAAAATAAAAAATATATATTAGAGCAATATTCTACACAAATGCAATTATATACTTCAGTTGTAAAGGATCTATATAAAATTAATGTGGAAAAAGCTAGAATTATGTTACTTAAAACAGGAGAATATATGGATATTGATATATCAGAAGATGCTTTAAACGAGAACTTGAATAAAATAAAAAAATTTATTACTTTTGTAAACACGCATAATGAAGAATTATATTATAGTAAAAATACAGACAAATGTATATATTGTAATCATCAAAAAAACTGTAAATAAAAAATATTCTAAAAAATTAAAGGAATTTAATAATTTATGTAGAATATATATTAAGTAAAGAAATTTTCAAATAAATAATAGGAGGAGTGATAATTTATGGATTATGGGTGGCTAGCCATTATTCCACCACTAGTAGCAATAGTATTAGCATTTATCACAAAAAGGGTATTAATTTCTTTATTTATAGGTATATTTACAGGAGGACTTATAATTTCTGGATGGAATCCTTTTTCTGGTACTGTATATACTTTGGATACAGTAGTAGGTTCTATTACAGATGAATGGAATGCATCATTATTATTATTTAATCTACTCATGGGTTCAGGGGTAGCATTTATCTGGAGACTTGGAGGTAGTGAAGCTCTTACTGCTTGGGCAAGAAAAAAGATTAAAACGAGAAAGGCAGCTGGAATAGGGGCTTGGATACTTGGTATTGTAATATTTTTTAATGATTATGTAAATGCTGCAATAGTGGGTAATGTTTTTAGAGATATTTCAGAAGAACATAAAATATCTTCAGAAAGATTATCCTACATATTAGATTCTACTGCGGCACCAGTTGCAACATTTTTTATATCAGATTGGATAGCATTTCAAATAGGTATGGTAAAGACAGGTATGGAAACAGCAGGTATAGATAGTATACAACCATTCACAGCATATCTTTATAGTATACCGTTAAATCTTTATTGTATATTTGCAGTATTACTTGTAGGTATGCTTGTAATAACAGGAAGAGATTTTGGTCCAATGCTTAAAGCGGAACATAGGGCTGTAACAGAAGGTAAAATAGTTCGTGATGGTGCAAAACCAATGCTTGATGTTAATTATGAATTAGGTGAGCCAAAGGATACAAAACCAATGCTTATAACATTCTTTTTACCTTTAATAGTACTTGTAGGTGTTACACTATTTGGTTTTTGGTTTACAGGTAGAGGTGCAGGAGGCATAACTGATATATTGGGAGCTTCTGATCCAGCAAAAGCTTTACTTTGGGGAGCATTTGCAATGTCTATAACTGGTATAGTAATGGCACTTTCCACAAAAATAATGACATTATCTGAAGCAATGGATACTTTTGTAGATGGTCTTAAGCTTATGTTACTTGCTTGTGTAATTCTTGTAATGGCATGGAGTTTAGGGTCAATAACTGCAGAGATGAAATTAGATGAATTCATAGTAAAAGCAATACCTCCGAATTTACCATTTGTATTTGTACCAATGTTAATATTTGGTTTAGGTATGCTTATTTCATTTGCAACAGGTACATCTTGGGGAACTATGACAATACTTACCCCTATAGCTATACCACTTGCTTATGCATTAACTAATGATGCATATTTATCTGTAGCTATGGCTGGAGTAGTATTTTCAGGAGCTATATTTGGAGATCATTGTTCACCAATATCAGATACAACTGTACTTGCATCAATATTTTCAGGAGCAGACCATATAGATCATGTTTCAACACAAGTACCTTATGCAATAACTACAGCAATAGTTGCAGTATTTATGTATCTATTATGGGGACAATTTAACATAACACCATTAATACTTATACCACTTGGAATAACTTTATTATTTGGTCTTATGTACTGGTTATCTAAATTATCTAGAAAGAAATATGGTATAAATCCTAAAACTAAGAGAAAAATCAGAAAGAAAGAAAATATATAAATATAAATATAAATGATACCTTAATTTAAGGTATCATTTATATTTATTTAGACTCTCTAAATATATTATTGACTTCTATAATTAATAGAATTAAACTATATATAGAAGATATATGAAGGGGAGATGAAAATGTTAAGAAAATTTGCATCATATTATAAGCCACACAAAAAGCTATTTATATTAGATATGGTATGTGCTTTTTTTATGGCTTTGATTGATTTAGTATTTCCTATGGTAACACGTGAGTTAACTAATGATATTATACCAAACGGAAAAATGAGGGAATTATATATAATTACAGGAACTTTAATTTTACTTTTTATATTAAGAGCATTGTTTAATTATATAGTAGATTATTGGGGACATGTTGTTGGTGCAAGAATGGAAGCAAATATGCGAAAAGATTTGTTTTCTCACCTTCAAACATTACCTTTTAGTTATTTTGATAAAGTAAGAACAGGTCATATTATGTCTAGAATAGTAAATGATTTAAGAGAAATATCAGAGTTAGCTCATCATGGTCCTGAGGATTTATTTTTATCAGTTATAATGCTAATAGGATCTTTTATTTTAATGTTTACTATAAATGTTCCACTTACATTAGTAGTATTTATATTTGTACCTTTAATGTTATTTTTTGCGTTGAAAAAAAGGAAGAAAATGAATGAAGCATTTAGAGAAGTGAAAAGAAAAATAGCTAATGTAAATGCTCAAGTTGAAGATAGTATATCTGGTATAAGGGTATCTAAATCTTTCACAAATGAAGAATATGAAATGTATAAATTTGAATTAGGGAATAGAGAGTTTAAAGATTCACGAGAATATGCATTTAAATCTATGGCAGAATTCTTTACAGGAATGAATTTTTTAATAAATATGTTGAATTTAGTTGTTGTAAGTGTAGGAGGTATTTTTATATATAATGGTACTATGAATATACCTGACTTATTGGCATTTTTATTATTTATAAATTTCTTTATGCAACCAATTAGGAGACTTACTCAATTTACACAGCAGTTTCAATCAGGCATGACTGGCTTTGAAAGATTTTTACAAATATTAGAAGTTAAACCTGATATAATTGATTCTAATGATGCAATGGAGTTAGATAATGTTAAAGGGGATATAAAATTTGAGGATGTAACATTTTCGTATGATGAAGAAGAAACAGTGCTTGCAGGAATGAATTTAGATATAACTAGTGGAAAAACATTGGCACTTGTAGGGCCTTCAGGTGGTGGAAAATCAACTTTGTGTAACTTAATTCCAAGATTTTACGAAGTAGATAAAGGAAGTATAACTATTGATGGTATAGATATAAAGGATATCAAAATAAAATCATTAAGAGAACATATTGGATTTGTACAACAAGATGTGTTTTTATTTACTGGTACTATTGAAGAAAATATTCTTTATGGTAGATCAGATGCTACACATGAGGAAGTTATAAAAGCAGCAAAAAGTGCTAATATTCATGATTTTATTATATCATTACCTAATGGATATAAAACATATATTGGAGAAAAAGGAGTTAGATTATCTGGTGGACAAAAGCAAAGAATTTCTATAGCTAGAGTTTTCCTTAAAAATCCACCAATATTAATACTTGACGAGGCAACTAGTGCTTTAGATAATGAAACTGAAATAAAAATACAAAAAGCATTAGAAGAATTATCTAAGGGACGAACAACTATAGTAATAGCTCATAGATTGTCTACAATCAAAAATGCAGATAAAATTGTAGTACTAACAGATAAAGGAATAGAAGAAGTAGGTACACATGAAGACTTAATTGATAATAAAGGATTATATTCTAAATTATATAAATCACAATTTAAAGGATATATTCCTGATGAAGTAGCATAAATATAGTTAAAAATTAAAATTTAGGGGTATAAAGAAGTAAAAGATGAGGGGAAGTGTTCTAATGGCTTCAGTATCTAGTACTTCAAGAAGTAAAAGAAGAATACATGGTAGTTTTGTTGAAAGGAATAGACAAGTATTAAGTACCATAGGGGTAAAAAGGGTGGAGGCTACAAGCAAGACTGAAAATAATATTTCTTATTCTAATGCCAATCACCTTATAGCATCAGATCAATTTTATGATAATTTAGAAAGGCTACAAGAGCATTATTATAGGTTTTATCACAATGAAATAAGTCTCGAAAAGGAAATTAAAGCACTTCAAAGGAATAATAGTTATGGAGCATACAATATGAAAAAACTATTAGAAAAATATAATAAAACTTTAGAGTCCTTAGAGATAATAGATAAAGAGTTTAATACGACTTATAATATTAAGATAAAAAACATAGTAAAAAACTATAAAGAACAATTGTTTAAAATTGGTATAAGCATTGAAAACAAGGAAATATTAAAGCTAGATACTTATAAGTTTATAGACAGTATTAAAACCTTAGAAAAACTAGAGAGTTCTTTAAAACCTTTAAAGGAATTAATGGAAGTTTTATATTATGAATTTAAATCTATAAAAATACCTGATATTAGTAATGATTCTAAAGGATATACTCATAATGATATTGAATATTCCGGGATACTAATAGATAAAAAATATTAATAAGCATAATATATTCACAAAAAAATCTTCTTCACATAATATATATTGAAGGAAAAAATGTAGAGGAGGATTTTTTTATGAATGGAACTATACCTTATCCTGATATTTACAGAAAGCTTTATCCTAAAGTAGAAGATACTATAATGAAATACTATCCATATAGTGATATGGATGAAATGCCAACAGAAGAAGAATTAGAGAAAATGATAGACGAGATATATGATGATATGATAAAAGAGTATCCTGAAATAGAGGAGGACATAAGGGAAAGACGTGTTATGAGCAGGGGAGTAAATATGCAAAGACCTTATTATGGAAGGCGAAGAATATTTAGAGACTTTATATCTTTAATATTATTAGGGTCACTATTTAATAGACGTAGAAGACCTTATTATCCAAGATATAGAGATCGTGATTACTATAATTATCCTGGTTATGGAAGTCCATATTATTAAAATATAACTGCTAAGATTATAATCTTAGCAGTTATATTTTTTACTTAATTTTTCAATTAAATCTATATATTTTTTTCTTTTTTCTATATTTTCTTGTTTTTGTTCTAAGATTTCAAATTCTTTATTCATTTTATTTATAGTTTCTTTAGGTAGATGAGTTATAGCATATTTGTAAATCACATTATCCTCTTTAAGGATATGGTTATTTAGTAAATTTGCATATCCTATAGCATTTGCAATTATATCTACTTTGGATTCGGTATTACCGCTTTTATATTTTTTTATAGCTATTTCCAAGTTCATAATAAAACTTCTTGCATAATCATGCTCGATGAACATCCCTCTAACAGGTCCTTCACCTATATCAGAAGATAAATCTTCTTGCATATATTTAAATAGCATTTCTTCTTCTTTACCATGATGATATTTATCTGCGTAATTTCTGATAAAATCAATAATTTTTGAAAAATCATCTATCTCTACTTTATTTCCTTCTACCATATTTACACAAATACACCTAATGATTTTTAAAACTCTTTTTATATTATTATGTTCATTGACTAAAACATCTATTGAATTCATAAACTATCTCCTTTCAAAAATTGTTCCTAATATAATTATACCAATAATTAAGAATTTTAATTGTGATATTTATCATATTATTTTAAAAAAATTAAATTTGGGCTACATTTTTAGTTGACATTGTTAGTGATGTAGTGTACTATTGATATATAACATTGAAACTCTTGGAGGGATTACATGGATTTTAATTGTGATATTTATTATTGACATTGTTAGTGACATAGTGTACTATTGATATATAACAATAAAACCCTTGGAGGGATTATATGGATTTTAATAATAATATACCTATTTATATTCAGATAATGAACTATATAAAGAGACTTATAGCAAAAGGGGAATTAAAAAATGGAGATAAGATAATATCAGTACGAGACATGTCAGAAAAATTTAAAGTTAATCCAAACACAGTGCAAAGAGCATATAGTGAACTTGAAAGGTCAAATATTACTTTCACAAAAAGAGGTATGGGTACATTTGTGACTGAAGATAAGGGAATAATGTTTAATTTAAAAGATGAATTATGTAAAGAAATAATAAGTTCCTTTTTGGATAATATGAAGGAATTAGGTTTTAATAAAACCGAAATAGTTAATATAATAAATGAAGAATTAGAAAGGGGAAATTAATTTGAGTAATATTGTTGAAATGAAAAATTTAACGAAAAAATACATGAAAAAAACTGCCTTAAAAGATGTGAATCTAAATATTGAAAAAGGTAAGATAATTGGACTTCTAGGACCAAATGGTAGTGGGAAAACTACTATGATTAAAATTCTTATGGGGATACTTACACAATCTAAAGGAGAAGTATATATTGCAGGAAAGAAACCAGGAACAGAAACTAAATCTATGGTGTCATATTTACCTGATAGAAATTTTTTATATAAATGGATGAAGATAAAAGACGCTATTGATTTATTTGATGATTTTTATAATGACTTTGATAGAGAAAAAGCAAAAAGACTTTTAGAATTTATGGAGTTAGAAGAAAATATGAAAGTAACAAAGCTATCTAAAGGAATGCAAGAAAAGTTGAATTTAACATTAGTATTATCAAGAAATGCAAAATTATATATATTAGATGAGCCTATTGCAGGAGTAGATCCTGTGGCAAGAGAAAAGATACTAGATGCTATAATTAATAATTATAATGAAGATAGTTCAATGTTAATAACTACTCACTTAGTACATGATCTTGAAAGAGTGTTTGAAGAAGTGGCATTTCTTAAAAATGGTGAAATAGTTTTAAATGGAAATGTGGAAAGTTTAAGAAATGAAAGAAATATGTCTGTAGATGAATTATATAGGGAGGTTTTTAAGTAATGTTAAATTTAATGAAATATGAAATTAGAGGTAGTACTAAATTTATTTCAGTTGTAGTAATAACACTTACACTTTTAAGTTTGTTTACTTACTTAACAGCTGATGTAGATACTGTAGGAAGAACAATATTTTTAACTACACTAGGATTTATTGGAGGGAATGTAGCTATACTATTTTACTTTGTAAGTTCATTTAGTAAAGAAGTATATGAAGATAGAGGGTACCTTACTTTAACTTTACCTGTATCAGGAAATTCTATTGTATTATCTAAATTAATCGTAACTATTTTTTGGTATGCAGTATATACTTTAATACAATTAATATTTGTTTACTTTATATTAAATAAATATTCAAATTTAATTGAACAACCAATATTAACAACTATACTCAGAGATGTGAATAAATTTTTATTAACTCCAGAATTTATTATAGTTGCATTATTAGGTATTTTAGATTCAATAATATTTGTTATGAGTGTTTATTTTTCTATAGCTATAAGTAAAGCAGCTCTAGGGGTTAAAAAGATTGGTAAGTTTATATCATTTATAGTATTTATAGCAATTACTGCAGCTACATCTTATATCGATTATTTGTTGATAACATATCTACCGTTAAATATAACAATAAATAGTGAAGCTTTACAAAAAAACCTTACTTTTAATAATGTTAATTTAGATATGAGTACAATGTCAGAAGCACTTTCTATAAATATACCTTCATTAATATTTACTTTAATACTCTTTGTAGCATTTTTATTTACTACAGGATATATATTAGAACGTAAAATAGATCTATAAGATAAAATCTTATAGATCTATTTTTTTACTTGACAGTATAAATAGAAGTATATTATCATAGTAAATACCTAATTGATAGATATTATCAAAAAATATACAATATCAATTAATGAATATATAATAATTAGGAGGGTACTATGAAAAAAATAATATTAATTTTCACGTTATTTTTAACTTCACTATTAGCCATAGGTTGTAGTGATGAGTCATCTGTAGAAGATTCAGATACAACAAGTTCAAAAAATCAAGAAAGTAAGGGAGCTGTTAATGTATATACAGATAGACATTATGATACAGATGAATCTTTATATGAAGCATTCACAGAAGATACAGGGATAGAAGTTAATATAGTAAAAGCAAAATCAGATGAATTAATTGAAAGGCTATCTAGAGAAGGGGAATCTACAGAAGCTGATGTACTTATAACTGCTGATGCTGGAAGATTGCATAGAGCAAAGTCTAAAGATTTACTTCAATCGGTAGAGAGTGATGTTTTATCACAAAATGTTCCTGAAAACTTAAAAGATGTAGATAATACATGGTATGGGTTAACAATTAGAGGAAGAGTTATAGTTTATTCAGAGGAAAGAGTTAGTCCTGAAGAATTATCCACATATCAAGACTTAACTTCAGATAAGTGGAAAGAAAAAATATTAGTTAGATCATCTTCAAACATATATAATCAATCATTATTAGCTTCATTTATTGAATTATATGGAGAGAAAGAAGCAGAAAAATGGGCAGAAGGTATAGTTAATAATATGGCTAGAAAACCACAAGGAAATGATAGAGATCAAGCTAAAGCTATAGTAGCTGGAGAAGGTGATTTAGCAATAATGAATACTTACTATATAGGCAAAATGTTAAATTCTTCTGATCCAGAAGAAGTGGAAGTTGCAAATAAAATAGGTGTGTTTTTCCCTAATAAAGAAACTGAGGGTACACATATAAATGTAAGTGGAGCAGGAATAACAAAAAATTCTAAAAATAAAGAAAATGCTTTAAAATTAATTGAATTTTTATCTGGTGAAAAAGCTCAAAAAGAATTCGCTGAAGCAAATTATGAATATCCAGTTAATAAAAATGTAGAACCATCAGAATTACTAAAGTCTTGGGGAAATTTTAATGCTCAAGATATAAACTTATCAATATTAGGAGAATATAACTCTGAAGCTGTTAAAATATTTGATAGAGTTGGTTGGAAGTAATATATTAATTTTTATGAATTTGCTATAGGAAGTGTAAAGATGAAATTAATGAGTCGAATGAAGAATCATATAAATGCTTGGTCAGTAATAAGTACTATAATTATATTAATTATAGTAGTAACCAATTTAAATATAATACAAAATTTATTTAATGGTCCTAATGAAAATTGGACCCATATAAAAGAATATTTATTAAAAGATTATTTGATAAATACTACTAAATTAATCGTTTTTACTGGTTTAATTAGTATGATATTAGGCACTAGTCTAGGATGGATTGTAACTGTATTTGAATTCCCTTTAAGGAAATTCATGAAATGGACTTTAGTTCTTCCTATGGCTATACCATCATATATTGGAGCATATACTTATAGTGGAATATTAGATTATACAGGAACAATACAAACGTTTTTACGAGAAACCTTAAAAATTAGTGTAGATCAAAAATATTTTGATATTATGAATATTAATGGAGCAGTATTTATATTTTCAATATTTCTTTATCCATATATATATTTGATAACTAGATCATTTTTAGAGAAACAATCTTATGATTTGATAGAAAACGGTAGAATATTAGGCAATTCTCAATTTAAAATATTTTTAAAAATATTATTACCAATATCTAGACCAGCTATAATTGGTGGAGTTAGTTTAGTAATTCTAGAAGTTTTAAATGACTATGGAGTTGTAAAGTATTTTGGGATTCCAGCCTTTAGTACAGCTATATTTAAAGCTTGGTTTTCTATGGGAGATATAGATTCTGCAATCCGTCTTTCTTCTATTTTATTAATGATTGTATTTTTAACTTTTATTATAGAAAAATTAATAAGAGGACGAAGAAAATATAGTTTTAGCAATTCAAAAATAAGGCCTATAAATAGACAAAAATTAAAAGGGTTTAAGAAGTGGGTTGTATTTTCATATAGTTTAATAGTTCTTTCGTTAGGTTTTATTATACCTACATTGCAACTAATACAGTGGAGTATAATGTCCTTTAGAAATGTATTAGATTTTGAATTTATAAAATTAATAATGAACTCTTTATTTGTTTCAATAATTTCAACTTTAATAATACTTTTTATTGCAATAATCATATCAAATTTTACTCGAATAGAAAAAGGTATAATATCAAAAATATATTCTAAAATAACATCTATAGGATACTCTATTCCAGGAGCAGTAATTGCAATGGCTGTAATATTGTTATTAGTTAAAGTAGACAATATACTTTATAATATATATGGATTATTTGGAGAACAGTCTTCTAAATTAATTTTAAGTACAAGTTTATTTATGTTGATATTTGCTTATGTAATTAGATTTTTAGCAATAGGATTTAATCCAATAGAATCTGGTTTTGATAAAATAGGTAAACAATTTTTTGAAGCATCACAGGTTCTTGGAAAAAATATAACTACTACTTTTTTTAAGGTAGATTTAGCTATGTTGAGACCAGCAATAATCACAGCATTTATATTGGTGTTTGTAGATATATTAAAAGAGTTACCTCTTACATTAATATTGAGACCATTTAATTTTAATACATTAGCAACAAAATCTTTTGAGTATGCAAATGATGAAATGATTCAAGAGTCATCAATTTCATCAATCATAATAATTATTATTAGTGCATTAGCTATATATGCCTTATTTAAATTAGAGAATAAGGAGGTTGATTAATTTGTTTCTAAGTATTGAACACTTATATTTTAAATATAGAAATAGTAAAAAGTATATTTTAAATGATTTCAATATGAATATAGATAGAGGAGATATTCTTTCTATACTAGGAGAAAGTGGAAGTGGAAAGAGTACTATTTTAAGATTAATTGCAGGACTGGAAGAGCCTAATAAAGGTTCAATTAAATTAAATAAACAAATATTAGCAGATGATAGTAATTATATTTTGCCTGAAAAAAGACAAATAGGTATGGTGTTTCAAGATTATGCTCTTTTTCCTCATATGACTGTTTCTAAAAATATTATTTTTGGACTAGATAGAATGAATCGAAAAGAAAAAAATAAAAGGCTTAATGAAGTGTTAAAATTAATTGATATGGTTGAATATAAAGATAGGTATCCATATGAGCTTAGTGGTGGTCAACAGCAAAGAGTTGCATTAGCTAGAGCTATAGCTCCTCAACCATCTGTATTATTAATGGATGAACCTTTTAGTAATTTAGATTCAGAATTAAAGTCTAAGATAAGGAAAGAATTAAAAAGCATACTTAATAAAGCAGATATAACTACTATTTTTGTTACTCATGATAAAGAAGATGTAAAAGCTATAGCGAATAAAGTAATTTTAATAAATAATGAAAATTCAAACCAAGATAAGTTAGTTAGTAAATTGATATAAAAACTATTAAAAAGCACAGAAGAATTTAAATTCTTCTGTGCTTTTTAATAGTTTTTAACATCATTTATTAATTCATTTATTAATGATTTTACAGATGTTATTTCATTAACTTTATAAGCGTTAGCACCTGCAAATGCAAATCCATCTTTTAAATTACCTTTTTGTGCATTTATTAATGCATCAGCTATGCAATAAGGCGCTTTATTAGGTTTACATGGTTTAAGACAATTTGATATGCATCCTTTAGGATGTCTACTTTCTAAAGAAACTTCTTCTAAAAAATTATTGTTAACTGCACGTCCTATCATACCTACAGGACTTTTTATTAGTTTAATATCATTTCTTTTAGAATTAATTATTTGTTCTTTAAATGCATAAGATGCATCGCATTCATTGGTAGCAACAAACCTAGTTCCTATTTGTACTCCAGATGCTCCAGATTGAATTAATTTAGCGATATCTTCTCCACTATAAATACCACCACCTGCAATAATAGGTATAGATTTATTATATTTTTTTTCAAAGGGTGTAATAGACTCTAATACAGAGTTAACAATATTAATTAAATTATTTTCTTCTAAATCTAAATCAGATTTTTTAAATCCTAAATGCCCTCCAGCTTTTGGTCCTTCTACTACAATAGCATCTGGAATAACATTATATTTTCTATCCCAATTTTTACAAATTATTTTTGCAGCCTTTCCCGAAGAAACTATAGGAGCAATTTTAGTATTACTGTCTTTAGTGAATTTAGGAAGATTTAAAGGTAATCCTGCACCTGAAAAAATAATATCAACTTTTGATTTTATAGATTCTTTCACTAATTCTTCGAAGTTATTAAGTACAGTCATTAAGTTAACTCCTATTATTCCATCTTGAGATATTTCTTTTGCTTTTTTTATATGTTTTTTTAAGGCTCTTATATTAGCTCCTTTTTTATTTGAAAAGTAATCAAGCTCATTAAACCCTATTTCTACTCCTGAAATCACTCCAATGCCACCATTTTTTGCTACAGTTCCAGCTAGATTAGATAAGGATACACCTACACCCATACCTCCTTGGACTATAGGAACCTTAGCAATTAAATTTCCAATTTTAAGTTTAGGTAAATTCATTATACACCTCCAAGAAATATTTAGTACCAGATACTAATACTAAGTATTATTATATAATGTTTTAGACTAAAAATAAAGTATAAATTATGAATTAATGTATTTGTAACAGATATAATTAGTTTACATATAATGTATTGAGAGGAGGAATCGTAAATGGGCGAAGCTAAAGGTGGAGTATTAGGCGGATTATTTAATGAAGGTAGTGAATTACTATTCTTCTTTTTATTATTAGTAGTTCTTTTCATGCCTTATGGCTATGGAGGAAGATGCTAATTTTTAATGAAAGACTATGCTTAGCATAGTCTTTTTTTAGTGAATTTTAGTAAAAATAGTGTATAATATAAATATATATAATATTCAAAATATAGGAGGGGTAAAGTGATAAGTAAAGATTGGGATAATTTAAATATATTACAAAAAAATAGATTAGATAGTAGAGCATATTTTTTTACATATAATAATATAAATGATGCCTTAACTTATGAAAGGGGAAGATCTAATAATTTTATGTTGTTAAATGGTATGTGGAAATTTTATTATTCAAATACAGTAGAAGAATCACCAGAGATGTTTTATGATGATAATTATAAAACTGATGATTGGGATGATATAATTGTTCCAAGTAATTGGCAAATAGAAGGCTATGGCATACCTCATTATACAGATTTAATTTATCCATTCCCTATAGATCCACCTAATGTCCCATCAAAAAATCCTACAGGATGTTACAAAAGAAAATTTTTTATTCCAAGTAGTTGGAATAATTCTAATATTATTTTAAGATTTGAAGGGGTAGATAGTGCTTTTCATATTTGGATAAATGGGAAAGAAGTAGGATATAGTCAAGGAAGTAGAACGGCATCAGAATTTGATATTACAAAATTTATAAAAAGAGGACAAAGAAATACAATATCTGTTAGAGTTTATCAATGGAGTGATGGAACATATATTGAAGATCAAGATATGTGGTGGTTATCAGGAATATTTAGAGATGTGTCATTAATAGCTAAGTCACCAGTTTATATAAGGGATTTTTTCATTAAGACAGATTTAGATGATAAATATAGAAATGCTAATTTAGAAATTGAGATAAATATAAATAATACTATGAAAGAAAGCTTAAAAAATTATAATATAGAATACTTATTATTAGATAATGAAGAAAATAAAATAGTTGATTTTCAAACTAATAATATAGACATTAATAGTAAAAGCAAATCTATAATAAATGTAAATATTAATATTAATAATCCAAAAAAGTGGACTGCAGAAACTCCAAATTTATATAATTTATTAATATGCTTAAAGGATCAATATGAAAATATTATTGAAGTGATACCTTCTAGAGTAGGATTTAGAAAAGTTGAACTTAAAAATGGTAATTTTTTATTTAATGGAGTTCCTATAATGTTAAGAGGGATTAATAGACATGAGTCTCATACTGATTTAGGTAGAGTAATTCCTATTGAACATATGATAGAAGATATTTTGCTTATGAAAAAGAATAATATAAATGCTGTAAGAACAGCTCATTATCCTAATGATCCAAGGTTTTATGATTTATGTGATATTTATGGATTATATGTTATGGATGAAGCAGATTTAGAGTGCCATGGATTTGAGATAATTGGTGAATACGATAAAATTACTAATGATCCTAAATGGAAAGAGTCTTATATAGATAGAGCAGTTAGGATGGTAGAAAGAGATAAAAATCATCCATCTATTATTATGTGGTCAATGGGAAATGAATCAAGTTTTGGATGTAATTTTATATCTATGTCAAAATGGATTAAGAATAGAGATAATACAAGATTAGTTCATTATGAAGAAGATAGAGAAGGTAAAGTAGTTGATTTAATGAGTACAATGTATTCTAATCATCAAAAGATGATAGAATTTGGTGAGATGGAAGATAGTGATAAGCCTCATATATTATGTGAGTATGCTCATGCTATGGGAAATGGACCTGGTGGATTAAAAGAATATTGGGACATATTCTATAAATATCCTAGACTTCAAGGAGGTTTTGTTTGGGAATGGGCTGACCATGGATTAAGAAGAATTGATGAAAAGGGTAAAGAATATTTTGCATACGGTGGGGATTTTGGAGATTATCCTAATAATTCTAATTTTTGTTGTGATGGACTATTAAAACCAAATAGAACACCAACCCCTGGATTATTAGAGCTTAAAAAAGTAATGGAGCCTATCAAGATAATAGAAGAAGATTTATCTAAAGGTAGAATAAAGATTAAAAACCTTTATGAGTTTATAGATTTAGATTCTTTTAGTTTAGCTTGGAGTATTGTTGGAGATAAACAGATATTCAATAGTGGTATATTAAATTTAAATAAAATAGAACCAGGAGAAGAAAGTATTATAAATATACCTATTAATATGGATAAAAAATATAGTTTATATACCGATCTATTTCTGAATATGGAAGTAATAACTAATAGGGATAATAAATGGTCTAAAAGTGGACATGTAATAACATGGCAAAATTTTAAATTACCTTTGTCTTTAAAGAAGGAATGGTTTACTGATATATCTACTATGGATGATATAAAAGTTATTGAATCAAATATAGATATAATCATAAAAGGAATAGGTTTTGAAATAGTATT
Source organism: Senegalia massiliensis (assembly GCF_900626135.1). NCBI lineage: Bacteria > Bacillati > Bacillota > Clostridia > Eubacteriales > Clostridiaceae > Senegalia > Senegalia massiliensis. The sequence continues at coordinate 1,236,494 of NZ_LR130785.1, forward strand.
TGACAAGATAGAAGGTAGAATTTCTAAATATTTATATGAAGGGATTCAAATAATTGATGAAGGACCTAATTTTAATCTTTGGAGAGCTCCTATAGATAATGATATGTATCAAGTAAAGGAATGGAAGAAAAAAAGCATAAATAATATTCTTACAAGAATAGATAGTATTAAAACTAATGTGCAAGATAAATTTTTCAATATAAGTGTAAAATCCTATATTTCACCACCTAATGGTGATTGGGCTATAAAAAATGAATATAAATATATTATTTATGGAAGTGGAGATATTGTATTAAATATAAATGGAAAGCCTATTGGAAAATTGCCAGAAACTTTTCCTCGAATAGGTTTAGATATGAAATTACAAAATGATTTACAAAATGTAGAGTGGTATGGTAGAGGACCTGGTGAATCATATATAGATAGTAAAGAAGCTAGTATGACTGGTATATATGAAAGTAATGTATCTGATATGTTTACTGATTATGTTTATCCTCAGGAAAATGGGAATAGAACAGATACTAAGTGGATTTCTATTAATGATGATAGAGGAACAGGATTATTAATATCTAGTGATGAAAAATTTGAATTTAGTGTTCAGAACTATATTAAAGAAGATTTAGAAAATGCTAAACATATGAATGAATTAGTGAAAAGAGATTTTATAGCATTAAATATTGATTATATACAACATGGTATTGGCAGCAATAGTTGTGGACCAGCACCACTAAAAGAACATAGTTTAAAACCACATGATTTTAATTTTTCTATTAAGATTAAACCATATTCAAAACAATTAATTTCTCCTGTAATTTTAAGTGGTGAGAGGATAAAAAAATAATATTATTATAAAAAATCTAAGGCTATATTCTATGACCTTGGATTTTTTATAAATTTTGGTAAAAATAACTCTTGACTATTTACTAAACATTTAGTAAAATTTACTTATGAAGAAACGTTTTCATAATATATTAAATTAAAGGGAGGATATCAATGAAAAAGTTTTTAGCAATATTACTTATGGTTACATTAGTTTTTTCATTAGCTGCATGTGGTAATGGTGGAGATGACAATGAAGAAACAAGTGGAGAATCATCAGGAAATCCACAAGTAGGGGTTACAATTTATAAATTTGACGATAGTTTTATGTCATTTGTACGTAGATCAATAGAAGAAAGTGCTGATGGAAAAGCAGATTTAACTTTAGTTGATTCACAAAATGATCAAGCTAAACAAAATGAACAAGTTGATACAATGGTTTCTAAAGGAGTAAAAGCTTTAGCAATCAATTTAGTTACACCTCAAGCTGCTTCTACTATAATAGAAAAAGCAAAATCAGAAGATTTACCAGTAGTATTTTTCAATAAAGAGCCAAGTGAATCTGATATGCAATCTTATGATAAAACTTGGTATGTAGGTACTGATTCTTCAGAATCAGGTATAATTCAAGGGGAATTAGTAGCTGATTCTTGGAAAGCAAATCCTGATTGGGATAAAAATGGTGATGGAAAAATTCAATATGTATTATTGAAAGGTGAGCCAGGACATCCTGATGCTGAAGCAAGAACTAAATATGTTATAGAAACTATAGAAGAAAAAGGTATAGAAGTTGAAGAATTAGAACTTCAAACAGGAATGTGGGATTCAGTAAAAGGTAAAGAACTTATGGATGCATGGTTATCAAAACATGGTGATGATATAGAATATGTAATAGCAAATAATGACGGAATGGCATTAGGAGCAGTAAGTTCTCTTCAAGGAGAAGGATATTTTGAAGGTGATAAGTTTATGCCAGTAGTAGGAGTAGATGCTATACCAGATGCACTTACAAAAATAGAAGAAGGAATTATGGTAGGTAGTGTACTTAATGATGCAGGAAATCAAGGAAAGGCTACTGTTGATTTAGCACTTAACGCAGCAGCGGGTAAAGATGTTACAGAAGGAACAGATTGGGAATTAATTGATGATAAATATGTAAGAGTGCCTTATGTAGCAATTACAAAGGATAATTTAAATGTAGCTAAAGAAAGTTATGGAGAATAATTAATATTTTGCTATAAAAGATGCATATGCATACTAAAGGTGCATATGCATTTTTATTACAACTAATAAGTATCAATGGAAGGAGAATATTCATGACTAATAAAAACAATAGTAAAAATGAATATTTATTAGAAATGATAGATATATCAAAAGAGTTTCCAGGTGTTAAAGCATTAAACAATGTAAAGTTGAATATTAGATCTGGAACAGTTCATGCTTTAATGGGTGAAAATGGGGCAGGAAAATCAACTCTTATGAAATGTCTTTTTGGAATATATAAAAAAGATAGTGGTAGAATTTTATTGGAAGGTAAAGAAATTGAATTTAAATCTTCAAGGGAAGCATTAGATAATGGAGTTTCTATGGTGCATCAAGAATTAAATCAAGTTCAATCTACTACAGTTATGGATAATATATGGCTTGGAAGATTTCCTAAAAAAGGACCTTTCATAGATGAAGAAAAAATGTATAATGACACTTTAAATATATTTAAAGAGTTAGATATAAAGGTAGATCCAAAAAGCAAAGTAGAAAAGTTACCAGTTTCAGAAAGTCAAATGGTAGAAATAGCAAAAGCAGTATCATATAATTCTAAAATTATTGTTATGGATGAGCCTACATCATCACTTACGGAAAAAGAAGTTAATCATTTATTTAAAATAATTAGATCATTAAGGGACAAGGGTGTAGGTATAATATATATTTCCCATAAGATGGAAGAAATAAAACAAATTGCAGATGAAGTTACAATAATGCGTGATGGTCATTGGATAACTACTGAAAAAGGAGATTCTATAACAACAGATGAGATAATTAATTTGATGGTTGGAAGAGACCTTACAAATAGATTTCCTCCTAAAACAAATAAACCAAGTGAAGTAATACTCGAAATTAAAAATCTTACTGCATCTGTTCAGCCATCTATAAATGATGTTTCTTTTAAGTTGAAAAAAGGAGAAATATTAGGAATAGCAGGACTTGTAGGGGCTAAAAGAACAGAACTTATAGAGACTATATTTGGAATTAGACATATAGATAGTGGAGAAATACTATTGCATGGTAAAAAAATAGAAAATAAAGATTCTAATCAAGCAATAAATAATGGATTTGCTTTAGTAACAGAAGAAAGAAGAGCTACAGGGATATTTCCAGTGTTAAATATAAGATTTAATTCTGTGATTGCTAATATAGATAAATATACAAATAAATTAGGCCTTTTAAATGAAAATGAAATGAATAAAGATACAAACTGGGTTATTGATAGTATGAGCGTAAAGACCCCTAGTCATAAAACAAGAATAAGTTCATTATCAGGTGGTAACCAACAGAAAGTTATAGTTGGAAGATGGTTACTTACAGAACCTGAAATATTACTGTTAGATGAGCCTACACGTGGTATTGATGTAGGAGCAAAATATGAAATTTATCAATTAATGATTGATTTAGCTAATAAAGATAAAGGCGTTATAATGGTTTCTTCTGAGATGGCAGAACTTTTAGGAGTAACTGATAGGATTCTTGTTATGAGTAACGGAAGACTAGCTGGAATAGTTGATACAAATAAAACTACACAAGAAGAAATATTAAAATTATCGTCTAAATATTTATAGATAGGAGAGATTTGAATGTCAAGATTTAGTGGAAAATTAGATTTTAAAAATATAACGTTAAAAGATACATTAAATTGGATGTTAAATAATGCTATATATCTTGTATTAATAGTACTTTTTATTGTTATAGTTTCAGTGTCACCAGATTTTATATCTTTAAGGAATTTTACAAATATATTATCACAAGCATCAACTCGTATAATAATGGCTCTAGGTGTTGGAGGTATAATAGTAGCAAAAGGTACAGACTTGTCCCTTGGTAGACAAGTAGGCTTTGCAGCAGTAGTATCAGCATCCCTTTTACAAGCACCCGATTATGCATATAAAATGTATCCAGATTTACCTCAACTTAATATTTTTATACCTATACTTATTGCTATGCTTGCAACTTGTCTCTTTAGTCTTATAAATGGATATGTAGTAGCAAAATTCAAGGTTGATCCATTTATTGCAACTTTAGGTATGATGATAATAGTATATGGTCTTACTTCAATATACTTTGACAGACCTCCATATGGAGCACAGCCTATAGGAGGACTTGACCCTATATTTACTAATTTTGCTCAAGGAGATTTTTCACTTGGAATAATAAGGATACCTTATCTCATAATATATTCTGCAATAGTTACAGCTATAGTATGGGTATTGTGGAATAAAACTAAATTTGGAAAAAATATATTTGCTATTGGTGGAAATCAAGAAGCAGCAATTGTTTCAGGAGTTAATGTATTTAAATATACTTTAATGGTGTTTGGATTAGCAGGATTATTATATGGACTTGGTGGAGCATTAGAAGCTGCTCGTATAGGTACAGCAACAAATAATACTGGTAATATGTATGAATTAGATGCTATTGCTGCATGTATAGTTGGTGGATTATCCTTTAATGGTGGTATTGGTAGAATATCAGGTATAGTTACAGGGGTACTTATATTCCAAGTTATAGCTTATGGTCTTAACTTTATAGGAATAACTCCATATATGCAAAACGTAATAAAAGGTTTAATAATTATAATAGCAGTAGCAATAGATTCTAGAAAATATGCAATGAAAAAATAAGGTGGTGTTATAAGTTGAATATAGAGAACTTAAAAGAAATCTTTTCTGAAAAATTTGGAAGTAAGGATAATATTAATAGTTACTTTGCTCCTGGTAGAGTAAACCTAATAGGTGAACATACTGATTATAATGGTGGATATGTATTTCCTTGTGCTTTAAGTTTCGGAACATATGCAATAGCAAGAAAAAGAGAAGATGAAAAAGTATTACTATATTCAGTGAATTTTCCTGAAATTGGGATAGTTGAAACTAGTTTAAATCAACTTTCATATAACAAAGAAGATGATTGGGCAAATTATACTAAAGGTATTACTAAAGTATTTAAAGATAAAAACTTAAATATAGATAAAGGATTTGAAATATTATATTATGGAAATATACCAAACGGTGCTGGTCTTTCTTCTAGTGCATCTATATCTATAGTTACATCTTTATTACTAAAAGATTTATTTAAATTAAATATTGATAGAATACAAATGGCTAAATATTCTCAAGTAACTGAAAATGAATATATTGGTGTTAATTGTGGAATAATGGATCAATTCATTATAGCTATGGGTAAAAATAATCATGCAATTCTTCTAGATACAAATACATTAGAGTATGAATATGCTCCAATAAAACTAGATAATATTTCTATAGTTATTGCAAATACAAATAAAAGAAGAGGACTTGCAGATTCTAAATATAATGAAAGACGTAGTCAATGTGAAACAGCACTAAAAGATCTACAAAATAAATTGAGAATAAATTCTCTTGGTGATTTGACAGAAGAAGAATTTGAAAAAAATAAGCATTTAATAGAAAATGAGATTAATAGAAAAAGAGCAAAACATGCAGTCTATGAAAATAGAAGAACTATTAAAGCAGCTAAAGTATTAGAAAATAGTGATATAAATAAATTTGGAAAGCTTATGAATGAATCTCATATTTCACTTAGAGATGACTATGAAGTAACTGGAAAGGAACTAGATACTCTTGTTGAATTAGCATGGGAAAATGGTGCTATTGGTGCTAGAATGACTGGAGCAGGATTTGGTGGATGTACTGTAAATCTAGTATATAATGAAGAGATAGAAAAGTTTAAAGAAAATGTGAAAAAAGAATATAAAGACAAAATAGGATATGATCCAGAATTCTATATAGCAGAAATAGGAGATGGAGCAAAAATAATATAGATATGCTAAAGGGGTAGGTATTTTTACTGCCTCTTTAAATATATTTTAAAAGGAGAAAAGTTTATGTATTCTATTGAGAAAATAAATATAGATGATAAAAAAATAGATTTAATTACTATAAAAAATAAACAAATAGAAATTAAATTATTAAATTATGGGGCCACATTAGTAGAACTTTTAATACCTGATAAAAATGGCAAAAAAGAAAATATAATATTAACATATGAAAATATCGTTGATTATATGGAAAATCCTCCTTATTTTGGAGCAACTATCGGTAGAACATCTGGAAGAATATCAGATGGTAAATTTACTCTTGAAGGAGTAGAATATAGTTTAAATAAAAATTATGATATGAACAGTGGACATGGAGGATCTGAAGGCTTTAATAAAAAAATATGGAAATATAAAATAATAGAACAAAACAAGAGTATATCAATAATTTTTAATTATTATAGTAAGGATATGGAAGAAAATTACCCAGGAAATTTAGAGACTTTTGTAAAATATACATTAGAAGAAAATAAACTTATAATAGAATATCATGCAAATACAGATAAAACCACTCTTTGTAATCTAACTAATCACTCATATTTTAATTTATCAGGTGATTATAAAATGAAAATTAAAAAACAATATTTATCTTTAAAATCAGATCAATTTTTAGAACTTAATGAGAATATGATACCTACTGGTAAGTTTATAAATGTAGAAAATACTCCCATGGATTTTAGGAGAGAAAAGGTAATAAAAGAAAGTTTTGATTATGATTTTCTCCAAATGGAACTTACAAATGGATTAGACCATACTTTTTTATTAAGTGAAGCTAACAATGCGATAACTATGATTGATTATAAAAGTGGAAGAAAAATGGAAGTATCTACATCTTATCCTTCAGTAGTTATATATAGCTATAATTTTCCTGATGATGAAAAATTAAAATATGGAAAAATAGGAAGCAAACATGATGGAATTTGTTTTGAAGCTCAATATGAACCAGATGGAATAAATCATGAAAATATGAATCCTGCTGTTTTAAAACCAAATGAAGATTATTATGAAAGAACTGAATATAAATTTTCTATTGTATAGGGGGCATAAAAATGTATTTAGGTGTTGACTATTATCCAGAACATTGGGATGAGAAGCTTATAGATAATGATTTAGATAGAATGAAAAATATGGGTTGCAATATTATTAGAATTGGAGAGTTTGCCTGGCATTTAATTGAAAGAAAAGAAGGAAAGTATGATTTTTCATTTTTTGATAAGGTTATAGAAAAAGCAAAAAATAAGAATATAAAAATAATGTTTGGTACACCTACCGCAACATTTCCAGCTTGGCTTGCAAAGAAAGCACCATCAATATTATCCGAAAATGAATTTGGACATAAAAGAGTTTTTGGAGGTCGAAGACAATATTGTTTTAATTCAGATACCTATATAAATTATACAAAAAAAATAGTAGAAAGATTAGTAAATCATTATAAAGATGAAAAAGATATTATCGTTTGGCAAATTGACAATGAGTTTGGGCATGAGGGAAGTGATATGTGCTATTGTACTAATTGTCATAAAAAATTTCAAACTTTCTTAAAAAATAAATATGAAAATATAGATAATTTAAATAAGGGATATGGAACTATATTTTGGGGACAAACTTATAATGAGTTTTGTGAAATACCAATTCCCAAGCCTACAATAACAACTCATAATCCTTCTCTTAAATTAGATTGGTCTAGATTTAGGTCATATTCTATAAATAAATTTGCAGAAATTCAAATAGATATAGTAGATAATTTAAAAGGAGATCATCAAAGCATTACACATAATTTACCTGGAGGATTTTTTGATAAAGCATATGATCAAAATATATTAGCTGAACAACTTGATTTTGTATCATATGACAATTATCCAGTATGGGGAGGTTTAAAAGAACCTATTGAACCTGCAGAGATTGCTATGAATCATGATTATGTAAGAGGGCTTAAGAATAAAAACTATTGGATAGTAGAAGAGCTTATGGGTGCACAAGGTCATAATGTAATAGGATATTTACCTCGCCCTAATCAAGCTAAGATGTGGGCATATCAAGCAATGGCTCATGGTTGTGAAAATATGTTATTTTTTAGATGGCGTGGCATGAACAAAGGCGCTGAACAATTTTGTTATGGTATAATAGATACAGATAATAAAGAAAAAAGAAAATATAAAGAAGTAAACGAATTTATGACAGATATTAAAAAATATGAAGATATAATAAAATCACCTATTAAGTCAGATATTGCTATTCTTTATGATTTTGATAATACTTGGTCTTGGAAAGGACAAAAGCAATCAATTATGTTTGATTTTACAACTGAACTTATGAGACTTTATAAACCCTTCTATAATTTAAATTTAAATATAGATGTAATAGATATAAAAAAAGATTTTAAAAAATATAAAGTATTAGCTATACCAGTTATGCAAATAATAGATGAAAAATTAAAAATGAAAATAGAGCAATTTGTAAAAGGTGGAGGAACTGTAATATTTTCTTTTAGGTCAGGAATAAAGGATAGGAATAACAATTTATATTTTGGATTAGAAAACCCTTGCTTAATAAAAGAATTAACAGGAATAACAATTGATGATAGTGAGTCATTACAGGAAGATGTTGAAATATCATCTTTTGACAAAAGATATAAAGGGAAAGCAAATGTTTGGCGTGATATAATTACAAATTACTCAGCAGAAATATTATATAAATATACAGATGATTTTTATAGTGACAAAGCTTGTATTACAAAAAATAAATTTGGCAAAGGAAATGTATATTATATAGGGGCTGGAGTTGATGAGGATATATTAAGTGAAATATTTAAAGAAATAATTCAAAAATATGATATAGATCATATAGATTCTCCTAGAGAATTAGAAGTATATATAAGATATTATAAAGATAAAAAATGGTTATTTATAAATAACCATAGTGATAAAAAAATTGAGTATAAAAATGTTATAATTGAACCATATGAGAGTATTATAAAAAAGTATGAATTTATTGAATGGAAGTGATTTATATGGCAACTATAAAGGATATTGCAGATATAGCAGGCGTATCTTCAGCAACTGTATCTAGAGTACTAAATTATGATAAAAGTATATCTGTTGCTGATGAAACTCGAGAAAGGATATTTGCAGCAGCAGAAAAATTAAATTACAAGCCTCCTAAACAAAGGAAAAGCAATACTAGTAAAAAAATTAGAATAGGTGTAATTCATTGGTACTCACAGAAGGAAGAATTAGAAGATATATATTATCTATCAATTAGAAAAGGAATAGAGGAAGAGTGTTCATTTAACAATATAGAAGTGGTAACTGTTTTCAAAAATGAGAATGATTATGCTTTAAGTGAATATCAAAATTTAAGTGGAATAATACCAATTGGGAAATTCAGCTTAGAAGAAGTAAAAAGATTCCGTGACTTTACAGATAATATAGTTTTTGTAGATTATTGTCCTGATGAAGATATGTTTGATTCTGTAGTAGTAGATTTTAAGAGAGCAGTTTTAAAGGTATTAAATTTTATTAGTAAAAAAGGTTTTAAAAATATTGGCTTCATTGGTGCGAATGAGTATGTGGGAGAAAGATTAGAGCCATTAGAAGATGAAAGGCAGAAAACTTATGTTAATTTCATGAAAAAAAAGGGTTTATATAATGAAGAAAATATATATATTGGTAAATTTAGTTGTGAAGATGGATATAGACTAATGAAAAAAGCTATATCTAAAGGTAACTTACCATCTGCTTTTTTTATTGCAAGTGATACTATAGCAATAGGAGCTATGAGAGCACTTTTTGAAGCAAATATTAGAATTCCTCAAGATATATGTATTATAGGAGTAGATGATATACCTACAGCTAAATTTTTATCACCTCCACTTAGCACTATAAAGATTCATACAGAACTTATGGGAAGTACAGCAGTTGGATTATTAGTAGAAAGAATTGAACATAATAGGAAAATCCCTAAAAAAGTTATAATACCAACTAAATTTATAAGAAGAAAAAGTTGTAATTAATGAACCTTAAAAAGGTTCATTTTTCTTTGACATAAATATGAATATAAAATAAAATATATTTTATACAATTAAATATTTTAAGGAGTGTAAGATTTGGAAATAAAAGATTTAGAAATAAATAAAATGATAGTGCATATATTAGATAATAATTTAGAAATACCAGTATTATCAGAAGTAGAGCACCCTTTAGATGATGATATAGAAGAATTTTTAGAAAAGCATATTTTAAGAGTATTTACAGATGGATCCCTTAGACCTGCTAGGTTTAATGATGGAGAAAATATTATTAAAGATATAATAGTAAATCATAATTTAAATACATTTGTAGAGGATACAAAACGATTATCAGAGATTTTATTTGATATTATAAAGATAAATGTAGATATTCCACCAGCAGATGTTATATTCAGTATATTTACATATGAAGATAGAAGATACTTTTCTATATTTAAAATGAATTATAGAAATTCTTATATTCATAATGTAGACCAAATTGAAGAAAAAGTAGTAAATTCTATAGTGAAACAAAGAACTTCATTACCTAATGAAAATCAAAAAATAGATGAATGTATTTTAATCGATTTAACAACTTTAGATATAAAATTAATAGAGAAAGAATATGAAATAAATGGAGAAAAAATATACTATCTATCAAGATTATTTCTTAAATGTAATAGTAAAAGGTCAGAAAAAGAAAAAGTGAAAATATTAAATAAAACTACTAAAAACTTTTTAGAAAATAATTATGAAGGTGATTTTGTAAAAGTAGGACAAGCAAAAAAAGCAGTAGCTAAGTCATTAGAAGAAAATGATAGAATTGATATAGAAAGTGTTGCAAAAGATGTATTTAAAAGTGATTTAGATATGAAAAAGGAATATATGAGTATAATTGAAAAAGAAGGGTTAGATGAAACTAATTTTGAAGTAAGTGAAAAAATAAAGAGACAAAACTTTAGAAAGCAAAAAATAGTTACAGATACAGGAATAGAAATTAAAGTACCTATAGAGTTTTTTGATGATAAAGAAAGAATAGAATTTGTAAATAACACTGATGGTACTATTTCAATAGTACTTAAGCAAATAGGAAATGTAAAAAATAAATAATATTCATAAAAAAGATTCTTTGATCTGATCAAAGAATCTTTTTTATGAATATTAAAAACTTAAGAAAATCTTAAGATTTTAATTCAGATTTTCTTAAGATATATTTGGTATTATTAAGTTAAATTAAATATAAAGGTTGTGATATAATATGTCTAAAATTAACACATGGGGTGAGTCATTATGAATATATTAATATGCGATGATGAGAAAGAAATAGTAGAAGCTATAGGAATATATCTTAGAAACGAAGGGCATCAAATATTTAAAGGATATAACGGTAAACAAGCACTTGAGATTATAGAGGAAAATGAAATTCATCTTGTAATAATGGATATAATGATGCCTGAAATGGATGGACTAATAGCTACAATGAAAATAAGAGAATTTAAGAATATACCAGTAATAATGTTATCAGCTAAATCAGAAGATACTGATAAAATAATGGGTTTAAACATGGGGGCAGATGATTATATAACAAAACCGTTTAATCCATTAGAGCTAATAGCAAGAGTAAGATCTCAACTTAGAAGATATACAAAACTTGGAAGTATAGAGCAAAAGGAAAATGTATTTGAAACAGGTGGTCTTATGATAGAAGATGATAAAAAGAGAGTTACAGTAGATGGAGAGGAAGTAAGACTTACACCTGTACAATATAAAATATTGAAACTTCTAATGGAGAATAAAGGCAATGTATTTTCTATAGATAAGATTTATGAAAAAGTATGGAATGAAACTGCATATAATCCTGAGAATACAGTTGCAGTTCATATAAGAAAAATAAGAGAGCAAATAGAAATAAATCCTAAAGAACCAAAATATTTAAAGGTGGTGTGGGGTGTTGGATATAAAATCGAAAAAATTTAGTTACTCATATAGTTTGAAAATAATAGCTTTTGTACTTGCAATTACAACATTTACTGGGGCATTGTATATAGTATTTGATACTATAGTAAAGTCAAATGGAGATATTAATCCTGATATGTTATTTCAAGATAATTATTATGAAAGTGAGAGCTTTTATAACGATGTAGAGAGAATAACAGGTAATTTATCCGTACTATTAGAGGAATATAGAAATAAAGAATATATAAATTCAGGTAATTCTATTAATGAAAATGAATTAGAAGATAATACTGAAAATTTATATTATCAATTTATTAATGAATCTAAAAAATATAATCCTAATTTATCAGATAATGAAAATAGAGAAATATTTAGAGAAGAATATAAATCACAAATAGAAAATATTAAAAAAAATATGATAGAAAATGATTTAAGAAATTATAACTTAATACAGAATGTATTAGATGATTATTCTGGGATAAATTATTTTGCTTCAGATGGAACTAATACTTTTAAAAATAGTAATAATACATCAATAAAGGAATTTAAAGAATATCCCTCATATATATTAATTGAAAACAACAATGTTCAAGTAACTCCTGAAGAAATATCAAATGGTGATATTTTTTGGAGGCTAAATACCTATAGCAATAATATAGATTTAACAAATGATAAAATATATTTAGGATTTACTGACAATTATTTGAGGACAGAAATAGATGAATGGAGATCAAACAAGAATATAATTGAAGAGAAATCTTATCAGGTTTTAAGTTTAAGTTTAATTTTCTTAATATGTTATATATATTTGATATATTCTATAGGTAGAAAACCAGAGGATGATGATATTCATCTTTCAGGAGTAGATAAGATATATACAGATATTAATATAGTTATAGAGTTTTCATTAATAGCATTATGGACCATATTTTGGGCTGCCCCACATAATAATGTATCAATTAAATTATTTATACCAGGTACAGTAATAATATCAACTTTAGGATTGCTATTATTACTATCTCTAGTAAAACATATAAAAAATAAAACAATAATAAAACATTCAGTAACTTATATTATTTTTCATAAGATATTTTCTTTCTTTAAAGAAGTATATAATAATGGGAATATAGCTGTGAAAATTATATTGATTGTAATAGGGTATCCACTATTAGTAGCAGCAACTTTCTTCATGTTTCCAATAACTATTGGAGTAGCAGCATATTTAGTTCTTAGAAAAATAAAAGAATTTAACTCTATAAAAGAAGGAGTAAAGCGAATTAAAGATGGAGAATTAAATCATGAAATAAATATAGAAAGTAAAGGTGAATTTTCTAGATTAGCAAATGATATAAATAGTATTGCTGATGGTTTAAATCAGGCAGTAGAAAATGAAGTTAAAAGTGAAAGGTTAAAATCAGAGCTTATAAGTAATGTTTCACATGATATAAGAACACCATTAACCTCTATCATAACTTATGTAGATTTATTAAAAAGAGAAGAACATGATGAACAAACAAGTGAATATATAGATGTCTTAGATGAAAAATCTCAAAAATTAAAAGTATTAACAGATGATTTATTTGAAGCATCAAAAGCTAATAGTGGTAATATACCAGTAAATTTAGAAAAAATTAATTTAGTATCACTTATAACTCAAGGTATTGGAGAATTAGATTATAAGGTAAAAGAATCAAATTTAGAATTTAAAATGAATTATAAATCAGAAAAAATGTATGTAATGGCTGATGGAAAACTTTTATGGAGATCTATAGAGAATTTATTTTCTAATGTGTTTAAATATGCTGTTAAAAATTCTAGGGTATATATAGATATAATAGAAAATGATGAAAATATATATCTAACAATAAAAAATATTTCAGCTTATGAACTAAATATATCTCCAGATGAATTAATGGAAAGATTTAAAAGAGGAGATGAATCTAGAAACAGTCCAGGAAGTGGACTCGGACTATCAATAGCAAAGAGTTTAATTGAGTTACAAGGTGGAGAATTTAAAATACAAATAGATGGTGATTTATTTAAAGTAATATTAAAACTAAATAGAGCTTAATAAATCAAAAAAGATATGTATGTTAATAGTTCATATCTTTTTGATTTATATAAATATAGAAATTAAATAATACTTATTATATACTATTATCATAAGGGATAAATTAAAGGGTGATAATTTTGTACAAAATAATGATTGTAGAAGATGATATGACAATTTCTAAATTAATATCTAAACATCTAGAAAAATGGAATTATAAAACAAAATATATTGAAGACTTTAACAATGTAATAGAAGAATTTATGAGCTTTGAACCTCAGTTAGTATTACTTGATATTTCATTACCTTTTTACAATGGATATCATTGGTGTAGTGAAATAAGAAAATTATCTAAAGTTCCAATTATATTTATATCTTCTACAAGTGATAATATGAATATAGTAATGGCAATGGATATAGGGGCAGATGATTTTATTATAAAGCCTTTTGACTTAAGTGTTTTAATAGCTAAAATTAATGCATTAATGAGAAGAACATATGCATTTAGAGGCCAAGTTGATTATTTAGAACATAATGGAGTTTTTCTTAATTTAAATAATACAATTGTTACTTACAAAGATAAAAAAATTGAACTTACTAAAAATGATTTTAAGATTATGCAAATTCTTATGGAAAATAAAGGAGAAGTAGTATCTAGAAGTAAGATTATGAATCGATTATGGGAAAGTGATAGTTTTATTGATGATAATACTCTAACAGTTAATATAACTAGGCTAAGAAAAAAATTAGAAACAATAGGAATATATAATTTTATAAAAACTAAAAAAGGATTAGGATATGTGGTGGATTGAATCATGAATATTAAAAATGTTATATTTTCATATTTTAAAGAAAAAATCAGTTATATAGGAACATATATTATATTTATCTTTATTTTTTCTATAGTTTTTTATCTTTATTCTCTGCCCTTAGAAACAATTATGTATGCTACTCTTTTATGCGCTTTTTTCTCTATAATATTTACTATAGTAGGGTTATATAAATATTATCAAAAAGATAAAAAGCTGCAAGATATAAAATATAATATTTCTCATACTATAGATGGCTTACCAGACTATCAGAGCTTACTAGAAAAAGATTACCAAAATATAATCAAAACTTTATATAAAAATAAAATAGATTTAATTTTAGAAAGAGATAAGAAGCATACAGATTTAATCGAATATTTCACACTATGGACTCATCAAATTAAAACACCTATTTCTGCATCTCATTTAATACTAGAATCTAAAAACAGTGATATAAATGAAGATATAGAAAAACAACTTTTTGAAATAGAAGAATATGTAGATATGGCACTTCAATATTTAAGATTAGAAAATATATCATCCGATTTAAAACTAGAAGAATATTCACTTTTAAGCATTGTAAAAAAATCAATTAAATCTTATTCTAAAATATTTATTTATAAAAACATAAAATTAAACCTTAAAGAAAATGATATTAAGGTTATAACAGATGAAAAATGGTTATTATTTGTTATAAAACAAATTATTTCAAATGCTTTAAAATACACTCATAAAGGTGAAATATATATTGAAATTGATAATAAAAAAGTTTTAACTATAGAAGATACGGGAATTGGAATAAGCAAAGAAGATATATCAAGAATATTTGAAAGAGGTTTTACAGGATATAATGGTAGAATGAATAAAAAATCTACTGGATTAGGATTGTATTTATCTAAAAATATATTAGATAAGCTTAATCATAAAATATCAATTATTTCTGAAATAGGTATAGGAACAACAGTAAAAATAGACTTATCCTCTGTAAAATTAGAAATAGAATAGCAACCTTACATTAATGTAAGGTTAAAATGAGAAATGTAAGCTGAAACTAAGGCAAAACATTTCTCATTTTATTATACTTAATGTAGAATAAAATATATGGAGGAATAGATATGGAAATTTTAACAGCTAAAAATTTAAAAAAGATTTATACTACCAGATTTGGAGGAAATAAAGTTGAAGCTTTATCAAATATTTCATTTTCAGTAGAAGAAGGTGAATATGTTGCTATAATGGGAGAATCTGGCTCAGGTAAGACTACATTGCTAAATATATTAGCTTCTTTAGATAAACCAACTAGTGGGGAAGTTTTATTAAAGGGAGATAATATCTCATCTATGAAAGAAAAAAAACTTGCAACATTTAGACGAGAACATTTAGGATTTGTATTTCAAGATTTCAATCTATTAGATACATTTTCACTAAAAGATAATATATTTTTACCATTAGTTTTGTCTGGAAAGAATTATAAAGATATGAATGATAGATTGATTCCTATTGCTAAAAATTTAGGTATAAGTCATTTACTAAATAAATTTCCTTATGAAGTTTCAGGAGGAGAGAAACAAAGAACAGCAGTTGCAAGAGCACTTATTACAGGTCCAGATATTGTTTTAGCAGATGAACCTACAGGAGCTCTGGATTCTAAGTCAACAGGTCAGTTGTTAGATATATTTTCAGATATAAATGATAAAGGACAAACAATCTTTATGGTAACTCATAGTACTAAGTCAGCTAGTCATGCAAAAAGAGTATTATTTATAAAAGATGGAGAAATTTTTCATCAAATTTATAGAGGAGAACTTACAAATGCACAGATGTATGAAAAAATTTCTAATACATTAACTCTTATTGCAACTGGAGGTAATAGAAATGAATAAAGTATTTTATTCTAAATTAGCAATAAATAATATAAAAAAGAATAAAAACACTTATTTTCCTTATATATTATCTTCAATAATAATAATTTCTCTTTTTTATATTCTTCATGCTATAACTATACAAATGAGTAGTGGTAAATTTTTAGGTTATGAGAGTATGAAAACAATTTTAAATTTTGGTGTAATAACTATAGGTATTTTTTCTTTGATATTTATATTTTACACAAATAGTTTTCTTATTAAAAGAAGAAAAAATGAATTAGGATTATATAGTGTGTTAGGGATGGAAAAAAAGCATATTGGTAAAGTGATAGCGTTAGAAGCTATATATTCAGGAGTAGTATCACTAATATTAGGTATATTATTAGGGGTACTATTTGGAAGATTAATGTTTGCATTTTTGCTTAATATATTAAATTTAAGTACTTCAATTAAATTTATCCTTCCTTTAAAATCAATTATTATAACATGTATTTTATATATTGGTACTTTTACTCTAATTATAATATATAATTTAATAAAAGTTTACACTACAAATCCCATTGATTTAATTAAGGGAAGTAAAAAAGGAGAGAGTGAACCTAAGTCTAGATGGATAATAGGTATAATTGGAGTTATATTATTATTAACTGGTTATTATATATCATTAAGTATAGATAATCCTATTGCATCTATAAATAATTTTTTTATTGCAATAATTCTTGTAATGATTGCAACGTATTTATTATTTACGTCAGGTAGTATTATTTTTCTTAAATTATTAAAGAAAAACAAAAAATATTACTACAATAAAAAACATTTTATTTCTGTTTCTAATATGATCTATAGAATGAAACAAAATGCAATGGGACTTGCAAATATAAGCATACTAAGTATAGCAGTATTATTAACATTATCTTCTACTATTTCTTTATATGTAGGAATTGAAGATAGCTTACGTACACGTTATCCTTATGACGTTTTAACTGGTTATAAAGATAATGAAATAAATAATGATAACATAGAAGAAATTGCATTAAATGTATCTAAAGATAATTATTTAAATATAGAAAAAATAGTAAAATATAATGTTTTAGGAACTGTTGGTACTTTAAAAGAGAATAATATAACAGCTAGAAAAGAATCAGAAAAAATGTCTTTAAAAGATTTATATGAAGTTGAGATATTATCACTAGAAGATTATAATAAATATAAGGATAAAAATATAAAGTTAGGTGAAAATCAAGTTTTAGTTAGTGATAATACTGGTAAATTTAATTATAATACTTTAAATTTATATGGTACTAAATTTAAAATAAAGAATCAAGTTGATGATATTGACTTTTTAAGTAGCATGAATATATTTGACAAAATTAGTATCATAGTAAAAGATAATGAAAAGTTAGAAGAATTGTCAAAATTAATTTCACAAAAAGAAAAAAAAGAAGTTCCTATTTCTTATAACTATAATTTAAATTTAGAAGGAAAAAGGGATGATAAAATTAAATTTGTTTCTGAATTTAAAAACAAATTACATTCAAATATTTCAAAAGATATAGCAATAGAGGATATATATACAAGTAGAGATGACTTTTTATCTATATATGGAAGTTTCTTTTTTATTGGTTTGTTTTTAGGAATAGTGTTTTTAGTTGCAACTGCATTAATAATTTATTATAAGCAAATTACTGAAGGATATGATGATCATGATAGATTTATAATAATGCAAAAGGTTGGTATGAGTAAAGATGAAATTAAGTATACAATTAAAAATCAAGTAGTAAAAATATTTTTCTTACCAATTTTAGTTGCGATAGTTCATCTTATTGTAGCATTTCCAGCAGTTATAGAAATACTTGGTTTATTTAATCTTACAAATGAAAAGTTATTTATGTTATTTACAGGACTAACAATATTAATATTTACTATTATTTATGGCATAGTTTATTTATGGACTTCAAAAGTATATTATAAAATTGTAAATGAATAAAGCTTAACATTTAAAAATATGGGTATAATTTATACCCATATTTTTAAATTAATTTTATGATAAAAATTATATATAATAGGGTAGGATAAAGATAAATACAAAAGTTAAAGGAGAATAAGGAATGAAAAAGTATATATCAGAAATAAAACCACCAAAAGTAAGTATTGCTCCTATGGTAGATAGAACAGATAGACATTTTAGATATTTTGCTAGACTTTTAACGAAAAGAGCTTTATTATACACGGAAATGACAACTGCACAAGCTATAATACATGGAGATAGAAATATGTTATTAGATTTTGATGTTGTTGAAAGACCTTTAGCACTACAAATTGCAGGATGTGATGCAAAGAATATAGGGAAGGCAGTGAAGATAGCTGAGGATTGGGATTATGATGAAATTAATCTTAATATAGGTTGTCCATCAGATAGAATATCAGGAAATGATATGGGGGCATCTCTTATGGCATATCCTGAATTAGTGAGAGATATAGTAAAAGAAACTAGAAGAAATACAAACAAACCTATAACAGTAAAACATAGAATAGGTATAGATGGGAAGGGAATATTACCTGATAGTTTTGAAAGGACATTATTAGATAAATATGAAGATTTAAAGAATTTTGTAGATATAGTAGGGCAGTCAAAAGTAGATAGGTTTATAGTTCATGCTAGAATTGCCATATTAGCTGGTCTAAGCCCTAAAGAAAATAGAGAAGTACCACCTATTAGATATGAGGATGTATATAAATTAAAAAGAGATTACCCTCATTTGAATATAGAAATAAATGGCGGAATTAAAACAATAAAAGAAATAGAAAATCATCTTAATCATGTTGATGGGGTGATGATTGGAAGATCAGCATATGATACGCCATTTATATTAGCAGAAGTTGATAAATTTTTCGAAGGTGGGAAGGTAAATAATATTTCAAGAAGAGAAGTTATTGAAGGACTTATGCAATATTTATCAAATCTAGACACTAATACAAAACCTCATAATGTATTAAAACATACAATGGGACTTTTCCACGGTGTTAAAGGAAGTAAAAGGTGGAGACAAATAATAATTCCACCTTGGGATAAAGATGTAGTAGACATATTAAAAGCATCCTTAGAAACATTACCAAAAGAAACATTAGATGCTAGACCTATGTTTTAGTTTCTAATTATTATAAAAGTCATATAAACAATGTACAGTATAGACAGAAAAGCACCCTCATATCTATTAGATGTTTTTTTAGTTGCAGCTATTACATAAGCTATTAATGTAGCAACAAATAAGAAAATAATATCAGTAAATATTTTACTTTCTATTATTATTGGATTAATAACAGAAGATACACCTAGAACAAATAATATATTAAATAGATTAGAGCCTATTGCATTACCTAAAGCAATATCACTTTCTCCTTTGTAAGCAGCAACAATTGAAGTTACTAATTCTGGTAGAGATGTGCCTATTGCTATGAATGTAAGTCCTACTAAACTTTTACTCATTCCTAATTGGATAGCTATATTTGAGCTTGATGTAACAACAAGATCAGAACCTATAATTATACCTATTAATCCAATTATACCAATAGCTAAACTTTTTATAATAGGTGCATTTTGGATTTCATCATTAGAACTATTAATTTCTGTTTCTCTTGATAAAAAGGCCATTTCTACTAAATAATATATAAATATTGCAAAAATAGAAATTAGAATAAGTCCATCACCTTTAGATATTGAATTTACTGTATTATCCTGTAAATTTATATCGTTTCCTAAAATATAAAGTACTGTAGTTGCTAATATCATGAAAGGGAATTCTTTCAAAATTGTTTTAATATTAATTTTAATAGGTTTTATGACAGAAGCAACCCCTACAACAAGCAAGATATTAAATATATTTGACCCAACTACATTACCTAAAGCTATTTCATTAGAATTATTTAGAGCAGCATTTATACTAACTGCTGCTTCGGGAGCACTAGT
Source organism: Senegalia massiliensis (assembly GCF_900626135.1). Classification (NCBI taxonomy): domain Bacteria; kingdom Bacillati; phylum Bacillota; class Clostridia; order Eubacteriales; family Clostridiaceae; genus Senegalia; species Senegalia massiliensis. Next base: position 1,257,091 of record NZ_LR130785.1, read on the forward strand.
ACCAAATGCTACAATTGTTAATCCAATTAATAGAGAAGGGACTTTTAATTTTTTAGCTACAGAAGAAGCTCCATCTACAAAAAAGTCAGCTCCTTTAATAAGTAAACCAAAACCAAGTAATAATAATAAATAATTCATTTCTATACCTCCTAAATATATTATTGTTCACATATATATAATAAATACAAAAAAGCAAGACTTTTAGTTAGCGTATTTATGTAAATACGCTAACTAAAAGTCTTGCTACTTTAATAATAAAAGTAAATAGATCCAGGCTCTGCCGTATTGTTGAATCTATTTTTTATGCTACTCCCTTTTAGTTGTAAAATAATAATAGCATATTTATTAATATTAAACAATTATTTTATAATAAAAATATTAATAAATAAATTTAAAGATAATAATAAGAAATTTAAATAAATCATATAAAAAAGAATACTTAGAAATTAGTTTTTATTACAATATTTTTTCTAAGTATTCTTTATTTTAGTCTATAAATTTTCTTATTCTATCTGAAACTATATCAGCAAACCATACCAAACATATATAGCATATTAATAACAGAGTTATTTCTGTGTAATGAAAGAAACTCATATTTAGTTTAAACTCTTGACCTAAACCTCCTGCTCCAACAAAACCTACTACTATTGTGGTACGTAAAATTACTTCCCATCTATATATTATATAAGTCATAAATTTCTTTGTTACAGATGGTATAATTCCATAGAATAACTGCTCTATACTATTTGCACCAGTTGTAGAAAGATTTTTTAAAGGTTTTAATTTTAAATCTTCAATTATTTCTGCACAGAGCTTACCAAGTATCCCAAAGTTGTGAAGAGCTAATGCTATAGCCCCGGGAAGTATTCCAGGTTTAAATATAAAAATAAGAATCATTGCCCATATTAGCTCAGGGATGGATCTAGAAATGATATATGTTATTCTAATTATTCTAAACAAAATTTTATTATACCATTTTCCACCAATTCCTATAGATCCATTAGCAATATTATTAGCAGCAGGAATAACTGTAATGAAAACTGCAAGAGTTGCAAATCCTATAGCTAATATACTCATTTTTAAGGTGTCAAAAGTTAATATTAATACATGCTTGATATATGAAATATCTAAATATGCTTTATTTTTATTTATACCTAATAAATCTGCTACAAATTTTTTTGCATAAGTATAATTTTCATAGGAGAAAAAAGAAAATAAATTTGCATTTTCTACTTTAAATATAAAAATCCATGAACTAAAAAATAATATAGCCATAATAATATATGAAAATTTTAAAAATTTAGGTTCTCCTGAAATAATACTTTTTCTAATGTTGTTACTCCAAATGTCTACTACTGTTACTAATAATACTAGAAAGAATACAAATGTCCACATTTCGTTATACTCTAAATCTGATAAAGATAATTGAATTTGATAGCCAAGACCTCCAAGACCTATAAAGCTCATAATAGCAGAAGATCGAATAGCACATTCAAATCTATACATTGTATAACTTATCATATCTAATTTTACTATTGGTAAATAACCATAAAATAGAGTTTGAACTTTTGATGCACCACTTACTTCTAAATTTTTAATAGGATTTTTAGAAACATCTTTAAGCATGTCAGCAAATATGCGACCTAAAGTTCCTCCATAAGAAATAGTAATAGCAAATATAGCAGAAAAAGGATTAAGGCCAAATGCAGCTACAAATAACCATGCCCAAATAAGTTCATGAATAGATCTAAAGAAACCTAATATTCTTCTAAATATGTTCATATAAAATGATTTATATTTAGATTTTTTAAAAAGAATACCTGATGCTAAAACACCAAATATAAATCCTATTATTATAGCAAATGTTATTCCACCTACAGCATATACTAGTGTTCTCCATGTGGAAATTATGCTAAGCTTTAGTATTTCAATAGATAAGTCAGGAGAAAATAAAGATTTTATTAATTGTATAAGAGTTTCTTTTCCTCCTGAATGAATAAGTTCTTTACTCCATTCTATTGAAAATAAACTTAAGAAAAAAAATATAAACAATGATAAGTTAATAAATGGTTTTCTATATAAGTTTAAATCTTTTTTTATATCATTCATTGTTATTTACCTTCTTCAATGAATATAGTTCTGTTAATAGACCTTCATTTAATTTATTTACAGGTAAATCAAAAAATAATTCTCCATTTCTTAATCCAATAACTCTATCAAAATATTTTTTTGCATATTTTATAGAATGTATACTTGTGATTAAAGTTTTATTGTTTTCTTTAGCAAGGGATATAAGTAATGATAATACATCTTCAGCCCTTGTTGGGTCAAGAGAAGATACTGGTTCATCTGCAAGGATTATATTAGGATTTTGAACTAATAATCTTGCAAGTGCAACCCTTTGTTGTTGTCCACCTGATAAAGTACTTGTTTTATCAAATAATTTTTCTTCTATACCTACTCTTTTTAGAGTATTAACTGCTAACTTCTTTTCCTGAGGGATTATTAAAGATAACAGTGACTTTAATATATTCCACTCGTTTAATCTTCCTGCTAATACATTATTTATAACAGTAAGTTCATCAATTAAATCAAATTGTTGTCTTATCATACCTACTTCTTTTGCATATAATTTATTTGATTTGTAATCTTTGATATTAGTATTTTCTATGAATATGTCACCAGTATTTGCAGTTTCTATTTTACTTAATAGATTTAACAGTGTAGTTTTTCCTGAACCACTAGGACCAATTAATGCAACTAATTCGCCTTTATTTATATTAAAAGAAAGGGAAGATAAAGCAATATTCCCTTTAAATTTTTTTGTGATATTTTTAAACTTTATAATTCTATTTGATGTCATAACTAATTCAACCTTATTTAATTATGCCTAATTTTTCAGCCACTTCTTTTATAGCTTTATAATTTTCATTTTTAGTTTCAATAAATTTTTCTGATTCAAATAATTCCATTATTTCTTTTTGATCTTCATCAATAGAAAGAAGAGCATTTTTAACTTTTTCTTTTGTTCCTTTACCAAAATCCTCATCTACATTATTTATTGTCCAATTATAATCATAATAAGCTGGAGTGGTATAAAATACTTCTACTTTATTTAAATCTACCTTATTTTCTTCTACAGCTGCTTCCCATACAGCTTCATTTAATGCACCTGTATCAAATGTACCTGATTCAACAAGTTTCCAAGTTTTATCATGGGAACCAGAATAATTTGCTTCTCCATCGAAATCTTTATCTGGATCTATTCCTTGTTCCACTAAAAAATGTCTAGGCATTAAATGACCTGATGTTGAACTTTCACTTCCAAAAGTAAAACTATATCCTTTTATATCAGATAATTCTTTTAATCCTAAATCTTTTTGTGCAATAAATACAGAGTGAAATTCTTCATCTCTTGGTCTTTGAGCTATAGCTTCAGCACCTTCTACAGAGTTTCTAGCTTGTACACCTGTTAGCCCTCCGAACCAACCTAATTGAATTTCTCCTCTTTCAAATGCAGTTACTAATGCAGAATAATCTACTGTAGGAACATACTCTACATTGAGACCAGTTTCATCAGAAATATACTTAGCTAAATCTTCAAAACGTCTATTTAGCTTTGATGTATTTTGATCTGGTATAGCTCCTATTTTAAAAACTTTATCATCATTACTTTTATTACTTTCATTGCTTGTATCACTATCCCCACAAGCAGTAATAGAAATTGTAGTTAATAAAACTAATAGTATTATAATAATCTTTTTCATAATAACCTCCTCATAAAATATAATTAACATATATTATTCTACAGTAAACCTATCGGAATTGTCTAATTTATATTATCTATAGAACATATTTTTATATAGATAAATTTTATAATATTATTTAATTTTTTATAATTATCGAAAAAGTATATAATATATATAAGGAGTGATTATATGTCAAATTTATTGGAACCACTAAATATAAAAAATATAAAACTTAAAAATCGTTTAGTTATGCCACCTATGGCTACAGGTAAGTCAGAAGACGATGGGAAAATTAGTAAAGAAATAATTGATTATTATGATGAAAAATCAAAAGGCAGTTACATATCATTAATAATAATTGAGCATAGTTACATTTCTCAACAAGGTAAAGCAAGTGATAATCAGCTTTCAATTTCTGATGATATGGTAATAGATGGTCTTAGAAACTTATCAAATGTTATTCATGAAAATGGTTCGAAAGCAGTTATGCAAATTAATCATGCAGGTAGCGCATCTAAAAAGAGTGTAACAGGAATGAATATAGTAGGACCTTCAGCTATAGCTCATCCTAGAAGTGAATTAGTTCCTAATGAACTTACTAAAGATGAAATAAAAGAAATAATAAAAGATTTTAAAGATGCTGCAGTAAGAGTTAAAAAGGCTGGTTTTGATGGTGTAGAAATCCATTCAGCCCATGGATATTTGTTAAGTCAATTTCTGTCACCAATTACCAATAAAAGACAAGATGAATATGGTGGTGATTTAAAATCAAGGATTAAAATTCATCTAGAAATTATTGATGAAGTTAAAAAATCAGTAGGAGAAGACTTTCTACTTTTACTTAGATTAGGTGCTTCAGATTATATGGAAGGTGGAGTAACTCTAGATGAAAGTTTAATTGCTTCAAAAGAGTTTGAAAAAGCAGGTATAGATATTTTGGATATATCAGGAGGATTTAATGGATATGGTGTGGAGAACAAAGAGGTACAAGGTTATTTTTCGCCACTTACTGAGGAAATAAAGAAAGTTGTAAATATTCCAGTTATATTGACAGGTGGTATAACTGATATTAAAGCAGCAGATAAGTTGTTAAAAGAAGATAAAGCTGACTTAATAGGAGTAGGTAGAGCTATATTAAAAGATTCTAGTTGGGCAAAAAATGGAATACAAAGTTTAAAATAAGATTGTGTTTTTACACAATCTTATTTTTTATAACTATCTGGACTTTTAAGTTCTAAATTCTCATCTATGTTTAGTTCTTTTCTTTGATTATTAAATTCTTCATATTCAGTAGGACCATATATTTGTTGAGTATTAGAATTGATAATCCAATAGACCTTTTTCTCTTCTTTTCCTAATTGTATTCTTTCAATTTGCTCTGCTAATATGAAATTTTCATTCCAAGAAACTTTTGAAATATTTTCAAGTATTATTTTCTTTTTTTCTTCATTTTCATTTGAATTATTTGACTTAATAGCTATTCCAACAATATCATCATTTGACTTATATAAGAAGAAATCATCTACTAAATCATATGAGTACTTTAATTCTTCAGGAGTATCAGTTTGAGCACAACCTGAAATACTAAACATTGTTGTGATTAAAATTATAAAAAAAATCTTTTTAGTTTTCATTCTAAAACCTCCTCCAACTAATTATATCACTAAATGTAAGTTTTTAAATTATTTTTAAATATTATATCAAAATTAAAGTGAAATATATTATATTTAAAAGGAAATTTAATATTTAATTTTCATTTGAAGAAGGATTTATAAAATATATGTAGAATATCAGTATGTGGAAATATATTCTATAAATATTTAAGAAAGGAGAATTTATAAAATTTAATTAGATAGTTAATGGGGGCATAATGATGAATATTAGACATACATTTGTAGGGAAAATTATATTATTATTATTAATTATTATTATAGTAACAATGATCTTTGTAGGCAATTTTACATATTTTATAATAAAAAAAGGTATTACAGAGCAAATGAAAAATGATGGAAATGTGTTAGTAAATTCCATAAAAAGAGAAATTGAAAACTATGACATAAGTTCATTAGGAGAAATACAAAAGATATTTTTTGATACAACTAAAAATAGTAATGGTGCAATAAATTATATTTCACTTTCAAATAATGAAGGAGAATTAATTGTAACAGATAAAGAGATTATAGGAGACAAAGATGGAGTTAGTAGTGCTTCTGTAAAAACTGAAGATAATAAAGAAGCAGATCAAGATATAATGGTAGATGTAGATGGTAAAGATTCAGTATATAATATTTCTGAGCCATTATCTAATGGAAATGCTATTCTTAATGTAGGCTTGTCTTTAGAAAGTATGAATAATCAAATTAATAATGCAATAAAAACCATTATTGTTGCAAGTATAATCGTTATATTATGCGTAATAGTTATAGGCTTTTTTGCATCAAAAATTTTAGTTAAAGGTTTAAATAATACTATGAAAGGATTAAATATTTTATCTACTGGAGATTTAACAGTAGAATTTAAGAATAATGGTAAAGATGAATTTTCTAAGTTAGATAGAACATTAAATAACTTTACTAAGTCTTTAAAAAGTATAATAAGTAAAACTATTATAGCAATAAAGGAATTTGGAAATATAGCAAATACATTAAATGATACAAGTAGTGAAATAAGTGCTACTACTACATCTGTAGAAAACAAATCTCAAGACATATTCGATATACTCTTAAACCAAAAGCATATAATAGATGATATGGAAGAGACATTTAAAATATTTAATAAATTAGTAAAAGATATTGAAGTTAAAACATCAGATGTAGAAAGTAGTAATGAAAAGATATTATTAGCTTCAATAGCTGGCAATAATCAGCTTGAAGATTCTGTTATAGCTATGGATGAAGTTAAATCAACATTTGATATTGGAACAAGTCAAATACAAGTATTAAATGAAAATGTTGAAAATATAGTTGAAATTACTGATTTAATAAATAGTATAGCAGAAAAGACAAATCTATTATCTTTAAATGCTTCTATTGAAGCAGCTAGAGCTGGAGAATCAGGTAAAGGCTTTGCAGTAGTTGCAGATGAAATAAAAAAATTAGCACAGCAAGTTATAATAGCATCTAAAGATATTGATGGTTCTATTAATTATATGAAGGACATAGTTTTTAAAGTTACAGAAAGTAATGACATAATCTCTCAAAAGATTATTAATCAAAAAAAATTTATAAATGATACAGTAAATGCATTTAATAATATTAAAAATGAAGTTGACAACACTACTATGCAATTAAATACATTGTCAAAATCTATATTAGAAATTGATTCAAGAAAAGGTGATATTTTAAGTAAAATTAAAGAAGCATCAGATGTATCAAAAACTGCTTCTCACTCAGGAGAAACAATTAGAAATTCAATACTTGAACAACAAGAACAAGTAAATCAATTTAACATGGTAGCTTCTAGTATAGAAAGTATATCTACTCAATTAAAAGAAAGTATTTCAGAATTTAAACTGAAATAAAATGGAGACAATTTTTATTGTCTCCATTTCATATATTTCTTCTCAATAAGAGCTACTCCTTGATACATTACAGCTGCTAATATTGCAAGAATCATTACACTCATCATAACTAAATCTAATTTAAATATTTGTCCACCATATACTATTAAATATCCAATACCAGCTTTAGATACAAGAAACTCACCAACTATAACACCTACCCATGAAAGTCCAATATTTATTTTAAGCGAATTTATCATAGATGGTACACTTGATGGAATTATAAGTTTTCTTAAAATCTGAAACTTTGTTGCTCCAAATGTTTTAAGCATTTTTACCTTTTCAGAATCTACTTCTACAAAACCACTGTAAACATTCATTATAGTAACTACAATTGAAATTGATATGGCAGTAACTATTATACCTGAATATCCTGCACCAACCCATAATATTATTATTGGAGCAAGAGCAGTTTTTGGTAGACTATTTAAAACAACTAGATATGGATCTAATACTTTTGATATGAAATCTGACCACCATAATAATATGGCAATAAGAATACCTAATATAGTACCGCCTAAAAATCCTACTATATTTTCCATTAAAGATATTCCAATATGATGAAATAATGATCCATCTTTAACGTAATTTAGAAATAGATTCCACATAGCAGAAGGATAACTAGTTAAAAATGAATCAATAAACTCAAATCTGGCAAGTAGTTCCCATATACCAAAAAAAAGTATAATTATTAAAATTTGAGTGATTCTAATATTTCTTTTTTTCTTTTTAATAGTATTTATATATTTTTTATGCTCATTAGATTGTTCTTTGTTATTTGACATGAATATCTAGCTCCTTCCATATTTTATTGAAATAGTCTTTAAATTCAGGAGCTTCTCTAGATTTCATAGGACTTCTATCACAATTTGGACAAGTGAGATTAATATCTATGATATCTTTAATTTTAGCAGGTCTATTTGTAAGAACTACAACTCTATCTGCCATAGATATAGCTTCTGCTATGTATACATAAAAGTATAAAAAATTAATATTCATAATTAAATGAATAAAATGAAAAAAAGGAAGGGGTTTTGTAGCTGTTTAGAGAATATATTAATTTAAGGTGAAATTAAATAATAAATAAGATATTTTAATGACTGATATTATAATTTAGGAGGAGAAATAGTATGAAATTTGTCGTAATATTTGGACCTCATGCTGTTGGAAAGATGACAGTTGGTCAAGAATTAGCAAAAATAACAGGGCTTAAGCTTTTTCATAATCATATGACTATAGATTTGGTATCTAACTTTTTTAATTTTAATACCTCTCAAGGAAAAAGGTTAGTTAATTTATTTAGACAAGAAATATTTGAAGAGGTTTCTAAAAGTGATTTATATGGAATGATATTTACTTATATGTGGGCTTTTGATGAACAATCAGATTGGGATTATATAAATCATGTTTGTGACGTATTCAAGTCAAGAGGAAGTGATGTTTATTTTGTTGAGCTTGAAGCAGACTTTGATTTGAGAATTAAAAGAAATAAAACCCCAAATAGATTGGCAAATAAACCTACAAAAAGAAATATAGAACAATCAGAAAATCGTTTTAAAGAATTAGAACAAAAATACCGTCTTAATTCTTATGAAGGTGAGATTAATCAAGAAAACTATATGAGGATAAATAATACTAGTATATATCCTGAACAAGTAGCTCAGATGATAAAAGATAAATTTTCTTTATAAGTATAATAACATATTATATAATATGTTATTATACTTATATCGAAAACAAAAAGAGGAGGATAAGCAAAATGGATAGAAATATAATTCTTTATATTGCATCAAGTTTAGATGGATATATTGCAAGGAATAATGGTGAAGTTGATTGGCTGATCGGAAGTAGTGGAGATGAAAATATTGATTTAGGATTCGATAATTTTTATAATTCAATAGATACAGTTGTAATGGGCAGAACTACATATGAACAAGTTATTAATGAATTATCACCTGGCACTTGGGTCTATGAAGGCAAAAAGTGTTATGTAGCAACTACAAGGATAAATGAATCTGATAATAGTAATAGAGTAGAGTTCGTAGTAGATGATGTTACTGGATTTATTAAAAATCTAAAAAAAGAACAGGGGAAAGATATTTGGCTTGTTGGTGGCGGAAAGCTAATTGATCAATTTATAAAAAAAGACATAATAGATAAGTACATTATAACAATAATACCGACAATTTTAGGTGATGGGATTCCACTTTTTATAGGAGAAAATCCAGAAATTAAACTTAAACTTATTGAGACAAGAACAATTGATGGTATGGTTGAACTTACTTATGTTAGAAGATAATATTTTAATATATTCATTATGACAAACTGAGTGGTTTTTTAGTTAGAAAAGTAAGAGGACTTTCATTTAAAGGGGAAAATGAAGTGAAAATTTTAAAACAAGTTTTATTTTCAATAATAACCATTATATTAATTACTATAATGATTTTTATAATTCAGTTATTTTTGAAATCTAATCAAGTGCATATATTTTTATTATTGAGTTTTCTAACGCTATTTATTGTATCTATAGGCATTCTATACAAAAAAATAAAGGTGAAGTTTTTACAAGGAAAATTAGGATCAGTATTATTAATATTTATATTAACATCAATATGTATAAATATTGTTATATTAACCATGTTCAATAAAGGTTTATTAGATATGTTTGGAGAAGAACTTACAGCTAATGAGAAATTGGATTTCTATAAAGAATCATTTGGTAGAGCAATTAAAATAAATGATTATACTAAAAAAATAAATGGATATAGTGAAAGCATGAATAGAGAAGAATTTAGATATATCACTTTTTATTTTAGTGATAAAATAGATAAAAAATATATAGATGCTACTAAGGAATCTCTATCAGAAGCAGAAGATTTAACAGAAAATATACTAGGGAAATTAGAAAAAGAAAGTCTTAAAGTAATACTATATGATAATGTTAAAGAGTTTAAAGAAAATGCAGATACAAGTTACAATATTAATGGGTTATATGATGGTATAGGGACTATACATTTGAATATGAACAAATACAAAAATGTACTAACCATTGATGCCTTTCAAGATATTTTTATCCATGAATATGCTCATTATATATGGGGATTATACATTAAAGAAAATGATATATATGAAAATATTCCAGTGTGGTTTGAAGAAGGTGTAGCAGAATATATAGAGAATAATGGAGTAAGTGTAGAATATTCAATAAGTTTTGAACAAAATATGGAAAAGTTTAAAAAAATGAATACTCGTGAAGATTTTGAAAGTTTGATAGAAAATGAGGATTATAATCCCTATGATCAAAGTTATTATGCAATTGACAGTCTGATAGAGATGAAAGGTAAGAGTATAATTAGTGAAATTCTAAATGAATCAAAAGAAAAAGATTTTTATGGAGCATTTTTTATAGCTACTGGGATGGAAATTGAAGAATTTCAGAATGTTTTTATGCCAGTATATATAGATAATTATGAGTAGTTAATATCTGATAAATGTGACAAATAATAATTTATAAATAGTTTTTATTAAAAGTTCTAAAGTTATAATTAGTTATTTTAATTTTGTGAATCTATGAAAAGAGAGGTGTGCATGATTAAACCAAATATAAATTTATTTTTAAATAATAATCCAAGTTGTTATACTAAACTTGAAAATATAGCTAAGAAACAGGTATGGAATATGAAAAATAAACCTTATATTTATATTGATGGGATAGGATTTGAGAATGGCAGTAAAAGGTTAAAAGTGATATTTAAAGGCCAAATAATATTTAATGATAAAATTGATATTATAGATAATTATTTTGAATTGAAGATAACATTACAAAGACCATTAAATAATCCAAATGAAATAATAGTTGATATAGATGATGTAGAATATAATATAGATATTAATCTAAAGAAATTGTATGGAAATGTAAAGTATTTTAATGGACAACCAGTTAAAAATCCTGTTATTAGTGTTACTAAAGAAGATATTGTAACCATTGGAGATGAAAGAGGAAACTATGAAATATATTTATCTGAAAATGTAAAGCAGATTGGAATATTTGAAAAAAATTATTCTAAAGAAACATTGGAAGCTTGGATTTATAATATTAATATAGAGGAAGATTGTAATTTAGAAATACAAATAGATCAAATGGAAGTATATGGAATTCATATGTGGGATGGGCAAGTGAGTGACTATATACACTTTACTCCTATGTCTTTAAATAGAACTAAGAAGGGAATAAAAGACAACTTAGGCAATGAATTAGATCTCTTAAAGGATAAAAATATTTGGCCTAAATTAAATGAAGAAAGTATTAGAATTTTTGCAGATAATGAACCTTTAGAAATTTTATCAATAACTGAAGTTCCAGATTTTTTAGGAGAAATTGAAAAAGAAAGATATTATAGATCTAGTTATATCCTCTCAATTCCTAAAGGGAATAAAGGAAAAGTTATAAAAATCCAAATTCAACATATTATTAATATAAATAATAATGAAATTGTTGAAAAAGGAGAAGGATATTATATTTGGAATTAATAATTTTGATATATAATTAAAGATGACATTTATTATAAATGTCATCTTTAATTATATATTTTAAATACTATTTATATTTTGATATATATCTTTTCACCATCCCATATTATATTATAAATAACTTTATGTAATAATTTTTTCTTTTCTTTAAATTCTAACTTATCTACATTATTAGGAAAAGATTTTATTAATAATAATAGTTTATATATAATATCATTTTCTTTAATTATGTTTTCATATTCTTTCTCTATATTTTTTATTTCTGATTCTATATTTTTAATCATCTTATCAAACATTTCAATTCTCTCAATTATATACTTTGAAGCTTTAGAATCTGTATTATCTGCAAGGTTAATAGTAAGATTATTTATAGATTTTTTATGTTTTTCTAATTCTAGTAACAACTTTTCTTTCTGAGATTCATTTTTTGAATATGGCTCTATAATTCTTGCTTTCATATTATATAGATATTTATATATATCTATATTCATATCTATATAATCTAAATCTGTAATTTTATTAAGAACATATTTATCAGCTAATTTACCATTTAAATTTTTAATATTACATTTATATCCTTTAGATTTTTCTTTTAAAATGCATTTATAATAATAATAAAGTTTATTATTTTTCCTGGAGGTAATAATTCTCATTTTAGAGCCACAATTTTTACAGGTGAGAAGAGGAGATAATAAACCTATTTCACTAGTACCAGACCGAGGTGCCTTTTTGCTATTCATATTAAGTTGCTGTTGAACTTTAATCCAAGTATTAGAAGGTATAATACCTTTATGTTTACCAATTGCAATAATCCAATTATTTTTTTTCTTTCTAACAACAGTTCCTTTTTCTTCTTTGTGTTTATTAAATACCATTAACCCATGAGTACCTTTAAAATCATCAATATTATTAGCAATATCAGAATTATAACTTTGAAAGTATTTATAAATTTTTTTATCTGCCATAGCATATACAGGATTGCTAAGTATTATTTTTAATATACTTTTATCAAAGTAACTATTAGATTTAATTTTTATATTTTTTTCTAATGCCCAAGTCTCTAGTTTTGTTAGTGATCCTAGTTCAAGATATTTATTATATATCATTTTTACTAAATGTAGCTCTTTTTCAACTGAAGTTAAAGCATACATTTTTCGATTTATACCATCTTTATCAGTATAAGAAATTTGTTTACTATTATAGCCAGTAGGAGTTTTACCACCTAACCATCTTCCAGTTCTAGCTAGTGCATACATATTATCTTTAATTCTTTCAGCTATTGTTTCTCTTTCTAGTTGAGAAAAAACTGAGGATATATACATCATAGCTCTACCCATAGGAGTAGAAGTGTCAAATTGTTCTTTTATAGATACAAAGTCAATATTTTTATTTTGGAGAATCTCTATTAATGAAGTAAAATCAGCAATATTTCTACTTATACGATCTAAACGATAGCATATAAGAACATCAAATTTATTTATATTTGTGGAATTAAGCATTTCTTTAAATTTAGGGCGTTCTGTATTGCTACCTGAATAACCTTCATCCTCATAGACAATTATTTCATCTACTTGAAAATGACTATAAGCATACTCTTTACATAATTTTATTTGATTTTCATTGGATTCACCTTTACCAGTAAATTTTGATTTGCGAGCATAAATAGCAATAGTAGAAATGACTTTCACCCCTTTAAAACTAATTAAATAAGATATAATAATATATTTTATGCATTAGTTAAATGAGTTAATAGTATATTAGTAAGAATCTATAGAATAGTACAACCTGATTTTTAAATATGTTTTTAAAAAGGGGAGAGTATAATGAATAATATAGAAGTGATATTAAATATTGAAGATGAGGAAAAGTATAAAGAAATTTTTACAGAAGCTCTAGCTGAATTTATAATCGGTAAAATAAATTCCTTGCCATCTAATCATAGGATGAAAATGTATAATGATTTATTAGAACAGTTAACAGTAAACAATTAGATAGTAATAGAATATATTACCAAAAAATATAGTTTTCCCTTGTTATTTATCTTATTATTATATAAAATTAAATAAAATACCAAATAATAGATTAAATATTAATATTATACTTAAAAAATATGAAAGTAGTGTTGTATTATGAAGAAGTATGAGAAAATAGGTTTAGGAATTATTCTATTAATTAGTATTATTTTTATTGGTTATTATTTTATTTCTTATAAAATTGATACCAAAACTCCTGAAACAGATCAGAGTATTGAGGAAATTTTAGAGAAGAATAAAGAAAGTTTAGATACTGAGGTAAGTAAATCTAAAAGTATGGAACCAAAATATATATATGAGATGATTCATGAGATGGCTAATACATTAATAGTTGCAGAAGATGGATTGATTTATGGAAATATTACAATTAATGATGAAAATATTAATAGAGCTATGGCTATTATTAATCAATCAGATTCAATTAAGGAAGATGAGAAATTAGTGTTTATGAATATATTACAAGATTGGAAAGAAGAAGATTTTTCTAATGGAGTTCAAGCACATAATTATGCTTGGAATAAATTAAATGGAACTATTGGAAGAGCTAAAGATTTAAAAAAAGAATATAAATAAGGGAGAGGGGCAGTGTTATATACTTTTAATACATTTATTATTTTCTTAGGAATTTTACTTATATTATGTGGAATTATATTAATTACTAGAAAAAAATTTATTGTGAATAAAGAATATATAAATATATTTATGTTGATTTTTCCTATGTTGCAAATTAGGAAAATGGATATTGAATTTAATTTTATTTTCTTTATTATATATTTTGTAGTATTACCTGCATTATGGATAGTCATCATGATAGGTAGAGGAATATATGTTATAACTAATACTAATGATCAAATGGTAGTGGATACATTGATGGATATGTTAGATGAAAATGGTATATTGTATGCAGAGAAAAAAGATAAAATTTTTTTAAAAGAATATGACAAAGATATATCCTATTCAGAATCATTAAATACAGTACATATTAACTTGAAATCTATAAGAGATTTATCTTTCTATAAAGAATTTAAAATAGAATTAATGAGTAGGATTAAAGATATAGATTTAACAGTATTTCCATCTTCAGGAGTTTTTTTAATAATATCAGGTTTTATATTCATATTTGTAATTGAATACATGTGATAAATTAATGGCAATGATATTGATCCTTATAAAAATTTAGAATTAAATTCAAACTTTGAAAAATATTATTTATTAGATATATAATTTAATTTATTTTTTCTATCTTTATGTGAACATAGCTTCTGCTATGTCATGTGTAACCATCAGAGCAGTTTTCCCTTCTTTTTTTAGTATCTGACCTATTTCATCTGAGATTACAAGTCTTGTCTGATAATCTAAGGCAGAAAAAGGCTCATCTAATAGTAAAAAATCAGGTTTTGTAGCAAGTGTCCGAATGAGAGCTGCTCTTTGTCGCATACCACCAGATAATTGACTAGGATAACTATCTTTAAAATCGCTTAATCCATAAGTATCTAATAGATTCTCTACAAATTCTTTTCTCTTTTCTGTAAGTTTGTTTTGTATTTCTAAACCTATAAGAGTATTGTTTCTGATAGTTCTCCATTCAAATAGATTATCTTTTTGAAACATATATCCTGTATCATTAATAGAATCATTTGATTTATTTACTATAATATTTCCACTAGAAGGAGTTAATAGTCCTGCAATTATTGAAAGCAAAGTTGATTTACCACAACCACTTGGACCTACTAATACTACTATTTCACCTCTATATATATCAAGAGATATATTATCTAAAGCTTTAGTTTCTCCATCTAAAGAATGATAAGTCATGTTTAAGTTTTTTATTTCTAAAACTTTATCATTTCTCATTACTTTTCCTCCTTACGATTTGACTAGATATATTATATTATTCCTTCAAATTTATTTGTGTGATTTTAAAAAATTACTATTTATTATTGGAAATTAGTGATATATTAGATAGTATGATTAAAATGTTGAATGAAACAAAGAGAACAATCAAATAATAAAATAAAAATACAATACTATTAGGAGAAGATAAAAAATGGATAATAAGTTTTTAAAGTTAGGAATTAATACTGAACTAGTAAAAGTGTTAGAAAAAAATAGAATAATTAAGCCTACACCAGTACAATCTAGAGCTATTCCTCAGATATTAAATGGAAAAGATGTGGTAGTACAAGCACAAACTGGTACAGGTAAGACATTAGCTTTTATGCTTCCGATTATGCAAAATATAGATACTACTAAACCAGAAATAAAGGCTTTAATAGTTGCTCCAACTAGAGAGCTTGCATTACAAATTACTAAAGAAGCTAAAAAATTATCAGAAGTAAATGGATCAAAAATTCTTGCAGCATATGGAGGTAAAGATGTAAATTCTCAAATAAAAAAATTAAAAGGGAATATTGATATCGTGATAGGAACTCCAGGTAGATTACTAGATCACTTGAGAAGAGGAACTATAAATTTAGGAAAACTTAAGTATCTTGTATTAGATGAAGCAGATCAAATGTTACATATGGGATTTTTACATGATATTGAAGATATAATATCTCAAACACCTAAAGATAAAAATACTATGTTATTTTCTGCTACAATACCTAGTGGTATCAGATCATTATCTAAAAGATATTCTAAAAATCCTATTCAGATAGAAATAGAAAGTAAAAATATAACAATAGATAAAATAGAACAAATAGTTGTTGAAACAACAGATAGAGGTAAATTAGATTCACTTCTTGAATCAATAGAAAAATATAATCCATTTTTAGCTATTATATTTTGTAGAACTAAGAGACGAGCAAAATCTTTAAATGAAACTTTACAATCTAAAGGATATAACTCAGATGAAATTCATGGTGATTTATCTCAATCTAAAAGAGAGAGAGTAATGAAAGATTTTAGAAATGCAAAATTACAATTTCTTATAGCTACAGATGTTGCAGCACGTGGAATAGATATTAACAATATAACCCATGTTTTTAATTATGATATACCTCAAGATCCTGAAAGTTATATTCATCGTATAGGACGTACAGCAAGGGCAGGAGAGGAAGGAATAGCAGTAACTTTTGTATCACCAAAAGATAAAATTGCTTTAAATAATATTGAAAAGACTATAAAAACAACAATAGAAAAAAAGAAAAATGATAAAGAAAATAAAAAACAAAAAAGAAATTATAAAAAAGAAAAAAATAAAAATTATAAAAAAAAATCAAAGGGTAAATATAGAAAAAATAAGAAATCTAATAAAAGAAGATAATTAAGAAGGAAAATTGAACATATATATAGAATATAATATTATCATATTTATGATAATATTATATAATTGGGGTACGAATATGGAAATATTATTTGAGTTTATTTTAGAAGGTGTGTTATATTTTTTATTTTAGTAATATTAATTGTATTAAGTTTTATAATATTTATTGAAAGAATATTTAATTTTTAATGGAGGAGAGTTATTTTGAATAAAATTAAAGTGGGAATAATATTTGGTGGAAAGTCAGCAGAGCATGAAGTTTCACTTCAATCTGCTAAAAATATAATTGAAGCTATAGATAAGGAAAAATATGAAGTAATGCTTATAGGAGTTGATAAAGAAGGAAAGTGGTATCTAATTGAAAATGATGAATTTTTATCTAATATGGATGATCCGTCAGCAATAAGCTTGAATAAATCAGAGAATTTATTAGCTATAATTCCTGGAGAGGATAAAAATCAATTAGTAAATTTAAATGGATATAATAGATTAAATGATATAGATGTAGTATTTCCTATACTACATGGTCCATTTGGTGAAGATGGAACTATACAAGGTTTACTTAAGCTTTCAAATATACCTTTTGTAGGTGCAGATATATTGGGTTCTTCAGTTGGAATGGATAAAGATGTTATGAAAAGACTATTACGAGATAGTAATATAGCTATAGCTGATTTTATATCATATAATAAGAGTGAAAAGTATAATTATAATGATGTAAAACAAAAATTAGGAATGCCAGTATTTATAAAGCCAGCAAATTTAGGATCATCAGTTGGTATCAGTAAAGTGAATAATGAACAAGAATTTTATAAAGCAATGGAACTTGCCTTTGAATTTGATAATAAAGTTATAGTTGAAGAAGGTATTAAAGGAAGAGAAATTGAATGTTCAGTTTTAGGAAATGATAATCCTATTTGTTCTTTACCAGGAGAAATACTTCCTACTAGTGACTTTTATTCTTATGAGTCTAAATATATAGATGAAAGTGGAGCAGTACTACAAATTCCTGCTAAGTTAACAGAATTAGAAATAGAAAAAATTAAATCATGTTCACTTAAAACTTATAAAGTATTATGTTGTAAAGGAATGGCACGTGTAGATGTCTTTTTAAAAGATGATGGTGAGATAATTGTTAATGAAATTAATACTATACCTGGTTTTACTAGAATAAGTATGTATCCTAAGTTATGGGAAGTAAGTGGTATAAAATATAAAGAGCTTATAGATAAACTTATACAACTTGCTATAGAAAGACATAATCAAGAAAAAAAATTAAAAACTTCTTTATAATAAAAACTTACTAAGTTAGTACTAACTTAGTAAGTTTTTTGCTATTTCTTCTAATTTCATTCCTCTAGATCCTTTTAATACTATAATTGAACCTTCTTCTAAAACTTCTTCAAGTTTAGAAGTTAATTTGTTTTTATCATCAAATGAGAAGACTACTTTTTTATTTGTTTTTCCTTTTGCAGCTTCTGCAGTATAATTAGCTAAATTACCAAATGTAAATAAATAATCTATTTTATTAAAATCTATAAGTTCTCCAATTTCTCTATGCATATCTATTTCTTTATCACCTAATTCTAGCATATCACCAAATACAAGTATTTTTTGATTATAGTTGTTTAGAGAATAAAGTGTTTTAAGAGCAGCCTTTGAACTGTCTGGATTTGAATTGTATGAATCATTTAAAATGTCAAATCCATCTCCATGAATAAGTTCATTTCTCATAGAAGTAAGTTCAAGATTATTTAAGCCTTTTTGTATATCATTAAATGATAAATTAAAATATTTAGCTACGGCTATAGCAGCTGTTGCATTGAACATTTGATGGCTTCCAATCATTGGTAACGAAAATTCTTCTGATATATTATTTTTTATTTTAAAATTAATCCCATCTTTATCTGTAGAAATTTCTTCTATGATATAGTTATTTGATTTATTTTTTCCAAAATTTAATTTCTTTTGATTAATATTTAATTTATTTACAGCTTCTTTTAAATCTTCATCATCTCCATGATATATAAATAATCCATCATTATTTAAACCTTTTACTATTTCAAGTTTTGCTTTTATGATATTTTCTTTTGTTTTTAAATCTTGAAGGTGAGCAGTACCTATATTTGTTATTATTGCAACATCTGGGGATGCAATACTTGTAAGAACTTCTATTTCGCCAAGAGAACTCATACCCATTTCTATTACTGCTATTTCTGTATCTTCACTTAAAGATAAAAGGGTTAGTGGCACACCTAATTCATTGTTTAAATTACCTTTAGTTTTATACGTTTTATATTTGGTCTTTAATACGCTTGATAAAATATCCTTTGTAGAAGTTTTTCCATTTGAACCAGTTATACCAATAAGTTTTAAATCTAAACTATCTCTATATTCTTTAGATAATTTTTGAATAGCTTTTAATGTATCATCTACAACTATAAAAGGAAAGTCAATATCAGGAATAGGGTGATTTTCATCCCAAAATGTTGCTACAGCTCCATTTTCTATTGCCTTATATATAAAATCATGACCATCAAAATTTTCACCAATTATTGGGATATATAATTGACTCTTTGTTATTGTTCTAGTGTCTTTAGATACACCGTTTATAATAATATCATTAAATTTTTCTTTTAATTCATGAGCGTTTATCATATTTTTAATTTCTATTAAAGTTTTATTTATCATAATTTCCTCCTAAATACTATAGTTTATAACTATATACTATTTTAAACTATATTTTATAATATTAAAAGTATTATAAAAAGAAAAAGCCCTTGAATTAATCAAGGACTTCTGACATATAGTTTTCTATATCTTCTGCTTTACCCATAGTTACAACTTTATTAGCAATTCTTTTTGCATCTTCATATTTTAATGATCTAATTAGTCTTCTTGCAGGTAATATAGATATTGGGCTCATACTGAATTCATCTAACCCCATACCAAGAAGTATTGGAATTAATTTTTGATCTCCAGCCATTTCTCCACACATTCCTACCCAAATTCCTTCTTTATGACCATTATCAATTGTCATTTTTATAAGTCTTAATACTGCAGGACTAAAGAAACTATATAAATGGTGTATTTTTTCATTCATTCTGTCTACTGCAGTTGTATATTGAATTAGATCATTTGTTCCTATACTGAAGAAATCTACATGTTTAGCTAATATATCACTCATTACAGCAGCAGCTGGGATTTCTATCATCATTCCTATTTCTATATCATCACTATATTCTATATTTTCATTGTCTAAATCTTTTTTTACATTTTCTAGAACTTCTTTTGCCTCTAATAATTCTTCTAGAGAAGAAATCATAGGGAACATTATTCGTAGTTTACCATATTTACTTGCTCTTAAAAGTGCTCTTAATTGAGTAATAAATATATCTTTTTTATCAAGACATAATCTAATAGCACGATATCCTAAAAATGGATTCATTTCTTTTTCAAATTCTAAATAAGGTAAATTTTTATCTCCACCTACATCAAGAGTTCTTATAACTACTGGTTTTGGATTCATAGATTCTAAAACTTTTTTATATGACTCAAATTGCTCTTCTTCAGTAGGGAGTTTATCTCTGTTCATATATAGAAATTCTGTTCTATATAATCCAACTCCTTCAGCATCATTATTCTCTAAGCCTTCAATGTCATTAGGTGTACCTATGTTTCCAGCTATTTCAATTTTTCTACCATCAGCACTTATACTTTCTTCTCCAATTAATTGTTTTAACTCATGTTTCATAGTTTCATAATCATTTTTTAGTTTCCTATATTTTTCTTTTGTTTCTTTATCTGGATTTACAATTATTTCACCTGTATCTCCATTAAAAACAACATAGTCGTCATTATTTACTTTTTTAGTAATATCCTTTAAACCTACTACTGCAGGTATTTCAAGACTTCTTGCCATAATAGCAGAATGGGAAGTTCTACCACCTATGTCAGTTAAAAAACCTAATACTTTTTCCTTATTCATAGTAGCAGTATCTGATGGAGTTAAGTCAGAAGCAACAACTATAACTTCTTCTTCGAGATTCGCTAAATCTACTACAGTTTTACCTAAAATATGTCTTAGAACTCTACCCGACACATCTTTTATATCGGCAGCTCTTTCTCTCATATATTCATTATCCATTGATTCAAACATTTGTATAAATTGATCTATTATTGATTTAAATGCAAACTCAGCATTTAATTTTTCAGATTCAATTTTTGATTTAGTGCTATTTATTAGTTCTGGATCATCTAATACCATAAGATGTGCTTCAAATATTGCTGCTTTATCTTCACCTAATTCTTCTAATGCTTTTTGTTTTACTTCTTTTAATTCTTTTTTTGATATTTCTAAGGCTTCATCAAAACGATTAGTTTCTTCTTCAACTGAATTTATTTCTTTTTTCTCTATAATTAATTCTTCTTGCTCATAAATAAGAGCTTTTCCTAAAGCTATTCCTGGGGAAGCACTTGTACCTGTATACATAAAAACACTCCTTCATAAATTTTATAAATAAATGTTTAATAAATTTTCTTTATTATTAATTTTACCCTTAGTCATTATATTAAACCCATTTATGCTATTAATATTTGTAATTAAAATTGGAGTTATAATTGATTTAGCATTTTTTTTTATGAAATCTAAATTTAACTCCATAATTTTATCACCTGTTTTAATTTTGTCACTTTTTTTAACAAAAGAAGTAAAACCTTTACCTTTTAATTTCACTGTATCAATTCCAATATGAATTAAAATTTCTACACCATTTTCTTCTTCTATACATATGGCATGTTTTGTAGGAAACAACTGCGTAATAGTTCCTTCTATTGGTGAAGTTACAATATTTGAGCTAGGATTGATTGCAACGCCATCACCTAAGAATTTTTGTGCAAAGACTTCATCTGGAACATCTTCAATATTTACTATATCTCCTTTAAGGGGAGATTTTAATATTAATTTTTTTGTTTGTGGGGAAGTAGATATTACATTTTTTATATTTTCTTTTAATTCTTCAGATTTTATACCAAAAATCACATGAATATTTTGCTCATCTATATTTATTATTCCAGATGCCCCTAATGACTCAAGCTTTTTTTTATCAATTAAAGATGAGTCATAAAGTTTTAATCTCAATCTAGTAAGACATGCATCAACATCTTTAATATTTTTATGATTTCCTAATGCAATCAAAAGATCATTAATTATAAAAATTCACCTCCTTATATATATTTATTATATTAAAAAGGCATGAACTAATTAATATAATATTAGGTAATATTATATTTGTTTAGTTCATGCCTGATCTAATCAGTAACACACTAATCATTTATTAACTTAATTTTAACTTATATAAATGTAATGCCATAAATCCTATTTCATCTTCTGAAACTTTTAATTTAGAGTCAGTTTCAATTAGTTTGGCTACATCATAAGCAATTTTAAATTCATAAGGAATATCTTTTTTCAATTGATTTAAGAAAATATTTTCAATTGACTTATGACTTTTTATTCTATCTAATACACCACGAAGATGATTTACAAATCTAACATAATTAAAAGAATCTTTATCTAAATTTATATTCATTTTTATCTGTACATAATTTATAATTTTACTTATAATTTTAGAGTTTTTGAAAGCCTCATTTTTAGTTTTATTATTGGTTGCTCCATAGATATGGAAAGCTATAAAACCTATTTCAGCTTCTGGAATATCTATATATAAATTATCTATAAGTATCTCTACAGATTTTTTAGCTAAATAATACTCTTTAGGATAGAGAAGCTTAGTTTCCGATAAAAATGGATTGACTATATCTATACCTTCTTTTAAACGCTTAATTGTAAAATTTATATGATCAATTAAAGCTAAATGAAAATTAGGATTTAAATCTTCATTTATTTCCTTGGAAATTATATTTATAATATCTTGTGTTAATTCTATTATTTTAGGATCAACAGTAGAAATTAGATTATCATATTCACTATGATTTATTCCTTTAAGTGATATAAATGTATTTTCAATATTTTGAGTATCTTTTAATATATCCCCTTTCTTTCTTGAAAAACCAATACCTTTACCAACTAAGATATAATTTTGATTAGATTTTTCAACTAATACAACATTATTACTTAATATCTTTAATATTTTATATCTTTCCATTCATTATCCTCCGGAAAATGTTAACACCATACATTAAATTTTATTTTAATAAAAAAGTTGTTAAAAGTCAAATAGAATTCATTTAGTAACCTAAAGCTCTTCTAATTATATCTCTAGCAATTGGAGCAGCAGTAGTTCCTCCTGTTCCACCATCATTTTCAAGAAATACAACTACAGCAATTTGTGGATCATCTGCTGGTGCAAATGCAACAAACCACGAATGGTCCTTTTTTTCTTTGCCTGCTTCAGCAGTTCCAGTTTTTCCAGCCACCTTAACTCCGTTAATCTTAGCTCTTTTTCCAGTTCCATTTTCTATCACTGAAACCATCATGTCTTTTACATTATTTGCAATATCAGGAGTAGTAACAGTGGATAAAGTTTCAGACTCAACCTCTTTAACTAAATTGTTATCTGAATCAATTACTTTATTTACTAATCTTGGCTTCATCATTTTGCCATCATTTGCTATGGAAGATGCCATAAGTGCCATATTTAAAGGAGTAACTAATAATTCTCCTTGACCAATAGAAGACCATGCTAATTCTGTTTTGTCAAAATCATTTTCAGGAAATTTTGACTTTTTAGTGGAGATATCAAAAGGAATTTGTTTATTAAACATAAAATCCTCTGATTTTTTTAGCAATGTATCTTGACTTAATTCCACACCTATTTGAGCAAATGAAACATTACATGATTCAGTAAGTGATTCTTTTAAATCAACATTTCCGTGGGCAATATTGTTATAATCGGTTATAGTATTACCACCAATATTTATTTGGCCTTCACAATCAAAATTAGTATTCACATTATTTTCTAGTGCTGATGTAGTAGTTATAACTTTAAATATAGAACCAGGTGTGAATAAACCTTGAGTAGCTCGGTTCATAAATTGTCCATCTTTTTGTCCTTCTTTATTTTCAATAAGCTCTTCTAAAGAGTTAGGATTAAAGTCAGGAAAACTTATCATAGATAATATATCACCGTTTTTAGGATTCATAGCTACTATAGATCCTTTTTTATTACCTAATTTTTGCTTTGTATATTCTTGTAATTCATGGTCTATTGATAAAACAAGTGAATTTCCTTTAGTTTCTGTATCAATTGGTACTTTATCTTTATTCATACCAGTTTTATCTAATATTTGGGAAAATACATTTTTTATATCATCTATTATATTGCTTTGGGTAAGAGTAGAAGAAAATGTTCTTTCAAGCCCAGTATTACCATATCTATTATTATCATATCCAATAATATGACTATATAAATTTCCATATTCATAATGTCGTATTTGATTTTTATCATCGTCTTTTGTACTATAGGCTAGTACTTTTTGGTTTCTATCATATATTGAACCACGTAAGACATATGCCTTTTCGTTAGGTCTTTTGTTATAGCTACTTGTTTTTATATCATCGGCTTTAAAAATTGTGAAATATGTTAAGTATATTATTAAAGATATAAAAAGTGTACTTAATAAAAGTAGTACTCTAATTATTCTCTTTTGTTCCTTATTCATTTTAATCTTCCTCCTCAACTGGATGAATATATTCTGAGGCTACTTGTAAAATCCCAAGGGATGCAAAACTCATAATAAGTGAGCTTCCTCCATAACTTAGAAATGGAAGAGTTATACCAGTAAGAGGAATTAATTTTGTAACTCCTCCTAAAATTATAAATGCTTGAAATCCAAACATACATGTGATACCAAGAGCTATAATTCTGAAAAAGTTATCTTTTTGCTCTAGTGAAATCTTTACACCTCTGTATATTAATATTAAAAATAACATTATAACTGCTATACCTGTTAATATACCCATTTCTTCAATAATAGCTGAAAATATAAAGTCAGTTTGAACTGCAGGGATAAAGTTAGGGTATCCTTTACCAAGACCTGTTCCTAAAAATCCACCTTCTGCTATTGCAAATAGAGATTGAGTTATTTGATAGCCTTTACCAGATATATCGCTCCATGGATCTATCCAAGTTGAAACTCGTACTTGAACATGACTAAATAAAAAGTATCCTATAAGAGCCATAAACAAAGCCCCACCCATATTTAATAAAATAAATTTCCTATCAGTCTCATAAACATAAAAAATTACTATGAATACAAGATAAAAGAGCATTGCGGAACCTAAGTCTCTTTGAATAAAAAGAAATCCAATATTAGCATAAACTATACCTGATAGAATATATTTATTTTCAAATTTATCTCTATTTACAAAATAAGCTGCAAGAAAGAATACAAATAGTATCTTGATTATTTCTGCAGGTTGAAAGCTGTATCCTTTTATTTTGATCCAATTTGTTGATCCATTTATTGTGCTACCAAATATTAATGTTGATAAAAATAGAACAAGAGATAAACCAATATATAAATACATCCATCTACTTAAATGTGGTAATTTTTTGACTATAAAATAAGTAGCATAGAAAGTAACTATACCTAACATATACCATATAACTTGTTTGAAGCCAAGCGTAGGATCTATTCTGTAAATCATTATTATACCTAGACTCATCATCATACTAACTATCAATAATATATAATTATCGCCTGAAGAAATCTTATGTAGTATTATATTAGATATATAAATTGTAAGAGTAAGTCCAAATATTACCCCTACTGATAATTTATCGAAACTCTTATTATAAAGCATAACTAAAGATAAACTACATAAATTTAAAATCAATAACAAATTATGTGGTGTCTTAAAACTAATTGAACGATTAAACATAAATTACACCTCACTAAAAATAAACTTATTCTTCAATTACAAATAAGAAGTTTATCCTTCCTATTGTAATTGTATCACCATTAGAAAGTTTTATAGCATTATTTATTTTTATATTATTGACATAAGTACCATTTGCACTATTTAGGTCTTCTAGAAAATAAGCATCCTTGTCTTTTATTATTTGAGCATGTTCTTTAGATATATATGGATCTTTTATTGTTATTTTATTACCATTTGACCTACCAATAGTTACATTTGATACTAAAGAATAGAACTCATCTACTTTAAATGGCAGAGAATCTTTCCTATTTATGAGTTTTAAATATGTATCGCCCCTAATTTCTTTATTTTTTATACCTTTGATATCTAAATATATAAGCCTTATAATCCAAAACATAAAAAGATAGATTAAAAGAATATATATATATCTAAATACTGATGAAATACCTGACCAAACGATATCAAACATAAAATCACCTTCTTTAATTTATTTCTATTATATTTTATCATATTATAAGAAAAAGTAGTAAACTTAAAGGGAAATTGTATTTAAATCATATTAAGAATAGATTACAGAAAAGAAATTTTATTGTATAATAATAGTATAAGGAGTTGAGATTTTAATGAATAAAAATTTTATTATAGCTTTAAAAGTAATAGGTCCTACTATTATTGGCATTATTTTTTCTTTTATAACATATAAGATATTAGATGTTAGTTTTTTTAATGGGGAAGAGGGGAGAGAATTAATTATAAGTTATGCAGCTATATTTGCAATATTACCCATAGCTAGTATTTTCTCAGGAATGATTTCCAAAGTTTTTTTAAATAAGCTATGGGTATCATTATTTAATGTTATTGGGATATGGCTAGTACTTTTTGCAGTAGCAGGTTGGAGTATATTTGTACTACCATTTTTACCATTATACATGATTTGTGGTTTTTTTGGGGCATTATTATTAGCTTAGTTTTTAACAAGGGAGTTAGCTACTTTTACTACTTCTTTACAATTTTCAGCAAATCCATCTGCTTCAACAAAGTCCACTAGAGTTTTATCAAGGTTAAAAGGTCTACCACCTACTAAAAATTTAATATCTTTATTTTGACAATTTAGTCTTATATTTTTTATCATTGATTTAATACTATTTAAATTATAGTCCATTGTAGTTGATATAGCTATTAAATCAATTTTTTTACTTTTAATCATACTTAATATACTATCAATAGGCAAATCTGTACCTAAAAAATATATTCTCCATCCATTCTGCTCTAAAACGTCAGATATCATTCTAATTCCTATAGAATGTCTTTCTCCATGAGTACAAAAAAATAAAGCATTTAAGTTTTTAGTTTCAATAATAGGATATCTGGAATAAACATCTGACATTATTCTTTTTGTTGCTTCAGTTAAATAGTGTTCTTCACTTACAGTTAACTCGTTTTTTTCCCACATATCCCCTATTTTAAATAATGAAGGTTCAATGATTTGATAATATATATCTTCAAGCTTTATATTTTTATTAATTAGTTCTAATAATAAATTAGTAGCTTTAAAAATATTTTCTTGCTTTAAATTTATGAAATAAAGATTTGAAAGCTCATAAAAATCGATATTATCTTTATTTATATTAGCAGAAGTTGAACTTAAAGTGTTTGTGTTCTTTGTTCTTCCAACTAGATAATCTATTGAAACATTAAAAAAATCAGCAAAATTTTTTAAAATTTGTTGATTAGGAAATCTAGAACCATTCTCATAATTTGCTATAGTAGTTTGACCTATCCCTAATTTTAATGCTAATTTTTTTTGGGTTAATGAATAATCTTTTCTTAATTTTTTAAGTCTTTTACCAAAAACATTCATAATATTCAACTCCTCTTTTATATAATAACACACTATGTAATATTTATTCAATTATATATAAATAAAATGTTTCTTATATTCAATATGTGGTATAATAATAATATAATATCACATATTGTAATTAAAAAGCGTGGGGAGAGGGATATTATGAAAAATAAAGTTATTATAATTGGAGCAGGACCAGGCGGGTTAAGCGCTGGTATGATACTTGCTACTAAAGGATATGATGTAGAAATATTTGAAAAACAAAGTTTTTTAGGTGGAAGAACATCTACATTTAATATAGAAGACTATAAATTTGATCTGGGTCCTACATTTTTGATGATGAAAGATGTACTTGAAGATTTATTTAATAAGACTGGGAGAAAAGTTAAAGATTATATAGATATAAAAGAAGTAGATCCATTATATAGAATAGTTTATGGGGATGGTAAAGAGTTTTATCCATCAAGAAAACCAGAAAAAATGATAAGTGAGATAGAAAGATTGTTTCCTGGAAATGTAGAAGGATATAAGAGATTCATGAATAAGGAAAAAAAGAAATATGATATTTTATTTGATGCTTTAAAAGAAAGTTATATTAGACCTGTTGATTTATTAAAAAAAGAAGCTTTAAAAGCAATTCCATATATAGGTATAGGGAAAAGCTTATTTGATGTATTAGGAAAATACTTCAACGAAGATGATCTTAAAATGGCATTTACTTTTCAAGCCAAATATCTAGGTATGTCTCCATGGGAGTGCCCAGGAGGATATAGTATAATTTCATATATTGAACATGTCACAGGAGTTCATCATATTATGGGTGGATTTGGTGAGATAACAAAAGCAATGGCTAAAGTTATAGAGGAAGAAGGAGGACAAATACATTTAAATTCATCAGTAAAAAAACTATTAATTGAAAATAAAAAAGTAATTGGTGTGGAATTAGACAACGGTAAAAAACATTTTAGTAATAATACAGTAATAAATTCAGATTTTGGATATTCTATGAATAATTTAATAGAAGATAATTATAAGAAGAAATATAATAAAGAAAAAATAAATAGGAAACAATATTCATGTTCTACTTATATGTTATATTTAGGAATAGATAAAGTATACAATATTCCACATAATAACATTATTTTTTCAAGTGATTATAAAAATAATGTGTATGAAATAGGTAATAGTAAAATACTATCAGAAGATCCTTCTATATATGTTCAAAATGCAGTTGTAACTGACAAGTCTGTAGCGCCTAAAGGCAAATCTACTATATATATCCTAGTCCCTGTACCAAACAATACAAGTAATATTGATTGGGAAAAAGAGAAGTATGAATTTAGAGATAAGGTATTAAATATATTAGAAACAAGAGGAGGATTTACTGACTTAAGAAAGCATATAGAAGTGGAAAGAATGATAACTCCAAAAAACTGGGAAGAAGAGATGAATGTGTATAAGGGAGCTGTATTTAATTTAGGACATAATATATCTCAAATGCTTTATTTTAGACCTCATAATAAATTTGAAGAATTGGATGATTGTTATTTAGTTGGAGGAGGAACTCATCCTGGAAGTGGATTACCTACAATATTTGAGTCAGGAATAATAACATCTAAATTACTTGAAGAAAACAATAAAAATAAAATAAGTAATATGCAAAGAGCATCAATACTTTAAAAGTATTGATGTTTTTTAAAAAAATTATATTTGTCTAAATGAGGGGTATACTCTATAATATTAATATATAAAGTTTTATGGAGGAAAAAAATATGAAAATTGGTATATTTGATTCAGGAGTAGGAGGAATAACTGTATTAAAAGAAGCTTTAACACAGTTATCAGAACAAGAATATATATATTATGCAGACAAACTAAATGTTCCTTATGGGACAAAACCTAAAGAGGAAGTTAAACAATATATATTTGATGTAGTAGAATTTTTAAATTCTAAAAATATAGATGCTCTTATAATAGCATGCAATACAGCTACAAGTATTGCAGTAAAAGAATTGAGGGATAAATATAAATTTCCTATAATAGGAATGGAACCTGCAGTAAAACCTGCAGTAGAAAATTCAGAAGATAAGAAAGTTATAGTTACAGCAACTTCTTTGACCTTAAAGGAAAAGAAATTTAATGATTTAGTGACAAAATTAAATTCTAGAGATATAGTAGACTCTTTACCATTACCTAAATTAGTAGAATACGCAGAAAGTTTTATTTTTGATGAAGATACAATAGTCTCTTATTTAAGAAAAGAATTTGAAAAATTTAATTTAGACGAATATGGTACAGTGGTATTAGGATGTACACATTTTCCTTATTATAAAGAATATTTTAAAAAGGTCCTTCCAAGTAATATCGATATAATAGATGGTAATTTTGGAACAATAAATCATTTGAAAAATTTATTGAATATACAAGATAAATTTGAAGATAACACAGAAAATAAAATAACATTTTATATTTCTGGGGAAGAGGATAATGAAATACTAGTAAAATATTTAAACTTATTATAAAATAAATAGCGACTTTTAGTCGCTATTTATTTTATTCCAAAAACTTTGTCAAATTCACCTTTTTTATGAAGTTCTACAATATCATCGCATCCTCCAATAAATCTATCATTTATAAAAATTTGAGGTACTGTAGCACTATTAGTCCTTTGTTTTAATTCTTCTAATTTTTCATTGTTATTACTTATTTCAATCTCTTCATATTTAACACCTTTATTATCCATTAGTCTTTTTGCTCTTATACAATAAGGACAAGTAGAAAAGGTATATATAGTAACCTTTTTACTCATTAAAAAACCTCCTAAAATCTTATGTATTTAATCTGTTCTATAATTATAACATTAATTAATATAATTGACATTTAAAATTTAATGTATTACAATTAACACGAAAATAATAAAAGTCTGGGGAGCTAAAATTAGCTGAGAGGAAATATGAATTTCGACCCATGAACCTGCACTGGATAATGCCAGCGAAGGGAGAATAATTTTTTAGTTTATGGTTATTGGCCCCTTCATGCATATGGAGGGGTTTATTTAATTTAAATATAAGGAGATGATTTTTATGCCAATTGTAAATGTAGAACTTCAAGTATTACCACGTGTTGAAGAAAAAAGACTATATGATGTAGTAGACGAAGTTATAAAATACATTGATAGTTGTGGAGTTAAATATGAAGTAGGACCTATGGGTACTACAATGGAGGGAGAATTTGATGAGCTTATGAATATAGTAAAGAAAGCTCAAAATATTTGTGTAAGAGAAGGGGCTTCCAGAATATTATCGGTAGTTAAAATAGATTATAAACCAGAAGGTGTGACAATGAATGAAAAGGTGGGCAAATATAGAAAATAAAATAATACCAAGTATTTTCTTTTTATTCTTGTTATTTATATGGGAGATAGTAGTGAGAATTGGTATTGTAGAAAGATACATATTACCTTCTCCTATAGATATAATAACAGTATTTCCAGAGATAAACTCAGAAATATGGCCTCATATTTCTACCACCCTTCAAGAATCAGCTATTGGATTTATCATAGCTATAATATTAGGCATAGTGCTAGCAATTGTAATGGATAATGTAAAATTTATAAAAAAGGCAATCTATCCTATAGTTATAATTTCTCAAACTGTACCAATAATAGCTTTAGCACCACTTTTTGCAGCATGGTTTGGATTTGGAAAGTTACCTAAAATAATGGTAGTAATACTTGTTTGTTTTTTCCCAATATTAGTTAGCTTAATTCATGGACTTGAATCAGCAGATAAAGATTTAATTAATTTACTTAAGTCAATGGGAGCGAGTAAATTTCAAATATTTAAAGAGGTAAAGTTCCCAGCTTCTTTGGTAAGTTTTTTTTCAGGACTTAGAATTGCTGCAACATATAGTATTATGGGAGCAGTTATAGGAGAATGGCTTGGAGGGAAAAATGGTCTTGGTGTATATATGTTGAGAGTTAAGCATTCATTTGCATTAGATAAATTTTTTGCGATTATCATTATAATAGTTATTCTTAGCATGATATTATTTAAAATTATTAATTTATTACAGAATTATTTAATGCCTTGGGAAAAAGGAATAAATAAAAATTAAAAATGGAGTGATATAAATGAAAAAAATATTTTCTATATTTATAGTATTTTTATTAGTGTCATTAATTTTAGTAGGTTGTGGGAATAAAGAAAATAAAGAATCAAATGAAAATAAAGAATTAGAAAAAGTAACTGTAGTTTTAGATTGGGTACCCAATACAAATCATACAGGGTTATATGTAGCAAAAAATAAAGGATATTATGAAGAAGAAGGATTAGATGTTGAAATCATTCAACCATCTGAAGGTGGCACTGCAAATTTAATAGCAAATGAACAAGGTGATTTTGGAATTAGTTATCAAGAAGAAGTTACTTATGCTAGAACATCAGAAAACCCACTTCCTGTAAAAGCTATTTCAGCTGTAATACAAAATAATACTTCTGGATTTGCTTCTCTTAAAGAAGAGGGTATAACATCGCCCAAGAATTTTGAAGGTAAAAAATATGGTGGATTTGGAGCTCCTATGGAAGAAGCTATGATAAAAGGACTTATGGAAAAAGATAATTCAGATTTTTCAAAAGTAGAAATGGTTAATATAGGTAGTTTAGATTTCTTCACTGCTGTACAAGATCATGTAGATTTTACTTGGATTTATTATGGTTGGGATGGAGTAGCAGCAGAAGAAAAAGAAATAGATTTAAATTTTATTAAACTTCAAGATTTTGATGAGAATCTAAATTTTTATACTCCAGTTATAATTGCCAATGAAAAACTATTAAAAGATAAACCAGAACTTGCAGAAAAATTTCTAGAAGCTACAAGTAAAGGATATGAATATTCTATAGAAAATCCAAAAGATGCAGCAATGGAACTGTTAAAAGATAATCCAGAAATAGATGAAAATATAGCAATAGAAAGCCAGAAATATTTAGCAGGTGAATATAAAAAAGGTGCAGATAGATGGGGAGAAATGAAATCTGACATTTGGACAAATTATGCTAATTGGATGTATGAGAGAGAATTAATAGAAAATGAACTTAATGTAGAAGAGGCGTATACAAATGAGTTCTTACCAGAAAAATAAGATAGAATTAAAACATATTTCTAAGTCATTTGAAGATTTATTAATTGTAGATAATATTACTATAGAGTTAAAAGAAAAAGAATTTGTAACTATATTAGGACCAAGTGGTAGTGGTAAAAGTACGGTATTTAATATGATTTCAGGACTTATAAAACCTGATGAGGGAAATATTTATATAGAAGGTGAAGATTATACATCAAAAACTGGTAGAGTAAGTTATATGTATCAAAAAGATTTACTTATGCCTTGGAAAAATATAATTGATAATGTATCACTTCCTTTAGTATTAAAAGGTACAGGGAAAAAAGAGGCTAGGGAAATAGTAAAAGAATATTTTAATGTATTTGGATTAGCAGGTTTTGAATATAAATATCCTTATCAACTATCAGGAGGAATGAAACAACGTGCTTCACTTTTTAGAACATATATGTTTTCAGAAGATATAATACTACTAGATGAACCATTTGGAGGGCTTGATGCTATAACTAAATCTAAAATGCAAATATGGTTATTAGATGTATTAAAAGAATTAAAAGCTTCAATATTTTTTATTACACATGATGTAGAAGAAGCAATATTTTTATCAGATAGAATATATATATTATCTGAAAGACCAGCAAAAGTAAAAGAAGAAATAGTAATAGATTTACCACGACCAAGAAGTAAATCTATAGTTACAACAAACAAATTTAATAATATTAAAAAGTATATACTTGGTATATTATAGAGAGGTGTTTTTATGGCAGTATTTGATTTAGAAGCTAAAAGTTATGATAAATGGTATGATACTAAAATGGGAAATTTTGTAGATAGTATAGAAACTAAATGTGCATTTGAGTTGTTTAAACCATTTAAGGGAATGAAAGTTTTAGATATAGGGTGTGGGACAGGAAATTTTAGTATTAGATTAAAGGAATTAGGTTGTGAAGTAATAGGGATAGATATATCTGATGAAATGTTAAATATAGCTAGAAAAAAAGCTAAAGAAAAGAATTTAGATATTGAATTTTTAAATATGGATATATATAATTTAGAATTTGATAATGAAAGTTTTGATGCAGCATTTTCTATGGCAGCATTTGAATTTATTAAAGATACAAAAAAAGCTATGGATGAAATATTTAGAGTAGTTAAACCAAATGGACAAATACTTGTTGGCACTATAAATAAAGATAGTACTTGGGGAAGATTATATCTTTCAGAAGATTTCCAGAAAAATTCTGTATTCAAATATGCTAAATTTAAAACAATAGAAGATTTTATTTATATTCATTCTGATAATCTAGTAGAAACTAAAGAATGTTTATTTATACCTCCATGTACTGAAGAAAATAATATAAATATGGAAAAAGAAAAAGAATTATCCAAGAGTAAAAAAGGAGGTTTCATATGTGTCCTATGGAAAAAATAGCTTCATGTGAGATTTCTTTTACTCCCATTGGTAGCAGTGATTATTTAGATCATATTGAAAAAGTATTAGATATTATAAAGATGACAGGTTTAGAATATAGTATTGGAATTTTATCCACTACTATAAGAGGAAGTAAAAAAGAAATATTAAATTTAATAAATTCCATATATAATGAGCTAGATGATATTTGTGATTTCTCTATGGATATAAAGATTTCAAATATTTGTGGTTGTAAAAATTAGTTATTAAATATATCATATTAATATAAACTATAAAAGGAGTTGTATTTATGGGAATATTTGATAATCTATTAGGGAATGCTTCAGAAGCTAATATAGAAAAAATTGAAGAAGAGTTAATAGACATATTTGCAAATGGAGAACATGTTGAGAGAGCATTTAATATTTTTAGAGACTTATTTGTATTTACAAATAAAAGACTTATATTAATAGATAAGCAAGGCGTAAGTGGCAAGAAAACAGAATATCATTCTATACCATATAAGAGCATTACACATTTTAGTGTAGAAACAGCAGGTCATTTTGATATGGACTCAGAACTTAAGATATGGATTTCAGGTACAAGTACTCCTATTTCAAAACAGTTTGGTAAAAATAATAACATTAACAAAGTACAAAAAATACTTGCAGGATATGTATTAAATTAAAGTAAGAGCAAATTTGCTCTTACTTTAATAATATCTCTATAAAATAATCAATATTATATTTTAAAGTTATGAAAACCAAATTCCCTTTTGTTTTATTATCTAAGTCTATAAAATTATTCTTTAGGTCATTTATTAAATATTGAGGGATTTCTTTATCGCTACCATATAATAGAGCCGCTCGTATAATATCATTAGCTAACTTTTTAGAAATTTCATTTTCTTCTAATATACTTTCCATTTCTTTTATAAACTTTTTTTGATTACTTGGTATATATTTTTCAATAATTTCATTATTATTAGTTTTATAAGTAATTTCTATATTTTTCTCATTTAAATTAATATTTAAAATATCTATTTCTTTTAAATCATCTGTATTTATATATAAAGAATCATTTATATCTTTAAGTCCTAAACTATTTAATAATAATTTGGGTAGTGGTAATTTACCTATTTTAAAATTTGAAGCTTTAAAATTAATTTTATCATTTTGTAAATTTACACCAAAATCCATAGTGATTATAAAAGGTAAGTTCTTAAAGGAAGTTTTTGCAACTATTTTTTCGGTTTTTAAATGTAAATATATGTTTTTTATTTCTTTATCATTAGATATACTTGAATTTAACTTTTCTACTAATCTTTTAGCTAATAATCCATTTACTTCTTTTTCATTGAAATTAACAGTGTTTTTATCATAAATATCTAAATTTGATTGAAATACAACCCTATCTATTAAGAATTCTTTATTTAATTTATCACTAGATATTATTTCTTCATTTGAAAAAATAAGGGTTATTATCAAAATAATTAGTATAAGTAGTATAAATAAAAACCATTTTAAGTATTTCATAAGACACCTCCAATTCAATAATTTATACCCAATATTTTTAATTAATATAAGATATTTTTACAATTACATAGTCAATACTATATAATAATAATATAAAGTTATAAAGGAGAATAAAAATGGGTACAAAATCATTATATTCAAAAAGTGAAGAAATAACTAATGCTATACTACATGGAATAGGATTAGGATTTTCAATAGCAGCACTTACTCTTCTAGTAGTATTAGCTTCAATATATGGTGAGGTATGGCATGTAGTAAGTTTTGCTATATATGGTGCTACACTTGTAATATTATACTTATCATCAACTCTTTATCATAGTTTTCCAGCAGGAAGTGTTAAAAATGTTTTTCAAATATTTGATCATGCATCTATATATTTACTTATAGCAGGTACTTATACACCACTTACTCTTATTCCACTAAGAGGAAAGTTAGGCTGGACTTTATTTGGTATAGTTTGGGGAATAGCTATTGTAGGAATAATATTTAAAATATTTTTTGTAAAGAGATTTATGATATTATCTTTACTATTATATTTGGGAATGGGATGGTTAGTTGTTATAGCAATTAAACCTCTTATTGATACAATAAGTTTAAAAAGTATAATATTTTTAATTGCAGGTGGTTTGTCGTATACTATTGGAACAATATTTTTTGCAAATAAAAAAATAAAGTTTAATCATGCTATATGGCATTTATTTGTACTAGGTGGAAGTATATGTCATTTTTTCACTATATTATTTTTATTACCAAGTTTAAACGTATAAAAACAAATGAGGGTTATAAATGAAAAGAATAAAAAATATATGGAAACCAGAAAATTTTCAAGGTAAATATAGAGAAAAAGAATATTTTGAAGGTTGGTATTTTAAAATAGTAGACAAAAGTGGAGAAAATAGACTTGCACTAATACCTGGAATTTCAATTGAATCTAAAGATAAAAGACATAGTTTCATTCAAATAAATGATGGAAATAGTAACAAAGCTTATTATATAAAGTATTCCTATGATGACTTTATTTATGAAGAAGATGAATTTTATGTGAAGATAGGAAATAATGTTTTTAGTAAAGAAAAAATTATATTAGATATAGATTATAAAGGTTTAAAGTTAAAAGGGACATTAGAATTTAATAATATATTTGAATGGCCAGTTAAAATCTTTTCTCCAGGTGCAATGGGATGGTATAGATTTTTACCTTTTATGGAATGTTATCATGGAGTAGTTAGTATGAATCATGATATTATAGGTAATCTGACTATAAATTCAAAAGATATTGATTTTTATAAAGGTAAGGGATATATAGAAAAAGATTGGGGGACTTCATTTCCTAAATCATGGATATGGGCTCAATCTAACCATTTTTCCCAAGAAAATAATTCTATATTTATATCTATTGCAAATATTCCTTTTTTAGGTAGAGAATTTAATGGGTTTTTAATTGGATTATTATATGATAAAAAATTATATAGATTTACTACTTACACAGGTGCAAAAATTGATAAATTAAAATATTATGATAGAAATATAGAAATTTCAGTAAGCGAGTCTAAATATATTTTAAATTTAAATATAATTAAAAACAATACTACTAGGCTTATATCACCTAAAAATGGGAACATGAATGGAACAGTTGAAGAAAGCCTAACATCTTATATAGATGTAGAATTGAAAGATAAAAATAATAACATTATTTTTAAAGATACAGGAAAAAATTCAGGGTTTGAAGTAAAAGGAAGATTAATATAAATTTATTTTTAATCATATCATAAAGTAAAGAATTAAAATGGGGTGTGAATCTTGAAATATGATATGCCAATAAAGTTAAGAAAAATTATTAAAGATAAAATATTTATAAGAAACAACAAAGGATGCTCTAGTTCTCAAGTATTCTTATTGAAAGATAAGAACAATGAGCAAGATTATTTTCTGAAAATTGCTTTAGATAACAACTTTTCTTATCTTAAATCAGAGAGTGTAAAGCTAAATTGGTTAAAGGGAAAGCTACCTGTTCCACATGTACACTATTATGAAAAGGCAAATGGATATGAATATTTACTTTTAACTCAGATACCTGGTAAAGATGCATTAACTCAGGACATATTAAAAAAACCATATGTTTTAGTGGAAAAAGTAGCTAATGGATTAAGAACAATACATAATATAGATATATCTGATTGTAATTTTAATGAAACTATAGAAGATAAATTAAAATTAATTAAAAATATGTATAGTGAAAATAGAATTCCCAAAATTTATAGATTCCTGTTGCAATCTAAACCTAAAAAGGAAGATTTAGTATTTACTCATGGAGATTATTGTTTTCCAAATATAATTATAAATAACAACGATATATCTGGGTTTATTGACTTGGGAAGATCTGGAATAGGTGATAGGTATGTGGATCTTTCGGTCATAATTAAAAGTATAGTATTAAATTATAGAAATTATGATATATTAAAATTATTTTTAGAAGAATATGGACTTTTAAATGTGGATTACGAAAGATTAGAATATTATTCTCATATAGATAAATTAATAAACTAGATATAATAAAAGACTTGTGTTTCTTACTAACAAGTCTTTTATTATATGGTATAATAGAACTAACGTTCTTTATCTTTAAATATGGAGGTTTGAAATGAAAGGCAAGACACATTTAATAGTAGGATTAGCAGCTGGGGTTACAATTGCCTTATATAGAGAAGTAGAAAGTATTTCTTTAGTTATTCTTGGAACATCAATAGGTTCATTAATGCCTGATATTGATCATCCAAAGAGTAAAATTAATCAGAAACTACTCCAACATAAAAATAAATCATATAAAATTTTATTTTATACTTTGGTAGGAATTGCTTTGTTGTATATTTATAGTTTAAATAATAATTCTTTATTTTTGCTTGGTGGAACTATAACTATTTTAATTGGAGTATCTAAACATAGAGGTTTCACACATAGTTTATTAGGAATATTTCTTTTTATAAAATTAGGAAAAGATTTAACCTTAGAATTTGGGTATAAAGAATTATACTTAGGGTTTTATATTGGATATTTATTTCATCTGATAGCAGACTTTTTTACTAAGGGAGGAATAGAATTACTTTATCCTTTTAGTGAAAATTTTTCATTTCCTTTACCAATTAAAACTGGTGGAACTATAGAAAATATTGTAGCATTCATTTTATTAATATATTCCTTTTATAGTATTTTAAAATATTTTAATTTTATTATTTTTTAAGAAGGAAAATGGATTTATTTATAGAATTATATTATTTAAAAGAGGGGATTATATTGGCGATTATAAAAATTACTGAAGTTGTGCCTGGGATGATATTAAATAAAGATGTATACATACCTAAAAAAAATGCTATAGCTTTATCAGCAGGGGCCATATTATCAAAAGCACATATAAATAGGTTGAAAAAATTAAATGTAAATAGAATCAATGTATTAGTAGAAAATAAACATCTAAATAATAAAAGTAAAAGAGATAGATTTTTTGAAAATCATAATAAGTTAAAATATAAATTAGAACTATTATTTAATCAAATTAGAATAGGAAAGAAATTTTTGATTAGTGATATAGATCATGAAGTATGTGAAATGATAAAATCCATATCAACTAATAATAATATATTGTCAAGATTAAGGCAGTTAGATGATAGTGGTAGTTATTTAATTAATCACTCTGTTAATGTCAGTTTATTAGCATCCACGATTGGTAAATTACTAGGGTATTCAAGTGATAAATTAAAAAATTTATTAATAACAGGTATTTTTCATGATGTAGGTATGTTAAAAGTCCCAGAAAAAATAATGAATAAGCCAGGACCTTTAAGCGAAGAAGAATTTATTGTAATAATTAATCATACAATAAATAGCTATAAGATATTAAAGGGAATTAATAATATAAATTCAGAGGTATTATATGGAGTACTTGAACATCATGAAAGAGAAGATGGTAGTGGTTATCCATTAGGGCTTAAATCTAATCAAATACATGAGTTTGGTAAAATTATAGCAATTGCAGATGTATTTCATGCTATGACAACTGATAAAATATATAGGAAGAGAAAATCTCCTTTTATTGCTGCAGAAGAAATGCTTTATAATAGCTTTGGTATATTAGATGGTGAGATCACTACTACTTTCTTAAATAATATTTCTAAGTTTTATATAGGAAATATTGTAAGATTAAATGACGGTTCAATTGGAGAAATAATATATACAAATAAAGCAATTCCTACACGACCTGTAGTAAATATAAATGGTAATTTTGTAGATCTTCTTAAAAACAAAGAATATGAAATTATAGACATCATAGATTAAAATAACCTTTATTGTGATATGAATCACAGATAGAGTTTAGGGTATGTATTATGATATAGATAAAGAAAAAACAGGGAGGTTTTATGATGTCAATGTTTTGTTATCAATGTCAAGAGGCAGCAAAAAATGTAGGATGTACTGTAAGAGGTGTTTGTGGTAAAACCAGCACAGTAGCAAATTTACAAGACCTTTTAATATACACATTAAAAGGGATATCTGAAATAGTTGTAAAAGGAGATTTATCTGTAAGTGAATTAGGTTATGTTAACAATAAGATGCTAAATGGTTTATTTGTAACAATAACTAATGCTAATTTTGATGAAGATTCAATAGTTAAAGAAATAGAAAAAATGATTGAAATAAGAGATGAATTAAGAAGAAAAGTAGAAGTAAGTGAATTACATGATTCAGCTACTTTTAAAGTTAATGGAAAAGAAGACATGATTAAAAAAGGTGAAAATGTAGG
The DNA here is from genome assembly GCF_900626135.1 of Senegalia massiliensis. Taxonomy (NCBI): domain Bacteria; kingdom Bacillati; phylum Bacillota; class Clostridia; order Eubacteriales; family Clostridiaceae; genus Senegalia; species Senegalia massiliensis. The sequence goes on from NZ_LR130785.1 coordinate 1,297,841, forward strand.
AGTTCTTGACACGGAAAATGAAGATGTAAGATCTTTAAGAGAATTAATTACTTATGGCTTAAAAGGTATGGCAGCATATACTGACCATGCTGTTAATTTAGGAAAATCAGATGATGAAATATGTGAATTTATATATAAGGCACTTCAAGCTACATTAGATGATAGTTTATCAGCTGATGAATTGGTAGCTTTAACAATGGAAACAGGGAATTTTGGAGTAAAATCAATGGCATTACTTGATGAAGCTAATACTTCAACTTACGGAAACCCTGAAATAACAGAGGTGAATATTGGAACAAGAAACAATCCTGCTATATTAGTATCAGGACATGATTTAAAAGATTTTGAACAATTACTTGAGCAAACAAAAGATTCTGGTGTAGATGTTTATACACATAGTGAAATGTTACCAGCAAATTATTACCCAGCATTTAAGAAGTACGATCATTTTGTAGGTAACTATGGTAACTCATGGTGGAAGCAATTGACTGAATTTGAAAGTTTTAATGGTCCTATATTATTTACAACAAATTGTATAGTTCCACCTAGAAAAGAAGAAATAAGAAATAGAATATTTACAACAGGAGCTTCAGGATATCCAGGTTGCACACATATAGAATCAGATGAAAATGGTAAAAAAGACTTTTCAGAAATAATAGAAATGGCTAAGAGACTGGATCCTCCAACAGAGATTGAGACTGGATCAATAGTAGGTGGATTTGCACATAATCAAGTTATGGAACTTGCTGATAAAGTAGTAGATGCTGTTAAATCAGGTGCTATTAAGAGATTCTTTGTAATGGCAGGTTGTGATGGAAGAATGAAATCAAGAGATTATTATACAGACTTTGCAGATAAACTTCCAAAAGATACAGTTATTCTTACAGCTGGATGTGCAAAATACAGATATAATAAATTACAACTTGGTGATATAGGAGGAATTCCTAGAGTGCTTGATGCAGGACAATGTAATGATTCATATTCATTAGCTGTTATAGCAATGAAACTTAAAGAAGTATTTGAATTAGAAGATATAAATGAATTACCAATATCATATAATATTGCATGGTATGAGCAAAAAGCAGTAATAGTATTATTAGCTCTACTTGCATTAGGGGTAAAAGATATTCATTTAGGACCAACATTACCAGCTTTCCTTTCACCAAATGTAGCTAATGTATTAGTTGAAAAATTTGGTATAGCTCCAAATGGAGAAGTTGAAAGTGATATTGAAATGTTCATGAGTGAAGGACAAACTGCATAATATAAACATAAAAATAAAGAGTGAAATTAATTTCACTCTTTATTTTTATGTTATTTTTTATAAATCTTATGATTTAAATTACCTTCATTATTAATGTATTCATATCTAAATGAAGCATTCGCATTTTCTACAAAATTACTATTCCAAAGAGATCTTAAATTATGAAATATTTCAGTATTACCGCCAACTTTTTCCCAATATTTTTTATGAAGGCAATTTGTAATCTGCCACTCTATTTCTTTTTCAGTTGAGTTTATTATATTATTGGCATTATCACAAGGCATACCATCTAATATATAATTATTTAGCGATTTGTAAATTTCTATAGCATTATTTATTGGATATTTTTCTTTTGAATTTATGCCGCATTCTCTGCCTTGTTTTTTATATTCATTTTCAATAAGTTCTATAGCTTCACCAGGAAATTTATCTAATACAGTAGTGATGAAATCTGCAAATCTTGTTTCAGCAATATTAATTCTTTCTTGTAACCACCCATGAATATTATTTGTATCTATAAGTTCTTCTAGGGGATTATCATCTATTAAACTTCCATGAGAGTCAATAAAATATGAATGTGTTTGTTCTATTTCTAGACCATATTTGTCTTCTAAACTTTCTACAATATTTTTTTCTAATTTTTCATGTAATTTTATTTTATTGAATAGCCAATGGTGAATTGGACCTAAAAATCTACTCATAAAAATACCTCCTTTTATATCTAGTATAATTATACCCATAAAAAAGTAATAAATAAGTGATTTGTATCACATTCATAATATATAATACTTAAATAAATATATATAATGTGATAAAATTAGAAAATGAATGAAAGGAGAGTTAATATTGAAATATAATATAATAATATTTGATGCTGATATGACACTTTTTGACTTTGAAAAAGCAGAAAAATATGCCCTTGAAAATTCAATTAGTTATTTTAATTATATATATAGTGAGAAAGAACATTTACCTATGTATAAAACACATAATAAATCAGTATGGGATGAATTTGAAGATGGTAAAATATCAGCACAAGATCTGAAAACAGAAAGGTTTAGAAGGTTTTTTAAAGAAACAAATATAAAAATTAACCCTAATGAATTTAGTGATAAATATATGGATTTTTTAAAAGAAAGTTCCTTTCTTTTAAAAGGAGCAAAAGAATTAATAGAAGAAATACATACTGATTTTAGACTAGTAATAATTACAAATGGATTATCAAAAGTTCAAAATATGAGAATAAGAAATTCAGAGATAGCTAATTATTTTGAAGAAATAATAATATCTGAAGATGTAGGAGTTAAAAAACCTGACTCAGAAATATTTAAATTGACTTTAGATAGGATAAATCATACTAAAAAGGAAGATGTAATAATAGTTGGAGATAGTTTAAGATCAGATATTAAAGGTGGTTTAAATTTCGGTATTGATACTCTTTGGTATAATCCAAATAATAATAAAAACAATACAGAAATAAAACCTAAATATGAAGCTCATGATTTCTTAGAACTAAAAAAAATAATATACAAACAAAAATAATAAGCTTTTTAGCTTATTATTTTTGTTAATATTAAACTAAGTATTGATATTATAAGAAATAAAATACTACAATCATAAAGAGCTTTTAAACCAGTTGAAGTAAAAGATTTTATATTCACCTTTAATCCCATTGCAACCATTGCCATAAGTATAAAAAAACTACTTAGTTTTTTAAAAATTAATATTAGATCAATCCTTAAGTTACTTATAAGAAATTGAGTAGGAAATATATTATATACGTTATTTATAGTAAAAAATGCTCCTACTAATATAAATAATAATACATATATAGGGAAACTGACCTTTTTTCTATCTCCAGATTTAGAATTATTAAATACAATACCTAAAATGATTGCTACAGGAGCTAAGAGTGTTACTCTTGCCATTTTTACAATAGTTCCTATTTCTATGCTTATACTATCTGCACCTCTTGCACCAGCTCCAGCTAAAGCATGAGCAACTCCTTGAAGAGAACTGCCAGCCCATATACCATATTCTAAATCAGATAAAGGCAATACAAAAGAAAGTGAAGAATAAACAAATACACCAATTGCACCAAGTAGACTTATTATAGCAACAGATATGGCAATGTCTTCTTCATCTGAGTCAATGACAGGTCCCATAGCTACTATTGCAGAAGCACCACAAATTGATGAACCAACGCCTAGAAGTGTAGATAATTTTTTATTTAAACCAAAATATCTTCCAATTAAATTTGCAAGTAAAAGAGAAGAGGTTACTATTGTTATAACTAAAATAAGTATCATAGGTCCTAATTGAATTACAGCACTGAAATTTAAATTAACACCTAATAATATAATACCCCATTTCAAGATTTTTTTTAATGAATAAGTTATGCCAGCATCTAGTTCTTTACTATATCCTATTGTATTAGTAATTATTATTCCTAAAATTATTCCGATGGTTAATGTTTCAATAAAACCTAACAAATATGCATTAAGTATCATAGAAACTATAGATATAGAAATAACAAAAGAGAGGCCTTTCCATAATTTTTTCATTTTATTCCTCCTTAAGTTTAGATTTCAATAAGTATGTTACATCAATAGTATTATTATTTCAACAATAAATATTTTATTTTTCGTATCATTTCATAATTTAATTTATTATTAATTTATGAAATTTGTCGAAATTATTATTATCATACTGTTATAATAATGGTAGTATTTCAATTGCAAATAAAATTAAATTTAAATAAAGGATTTTAGGGGAAAATATCGAATATATGTTCTAAAGGAAGGTGGAAAAATGAGTATTAGTTTTATTCATACAGGAGATGTCCATATTGGCATGAAATTTACTACAAGTAAATTAGATCATGATACAAGTAAAAATAAAAGAATTGAAATAATAGATACTTTTTTAAAGATAGTTAAAAGATGTAAAAGTAAAAAAATAGATTTCTTACTTATAGCAGGAGATCTATTTGAAGATGAATTATGTACTATAGCGGACTTAAAAATTATAAATGATAGTTTTAAAGATATAAAAAATACAAAAATAATTATGATAACTGGAAATCATGATTATTTGAATGATAAATCTTTATATAACTTAATTGATTGGAATAAAAATGTATATATAATCAAAGAGAAAAATTTGAGTAAATTATCATTTGAAGAATACAATACTGATATTTGGGGTCTTAGTTGGTATGAAAGAGAAAAATCAGCACAAAGATTTAAAGATATCAAATTGAATAAAGATAGAAATAATATATTATTACTTCATGGAGATATAATAGATAAAAAATCAAAATATATGCCAATAGATAAAAATCATCTAAAAAATTTAGACTTTGATTATATAGGCCTAGGGCATATACACAAGCATCAATGTATATCTAATAATATTTGCTATTGTGGAAGCCCAGAACCTTTAGATTTTGGTGAAACAGGTGATCATGGGATCATTGAAGGGCTAATAGATAAAAATGGCTTAGAAACAAAGTTTATACCATTATCTAATAGAAGATATCATATAAAAAGATTAAATATAAATGAAGATATGACTTATAATGAAATATTAGATAATGTAATTAATGTAGGTGATAATGAAGTATTACAAAAAGATTTCTTTAGGATAATTTTAAATGGATTTATAGACAAAGATATAAAGCCTAAAATAAAAGAATTAGAATATAAATTAAAAGATAAATTTTATTTTATAAAAATAATAGATAATACAAAAGAAAATTATGATTTAGAAGGTTTATTAAAAGATAATGAAGAAAATATTATTGGCAGATATATAATGGAAATGAAAGATAAAGGTTTAGAAGATGAAACTATAACTAATGCATTAACTATAGGGTTAGAAGAATTATTAAGAGAGAAGGGTATATAATGAATATAAGTGAATTAAATATTCTTTCTTTTGGGAAGTTTAACAATAAAAAAATTATATTGAAACCAGGTTTAAATATAGTTTATGGTGAGAATGAAGCAGGAAAGAGTACTATACATAAATTTATTGAATCAATGCTTTTTGGATTTGTTAAGTCATATACAAAAACAAAAAGATATAATAAGGATTATGAAAAGTATTTTCCATGGAATGATAGTAAATATCAAGGAATATTAAAATACTGTTATAATAATGATTTATTTAGAGTAGAACGCAATTTTATAAAAGGTAATGATGATGTAAAAATCTTTGATGAAAGAACAGGCGAAAATATAAGTGGAATGTTTGAATATAATCCTATTTCCAGAACAATAGAACCTAGTAGTCTTCATTTTGGAATAAATAAAATTATATATAAAAATACTATAAGTATTTCACAGCTTAAAAGTAAGACTGAAGATAGATTTTCTAAAGAAGTAAAAGATAACTTAATAAATCTAGGAGGCAGTTTAGATAACGAAATATCAATAAAAAAAGTATTAGAAAGATTAGAAAAAAGATTAAATGATATAGGGACTAAAAATAGGCTTAGGACTTCTCCTTATGGGAATCTAATTAGAGAGGTTAATGATTTAGATATAGAAAGAGAAAAGGCCTATAAATTATTTTCTGATACTAAAGAATTTCAACTAGAGTTAAAAGAAAAAAAGAATATATTAGATGAACTATATAAGAAAAAAGAAAAGTTAGAAGAGGATATTTATAAACATAATTGTAAAGAATTAAATGTGAAATATGAAAAAGCAAATAAATTATTAGAAGAAATAGATATTCTTCATAAAAACTCTTATAAGATTAAAAAATATAAAGATATTAAAATAGAAGATTATGGCGAAATAATAAAATATGAAAATACTATAGATACAATAAAAGAAAATATAGAAAGAATAAATAAAAACATCTTAGATATAAAAGAAAAGTTAAATTCTATAAATGATCAAATTAAAGAATATGAATTAAATAGTAATTTAAATACTAATACAGAAAAATTAAAAGAAAACAAAAATTTTAAAAACTCTCTTATGCTTACTAAAACATTTTTTATAATATTTTTAGTTTGTTTAATTTTTTCTTTAACTCTAGGATTTTTATTAGATAATAAATTTTTTATTATGTCATTTATATTTATAATAATAAATTTTTATCTTAATATTAAAATTAAGAACAAGCAAAGTGTTATTAGTGATAATAATAATTTAATTAATATATACAATAGAGAAAAAGATTTACAAAGAGAAGAATTAAGAGAAGATGAAAGGTTTTTACAAAATCAGCTAGTAGAAAAAAATGTTGAACTAGAAAGGCTTAAAGCAAAATTAAACAATGAAAATATGGGTATTAAATTTATATTAGATAAAAATAAATTTGAAAATCCTGAAGAGTTAAAAAAAGGTATAGAAAAGAAGAGAAAATTTGAAAATATAATACATGAAATAAATTATAAAAGAGAGATATTAAGTAGTATATTATATAATAAAACTTTTGAAGAATTAGAAGAAGAAGTAAAAAGGTGTTCTGATATTGATATAAATAATCTGTATTTAGAAGATAATTCTTTAATGGAAAAATTATCGGAATTGAATAATGTTATTATTGAAAAAGATAAAGAGATTTCTAATTTAGAAGAAAAAATAAAAACTATGCATTCCTTATTTCGTCCAATTCAAGAAATTGAAGAACAAATCTATACAAAAAAACAAAAAATATTAAAATGTGAAAATGAAATTAAATCTATAGAAATTGCTAAAGAAACAATTGAAAAGATATCTAAAAGTATTCATAGGGAGTTTGCTCCTAAACTTAACAAAGAAGTATCTGATATTATATCTACAATTACAAAAGGTAAATATAAAGACATAAAGATAACAGAAAACTTAGAGACTAAAATTGTTGCTAAGGATGACGTGTTAATTGATATAGAGAATTTAAGTTATGGAACTATAGATCAGATATATTTTTCTCTTAGATTTGGCATCATTGATATAATAAAAAAAGATAAGAAGATACCATTAATATTAGATGACTGTTTTATACAATATGATGATATAAGGCTGGATTCTATATTAGATTTTATTTATGAACAATCAAAACAAAGACAAGTTATACTATTTACTTGTCAAACACGAGAGAAAAATATATTGAAAAACAAAGGATATAATTTTAATTATATTGAAATTTAACAGAGGTGAAAAAATGGCTGTATATGCAATTGCAGATTTACACTTAGATCCTATTGGTGATAAGCCTATGGATGTTTTTGATTCTAAGTGGGAAGATCATGAAAGAAAAATATTTTACAATTGGAACAAAAGAATAAAAGATAATGATATAGTACTTTTAGCTGGAGATATAAGCTGGGGACTAAAATTAAAAGAAGCAGAAATTGACTTAAAAAAGATTGTTAACCTTCCAGGTTACAAAATAATTTCCAAAGGAAATCATGATTATTGGTGGGAAACTAAGTCAAAATTGAATAAATTACAACTTGATAGTATTCATTTTTTATTCAATGATGGATATAAGTATAATAACGTAGGAATTGCTGGAACAAGAGGTTGGATTTCTAAAGATAGTGATGAGTTTCAAGATAAAGATAAAAAAATATTTGAAAGAGAACTTAATAGACTTACATTATCATTGGAATGTATTAAAGAAATGCCAGTAAAGATAGTTATGATTCATTATCCTCCTTTTAATATATCTGGTAAACCTAATGAATTTGTAGAAATTATGAAAAAATATAATGTGGATATATGTGTTTATGGTCATCTTCATGGAGAAGGACATAAACACATAAAAGAAGGAATAATTGATGGAATAGAATTTAGATGTATAGCAAGTGATTATATAAATTTTATCCCTATAAAAATATTAGATTAGAGGTGATTTTTTGACTAAAGAGCTTGAAGTAAAAGTTTTAGGTGTAGACAAACAAAAAATGATAAATAAGTTAGAAAAAATGGGTGCTAAAAAAATAAAAGATGAAAAACAAAAAAACATAATATTAGATACTAAAGATAAAAAAATAGAAAATGAATATAATGGATATTTAAGAATAAGAACAACAAATCATAACATTAATAATAACTGTGTAGAAAAGGTAACCTTAAAAACAATATTATCTGACAAAGAATATAGGGAAAATAAAGAAATTGAAGTGAGAATAGATAATAGTGAAAATATGTTTGAAATATTTGAAATGTTAGGTCTTGTAACAAATTATATTGGGTATAAAGAAAGAATTTCATATGAGTTTCAAGGTATTTTATTTGAAATTGATACTTGGGATAAAGATACTTATCCAGAAACTTATATGGAAATAGAAATAAAAAACAAGAAAGATTTAGATAGAGCAATAGAATTATTAGAATTAGATAAAAGTCAAATAACTACTAAGTCAATTACTGAGTTGAGACGTGATGCAGGATTAGAGTAAGTTCCTCACTTTTATTTTATAAAATGCATATCATAATTATATGAAATTCATATAAGAATAGAGGTGTGTATTTTGAATAAAAATTATAGAAATGAAGTAAAAATGATAAGAAATATTAAAAGATATTTTCCAGAAAACCAACAGGTAACTTTGTCAAAAGTAGAAGATGCATTCGAAATTTTAGACAAGATAAATAGAATTAGACTGAATAGATACGATGGTATAATAGAGGCCAAAGCAGATTTACCGACTATTGATAGAATAGAAATGATATTAACAGAAATTGGTGAATATAGTGGAGGTGAAAGTAAAGAACTAGTTTCAAAATTAGTAAATACTAAAAGAAATATATATAAAACTAAAGATAATATAAAAGCTCATAATAATTCATTTAGATATGAAACTACTGACAAATTAGAATCAGCTATATCTTTTATGAATTGTTTCAAACCTATTCTTAGGGAAGATATGAATAGTAAAATTACAAAAATAGAAAAGGTTATAAATTTATTAACTACATCTAAGGAGTGATATTTTGAAAATTGGTTTGTGTCAAATGAGAGTAGGAGAAAATAAAGATATTAATTTAGTTAAAGCACAGAAAATGATTAAAGAAGCATCAGAATTAGGTGCTGATATAATAATTTTGCCAGAAATGTTTAATTGTCCATATGATATAAGATATTTTGAAGAATATAGTGAAGAAGAGAAAAATAGTAAAACATTAAAAATGATTTCAGATCTTGCCATTCAATTTAAAAAATACATAGTGGCAGGTTCTATTCCTGAAAAGGATAATGGAAAGATATATAATACTAGTTATGTATTTGATAAAAAGGGACAAATTATAGCAAAACATAGAAAAATACACTTATTTGATATTAATATTAAAAATGGAGCCAAATTTAAAGAATCAGATGTATTAAGTAGAGGTGATAAATTTACTGTATTTGATACTGAATATTGTAAGATAGGACTTCAAATTTGTTATGATATTCGTTTTCCAGAATTATCAAGACTGATGGTAGATAAAGGAGCTAAAATAATAATTACTCCAGCTGCATTTAACATGACTACAGGACCGGCACATTGGAAAGATTTATTTAAAGTGAGAGCACTAGATAATCAAGTTTATACTATTGGATGTAGTGGTGCATTAAATGATGAACTTTCCTATGATTCTTATGGACATTCATTAATTGTAGATCCTTGGGGGGATATAGTAGATAATTTAGAATTTGAAGAAGGAATTATTGTTGAGAAAATAGATTTAAATAAAATTAAAGATATTAGAATGCAGCTACCTCTATTACAACATAGAAGAAAGGACTTATATAACATATTAGAAAAATAGGATCAAGTAAATACTTGATCCTATTTTTTATTTTTCAGTTTCATTTCTATCTCTAAATAAAAGTGAGATACAGTATAAACCTGCAAGTCCTACTAATCCATATACTATTCTACTTAAAAAAGCTGATTGACCACCAAATAATGAAGCGACTAAATCAAATTGAAATAATGCAATCAGTCCCCAATTAAGTGCTCCAACAATAACTAAAATCAAAGCCAATCTATCCATACTTATAACCTCCTAATAAACTAAATTTGTATATGAATAGTATTACTAGCTTTTCAAATATTATACATTTAGTTAATTTTATTTTTTGAGAATGTAACTAAATAAGTTAATTTGAATATTATAAAGTAGATAATAAAAAAATCAAGTAAAAGGTGATAAATATGTATTATAATACAAACAATTATGGATATGGATATAATACTTCTTATGCAAGAATATTACATGCATCTCCAGATGCTCCTGGTGTTGATGTATATTTAAACAACACATTAATTGCACAAAATTTAACTTATGAAAATTTCACTGAATATTTACCATTAATGAATGGTAGATATAATGTTCAAGTTTTTGCTACAGGAACCAGGTCAAACCCAGTTATAGATACGGTTATAAATATAATGCCTAATTCTGATTATACTATTGCAGCCACTGGCTTTTTAAAGGATATACAACCATTAGTTATAAATGATACCTCTTATAATATTCCTCCTAATATGTCACAAGTGAAATTTGTTCATTTAGTACCTGATGCACCTAAAGTAGATGTAACTCTATCAGATGGAAAAAAATTATTTGAAAATATTGGTTTCAGAGAAGTTAGTAAAAAAATATTAGTTGATCCTGGTAGATATACATTACAAGTTAGAATAGCTGGAACAGATGATGTAGTTTTAACTGTTCCAAATGTAATTTTAAATCCAAATCAGTATTATACTGTATATGCTGTAGGAACTGTAAAAGGTAATAAACCATTACAAGCTATTATAGCTTTAGATAAAGCATCATATTAAATGCAAAATAAGGATAATCAATTATTGATTATCCTTATTTTGCATTTGTGACATAAAAGCCATTGCCATTTCTAGACCTTTTACAAGTTCTTCATATATTTTATCTTTGCATTCTTCTTCTTTTCCTTCTTGAACTGTTATTCTACAAACATTCTTACCTATTTCTAATTTTTTAAAATCATCATTTAAAATAGATTTTAAACCTTCTAATATCATTTTTTTACTCTCTTTTTCATGTAAGAAAGTTTGATAACTATTTTGAACAGCTAAAAGAATTCTTTTCTCTTCATCTAATTTGACATATTTTACAAATTGGTTTATTGTATTCATATATTCACCACCTTATAGAATTTACTTTACAATAAAAAAATAAAATAATCAATATATTATATAAATTATTAAAATAAATTCTTGACAATTACGAATACATGTTCTATTCTTTTATTAAGAGGAGTTGGACAAGGATATGAAGAAAAACTTTAACTTAGAAAATATAAGTGATGATTTGGCAGTTCAGATGTGGGGGGAGCTACTAGAAAAACATACAATAACAAAAGGAGTAATTTACTATCATTGTAAAGATTATGATGGTATTATATTCAATGATAAAGAATTTAACTTAGATCCTAAAATCAAAAGAAATATAAATCCAATGGTAATCATTGAAATATATAATTATAGAGGTAAAAAGTATGTAATAGAAAGAACTAATAATAAGGAAAAAATACCACAAAAGTTAAAAAATAAATTTGAGAATAAACGATGTGATGATTCGATTTCTATATATGCATTGACTGAAGGATCTGTAAAATTACTTAAATATTACCATAGAAATATAATTAAAAATATTTATAAGAAAGAAATAGAACCTAAAGTTAAAAAATATAAATCAATAAATGGATTTATAAATAGTGAAATAAGAGATGCAATAAAATATTTAGCATTAAATGAGCCTGAATTTATAAAAAAGAAAGATAAAGATTTAGCTAGAAAAATTATAGAAAAAAAGTTAGATGAAGAATTAAAGAGAATTAAAAATTTAAACCTAAAAGACGAAGAAAATTTAATAATAGATAGATATAAACAAAGAAAGGATCTAATAAAGTGATATAGCTTAACTCTAGAGTTAAGCTATATCACTTTATTGTGTAGGATAATTTTTTAAAAATAGGCTATTATATCTAATATAGATTTGACATATCACTTTATATTTGTTACCATTGTAAACCGTGTAATACTGTGGGCGAAAAAAGAGAATAGAAGGAGGAATTTAATGTCAGCAATTGAAGTTAAAGATGTTTATAAAGTATTTGGAAATAAACCTAAAAAAGTATTCCCGCTTTTAGAAAAAGGAATGACAAAAGAAGAAATATTGAAAAAGACTGGAAATACTATAGGAATAAATGATGCAAGTTTTACAGTAGAAAAAGATGAATTTTTTGTAATAATGGGATTGTCAGGAAGTGGAAAGTCCACTTTAATAAGATGTCTAAATAGATTAATAGAACCAACACAAGGACAAATATTAATAGATGGTGAAGATATTGTTAAAGTAGATAATGATAAACTTCGTGAAATAAGAAGAAAGAAAATTTCAATGGTATTTCAAAACTTTGGTCTATTTCCTCATAGAACAATACTTTCAAATGTAGAGTATGGATTAGAAGTTCAAGGAGTAGATCCTGATAAAAGAAGATCTAAGGCAATTGAAGCTATAGAACTTGTTGGCTTAAAAGGTTATGAAGATAGTATGCCAGATGAATTAAGTGGAGGTATGAAACAAAGGGTAGGTCTTGCGCGTGCACTTGCAAATGATCCAGATATATTATTAATGGACGAAGCATTTAGTGCATTAGATCCACTAATAAAAAAAGAAATGCAAGATGAATTATTAGAATTACAAGCTAAAATGCATAAAACTATAATCTTTATAACTCACGATTTAGATGAAGCTCTAAAATTAGGTGATAGAATAGCAGTTATGAAAGATGGAGTAATAGTACAAATTGGAACTAGCGAAGATATATTAACCAATCCTGCAAATAATTATGTTAAAGAGTTTGTACAAGATGTAGATAGATCTAGAGTAGTTACGGCAGAAGCTATAATGAAAAAGCCAGAAGCTTTAGTTTCGTCTAAAGATGGGCCTAGAGTAGCCGTTCGTAATATGAAAGAAAATGAATTTAGTAGTGTATATGTAACTGATAAAAATAAAAAACTTCAAGGAATAATTACTATAGAAGATGCGAGTAAAGCTATAGATAGAGGAGAGAAAACATTAGAAAATATATTAATAAAAGATGTTCCAAAAGTTTCTCCTCAAGAACAAATAATTGATTTATTACCTATTGCTAAGAGCTCAGATTATCCTATAGCAGTTGTAGACGAAGAAGATACTCTGCTTGGAATAATTGTAAGAGCATCAATAATACTTGGAATAGTAGGGGAGGAATCATAATATGTTTACATTTCATATAGGGCCATATTTTGAAACTTTTGTTTTATGGTTACAAGACACTTTTGAATTTTTATTTGATTTTATAAAGAATATTTTAGAAGGTTCTATCGAAGGACTGGAAAATGTATTGAATTTTATACCAAGCATAGTATTAATTCTAATAATAGGATTAATAGCATGGAAATCAGCAGGTAGAGGTACAGCAATATTTTCTATACTTGGATTATTATTGATAGATGCTATGGAATTGTGGCCTGAGACAATTTCAACACTAGCATTGGTATTAAGCTCTGCTTTTATTACCCTAATAATTGGAATACCACTTGGGATATTAGCTTCAAAAAGTGATACAGTTGATAAGATACTAAGACCTGTTTTGGACTTTATGCAAACTATGCCTGCTTTTGTATATTTAATTCCAGCAGTTTTATTTTTTAGTTTAGGAAAAGTACCTGGTGCATTTGCTACTATAATATTTTCAATGCCACCAGTTGTTAGACTTACAAATTTAGCTATAAGGCAAGTACCTAAAGAAGTTGTAGAAGCTGCCAAATCATTTGGATCTACTTCACGTCAAATGTTATTTAAAGTTCAAATACCTATAGCTATGCCGACTATTCTAGCAGGAATAAATCAAACAACATTACTTGCATTATCTATGGTTGTTATATCTGCAATGATTGGTTCAGGAGGTCTTGGAAAAGTAGTACTTAGAGGTATCCAAGAATATAAGATAGGTTTAGGATTTGAAGGTGGAGTAGCTGTAGTTATTTTAGCTATGGTGTTAGATAGAATAACACAAGGTTTAGGTAGTTTAAAAAAGAATAAATAAAAATAGGAGGTTATTATGAAAAAATTAGGAACTATATTTTTAGTAATTTTATTATCAATGAGTGTAGTATTATCAGCATGTAGTGATGATACAAATAATTCAGATGGGAATGACACTTCAAATGGTGATTCCAAAGGAGAAGTTAAACTTGGTGTTGTAAACTGGGCAGAAGGTATAGCAATGACTAATTTAGCAGAAGCTATTTTAGAAGAAAAAATGGGATATGATGTTGAGTCAACTACAGCAGAACCAGGCCTTATATATACTTCTCTTGCAGAAGGAGATTATGATGCATTTTTAGATGGATGGTTACCTTTAACTCATGGTGACTATATGGATCAATTTGGTGATGATGTATTAGATTTAGGAACTAATTATGAAGGTGCTAGAACAGGATTAGTAGTACCATCTTATGTAGATGTTAATTCAATAGAAGAATTAAATGATAATAAAGAATTATTTGGTGGAGAAATAGTTGGTATTGGCTCTGGAGCTGGTATAATGAAAGCTACAGAAAATGCAATAGAAGAATATGATTTAGATCTTGAACTATTAGAAAGTAGTGGACCAGTTATGACTACAGAACTTTCTAGTGCAATTGCAGATGAGGAACCAATTGTAGTAACAGGTTGGAAACCACATTGGAAATTTGCAAGATATGATCTTAAATTTTTAGAAGATCCTAAAAAAGTATATGGGGAAAGTGAAAGTATTCATACTATAGCTAGAAAAGATATAGCTGAAGATATGCCAGAAGTTAAAACATTCTTAGAAAACTTCAAATTAAATGATGAACAATTAGGTGGTTTAATGGGTGCTATATCAGATAGTGATAAAGATCCTTTAGAAGTAGCAAAAGAATGGATGAATGAAAACGAAGAGTTAGTAAATAGTTGGATACCAGAATCAAAATAATAAAAAGACTGAGTAAAACTCAGTCTTTTTATTATTTTTAAATAAGTGTAACTTGATTTTTATCCTTTTTTAGGTTATTCTTTATTTGTAAATATAAAATTTATTTGGAGGTGCTGCAAGTGAAAAAGTTTTTGATTACAGGAGCTTTAGGACAAATAGGTTCTGAGTTAACTATGGAATTAAGAAAACGTTATGGAGATGAAAATGTAATAGCTAGTGGACGTAGTAAGAGAGATTCTATGGTAGTAAACTCTGGTCCTTTTGAAGTTGTAGATATAACTGATTATGATAGGTTAAATGAGGTAGTAAAAAAACATAATGTAGATTGGATAATAAATTTAGCAGCTATATTATCTGCTGTTGGAGAAAAGAAACCAACTATGGCATGGGAAGTTAATATGAATGGATTGTTTAATATATTAGAAGTTGCCCGTGAAAATGATTGTGGTGTGTTTACACCTAGTTCTATAGCAGCTTTTGGTCCAAATACGCCAAAAGATGATACTCCTCAAGATACTATACAGAGACCGAATACAATGTATGGAGTTACAAAAGTAGCTGGAGAACTTTTATGTGATTATTATTATGAGAAATTTGGAGTTGATACAAGAGGAGTTAGATTTCCAGGTTTAATATCTTATGCTGCACTTCCAGGTGGAGGAACAACTGATTATGCAGTTCATATATATTATGATGCTTTACAAAAAGGAAAGTTTACTTGTCCTCTTGATGAAGATACTTATATGGATATGATGTATATGCCAGATGCAATAAATGCTATAATTGATTTAATAGAAGCAGATGGTAGTAAATTAGAACATAGAAATGCATTTAATGTAACAGCTATGAGTTTTAATCCTGAAATGATATTTAATGAAATTAAAAAACATATTCCTGAATTTACAATGGATTATGATGTAGATGGTGACTTACAAAAAATTGCAAATTCATGGCCAAATTCTTTAGATGATAGTGCTGCTAAAGAAGAATGGGGATGGAATCCTAAGTATGATTTAGAGTCTATGACTAAAGATATGTTAGAAAAACTAAGAGAAAAATTAAATATAGAAAAATAAAATAGAGGCTTATAAGCCTCTATTTTATTTTTCTATATAATATATTCCAGTAGTGTTTTTACCACAGTGGCTAGATATAACACATCCTGCTTCTATTAATAATATTTCTTTAAAGTTCATATTTTTTTCTAATTGTTTTTTAATATATAATGAGTCTTCTATAGACATTGATTCTCCAATTATTATTCTATCTAAATCAATAGAATCTTTATTTTTATAAATGTTTTGCAAAGTTAAATCAATTGCTTTTCTTTTCTTACCTCTAGGTTTTTGACCAAGTATTATATTACCCTCATTAACTTTTAATATAGGTTTAATTTTAAGAAGTCCTCCCATTAAAGATTGTATACTACTACATCTTCCACCTTTATGTAAAAAATCAAAGTCATCTACAATAAATGATGTTCTTATTTTAGGAACAAGGCTTTTAATTTCTTCTACTATTTTTTCTTTATCAATACCTGATTCTATCAGCTCATTTGCTTTAAGCAATAATAATCCTATTCCAGCAGATAAATTCTTAGAATCTATAATTGTTATATCAGCATCTTGAAATTCTTCTTCAATTATTTTAGCATTCAAAATTGTAGACGATAATTCTGAAGAAAGGCCTATATATATAATAGAGTCTCCTTTATCTATATAAGGTTTAAAAGCATTATGAACATCAATAGGAGAAGGTGCTGAAGTCTTAGGTAAAGTATCTAATTCATCGACTTTTTTATACAATTCTTCAATATTTATATCTTTTCCATCCTTAAATGATTTATCTCCAAATACAACATATAACGGTATTATAGAGATATCTAATTTGTTTAATAATTCTTTTGGTAAATCACATGTACTATCAGAAAAAAGCTTAATATTATTCATTATTTTCCCCTTTCAAAACTATATATATATTATAGATTTATCTAAATACATATAATAATATGATAAATATTTATAATTCTATTCAATATATTGATAATATGATATTATAATATTAAATTAAAAATGTAAAGGAGAAACAAGTATGAAGATAATAGCAGATAGTTGTTGTGATTTAAATGATGAACTAAAAAATAATTTAGATATAGATTTAGTTCCTTTAACTATAAGAATAGATGATGAGGAAATTATAGATGATGAGAAATTAGATAAAGATGAACTTATAAAGAAAATGAAAGCTAGTAATGATTATCCTAAAACAGCTAGTCCATCTCCTATGAATTTTGTTGAGAAGTATAAATTAGATGATAAAAGCTTTGTAGTAACTTTGTCTTCAGCATTAAGTAGTACTTATAATAGTGCAATGATGGCAAAAAATATGATATTAGAAGAAGCAAATCATAAATTTATTCATGTATTTGATTCAGTGAGTGCTTCAGTTGGAGAGACATTAACTTGTATTAAGATAAACGAGTTAATTCAAAAAAATTTATCAGAAAATGATATTGTTATAAAAACAAATCAATATATAAAAGAAATGAAAACTTTTTTTGTTTTAGAGTCATTAGATAATCTAATAAAGGCTGGAAGAATGAGTAAGTTAAAAGGACGTATTGCATCTGCCCTTTCTATAAAGCCTATAATGGGTTCTACAGACGATGGTAACATAAGATTAGTAAGAAAAGTAAGAGGCACAAATAAAGCACTATCTAAGCTCTTAGATGTAATAGGAGAAGAAGGAGAGTCTACTAAATTCAGTGAAAAGATATTAGGGATTTCACATGTTAATGCATATGATAGGGCAAAAAAATTAAAAGAGGATATTCTAAAAAAATATAAATTTAAAGATGTAATTATAGTTGAAGCTAGAGGAATTAGTACGGTATATGCAAATGAAGGTGGAATAATAATAGCTTTTTAGTTATTTAATTTTAAATAATTTTTATTTGGGTAGTATATGTTATAGATGATTTATTAATTAAAAGTTGTGGAGGGATTTCAATGACGAATAAAAATATAACATTTGGTGGAAAACCAGTTACATTAAAAGGTACTCAAGTAAAAGTAGGTGATCAAGCTGAGAATTTTAAAGCTTTAAAACAAGATTTATCTGAATTTGACTTCTATAATGAAACAGAAGGAAAAATAAAAGTTATATCTGTAGTACCTTCAATAGATACAGGTGTATGCTCATTGCAAACACAAAGATTTAATGAAGAATCAACTAAATTGTCAGATGATGTATTTATTGTAACAATATCTGTAGATTTACCTTTTGCACAAAAGAGATTTTGTGGGGCAGAAGGCATAGGAAATATAGAAGTAGTATCAGATCATAAAGATTTAAATTTTGGCGATAAGTATGGATTTACTATAGAAGAATTTAGATTACTATCAAGAGGAGTGTTAGTTATAAATAAAGACAATAAAATAGAATATGTAGAATATTTAGATGAAGTAACTAACCATCCTGATTATGATAAAGCATTAGAAGAAATTAAAAAATTAATATAGTTTTATTTACAAATTTAATATTATAATATATAATATTAAATTAAATAAATGAAAAGCGTTGATTAAGAGTAGTAAGCAAAAGTCTTTCTATAGCGAACTGATGATGGTGGAAGATCAGTGTTAAGTATTTGCTGAATGGACTTAGGAGTTCAAATTTGAAAAATAGTAGAATTTGACGGCTTTCCCCGTTATAGGATAAAAGATGACTAAATGTCAATTAGAGTGGTACCGCGACTTAACCCATCGTCTCTATATATAGAGACGATGGGTTTTATTATTTTTTGAAAGGAAGAATGAATATGGGTGAAAAAAAAGTTATATTTAGTGGAGTACAGCCTTCAGGTGAACTAACATTAGGTAATTATTTAGGAGCTATAAGAAATTGGGTAGATTTGCAAGAAAAATATGATTGTTATTATTGTGTTGTAGACTTACATTCTATAACAGTACCACAAATAGCTAAAGACTTAAGAAGAAGAACATTAGAAATTATGTCATTATATATGGCTTGCGGAATAGATCCTTCAAAATCTACAATATTTATTCAATCACATGTTCCAGAACATACTCAATTATCCTGGGTTTTATCTTCAATGACTTACTTAGGTGAATTAAATCGAATGACTCAGTTTAAAGATAAAATCAAGAAAAATGAAAAGAATTTAAATGCTGGACTATTAACTTATCCTGTGCTAATGGCATCAGATATTTTATTATATGGTACCGATGTAGTTCCAGTAGGAGAAGATCAAAAACAACATTTAGAACTTGCACGTGATTTAGCTTCTAGGTTTAATAATAGATATAGTGAAACATTTAAAGTTCCAGAACCACTTATATCTAGTGTTGGATCTAGGATAATGGATTTACAAAACCCTTCCCAAAAGATGTCAAAATCAGCTGAAAACGAAAATGGATATATATTATTAAAAGATGATTCAGAGACTATTAGAAGAAAGGTAAAGAGAAGTGTAACTGATTCAATAAATAAAGTTAAATACTCAGAGGAGCAACCTGGAATTAAAAATCTTCTTACAATTTACTCTAAATTAACTGGAGAAAAGATTTCAGATATTGAAAATAAGTATATTGGGAAAGGATATGGAGAATTTAAAGAGGATATTTCAGAAATTATAATTGATACTTTAAAACCGATAAGAGAAAAATATTTAGAATATATGAATGATAAAGCTTATTTAGAAAAGGTATATAAAGAAGGAAGTGAAAAGGCTAGTATAGTCGCTCGTAAAACGCTTAGAAAAGTTTATAAAAAAACTGGATTTATTCCTAGATAAAATAAAAGACTTGTTGATAACAAAAGTTATTAACAAGTCTTTTTAATTAAGTGTATCAAAAATCAAAGATTATAAATATACTAATAGTAGCTAGATAGGAGGGATTTCCATGCCAATGTCAGCAAGAGAATTATTAGCTAGGATTATCAAATGTGAGGCAGGGGGAGAGGGAGATACTGGAATGAAAGCAGTTGCTACTGTAGTTATGAATAGAGTTCATATTCCTTATGGAGAGTATCAAAGAGTGAATATGGGGAATTTAAGAAATGTAATATTTCAAGAAGGGCAATTTGATTGTGTAAGAAATGTTATAGGCGGAAGAAGAAATCCTCAAACAATTTGGGCTACTCCACCAGAACAAATTCACTATGATATTGCAGATTGGGCCTTGGCAGGTAATAAGCAATGGAATATTGTGAAGTCTTTATGGTATATGAATCCTTTTGTCCCTGAATGTCCTACTTATTTTCCACGAAATAGAACTGGGGTGATAAATACTAGAATAAGAAAGCATTGTTTTTTTGATCCGACTGAACTTTATAAAGAAACTTAAAATATCAAGGAGGTTTTCATAAATGTATCCAAATAATTATAATGTGCCTAATTATAGTCCTATGCCAAATAATCCAAATATGCCTAACTATAACTATCCTAATAGACCAGTAAATCCTAATATTCCAAAGCCAGATATGGAAGATAGAGAGACACTCCCAGTATTTAAAGATCAAGAATACTTACAAGGTTATTTAATGAATCTAATAGGAGAATACGTAAGGATAGATTTCTTAATAGGAACAAATACCTTTTTAGACAAAGAAGGTAGATTATTAGATGTAGGAGTAGATTATGTAGTTTTACAAGAAGCAGAAACAGATGATTATATAATTGGAGATTTATATTCAATTAAATTTGTAAAAGTATTAAGATAAAACAAAAAAGGTGACTTGTCACCTTTTTTTTTATGCTTTTTTGGGTAATATATATATTATAGAATAAATATTCATAAAGGAATGGTATAATATGAATAGACTTGAAAAATATTATGGGATGGCTTTTAAATCCGTCTTATGGGCTTTAAATCCGTTTAAAAAGAAAATAATAACTACAGAATGCAAAGTTCATAGATTTATTAACTATCAGTCAATGAAGCTTTTAGCCGATAATAATTATATAGAAGAATTTGAAGTATATAATCATTATTTAGAAGAAGTAAATAGAGGAGCAGTTTGGGCTGATCAAGATTTTAAAAGTACAAGTCATTTTTATAGTCCTACAAAACGTAGAGGGATGTTTGGTCATTCTAATGCAAAGAATTTGACAAATAATTATTATAAAAAAGCAATTTCATATTGGAAAAAAGGTTATAAAAGTAGGTCTATGTTTTATTTAGGAGCATCACTTCATATAATACAAGATATGACAATACCTCAACATGTAAATATACGTCTTTTAGATAATCATAGACAATATGAAAATTTTGTAAAAACAACATATGATATAGTGAAAGAGTTCAGAACAAGTAAAAGTCCAATAGAATTTAAAAAATTAAACAGCTATATAGTTTTTAATGCTAAAACTGCATTAAAACAATATGAGAAATACAAAAATTTGGAAAATTCAAGAGAAAGATATTATAAGATAACAAAATGTTCACTGCCTCTTGCACAAAGAACCACTGCAGGATGTATGATAAAATTTTTAAAGGATGTAAAGTATTATGATAATAAAAAATAATATAATTTAAGGATGTGTGTAAATGAGTAAGGTTAAATTAAGAGATGAAATAGATTCTAAATTTAAATGGGATATTGAATCTATGTATAAAAATGATGAAGATTGGGAAAAAGATTTTAAAAAAGTTAAATCATTAATAGGTGAATTGAAATTATTTAAAGGAAATGTAATTAAAAGTCCAGATAATTTATTAGGATTATTAAAATTAAAAGATGAAATCTCTAGAACAGTAAGTAATGTATATACATTTGCTAAAATGAAACAAGATGAAGATACTAATAATTCAAAATATCAACAGTTTACTGATAGAGCAACAACTTTAATGGTAAATATAGGTGAAGTTTCTTCTTTTATAGTACCTGAGATTTTGGAATTAAATAAAGAAGATGTTTTGATATTTAAGAAGAAAAATCCTAGCTTAAATGAATATTCTCATTATTTAGATGAGATATTCAGACAAAAAGAACATATATTAAGTGAAAAAGAGGAAGCTATAATAGCAGGGGTAGGGGACATTGCAAATGGTCCTGAAAATACTTTTTCTATGCTCAACAATGCAGATTTAGAATTTCCTTTTATAAAAGATGAAAATGGTCAAGAGATACAGATTACTCACGGCAGATTTATACCTTTAATGGAGAATAAAGATAGAAGAGTAAGAGAAGATGCATTTAAAGCATTATATGAGACTTATGGCAATTATAAAAATACATTTGCAAGTATTTTGAACACTAATATAAAGAAAAATATATTTTACTCTAAAGTTAGAAAATATAATTCATCTTTGGAAGCAGCATTAGATGAAGACAATATCCCTATAAAGGTATATGACAATTTATTAGAATCAGTAAATGAAAACTTGGATAAGATGCATAAATATATAGAAATAAGAAAAAAAGCTCTTGATTTAGGAGATATTCATTTTTATGATCTATATACTCCAATAGTAAAAGAAATAGACATGGATATAGAGTATGAAGAGGCTAAAGAAATTGTACTAAAAGGATTAAATCCTTTAAAAAGAGAGTATTTAGAAATAGTTAAAAAAGGCTTTGATTCTGGCTGGATAGATGTTTATGAAAATAAAGGAAAAAGAAGTGGAGCATATTCATGGGGTACATATGATTCAAAGCCTTTTATATTATTAAATTATCAAAATACATTAGATAATATGTTTACTATTGCACATGAAATGGGTCATTCAATGCATAGTTATTTTTCAAAGAGTAATCAGCCTCATATATATTCAGGATATAGTATATTTGTAGCTGAAGTAGCTTCTACTGTAAATGAAGCGCTTCTTATAAATTATATGTTAGAAAATGAAGTTGATCCAAGAAAAAAACTATATTTTTTAAATCATTTTTTAGAACAATTTAGAGGGACTATATACAGACAAACAATGTTTGCGGAATTTGAAAAGATAATACATGAAAAAACAGAAAAGGGAGAATCATTAACAGCTGAATCTTTTAGTAATATATATAAGAATTTAAATAGAAAGTATTATGGAGAAGAAATAGTGATTGATGAAGAAATAGCAATGGAATGGGCAAGGATTCCACACTTTTACTATAATTTTTATGTATATCAATATGCAACAGGTTTTTCAGCAGCAGTTTATTTATCTCAGAAGATACTTAATAATGAAGAGGGAGCAGTAGAAAAATACTTAGAATTTTTAAAAAGTGGAAGTTCAGATTATCCTATAGAAGTATTGAAAAAAGCTGGAGTAGATATGACTACAAAGAAACCTATAGATGATGCATTAAAACTTTTTGGTGAATTAGTAGATAAAATGGAAAGACTCATATAAATAAACTCCCTTTAAGGGAGTTTATTTATATGAGATTTTATAAGAATTTATCTCTGACATTACTCCAAAAATCTTTTTTACCCATATTGAGTAGATTTATAGTCATTTTAGAAAGTTTAAAGCTAATCTCAGTTATATTTTCATATTTATGTTGATTTCCATCTACTGTTATAAGTATTGAATTTTCATCTCTATATTCTGGAGCTATTTTTATTTCCATATCACTTGGAACTATTGCACTAGTAGTAAGGGACCTATATACCTTTGAATTTATAGGAGATAAAGGTGTTAATTGTAGTACATCTAAAGTAGTATATACTATACTTCCACCAGAAGAAAAATTGTAAGCAGAACTTCCCACAGGAGTAGATACAATTACTCCATCACCACTAAATCTTTCAAGGTATGTATTATCTATTGAAATATTTAAATGTATAACTTTAGATTCTATTCCTTTTACTACAATTTCATTAATTCCTATAAGATCAATACAACTTGTTCTTGTACATACTAAAGCTTCAACTAAATATAAAGAATCAACTATATAGTCATTAGAGTCTAATTTATCTAAAAATTCTTCTAAATTTGTAGGTGATATCTCTTGGAAAAAACCTAAATGCCCAGTATTTATTCCAACAAATGGAATATCAGGGAATCCATAATGATGTACTGCTGTTAAAAAGGAACCATCACCACCAACACATATATTTAACATTGCTTCTGTATCATAATTTTTAGTGACTGTATATCCTCTAATATTTAATTTTTGTTTTAATAATGCAGCTGTATTTGACGACTCTTCATCTTTATTATATATTACATTTATCTTTTTATTTTTATATGTAGAATTATTCATTAAAAAACCTCCTTAAATAATACACGAATAAATCTTTTAATTACATTATACAATAAATTATGTAAAAAAACTAAAAGGAATGATAATATGATTATACCCAAAGAAAGCCATAATATTATAAATTTAAAAGTTGAAGAAAAGGAAATAAAGTTAAAAGATTTTTTAAATAATAAAATGAATATATCATCAAGATTATTTAAGAAACTTATTAGACAAAAAAATATATTTATAAATAATAAACCTTTGAGTAATGAATTTTATGTTTATAGTAATGATATCATTACTATAAAGTTTGAAAAAGAACAGAATGTGTATAAACCACAGAAAATGGATTTAAATGTAATATATGAAGATGTTGATGTTATTGCTATAGATAAAGAGCCTAATATTTTAGTTCATCCAACTAAAAATCATCCGCAAAATACGCTTACAAATGGTATAGCTTATTATTTTAAAAAGAATAACATAGATAAAAAAGTAAGGTTAGTAAATAGATTAGATATGGATACTTCTGGAATATTAATTGTTGCAAAAAACTCTTATGCACATGGCCAAATGGCAGATCAGTTTAAAAATACTATAACAAAGAAATATATTGCAGTTGTTAAAGGGGTAGTAAAAGAAAATAAGGGAATAATTAATCTTCCTCTTATGAAATCCACAGAAGGTATTAAACAAGTAGTAGATAAGAATGGAAAAGAATCTGTAACAGAATTTGAAGTTATTGAAAGATTTAAAGATGTTACTATTGTAAGTCTAAAGATAGTTACAGGAAGAACTCATCAAATAAGGGTACATTTATCATACTTAGGTCATCCTATTATAGGAGATAGTTTATATAGTGAAGAAAGTGACTTTATATCTAGACAAGCTTTACATTCATATTATTTAAAATTTAATAGGGTTAGAGATAAAAACGAAATAGAATTAAAATCAGATTTCCCTTACGATATAAAATCATTAATAGAAAAAGTGAAATGATTAGTTGTTTTAAAACAACTAATCATTTCACTTTAATTATTGACTTAAAATCAATGTATTAGTATTTATATCCACCATAACAATTAGTAAATAAAACAACTAATAATAAAAAGAAAAATAATAAAGTAGAATCATTTTCCCCATCAAAAAATCCGCCTAAAATTTTATTTGACATTAAAATCCCTCCGAAAAGTAATATTTGTTACACTATATAATATGTAAAAATTAGATAATTGTGATGTTTGAAATTAATCTATATTTTTATCTTTACTTTCATTATCCTCTTCATGTTGATTTTCATTATTACCTTCATTATTTTCATCATTATCATTAAATAAATCTAACAAACCTAACAATTTATTGATATCAGGAGATTTACCTTGTGAAGTTTCGGTTTTCTGGTTATTGTTAGCTAGTATAGGCCCTATAACATCAATTAAGTTATCAATATTATTAGAATCAGAATTATTATTAGATGTATTTATATTAGTTAATACTTTAAGAATTCCTTTATACATGTCTAAATTAGTTGCCATGGAAATAAAAGGACTTATTTTCTGGTATTCTATTTGGGGTAATTCTTCTTTTAATATGTAAGAAACTCTGTTTGTTTTTTCTTTTGGATTCAAGTCATTAGCAACAACAACAGGGGACACAGTACTTGTTCTTTGGAAAAACTCCATAACAATAAATGCTTTGCTAATTCTATCATAAATAGGAAGATATTTATTTATGATATTTATAAAATCTTTGGGAAGATAAGGAGCTACTTTAACTAAAATATCAATTTTTTCAAATATTTTTGAAAAATTATTCTTTGATAAATGATTAAAGTTTAAATTTAAAATATTATGATTTTCTTGGGATAAAAATTTTTTAATAATTGGGATAAGAAAAATTAATATTATTGGATTTTCTAGTATATTTTCATATTTTTTTTTGAAAGTTGTAGAGAGATCATTCACATTTTTACCTCCTTACTATAGATTAAAATTCTGTATAATATTATATGAGGTTAATATATAATTTGTGATAAAATTAATATCTTTATTTTGTTTGTAATAATGAAACTTTATGATACATATCTTTTAAATAGATATTATAAAGGAGGAATTAAAATGGATGATAAAAAAGGAAAGAAAGATATATCAGAATTAGTTGATAAGTTAAAATCAACTGTTAATCCTAAAGATAAAGATATGGAGAAATTAAAGGATTTAGCTAGCAAATATTCGGATAAGTCTGAAGACGAATTATATTTTGAGATAATAAATTTAAATAAAAAATTATCTCAAGAAAATAATAAAGAGGAGTTTATGAAAAAAATAAAAAAACTAGAAAGATTAAGACCTATGTTAAATGAAAGTCAAAATAAAAAACTTGATAAATTATTAGAAGTATTAAACAATGAATCAGAATAATTATGGCGTATTAAAGTTAGTAGTATAAATTAACAGTTTATTTATTATGAGTTTTGTAGTATAATGTATTTAAAGATAATTTCCTGATATGTTCGTTAGATTCTCTTTAATTCAACCGACATATATAATATGGGAGCTTGGAGTCTGATAATGTATGGTATGCCTTTTAAAGGACATCAGAACTTATTAGCAGAGCACCCACCTGCGAGAGTAGCGGGTATGAATTAATGAGCATGACGGCATGTCGGGTAAACCCTTAAGCAAAGCTTAAGGGTTTATTTATGTCTTTTTTTAGATAATAATTTTAATATTATATTAATAGGCAATGCTTTAGTTATAATCAAAAGAATGAAATATATAAATATTGAAATTAAATAATTAAGTATTATATAAAATTGATTTAAGTCAAAATAATTTATAAAATAATAACCTAATTTAATAAATTGTAGCATTATTGCTCCCGAAATAACAGGTTTTAATATGAAGTTTGTAATATCCCATTTTATTTTAATGTATTTTTTTAGAGTTATAAAATCAAGACTAAACATTACAATGGAACATACTAAGAAACCAATAAGAAATCCATATATTCCATAGTTAGGATTAGAGACTAAAAAGAAAGTTGCAAGTAATTGGATACTCATACCTATAAAATGATTTATACTTGCTTGTATTTGTTTTCCTAACCCATGTAAGATACCAGAGGCTGTATGATGAAGTGATAAGAATATAGTACTATATGATAGGACATATAAATATCTTCCAACTAAAACATCATTATAAACAAAATTAGTTATTGGAATAGAATAAAAAATATATATTAAGGTTATAGGAATTGTTAAAATGAATGTTATTCTTAAACATAAACTTGAACTTTTTTCAACATCATATAAATTATTTTTACTAATTTGTTCTGATATATTTGGTATTATATTCATTACTAAGGCTCCAGTAAAAATAAATGGTAAAAATACAAAAGGCATAGCCATACCTACTACTCTTCCAAATGTTTCTAATGATTGTTCCATTGTATAACCTGCTAATATCAATCTTCTAGGTATTAATATTGTATTTGATATCTGTAATAAAACGTGAAAAAATTGTGAAATAGTTATTGGCATAGCAATAAAAAATAATGAAGTTATTATTTCTTTTAATGATAATTTCTTATTAACAATATTTTTTTTAGATTTAAAATTTATAATATTATAATTTAAAAATAGCCATAATAATCCAAAAAATTCTCCTACACTAATTCCTAAAAGCGCTATAAAAGCTCCCCAGGTAGAATCTATAGGGTAAGAAAAATATAAATAGAGTAAAACAAATACTATTCTTATGATTTGCTCAATAATTTGTGATGATCCTGAGATACCCATTTTCTTTAATCCATAGAAATATCCTCTAGTTACAGAAGATAGAGAAATTAGTAAGATTGCTGGAATTAAGAAGTACAAGAAATATAATGTGTCTTTATTTTTTAATATATTAGAACTTATAAATGGTGATAATAAAAATAATATTAAACTTAAAATTAGTGAAAATAAAATTGTGATATAAATCGAAGTTTTTAATATTTGTTTACTTGCTAAACTATTATTTTTAGCCTCTTGTTTAGCAACTAGTTTAGTAACAGCTATAGGTAATCCAGCAGTAGTTATGGTTAAAAATAGCATTAAAATAGGATTTATGAGTTGGAAAAGACCTATTCCTTTTGCTCCTATTATTTTTGACAAAATGATCTTATATCCAAATCCCATAGCTCTAACTAAAAAATTTACTAAAGCTAAAATTATAGCACCATATATGAATTTTATTTTATTCAATATATCACCTCTTAGAAAAATTATATATTTAATAAATATTCAAATCATTTATATAAAATGTATAATAAAATGATAAATTCGATATTATAAACATTAAAGAGGTGATAATATTTGAAAGAAGTATGTCCTTTATGTAATGGTATACAAGAAATAATTAAAAGTTGTAAGAAGTGTGGAGGAGATATGATTGATCAAGGGCCAATAGTAGATTATTTAGATAATTATAGTCCTTATTTATCCAATGATATAACTCAATTAGTTGATGGAGTAAGGAAAAGTGAATGTACCCATTTATTTCAATGTAAAGAATGTAATGATGATAAGAGGATAAGTATACAAAGGGTGGAGATTTAACTCCACCCTTATTTATAGCTTACTATTTTCTATATTAAAGTCTTCTTTGTATTGTAATCTATATAGATCATAATAAATACCTTCTTCATCTAGTAATTCTTGATGTGTACCTATTTCTTTAACTTCACCTTTATGAAGTACAATTATTTTGTCAGAATGTTGTATTGTAGATAGTCTATGAGCTACTGCAATAGAAGTCCTTCCTTTTATTAATTTTAATAAAGCATCTTGTATTAAAACCTCAGTTTCTGTATCTATATTTGAAGTAGCTTCATCTAATACTAGTATATCTGGATCATAAACAAGTGCTCTTGCAAATGCAAGTAATTGTCTTTGACCAGATGAAAGGGTAGAACCTCTCTCCATTACTGGTTCATCGTATTTTTTAGGTAGTTTTTCAATGAAATTATCAGCATTAACATGTTTTGCAGCATACTTAATATCATTTAGGGATATATTTTCTTTATTTAGTCTTATATTTTCTTTTATATCTCCTGTAAATAAGAATACATCTTGAAGTACAATACCTATTCTTTTTCTTAACGAGTATTTATCAATCGTTTTTATATCAATTCCATCTATTAATATTTTACCTTTTTGAATATCATAAAAACGATTAATTAAATTTATAATGGAAGATTTACCGGCACCTGTTGCTCCTACAAATGCAATGGATTCTCCTGGATTAATTGTAAAGCTAACATTTTTTAAAACCCAATTTTTATCATCATATGCAAACCATACATTATTAAATTCAATTTTACCATTAAATTTCTTTAAATTTTTAGCATTTTTAATATTTTTTATATCTTCAGTTTTATCTAGAATTTGAAATATCCTTTCAGAAGATGCCATAGCAGACTGTAATATATTGAATTTTTGTGTAAGTTCCATAATTGGTTGGAAAAATCTCTGTAGATAATTTATAAATGCATATAATACTCCAAATTCTATAGCACCAGAAATAGTACGTCCGCCTCCATAGTATATTATAAGTGCTATACCAAGAGATCTTATAATTTCTATGGAAGGTCTAAACAAAGCAAATATTTTAACTTCTTTTTTTGTAGTATTAAAATAACTTTGATTTATATTATCAAATTCTCTAAATTTTTTATTTTCTTTTCCAAAAATATGAACAGTTTGCATCCCTGTTATATTTTCATTTAATGTTGAATTTATTTTGGCAAGCTTTACTCTTACAAGTCTATATACCTTTCTAATTTGTATTCTAAATATTATAGAAGCTATAACTATAAACGGAATAACAGTAAAACTCATAAGGGCTAATTTTAAATTCATTTGAAGCATTATTATTATTATACCAATAAGCATAAAAATATCTTTAAAAAAGCTTATTAATACCTCTGTATACATTTCATTTAATTTCTCAGTATCATTAGCAACTCTCGTAACTAATCGTCCTACAGGGTTATTATCAAAAAAAGTGAGTGACATTTTCTGTATATGAGTAAATACTTCTTCTCTAATATTATAAATTATTTTTTTTCCAGCATAATTTAATATATAAGTTTGTGTATAATTAAAAACAAATCCTATAAAAATAATTGCTAAATATACTAAAGCTAGCCTATTTAAATTAGAAATATCTTCTTCTCTAAATTGACTATATTCTTCATCTGTTAATCTAGTTGCAGAATATGTATTGTTGTTAATTATAATATTTGTATTAATATTATTGTTAGTAATACTTATATCATTAAAATCATTCGTTATATTGCCATTTGCTAAATAATATTTATTGTCATACTTTATTAATGTAGATAATTGTGTGGTATTAGATGAATTATCTATATCTTCAAGTCTTGATTTTCTTACATACTCTTTTCCATCAAATTCAATACCATCAACTGGTGATTTATTTAAATCATATACATACATAGGTTCATTTATAGCAGAGATATGATTGTCAATAGCAATTTTAATTATATAAGGACGAGCTAAATCTGTTAATGTAACAAATATCAAGAGAATTATTGAAATAGTTAATAGTTTCCAATAAGGTTTGGCATAAGACAATAGTCTTTTCATTAACTTAGAATCATAAGATTTATTTAATTGTTCTTCTTCATGTATATTATTCATAATATTCCCACCTTATATATTTTCAATTTTTTCTTCTAACATTTGTTTTACATATATATCATTATAAATTTTTTTATTATTAACTAATTCTTCATGAGTACCTCTTTCTACTATTTTACCTTCATCTAAGACTATTATATGATCAGCATTTTTAACTGTAGATATTCTATGGGCAATGATAATATTAGTTTTATTCTCCATAATATCTTTAAGGTTTTTAAGTATACGTTCTTCAGTTTGAGTATCAACGGAAGATAAACTATCATCTAATATTAAAATACTAGGGTCTTTAATAATTGCTCTTGCAATGGCAGTTCTTTGTCTTTGTCCTCCTGACATTGTAACACCTCTTTCTCCTAATGAGGTATTGAATCCATTTGGGAATTCAATTATATTATCATAAACTTCAGCTTTTTTTGCAGCATCGTATATTTTGTTATCATCAATATCTTGTTCAAATGCAAAAGATATATTTTGTTTTACTGTTGTTGAAAATAAAAAATTATCCTGAGAAACATAACCAATATTTTCTCTTAAATTTTTTATTGAAAAATTCTGTATAGGGATATTATCAATAAAAATATTGCCTTTATCTATATCATAAAGTCTTAAAATAAGATTAACCAATGTAGTTTTACCACTTCCTGTTCTACCAACAACACCTAATGTAGTCCCTTTTTCAATATCAATATTTATATTTTTAAGAGCATAATTATTAGAATTAGGATATTTAAACCATACATTTTCAAAAATAATATGACCATCAATATCTTTAATATTATCTAATGTATTATCTGAATCTGTAATATCAGGCTTTTCAAATAAAATATTATTTATACGTTCCATAGAAGCAGAACCACGTTGAAGAATATTAATAACCCATCCTATAGCCATCATTGGCCATACTAATAATGACAGATAACTATTAAATGCTACAAAATCTCCTAGTGATATTTGACCTTCTATTACTAAAATTCCACCATACCATATAACAATTAGAAAACTAATTCCTGATATAAATTGAATAAGTGGTCTTAGTAAACCAGATACTTTTATTAACTTCATATTTTTATCAAAGTTATTTTTATTAACTTTAGAAAATTTTTTAATTTCTTCTTTTTCTTGTACAAAAGATTTTACTACTCTTACACCAGCAAAATTTTCTTGTGCTCTATCAGAAAGGTCAGAAAATGTCTCTTGAACATTTCTAAAACGTTTATGTATAACTTTTCCCATTTTTTGAACACTAAATGCTAAAAAAGGTAAAGGGAATAAGGCAAGTATTACTAATAATAAATTAGTAGTTTTAATCATCATTATTAATGTAGCAATAGTTATAAATACAGAATCAATAATCATAACTACTCCAGGTCCTAGGGCAGTTCTTACTGCATTTATATCATTTGTAGCATGAGCCATTAAGTCTCCTGTTTTATGTGTATTAAAATAATTTGTAGAAAGAGATTGTAAATGTGAAAATAATCTATTTCTTAAATAATATTCAGCTTTCCTTGCAGTAGTTTGAATATAAATTCTCCAAAAATATCTACCAACACCTGTACCTAGTCCTAATAATATTATTAACATCGCATAATTTAACAATTCATCTAAAGAAAGTTGATTTGATTGTAATAAATCAGTTATCTTTTTTAATATTTGAGGAAATATTAATTGTAAAACGTCTACTATGACTAACCATATTATTCCTAGAATATATCTTTTTTTATGTTCTAAAAGAAAATTTTTTAAAGTTTTAAAATGCTTCATAAGTTACCTCCATTTTTATAATTTCGCATTACTAAGTATTATACCCTTTAGATTACAAATAAAAAATATATTAATAAATTTATTAAGCATATAATTTTTATAAAAACAATTTATACATAATAATAATATGCATAGGTAAATATATATTTAGGAGGTGAGAATTATGAAAATGAGTGAAAAAGATATTGTAAAAAAGAAATTATTAGATGCACAAGAAATGGTAAGAGACTATGAATCTTTTTCTAAAAATATTAGAGATACAGAAGTAGGAGAAACCTTTAAAATGTTTGCAGAAGAAAGTGGAGTACAAGCTAAAAGGTTGCAAGCAATATTAGAAAAAATGGACGAAAAATAAAAGAATATAAATTTGTCATAAGAAGACATATTAAAAAAGACTTAATCTAGAAAAATATCAATACAAATTATATATGTTTAATTTGTAATTAAAATAAGACCAATATAATATTTGTTGGTCTTATTTATTGTTTAAGTTATAAAAAATATATATTCTTTATCTTAGCAATTATCATTATGGTTTTAATCATTACAATTAATCAAGATTTATTTTCAATAAATTCAGTAAATTCTATAGTTATGAGTTAGTATATATGGTAAAATAAGTATAATTAGGTTTATTAAATATGGAAATCAATATAAGGCTTGAGGAAGTTATTTGAAGTTAATTACTGTTATATTTGGTTTAATTGCTAAAATATTAGCTGTGTAAAGCTCAGAAGTATTAGAGGCAATATTATAATTGTTTGTTTAAATATATGTCTGCTTTTTTAATATCTGCATTAATGGTATAATAAGGTTGACTATTTTAGTTAAAAAGTATAATATCATATATATTTATATAAATAAGAATATCAGTTGCAGGAGGAAATAAATTAAATGAAAAAAATCAAAGTAATATATAATCCATCTTCTGGAAGGCAAATGGTTCAAAGGAGAATAGATGAAATAATAATTAATCTATTAGATCGTGGATATATTGTTGGAAAATATGCTACAAAAAAGAAAAATGACGCCCAAAATGAAGCAATTAAGACTTGTAAAGAAGGTTGGGATGCAATTATTGCATGTGGTGGAGATGGTACTATAAATGAAGTTGCATCTGGTATAGCTCGGAGCGATAAGAAATTACCTCTTGCTATACTTGCAGGAGGTACTGTTAATGATTTTGCAACATATATGGAGATACCTAAAGCTACGAATGATTTTATAAAAATGATTGAAGCATGGAATATTGAATATGTAGATATGGGGGTTTGTAATGATAGTTATTTTATAAATGTTGCAACAGGTGGCCTTCTTACAAATGTAGCACATACAGTTCCCTCAGAAATTAAAACAGTTTTAGGAAGAATGGCTTATTATTTTGAAGGTATAAAAGAAATTCCAAGACAAAAATTTGAAACAATAAAAGTTAAGGTTACTAGCGAAGAATATACCAGTGAAGAAGATATTCTCTTATTTGTTATATCAAATGGAAAATCAGTTGGAGGATTTAAAAAATTATCTCCCACTGCTGAAGTACAAGATGGATTACTGGATTGTATGATAATAAAAAAAGCAGACTTTCAAGATATAGTTTCAATATTTTTGAAAATATATACTGGAGAACATGTAAATCATCCTAAAGTAGAATATTTTAAAACTAAAGATGTTACTATTGAAAACTTATCCTTAAAAGAAATACATGTAGATATTGACGGAGAGTATGCAGGAGAGTTACCTATAAATGTAAGAATAAAACGCAATATTTTACCTATATTTGTAAAAAAGTAAATCGTGTTCTAAAAATTCTTCTAAAGGAGAGTGAAGTAATGGATATAGTTACTGATATAGAGAACAGCTTAAGACAAATAGATTATATAATTAGAAAAAAAGGAAGAGAGATTTTAAAAGATCATTCTATAACAGCTCCTCAATTTATAGCATTACAAAGAATAGCATCAAAAGAGAATTTAACTATAGGAGAGTTAAGTAACGAAATGGCACTTGCATGTAGTACTATAACTGATCTTGTAGATAGAATGGAAAGGAATAATTTAGTTTCTAGATTTAAGGATAAAAATGATAGAAGAATAGTTAGAATTAAAGTAAATGATAAAGGAAACAAAGTTGTAGAAGATGTATTAAATAGAAGAAAGGATTATCTTTCAAAAGTATTAGAAGATTTTAATATTGAAGAAAAGGAGATATTAGCTAGAAATTTAATGAAATTATATAATGTTATGAAATAATATTGATTATTAATAATATAGTTGTATTTCAAGGGGGATATATATGGAGATTATAAATAATAGGTATAAAATTTTAGATCTTTATAAAGAAGATAATAAAGAAGTTACATATAAAGCTATAGATTTAATTGATTCAAATAGAACTATATTTCTTAACATAATAAACAATATATCTAGAATAAAAGACCATTTCACAAAAAACTTCATATATTTTTGTACTATAAACAATAGTTTAATATTAAGAGATTATACTTTTTCTGTAATTAATTCCATAGATAACAAAAAAGTTAAAAAAGATAAATATTTTTACACTACAGAATTTTTTGAAGGTACTCCTATAGTAAATTATAATAAAAAATTTAGTTCTAAAGATATTTTGATCATATTTTCAAAACTATGTATTATATCAGACTATTTGTTTTTTAGAGGTATAAGTAAAGAATATATTCACCCTGATAATATACTGATTTGTAATAAAGATATTACTTCTTTAAAGATTAAAGATATAGCATCTGTTACCTTTGAAATAGTTACTAATAAATATAATTCCTATTTTGAGTTTTCAAGAACACCTGAAATTATTAAGAGTTCTAATTTTTCATCTAATTATGAGTATATTTATTCTTTAGGAAGAGTCTTAGAGTATATGCTAAGTAATGAAAATTATAATAATATTGATGAAGATAATATATTTAATAAATTAAATACAATTAAAAATAGACTTTTAAGTCATAATATTAAAGTAGTATATAAGGATTTTAAAAGTATTTTAAAAGATTTAAATATGCTTGATATAGTAGACTATGAAAAGAAATTAAAAGATACAAGAGAGGTCTTAAATTTTAAAACACCATTGATAGCTCGAGATGATGAAATAAGTTTTATTATGGAAAATGATAAAAAAATACAAAATAATAATTCAAAAAAAGTTATATTAATAGATGGTGAAGAAGGTGTAGGTAAAACAAGCTTATTATCAGAAATTAAATATAGGCTTATGCTGAAAAGTAGAGAAGTATATAAAGTAAAAATGTTAAAAGATAATAAAAACAACTTAAATTCTATGAAAAGTATATTAAAATCTATAATTAGAGAACATGAAGATAAATTATTAGATAAGTATGGTTCAGAATTAGTAAAAATAATGCCTAAATTAAAAGAGAGATATAACATTTTACCTTCTGAATATTTAAGTGAGGAAAAGGAAAAGTTACGTTTATATGATAGAATATCTAATTATATATTTGACATATCAAATGAACCTAAATACATAATTTTCGATGATATTCATTATGCAGATGATGATACATTCAATATTATAAATTATATGATTAACAATATTGAAAATAAATCTGTTATAATAATAATTTCCTATAATTCTAATATTTTAACTAGAAATGAAACTAAGATAAAGCAAATAGAAAAGTGGCAATTTAATAAAAAGGTAATGAATTTTAAATTGCTTAAATTTAATTTAGAAGAGACATCATTATCTATAAAAAATATTTTAGGTATGAATAGGAAGCCTATGAACTTTTCTACTTTTTTGTATAAGGAAACTGACGGTAATCCTAGGTATATAGAAGAAATTATAAAAAGTCTATTTGTTAGAAAAGAGCTCTTTATAAATCAAGAAGGTGTTTGGGATTATAAGGCGAGTAAATATTCTAAACTATATATACCTAATAATATAACTGAAGCAATAGAAAATCAATTAACTTTGCTTCCAGAAAAATTATATAGAACTATAGAAAAAATAGCTATTTTTAATACTTCTATTTCTAAGAGTATAATTAATAAAATGCATTATGAAGTTAAAAGTGAAGGTATAGATGAAAATATTGAAAAATTAGTCTCTATAAAGTTATTGGAGGAGAAATTAGAGGATTGGGGATATACTTATGATATATATAATACCCAAATAAAAAATTATATTTACTATAATTTATCTGAAGAAGATAGAATAGCTTTACATGAAAAGGCATCAAATATATTAGAAGAAATATATGAAAAAGAGGATAGGAATAATATAGAAGAACTAATATATCATTTAAAAATGTCTAAACAATATAAAAAATCTATATATTATAGTATAAATTTTGCAAAGTCTATGCAACAGTTAAATATAAATAGTCAATCCATGGAGATATGGAAAATGGCTAAAGATATTTTAAATAATATTGAGCCTTGTGAATACAACATTGAAATATATATTAATTTGGCTAAATTATATGATAAACAAGGCAAAAAAAATAAAGCTATAGCTTATTATGAAAAAGCTCTTGAAATATCATATGATTTAAACAAATTTAAAGTTGTTGTAGATATAAAAAACTTATTAAGCGATATATATTATAGGTTATCAGAATATGATAAAGCAATTAATATAATAAAAAATTCAAAAGAAGTAGCATATAAGATTAATTATATAGAAGGATTATTAAAATCAATAATTTTGATAAATAAGATTAATTTTTCCATTGGTGTAAATAAAGATATACTAGCAACTAGTTTAAAGTACTTAAAAATTTCATTAGAAAATAATAGTCATCATAATACTGCTGAATTATTTAATCAATTGGGAATTATAAGTTTTATATTAGGAGAGTTAGAAGAGTCAAAGTTATATTATAAAAAGAGCATATTTTATTATGAAAAATCAAAAAAGGTCTTACAAATAACCAAACCTATAAATAACTTAGGACTTATTTATAGTGAAAATTATGAAGATATGGATAAAGCAATGAATTATTTTGAAAAAGGGCTACAGATTTCTAAGAAATTTAATTCTGGATATGATATGTCCCATTTTTATATAAATATTTCTGAAATATATATTAGAAAAAACAAATATGATTTAGCAAAAAAGTATATCAAATCCATGAGGGACATTGCATTTGATATAGATGAAAAAAGTTTAATTGCGTCTTCTTATATAAAATTTGTAAGAATCTATTTAGAAACAGGAGAATTAATGAAAATAAAACCTTATATAGAAGAATTAAAGGTGTTTCATAAGAAAAATTTAATTTTTATTGAAGAAATAGATGAGTATTTAGAATTAAGTTTATTATATTACTTTATATTATCAGATTATAAAAAAGCTGAAAATATAGCGAATGGCATAATAGATTTGTATCCAAATTATAATGATATTAATTATTTTAAAGCTACTACTATTAAAGTAATTATCAAGTATATTAATAATAAAAATTATGATGAAATAGAATTTAATAATTTAATTGATATGTATAAATCTATAAATGTGAAATGGTATGATCGCTTCTTTATATTATTATTTGGTATAGTGGCAGTTTTAAAAGATGATTATAATTTAGCAGAAATATTATTTAACATTGATAGAGAAAAGTCATATAAAGATTGTAATGATTTAATAAAAAACATGAAAAATTTAATCAAAAATTCTATAGATAATAATTTGGAACAATTAAAATTGATATATGTGAAATTTCAAGATCTTAATATATCACTCTTAAAATTAATTACAAGTAAAATAATTGCCAAAAAATATTTTGAAAATGAAACATATTATGATTCAGCTAATTACTATTTAATCTTTATAGAATCTTTTTATAAAATTTCATCAAAGTTTAAAGAACAAAAAATAAAGATTAATATTGCTAAAAGTTTTCGCGTAAATGAGGTTATTGAAAAATTATATATAATAAAAAATCTAATGAATGATGATTTTAAAAATGAAAATAAATTGACGCTTAATTCTTATTTTGATATTGATAAATATCAAGAATTATTTTCAGATGAAAATTTTCTAACATTAGTATCAAATCAATATGCTGATTCTTGTATTATGGATATAATAGATATTGATGATTTACTAGATAATTTAGGCTCAGATTATCTTAAGAATATTAATTTAATAGTTAGGTATGCAATGAGAGAGATATTAGCTAGTAGAGCAATGGTATCCTTATATGATGAAAAGAAAGATGAATTTAATACTATAATGAATAGAGGAATTGAAGACTCAAATAAGGTTAAAAATATTATAGATAGATTGTTACATTCTAATTCAAATGGATATATACAATATTCTAAAGAACCTTGGGAAAGTAGAGAAAATAATTTATCACAGGATATTACAGCTATATTATTTTTACCTATTTATAGTAAAATAAATTCAGCAACTTTTATTACAAATGATAGGAGAAATAAGAATAATGATCTAAAAAAGATTAAAGGCTACATTTATTTAGACACAGATAAGTTATTTAATAAATTTAATGAAGTTAATTATATCAAAATTAAAAAGTTAATTAATTTAATATCTTTAAATATTGATAATTATAATTTTAAAGTATTATCTTC
This sequence comes from Senegalia massiliensis, assembly GCF_900626135.1. Lineage (NCBI taxonomy): Bacteria > Bacillati > Bacillota > Clostridia > Eubacteriales > Clostridiaceae > Senegalia > Senegalia massiliensis. Next base: position 1,337,361 of record NZ_LR130785.1, read on the forward strand.
TATAGATAAGTTAACTAATGTATATACTAGAAAGTATATGGAGAGTATTTACAGTGAATTATACAATAAATGTAGAAAAGAAAACTTAATATTTTCTATTTTGATGCTTGATATTGATAAATTTAAACAAGTCAATGATACTTATGGACATCCAACTGGAGATATGATATTAGAAAAAATAGGTAATATTCTTAGAAATCAACTGAGAAATACTGATATTATAGCTAGATATGGTGGAGAAGAATTTATTATAATACTTCCTTCAACAAATAAAGACAGTTCTTATTTAGTAGCTGAGAAATTAAGAAAAAGTATTGCAAGTAGTAAATTGTTAAATAAGCCAGGAGATATAACTGTTAGTATAGGGATATCACAATATCCTGAAGATGGACAGTTTCGAGAAGAGATAATTGAAAATGCGGATAAAGCATTGTATAATGCTAAAAATAGAAATAGAAATATGTCGGTTAAATGGGATAAGTCTTTAGAAGATTTTTCTCAAACATTGGATAAATTAGCAGGCATAATAACAGGAAATATTGTACATGATCATAGAATGGTATTAGCAATAGTTGAAATAATAGAATTAATTAAAAAAAATATTCCAAAGCAAAATAAATACTTTTTATTACTTGGTAGATTAATAGAAATAACTGAATCAAAAAAAGGTTCACTAATATTATTGAATGATCAAAAACAAATAAGTGGAATATATACACGTGAAAGATTTATAGATAAATGGATAGATAATAGTAAAATAAATGAAGATATAATTAATAGAGTTATAGAAAATAAGACTGGAGAATATTTAATAGATTGGGAACAAACTGATGATATTGATAATATAACATTAAGTCCTAATTGGAAGTCTATTGTAATAACACCTGCAATTTTAAATGGTGAAATAAAGGCTTTAATCAAATTATCAGTTCCAATAAAAGAAAAAGAATTTGACTATAACATATACAACTATGTAAATATAATATCAAATATAATTTCAGTTATTATTTAAATAAATTTTGGAGGTGAAGATTTTGGCAGTAACAATCAAAGATGTAGCAAAATTATCAGGAGTATCAATATCAACAGTTTCACGAGTCATAAATGATTCAAAACCCGTAAGTCCAGAAGTTAAACGAAAGGTATTAGAGGTGATAGAAGAGATTGGTTATAAGCCTAATGAAATAGCAAGAACATTAGTTACTAAGAAATCTTATTTGATAGGAGTTATAGTGACAGATTTAGCAGATTCATATGTTGCAGATATGGTAAGAGGAATTGAAGAAATAGGAAAAATGTATAACTATGATATTTTACTTTGTAGTAGCTATGGAGATAAAGAAGCTGAACTTAAATATATTCAGCTGCTAAACAGAAAGCAAGTAGAGGGGATGATATTAATATCTTCTACACTTGATGATGAAGTTGATAAAAAAGTTAGTGAGTATGATATACCATTTGTATATTTAAGCAGGTATTCTAAATCTGAGAAGTATCCAACAGTAAGTATTGATTATCATTTTGCTGCTTATGAAATGACAAAATATCTTATAAGTTTAGGACATAAAAAAATTGGATATGTAGGGTATTTAGAAGATGAGAATTCCACACAATATGAAAAACTAAATGGTTATAAAAGGGCAATGAATGAAATGGAGTTAGATTCTTCATATATATTTAAAACAAAAGGACTAAATATACGAGAAGGATATAGCGCATTAAATAGTTCATTGACTGAAAATGGAGTTACAGCACTTCTTTGTAGTAGTGATAAAATAGCTATAGGAGCATTAAATTATTGCTATGATAACAATATTAAAACACCTGAAGACATATCAATTGTAGGATTTGGTGATATACAAATAGCTTCTTTAATAAGACCAAAACTTACAACAGTAAAAGAGCCTTTTTATGATATAGGTGCAGTTGCTATAAGAAAGATAATTAAAGAACTATCTAAGGAACCTAGTGAAGAAAAACATATAAAACTGCCTTATCAAATACAAAAAAGAGATAGCTCAAGAAAACTATAGACTTGAAAAAAATTCAAATATACTTTAAACTATAGATATGAGTTTAAAGGAGTGTAACACAATGTTATCAAAAGAAAAAATTTCAAGAATAAATGAATTAGCAAAAAAATCAAAGATAGGCAATCTTTCTGACGATGAAAAAAAGGAACAGAAAAAACTAAGAGAAGAATATTTGAAATCTTTTAGAAAAAATTTTAAAAGTCAGTTAGATTCTATAGAAATAGTAGACTAAGAATACTCTTAGTCTCTTTATTTTACATATTTAGATATTATATGCTATACAATTTAAAAGGGGGAGTAAATGTGTCAGAAAAACAGTTTGTAGTATTTAAATTAGATGGAGAGGAATATGGTATAAATATAATAAATGTAAAAGAAATTGGTATATATAAAGAGCCTGTAAAAATACCAAATTCTCCAGAATTTATAGAAGGTATAATTAACTATAGAGGAGAAGTTATTCCAATAGTTAATTTGAAAAAAAGATTTAATTTAAATGATTTAATAATAAGTAATAATACACGTGTAATAATTATAAATATAAATGATAAACAAGTAGGATTTGTGGTAGATGAAGCTTCACAAACAATAAGAATAGATGAAGAGCATATTGAAAATACACCTGAAATGGTAACTAGAATAGATTCAGAATATATAACAGGTGTAGGAAAAGTTGAAGATAGATTAATTTTAATAATTGATTTAGAAAAAGTATTAACGGATAGTGAAAAACAAAAAATAGAAAAGCTTGAAGTTGACTAAAGTATTAGCTAATTAATTTAGCTTTTTGGGGTGATTGTACTGGATGATATACTAACAGGTAATAAAATAAGTAAAGTACTTGACAGAACAATAGATTCAATAGAAGCCGGAAAGAGAGAAATTTTTGAAATATCTGAAACTATAAGGGAAGAATGTCAAAAACTTAATAACGAGATAGATGAATTAAAGAAAAAAATAAAAGATAAAATAAAAGAAATTGATAAAATAGAGATAGAAGAAATGAAAAGTAGAAATAAACTTGCTGAGGTAAGTAAGAACTTTATAAAGTACAGTGAAGAAGATATAAAAAATGCATATGAAGTTGCAAATGATTATAGAATTAAACTTATGATAACAAGAAAAGAAGAAAAAGATTTAATTCATCAGCGAAATAATTTGGAAATGAAATTAAAAACAAATTATAATAATTTAAAAAGAGCTGAGAGGGTAACAGCTCAAATAGGTGTTGCTTTAAAATATTTAACTGAAAATGCTAATAAAGTATCAAAAACAGTTGAAAATTTAAACAAAAAACAATTATTAGGAATTAAAATAATAAAAGCTCAAGAAGAAGAGAGGCAGAGGGTTGCAAGGGATGTCCATGATGGACCAGCTCAAATGCTTGCAAATGTAATTTTAAAAACAGAAATAACTGAAAAAATGATAAACATTGATAATGAAAAAGCAGTAGGAGAATTAAGAGAATTAAAAACTATTGTACGGGCCAGCTTAAAGGATGTAAGAAAAATTATCTACGATTTACGACCTATGAGTTTAGATGATTTAGGTCTAATACCAACAATAAAGAGATATTCTGAATTCTTTTATGAAGAAACAGCAATTGAAGTAAATATAAAGGTATTAGCAATGGAGCAAGAATTGGATGTATATAGAAATCTTACAATTTTTAGAATAGTTCAAGAAGCTTTAAATAATGTTAAAAAACACTCTGAAGCTACTCAAGTTCTCATTTTGATAGAATCTAATGAAAAGAGTTTTAATTTAGTAATAAAAGATAATGGTAAAGGGTTTGATTTAGATAAGGTTGATACTACAAGTAATGATATAAACTGTGGTTATGGAATTATGGGAATAAAAGAAAGAGCAATATTATTAGATGCTATTTTAGATATAAAATCAGAGAAAGACAAAGGAACTAAAATAACACTTACAATACCAATGAATAGAGAGGGGGAGTCTTATGAGTAAGATTTCACTGATGATAGCAGATGATCATTCATTAATGAGACAAGGATTAAAGAAAATTTTAGAGTTAGATAATGAATTTATAGTTATTTCTGAAGCTTCTAATGGTAGAGAAGCAATAAATAAAGGTATAGAAAAATGTCCTGATGTGATATTATTAGATATTAACATGCCAAAAATAAATGGAATAGAAGCATTAAGACGTTTAAAGGAATCGGGTATAAACTCTAAAATAATAATTTTAACTATACATGATGATAGAGAGTACTTGGAACAAACTATAAAAATTGGGGCAGATGGATATGTATTGAAAGATGCTGATTCAGATACATTGATGGATGCAATAAGAGATGTAAATAATGGTAAAACTTATATCCAACAAAGCTTAACAACATTACTTGTTAAGGGGTATAAAGATGAAAATGAATATCAACAAAAATTAAAAAGAGATTCATTAACTAAAAGAGAATATGATGTAATAACACTTATTGCAGAAGGCTTAAATAATAAAGAAATAGGCGAAAGGTTATGTATAAGTGAAAAAACAGTTAAAAATCACGTTTCTAATATATTTAAAAAAATTGATGTAACTGATAGAATTCAAGCTGCCATTTTTGCATTTAAAAATAACATAAAAAAAATATAAATATTTTGAATTAGATATATTTAATTTAATTGGGTATATGTATTAAAGTATAATTTAAAAATGGAGGGATTTTAATGTCAGAAGAAACAAAGGGGAAAAAACTACAGAAAACTTTAACTCATAAGTGGGACAATGTATGGGAAAAAATTGAACAAAATGAAAATGAAAAGATATTTGAATTTGGAGATGATTATAAAGAGTTTTTAAATGTATCAAAGACAGAAAGATTGGCAACAGATGAAATTATAAGAATAGCTGAAGAAAATGGATATGAAAACTTAGATAAGCTTATAAAAAATGAATCAAAGTTAAAACCTGGTCAAAAAATTTATGCTAATAATAAAGGGAAATCAGTAGTTATGTATATTATAGGAACTGAAGATATTACAGAAGGCATGAATATTATTGGCTCTCATGTGGACGCACCAAGAATAGATTTAAAACAGTTTCCATTATACGAAGATTCAGAATTAGCATTACTTAAAACTCATTATTATGGAGGAATAAAGAAATATCAATGGGTATCATTACCTCTTGCTCTTCATGGTGTTATAGTAAAAAATAATGGGGAAAAAATAAATATTTCTATAGGTGAAGATGAAAATGATCCTATATTTATGATAACAGATTTATTACCACATTTAGCTAAAGACCAAATGTCTAAAAAGTTAAGCGAAGGTATAACTGGAGAGGGGCTTAATATAGTTATCGGAAGTATTCCATATAATGAAAAAGATTTAAATGAAAAAATCAAATTAAATATTTTAAATACATTAAATGAGAAATATGATATTACAGAACAAGATTTTACAACAGCAGAGTTTCAAGCAGTTCCTGCTGGTAAGGCTAGAGATTTAGGTTTAGACAGGAGTCTTATAGCAGCTTATGCCCATGATGATAGAGTTTGTGCATATACATCTCTTCGTGCTATTTTAGATATAGACAATCCTACTAAAACTGCAGTTGCATTATTTGCAGACAAGGAAGAAATAGGTAGTGTAGGAAACACTGGTATGAATTCTTTATTTTTTGAAAATATAACAGCAGAAGTAGTATCTTTAGTAAAAGATAACTATAATGAATTATTATTAAAAAGAACATTACTTAATTCTAGAGTATTATCTGCTGATGTATCAGCAGGATTTGATCCAAATTATCCAGAAGTATTAGATAAAAGAAATGCACCTTTCATTGGAAAAGGTATAACACTTGTAAAATATACTGGTGCTCGTGGAAAAGGTGGAAGTAATGATGCTAATGCAGAATATATTTCTGATGTAAGAAGAATATTTAATGAAAATAATATTGTATGGCAAATGGGTGAATTAGGAAAAGTAGATCAAGGTGGTGGAGGCACCATAGCATATATGTTATCAAAATATGGTATGGAGGTAGTAGACTGTGGTGTTCCAGTACTAAGTATGCATGCTCCTTATGAAGTAGTTAGTAAGGCAGATGTATATATGACATATAAGGGATACAATGCTTTTTATAAAGCATAATATAAACGGGGACTAATTTAATTAGTCCCCGTTTTTTGTTTTTTTAATCCAATCTAAGACGAAGTTTTTAAAAGTATTTGCAAGAGGAGATAAATTTCTTTTTTTATGATATACAAAATAAAATTTTCTATTTAAATTTAAATTGTTAATTGTATAAGATTTTAATACACCTCTTTTAATTTCTTCTTTTATAGCTAATTTAGAAATAAAACTTATACCCACATTAAGTTCTACCAATTTTTTTATTGTTTCATTACTTTCACTTGTTGCAACAACGTTAAATTTATTTATATTTTGATTAACTTGTTTTAAAGCAGTTTCTAATAAAAGACGTGAACCAGAGCCTGGTTTTCTCATAATGAATTTTTCGTTTTTTATATCATCTAAGCTTAGCTTTTGATTTTTTTTCGGAGTTAAAGATTTTGATGAAATTAAAACTAATTCATCTTCTATTAGTTCAATATACTCTAAATTTTTATTATCTAATTTTGCTCCTACAATTCCAAAATTCATATTATTATCTAAAATATCTTTAATTACATCTTTTGAATTGTTACGCATCATATCAATTGTAACATTAGGGTATATTTCAACAAAATCTTTTAAAAGATAAGGCAATATGTATAATTTAGGGATAGTACTTGATGATACTAATAGATTACCTTCAATTTTACCTTTATATTCTCCAAGCTTAAAATGGACAGTATCTTTTAAATTAATAATTTCTTTTGCATAATCATAAAGGATACTACCAGCTTTAGTATAAGTTATATTTTTGTTTGATCTATTTAGTAAAGCTGTACCTACTTCTTTTTCTAGATTTTGAATATGACTTGTTACAGTAGGTTGTGTTAAATATAAATTATTTGCTGCCTTAGAAAAACTCTTAGAATCAATTACTTGAACAAAGGTTTCTAGTTGTCTAAAGTCCAAAAAAATCACCACCTTTTATTTATGAATATATATTAATAGTATGCTAGGCTTATTTATTTGTCAATTCCAAATGCTCACAAAGTTTATATATAGGCATAAACTATTAACAAATAAATTTTTATGGGAGGAATGTTTATGTCTATAACATTAAACTCACTTCACTGGATATACCTTATATTCATATTTTTAATAATAGGAATAATGGTGAAAAAGAGAGATACGACTTTAGTATGTATTATGGGAATTTTTATACTTGGTATAGTCGCTACTAAATCTTTACCACTTGCAATTTCAGGGGTATTTAATAGTCTTATATATGCTATAACAGAATTATTAGGGACTATACTTATAATATCTATAATTTATGGAATGAGTAAGGTTTTAGAAGCTACAGGAATAAGTGAAGTAATGATATCTCCATTTACTAAATTTATAAAAACTCCTACTTTAGCATATTGGATAATAGGTATACTTATGATGATAATATCTTGGTTTTTCTGGCCTTCACCTGCTGTAGCTTTAATGGGAGCTGTATTACTGCCAGTAGCAGTAAAAGTAGGTCTTCCTGCAATAGGTGTAGCTGTAGCAATGAATTTATTTGGTCATGGTATAGCGTTATCAAGTGATTTTATAATACAAGGTGCTCCTAAATTAACATCTGAGGCAGCAGGATTACCTGTGGGAGATGTAATAAATGCAAGTATACCTCTTGTGATTACTATGGGTTTGGTTACAACTATAGTAGCATTTATAATACTTAAAAGAGATATGAAAAATAATAAGATAAGTGCAGAAGAAAATAATATAAATATGTCTCTTTATTCCAATGAAAAAGGTACTGAAGGTGGTATTGTAAAGACAATGCTATCTAGTAGAGCAAAAAAGATATTTTCTATAATAATTCCTATATTATTTGCTTTAGATGTATTTATTATGATAAAAGCTAATTTACAAGGAGGAGATGCAACAGCTTTAGTTGGAGGAACTGCAATATTTATACTTACTCTTATTTCTATGTGTACTTATAAAAGTAAAGGTCTAGAAGAGATAACACAATTTTTAATTAAAGGATTCCAGTTTGGATTTAAAATTTTTGGACCTGTAATACCTATAGCTGCATTTTTCTATATGGGAGATATGGGTTTTGTGACTGTATTTGGGGAAGTATTACCTAAAATGTCACAAGGAATAGTAAATGATTTAGGTGTTGCCTTAGCCCATTCAGTGCCTTTAAATGATATGGTTGGTGCTATTACTTTAACTAGTGTTGGTAGTATTACAGGTCTTGATGGTTCAGGGTTTTCAGGAATTTCGTTAGTTGGACCAATTGCAAGGTTATTTTCTACAGCTATAGGTAGTGGAGCTGCTACATTAACAGCTCTTGGGCAAGTAGCTGCAATTTGGGTAGGTGGAGGTACAATTGTACCATGGGCAGTAATACCTGCAGCAGCTATATGTGGAGTAAATCCATTTGAGCTTGCTAGAAGAAACTTGATACCTGTTATAATAGGACTTGTAGTAACTACTGTAGTAGCAATGTTTATAATATAAAATAAAATAAAAAAGCTCTAAACTATTGAATTTGTAAATTCAATAGTTTAAAGCTTTTTTCTATGGTGCCGAAGGTGGGACTCGTTTTTTAATATTCTGGTTTTTAATGGTTTTTTATGAAACGTAGTAATATCAACGCATATATAAGTTGATATTACGATTTTTATAATAAGAAAATCAAAAAAATTTCTCCTACTGCACACTCGTTGCACACTACTGCACACTGAATAAATTATTTATTTTATCTGCAGCTTCAGATTTTTTCTCTTTAGTTACATGAGTATAGATATTCATAGTAGTAGTTATATCACTATGACCAAGTAAAGACTGAACAGTTTTAATTGGTACGTCAGCCTCAAAAAGTCTTGTGGCATATGTATGCCTTAGTGAATGATATTTAATCTCTCTAATGCCTGCTTTTTTAAGTACAGATTTAAAGTTTCTAGGTATATTCTTAGGATCTAAAGGATGACCATATTTATCGCAGAAAATATAATTTTTTTCTTCATAAAATTCCTTGTTTTTTAATTTTGTTTCTAGCTGTTTTACTTTGTATTTTTTAAGTTTATTTATTATATTATCTGGTATAGGTACAGTTCTATTACTTGATTCTGTTTTAGGAGTTTGTTCTATTATCCTATTATTTCTTTTTCCTTCTTTATCTACAAAAGTTACTCGTTTTATAGATTTATTTATAGTAAGTGTGTTATTAGTAAAATCTATATCATCCCATTTAAGTGCTAATAGTTCTCCAAGTCTTAAACCAGTACTTAAATTTAATAAAAACGCCATTTCATATTTATGATCTTTAATTCCTTCAATGAATTGTTTTTGTTCATCTAATGTAAAAACAGTGAAGGATTCTTCTTTAACTTTTTTTGGTAGTTTAATACTCTTACAGTGATTCTTTTGTATATAGTTTTGTTTTACTGCTTCATTTAAACAAGTACTTAAAAACTTACTTACTGTATGAACTGTAGATATAGGTTTAGTTTCCAAAAGAGTATTCATATATTTTTGTATATGAGCTGGTCTAATATCAGCAAGTTTCTTTTTTCCTATAGGAGAATTTTCTATATAGTTTCTATATATTCCTTCATACCTTTCAAAGCTTGAAGGTTTTAAATCTATTTTTCTAAATTCAAATAGCCATGTGTAAAACCATTCTTGAAGAGTTATCTTATCATCTTCTGATATTAACCCTGTATTCATTTTGTATTGATATTCATTCATTCTTTTAAGCACATCTTTTTTGTCATATCCAGAGAAGGATTTTCTTATTAAATTTCCTTTTTCATCATAGCCTATGGCAATTTGGCCTCTATAATATTTTTTGTTATTTCTTGTTTGAGTATATATAGTACCTTCTCCATTAGCTTTTGTTCTTGTCTTTGACAATTTTTATCACTCCCAGATTTCTAAGATAGATAAAGGATCAAAATATATTATATAATTATCAATTTTATACGATATACCGTAATATTCTTTATAATATTCTAGAGCTTCATCTATGTATTCTTCTGTTACATCTAAAAAATCAGCTAATTCATATCTATTTGTAATGTTGTTTTTATAAGCATTTATTAATTTAGTCATTCCTACAAGTTTTTTATACCCCCAAATTCTAGCTCTCTTTTCTTGTTTTCTATTAATTAATTTTGATTGGTCTAATATATCACCACTGGAGGTGTGGTAATGTCCCAATTCTTCTGCTAGAATACACTTTTTTTCTGTATTAGTATCTATATTTTTATTTATTGCAATGATTTTATCAGCATACAAACCCTTTATATTATTTGTCAGTTTCATTTCCACAATTTCTATTCCTTCTTCTTCAGTTTCTCTTATTAGATTTTCGTACATGATAACCCCCCTTAGTTATTTCTTCTAGACTTAACAAACTCCTTAAATCTTTGAATTTCTTCTAATTCCTCTTCAGTAAAATTTTCCCCGGCATGATGGGCTGCTATTGTATTTATTTGTTCATCTTCAGTTATTTCATTTTTATTTTTGAATTTGGAATCAACTAATTCACTTAAAACTGAATTGTATTTAAAGACTGAATCATCAGTCGTATTGTGAGATTTAAAAAAGAAACTTTTATCTAAATTTAACTTATTTACTTTGTTTATTTCATTTAAATCTAAACGGATTGAAAATGAGTCGTCCTCAAAATTTTTAAGGATTATAACTCCAGTATAATCATGTCCTTTAACTTCAGAAAACATTATATGAGATAACTCATATAATTCTAAATCTGTTAAGGATAAATTTTTATCAAATTTATTTAGTAAAGTTTCAGAGTAAGCAATAATATCAGAATCAAAATCATTGTCTGACATATTATATAAACCTGTGCCTAGGGCAAAGTAATAAGGGATTTCTTCTTTATGATTTAACAAATATTTTACTGCTGCTATATTTATAGAATAGTGTGCTTCAGTTTCATTTTTAAATGGTACTTTACCCAACAAGTAGTCTGTTGAGACATTGAAGAAGTCGGACACCTTTTGAAGTACATCTGCACTTGGTGATGATTTACCCCATTTTGAAGTTGCACCATTACTTAGTTCCAACTTTGACTCTAACTTTCTTTGAGAAATTCCATTTTCTAAACACAATTCTTTAACTCTATCTAATAAATTCATTTAAGTTCCTCCTAAATAAGTATATTTAATTTTTTAGAATATTTTCTGCAAAAAAAAGATTGACATACAGAAAATATTCTGTATAATGTAATTAAGCACAGAAAATAATCAGCACAAAAAAACAAGTGCAGAAAATATTCAATTAAGTGTGGTGCTTATATAATAGAATATTTTCAGCGTCTTGTCAATAGTCTACCCAAAATTTTTAAAATTAAAAGAAAGAAGGTGATATAAATGTACCAAAAAATAAAAAAATTGTGTAAAGACAGAAATATATCCATTTACTATTTAGAAAAACAATTAGAACTTTCAACAGGAAGTATTTGTAAATGGGAAAAATCAACTCCTAGAGCAGATACTATATTTAAAGTAGCTAATTATTTTGGGGTTTCAATTGAATACTTACTTGAATCATCAAGTTATAAACATAAGGAGAAAGGGAGTGTCAATTAAGTATAAAGTTTTGTAAAAAAGGAGGAGATATAAATGGAACCAAGTATAACTGTGACACCACCAGAAACTAAAGATATATCTAAAATGATTGAAAATCATAAAAAAGAGATTAAAAGAAAAACACTTAATATTTCAGAATTAGCTAAGGTCTTAGGAATAAGTAAGGATAAAGCTAGAAGATTAACTCATTCTAAAGATTTCCCAGTTATTATTCTTGGAGTTTCAAGACTCACTATTATATCAAAGCTAGATGAGTGGTTAGAAAATAACATAGGGAGTGAACTTATATGAAAACAAAATCAGTAAAGAACACTAAAGATTATTTGTTCTATTTGAAGCACTTGAATGATGAAGAATTACAAAAAGAATTTGGACAAGCTGTTTTAGATACAAAGAATCCAAATTATATCTTCAAATGTATGACCATAGAAGATGAATACAAAAGGAGAGGGTTGGAGATATGACAGATTTTAAAGTAGGACAACTAGTTATTTATAAAAATGGAGATATGGTTGAAATAGGTAAGATTAAATCTTTAAAAGAGGAAGGAGCATTTGTTTATTATCATTCTGGATCCACTGCAGCTTTTACAAATTATAGTTTACTGTTACCTATAATAAATGATTACTGTATAAAAAAAGATATTCTAGGAGGTGTACAAGCTTGAATAACATGAAGATATTTGAAAAAGAAGAATTTGGACAAGTGAGAGTAATTAGAAAGAATAATGAGCCTTGGTTTGTAGGAAAAGATATAGCAGAAATATTAGGATATTCAAATACAAGTAAAGCTGTATTGATGCATGTAGATGAAGATGAAAAAGCTGAATTCCCAATTTGGGATGGCAGGCAAAATAGAAAAACATATCTTATAAATGAAAGTGGAATGTATAGCTTGATTTTAAGTTCTAAGTTACCATCAGCAAAAAGGTTTAAAAGATGGATTACTCATGAGGTTATTCCAAGTATAAGAAAACACGGAACATATATGACAGATGAAAAAATAGAAGAAGTTTTAACAGATCCAGATACAATTATTAAAATTGCTACTCAACTAAAGGAAGAAAAGGAAAAAAGGTTACAAGCTGAAAGATTTAACAAACAAATAGCAGCAAGTCAAAATTCACTTTTAGTTAGAGAAGTGGCAAAAGTAGCAAGTAAGAAAGGAATAGTTATAGGAGAAAAAAGACTTTGGAATAAATTAAGAAATTGGGGATTAATATTAAAAGATTCAACAGAACCAAAGCAAACTGGTATGGACAGAGGATATTTTGAAGTTAATGAAGGTGTAAAAGAAACTAGAAAAGGAACTTTCACTTATAGAACTACACGTGTTACTGGAAAAGGACAAGCTTATATTATAGACAGATTAATAAAAGAAAAATCAGAGGAGGCAGTGTAGATGAAATTATATGAATTAACAGAAACATACAATAACATTTTAAACTTACTAGAAGATGATGATGCAGAAGTAGAAGGACTAGAAAAGGCACTTGAACAATTAGAGGAAGATATAAATGTTAAAGCTGAAAATATAGCTAAATTAGTTAAAAATATTGAGTCAGACATCAATAGTATCAAAGAAGAAGAAAAAAGACTTAGAAGTAAGAAGAACACTCTACAGAACAAAGTTAAAAGTCTTAAAGATTATTTATATGACCAGTTAAAAGCTACAGGAAATAAGAAGGTTAAAACTCCACTTTTTAGCGTTTGGTATCAGAATAATGCCCCTTCATTAGAGATAGTAGATGAATATAAGATTCCAGATGAATTTATTGAGTACGAGAAAAAGATACTTACTAGAGATATTTTAAATGTAATTAAAAGTGGATTAGAAGTTGAAGGAGTAAACCTTAAACAAACAGAGTCATTAAGAATAAGATAGGAGGAATAAATAATGGAAAATAATAATGGATATGTAGAAGAAACAACAGCATTAAGTTTAGTAGAAAACATTAATATTCAGAAGGCTGAACAGTCTATGACTAAGATACAAGGATTTCAAGGGATAATCAAGAAAGCATTAGTACCTAAACATGACTATGGAGCATCTTATTATGGAGCTAAGGATAGCTTATTAAAGCCTGGAGCAGAAAAGATACTTATGTTAATGGGACTATCAAGTGAATATGAAATCATAGAAAAGACTCAAGATTATGAAGATGGATTCTTTGCATTTACAGTTAGATGTATTTTAAAAAAGAATGACCAGATCATAACTCAAGGTTTAGGTAGCTGCAATAGTAAAGAAAGAAAATATCAATCAGCTAAGCAGGATGTATATATGCTAGATAATACTTGTCTTAAAATGGCTAAGAAAAGAGCACAAGTTGATGCAACACTTACAGTAGCAAGTTTATCAGATATATTTACACAAGATACAGAGGATATGGCACAATTTGAGCAATCTGAAAGAATGGACAATCTTACAGAAAAAGATGCTAAAAATATAAAAGTAACATTTGGAAAACATAGTGGAAAAACACTAGGCGAAATAGCACAAGAAAATCCAAGTTATATAGAATGGCTACATGAAAATGCAAGAGATGATTATATGCAACAAGCAGCAAAAATGCTTATTAAATAAAAAATAGCCCTTTGCGAGAGGACTATTGGGAGGGAAAATATAATGCAAAAACGATATAGGTCTTTTATAAAAAATATATTTTCCCTTGCTATTATTATACTATTTTTAGTCTTGTTTATCAATACGGTGAAAATAGATAGTACAAGCTATAAGGAGTATAAAGAGGTATCGTATACAGTTACATATGGAGATACTCTTTGGAGCATAGCAGGGGAGCATATTCCTCCTAGTGAGGATAAAAGGATTTATATACATGAGATAAAAAAGATTAATAATTTAGAAAGTAGCAATTTACAAATAGGGCAAAAGCTGATTATTTTAACAGAAGAGGAGTGATTTTATGGCTGATAATAAAAAATATTACTATCTAAAATTAAAGGATAATTTTTTTGAAAGTGAAGAAATGATAATTCTTGAAAGTATGCCAGATGGTTACTTGTACTCTAATATACTTCTTAAATTATATCTCAGAAGTTTAAAAGATGAAGGTAGGTTAATGTTCAAAGGTAGAATACCTTATAATCCTACTATTTTAGCACAGATTACAAGACACTCTGTAGGAGTAGTTGAAAAAGCTATAAGCACATTTCAAGAGTTAGGTTTGATTGAAATTTTAGACAATGGAGCCATTTACATGCTTGATATACAGAATTTCATAGGACAAAGTTCATCAGAGGCAGATAGAAAAAGAAATTATAGAAGAAGAATAGAAAAAGAACAAAGACAATTGTCTGGACAAATGTCCGAAGATAAAAAAGACAAATGTCCGGACAAAAATCCACCAGAGAGAGAGATAGAGTTAGAGAGAGAGATAGAGTTAGAGACAAAGACTAGAGATAAATATAAAAACGAAGATTCTAGTAGTAGTTTTGATAAAGAATTTAAAGAATTAGCACAACTTTACCAAAAATGTGGATTTGATGTAAATGGAATGACTCCAGAATGGATAGAAGAAAATTTAAAAAAATATGGTTATGAGTGGTTTAAAAATGCACTACTAGAAGCAGAAAGTAGAAGTAAGAGAACTAAAAAGTACGTAGATGCAATATTAAATAACTGGAAAACTGAAGGTGGAATGACTCTAAGAAGGGAAGGAGCTAATAATGAAAACTCTAAGGGAAATAATGAACAACATGACGAATACGCAGGACTTGGACTTAGTATCGGATGATTATTGTGAAAAATGTGGAGATAGCCAAGCCATGGTAATAAATATGCTTGGTACAGATACAAAAGTAAGAAAGTTATGTGATTGTCAGAAAATAGAAAGAGATAAAAGAATAGAAGAAGAAAAAAACAGAGATAGACAAATGAGATTAGAAAAGTTAAGAAATAACTCTTTAATGGATGATGAATTTAAGAAATGTACATTTCAAAACTTTATAGTAGATGACAAAAATAAAAAAATGTACGACTTAGCAAAAAGATACTGCAATAAGTGGCCACAAATGAAAAAGGAAAATGTCGGGATATTATTCCATGGCAAACCTGGTAGAGGTAAAACTTTCTTAACTTTCTGTATAGCAAATGAATTACTAGGCAAAGGAGTTCCTTTAATTGCTATGAGTACATTAGGACTACTAAGCAAAATAAAAGCCACATACGGGAAATGGGGAGATGCAGGTGAGGTACAAGTTATCAATAGTCTTAAAAATGCTAGTTTATTAATTTTAGATGATTTAGGAGCAGAAAATTCTACTACTTGGACTAAAGAAAAGCTATACGAAATTATTGATAGTAGATATAGAAATAAAAAACCTATGATAGTTTCTACAAATTTAACTCTAGAGCAACTAAAAAATAAGCTAACAACAGATGATGGAGTAACAAGAACTTATGACAGATTAATAGAAATGTGCTATCCATTAGAGATAAAAGGATATAGCAGAAGAATTAAAACTGCTAAAGAAAAAGAAAAAATAATACAAAGTCTTTTAAGTTAGGAGTGTAAATATGAGCTTAAGTAATTTAAAACATCAATTATTAAAAGATAATGGATTTGAATTAAATAACAATAAAAATATTTATATAAACAAAAATCTACACTGTGGATTTAATGTAGATGTCCTAGAAGAACTCAGCCTTAGTTGTTTAATAAGAGCTATAAGAAAATCAAATTGGAAGATGGTGTATAAATAATGGATAGTGATTTAAGTGAACTTGTACAGGTAGGTTCTTTGGTAGCATTTGATGATGAGGATTTAGTATTTGAAGTTATAGCAAAAGATGAAAAATTTGCAGTATGCACTAACAATGATTTAGGACCTACAACTGATGATACAGTTTATACCATTATAGATTTAAAAGAAAACATAAGAGGTCCTCACAACATTGTATTTAATAGTTATGATTTTACGGATGTTGAGGATATGAATCAAATGATCAATGATTTAAATGACTCAAATAACACTATAGAAATATCACATAGAAACAGAGTTGAATTAAAAGTTAGATGGTTTACTAGAAAAACAAAAAAGGAGAGTGTGAACAATGAATAAGGTAGAGTTTAACAATAAAGTTAAAGAAATAAAAGAGTACCTAAGAAATGACCATTGTAGCTATGACAAAGAGCAAATAATAGCTGATGAAATAGAAGGAAAACTAGATTACTTAGAGTGGGGACTAGATGAAATGGGTATCGAGGGCACTATTATAGACTTAGAAACATATACAAATGATGTTTTTGATAAGGTTATTAACTTAGTATGCAATGTATTAGATTCATATAAAGAGGAGTGTGAACAATGAATAAGGTAGTGATTATTGGGAGATTAACAAAGGATCCAGAACTAAGATTTTTACCTGGTAATGGAACTGCAGTATCACAATTTAATTTAGCAGTAGATAAAAATCTATCTAAAGATAAAAAGCAAGAATTTGAACAGGCAGGAAAACCTACAGCAGATTTTATACGAATAGTTGTCTGGGGAAAACAAGCAGAGAATTGTGCAAACTATCTTGCTAAAGGTAGGCTTGTAGCAGTAGAAGGTAGGATAGAAACTAGAAGTTATGAAAATTCAGAAGGGAATAGGGTTTACATTACCGAGGTTGTAGCTGAAAGAGTACAATTCTTAGAGTTTGGAAACAAGAATAAAAATAACTCTAATTCTAGTAATAATGGATATGGAAATATGGATGGATTTCAACCAGTAGATGATGAGGATATTCCATTTTAAATAGACATTAAAACAGGATTAGGAGGAATAAAAATGAGAGAGATTAAGTTTAGAGGGAAAAGTTTAATTACTGATGAATGGGTCTATGGATTTTATTATAACGTACCTGATTGCAGAAAAGACAATTTAAGACATATAATAGCTTATCCTAATAATGGACCAGGACGACAAACTTTACATGAACCTATAAACCTAGATACATTAGGTCAATATACAGGATTAAAAGATATAAAAGGAATTGAAATATATGAAGGAGACTTCTTAATATATGAAAGTTTTGGTGGTAAGAGAGAAATTATAGAAGTTTGGTATGAGGATGATTGGGCGGCTTTTAATTTTGGGAACAAGAAACTATCTTATATAAAAAACACTATGGAAGTAATAGGAAATATATACGAAAATCCAGAGCTACTAGAGGTGTAAAAAGATGAAAAATTGCTGCTATAACTGTACTAAAAGAGAAATTGGATGCCATAGTACTTGTGAAGAATATAAGGAATGGAAAGCAAAGAAAAAAGCTAGTACGAGCTATAAAAGAGATAAAGAATATCATCAATATTTATTAGGATTAGATGGACCTATGAAAAAACAAGTAGAAGATAGGAGAAGAAGATGATAGAGATTTGGAAAAGAGATATGTTTGGCAAAAGTAGAATAGCATGGTATCCAAGCAAAAAGAAGAAAAAGGCATATAAACATTTTGAAGAACTTAAAAAAACATATGCAAAAGGTGAAATATTCATTAAGGAGGTTTAGTAGTGGATAGAGCTACAAAAAGAAGGTTAAAAGCACTACAAGAAAAATATCCAGAAGAACTTAAATTATATTTAGAAATGGCAACTAAAAGAACCTTACAAAATCTTTTAGAAGGAATGGCTGAAGATACCTACAATACTTTAAGAGAATTTAGAATAGGTGAAGAACGTGCCGGAAAAGCAACTAATAAAATAATAGAAAATATAGCAGGGGGAGATAACAATAGATTATAAAAAATTAGAAGAAAGTTTAATTAGAGCTAAAGAAGCAAGTATAAAAGCTGGTAATTCGGAAGATGGTGGAACTGTCAATATGGATTCTATATTCCTAACTTTACCTTATGCTAGAGAAAATAAAGTTTTAGAAACGATTAAAAAAGCAGGGCTATATTGTTCAGGAAAAACAAAATGGATTGGTTATGGTTATTTAATTGATCCTGTAGGTTGTGGGATAGGGAATAGCAGAAATAGAGCAATGGAAGCAATGAGAGAAGTATTATTAAGTGATGGGTATGATGTTATGGGTTTTTACATGATGGATTAATCAAAAGGAGCTGAAATGATGATTGAACGTGTATGTCAGACTGAAATAAGGGAACTGAAAGAAGAAAATAAACGTTTAAAGCTAGAAAATGAACAACTTAAAAAAGGTAAAGGAGATGTGAAAAAACAACAGAAGCAAATATTTAATCATTATGGATTAGATTTGCAGCTGGATCAGTTAGTAGAAGAATGTTCAGAAGTTATACAAGCAGCATGCAAGTATAAAAGAAGATGCAGAGATTTAAACAATCCACGAATTTTAGGTAGCTTAATTGAAGAAATAGCAGATGTTAAAAACCTTATTGAACAGTTAGAACTAAGTGATGTTTATATAGCTAGACGAGTAGAGGAATTAAAAGAATCAAAGGTAAAAAGACAGATTAAAAGGATAGAGAAGGAAAAGGAAATAGTGATTCAATGAATTGGGAGTTAGAGGATTTAGAAAAAGCACTTAAAAGTGGAAATGTAAAAATAAATGAAAAAAGTCCATATCATCCAAAGAAATCTAACAAAAACACAACTATATCCAAGAATAATACTAAAAATCCAACTAAAAAACAAAAATTAAATAATAAACCTAGTTGGATTGATGGGATGTTTTTTAGAAGTAAATTAGAAGGTAAGAAGTATAATCAATTAAAAATGTTAAACCAGGGAAAAGCAATAAAAGGGTTTTGTATGCAGCCTTTATTCATATTGACAGAAGGAACTGATAAGGACAATAGAGCGATAACCTATAAGGCAGATTTTATAGTATTCTACAATGACAATACCTATGAAATTATTGATACAAAAGGAATGGAGACTCAACAGTTTAAAAGAGTGAAGAAAATGTTTAGAAATAAATATCCAGAGCTATATTTGAAAATTGAGAAGGAGGTTTGATTTGAACAAATTCCAAAGAATGGTTATAAAATCAATCCATATAGAAGATGTGTTTTATGAAATTAAAAATGGTGAAATGAGAGATATATCATATAGAAAAGCTAGAATAATTGCTAGGAGTAGATTAAGATATGCAATTAAAAACTCAAGTGATGATGAATTAGAATATTTTGGACTTAAAAGAAGGAGGAAAAGTAATGAAAAATGATATAAATTTAGAAAAGTTTGCAGGTGGAGCATTAGCAGAAAAATTTAACGTGGGATTAAAAGAGGTATTAGAAAATATAGCAGATCCAAACACAGATGCAAGAAAGAAAAGAAAAATGACAGTAGAATTAGAGTTTAAATCAGATGAAGAAAGAGAACTATCTATGGTTGATATAGTAGTTAAAACTAAACTGGCTCCTAATATGCCAGTAGCAACAAAAATAATCATTGATAAAGATGGACAAGGGGGTATAGTGGCAAGTGAATATAATAACCAGGTAAAGGGTCAAAGGTACATGAGGGTAAATGAAGAAACTGGCGAGATATTAAATGATGATGAAGCAGTAGATACTAGAGGAATAAAAATATTAAAATAATAAAAATGGAGGTAGTAAAAATGATAAATAGAGAAGGATTAGAATATTTAGTAGGACTAGGGTTAGATAAGGAAGTATTAGTAGAAACAGAAAAAGGGTTATTCACAACACAGAATTTAAAAAGAGTAACAGAACCAGAGGTCCAAGCATTAAGAGTATCAAACTTAACTAGTGTAGTTGATTATATCAAGAAAAATATAGATGAAATAGGAGTAAAGCTATTAATTCAAGTTAGAAGTCCAGAACAGGTAAATGTATTAAGTCCATTAAATAGAGATGGAGAAAGAGATGAATTTATGATAGCAAAAGCAATATTACCAGACAACATTAGATATGACCAATTTTTAGACACTGAAAGATTTAATATTATGATGCAGAGTAGTTTTGATGATAAAGGGGACAAACCTTTAATACTTAAATTTACTGGGTTAATAAGAGATGAAGCAGTAAAGCAAACTGGAGACAATGGAGTATCACAAAAGGTAACAATTAAAACAGGCGTAGCAAGTGTAGGAGAAGCAGAAGTACCTAATCCAGTTATATTAGCTCCATATAGAACATTTCCAGAAATAGAGCAACCAGAAAGTAAGTTTATATTTAGAATGCAAGAAGGTCCACGAGCAGCAATATTTGAAGCAGATGGTGGAATGTGGAGAAATCAAGCAATGAAGAGTATCAAAGAGTACTTAGAAGAAAATTTAGAAGAATGTAATCAAAGAGTAGAGATCATATCTTAATATATTGGGGCAGATTACCTGCCCCTAAACAATACAAATTGAGGTGATACTATGATAACAATAGAAGTTATACCTTATAAAAATTTCAAAGAGAAAATTAAAATAGTAAAACAACAATTAGATAAATCAAAGTATGTAGAAGTAACAGGAAAATATATTTATACAGAAAAGAAAAACATAGACATAGATGGTTATAGAGTGGGGATGTAAATATGAACTACTACTCACAAGTAATAGGGATAAAAGAAACAGATAAAGGAACAGATTTAATAGTAAGAATACCTGGTGAAAAAGTAAAACATAAAATAATAAAAGTGAAAAATGGAAATGTGATTAACAGTGAAATTAAGATAGATGATAATAGGATAATAACATCCGACCAAAGAAAGAAAATATATGCAACTATAAAAGATATATCAGATTATCTTGGAGAATGGCCAAGTTATTATAAAGAGTTTTTAAAGTTTAACTTTTGCTTTAAGAACAATATAGAATATTTTTCTCTTAGTGATTGCAGCATTAGTATAGCAAGAGAATTTATAACCTACCTAATAGATTTTATCCTGGAACACGATATACCATTATCAGATAAAGTCTTAAATCGTGTAGACGATATAGATAGATATTTATATGGATGCATTAAACACAAAAGATGTTGTATATGTGGAAGAAGAGCAGAATTACATCATGTAGATGTAATAGGTATAGGTAACAATAGAAATACTTTAGATGATAGCAAATATAGGAAAATGGCACTATGCAGAGAACATCATACAGAGTCACACAAAATAGGACAAGATACCTTTAATAAGAAATATAAAGTCTATGGAATCACATATGAAGATATAAGTTAAAGGGGGAATAGAAAATTAATACTATAATTTGTAAATATCAAAATGGTGATATAAAAGAATTTAAATATAGTGAATATCAAAATAACATAGAAAAGATAAAAGAAGCTTTAGATAGAAAACAAGGTGAATTTTACTATAGCATAATTAATAGTCCTTTAGTAGAAATGACAGTTGACAATGAAGTAATATACAAAGCCATCAGGAATATAAAATGAGGGCTATTAAGTTAAGAGGGGGCAGAATATGAATGATGATAGATTCAAACCATATTGGGAGCTTTGTGAGGATATAGAGATATGGACTAATAGATATGAAAGCTATCAGATACAATTTAAAGCACTAAAAAAGTTAGCTAATTTAGATGGACCTAAAGATATATCAGCAATAGATTATTCTCAACCTTATGTAAAAGGTAGTGGTCAATTAAGTTTTGATGAAATACTAGATAAATTAAAAAAGTTAGAAAGTCATATGGTTTTGCATAGTAATACTATAAATGAAATGTTAGATAAAAAAGAGAGTATGGAAGAACAATTAAAAGAATTAAAAGGATTAAAATATAAGGTAGCATATAAAAGAGATATTGAAGGTAAAACTCTTAAAGCAATAGCAGAAGAATTAAATTATAATTATAATTATATTAGAAGAATTGCTATTGAGATACCATCAAAACAGGTAACAACAAAGTAACAAAAGTAAAAATATAATGTGATATAATTGTATTAAGGAAACTTATAAAATTTCTTCTAAATTTAATAAAGTTCAAAAGAACACTCACAGCTAGGAGTGTTCTTTTTATTATGCCGAAAAGGTGATAAAAATGAAATTTACTAATAAAAAATTTAATAATAGTAAATGTAAAAAATGTATATGGAGAACTAAAATAGATTCAAATACTTATTATTGTATGTTTAGTCGCTGTATTAAAGAGATTAAAGATAAAAAGGATGAATAACAATAACATGATTGATTTTATTATAGGTTTTGTATCTGGAATGGTCATAACAATTATTGCAGCATCATGGGTATATATAGAAAATAATTAAAGGAGAATATAAAATGACTATAGAAGAATACTTAAATGATACGCTTTCAAATATAACAGAGTTTATAAAAAAAATTGTAGAAAAAGTAAAAGAATTTCGTGATGAAGTAGTGAAAGAAATAATTTCAAAAATACAACAAAGAGAAAAGCAAAAGAAACAATATAAAAAATATAAACCTAAAATTAAACACTTTATTATTCAAAGAAGAATATTTCATCCAGCTAGAAATAATTTATAGAGGATTATTCTCTTTTATGTAGAATATAATACTAAAAGAGGAGGTATATGTAATATGGATGATTTGGATTTTAGAAAGAAGTTAACTGAGTACGGAATAAGTAAAGAAGAATATGAAGCAATGACAGAAGAGGAAAAGAGTAAGATAGATAAAAAAATTAAAACAGAACTCAAGTCAGATAATATAAAGAAGGTAGGTAAAGGAATACAAGGTGTAGGATGCCTGATGATACTTATACCTATAGCAATAGTTATGATAGCAGCAATATTTATAGCTATATTTTAGACACTTCAAACAGAGGTGTCTTTTTTATTTGGAGAGATAGTTTATGAACAAGAAGTTATTAAAGTACATACAAGAAGGAAATGAAATAAAATTCTATCAGTCTATTTATTGGAGAAGAATGAGAGAAGAAATATTAAAGAGAGATAACTATGAATGCCAACATTGCAAAGATAAAGGTAAGTATAGTAAAGGTGAGTGTGTACATCACAAGGAACATTTAAAAGATAATCCAATGAGAGGACTAGATCCTTCTAATCTCATAACACTATGTAATGTATGTCATAATAAAGAACATCCAGAAAAGTTTTTTAAAAGTAAACCTAAGAAGTTTATCAATGAGGAGAGATGGTAGCATGGTAACTCATGTAGTACTTGAATGTTTAGATTGCAAATATAAAAACATTTATATTAAAAGAACATCAGATGGTAAAAGATGTGAGCAATGTGATAGTAGAATGTTTTTTCCTATTGATGAAGGAGTTAAATCTGAAATGGAATTTAAACATTTTGATAATGAAATATAATACCCCCGGGTCAAAAAAATGAATTTACATTTGGGGAACATGAAACGGGGAGGGGTACTGACAAAAGATATTTTTCTATATTTTCACATGAGGGGGGTGTAGTGATATGGCCAAACATAAAAAAACACAAATTAGAGAAGATCTTATAGATCAGCTAGAGAGAAAAGGGATATATGGAAGTCATTACATTGACCTCATTAATGATTATATTTCTATGTGGGAAATTAAAAATCAACTTATAGAAGATATAAGTGAAAGAGGAGTATCTGTGAGATATCAAAATGGCAAAGCACAATGGGGCTACAAGAAAAACGACTCTATATCAGAACTAAATAAAACAAATGCTCAGATGTTAAAAATATTAAATGAACTCGGTCTAAAGGCTAGTGAAGTTGAAATGGCAGATGATGAAGATGACGAGGAAATGTAATTACCATTTTTATATAAATTCTTATATGGATAAAATAAGAAATAAAGAAATAGAGTCTTCTAAAGAATTAAAACAAGCTATGGATTATATAGAAACTAAACTAAATAATTCTGATGTATCCATAGATGATAAAAAAATAGATAAAGCAGTAGAATTAATTGAAAAATATTTTGACTTTAAGCTCTTAGATTGGGAGCTTTTTATTATTGCTTTAATACATTGCTATTATAAATCTAATAACTCAGTAGTATTTGATGAATTTATAATAGTTATGGGCAGGGGTAATGGTAAAAATGGATTCATATCTCCAGTAGTATGGTATCTTACAACTCATTATCATGGAGTAAAAGGTTACAATGTAGATATAATTGCTAACAATGAAGAACAAGCTCAAACTTCTTTCTTTGATATATTTAATGTATTAGAGGATCATTGGAAAAAATTAAAAAAATTCTTTTATAAGACTAAAGAAAAAATAGTTAATATTAAAACCAACTCTTATATAAAATACAATACTTCAAATGCAAAGACTAAAGATGGTAAAAGGTCAGCTTGTTTAGTATTTGATGAAATACATGAATATGAAACTTGGGATACTATTAAAGTTTTTACTTCTGGTTTTGGTAAAAGAAAACACTCAAGAGTTTTTTATATAACTACTAATGGATATGTAAGAGGTGGAGTATTAGATGAACAATTAGATTTATCTAAAAGAGTGTTAAGTGGAGAAATAACTGACTTAGGATTATTGCCACTTATATATAAAATAGATAAAAAAGAAGAAGCTATGGATCCTGATAAGTGGGTAAAAGCTTGTCCCTCTCTTCCTTATTTTCCAGAACTTCAAAAAGAGATGAATAAAGATGCTATAAAAATGAAATATCAACAACACAAAGCAATAGACTTCTTAACTAAAAGAATGAATTTTCCATCTGAAGATAATTTTACTCCAGTTACAAGTTGGGAAAATATATTAGCAACAAACAAACCTATACCTTATGACAGATTAAAAGGTGCTAATTGTATAGGAGGATTAGACTATGCAAAAACAACAGATTTTGCTAGTGTAGGATTGCTTTTTAAACTAGATGGTAAGAGATATTATATTGAACATACTTTTGTATGCTATAAAGCTTTAGAAATAGAAAGTAGACCTATTAAATTCCCAGTTAATGAAATGGTAGATAGAGGTCTAATAACAATAATAAGAAAAAATGCAATAAGTGAAAATGATATAGCAAGTTGGTTTTTAAAACAAGCAGAAAGTTACAATATAATTGATATAGTTGCTGATGATTATAGAGCTAGTTTACTTGAGTCTAAATTTAATGAATTAGGATTACCATTATCAAGAACACGTTCAGGACCAATAACACATGCTAAAATTAATCCACTTATAGAAAGTTTATTTGCATTTAATAATATTATATTCGGAGATAATCCAACAATGAGATGGTATATAAATAATACAGCATCAGAAACGGACAAAAAAGGTAATACAACATATCTAAAGATAGAGCCAAAGACCAGAAAAACAGATGGTTTCTTTGGTTTAATTCATGCTTTGACAAAAGATAATGAACTAGAAGAGATGCAAGAGTTTAAGTCCTATGATGTATATACCTATTAAAGGAGGTGAGTGTATGGGAGTAACAGATTGGTTTATTGGACTATTTAAAAATAATACTACTGTAAGTTTAGATATGTATACTGGTGAAATAGCAGCAGAGCTATTCTATAAAGAGTTGGCTATACAAGCTAGTATTAATCTTATTTCTAATGCAGTAGCTAGATCTGAATTTCAAACTTATGAAAAAGGGAAATCAACTAGAGGAGAAAATTACTATCTTTTTAATGTAGAACCTAATAAAAATAAATCATCTAGTAAGTTCTGGAGAGATGTGATCCATAAATTAATTTATGACAATGAATGTCTTATAATACAAAATAATGGATATTTCTATGTAGCTGATAGTTATGAAGTAACAAAGTATGCGTTTAAAGATTATGTTTACAAAGATGTGGAAGTTGATGGATTAAAACTTGATAAACCTTATTTTGAATCAGAAGTTTTTCATTTTGAGCTACATAATGAAAAAATAAAAAACGTTGTAGATGGACTATATAAGTCTTATAGTAAATTAATAGCAGCATCACAGGGTCACTACAAGAAAAATAATGCTAGAAGAGGTGCATTAAAAATTCCTTCCAGTTATCCAGAAACTGATAAAGCTCAAAAAGCTTTACAGGAATTGCTTTCAAAAAAGTTTAAAAGATTCTTTGAAGCTGAAGGTGGAGCAGTATTGCCATTAACTAATGGAATGGAATATGAAGAGTTATCAAGCAATATAGGTATAAAAGGTGGAATCGAAGGTAGAGATATAAGAGCTTTTATAGATGATATTTTTGATTTTACAGCTATAGCTTTTCAAATACCTCCTCAGCTACTTAGAGGTAATGTACAAGATACAGAAAAAGTTATAAATAATCTATTAACATTGTGTATCAATCCTTTAGTAGAATTACTTCAAGATGAAATAAACAGAAAATATTATGGAAAACAGGCTTTTTTAGAAAGGACATATCTTAAAATAGATACCTCTATAATTAAATCAGTTGACATTAAGGATATTGCAAGTGCTCTTGATATATTAGAAAGAATAGGAGCATTTAGTATTGATGATTCTTTAAGAGTTCTTGGTATGGAGCCATTAAATACTAAATGGAGTAAAGCTAGATGGATGACTAAAAACTATGAAAGAGTTGAAGATAGATTTAAAGGTGGTGGATAGATGGATGTTATTATAGGCAAAAAGAAAATAAAAACTAAAGGAAGTGTAGAGGTTTTATATTTAGATGGGAGAACAATTATCTATAATCCTCAAACTACAGAATTAATTTATATAAATGCAAAAGAGGTATTGCATATTGTATTTAACAAGGAAAGGAGGTGAGAGTTAAGTGGATATAGAAAAATTAATGTCTCAAATAAAACCAAGAGTTGAGATAAAAAATGAAGTAGAAAGTGAATATGCTGAGATTTATTTATATGGCACCATAAGGGAAGCTTATCCTTGGGAAACTGAAAGAGAAGATATAATTTCTTCTTCAAGAGTTAAAAAGTTTTTATCTGAAGCAGATGGTAAAAAGCTTAAAGTATATATTAATTCTGGTGGTGGAGATGTATTTGAGTCAATAGCTATTAGAAATATTCTAAAAAGACATGATAATACAGTAGATATATATATAGATGCACTTGCGGGAAGTGGAGCATCTGTAATTGCTACATCTGGAGATAATGTATATATGTATGATAATTCTATGCAGATGATACATTGTGCCTGGACTTTTGCAATGGGGAATTCTAAAGAACTTAGAAAAGTAGCTGATGATTTAGAAAAAATTGATACTTCAGTTCATGCTAGTTACATGAATAAGTTTGTAGGCACAGAAGAAGAACTTAAAGATTTACTTGATGATGAATCTTGGTTAACTGCAGAAGAGTGTAAAGCTTTTGGTTTTTGTACTGAAATACTTGAAGATGTAGAACCTAAAGAGGAACCAAAAAATAATGTTAAACAAAATTTGTTTAATAAATATAATAAAAAAATTAATAATCAAAAACAAACTAAAGTAGCTGACAAGGCTACTCTTTTTAATGCTTTTAAAAAACAGGAGGTAGTGAATAATGAATAAGAACAAAATAAATTTACAGTTATTTGGAGCAATGAAAAACAAGGATTTAGAAATCAAAAATGAAAAAGAATTACAAGAGAACATGAAAAATGCAATAGAAAATGCTGATAGTGAAGGTTTTGTAAAGGCTCAAGTTGAAATGGCGAAAGCTATTGAAGCTAGAATATTACAAGAAGCAGAGCAAACTATAGCAAATAAAGAAGACACTTTTGACAATGAAGTAATGATAAAAAGAGGATTAAACCCTTTAACGAAAGATGAAAAAGAATATTACAACGAAGTAATAGGATCTGCTGGTTTTGGTGGGGTAGAAAAGTTAATGCCAGCAACTGTATTTGAAAGGGTATTTGAATATTTAAGAACTAACCATCCACTATTGAATGAAATTGATTTTGTAAATACTACAGGAGTTACAGAATGGGTTACTAGAAATGGTGATGCTGAAGCTGCTTGGTGGGGGCAATTATGTGAAGCAATAAAGAAAAAGTTAGAGGTTGCTTTTAAGAAAGAAAAGACAGAACTTTATAAGTTAAGTGCATATGTTCCAGTTTGTAAAGCAATGTTAGACTTAGGACCACAATGGTTAGATAAATTTGTAAGAGAGTTATTAGCAGAATCAATGGCAATAGCTTTAGAACTTGCTATAGTAGACGGAACAGGAAACGGACAGCCTATAGGTATGATGAGAGATTTAGCAGGTGGAACTTATGGGGCTTCTGATTCAGAAGTAACAGGTGGAACAGCTAAAGAAGGAGATTACAAACCTAAGGCAACTGTAGCTTTAAATGATTTACAACCGGCTACATTAGGAACTAAAATAATGAGTCCACTTACTAAAGATGGTAAACGAGCAGTAAATAACGTATTATTATTAGTAAATCCTTTAGATTACTGGGAAAAAATATTCGCTCAAACTACTTATTTAACAGCTGATAAGACTTATGTATATGGAGTGTTACCAATTCCTGCTAAGGTAATTCAATCAGTAGCAGTAGAAAGAGGTAAAATGGTAGCAGGACTTGCAAAAGACTATTTTATGGGAGTAGGTTCTACTCAAAAAATAGATTTCTCAGATCATTATAAATGGTTAGACGATGAAAGAACATATATTGCAAAACAATATGCAAATGGTAAACCAGTTGATAACGAAAGCTTTATAGTATTTGACATATCTGGTATGAATCCACCACAAGCTTAAGGAGGTAATTTAATTGAAAGCAAAAGTAATAAAAAGATTTATAGATAAAGAAACAAAAAAGACTAATGAAATTGACGAAGAAATTACAGTGAATAAAGAAAGATTTAAAGAAATAAATTCACATTCATTAGGACCATTTCTAGAAGAAATAAAAGAATCAAAAGAAGAAACACAAAAAGAAAAAGAATCTACTAAAAAGTAGGTGGTTAAATGTTATTAGAAGATGTTAAAAATCATCTAAGAGTAACTTGGGATGATGAAGATGTGGAAATAACAAAACTAATTGAAAGAGCTAAAAAGTATATAGATAGATTGATAGGAGTGAGCCTTGACTATGAAGTCGAGGACACTCCTAAAATTCTTCTATTAAACTATTGTAGATATTCTAGAAATAACTCAGTTGAATATTTTAAAGAAAATTTTCATGACGATATATTGCAATTACAATTAGAAGAAGCAATTAAAAAGCAAGGTGAACAAAATGAAACAACTCAAGCATGATAGCTATTGTGATGGAATATTAGAGTATGGTGAAATAAAATCTATATTTAGTTCAAATAGAAAGAAAATAGGTGAGGATTTCATATCTAAAGGAAAGTTGTTTTTTACTCTTATGTCTGTTAGAGATGGAGATTTAATACAAGCTAATAACTTAGGTTATGTAATAGATATGAAAGTTAAATCACCTTTAATAAAAAATATTTCAAGTAAAGATAAAGTTAAAATTAATAAAAAAATATATGATATAGAAAAATTAGATTTTGATACACAAAATGTATATCTGTACTTACAGAGAGTAGGTGTATAAATGAATGGTAATGGTGATTTAATTACTAAAGCCTTAGAACAGTTTAACCTCCCAATATATTATGCAGAAGTTCCAGAAGATGAATTATCTAACATGAATTATTTTTACTACAGAGAAGTGGGGTTAAGTAAAAATACTAATGGATTTTTTACTCAAACTTATGAAATAGCTTATGTATCTACAATGCAAGAAAATTTCATGGAAGAAGATATAATTGAAGCTTTGGAATCAAAAAGGTTTAAATTTCAAAGGGCTTACTATGAAAGAGTTAAATTAGAATCAACTAATCAGCATGTAGATATAGTAATATTTAACGTTACAAAACCTTTAAAAAGAAGAAGGTGTATGTAATTGAAAAGATTTGAAATTGATAAAAAAGATTTAGAAATGTTAGAAGAAAAAATATCTAAATTAGGTGATAATGCAGAATCTGAAACTAATAGCATTATTCATGATTTTGGATTTAGAACATTAGAGGATAAGGTAACAGATAAATTACCTGTATCGAGTAGAAATAAAAGACATGCAAAATATAGTGAGCCTTTTAAGGCTGATAAGTATAACTTAGGTTTTGATTTTAAAACTAAAGGTGGATCTGCTAACAAAAAGAATTCATATGGATACTTAGTGTTTCCTAATGAAGGTAGAGGACCTAGAAATAAAATAGCTAGAGAGTTTACTAATAAAGGTACAAGTGTAGCAAAACCAATTATTATGAAAGAATTATTAGAAAGAATAACAAATAAAATACAGGAGGTAATATAACATGCCAGAAGTTTTAGATTTTACAAGCACTCAAATAAAGAATGCTTCAATTCAATTCATGGATGGAAATACTCAACAACCTGGTGAGAAATTTGGTTGCATGGGAACTTTAGAAAGTGAAACAGAAACAAGACAGAAAACAAAAAACTGTGAAGGAACTATAGAAGTTATAACAATACCTTTATATCAAACTGTAACAATAGGAGCTCACATAAAGGTAAATGTATTGAAAAATATATTTGGGCTAAGTAATGAAGGTTTAAAAGCAGGGGTAAGAAAATATGGAATAAATTCTAAAGGAAAAAAATTTATATTTACAGCAGATGAAATAGATGAGTTTGGAGATGTTAAGAAATTAATAGCTTATCCTAATTGTTCAACTTTAACTGGTTTAAGTGTATCTATTGATAATGATGCTGATGAAGCAGCTTATATAGAACTAGAGTTTAGAGCTAGTCCTGATGAATCAGGAGAATTTTACTATGATGCTTTTGTTGATGAATTAACAGATCAAACTGTTGCTGAAAATTGGCATACTGAATTCAATAGAACATTGATTGAAGAGGTGCAAGTATAATGAAAATTGAAAAGATAACACTATTTAAGCAAGAGATGGCAGAGCAAGATAATGAATTAATTCTAAAAGTTACGGAAGAAGAAACAGTTCCTTGTGTAATAACTAATAAAGCTCTTAAGGTTGCAAATGAATTAGGAACAACTAGAAGTTCCTTAGTTACGGATTTGATGCAACTTGGAGGAAGTGTAGATGAGGATAAAGTAGGAGATGTAGAAGATATAAAGATACTTACTTCTATTTATGTTGGTTATATTGGTGGACAAATATTAAAAGGTGTAAATGTATATGAAGAAGATGCAATATATACTTTTGATGAATTTGTAGAAAGATATAATGATAGTTCAATGGAAAAAGTATTGTTATATCAAAAACTGATTACAGCAGAGAAAGAAAATAAATTTGCTGATAAAATAGAAAGGTCAACTAATAAAACTCCTAATAAAGGTGAAAAAAAGTAAGACCACTTAAACTTAAATATGAGTGCATAGAAGATATTTATTCTTACTATGTACTTTTTTTAGGTTTAAGTGAAGATTTTTTTTGGAATCAGCCTTTTCAAGTTGTAAATAGAGTAGCAAGGAATAAAATGACTCTTGATAATTGGAGTCAAAACCCTAAGTAAAGGGGTGAGTTAATGGCGAAAGATGAAATAAAAATTAGTTTTAAAGTATTCAATGAAGATTTTAAAAACTCTATGAGTGAGATGAAAAAAAGCACTACTGAATTAAATAGAGAATTCAAATTACAAAAAGAGCAAATGAGATTATCAGGTAGTGAAACTGATAAATTAAAATCTAAATTAGAATATTTAAATAAAAGGCATGAACAAGCAAAAGAAAGAGTAAGATTGACTCAAGAACAATTAAATAAAGCTAAGTCTACTTTTGGAGAAAATTCAGAAGAAGTTAGAAAACTTGAAGGCGAACTAAAAAATGCAAAAATACAAGAGCAACAGTTTGCTAATAAAGTAAAAACTACATCTGATGAATTAAACAAGGCAAGTAATCCGATAAATAACTATAAAAAGAAGTTAAATGAAGTAGGCAATAAACTAAAAAACACAGGAACAAAGATGAAAGATATAGGCAAAGGTATGACAGCTAAAGTTACAGCTCCTATAATTGCAGCAGGAGTTGGTTTAGTTGGACTTGCAACAAAATCTGGTCAAGCTGCTGATAGATTATTAGATTTGAAAGAGATTACAGGACTTACTACAGATAGCTTACAAGAATGGAGACATGTTGCGACAGTGGCAGGAGTAAGTCAAGATTCTATGACAAGTGCTATAGAAGGGTTTGTAAGAAAGCTCCCTCAACTTGAAGCAGGAACTGGGAAATCTACAGAACAACTTAAGAAATTAGGTTTAAGTTATGATGATTTAAAAAACAAAAGTCCTGATGAGCAATTTGATTTAATGATTAATAAGCTTGCCGATATGGAAGATCCACTAGAAAGAAATGCTATAGGTTCATCTCTTTTTGGTGGGGCATGGAAAGAGTTAGCACCAGTTTTAGGTATGGGGGCAGAAGAAATACAGAAAACAAGAGATGAAGCTCATAGTCTTGGAAATGTATTATCAGAAGATGCATTAAATGACGCAAATAATTTTAGAATTGAAATGGATAAAATGAAAGAGTCTATAAAAAATGCAGCCTTAAAAATAGGTGCAGATTTAGCACCTATTTTAAGAGATAATTTGGTTCCTTTAATTAGAGATACTTTAATTCCTAAAATGCAAGAGTGGGGAGAAAAGATAAAAGAATTAATACAATGGTTTATAGATTTATCCCCTAAAACACAAAAATTTATAGGAATAGCTATAGGTTTATTAGTAGCACTAGGACCATTACTTGTGGTCTTTGGAGTAATAGTAGGTGCTATAGGAAATATTGTAATAGCCATAGGACCTCTACTTGGAGCATGGGCCGGAATCAAAACAGCAGCAGTTGCACTTGCTGGATTTTTAAAACCTATATTTGCTACATTATTTGGTCCATGGGGTATAGCAATAGCTGCAGCTATTGCAGCAGGAGTATTAATATATAAAAATTGGGACTTGATAAAAGAAAAAGCATTACAACTTAAAAACTGGTTAGTAGAAAAATTTACTGTTATGAAAGATGGAGTAGTGACTAAATTTACTGAATTAAAAGAAGGTGCTAAAAATAAATTTAATGAATTTAAAACAAATGTTATAAATCCAGTAAAAGAAACTGCAACTAATGTAAAAAATAAAATATCAGAAATGAAAACTAATGCATCTAATAAAATTAATTCTATGAAAGATGATGCAAGAACAAAATTTAATCAGTTTAAATCTAATGTAGTGAATCCAGTTAAAAATACTGCTACTGATGTAAAAAATAGAATATCGACTATGAAAAATGATGCAGTAAGTAAATTTGAGAGTCTTAGAAGTAGTGCAAAGTCTAAATTTGATGCTGCTAAAAGTGCAATAGTAGATCCTATTAATACAGCTAAAGATAAAATATCTACAGCTATAGATAAAATAAAAGGTTTCTTTAGTGGATTGAAATTAAAAATTCCTAAATTTTCTATGCCTAAAATGCCTAGGTTTAAGATTACTGGTGAATTTAGCTGGAAGAAAAAAACAATACCTAAAATAGGAGTGTCATGGAAGTCAGAAGGAGCTATATTTAGAAAACCAACTGTATTTGGTGGTGTAGGAGTAGGAGATGCTTATAGAGGTACAGGTAATGGAATGGAAGCAGTATTACCTATTTCTAAACTTGCAGGAATGATAAGAGATGTATTACCTATAGATTATATGCAACCTTCACTTGAAGCTATGGGAGATATATACCTAACTGTAGATGTACCTTTAGATGGTGAAACTATAATTAAAAAGACAATTCATATCACAGCACAACAATTAGAAAAATATAGAAAAAGAAAGGGGAGGTAAGGTTGTATTTTAATAATATAAACTTTTGTGATTATTTAATTGTAAATGATATAAGAAGAAGTATATTACCTCCTCAAAATACTATCTTACGAAAAGTACCTAAATCTATAGGACAAACTTTTATAAGAAAAGAATTAGGTGTAGGAGTAATAGAAGTAGATATAACTTTAATAGCTAATAATAGAGTTAACTTAAGAAAGAATATAAGACAATTAGCATCTATGTTATATACAGAAACATTAGAAAAATTAATTTTTGATGATGAAGTAGATAAGTATTATATGGCAATTTTGAGTGAGGATACTGAATTAGAAGAAATTTGTAGTATAGGAGAAGGCACTCTTACTTTTATTTGTCCTGATCCTATATCCTATGGTGATACAAAAAGTCATACTATTACCGACTCTGTAAAATTATTTTTATCTGGAACATACAAAACTAAACCTAAGTTTATTTTTAATATTAATTCTAACATAGATCATATAAAATTAACTCATATTGATAAAGGTAAATTTGTATATATAGAACACAATTTTATTCCTGGAGATATAGTTGAAGTTGATTTCAATGACAAATGGAAAGTTAGAAAAAATGGAGTAGTAATAGCAGAGGATATATGGATTATAAGTGATTTCTTTTATTTAGATGTCGGAGAAAATAATATTAATATAGAGCCTTTAGGAGTAGATGTAACAATGGAATATATAGAGAGGTGGTTATAATTGTTTATATTATTTGATAGAGAAGAAAAATATTTGCATGAAATAACTCCTCTAAAGGCTATAAATAAAGAAGTATTAAATGGTGAAGATACCCTACAAATTAGTTTAAATGCTGATGTAGAAGTAGAGAAAAAATATAGAATAGTAACATATATAAAGAAGTATGATATATGGAAAGAATTTATAGTAGAAGAAATAGAAGAAGATAGGACAGAAGGGACTCTTGAAATTTATGCAGAGTCCTCTTTTTATGAGTTGTTAGGTGATTATGTAGAAGATAAAAGAGCAACTGATACTACTGCAAATATAGCATTAGCAAAAGTTTTAGAACCTACCAGGTGGGAAGTTGGCATAGTAGATGATTTAGGTATATCTACAGAAAACTTTTATCATATCTCCAGTAAAGAAGCAGTACAAAAAATAGCTAAAGCTTGGAAAGGTGAAATACAAACTCGAATAGAAATAACAGGCAAGAAAATTACACATAGATATGTAGATTTATTTGTACAACTTGGTGATTTTCTAGGTGAAAGATTTGTAACAGGTGAAAATATAGAAAAAATAAAAAGAACAGTACATTCAGATCCAGTATGTACAGCTTTATATGGTTATGGGAAAGGTGAAGAAGTAGGAGATGGTTATGGTCGTAGGTTAGATTTTGCAGATATAAATAATGGTAAAGCATATGTAGAGGATAATGAAGCAAGGTTAAAATGGGGCAGACCTAATGAAGATGGCACTAAATCACATATATTCTACAAAAAAGATTTTGATGATATAGAAGATAAGCAAGAGTTAAAACAAGCCACAGAAGAAGAATTAGAACGTCTTTCTAAGCCTAATATAACTTATGAAGGTGAAATAATAGGTGCAAGTGCAAGACTCGGCGATACAGTAATATTAATTGATGAAACATATAAGCCTGAATTAAGATTAACTGCAAGAGTATATGAAATAGAAAATGATTTACTTGAAGAAGAAAATTCTAAACCTGTACTAGGAAACTTTATCCCAGATATTTCTGACACTATGAATAAGCAAGAAGAGTATATAAATAATTTTAGGGATAAATCTGGAGTATGGGATAGAGCAGACATTATAAATCAAGATGGTACTATAAATACACAATATTTAGATGGAGCAATAGATGTATTAAAAAATAAATTAAACTCTACTACTTCTGATTGGTATACAGATGATAAAGGTGCATTAATCTTTGAAAATAAAACAGAAAATAGTGCTATGAAATTAACTGGCAAAGGATTTATGATTGCTGATAGTAAAGATGTAAATGGTAATTGGGATTTTAGAACATTTGGCACTGGTAAAGGGTTCGTAGCAGATGAGATAATAACTGGACTATTAAAAGGTGGTAAAGTTAAATTTGACCTTACAAATGGTACTTTACTTATAGGAAATTCTATAGAGGATTATTCACTACTTTTTGATGGAAGTAGTTTAAGGATTAGATTATCAGATGGAAAAACTATAGAGGAAACTGTAATAACCAAAGTAGAAGAAGAAATAGAAAAAGCTCCTATATATGAGTGGACTAAATATGCAGATGATATAAATGGAACTAACATAAGTGATGATCCTTTAAATAAAAAATATATAGGTAAAGCTTATAATAAAAATTCTCAAATTGAAAGCAATAATCCAGATGATTATACATGGACTATATCTAATTATTATGTAGATAATAAAATTGATAATGTATCAAATAATTTAGATAACTTCCAAAATGATGTTAGCACAACTTTCAAAGATGGAATAATAGAAGAATCTGAAGCTAAAGCAGTAGAGAAATATATTAATACACTACAATCACAACAACAACAAATATATAAGATGCATCAATCTATATATAATAATGAACATCTAACAGGAACATATAAAGTAGAAGAAAATACAGCATACAATAACTATATTACAGCATTTAATAATTTAATAGATTATATAAATAATGTAATATCAGATGGAAAAACAACAACTACAGAAAAACAAGAAGTAGATGCTAGATTTATTATTTATAAAGATAGAATAGCAGCATATCAAGAAAAATTAAATAATGCTCAAGAATTTATACAGTCAGAGATAAAAAGAAAAGCAGAAGAATTTGCTACAAGCTCTGATGAAAAACAACAAGAAGTAATAAATGAACAAACTCAACAACTTGCAGTAGATTTTAATTCTAGTATACAGGCAACAGCTGAAAGTGTAACTAATACTATGAGAGCTGAATATCAAGATGCTGATGGTAAAGTAATAGAAGCTTATGAAAAGAAAATAAAAGAAACTGCTGAAGCTTGGAAGTTGTCCTTTAGTCAATTAACAAATGACTATGCAGGATTAAATGGGCAGATGAATGAAGTAACTTCATATTTTAATTTTGGATTTAA
The DNA here is from genome assembly GCF_900626135.1 of Senegalia massiliensis. Taxonomy (NCBI): domain Bacteria; kingdom Bacillati; phylum Bacillota; class Clostridia; order Eubacteriales; family Clostridiaceae; genus Senegalia; species Senegalia massiliensis. Next base: position 1,374,832 of record NZ_LR130785.1, read on the forward strand.
TTTATTTGAAATTGCTTTAAGTGATAGTAAAGTAAAGTTGCAGTTACAAAATAATAAGTTTGCAATAGTTGATAATGGAGTAGCTTCTCAATGGTTTGATAATCAAAATGCTTACATTAAAAATCTAATTGTAGAAAATGATGCACAACTTGGAAATCATATGTTTAAGAAAAATGGAACAAAAACATTGATACAATGGGCAGGTGATGAATAATGCTTAGTGGATCTATAAATAATACTTTTAAAGATACATGGAGATTAATAGCTGAATGGTCTGCTACACAAAATATAGAAGAAAATTATAGTTTAGTAACAGTTAATTTTTATCTAACTGGTGATTATGCAATATATTCTGGTAGTAGGAATAATGGCTATATTACAATAGATGGTTCAAGATATAATTTTACTGCTAATTCTTCAATAAGTGCTGGACAGAAAAAATTATTAGGAAGTGCAACAAAAAAAGTTTATCATAACAATGTAGGAGAAAAAACTTTTAAAATTTATGCATCATATGATTTAAAAGTTACGTTATCTGGAACTTATATAGGTACAAGACATGTAGAAGGTAATTTTAGATTAAATGATATACCAAGAGCCTCAACAATGAGTGGAGTACCAGAAAGTTTTGATATTGATACAGCCTTTGGAGTAGGGGTACAACGTGCTGATGCATCCTTTACTCATAAAGTTACAATGTATTTGGGTACAAAATATATAGGAGAGTGGACTGGTGGACCTTCAATATCTGTTAGCTTAGACACTACAAGGCAGAATAGAATATATGAAGAAATACCAGAAGCAACTAAAGCTACAGTTACCCTTAAATTAACAACATATAAAGGTACAAAACAAATTGGAGATAGAACAGAAACTACAATAGTAGCAAAAGTACCTTCTGCCATAAAGCCTTACTTTAGTAGTATAGGGCATAGAGAAGATTCACCAGTTGTAATTAATTCTGAAATAGATTTATATATAAAAACTTTATCAAAAATACGTATATGGTTTAGAGAGGCAGTTGCAAATAAGTATGCTACTATAAAAAGCTATGCAATACACATAAATGGTAAAAATTATTTAGGTAGTGCTATTACTACAGATTTAATAAATAAAAGTGGGACACTAACCATAACAGCTACTGTAACAGATAGTAGAAATAGAACTTTTACAAGAACTTTAGATATTACAGTTGCAAATTATGCACCTCCAGACATACAAAAAGTTGTACCTAAAAGATATGAAAATTCTAGTGGTACAGAAGATGGAATGGGAACATATTTAGGAGTAGATATATTAGGTCAAGTAAGTAGCTTAAAATTAGGAACTACAGAAAAAAATACTTGTACCATAAGAATATACAAAAAACCTAAAGGATATCCTACATGGTCTGCAATTTACAATAATACATGGAGTTTATCTATAATGAGTACATGGGGTTATTACCCTGGATATTTAATAGATGCAGCATATGACATACGAATAGAAGTAGAAGATAAATTTAATATTGTAAGAGTAGATAGAATACTACCTACTGCTATTATAACTGGAGAACTTGCCAAAACAGGAATGAGCATAGGCACAACATATAGAGAGGGAGAAGGAGTATTACAATTAGCATCCCCTTATGGACAGAATGTTGAATTCCCACTAATAAACATGAGTGGTGGCTATGTAATTTATAGAGATAACACTTCACTTGCAGGAGCTATATCTCGTGCTTGGTTAGATACTCCAGATATGGGGGAAGTAGTTATAGGACCACGTTCATCAAGTAGAACTATGAAACAATTTAGAGTTAGGGCAGAAAAACATAGTTTTGAAGATGGTCCTATTTATAATGGATCATATAATAAAAATGGTAATGGCTATACAAAACTTCCAAATGATTTTATTATGGTTTGGGGAGAGGTTGTATATTCTGCCAGTGGAAATACAGGATATATAAGGGTAACTTTACCTATGACATTACCAAACAATATTTATAATGTAGTAGCAACTCCAAAATATCAAAGTGGTGCACCTTTAGATGTAACAATAACAGCACAACCAATTTCTAAATCTGAAATAATCTTTTATGTTAGAAGTTCAGGCAGCAAACCAACATCAGACTTTAGAATATGTTATCAAGTGTGGGGTGATTAGATGTATATTAAAATAGATGAAAAAGGTAAATATAGTTTTTATCCAGAAAATATGTATTCAGAAAAAGAGCTTGAAGATTGTATAGAAATTAGTGATGAATTTTATCAATATCTTATTAATAATAATGATAAATTTATATTTGATGTTACGAAAGAAAGCCATACTATTGATGATTTAATATCTAAACCTAAAGATTTTGATGATGTACCAGAACTAAATGAACCTAAAAGTGAAACAGAAAAATTAAAAGAACAGATATCTAACTTGAAGATGGAAAATGCAGAAAGTAATGCAGAACTATTTGAAACTATGCTAATGATGTTAGGGGGAATGTAGTTTGTTTAGTGAGGATAGTGAAATAGTTAAAAGTTATGCTCTATTGATTAAAAATAATAGAAAAACAATTGATGATGTACCAGACTATAAAAATTTGAAAGAAGTGGTTCAAAATGTCCTCAAGGCTTAAAATCATATATCAACTATTGAAGGAGGTGTTAAGAATGACATTTACAACGGATAGTAGAATAGCAAAATCATATGTAATATTGATTTTAGCAGGCAGATATACAATTGAAGAAGTACCAGATGTGGGTAACTTAAGAGGAATAGTACAAGAGTTATTAATATCATAAACATATAGACACCTAGAAGGGTGTTTTTTAATGTCCCTTTTTTTAAATAATATGATATATTATAGGAAAAGGGGGGAGTTTATTGGATGATAAAGAAAAAGAGTATAAAAAAGCTTTTAAGTTTATAAAAAGATGGAGTAAAGCTCCTAGTACTCTGAGTTATACAATAGGGTATAGTGCTGGAAATGGAGATAAAGAACCAGCTGCCAAAACATATAAGTATGTATTAGAACTAGAAAAAGATAATTCAATTTCTTATAAAGAAAAGTTAATTGTTTTAGATGATTTTTTAGAAGAAATGAATAAAGAAGAAAGGCTAAAGAAAATGATGGTAACATCTTATTATAATAATATTAAAAGATATATAAAAAAATCAATGAAGGATGTTGAAGAGGGGATACCAGTACAGACAAGAAGAAAATAAATTATTTAAAGGACTAGAGATAGTCCTTTTTATTATGCAAATTTTAAGGAGGTCGATTATGCCAAATGAAATTGTTGTGGCAATTATTGCTTTTTTAGGAACTACTATAGGTACCGGAGGAGGAATATTAGCATCAAGTAAATTAACAAATTATAGGATATCACAACTTGAAAGCAAAGTTGATAAACATAACACAGTTATAGAAAGAACATATATATTAGAGGAACAAATGAAAGTTGCAAACCATAGAATTAATGATTTAGAGAAAAAAGAAAAGCATTGATAAAGCTAAGTGGTGGTTTTTAACTGGAATGTTAGGACCATTAATCTTAGCTTTTATATTATCACAATTAAATTTATAGGAGGAATGTAAATGGATTTTAATTTTAAAGGTGTAAATAAAGCTACATGGGTAAGGATCATAGGTTTATTTTTAGTTCTAATGAATCAAATATCAATAAGTATATTTAAATTTGAGTTATTACCTTTTGGAGATGAAGAGATAAACGAAGGTGTATCTACAATACTTACAGTTGTAATTGCAATAGTTGCAGGGTGGAAAAACAACTCTATAACAAAATCAGGACAAAAAGCAGACAAGGTATTGAAAGAAGAAAAAAGAAAGGTTGTGAAATAATGAAAATTAAACAACAGCTAATAAGAGATACAAAACATAAGTACGGGAAAAGCAACAAAAAGAAATATATTACTGTACATCAAACTGATAATTGGGATAGGGGAGCAAATGCTCAAGTGCATGCTAACCTACAGAGTAGAGTGAATCCTCGTAAGGCATCTTGGCATTGGCAAGTTGATGATATACAAGCCATACAATCATTTTTACATTATTTTCAGTTATGGCACTGTTCAGATGGTAGAGGAAATGGAAATCTGAATTCAATAGGAGTAGAACTTTGTTTAAATAGAGATGGGAACTATAATAAAGCAGTTGAAAATGGAGCAGAATTAGTAGCCTATATTATGAAAAAAGAAAATATTCAATTATCTAATGTGGTCCAACATAATTACTGGAGTGGAAAGAATTGTCCTTCTCAAATACGTAGAGGTAAGAATGGCATTTCATGGTCCGACTTTAAAAAGCTAGTAGCTAAGAAGTTAAATAAAGATATAGTTGAACCTACAAAAACTATAGAAAAATTAATTGCAGAAACATTGGCAGGAAAATATGGGAATGGAGCAGAGAGAAGGAGGTTGCTAGGTAGTAACTATAATGAAGTGCAAAGAGAAATTGATAAAATGTATAACTCTAAGCCTATACCAAAGCCGACTAAGACTATAGATAAGTTAGTTGAAGAAACATTGTTAGGATTCCATGGTAATGGAGCAGAAAGGAAAAAATCATTAGGATCTAATTATCAAAAAGTACAACAAATTATTAATGGGAAATTTGAAAGAGTAGATATAAATAAACTTGTAAAAGAAACATTAGCAGGAAAACATGGGAATGGTGCTCAAAGGAAAAAATCGTTAGGTAAGTATTATAATGAGGTCCAAAATATAATTAATAAAAAATATAGTGGCAAATCTATAGATACTTTAGTCAAAGAAACTCTAGAGGGTAAACATGGTAATGGTGCTGAAAGAAGAAAGTCTTTAGGTACACACTATAAAGAAGTGCAAAATATAATTAATAAGATATATAAATAAAATAATTAATAAAAAAATATAATAAATAATATTGACCAGGACTATTTGTCCTGGTCTTTTTTTATGTCAATTGATTTTATTTTTTATTTTATGATATAGATATATAACCTCATCTAGTTCTTGACTTATATCTATTATTTCTGTTGTAATTATAAAATCATTCTTATGTAGCAGTTTATGCATTTGTTTTTTTAATGATGTCATTTTCTCTTCAACATCTTCTACTTTCCCCATAAAACCACACTCTCATAATTTTTTTTATATTTGCCTTACTTTTCCTATTATATTATAAAATTACTTAGTTAACAATAAGAAATATAATGTATAAAATTATCATATTTGACAAAATGAATTAATATTCCGAGATTTTTATTTTTATGTAGAGGAATTAACGATTTTATGTAGAATATATATAAAAAAGGGGGAATTGAATGTGAGATATAATAAAAATGACCTTGAAGAAATAACAAAAATGTTTATTAAACTGGCAGATAAATTATTAGAAGAAAACAAGATAGATAAAGAAACTTATATAGAAATTACAAAGAGAAAGAAAGGTTTTTTAAGGTTTATTGAAAAAGACAAAATACATAATACATAAATGATATAATGAGCAATTATTTTAAGGCTAGGGAGAAATCTCTAGCCTTATTTTTTGTGCTTAAAAATGTTAAGTATAATAATTAACTTTATTAGAAATAATTAATTTAGATAGTAATATAATTTTTAGGGTAGAAATATAATATATTATTAAGACTTATATCTTTGGTTATAAGAATATTAATATTTACCTATAAGTAAAGAATAAAGGATACGTTAGATATAAACTAATAAAATTGATTTTATAGTGCATAATTACGAGTCCTAACCACAATATGTAGTGGTTTACAGATACTTAATTTTAATATAAAATTAAGTAAAGTAATTAGTGGTTAATGGGGGACGAATTTAAACTATGGAGGATATAGTAGCGACGCGTTTTATTAGTGAAATAAACACTGGTTTGTCTAAGCCTGTAATATTAGGAGCTAGTGATGGGAATAATTATGTTGTTAAATTTAGAGATGATTTAGTTACAAATAAGGTTTTAATTAATGACCTCATTTGTTGTAGATTAGCTAAGCTATTTGATCTTCCTGTTGCAGAAGCTAGAACCATTTTCATAGGTGAAAGTTTGATTAATATAGAGCCTTACTTATCTAATAGAAAAATTAAAGATGGCAAACATTTTGCTAGTTTACATTATAAAAATACATATACTTTTATTGGAGAGAATTCTCTAAAAGGTATTTCAAATATAGATAAGATACCAGATATAATAGCTTTTGATTTGTGGGTAGGTAATGATGACAGAGCAGATAATGAAGGTAACTTACTTTTAAGAACTTCTATTAATAATGATAATTTACTTATTATTGACTATGGCAATTCTTTTCATGGTCCAGATTGGATAGAGGATGATTTGAAATGTAATGATATATTAGTACCACCTTTTGATGGGAAAGTATATAATGTATTAAAGAAATATGTAAATGGCAGTAATCCATTTCAAGAAATATGTAAAAAGATTAAAAGCATTACTTATGATGAAATCACTTCATGTGTAGCAGATATTCCAGATTCTTGGAACTTAAATGAAGATAATAAAAAGAATATATGCGATTTTTTATTTAATAGAAAAGAAAAGTTAGAAGATATATTGGAATATTTAAAGTCAAAAAACGAATTTTATAATTGGAGGAGGTGAGTAGTATGGATTTTAAACAAGCACAATATACAGTTATTAGGTTTATTCCTGACATTATAAAAAATGAACCTATCAATATAGGACTTATATTGCATAGTCCGGAATCAAAATATATTAGAACAAAATTTTCTAAAAAGAAACTTAAATTATTAAGTAGGTATAATGAAGATGTAAATTTAAGAGTTGTAAAAAAACTTACAGAAGATATAGAGATGAATTTTAATAATGAAAATATTCTTATTAGAGATCATTTATTTGGAAACTTTAAAGATAATAAACTTTTAAATAAACTTTCTGCTGCTCATTCTAATCAATTAAGATTTACTACTCCTAGAGGGTTAATAACTACTGATTTAGAATTAGAATTCAAAAAATTATTTGAAGATAATATATATATATATAATGAATCAAATAAAATATCTAGAGTCGAAAAGAGAACAATGAAGAGGGACTTGAAAAAAGAATTTGATAAAACTGATCTTATTAAAAAGAAAATTATTAAAGAAAATCATAAAGAAATAGGAAGATTTGGTGAGGATATAGATATTGATTTCAAATATTTAAATGGAAAACCTAATTTAATCCAAAACTTATCTTTTGATCTTAAATCTATTGATTATATGAATGAAGCAAAACTATGGCTTAAAAATTACGAAGAGTTAAAATCTAAACAAAAAAGAAATAAAGAGGATAGTAATATAAATGTAATTTATTGTCCTCCAATTAATTATAAAGATAAAGCTAAAGATTTTAGTCGAGTTGTAGACTGTTTAGAGGCAGGATCTGATAATTTAATTGATTATACAGATAAAGAACAGTTACATTATTATATTGATAAAGTAATAAAAACAGCTCATTTATAAAAATACATTTTGATGATCTTATTTTTAAATTAACTAGTTTTTTTAATATTTAATACATCATAAAACTAGTAGTATATTTCATAATGAATATCAAATTAAAGGGCCAAATAAGGCCCTTTAATTATGTTCTCCAATATACTCTCTCAATAATTTTGGACTAATATGATAAGTCCATTTGCTACTCATTTTTATTGCAGTACCTATAGGAAGCAATTCTCTTTGTAATCCAATTCGAATAAATTGTTCAGATACTTCTAATACTTTTGCAGCTTCTTTCACTGATACTCTCATAGTATAAAAACTCCTTATTTCTAGTAGACTAATTTTAAAATTATTATAAGAAATTATGGTCTTACTTTTAGATTAATATGCCATAAACTTATAATTGGAATTTTGATTTTAAATTAATTATGTATTATTAATATTTAAAAAAGGATTTTATATAAATAAAATAGAAAGTATCATTAAGGAGTGATTTATTTGAGTGAAAAAGATAATTTAGAAGAGTTTAAGGATATATCAAAAGAAAGGAGAAATAAGTTATGGTAATAGAAGAATTTAAATTAGGTAACACCACAATTCAGTTTGATGATGAATATATAGATGAAAGCAAAACTGAAGAAATATTAGAAAGGATAAAAAAGATACTTTCTAATGCAGAAAGAAAAACGGAAGTAGATGATAGTAACAAATAAAGAATACTGTTGTAATCACTACTGCACACCTACTGCACACAAAACAAAAAAGCTACTCTCTAGAACATGTAATTCTAGGGAATAGCTTTTTCTATGGTGCCGAAGGTGGGACTCGAACCCACACGGTATTGCTACCACCGGATTTTGAATCCGGCGCGTCTGCCAGTTCCACCACTTCGGCTTATTTAATACAAAATATATAATAACATAAATATGAATTAAAAGTCAAGTTTAAAATTAATCTTTAAAGTATAGAATAGTACATATATTACAGGGTAATAAGTAAACCAGAATAATGTATAATTTGTTTACTATAATCCATTTTTAATATATACTTTAGTTATAATATTTTTTAAGGAGTTGTAAAAGTGAAAAATAAAAAAGTAGTTTTAATAGATGGAAATAGTTTGTTACATAGAGCTTACCATGCCCTTCCCCCACTTAAAAATAAAGAAGGATTATTTACTAATGGTGTGTATGGTTTTATGACAATGTTGTATAAAATTTTAGAAGACTATAAACCAGAATATATTTCAGTAGCATTTGATAAAAAAGGCCCAACTTTTAGACATGAAGAGTATAAAGAGTATAAAGCTGGAAGAAAGAAAACACCAGATGATTTAAAAATGCAATTTCCTATGCTAAAAGATATACTGGATAAGATGAATATTCATTGGATAGAACTTGCAGGTTATGAGGCTGATGATATAGTTGGAACATTTTCAAAACATTGTAGTAATAAAAATATGGATGTAATTGTAGTTACAGGAGATAAAGACTATTTACAATTAGTAGATAAGAATATAAAAGTATTAATAACTAAAAAAGGAATGACTAATTTAGAAGAATATGATGAGCAAGCTATGTTTGATAGATATAGCTTAACACCAGATGAGTTTGTAGATTTAAAAGGGCTTATGGGAGATAAATCAGATAATATACCCGGCGTTCCAGGAATAGGTGAAAAGACTGGTATAAAATTACTTAAAAAGTATAATTCTATAGAAAATATATATGAAAATATAGATGAAATATCTGGAAAAAAATTAAAGGAAAGATTAATTGAAAATAGAAATCAAGCTTTCATGAGTAAAATGTTAGCAAAAATTGTAACGAATGTTCCATTAGATATAGATTTGGAAGCCATAAAAAAAGAAGAACCTAATCAATCTGAGTTATTAGAATTATATACTCAGTTTGAATTTAAAAGTTTTATTGATAAATTTGATAAAGAAATCATACAAAATTCTAAAGAAAAGATAGATACAGAAGTAGAAATACTAAACTCTAAAAATGATTTATATAAAATAGTTAATAGTATAGATAAAGGTAACTTTATATTCAAATTCATAGTAAATGGTGAAAGTAATTTAAAAGATAAAATTTTAGGTGTTGGATTTAAATATAATGATGATAAATCATATTATGCTTCATTTGATGATGAAAAAGATACTAAAGAAAAATTAGATATTTTAGCTTCTGTATTTCAAAATGATAAGGTTGCTAAAATAGGTCATGATATAAAAGAAGATATTTTAATTTTATTTAGATATGGTATAGATATATATAATATATTTTTTGATTCATTAGTAGCAGGATATTTATTACAAGCTTCACAAAAAGAATATTCTCTGAAAACATTAGCAGATGAATATTTTAATATATCTATGCAAAATAAAGAAGATTTATTAGGTAAGGGTAGAAATAAAAAAACATTTGATCAAATATCAACTGATACCATAGCTAATTTTATAGCTACTAAATTAAACGTAATTAATAAATTGAAAAAAGTATTGTTAGAAAAAATAGAAGAATATGATATGAAAGCTCTTCTTGAAAACATAGAAATGCCACTTATAAAAGTTTTGGCAGACATGCAGTATCAAGGATTTAAGATTGATATAGAGAAATTAAAAGAATTAGGATTAGAATTTGAGAATCAAATAAATAATTTAACTGAAGAAATATATGAATTGAGTGGGGAAAAGTTTAATATAAATTCTCCAAAGCAGTTAGGAGTTATTTTATTTGAAAAGCTTGAACTTCCTGTTATAAAAAAGACTAAAACTGGTTATTCAACTAATGCTGAAGTTTTAGATAAATTATTAGGAAAACATGAGGTAATAGAAAAAATATTACAATATAGACAAATTGTGAAGATTAAATCAACTTATATAGATGGACTTATACCTTTAATTAATAAAGACACTAATAAGGTTCATTCTAGTTTCAATCAAACAATCACTACAACAGGTAGGATAAGTAGTACAAATCCTAACCTTCAAAATATCCCTATAAAAACTGAAGAAGGAAGAAAAATAAGAAAAGTTTTTGTTTCAAGAGATAAAGAGCATAAATTAGTAGATGCAGATTATTCACAAATAGAACTTCGTGTTTTAGCTCATATATCTGGGGATCCTAAATTAATAGAGGCATTTGAAAATAAAGATGATATTCATGCAAAAACTGCTTCTGAAGTTTTTGAAGTGGAAAGAAAAGATGTAACATCACTAATGAGAAGTAGAGCTAAAGCGGTGAATTTTGGTATAGTTTATGGAATAAGTGACTATGGACTTTCTCGTGATTTAAATATAAGTAGAAAAGAAGCAAAAAAATATATTGATAATTATCTAAAAAATTATAGTTTAGTTAAAAATTATATGGAAGATATAGTGAGTGTTGCCAAAAAAAATGGATATGTAAAAACATTGTTAAATAGAAGGAGATTTATTCCAGAAATAAAATCCAGAAATTATAATGTAAGATCATTTGGCGAAAGAACAGCCATGAATACCCCTATACAAGGTACAGCTGCAGACATTATTAAAATAGCTATGATAAATGTATATAGAGAATTAAAAAATAGAGGTTTAAAATCAAAATTGATTCTTCAAATTCATGATGAGTTAATAATAGAAACACATATAGATGAGATAGAAGAAGTTAAATCTTTACTTAAAGAGTTAATGGAAAATGCAATAAAATTAAATGTACCATTAACTGTAGATATGAATGTAGGGAATAGTTGGTATGGGACAAAATAAAATTAAAATAATAGGTTTGACAGGTGGTATCGCTACAGGCAAGACTACTGTTAAAAACATACTAATAAAATATGGATATAAAGTAATAGATGCAGATGAAATATCAAGAGAAATAGTTAAAAAAGATAAACCAGCATATAAAGACATAGTAGCTTTCTTTGGGATAAATGTGTTAAACTCAAATGATGAAATAAACCGTGAAAAATTAGGGGGTATTATTTTTAATAAAAAAGATTTAAGAAATAAACTTAATGAAATAGTACATCCAAGAGTCTATGAAGCTATTAGAAAAAATATTTATAAATATATTAAAGAAAATGAAAAAGTGATATTTATAGATATACCACTTTTAATAGAAGTAAGAAAAAGGTTAGAAAAAGAAAATATAATATTTGATGAAATTTGGCTTATATACTTAAACAAAGATGAACAAATAAAGCGTTTAATGAATAGAGATGGATATACATTTAAAGAAGCTATGAGTAGAATAAATTCTCAAATAGATATTGATGAAAAAATTAAATATTGTGATATAGTAATAGATAATTCTAGAGATATTGAACACACCAAAAAACAACTTAAGGTAGCTTTAAATAAAAATGACTTCATGTAGGTGGTGATATAGCTGAAAAAGAAAAAAATAATCTTATATATTTTTTTGATATTGATTGTATTAACATTATTTAATGTTAAAAACATAGGTCGTGCTATATATCCCTTAAAATATAAAGATTATATAGGGATATATTCGCAAACAAATGAATTAAAACCTAATTTAGTAGCAGCAATAATAAATGTTGAAAGTAATTTTGATAAGGATGCAGTTTCTAATAAAAATGCAATTGGACTTATGCAAATATTACCAGAAACAGCTAAATGGATTGCTGATACAAATAATATAAATGAGTTTGAAGCACATATGCTTTATGAGCCTGGAACAAATATAAAACTGGGAACTTGGTATATTAGAAATTTAATAGACCAATTTGAAAGTCTAGATTTAGCTTTAGCTGCATACAACGGAGGTAGTGGAAATGTTAATAAGTGGCTTAAGGATAAAAGGTATAGTGAAGATGGAAAAAAACTAGATTCTATACCATTTAAGGAAACAGAAGAATATGTAGAAAAAGTAAAAATTCAAAGTAAAATATATAAATTTTTATATGATTTTTAAGTAGTTTAAAGTTTAACTATAGATAGTATAAATATTTATATCTGTAAATTTGAGGAGGAATATAATTGAAAAAACAAAAGATTAAAATATTGTCAATTATAATGTTGATAAGTTTTATCTTAACTGCATGTACAAATACTGGAGGAAATGATGGTGAAGATGAAAAACAATATGAAAAAGCAAGTGGTGGAGAAATTAGAATTCCAATTTCAAATGTAGAAAATATGAATCCATTATTAAGTGAAAATGAAAGTCTATATAGCTTTTATGATTTAATTTATGAAGGTCTATTTAGATTTAATAATGAGCATGATATAGAAAATTTATTAGCAAAAGATTATTCTATAAAAAATGAAGGTCGTACTATAAATATAGAGTTGAGAAGTGACGTAAAATGGCATGATGGAGAAAGCTTTACTAGTAAAGATGTTAAGTTTACTTTAGATACATTAAGACATACATTTAAAAATAAGGAATATAGAGATATATTATCTAAATATGATAAATTAATTAAACCTGAAGACATAGAACATATATATAATGTTAGTATTATTGATGAAAAAAATATAGAAATTGATTTTGATAGAAGTTTTAGTAATTCAATTGAAACATTGAGCTTTCCTATATTTCCATCACATCAATTTTCTGATGAAGAAGGAAATTTTTCTTATGATAAATTTTTAGAAAGTGCAGAAGATTTTATGGCTATAGGTACTGGCCCTTATAAACTTTCTGAATATAATAAGGGAGAAAGTATAGCTCTGGAATCTAATGAAAATTGGTGGAATGAAGAAAAGCCATATATTAAAAATATAAAAGGTATAATATTAAAAGAAGATGAATTTAAAAAAGCCTTTGAAGATGAAAATATTGATGTACTAAAAACTACTTTTAAGAGCTTTGATGATTTTAAAAGTGACAAGAATGTTAAAATTCATGAATATCCAAGTAATGACTTTGATTTTCTAGGGTTCAATTTTAAAAAGGATATTTTCAAAGGCGAAGAAGGTAAAGCAATAAGAAAAGCAATAGCATATGCTATTGATAGAGAAGAGATAATAGAAAAGGTTTATGATAATAATGCTACTAAAGCAGGACTTCCTATATTAAATAACTCTTATTTAATAAATGAAGAAAATGATAATTATGAATATGATGTTAAAAAAGCAAAGAAAATATTAAAAGATGCTGGATTTAAAAAATCAGGTGATGAAAAACTTAAATTTAAATTAATTACGAATTCTAATGATAAATATAGAAAAGAAACTTCAGATATGATAGTAGAATATTTAGAAGAGATAGGAATAGAGATAGAAAAAATATATCAAGAAGATATAGAGAAAATGATGAGTGAAATAGAAAAAGGAAATTTTGATATTTCGCTATTAGGGTTAGAGTTATCTGAAAGTCCGAATTTGGCATTTGCTTTTCATTCTCAGAAGATAGAAGATGGTACTAATTTCATTTCATATAAAAATAAAGATATGGATGATCTTTTAGTTGAAGCCTTTAGTGCTAAAGATAGAGAAATAAAAAAGGAAAAATATTTTGAAATACAAAAAATATTATTAGAAGATTTACCATATGTAGGGTTGTTTTTTACTAATAATGCTTTAATAATGGATGAAAGAATTAAAGGTGATATAGATCCATTAGAATATGGTGTATATAATAATATTGAAAAATGGTTTATACCGAAAGAATTACAAGAAAATAAAACAGAAGAAAATACAGAGGGAGAAAAGCAAGAGTAATAGACTTGACAACTATAGTATTTAGAGTTAAAATATAAAAGCAGTCTAAATACTAGCCGTGGTGGTGGAATTGGCAGACACGCTATCTTGAGGGGGTAGTGGTCAAATGACCGTGCGGGTTCAAGTCCCGCCCTCGGCACCAAATTTATAAAAGGACAGAGATTAATCTCTGTCCTTTTATAATATATAATTATACGGGGGAAATTATATGATTAATATACTACATATTGATATGGATGCATTTTATGCTTCCATAGAACAACGTGATAACAAAAAATTAAGAGGAAAACCTGTAGCAGTTGGAGGTAGTCCTAATGGAAGAGGTGTAGTGTGTGCAGCTAGCTATGAAGCACGTAAGTATGGTGTGAAATCTGCAATGAGTTCAAAGCATGCTCAGTACCTTTGTAAAGATTTAATTTTTGTAGAGACAAATAAAAATAAATATAAAAGAGAGTCAAATCATATAAGAAACATATTTAAAAAATATTCAAATAATATTGAGCCTTTATCATTAGATGAAGCTTATATAGAAATAAAAGACAAAAATTTATCTGAAGTCTTAAAGATTGCTAAAAATATTAAAAAGGACATAAAAATTCAGCTGAACTTAACATGTTCAGTAGGGATATCTTATAATAAATTTTTAGCCAAGTTAGCATCAGATATGAATAAACCTAATGGAATAACAATTATAAGAAAAGAAGAAGCTATAAAGATATTAAGCCCTATGCCTATACGAAAATTATGGGGAGTAGGTAAGAAAACAGAAAAAATACTTAATAGTTTGGGCATATATACAATTTATGATATACAAAATTATGATGAAAATGTATTGGTGGAAAGACTAGGTAAAAAAGGTAGCGAACTAATGATGTTTTCAAAAGGCATAGATAATAGAAAAATAGAAGGTAATTCATTGCCACAATCTATAAGTGAAGAAAACACTTTCTCATACGATATTGATAATATAGAATATATCCATGAAAAAATAAATGAATATTCTAATGATATTTATAATAGAATTATAAAAAGAGGTTATAAATATAGAACTATAACAATAAAATTAAAATATAATGATTTTTCTATAGAAACTAGGTCATTAACACTAGAAAATGCAACAGATAGTTTGAAAGTACTTAAAGCCACATCTCATTTTATATTTAAAAATAAATTTAATATAAATAAAAAAATAAGGTTATTAGGGGTAGGAGTATCTAATTTTATATATCCAAATGATCCAGTACAAATAAGATTTGATTTAGATGATTATTTCTAATTAGGAGGAAATTATGGGAAGGTATAAGAGAAGGTATAGAAATAAAAGAACTGTTAAGGACAAGCTTATATATATATTTCTTTTTGGTATTGTTTCACCTATTATAGCTATTACGTTAGGATTTTTTTTAGTTAAATATATAATATATCCAGGATTTATTATTAATCAGAATAATCAACAAGTAATTACTGAAGATAAAACTAAAGAGGTTGAAAATAATGCAAATACCTTAAATATTTTTAATATACAAATTGGAGGATTTAATGAGCTAAATAATGCAAAAGCTCTTAAAGAATCAGTAAATAATAAAGGGTTTGCTGCCTATGTAGTAAAATTAGATAATTATAAAGTTTTCTCAGGAACATTTTTAAGCAAAGAACATGCAGAAGAATATAAAAAACATTTAGACCAAAATATTGAAGAAAGCTTTTTACATGAAAATACTATAAATATAAAAACTGATTTTGGTGAGGATCTAAAAAAAGAAGACAGTAAAAAGATATTACAATTAATTAATAAATATAATGACATATATATATCTGAAACTTCAATTTGGGAAGAAACATTAATATCAAAAAAGTCAAAAGATATTAAGAATATAATTCAAAAGAATAATGATGATTTAAATGAAATTCATGAATCTATAAAGGTAGAAACTGAGATTATGAAGAACTTCAAGAAAATATTAGAAGCTAGAAAAAAAATTGCTTCTGAAATTAATGATAAAAACATTTTGGAAAAATATTCAGCTTATACCAAAATATTAGTTGATTATGTAAATATAATTAGAATAAAGTAAAGAAATTGATAAAATATAAATTATAATTAATAGATGTCTTATTGTGAAATTAGTATAAATGATGTTATAATATATTTATCTATTTATATTGTATACATTTATTTTTAATAATATATTAGCTTTAGCTAACAATAAGGCATTATTTTTTTGTAGTTTAAAGCATATTGTATACAAGAATTATTCTAATAAAATATTAAAAGAGGTGAAATTAATGAATTTACAATCTCAAACTTTTAAAGGTGGTATTCATCCTCCACACTTTAAAAAGGCTACTGAAAATTTAACTATAGAAAGAGCAAAGACTCCTGATATGGTTTATATACCTATGCAACAACATATAGGGGCACCTTGTGAACCAATAGTTAAAGTAGGAGATTCTGTTAAAATAGGGCAAAAAATTGGTGAAGCTAAAGCTTTTGTGTCAGCACCAATTCACTCTAGTGTATCTGGAAAAGTAAAAAAAATTCAAAAACTAGATACACCTACAGGGAATGCTACAACAATTATAATAGAATCAGATGGTAAAAATGAGATACATGAAAGCGTTGTATCTAAAGGAAAAATTGATGATCTAACAAAAGAAGAAATAGTGAAAGTAATAAAAGAAGCAGGTATTACAGGCCTTGGTGGGGCTGGTTTTCCTACTCATGTAAAATTATCACCACCCCCTGAAAAAAAGGTTGATACAGTAATTTTAAATGGAGCAGAATGTGAACCTTATTTGACTGCTGACCATAGATTAATGTTAGAGCAACCTGAAATGATTATTAAAGGATTAAAGGCTATAATGAAAGCAGTAGAGGTTACAAAAGGATTTATAGGAATAGAAGATAATAAACCTGATGCTATAAAAGTAATGATGGAAGCATCAAAAGATGAAAAAAATATTCAAGTTGTTCCTGTTAAAACTAAATATCCTCAAGGAGATGAAAAAAGATTAATTAATTCTATCACTAAAAGAGAAGTACCAAACGGTGGACTTCCAATGGATGTTGGGGTAGTTGTAAATAATGTTGGTACAGCTCATGCTATTGGTAATGCTTTTGAAACAGGTATGCCTTTAGTAGAAAGGGTTGCAACTATTACAGGTAGTGGTATAAACAATCCAAAAAATTTAATTATAAAGATTGGTACTCCATTTAAAGATATAATAGATCAGTGTGGAGGATTCAAGGACAAGCCTGGTAAAATTATTATGGGAGGCCCTATGATGGGGATTGCTCAACATTCAATTGAGGTACCTACAATAAAAGGGACATCAGGTATATTAGTTTTAGATAAAGAAGAAGCAAAAATTCCAGACCCAGATCCTTGTATAAGATGTGCTAAATGTGTGGATATATGTCCTGTAAATTTACAACCATTATTTATAAGTAAATTATCTCTTAAAAGAATGTATGAAGAAGCGGGTAGTTATAATGCTCTAAGTTGTATTGAATGTGGTTCATGTTCATTTGTATGTCCTTCAAAGAGACCATTACTTCAATCAATAAGAGTAGCTAAAAGAGAAATCTTATCAAATAGGAAGAAAAGTTAATTTAATAGGAGGGTTACTATGGAAAATATGTTGTATGGCTCTTCTTCGCCTCATATAAGAAGTAAAGAGACCATTTCAAAAATAATGATCGATGTATTGATAGCATTATTACCTGCAACACTTGCAAGTATATACTATTTTAGGTTTAATGCTATAAAACTTATAGGAATTTCAATTTTAACAGCAGTTTTAACAGAATGGGCATTACAAAAATTTATGAATAAACCGATTACAATAAATGATTTTAGTGCTGTTGTAACAGGATTACTATTGGCATTTAATATTCCTGCTTCAGCACCATGGTGGATACCGGTTATAGGTTCAGCCTTTGCAATAGCAATTGTAAAGCAAGCATTTGGTGGACTTGGAAACAACTTCATAAATCCTGCTCTTGCTGCACGTGCAATGCTTCTTGCATCATGGCCAGTATTAATGACTAATTGGGTTACTCCAGGCGCTGATGCTGTAAGTACAGCTACACCTCTTGCAATATTAAAAGGAGAAGCAGAAGGAACACTTCCATCAATAACAAATGTTTTGATGGGTAATATTGGAGGATCCCTTGGTGAAACATCAGCGCTTCTATTGATAATTGGTGGATTATATTTATTATATAGAGGGGTTATAACTTGGAAAATACCTGTTAGTTATATAGGTACAGTAATGCTAATGACACTTTTACTTGATGGAGGATTTACAAATATGATTTATCATACTCTATCTGGTGGATTAATGCTAGGAGCATTCTATATGGCTACAGATTATTCATCATCACCAGTTACTTCAAAAGGTCAAATAATATTTGGAGTAGGTTGTGGTATTTTAACAGCAATAATTAGAATATATGGTGGATATCCTGAAGGGGTTTCATATTCAATACTTCTTATGAATGTAGCAGCACCTTTAATTGATAAGTATACATCACCAAAAGTATTTGGGGAGGTGAAGAAAGTTGCGTGAGATAATTAAATTAGGTCTTATTTTATTATTAATAACATCAATATCGGCAGTTGTTTTAGGTTTGACTAATAGTGTAACAGAAGAAAAGATAGAAGAGGCTGAAAACTTAGTTAGTGAAGAGGCGAGAAAAGCAGTTTTACCTGGAGCAGAAAAATTTGTGAAAGAAGAATCTACTGAAATTAATAAAATTTCAAAAGATAATTCGGATATTTTAGAAGTGTATAAAGGTATGAACAATCAAGATGAATTCTTAGGATATGCTATAAAGACAGCTTCTTCAGGATACGGTGGAAATGTAGAAGTTATAACAGGTATTTCTAATGATGGAACTATAACTGGGATGAATGTAGTAAGTCATCAAGAAACACCAGGCCTTGGAGCAAATGCCACTGGAGAAGAATTTCAAAGTCAGTTTAAAGAAATGCCTACTAAAAAAGATATAACTGTAGTAAAATCTGAGCCACAAAACGAAGAAGAAGTACAGGCACTTACGGGAGCTACAATAACTTCAGATGCTGTAGTTAAAGGGGTAAATAGTGCTAGAAATCTTTATAATAATAATTTGAAGTAGAATTTTGGAGGTGAAGTAATGAAATTATTTAAAATTTTTAAAAATGGAATTGTAGATGAGAATCCAGTTTTTGTACAATTGTTGGGAATGTG
Source organism: Senegalia massiliensis (assembly GCF_900626135.1). Lineage (NCBI taxonomy): Bacteria > Bacillati > Bacillota > Clostridia > Eubacteriales > Clostridiaceae > Senegalia > Senegalia massiliensis. Next base: position 1,394,213 of record NZ_LR130785.1, read on the forward strand.
TCCAACTCTTGCTGTTACTACATCAGCAATAGATGGTATGGCTATGGGACTTGCTACTATGGCGGTGTTGTTTGCTGCAAATCTTGTAATTTCAATGTTTAGAAAAGTTATACCAGATAAAATAAGAATACCTGCATATATTGTAATAATTGCAACATTTGTTACCCTTATTGGTATGTTTATGCATGGTTATGCTATGAGTTTATATAAGTCACTTGGATTATTTATACCACTTATAGTTGTTAACTGTTTAATACTTGGTAGAGCAGAATCTTTTGCATCTAAAAATAAACCTGCAAGTTCAATTGTAGATGGACTTGGAATGGGACTTGGATTTACTATAGCTTTAACAATACTTGGTATAATAAGAGAAATACTTGGAGCAGGAAGTGTTTTCGGTATTTCTTTATTTGGAGAAGCATTTAAGCCTGCTATAATAATGATATTACCTCCTGGAGCATTTTTAGCATTAGGATTATTAATAGGTTTGTTAAATTATGTTCAAAAGCGAAATAAGATTAAGAACAATGAAAATAAAGATCTTAAGGAGGCGATATAAATGGAATTAGTTACAATAGCAGTCAGTGCTATGTTAGTAAACAACTTTATATTATCTAGATTTCTTGGTATATGTCCATTTTTAGGAGTTTCTAAAAAGGTTGAAACAGCTACAGGGATGACTATGGCTGTAGCATTTGTTATGACATTAGCATCAATTATGACTTATTTTATACAAGTAACAATACTAGATCCTTTTAATCTTCAATATTTGCAGACTATAGCATTTATATTGATAATTGCATCATTAGTTCAATTTGTTGAGATGTTCATAAAAAAGGCAAGTCCTACATTATATGAAGCCTTAGGGGTATACCTTCCACTTATTACAACAAACTGTGCAGTACTTGGATTAACTCTATTAAACATACAAGAAGGATTTAATTTGTTAGAAACTATTGTTCATGGAGTGTTTGCAGCTATAGGATTTGGACTTGCAATAATTTTATTTGCAGGTATAAGAGAAAGATTAGCTTTAGCTGATGTTCCTGAATCATTAGAAGGTTTTCCAATTGCACTTATAACAGCAGGTTTAATGTCTATTGCATTTTTAGGCTTTGCTGGATTAGTATAGGAGGTGAGTGACATATGATAGAAAGTATAATTTTACCAGTAGCTAGTTTAGGTGGCTTAGGTTTGATTTTTGGAAGTGGTCTAGCTGTAGCATCAAGAATATTTGCTGTGGAAATAGATCCTAAAGTAGAAAAAATAAGAGCAGCTTTACCAGGTGCAAATTGTGGTGCATGTGGTTATCCAGGTTGTGATGCATTTGCAAATGCAGTTTCAATAGAAGGGGCTCCTGTAAATGGGTGTCCTGTAGGAGGATCTGAAGCTGCAGAAAGGTTAGGAGAAATAATGGGAGCATCTGCAGAAGCATCTGAAAGAAAAGTTGCACATGTTATTTGTAATGGAACTGAATGTAATGCTAAAGAAAAATTTGAATATACTGGAATAAAAGATTGTAAAGCGGCTGCACTTGTACAAGGAGGAAATAAATCTTGTTCCTATGGTTGTTTAGGATATGGAACTTGCTATGATGTATGTCCTTTTGATGCTATTACTATGAAAGATGGTATTGCTCATATAGATCCAGATAAATGTACTGCCTGTGGTAACTGTGTAGATGCTTGTCCTAAAAATGTAATTGAATGGGCACCTTACAATCAAAATGTAGTAGTAGATTGTAATAGTAATGAATTTGGTAAAGATGTTAAAGTAAAATGCTCTACAGGGTGCATAGGTTGTCAAATATGTGTAAAAGCGTGCCCTTTTGATGCTATGGAGTTTGAAAATAAATTAGCTAAAATAAATTATGATAAATGTACAAATTGTATGATATGTGCAGAAAAATGTCCTACAAAAGCAATATGGGCAGATTTTTCTAAGAGAAAAACTGCTGAAGTAGTAGATGATAAATGTATAGGTTGTACTATATGTGCTAAAAATTGTCCAGTTGATGCTATAAATGGAGAACTTAAAAAGGTACATGAGATTGATCCAGAAAAATGTGTTGGTTGTGGATTATGTGAACAAAAGTGTCCAAAAGACGCTATAATAATGAAGTGAAAATAAAATGCAGCCTAGGCTGCATTTTATTTTTTTAATAATTAAGTAAAATACATAAATTGCTACTTGTAAATATAGTCTCTAAATGGTAAACTTTATATGTGTAAATATGTTTTTTTATTGTTTATAAGTATTTAAATTAAAGATTATAAAAAATATTTATATACAATAAAAACGAGATGGAAGGAATTCTAGATCCTTTAATAAAATAATGAGCATCTCTTAAGTTCATATTTATATATTAAATAGAATGTAGGTGTTAATTTTGAAATATGTTGTACTAGCTTCATCTTCTTCTAGAAGAAAAGAGTTCTTAGAGAAATATAATATAAAATTTAAAATACAAGAAAGTAATATACAAGAAAATATTTATGATAATGTATCTCCTGAGACTACAGCAATTAGCTTAGCTTTTCAAAAAGCAATAAATGTTGCTGAAAATATTGAGAAAGATAGTATAATAATTGCAGCAGATACAATTATTTATTTTGATAATAAAATACTTGGTAAACCTAAAGATAAACAAGATGCAAAAAAGATGTTATTAAATTTAAGTGGTAAAGAGCATTATGTTTATACAGGGATTGCCATAGTAAAATCTGGTACTAATGAAAAAAAGGTTGACTACTCTAAAACTAAAGTTAAAATTAGAAATTTAAGTGAAGATATGATAGATAATTATCTATTGGAACAGGAATATGAAGATAAAGCGGGTAGTTATGCAATACAAGGAAAAAGTGAAATCTTTGTAGAGAGTATTGAGGGGTCCTATACAAATGTAGTAGGGCTACCTATAGTAAAACTTGACAAACTTTTAAAGGAGTATTTCGAAATTAGTCTAATTTAATTGGGGGATATATGGGAAATAGAATAAATTATACTATTAAACAGTTACCATTAGATGAAAGACCAAGAGAAAAATTATTTGAAAAAGGGCCAAGTGAATTATCAAATACTGAATTATTAGCTATAATCATTAGAACTGGAAATAGAAAACAATCAGCAATAGATCTAGCTAGAAATGTTTTAGATTTAGATGAAGATGGGCTTGATTTTTTAAAAAATTCTACAATTCAAGAATTGACTCAACTTGAGGGAATTGGGAAATGTAAATCAGCACAGATATTAGCAGCAGTAGAACTAGGCAAAAGAATATGTTCAAAAGAGGTAATAAAACCTACAAAAATCACATGTCCAAGTGATGTATGTGAATTTATGATGGAAAATATGAAAGACTATAAAAAAGAGTTTTTTAGAACAATAATGTTAGATACTAAAAATAATATAATATGTTATGAAGATATATCAATAGGAAGTTTAAATGCTTCTATAGTTCATCCAAGAGAAGTATTTAATAGAGCAATTAAAAGGAGTAGTGCTTCCGTAATTCTTGTACACAATCATCCAAGTGGTGATCCAACACCAAGTAAAGAGGATATTAATATTACAATGAGGTTAATTGAAGCTGGAGAAATTTTAGGAATACGTGTACTTGACCATATTATAGTAGGTAATAAAAAATACGTGAGTTTAAAAGAAGAAGATATAATATAGAAGGTAAGAGAGGAGCAAAAGAAGAAGATGGGATTTTTAGGAATGTTTTCAAAGGATATGGGTATTGACTTAGGGACTGCCAATACTCTTGTTTTTATAAAAGGTAAAGGTATTGTTGTAAGAGAACCATCTGTTGTTGCAATACAAACGAAATCAAATGAGGTATTAGCTGTAGGTGCAGAGGCTAAAAGAATGATAGGTAGAACACCTGGAAATATAGTAGCAATTAGACCTATGAAGGATGGTGTAATTGCAGATTTTAATGTTACAAAGAGTATGATAGAGTATTTTCTAAAAAAAGCAAATGGCAAGAAAAGTTCTCTTTCACAACCAAGGGTAGTTGTATGTGTACCTTCTGGAGTTACTGAAGTTGAAAGAAAAGCAGTAGAAGAAGCAGCTGAACAAGCTGGAGCAAGAGAAGCATTTCTTATAGAAGAACCGATGGCAGCTGCAATAGGTGCTAATCTCCCAGTACAAGAACCAACGGGAAGTATGGTTGTTGATGTTGGTGGAGGAACTACTGAAGTTGCAATTATTTCTTTAGGTGGAATCGTAACAAGTAAATCTATTAGAGTTGGTGGAGACGAATTAGACGACTCTATTGTTCAATTTATTAAAAAACAATATAATTTAATGATTGGTGAAAGAACAGCTGAAAATATTAAAATAGAGGTGGGTTCTGCATCACTTAGAGATGGTGGAAAAGGCACTTTATCAAGTGAGTCTAAAATGAAAATAAGAGGTAGAGATTTAGTTTCAGGACTCCCAAAAGTAGTAGAAATAACAGCTAAGGAAATTGAAGAAGCTCTTAAAGAGCCTGTAGCTAACATAATTGAAGCTATAAAATTCACATTAGAAAAAACACCACCAGAACTTGCAGCTGATATTATGGACAAAGGAATAATGCTTACTGGAGGAGGAGCATTATTAGATGGATTAGATAGACTTGTTAAAAGAGAAACTGGCATGCCAGTAAATATTGCAGAAGATCCATTAGATTGTGTAGTACTTGGAACAGGAAAAGCAGTAGAAGATATTGATATGTTAAAAAGAGTTTCTACTAGTTCAAAAAGAAGATAAGTGGTGATATAGATGTCTGTATTTAAAAAGTATGGAGGCAGAATGATAGTAGCTATTGTTACTATCATTCTGCTTATAACTATTGGGATAACTGCTAAAGATAGAGAAAAAATAAGCATAATAGAAAATAAAGTAGGGAAGATTATAACTCCAGTTCAAGGTTTTTTTTACAAAATAGGTGAGACTGTTACAGATAGGTTTTCCTCTCTAGGAGATTATATTGATGCAAAGGAAAAGAATGATCAGCTTAAGAAAAGAATAAAAGTATTAGAAGAAAAAAATCGTGATATGGAAGATGTAATAGCAAGAAAAGAATTTTTAGAAAATGAGATTAAATTAAAAAAACAATCGGATTATTCAATGATAGAGACTAGGATTATATCAAGAGATCCTGAAAACTGGTTCAATAAATTTATAATAGATAAAGGTTCAAATGATGGCATAAAAAAAGATGCTGCTGTAATACAAGCTATAAAAACTCAAGATGGTATGGTGAAAGAAGGATTAGTAGGTATAGTAATAGAAGTGGGAGATACTTGGTCTAAAGTTTTACCTATAACTGATAGTGGAAGCAGTGTTAGTTATAAAGTTATAAGGACACAGGATTTTGGTGTAGTAAATGGTACAGTCAATAATATGATGCAAGGGTTTTTATTCGATATAGAAGCTGATGTAAGAAAAGGAGATAAGATTATTTCTTCAGGTATGGGAGAAGTTTTTGTTCCAGGAATTTTTATAGGTGAAATAACAGAAGTGAAAGTAAAGGAAGAGGAATTAAAAAAAGAAATACAAGTTAAGCCAGCAGTTAATTTCAAAAAAATAAATGATTTATTTGTAATTAACAAACAAGATAGTAAATAAAAAAGGGGTTTAAAAATTGAGGACTTTTAGTTTAATTGTTCTATTTATATTAAGTTTTATATTACAATCCACATTATATCAATATATAAGTATATTTGAAGTAATACCTAATACTAATTTAATTCTTATTGTTTTAGTAGCATTATTTACTAATAAGAAAGTAGGAGGAGTGTCTGGACTATTAGTAGGTTTAGCTCAAGATTTATTATTTGGAAATGCTATAGGTATTCATGGTCTTATATATTTTTTAATTGGATATTTAATTGGAGCAACTAATTCTAATGTTTCAAAAGAAAATTTCATTATACCTTTTATATATACTTTTATATTTACTATGATATCAAATATTATGTTTTTCTTTATGTATTATTTCTCAGATGTAGATATTACATTTATAGGAATGATAAGAAACATTGCTCTTTTAGAATCTATATATAATTCTATACTTTCAATATTTATATATAATTTCATAAAGAAATTATTTGTATCTCCTAGCTTACATTTTGGTAGAAGGGATTGATATAAATGGAAAAATTAATTGATAAACTTAAAAATAGATACTCTTTACTTATAATAATAATGACTGTAATTTTTTCCATTATGGCATTTAAATTAGCAGAAATAACAATTATACATGGTGATGAATACAGAGAAAAAGCAGATAATACTAAGGTAAAAAAAATTCCAACGCCTGCACCAAGAGGTAACATTTTAGATGTAAATGGAAAAGTACTTGCTGAAAATAGAACAGGATTTACTGTTCAAATAATGAAAGATGAATTTACAGAAAATGATAAAAATGTATCTAGTATAAAAATAATGTCGTTATTAGAAAAGCAAGGGGAAAATTACATAGATGATTTCCCTATAACTTTGAATTCTATAGATTATAAAAATGAAAAAGATTTCTTTGAAGCAGATACAAATATTACAGATGATATAGCAGAGCTATTAATAAAAAATGGATTAGTTGATGATTTATTAGATATGACTTACGAACATATAACTGATTTTAATGAATATAGATTTTCTGTAGCTAATCGTGCGTTGTCTGTATTAATTGAAGCTAAAGAAGTTTTGAAACTACCAATAAAAATAGATTATAAAGATGGAAAAGTAGATTATAAATATAGAGAAGGAGAAGATATAGAATCTTGGAAAGAAGAGTTAAATCTTAGCAAAACCAAAAATCCTAAATCAGATATAACTCAACTTTTGTTACGTGATAATGAAAGGATTAAATCTCTTATTGGTCATCCCATAGTTAGAAAATTTTCTTATGAACTCTTAGATAAAAAAGGGAAAGTAAACAACTATAAATTGGTTGAGTATAAATTTTCTTTTGATAATGATTATCGAGATATTAAAAAAAATCTAATGTCCCATATAGAAACAGAAATAGTATCTCTAATAGATGATGGATTGACTGAAGAAGCTGAATTAGAATTGTTTGGGGAATTAAAACCTAAATCTACACCATCACAGAACGATAGGGCTATTAAGGATTTGAAAAACGCATATCCTAATATGTATCCTTCAATAAGTTTTGAAACTTCAGCTAAACAAGATTTTATAACGCTTTTAAAGTATAGAAACTTTAAAGAAATGATGAGTTTTAGTTATGAAAAAGAAGGTGAAAACACAACTTTAGGACTAGAATTACTGAGTTATTTAAAAAATAAAAATATAGAAACTCCATTTATATATGAACCAGATGGTGGTAATATATTTGAATTTACAAATGACAAAGAGAAAAATAAATTTATTAATAAAAATAATTTACAAAAGGATATATCTGCAGATGTAGCTGTAGAGATATTCGTAAAAAAAGAAAAATTATTTGATGAATTTGTAATTTTAGATGATATTAAAGTTCATGCTCAAAGGTTTCTTTTACAATATATTAATCCAAAGATATCTATATCTAAATGGGAGTATACTTCATTAATTGATAAAGAAAAGTGGATTGAAGGTAAGAATATAAAAAAATATAAAGATGCAGAAGATGTATTTGAAAAATTAGTAGAAAAATCAGATATAGATAAAGATGAAAATATAACAGATGAATTAAATATTTATGAAAAGAGATTTATACTTTTATTAAATGACTTATTGACTAAACAAGGATATAGAGCTTATGAACCTATAACTATAGCTTATAATATAAAAGATGAGACTGTAGCAATGATTAAAGAAAGAAATATGTATTTTCCAGGAATTAAAACTTCTCTGGAACCTTTGAGATATTATCCTATGGGAGAAACTGCTGCTCATACATTAGGTTATCTTGGAAAGATATCTCAACAATATGAAATAGAAAAATATATAAACGATGGGGATTATTCTAGAAATGATATTATAGGTAAAACAGGAATTGAACAGGAATTTGAGGATTATTTAAATGGAAAAGATGGATATAAATTAATAGAGGTAGATGCCTTTGGAAATACTCATAGAAGTATAGATGAGGAAGAAGAAGCTCCAATTCCAGGAAACAATATTAAACTTACAATTGACTATGAATTGCAAAAAAAAGCTGAGGAGTCATTAAAAGAAACTATAGAAAAACTTCAAACTGGTGGCACATATGAAAGTGAATATGGTAATTATAAATTTAATAAGCCACGTAGAAATGCAAAATCTGGAGCTACTGTTGCATTAAATGTAAAAACAGGGGAAGTTCTTGCAATAGCAAATTATCCTTCATATGATCCTAATCTTTTTTCTACAGGGATAACATTAAGTGATTATGAAAATCTTAAACCCGAAAATGAAAAAGATCTATTAGCTCCAAGACCTTTATTTAATTTGGCCCTTAGAAGTACTATACCACCCGGCTCTAGTTTTAAAATGTTACCAGCAATTGCTGGACTTGAAAAGGGACTTAATCCATATAAAAAGGTGAACTCACTTGGAACTACAGATCCAACTGACAATGATGCACCGGCTTGTTGGATTTGGAATGATTATGGAGGAAAACATGGACCTACAAATATGTATGAAGCAATAGAAGAATCTTGTAACTATTATTTCTATACATTGGCTGAAGGTAGAAATCCAAGAACTAAGGAGCCTTTAGGAGTACAAGTTACAATAGAAGATATGCAAGATATATCAAGGAGATTCGGTCTAGATGAAAAAACAGGTATAGAAATTCCTGAAGAAAAAGCAGGTAGTGTTCCAAATGAAGAGAGAAAATTAGCAGGATATAAAATAAAACTTAAATCTCAACTTTCTACTAAGAAAGAAAATTTAGTAGAAGGAAAAAAACTTAAGGATAAAGATATAGATGAATTAATAGATATATTTACTGAATGGGCTAATAGAGAAAATATGTCTCCTAATGAAGTTATAGATGGGTTGGAAAAATTAGGTATAGTAGAAGATGAAATAATACCTCTTAAAGATTATTTAGTTTATACTTATTTTAAATATAGTGGCTTTGTATTGAGTGATGCATATGATACTTCTATTGGACAAGGTCAAAATAACTATACACCAATTGGTATTGCTAATATGGTTGCAACTATAGCGAATGGTGGGTATAAAAATGAGCTTACGATAATAGATGATATAACAAGTTATGATGGGAAAGACATAGGTTATGAGAAAAAACAAAAAAGAGAAAGAATAGAATTAAAAGATTATAATTATCTTGAAGAAGTTAAACAAGGTATGCTTCAAGTTGTAGAGAATGGTTCAGTTAGAAGTATATTTAATAAATTTCCTGTAAAAGTAGCAGGTAAAACAGGTACAGCTCAGGCAGGTATAAATCCTGTAACAAAAGAATTTTATGATAACTATGCATGGTTTGTTGGATTTGCTCCTTATGATGATCCAGAAATTGCTGTAGCAACAGTAATTTTTCAAGGGGGTAGTGGTGGTAACTCTGCTCCAATGACAAGAGATATAATAGGACATTATTTGGAGGTAAATAAAGATAAAAAAGAAGAAAAATAAAATAGTAATATATTACTATTTTATTTTTTTTTAATATTTTTGCAGGATTTTTTGATTAAAGGTAGAATAGTTAATAAGTAGTGCCGAATTTTTGGAGGTAAAGACATGAGCCAAGATATAATTAGTTTTAAAGGCAATAAAAATGGTATCTATATACAGATAAATGAATTAGAATTTAGAGTTATAAAACAAGAGCTGATTAAAAGACTTGAAGATACCAAAGACTTTTTTAAAGGTGTCAAAGTTATAGATATAAAAGGTGGAAATCTTACAGATATAGAAATTGCTGTTTTAACCAATATAATTGAAGAATTTGATATCAAAGTAGATATGATTCCAGCTGAAGATGAAAAAAGTATTGAACAACCATTTAAGGGAATTGATACTGGAAAAACTAAATTTATAAGACATACTTTAAGATCAGGTCAGAGAGAAGAATTTGATGGAAATATTGTTATTTTAGGAGATACAAATCCAGGTTCAGTAGTAGTTGCAAAAGGCAATATTGTTGTGATGGGTTCATTACGAGGCATAGCTCATGCGGGAAGCGATGGAAATAGAGACTCAATTGTAGCAGCTTTTAAAATGAAACCAACACAATTAAGGATAGCAGATACAATTTCAAGAAGTCCTGATAAAGATTTGTTAAATCCTAAATGGCCAGAAATTGCAAAAATACAAGAGGATAAAGTTGTTATTGAACCGTACTTACAAAAAAATAATTGAATGGAGGCAAATAGATGAGTGAAGTTATTGTTGTGACATCAGGAAAAGGCGGAGTAGGTAAAACTACTACTTCTGCTAATATAGGTACAGGACTTGCTATGCAAGGAAAAAAAGTAGTAGTAGTTGATGCAGATATAGGTTTAAGAAATTTAGATGTAGTTATGGGCTTAGAAAATAGGATTGTTTATGATATAGTAGATATAGTGGAAGGTGTTTGTAGGTTAAAGCAAGGACTTATAAAGGATAAAAGATATGATGGTTTATTTCTTTTACCTGCAGCGCAAACAAAAGATAAAACAGCTATATCACCTGCACAAATGCAAGATCTAACGGAAGAACTAAAAAAAATATTTGATTATATAATAATAGATTGTCCTGCAGGTATTGAACAAGGATTTCAAAATGCTATATCAGGAGCTGATAGAGCTATTGTAGTTACTACACCTGAGATATCAGCAGTGAGAGATGCAGATAGAATAATTGGTTTATTAGAGGCTAAGGGTCTTTATGAGCCAAAACTAATAATAAATAGAATTAGAAATGATATGGTTAAAAGAGGAGATATGATGAATATAGATGATATGATAGATATATTGGCAATTGATCTTTTAGGTGTGGTTCCTGATGATGAATCTATAGTTATATCTACTAATAAAGGAGAACCTGCAGTAACTGATGACAATTCCCTTGCAGGACAAGCTTATAGAAACATATCAAAGAGAATTCAAGGGGAAGAAGTTCCATTACTTAATTTAGATGTAGATGAAAGTATGTTTACTAAATTAAAGAAAATATTTTTTGGTAAAAAATAGAAAGGGGGATAAAATTGGATTTATTTAAACTTTTCGGTAAAACAAATAATAAAAGTAAAAGTGTTGCTAAAGAGAGACTAAAATTAGTACTTATTCATGATAGGACAAATGTATCACCAAAATTTTTAGAAATGGTGAAAGGAGACATAATAAATGTTATATCAGATTATATGGTAATTGATGAAGAAGGTCTTGATATACAGTTTACTAGAACTAGAAGAGAATCTGACAATAGTCCAATACCTGCTCTAGTTGCTAATATACCAGTTTTAAAAATGAAAGATAAAGATATAAAATAATATCAAATCACAAGATAAGAGGTAGAATTTATGAATATTGCACTTATTGCACATGATAAAAAGAAAGATGATATAGTTAGTTTTGCTATAGCATATGAAAATGTCTTAAAAAAACATAATTTATTTGCGACTGGGACTACTGGGCTTAAGATAATGGAAAATACTAAATTGGATATTAAAAGATTTAATTCAGGTCCTTTAGGTGGAGATCAACAAATTGGAGCTATGATAGCCGTAAATAATATGGATATAGTGATATTTTTTAGAGATCCATTAACTGCTCAACCTCACGAGCCAGATGTATTGGCACTTCTTAGGTTATGTGATGTTCATAGAATACCGTTAGCTACTAATATGGGAAGCGCTGAGTTATTAATAAAAGGAATGCAACGAGGAGACCTTTCTTGGAGAAAAAACAAAAAAACAATCTGATCAATTGATCAGATTGTTTTTTGTTTTTTCTCTTTTTGTAATAAATCAACTACTAGTTAAATAATTATAGTAGTGATAAAACTTTATAAGGTAGGGGTTAAATATGAATAATAAAATATATAATAAAAAAAGAAAATATAATATAAAAACTAAGAAGCATAAAGATAACTATAGAAAATTATTTATTCAAACTTTTTTTTGTATATTAATTGTAGTTGCAATAATTATTATAAAATTATTTAATGTAAATTCAGGTGATAGTGCTATAAAAGTTGTTAAATATTATTTAGAAAATGATAGAAATATAAAATCGGATACAATATTAGTGATAAATAAAATAAATACTAAAGAAGTTTTTAATGATTTATTAGGAAAAGAGAATTCTAAATATATTTTTCCAGTATCAGGAAGCATATATAGAGATTATGGAATTTACGAAAAGTCAGATAATATTCAAGTATTTAATAAAGGGATAGATATTGTAGCTAACAATGAAAAAGTAAAATCTATATCAGATGGTGTAATAATAGAAGTAGGAAAAGATAATGTATATGGTAAATTTATCGTAATAGAACATGAAGAATATAAAGCAAAATATTATGGGCTTGATAAGATAAATAAGAAAGTTAATGATAGTGTAGAAAAAGGTGAAGAACTAGGAACTATAAAAAGCAATAATGAAAAGTTAGATTTTAGAATTGAAATATACGAAAATGATGAACCTATAGATCCGTTAGAAAACTTAGAGTTTACAAATGAAGATATACTACTTATTTGATTGGAAGGTCAGATATGAAATTATTTTCAGTTAAAAATATAGACATAAAGGTCAATCTGACTTTAATACCTATAACTTTATTAATGTATTTAAATGAATATATTATTGAGTTTAGTATATTGTTTCTAGTATTAACAATACATGAAATTGCACATTTGATTTTTTCATTGATAAACCACGTAAAGGTTAAGGAGTTAAATATATTTCCATTAGGTGCTATAATAAAATTTGAATATCCTTTAGGAATCGATCCTATAAAAGAAATAATTATTAGTTTAGCTGGACCAGTTGTTAATATGATATTATTTATAATTTCTTATATATTATTTATTAATTTTACCCATATAAATTTGTTAGATCTTTTTGTAGAAATAAATTTTATGTTGTTTATTGTAAATATATTACCTATATTACCTTTAGATGGAGGAAGAGTATTAAGAGCAATATTATATATGTATGGAGGATTTAAATTTGCTCACAAAACAGTTGGAGTAATTGGGAAAATAAGTTTAATGATATTATTTATTATAGGATTATTATATGTTAGGGATATATTTGAAATAATTATGCTATCTTTTGTTATTATTTATTTAGCAAAGGCTGCCACAGCTGAAAATGAAATGGCAGCCTTTATTTTAACTAGAGGTTTAATAAGAAAAAAAATACAACTAAAAAATAAGGCAATGATGAAAACACATTTTTTAATTGTGTTAGAAGGAACAAAATTAAAATCTATTTTAGATATAATATTACCTCATAAATATAATATTATATTTATAATAGATGAGAAAGGAAATTTTTTAGGTAATATAAGTGAAGAGTGTTTTTTTGAGGGTATAATTAGAAGTGGAATAAATGAAAAAATAGAAACACTACTAATATCTATTAAAAAATGATAAAATATAGTAAAATAAAAGAATACTTATTCATATTATGAGGAAAAAATTTAACTTAAGGATGATTAAAATGATTGAGCAAAAAACATTAGATAAAATATTACTTAAAGTAGAAAAACCTGCTCGGTATATAGGTAATGAACAAAATATTTATATTAAAAAAGAAGAAGATATAGAGACTAGATTTGCATTTGCATTTCCAGATATTTATGATGTTGGTATGAGTCACTTAGGATTACATATTTTATATAATCTTTTAAATAATGAAAAAGGAATTTATTGTGAGAGAGTATTTGCTCCATGGATAGATATGGAAGAACAGATGAGGAAAATAAATATTCCACTTTTTTCATTGGAAACTAAAACTCCTTTAAAAGAGTTTGATTTTATTGGATTTACTTTACAATATGAAATGAGTTATACAAATATATTAAATATGTTAGATTTGTCAAATATAGCTTTAGAATCTTCTAATAGAGATGAAAAAGATCCTTTTATAATAGCAGGAGGACCTTGTGCTTATAACCCTGAGCCTTTAGCTGATATTGTTGATTTTTTTGTAATAGGTGAAGCAGAGGAAACTATATTAAAAATTATGAAAAAACATAAACAAATGAAACAAAAGAGAATGACTAGAAAAGAATTTTTAGAATCAATAGTCAATATAGAAGGGATATATGTTCCATCTTTTTATGAGATTAAATATAAAGAAGATAATACTATAGAAAAAATGATACCTAAAAAGAAACATTATCCGAGTAAAATAAAAAAAGTAATACAAAAAAATCTAGATGAAACATATTATTTAGATAAAATGATAGTTCCCTTTATTGAAACTGTACATGATAGGGTTATTTTAGAGATTTTTAGAGGATGTACTAGAGGATGTAGATTTTGTCAAGCAGGTATGATTTATAGACCTGTAAGAGAGAGAAGTGTAGAGAACTTATTAGAACTTGCAAAAAAATTAATTAAATCGACAGGACATGAAGAAATTTCATTATCTTCTCTTAGTACTAGTGATTATTCTGATTTGGAGAATTTAATTATTAGATTAATGGATGAATTTAAGGAAGATAGAATAGGACTTTCCCTTCCTTCTCTTAGATTAGATTCATTTTCGTTAGAATTAATAGAAGAAATTCAAAAGGTTAGAAAAACTGGTCTTACATTTGCTCCAGAAGCAGGTAGTCAAAGATTAAGAGATGTCATAAATAAGGGAATAATTGAAGAAGATTTAATAAACTCATGTAAAGATGCATTCAAAATGGGTTGGTCAACTGTTAAATTGTATTTTATGATAGGGTTGCCTACTGAAACAAAGAAAGATTTAGATGGGATAAAGGATTTAGCTTATAAAGTTAGAGAAGAATTTTTTAATCAACCTAAAGATAGTATGAAAGGTAATCTCAAAATTACAACATCTGCATCTTGTTTTGTACCTAAGGCATTCACTCCATTTCAATGGCATCCTCAAAATAGTTTAGATGAATTTAAAGAAAAGCAAGATTATCTTAAAAAGATTATAAAAGATAAAAAAATTAAATTTAATACTCATGATGCTGAAACAAGTTTTCTTGAAGCAGTTTTTACAAGAGGAGATAGAAGAGTTTCAAAGGTGCTTATTCATGCGTTTAAAAATGGTGCTAAGTTTGATGGATGGAGAGATCAATTTAAATATGATGAATGGATAAATGCTTTTGCTGAAACAGGTATAGACCCAGAATTTTATGCTAATAGAGAAAAAGACTATGAAGAAGTATTACCTTGGGATTTTATAGATATTGGTGTTACAAAATCATTTTTAATAAGAGAAAATGAGCGCTCAAAAGCTGGAGAAATAACCCCTAATTGTAAAGTTAGCTGTAGTGGCTGTGGCATACAAAAAGATTTCAAAGGGGGGTTATGTTAATGTTAAAATTACGAGTTAAATTTAAAAAATATTCTCTTATAAGATATATATCACATTTAGATCTTATGAGGTTATTTCAGAGAGCCTTTAGGAGAGCAAATATACCTGTAGAATATTCGAAAGGGTTTAACCCTCAACCTAAATTTTCTTTTGCTACAGCCCTTGCATTAGGGCTTACAAGTGATGGTGAATATATGGATATAGAATTACAAGAAGAAATAGCTCCAGAGAAATTTATAAAAGATATGAATGATGTTCTTCCAGAAGGTGTTGAGATTTTAGAAGCTCATTATACTGATGATAAAAAATCTTTGATGTCTATAATCAAATCTTCTAGTTATATAATTGAATTAATTCCATTAGAAAATTCATCTAAAAAAAGTATATATGAAGCAATAGATAACTTTAAAAGAAAAAAAGAAATATATATTACTAAGAGCAAAAAAAAGAAAGGTAGAACAGTAAAAAAGGAAGTAGATATTAGAAAAAACATATATGAATTAGATATTATTTTATATGAGAGTGATAGAATAATTTTAAAAACATTACTAAAAACCGGTAGTACAGGGAATTTAAAACCTGAACTTTTAATAAAGGCTTTAATTAAAGAAGGTTTACAGGTGGATAATGTAGATTACAATATTCACAGATTAGATTTATTTACTGAGGACCCAAAATGGGAGTGATTTAATGAACAAAATAATAATTGATGTTGGAACATATGAAGACAGGGTAGCAGTTTTAGAAGAAGGTGAACTTACGGAGATATTTCATGAAAAAAAAGATAAAAATAAAATACAAGGAAATGTGTATAAAGGAAGAGTAGTAAATGTTTTGCCTGGTATGCAGGCAGCTTTTGTAGATATAGGACTTAAGAAAAATGCCTTTCTTTATATAAAGGATGCTACATCAAAGATACAGTATAGAAATGGTGTAGATTATAAAAATTTATCAATAAAAGAAGTGTTAAAACAAGGACAAGAATTAATAGTTCAAGTTATAAAAGAGCCTTATGGTTCAAAAGGTGCACGAGTAACTACTCATATAACTTTACCTGGAAGATATTTAGTATTGATGCCCTATAATACTTATATTGGTGTTTCAAGAAAAATAAATAGTGAGAATGAAAGAGAAAGGTTAAAAGAATTAGCATCTAAAGTACAACCAGAAGATATGGGTTTAATACTTAGAACTGCTTCAAAAGATAAGTCTTATGAAGACTTAAAATCTGATATAGATTACTTATTAGATATATTTCATATGATAATGAAGGAAAAAAATACTGGAACATGTCCAAGAATAATATATAAAGATTTAGATTTACCTAAGCGTACTATTAGAGATATATTTACTAAGAAAATTGACCAAGTATTTATAAATGATAGAGATAAGTATGAAGAAGCTATAAAAATGATTGAACTTATGAGTCCTAAATTAAAAAATAGAATTTATTATATAGATAGTAAAGAGGATTTATTTAATGAATTAGAGATTAACTCACAAATAGAATCTGCTCTTGAAAGAAAAGTATGGCTTGAAAGTGGAGGATATTTAGTAATTGATGAAACTGAAGCTCTTACTTCTATAGATGTAAATACTGGGAAATTTGTAGGGAGCATAGATTTAAAAGATACTGTATTTAAAACTAATATTGAAGCAGCAAAGGAAATTGCGAAACAATTAAAACTTAGAAATATAGGTGGAATAATAATAATTGATTTTATTGATATGTTTAATTCTACACATGAGCAAGAGTTATTAGATTTATTTAAAAGTGAGTTGAAAAAAGATAGAACAAAGACTACAGTAATTGGTATGACCGGATTAGGATTAGTAGAGATGACTAGAAAAAAAAGTAGAAATAAACTCTCAACTCAAATTTTAGAATCTTGTCCTTGTTGTAATGGAACAGGAAAAATAAAATCCAATGGATTTCTAATTGCAAAGATTGAAAAAGAAATAAATAGAATAAAAAATAATACTTCAGCAAATGCTATATTATTTGAATTAAGTACTTATAAATATAAAGAAATAACTAAAAATTATATCCAAAAAATAAAATCTCTTCAAGAAGAAAGTAGTATAAAAATATTCTTTCAAGAAAATAATGATTTGAAAATTGATGAAGTAAAAAATAAAAAGATAGGAAAACTAGAAGATTTTATTGACAAATATTTAGAAATTTGATAAAATACTATTCTGTAAGTAGCCGCACAAATTAGGTTTTAAACGAAAGTACCTACATTTGGCGAGACTGGTTTGAGGAGGTGTATGTTTAATGTATGCAGTAGTAGAAACTGGAGGAAAACAATATAGAGTTCAAGAAGGTGATACTTTATTTGTTGAGAAAATCGCTGGAAATGAAGGAGATAACATCAAATTTGATAAAGTATTACTTGTATCTAATGATGGTGATGTGAAAGTAGGCAAGCCATTTATAGAAGATATGACTGTTGATGCTTCAATAGTAGAGCATGGAAAGTCAAAGAAAATAATAGTATATAAATTTAAAGCAAAGAAAGATTATAGAAGAAAGCAAGGGCATCGTCAACCTTATACAAAAGTTAAAATCGAAAAAATAAATGCTTAGTGGTATTTATGACAAAAATTGAATTTTTACAAGATAAAAAAAGTAATATACTTGGATATGTTATGGAAGGACATACAGGTTATGATGAATATGGTAAAGATATAGTTTGTGCAGCTGTTTCAGTACTTGCACAAACCGGGGTAATATCTTTACAAAAAAATTTAAATTTAGATAATCTAACTTGTGTTATAAAAGATGGTTATATTCAAGTACAGTTACCTAAAAAAATTAATGACGATGACTTTAAAAATGCACAAATAGTTTTAAAAACAGTATTAATCGGCATAAAAAGTATAATGGAATCTTATTCAGGTTATATAACCCTAAAATACAGGGAGGTGTAATGATGTTAGTTATGAATTTACAATTATTTGCTCATAAAAAAGGGGTAGGTAGTTCAAAAAATGGTCGTGACAGTGAGTCTAAAAGACTTGGTGTAAAGAGAGCTGATGGACAAAATGTACAATCAGGAAATATATTAGTTAGACAAAGAGGTACTAAAATTCATCCAGGTTTAAATGTTAAAAAGGGTGGAGATGATACTTTGTTTGCTATAGTAAATGGAGTAGTTAAATTCGAAAGAAAAGGAAAAGACAAAAAGCAAGTTAGTGTTTACCCACAATAAGCTATTGTCAAAATAAGATCTACCTATTAGGTAGATCTTTATTTTTTTATAGTGAATAATTTATAGTTATTTGAGGTAAAAATTACATAAGGGTATAAAAGTAATTATAAATGAGGATGATGATGATGTTTATAGACAAAGCTAAAATATTTGTAAAAGGCGGAAATGGTGGTCATGGAGCCGTTGCATGGAGAAGAGAAAAGTATGAACCATCTGGTGGTCCTGCTGGAGGAGATGGAGGACATGGTGGAAATATCATATTGAAAGTAGATGAGGGACTTAGAACATTAATGGATTTAAAATTTAAAAAGCATTTTAAAGCTGAATCTGGTGAAAATGGAAAGTCTAAAAGACAATATGGTAAAAAAGGAGAAGACTTAATAATAAATGTACCACCTGGAACAATTGTAAAAGATGAAGAAACAGGAAGAGTTATTGCTGATTTGACAGAAGAAAATCATACATTTGTAGTAGCAAAAGGTGGTAGAGGTGGCAAAGGTAATGCTAAATTTGCTAATTCAACACGACAAGCTCCAAGATTTGCTGAAGGTGGGACAAAGGGAGAAGAAAGGTGGATACTATTAGAGTTAAAATTGCTTGCTGATGTTGGACTTATAGGATTCCCTAATGTAGGAAAATCCACATTTCTTTCTATTGTATCAGCAGCAAAACCTAAAATAGCTAATTATCATTTTACTACTATAAATCCAAATTTAGGAGTAGTAAAATTAAATGATGCTAATAACTTTGTAATAGCTGACATTCCAGGGCTTATAGAAGGTGCACATGAAGGTACTGGCCTTGGACATGAGTTTTTAAGACATATTGAAAGAACTAAACTTTTAGTTCATATGGTAGATATTTCTGGGCAAGAAGGTAGAGATCCTATTGAAGATTTTCATAAAATAAATAAAGAATTAAAATTATATAATGAAAAATTATCAAATAGACCACAAATAGTGGTAGCAAATAAAAGTGATTTAAGTTCTACAAAAGATAACTATGCTAAGTTTAAAGAAGAGATAGAACAGTTAGGATATGATGTGTATAAAATATCTGCTGCAACAAAAGATGGTGTTAAACAACTTATATATACAATTAGTAAATTACTTAAGGAAATTGGTGATCTGGAACCTATAATAGAAGTTGAAGAAGATATTAAATTATATGGTTTAGATAATGATAAAAAAGATATAATAGTCAGAAAAGAAAATGATGAGTATTTTGTAGAAGGATCAGTTGTTGAAAAACTTATGGATTCAACAAACTTAGATGATGTAGACTCTACTAGATATTTCCAAAAAAGATTAAGAGATTTAGGAATAATTGATAGATTAAGAGAACTTGGAATAAACGAAGAGGATTCTGTAAATATATGTGGATATGAATTTGAATTCTTTGAATAAAATAGATTAAAATAAAGAGGTGAAAAAATGATAACAGGAAAACAAAGAAGTTTTTTAAAGAAAAAAGCTCACAATATAGATTCTATACTTCAAATAGGTAAGAATGGAATATCTGATAATTTAATAACTCAAGTTGATGAAGCACTTGAAGCAAGAGAATTAATTAAAATAAATGTTTTAAATAATAACTTTTCAGATCCAAAAGAGTTAGCTAATGAATTAGCAGAAAAAACTAATTCTGAATTTGTTCAAAGTATAGGAAATAAAATAGTACTTTATAGAGAATCAGAAGAAAATAAAAAAATTAAACTACCTAAATAATGTATATTTAAAATGACTCCAGTTAAGAATAATAAAAATATCTCTTTAAAAGGAGTTGTGGCCAAATTGGATAATATTGAAAAATTAAAAAGGCTATATGAAAAAGGGTATAAATGCATAAGATATGAAGATGATGAAGATGGTCAATTTAAAATGTATTTTAAAAACTTTGAAAAAGAACAAATAGAAGATATAAATTCTACTAATACAAGTGAAATAAATGTTTTAAAGAGCTTTGTAGATAAAAATTAATCCTCCAATTGGAGGATTAATTTTTATTCTTTTTAAATCTAATATATAATGTATATAGATTGGAGTGATATTACTATGAAGATAAAAAAGTTAGGAATAATGGGAGGAACATTCAACCCTATACACATTGGTCACTTAATGATTGCAGAACAAAGTAGAAAAAAATTCAATTTAGACAAAGTGATATTTATTCCTACTGGAAGTCCACCTCATAAAGATGAAAAACAATTAGCAAATGCTTTAGATAGATACATAATGACAATACTTGCTACATCTGATAATAATAATTTTATGGTTTCAGATATAGAAACTAATAGATATAAAACAAGCTATACTGTGGATACTTTAGAATTACTATCTCAAAAATACAAGGATTCAGAACTTTTTTTTATAACAGGCGCTGACTCAATACTTGATATAGAAAATTGGAAAAATACTAATAAACTTCTTAATATATGCACTTTTATTGCAGCTACGAGACCAGGTTATAATGTAGAAAATGTAATGGCTCAAATAAGAAAACTTGAAGAAAAATATAATAAAAAAATTAGTTATCTAACAATTGCTCCTGTAGATATTTCATCTACACAAATAAGAAAAAGAATATTTGAAGGTGAAACTATTAAGTACATGACACCAGATCCTGTTATAAATTACATATATAATAAAAATCTTTATAAATAATGGAGGAAATTATGAAAATAGAAAAAATGAAAAGTATATTAAAAAAGGATATAGATAAGGAAAGATATAAACATACTATTAGAGTAACAGAAACTGCTATAAAACTTGCAAAAAATTACAAAGTAGATACAGAAAAGGCTCATATTGCAGCTCTTTTACATGACTCAGCTAAATATAAAGATAAAGATACTTTATTGAAAAAAAGCCAGGAATTTGGTATAATTTTAGATGCTGTAATGAAAAATAATCCTCACTTAATTCATCCTTTTTTAGGAGCAGAATTAGCCAAAGTTAAATATAATATATTAGATGAGGATATATTAAATGCAATTAAATATCATACAACAGGTAGAAAAAATATGAGTATGTTAGAAAAAATAATTTTTATAGCAGACTATATTGAGCCAGGTAGGAACTTTCCAGGACTTGAAAAAATAAGAGAGATTTCGTTTGAAGATATTGATTTAGGCATTATTCTTGCTATGGATAATACACTTAAATATATAATTAATAAAGGATGGCTTATACATCCTAATACCATTGAAACTAGAAATAGCTTAATTTTAAAAAGAAATAAAATTATATAGGAGGTTAGGATTTGAAAAAAAATAATGATAAGTTATCATTAGTTATAAATGCTGCAGATGATAAATTAGCTCATGATATTGATGTATTAGAAGTGACTGATCTCACAAGTGTAGCAGATTATTTTGTGATTTTAAGTGGTAAAAATGAAAGACAAGTAGTTGCAATAGCAGATTCAATAGAAGATAAATTAAGTGAAAATAAATATGATCTACGATCAAAAGAAGGATATAGATCAGGAAGATGGATATTATTAGATTATGGAGATATAATAATTCATATATTCCATAAAGAAGATAGAGAATTTTATAATCTTGAAAGATTGTGGGCAGACGGAAAGAAAATTAATATTGACAATTATGTTAGTTAATATATAATATTTATAATATATAATTTAATATAGAATTATAAAGAGTAGTAAGTAATAAAAAAATTATAGAGAGTCAACATTTGGTGAAAGTTGATATTTTTGATTTACTGAACTTGCTTTAGTTTTTTAGATTGGTCTCCATTAGAAGACTTCTAAGTGGGCTTTATAGCCAATTAGGGTGGTACCGCGAGTAACTTCTCGTCCCTATCTATATAGATAAGGATGAGAAGTTTTTATATTTCAAATAAAAACGTATAAGGAGTGAAGAAAATGTCTTATAATTTTAGTAAGATTGAAAAAAAATGGAAAAACAAATGGGAAGATGAAAATTCTTTTGAATCATTTAGAAATGATAAACAAAAATATTATCAATTAGAAATGTTTCCTTATCCTTCAGGTCGTATTCACATGGGACATGTGAGGAATTATTCAATAGGTGATGTAGTAGCAAGATTTAGAAGAATGCAAGGATATAATGTATTGCATCCTATGGGATGGGATTCATTTGGACTTCCTGCAGAAAATGCTGCAATTAAACATGGAATACATCCAAATAAATGGACATTAGAAAATATTGACGATATGCGAGATCAATTAAAAGAAATAGGTCTTAGCTATGATTGGAATAGAGAAATAGCTACATGTTCTCCTGACTATTATAAGTGGACTCAAGAGTTTTTTATAGAAATGTATAATAAAGGTTTAGCATATAAGAAAAATTATGCTGTTAATTGGTGTCCATCTTGTGAAACAGTGTTAGCAAATGAACAAGTTGTAAATGGCCAGTGTGAGAGATGTGATAGTGAAGTTGGAAAAAAAGAACTTGACCAATGGTATTTTAAAATTACAGATTATGCAGAGAGATTATTAGAAGATATAGAAAAGTTAGATGGATGGCCTGAAAAAGTAAAGTCTATGCAAAAAAATTGGATTGGTAAAAGTGAAGGTGCAGAAATTAATTTCAAAATAAAAGATTTTGAAGATGAGTTAAATGTATTTACAACTAGACCTGATACAATATATGGTGTTACTTATATGGTTTTAGCCCCAGAGCATCCATTAGTGAGTAAAATAGTAACAGGTACAAAATATGAAGAAAAAGTAAATGAATTTAAAAAGAAATTAGAGCATATGTCTGATATAGATAGAACATCACTTGACACAGAAAAAGAAGGAGTATTTACAGGAAGATATGCTATAAATCCTTTAACAAAAAAAGAAATCCCTATATATATAGCTAATTATGTATTAATAGATTATGGGACAGGAGCAATAATGGCAGTACCAGCTCATGATGAAAGAGACTTTGATTTTGCAAAAAAATATAATTTAGATATAACAAGGGTAATAGCAGAGAAGGGTAAAGAAACAGAAGAACTAGAAGTAGTGTATACTGATAATGGCATAATGGTAAATTCTGATAAATTTAATGGCTTAGACAATGAAAAAGCTAGTAGAGAAATAACTAATTATATAGAAAAAGAAAAGATAGGTATAAAAACAATAAATTATAGACTTAGAGATTGGTTAATATCCAGACAAAGATATTGGGGTACACCTATTCCAATGATTTATTGTGAAGATTGTGGTATAGTACCTGTACCTAAAGAAAGTTTACCTGTGGTATTACCTACAGATGTTGAGTTTAGTGGAAAAGGAGAATCTCCATTACTTACAAGTAAAGAATTTGTTCATACATCTTGTCCTAAATGTGGTAAGAAAGCAAAAAGAGAAACTGATACAATGGATACATTTGTAGATTCTTCTTGGTATTTCTTAAGATATACTGATTCTAATAATGGTGAAAAAGCATTTGATAAAGCTAATGCAAAATATTGGATGAAAGTTGATCAGTATATAGGGGGAGTAGAGCATGCAATTTTACATCTATTGTATGCAAGATTCTTTACAAAAGTTTTATATGATATGAATATTTCTCCTGTAGATGAGCCATTTAAAAACTTACTTACTCAAGGAATGGTATTAAAAGACGGAGCTAAAATGTCTAAATCCAAAGGAAATGTAGTAAGTCCTGAAGAAATTGTAAGTAATTATGGTGCAGATACAGCAAGATTATTTGTACTTTTTGCAGCTCCACCAGAAAGAGACTTGGAGTGGAATGATCAAGGAGTAGAAGGATGCTTTAGATTTTTAAATAGAGTGTATAGATTAGTAAGTGATACAAAAGATATATGTATGAATAATAAATCTTTTGATTTTAATAAATTAAATAAAATAGAGAAAGCGTTTAATTATTCATTAAATAATGCAATTAAAAAAGTAACAGAAGATATAGATCAAAGATTTAACTTTAATACAGCTATTAGTGCTATAATGGAACTTGTTAATGATACTAATAAATTTAGAGAAAGCAAAGATAGTGAAAATAAAAATAAATTGTTATCTAAAGCAATTGAAAGTATTATTGTTTTACTTGCTCCATTCTCTCCTTATATTACAGAAGAATTATGGAGTATGATAGGTAATGATAACAGTATTCATAGTGTTAGTTGGCCAAAATATGATGAGAAAGCTTTAGTTAAAGATGAGGTTGAAATAGTAATACAAGTAAATGGAAAAGTAAGAGATAAGATAATGGTAGGAGCTGACATTTCAAAAGAAGAATTAGAAAAGAAATCATTAGAGAGTGATAAAGTTAAAAATATGATATCAGGAAAAGAATTAAGAAAGGTTATAGTTATACCTAAAAAATTAGTAAATATTGTTGCAAATTAATGAGGTGAAGAAATGACTAATACAAATATACATCCTCTATTATCTAATATGGTTCCATTAGTAGAAGGGATATCTAAAACTCTTGGAAGTAATTGTGAAGTAGTTCTACATGACTTAAACAATCCTACTCATTCAGTAATAGCAATATCAAATGGTCATGTAACTGGTAGAGAAATTGGTAGTCCAATGACAGAAAAAGGACTTAAAGCAATAAAGAATCAAGAATTTGAAAAAAACTTGATAAAATATAAAACTATCACTAATGATGGAAGAACATTAAAATCTTCTACTTTATTTATTAAGGATGAATCAAATAATGTAGTAGGGTGTTTATGTATAAATGTAGACATATCTGAATTTATTGTAGCAAAAAAAGTTATATCTGAATTAACACAAACAATAGATGAAAAAGAAGGAAATATCCAAGAAGTTTCAGAAAATTATTTTAAAAATGTAAATGATATTTTATATAGTCTAGTTAAAGAAGTATTAGAAAACAAATCAAAGCCTGTATCTTATTTATCAAGAGATGAAAAGATAGAAATAGTAAATGAATTAGAGCAGAAAGGAATTTTTTTAATAAAGGGATCAGTAGAATATTTAGCTGATAAGTTATGTGTTTCTATATATACAATTTATAATTATTTAGATGAAATAAGAAAACAAAAATAAAGTACGGGAATTCCCGTACTTTATTTTTGTTTACATATTATAACTTTTACTTCTATAGCGTCTTCTTTTCTTGGCGCGTCTTCTTAATACATTTATTCTCCAAAATAATAACAATAAAACAGTACCTATTATCCACCATATATTTATACTTTTAAATAATGAAATGTCAGCTACATTAGTATAAGAACCTACTAAATTAATACTCTCAGCAGATACAATATTTGCTGTTTTAATTGTCTTGTCATTTATAATATATTCAACATTTCCTAATACTTGTCCCTTTTCAATAGGTGCTTTTATATTATTATTTATATTTATTTTTTTAGAAATTTTACCTTCAATACTATTCTTTATAGGAGTAGTAACATTTTCTCCAATGACTCCAGTAACATATTTTTTATTTCCATTTTCAATTTTAATATTTTCTACAAATTCATTTTTAAATCCAAGTAATTTTTTATCAAAATTATTAAGACCATAATTTAAAAGCTTATGAGTGTCAATCCATAAATTGTTTCCAGCTGACTTTAGAACTACAGATATCAAAAGTCTTCCATCTTTTTCGACTGCAGATACAACAGAATTGCCAGCTTGTTCAGTATATCCAGTTTTTACTCCTATAGCACCATCATATTTTATTTCAGTATTTTGCCCATCTACATTTATTTTTTTAGTACTATATAATAGTTTATTTGCAGAGTACATAACTCTTTTTTCTGTTTTAATATTAGTTGGTTCTATAGTATATTTATAATTTTTTACTATATTTCTAAATTGATCATTTTGAATTCCATATTTTGCAATCATAGCTAAATCATAAGCAGTTGAAAAATGATTATCATCATGTAGACCACTTGGGTTTACAAAGTTAGAATTAAGAGCACCTATTTCTTTAGCCTTTTTATTCATCATTTTTGCAAAACTCTCAACATCACCAGCCATATCTTTTGCAATTACTACAGCAGCGTCATTAGCTGATTCTATTAATGTAGCGTTTAATAATTCTTTAAATCTTAATTGTTCTCCAGGTTCTAAAGCTATATGTGTACCATAAATTTCATAAGGAGTATCATCATCTACTGTTACCAGTTTATCCATATTTCCCTGTTCAATAGCAAGAATTCCAGTTAACATTTTTGTAGTACTAGCAGGATACATTTTTTTATTCATATTTTTTTCAAATAATATATCTCCAGTTTTACCATCAATTAAAATAGCAGCTTCTCCATTTATATCTTCTTGAGCAAGATTACTACTTTCCCCATAAACAATTGAATTATAATTAAGTACTGATAGCATAATTACAATCATTATAATTTTTTTCAAAAATATCACCTTCTTATATTTAGATATACTATAGTATATCAGAAAATCATCAAAAATTTAAATAAATTATATATATTTTAAAATTAACAGAACATTTTAAAGGGAAATGTATTTTTATGTAGAATAATAATTATTATATTCTATCTGGGGAGGGTGATAATTATGATAAGCTTTACAAGAAAGGAGCAAATAGTTATACTTATATTAGTTGTACTTGTAATAGGTATAATAGGATTTAATTTGATATTTAAAAATAAAAATGAAATTATTTACGAAGAAATAGAAGATGAACATATTGTCGAAGATACAGAAGTTGAAAATGAAGATGATAAGAAATATGAAGAAGAAATAGTAATACATATTAGTGGAGCAGTAAATAAATCAGGCATATTTACTTTGAAATCTAATAGTAGAGTAAATGATGCAGTTCTAGCTGCTGGAGGACTTACTGATGAAGCTGATATTGATAGAATAAATCTAGCTAAAAAAATAAATGATGAAGAAAAAATTCATATTTATAAAATAGGAGAAGAACAATTAACTCAAGATACAAATACTAGTACTAATATAAATGATTTAGATTCAACTGAAGAAAATCTTGAAAAGGTAAATATAAATACAGCAGATATTACGCTTTTAGAATCATTACCTGGAATAGGAAAAATTAAAGCAAATAATATTATTGAATATAGAAAAAATAGTAATTTCAAAAATATAGAAGATATAATGAATGTTGATGGTATTGGAGAAAAGACATTTCAGAATATAAAAAACAAATTAACTATATAGAAAGGAAGTATATATATGAAAGATGAATTAAGACTTACTCAAATGACTGCTGCATCTGGTTGAGCAGCTAAAATAGGTCCTGAGACCTTGGCACAAGTTTTGTGTCATATACCTAAAAATATTGACCCTAATCTAATAGTTGGAATAGATACATCAGATGATGGAGCTGTATATAAAATTAATGAAGATACTGCAATAATTCAAACAGTTGATTTTTTCACACCAGTTGTAGATGATCCTTATACATTTGGACAAATAGCTGCAGCTAATTCTTTAAGTGATGTTTATGCTATGGGAGGAGATCCTAAATTAGCAATGAATATTATTGCATTTCCTAACTGTTTATCTACAGAAGTTATGACGGAAATTTTAAAAGGGGGAAACGATAAGGTTTTAGAAGCAGGAGCTTTGATAGTTGGAGGACATACAGTAGAAGATAATGAACCAAAATATGGACTTACTGTAACAGGATTTATACATCCAGAAGATGTTGTAACAAATAGTAATTTAAAAGAAAATGATTATTTAGTTATTACTAAACCATTAGGACTTGGAATATTAAATACAGCTATAAAAGCTGATATGGTAAGTCCTGAAGGTTATAAAAAAGCTGTAAAAACAATGACTACACTTAACAAAAAGGCAAAAGATGCTATGATTGAAGTAGGGATAAATAGTTGCACAGATATAACTGGATTTGGTCTTTTAGGTCATGCATTAGAAATGGCTAAAGGTAGTAATAAAACTATAAAGTTTTCTTCAGAAAAAATACCTTATATAAAAGAGGCTTATGAATTAGCAAATATGGGGATAATACCAGAAGGTGCTTATACAAATAAATCATTTATAGGAAATGATGTAAAGATAAGTGAAAATGTTTCTGAACCATTAAAAGATATGATGTTTGATCCTCAAACATCAGGTGGATTACTAATATCAGTTTCTGAAGAAAAAATAGATATGTTAATGGAGCAATTAAAGACACTCGATACAGAGTATGATATAATAGGAAGAGTTTTTAACAAACAAAAGCATTATATAATTGTAGAATAAAGGGTGAAATAGATGGAGAGTACAAAGAATTTATTTAGAATGTTGCCTAAGGTTGATGATATATTAGAAAAAGAAAAAATTCAAATTGCATTAGAATACATTCCTAGAAATATAATTTTGGAATCCATAAGAGAAGTATTAGATCAAATAAGAAATGATATTTTAAATTCTAAAATTTTAAAAGAGGAATTAGACAGTAGAATTAATGACATACCTGAAACAATAATAAAAAAAGCTAAATATAAAATAAATCCTAAACTAAAAAGAGTTATAAATGGAACAGGGACAGTTATTCATACTAACCTTGGAAGGTCTTTAATTTCTAAATCAATAATGGAAAAAGTAGTAGATACAGCATCCAATTATTCAAATTTAGAGTATGATTTAGAAAAAGGAGAAAGAGGTTCTAGATATAGTCATATAGAAGATATTATATGTAGAATAACAGGTGCTGAATCTGCTTTGGTAGTAAATAATAATGCTTCTGCTGTGATGTTAATACTAAATACACTTGGCAAAGGTAAAGAAGTGATTGTTTCTAGAGGAGAGTTAGTTGAAATAGGAGGTTCTTTTAGAGTTCCAAGTGTTATGGAACAAAGTGGTGCTATTTTAGTTGATGTAGGAACCACTAATAAAACTCATAAATTAGATTATGAAAATAATATAAATGAAGAAACTGCTATTTTACTTAAAGTTCATACAAGTAATTATAAAATTGTGGGATTTACTGAAGAAGTAGATTTAGAAAGTCTAGTAAAAATAGGTCATTCAAATAATATTCCAGTAGTAGAAGATATAGGTAGTGGTGTTCTTATTGATTTAAGCAAATATGGATTAAGTTATGAACCTACAGTTCAAGAGTCTATAAAGAGTGGAGTAGATATTGTAAGCTTTAGTGGAGATAAATTACTAGGTGGTCCACAGGCAGGAATAATTGTAGGAAAAAAAGATTTAATAAATAGGATGAAAAAGAATCAACTTACAAGAGCTTTACGAGTTGATAAGATGACTTTAGCAGCACTTGAACTTACTCTTCGTGAATACTTAGATGAACAAAAGGCTATAAAAAATATAGAAACTTTAAATATGCTTACTATGGATATAAGAGAAATAGAAGAAAAAGCAAATAAGTTATACAATTTATTAAGAGATATAGAAAAAATAGAATGTAAAATAGAGGATGATTATTCTCAAGTAGGAGGAGGAGCATTACCTTTAGAAAAAATAAAGACTAAGGTAATAAGTTTATACTCTAACTCAATAAAGATTAGCGAATTAGAAAAAAGTCTTAGATCATTTAATCCACCTATAATAGGAAGAATAAAAAATGATAAGTTATATATAGATTTAAGAACAATAAAAGAAGATGAGCTTGAGTTAATATTTGAAGGGGTAATATCTTCTATAAATGATTAAGAGGTGTTTAGTTATGAAGAACGTTATTATAGGAACAGCAGGACATATAGATCATGGTAAAACTACTCTTATTAAAGCACTTACAGGCAGAGAAACTGATAATTTAAAGCAGGAAAAAGATAGGGGTATATCAATTGAGTTAGGATTTACATACTTTGATTTACCTAGTGGTAGGCGAGCAGGAATAATAGATGTACCAGGTCATGAAAAATTCATAAAAAATATGTTAGCTGGTGTTAGTGGGATGGATGTTGTTATTTTAGTAGTAGCATCAGACGAAGGAATGATGCCACAGACTATAGAACATTTAAATATACTTAATTTATTAAATATAAAAAAGGGAATAATAGCATTAACTAAAAGAGATGTTGTAGACAATGAATGGATAGAGCTTGTAAAAGAGGATATATCTGAAAGTGTACAAAATACATTTTTAAAAGATGCTAAGATAATAGAAGTGTCTTCTACAAAATTAAAGGGTATAGATGAATTATCAATGGAAATAGATAATTTGACGAGAGAAATAGAAAATAGAGACACTGAAAATATACCAAGATTACCTATTGATAGAGTATTTACACTTACTGGTTTTGGAACTATAATAACAGGGACTCTACTTCAAGGAAGTTTAAAAGTAAGTGATGAGGTAGAAATTTATCCTAAAGGATTAAAAGCTAGAATAAGGTCGGTACAAGTTCATGGTGAAGATACTGATATAGCTTTGGCTGGACAAAGAGTAGCAATTAATTTAGTAGGAGTTAAAAAATCTGAAATTGAAAAAGGGAATATTATTTCTTATCCAGATTCTATGATAAATACAAGAATGATAGATGTGAAATTAAATTTATTAGAAAATTCTCCCTGGATAATAGAAAACAGAACAAGACTTAGATTATATTTAGGAACTGAAGAAATATTATGTAGAGCAATTTTGTTAGATAAAGAAAATTTAACTCCTGGTGAAAGTGGATATGTTCAATTAAGGCTTGAAAACATTACTTCTTCAAAAATAGGTGATAGATTTATTGTTAGATTTTACTCGCCTATGACAACTGTTGGTGGTGGAATTGTACTGGATAATAACCCCACTAAGAAAAAAAGATTTAAAAATGATATAATAAAAGAGTTAAAAGCAAGGGAAACTGGAAATAAAGAAAAAATATTAGAAGAGAGTATAAAAGAAAAAAGTAGAATATTTCCTTCAACAAAGGATTTAGCAATTGAACTTGTAACAACTGAATCAGAAATAAAAAATATTACAAATAAGTTAACTGAAGATCAAAAAATAATTAAGTTTACAATGTCTGATGGTGAGAATTTTATTCATATAGACTACTTTGAATATATGAAAAGAGAAATTGTTGAGTTTTTACAAAAATATCATGAAAAAAATTCTCTTAAAAAAGGCATTTTAAAAGAGGAAATAAAAAGTAAGTACTTTTCTAATATTAAACCTAAGTTATCAGAATTATTTATTGATAGACTTATATATGATAATATTATTAAACAAGATAATTTATATATATCTCTAAATAATTTTCAAATAAAATTTAGTGAAAAGGAAAAATCTATTAAAGATAATATTAATGATTTAATATTAAAAGATAAATTCAATCCTCCTAAAATAAATGAATTAATCAATAGTTTAAAATATAAAGAAGAAGAATTATTAAAAGTAGTAGATGCTTGTATTCAACAAGAAAAAATAATATTATTAGATGAGGATATTATAATATCTAAACAAGCATATGATGAGTCTATAGATATTATAAAGGATTATTTAAAGAAGAATAGTTCTATTTCTTTAGGTGAATTTAGAGATCTTTTAAATACTAGTAGAAAATTTGCTATGGCTCTATTAGAAGATTTTGATAGAAATAAATTTACTAAAAGAATTGAAGATAAGAGAATAATATATTAAAATAAATTAAAAGAATAATATTAAATTTAATATTTCATTCAAAATTTAAGTAGAGGTGAAAAAATGGCTAATAAAATACTAATTGTTGATGATGAAACCTTATTAGTTAAAGGTTTAAAATATAGTCTTGAGCAAGATGATTATGATATTGATACTGCATTTGATGGGAAAGAAGCTTTAAATAAGGCATTAAACAATGAATTTGATTTAATCATATTAGATCTTATGTTACCGGAGATGGATGGATTAGAAGTTTGTCAAAAAATTAGAGAGACTTCATCTGTACCTATAATAATGCTTACTGCTAAAGGTGAAGATATGAATAAAATACTTGGATTAGAATATGGTGCAGATGATTATTTAACTAAACCCTTTAACATTTTAGAATTAAAGGCTAGAATAAAGGCTATATTAAGAAGATCTACAAATAAACAATCTAATTCTCATGATCAAGTGATACAAGTGGAAGAGTTTACAATAAATACTCTAGGAAGAAAAGTTTCTATAGGAGACAAGGAAGTAAATCTTACTGCTAAAGAGTTTGACTTATTACTCTTATTAGCTACAAATCCCGGTAAAATTTTTACAAGAGAAGAACTACTTGAGATTATTTGGGGATATGAATACTTTGGTGATTTAAGAACAGTTGATGTTCATATTAGAAGACTAAGAGAGAAAATAGAAAAGAATTCTTCACAAGCTGAGTATATCCTTACAAAATGGGGAGTTGGTTATTATTTTAGGAGTAAGAAAAAATAAAAAAACAAGATTTATTAGCATAAGGTGGAAACTTGTTTCCACCTATTTGTTATTAGTAATAGTATTGCTATTAGTAATAAATATTTTTATAACTAAAACGATTACTAATATATATTTAGAAGAAAAGAAAATTGATATGCTTGCCAAAACTAATATAATAGCAAATGATATTGATTATTATACTAGTTCTAATTCTAATTCTATAATATATGAAATAACTAAAAATGAAGTTATAAATTATGGTAAAGAAATTAATTCAAGGATTATTATTGTAGATGAAGATGGAAATGTAACTATTGACTCAAAAGAAGAATTTAGAGGACAAGAATTTGAACATAAAGAAATTAACTCAGCATTAAAAGGTAAGAATATTTCTAATGATTATAATTTTAAAGAATACGGACATTTATTATATACATCAGTTCCACTTATTATAAATGGTAAAATAGAGGGAGCAGTACTTACATCTACTTCAATAGATAATATATTTGTGAGAGTTAATAGTATTAAAAATGCACTATATTGGATATCATTTTTAAGTGTTATATTTGTAGCTATAATTAGTTTTATATTGGCTAATATTTTTTCAAAACCAATACAAAAATTTACTAATGTAATATTAAATATGGCACGAGGAAATTTAAACCAAAAAGTTGAAATTCATACAAATGATGAATTTAATCAACTAGCTAATGCATTTAATATAATGAGTACAAAGTTAGATCAAGTTGATATTCAGAGGAAAGATTTTGTGGCCAACGTTTCACATGAACTTAGAACACCTCTTAGCTCTATTAAATTATTATCAGAATCACTTTTGCATCAAGATACAGTTGATGAAAATGTATATAAAGAGTTTTTATCAGATATTGATTCTGAAATAGATAGATTGAATAATATAATTGATGATTTATTATCTTTAGTTGATTTAGATAAGGAAAAATTAAATTTAAACTATAAAGTAACTTATATAAATCATTTATTAGAAAAAATCATTACAAGATTGAAGCCTATTTCAGAAGAAAAAAATATCGAATTAAATTATATTGAAAAGGCTAAAATTCAATTAAATGTTGATAAAAATAAGATACAGCAAGCTATAATTAATATTATTCATAATGCAATTAAATATACTCATGAAAATGGAAATGTAGATGTTATATTATATTCTGATAATAAAAATGCTATTATTGAAATAAAAGACAATGGAATAGGTATACCAGAAAAAGATTTAGAACATATTTTTGAGAGATTTTATAGAGTAGATAAGGCTAGAACTAGAAATACTGGTGGTACTGGATTAGGACTTTCTATAGCAAATCAAATAATAACATTGCATCAAGGTAATATAGAAGTAAAAAGTGAAATAAATAAAGGAACAAAATTTTATATAAAATTACCATTAGATGATAATGTATCTTTAGATTAAGGAAGGTGATATTGTGAAAATTTATTTTAAAAATATAAATATAATGATAATTATTATATTTATAGCTACTATAATTAGTGGATGTCAAACTTACGATGATATGTTAACTTCAGATAGTAAGTCTCCGATAATATCTCCTCATCCTTTAGAAAATAATTTTGATGCGATACTCTATTACTCTGATAAGTATAATGAAAAATTAGTAATGAAAAACAAAAAAATAGAAGATATAACAAAGAATATAGAGCTAGAAATATTAGAAGAATTAATAAGTGGCTTAGATGGAGAAAATATAGATAATTTAATTCCTAAAGAGACTAAAATACGTTCTATTGACATCGAAAATCAAATTGCATATATAAATTTATCAAATGATATAATAAAAGAGGACTTATCACCTAGCGAAGAAGTATTATTAACTTATTCTATTGTAAATACTATTACAGAATTAGACTCTATAAAAAGTGTACAATTATTAATAGATGGTGAAAAGAAGGAATTTTTATCAAATGTAATGAATATAGAAAAGCCATTACAATATAGTGAATTATTAGTAGAAGACAAATTTATAAATCCATTTGATACAATAAAAGATTATTATAATATGTTAAACAATAGAGAAAGCTCTAAATTAGCTTCATTATTTAAAAATACAGATAAAAAGAGTAGAGTATATTATGAAATACAATATATAGATAAGAATGTAAAAAAGTATAATATTAAATCATATAAATTAAATAATTACAAAAAGACTTTATTAGTAGATGTTGTAGTTGAGGCTATTACAAATGATGATAAAAAGGTAAAGTATAATAAATTATTTAGTATGGAATATTCAGATGCTCAATTAGAAAAGACATTTAAAATAAATGAAATATATTAATGTAACTTAATATTTATACTACTTCTTGACAAGTAAATAACTTGTGTTATACTATAAAAGTACAAAAGATAATAAGGGAGTAGATGGGTGCTGGTGTGCCTTCTGGTCTTCAAAACCAGTTCGGGGCGTTAGGAGCGTCCTGGGTGAGTTCGATTCTCACATATTCCCGCCAATTTAAACGCCTATGGCGTTTTTTTATTTGGTTTTTTAAAAAAATGTTGATATAATAGTTATATCATAAAGCTAAATTGATTATATATTTAGTGAAAGGAGTAATAAATGAAAACTAAAAAAGTTATGGTATGTGTTACTCAACAAAAGACTTGTGAAAGACTTATAGAGGGTGGAAGTAATAAGGTTGATAAAGAAAATGATGAGTTATATGTTATTCATGTAGTAAATGAAAATGATACTTTTCTTTATGAGAACAATGATAGTAGAGCATTAGAATA
The DNA here is from genome assembly GCF_900626135.1 of Senegalia massiliensis. Lineage (NCBI taxonomy): Bacteria > Bacillati > Bacillota > Clostridia > Eubacteriales > Clostridiaceae > Senegalia > Senegalia massiliensis. Next base: position 1,429,916 of record NZ_LR130785.1, read on the forward strand.
TCTTTTTAGAGTTTCAAAAGCTGTGGGAGCAGATTTAACTGTAATTAGATCAAAGGATGTAATTAAAGCAATAGTTGACTTTGCAAAGGATAAAAAAATAACAGATATTGTAATGGGAGAATCTCCATCTGGAAAAGAACAGGAAAATAGCATAGAAATAAACTTGAAGAATAAATTACCTAAATGTGATTTTTCAGTTATTTAAATAATTTTTATTCAGTTTTTTTAGAAAGGGTATATATATTATAAATTTAATAAAGGGATGAGGAAAATGAGTAAATTTATTTATAAATTAAGTATGATACCCAAATTTTTTAAAGATAGAGATGTATCTTTACCTAAAAAAGCATTAATTGTTCTTGCAGCAATGTATTTAATATTTCCGCTTGACATTATACCTGATCCTATTTTATTTTTAGGTTGGATAGATGATATTGTTATATTTTTATATACATATAGCAAATTATCAGATTATCTAGAAAAATATATACCTAAAAAGAAAAACGTGGTTAATTTTAAAAATAAAAATGTAGTAGAAGATGTAGAATATGATATAGAAGATAAATAATAAAAAATAGGCCTTTGGCCTATTTTTTATTATATATAGTAAATATATGAGGAATTTTGTTATGAATATTTTCAAAGTCTGCTTTAACTTCTGATATTTCCCAATTTTCTTTTTTGATTTCAGGAAAGAAAGTATCTGCTTTAAATTCTTTAAATAAATGAGTTATATATAAAGTATTTGCATATTTCGTAAATTGACTATAAATAGATTCTCCCCCACAGACAAATACTTTCTTATTCTTTAAATCTTGCCTTTTAAGCGTTTCAAATATATTGTCTATGCTGTTACATACTATTACATCTTTTAACTCGTTATGAGAGCTTTTATCTTTTCTAGTTAATACTATAGTTGTTCTATCTGGAAGAGGCCTTTTAGGTAATGACATATAGGTATTATATCCCATAATTAAAACATGTCCTTTAGTTACACTTTTAAAATATTTAAGGTCCTCAGGTATATGCGTTAATAGTTTATTTTTATAACCTATTCCAAAATTTTTATCTATTGCTACAATCATATTTATATTCATAATTATCTCCTTATATTGCAAGTTCAAAATTTAGTTGAGGCTTAATTGGATCATAATTTTGCATTTTAAAATCATTTATTGTAAATTCATAAAAATTTGTTTTATCTGTATCAAGTATTAATTTAGGTTGATTATCACTAGGAGTTCTATTTAAAAGTTTCTTTGCTTGTTCAATATGTCTATCATAAATATGAAGATTTTGAACTAAATGAGTAAATATACCAGGTTTATAGCCTGTAGATTTTGCAACCATCATTAATAGTGCTACATATTGAATTTTATTTATATGTCCAGCTACAAGGTAGTCGTTTGAACGCTGTACTAATGTCATATCTAAAAATTCACCTCTAACTGTCCAAAGAGTCATGAAAGCACAAGGGTGCAATCCTTTACTTTCTTCAAAATCACTATATTGATACAAGTCCATAATATGACGTCTACCATAAGGTTCATTTTTCAAACCATCAAGCAATTTATTCATAAGATCATATTTTTTAACAGTAGCACCATATCTCATCCCAATTGTTCCATCACCAACATTCCAATCATCCCACCAATGAATATTGTATTTTTCTTTTAGTGTAGAAAGTTCATTACTTTGATCTTGATATATCCATAATATTTCTTTTATACCACTCTTCCATGCTATAGGTCGAAGTGATATTATAGGAAATTCTCCCTTGGAAATATCATATTTTTCGTATGTTTGAGGTATAAATAATGTATGGCTTGGCGTACCATCCTCATAGTGAGGTCTTACTTTTTCATTCTCAGTACTATAACCATTTTCGAGTATTTCTTCTATATTTTCTCTAAATATTTTTTCTGCTTTTATCATAAAAACCCTCCAGTATTTTAGAATTAATTATAACATAAATATGGGTATAAAATAAATATAATATAAATGAGTAAAATATAATATAATATATAAGATCAAATTTAAAAGAGGGTTAAAAATGTATAATGTTAAAAGTCAGAGTCTAGATAGAGCATTTCAAGAATATGATAAGCTAATATCAGATTATCCAATTAAAATTTTTTGGGACATGATGAGTTGTGCAAATTTAAAATTGAATAGTAATATATTAGAAATAGGTTCTGGCACTGGTAAGGCTACTAAGAGATTATTAGATTTAAAATTTAATAATATAAATTGTATAGAGAGGGAATATGAATTAGCATCTTATATGGATAAAAAATTTAGAGGTAATATAAATATATATATATCTTCATTTGAAGAATGGCAAGGGCCAAATGAAAAATATGATATTATAATATGTGCAAATTCTTTTCAATATTTGAATAGAGACATAAGTATGACTAAAATACAAAGTATTTTGAAGAGACAAGGAACATTAGCTTTAATATGGACATCATGTCCTAGCTTTAATTATTCTAGGGATAAAATATTTGATGTAAAAAATGATATAGTAAATAATTATAAATTCTATGATGTGGAAACAAAAATTTATAATTGGCATAAGATATATACAGAAGAGGAATATATTAAGTTTTTAAACATGCAGAATTATTATTATTTACTAGAAGAAAAGAAGAAGCAAGAAATTTATTATAAAGTAATAGATAATATTAAAGAAAATAATACAATAAAAATAAATTATGAACTTGTATTATTATTATTAAAGAACAGAGAAAATGAATAGGATGAATTATTATGAATTATGTTTATATATTAAGATGTAGTGATAATACTTTATATACTGGATGGACAGTAGATATAAAAAATAGATTAAAAGTACATAATAGTGGAAAAGGGGCAAAATACACACGAGGAAGGTTGCCGGTGACATTAGAGTATTATGAAAAGTATAGTACCAAAAAAAAGGCAACAAAAAGGGAATATGAAATAAAGCAGTTTAAGAAAGATAAAAAGGAAAAACTAATAAAAGATTTTAAAGTTAAAAATCAAATAAGAGAGGGGTAATAATATGCCAGTAATAAAAGATTATTTTCCAGGTGGAAATACAGGGGACGGTTTCTTTTCATATTATGATTATATTATAGGAAAAGATGCTAATAGAATATTTTTAGTAAAAGGAGGGCCAGGAACTGGTAAATCTTCATTAATGAAGAATATAGGAAGAGAATTTTATAATAGAGGTTATGATTTAGAATATCATCATTGCTCTTCAGATAACAATAGTATAGATGCTGTAGTTATACCTAAAATAAAAGTAGCAATGATTGATGCAACTTCACCACATACAATTGCAGCAAAAAATCCTGGCGCAGTAGATGAAATAATAAATATGGGAGATTTTTGGGATACAAAAAAAATGGAAGATAATAAAAAGGAAATAATATCTGTAAACGAAAAAGTGAGTAATAGTTTTAAAAGAGGATATAAATATTTAAGAGCAGCTAAAAATATATTACAAAATGTTATTGATCTTAATTCTAGTTTTATGGACTTTGGAAAAATAAATTTAGAAACTAATCAATTTATTTCTGAATTGTTTATGGGTCAAACTTATTCTGATAAAAGAGGGAATGAAAGACATTTATTTGGAAGCTCTTATACACCAGAGGGATTTGTTAATTACACAGAATCAGTATTATCAAATGCTATAAATATTTATAGTATAAGTGGAGATCCAGGTACAGGAAAGACTACGTTATTTAAAAGAATTTATAAGTCTGCTATTGAAAGAGGATTAGATGTGGAAATTTTACACACTCCTTTAATTCCACAAAAAATAGAAACTATATATATAAAAGATATAAAAGTAGGTATAACTATAAATGGAAAATTTAAAGATAAGCAAAAAACATTAAATCTTAACGATTATAGAAATCAAAATCTTTATAGTATGTATAAAGAAATAATGGATGAGGATCAAAAAATGGCTAATATGTTAATTGACAAAGGGATAGATAATATTAGAAATGCAAAGTCTTTACATGATGAATTAGAGAAATATTATGTTGAAAATATTGATTTTGAAAAAGTAGATGAATTTAAAAATATATTAATAAATAGAATTTTACAATATACAAAATAAAAACCCATATGGGTTTTTATTTTGTATATATGATATTATATATATAACAAATTTGATTTTAATAGAGAATTTTTTATTTTAATTGCCAGTGGAACAGAAATTGCTATTTTTATCAGATCTGGTATTATAAATGGTAATATTGTGACTTTTATAGTGTCTATATAAGTCATATTTGATAATATGTAAAACTGGACAGATCCAAAAAGATATATTATAACTAGACCAATAAAAAAAGAGATACCATATTGAAATATTTTTTGTTTATTAGAATTGTGACTAGTTTTTTCTGTAATTAATCCTATAATAAAACTAGCAATAGGAAAACTCCAAATATATCCTCCAGTAAGGCCTAATAATATTTGTAATCCACCTGTACCTAAAGAAAATAATGGAATACCTACAGTTCCTAATAAAAGATATACTATTTGTGATAAGAACCCATATTTACTTCCTAAAATTGCTCCTGACAAAAATACAGCTAAAATTTGTAATGTAATTGGAACCCCTGATGGTAATGGTATTGATATTTGTGCACAAACAGCTGTTAATGCTACAAATAAGGAAATTAATGTTATATCTCTTGTTTTCATATATTACCTCCAAACATGTATTGTTAACTATCAAAACCTGCTAATGTTAACAATGTTATAATATAATAAAGTTTAATCATTGTCAACCAAATTTATCATATTAGTTAACGAAGATTTATTTAAGGAGTTGATTATAATCAAAGAAAATTTAAATTATATATTGTATTTAGATTCACCTATAGGAATTATAGAAATACAAGCTGATGATAAATATATTTTATCTGTGAATTTTGTTAAACAAATAAGATTTAAGGAAAAATATAATGAATTAAATTTAAAATGTAAAAGACAATTAGAAGAGTATCTTAAAGGAAATAGAAAAGAATTTTCTATTCCTATTAAAATACAAGGAACTAAATTTCAAGAAAAAGTTTGGAATGCATTACAAAATATTAATTATGGTGAAGTGTGTTCTTATGGAGATATAGCAAAAGATATTAACAATGAAAAAGCATATAGAGCAGTAGGAAATGCTAATAACAAAAATAATATTTCAATAATAATACCTTGTCATAGAGTTATAGGTAGTAATGGAAAATTAGTTGGATATGGTTCAGGTTTATGGAGAAAGCAATGGCTAATAGATCATGAGAGGAAGAATAAGAATGGGTAGAAAAACTAAACATTTAATAATTGTTTCATTTGATGGCTTATCAACTTTAGATTTTGATTATATAAATAAATTACCAAATTTTAAAGAGTTTATCCAGGACTCATCATATTGTAAAAATGTATATAGTGTTTATCCAAGTCTTACTTATCCTGCACATACTAGTATAGTTACAGGGAAATATCCTAATAATCATGGAGTAATAAACAATACTTTTTTACAATTAAATACAGCTTCTCCTGATTGGTATTGGCATAGAAAATCTATTAAGTCAGAAACATTTTATGATATAGCAATACAAAAAGGAATGAAAGTAGCTGCACTTTTATGGCCTGTAACTGCTAAATCAAAAATACAGTATAATATGCCTGAGATATTTGCAAATAGAAAATGGGAAAATCAAATAATAGTTTCTTTACTAAATGGGAGTCCAATTTATCAATTATCAATGAATTTTAAATATGGAAATATAAGAAAAGGCAAATCTCAACCTGAATTAGATAATTTTACAAGTAGTTGTTTAAATTATACATTAGAAAATAAGAAACCAGATGTTACAATGGTTCATTTTACTGATTTAGATACTATAAGACATAATTTTGGATTTTATTCTAAAGAAGCCAAAGATGCATTGAAAAGACATGATAATAGATTAGGAAAAATAATAAATACCCTTAAGAAATCAAATATGTATGATGAAAGTACCATTATTCTATTAGGAGATCATAGTAGTTTAAATGAAGATAAAATTATTTGTATTAATAAACTTTTTAAAGATAATGGACTTATTGAAGTTGATAATATTGGAAATATAAAAAGTTGGAAAGCAATACTTAAAAATTGTGATGGTTCTGCTTATATTTATATAAATAATGATGATAGTCAGGTAAAGGAAAAAGTATTAAATGTATTAAATAAGTTTAATGATAAATATAATTGTATTGAGGATATATTTTCATCAAGTCAGGCAAAAGAATTAGGTGCAGATGAAAATTGTAGTTTTATGCTTGAAGCAAAAGAAGGATATTATTTTCTAGACAATCATGACAGAAATGTAATAGAACACATAGATAAGAATGATGTAGGACAAGTTCCACATGTAACTTTATCAACACATGGATATTCACCTTTTAAAGAAAATTATACAACTGTATTTATGGCAAAAGGAAAAGGGATTAAGAAAAATATCATATTAGAAAATATGAATTTGATAGATTATGCAAACACTTTTTCCAAATTATTAGGGTTTAGGATGGAAAATATAGACGGAAGGACGTTAGATGAAATAATTAATTGATAGGGGGATTAAGATGAATAAAATGAATAAACTAGAAAAAAGTTGGATACTTTATGACTGGGCTAATTCTGCTTATACACTTACTGTAGTTTCTACAATCTTGCCTTTATTTTTTAAAATGATTTTAACAGATGCAGGAAAAACTCAATCAATGTCAACAGCATACTGGGGATATATTAATTCCTTAGCTACGTTTATAATTGCAATAATTGCACCTATACTGGGAACAATGGCAGATTATAGAGGATATAAAAAGATATTTTTTGTAAGCTTTGTATCTCTTGGTATATTTGCAACCTTAGGACTTTCTTTTGTTACTACTGGATTATGGCCTATATTATTAATATTTTATCTTATAAGTTCTGTAGGATTTGCAGGAGCAAATGTTTTTTATGATGCTTTTCTTACGGATGTTACTACTAAAGATAAAATGGATAAGGTTTCTACATATGGATTTGCACTTGGCTACATAGGAAGCACAATACCATTTATTATATCCCTTGCAATAGTTATACTTTCTCAGATGGAGATTATTTCTATGAGTATGTCTCTTGCATTTAAAATATCTTTTATAATAACTGCATTATGGTGGGGAGTATTTTCTTTACCTATGATAAAAAATGTAAAACAAGTTTATGGTATTAAAAGAGAAGATAAAGTAATGAAAAAAAGTTTTATAAGATTATATAATACTTTTAAAAACATAACAAAACATAAACAAGTATTTATATTTTTAGTTGCTTATTTTTTCTATATTGATGGTGTATCAACTATAATTAAAATGGCTACAAGTTATGGAGCAGATTTAGGTATAGGTATGACTACTCTCTTAATAGTTCTATTGGTCACTCAATTTGTAGCATTTCCTTTTGCAATTATTTATGGGAAATTAGCAGAACGATTTACTGCTAGAAAAATGATTATATTTGGCATAATAGTATATATATTTATTTGTATTTATGCATATTTTTTGGATAGTGCTTTTGATTTTTGGTTACTTGCTATACTTGTAGGAACATCTCAAGGAGGAGTTCAGGGATTAAGCAGATCTTATTTTGGAAAATTAGTACCAAAAGAAAATTCAAGTGAGTTTTTTGGTTTCTATAATATATTTGGAAAATTTGCAGCAATAATGGGGCCACTTCTTGTAGGGGGAGTAACACATATTACTGGACAAACAAATTATGGCGTATTTAGTATAATAGTATTATTTGTAATAGGATTATTAATATTTTTAAAAACGCCTGTTGAAAAAGAAATTTCAAAAACTAATGTTAAAAATTAATCGCAAAAATATCTGTAAATTCAAATAATTATATGATATGATGGAATATAATTATTTATTTAGGAGTGATATTTTGAATAGGGAAAAAGCTTTTGAATTATTAAAAGAATATGTTAAAGAAGATAGTCTTATAAAACATTCACTTGCAGTTGAATCAAGTATGATAGCTTATGCTAAACATTTTGATGAAGATGTAGAGAGATGGTCTATATCAGGATTACTGCATGATATTGATTTTGAAATGTATCCAGATGAGCATCCTTATAAAGGTATAGACATTTTAAGGAAAAAGGGAATAGATGAAGATATAATACATGCTATAAAGGGACATGGATCAAAAGAAGAAGAAAGAAATTCTCTTATGGCAAAAACATTATATGCTATAGATGAATTATCTAGCTTCGTGGTAGCATCAGCACTTGTAAGACCTACTAAATTTGAAGGTTTAAAACCTAAGTCTGTAAAAAAGAAATTAAAAACAAAATCCTTTGCTGCTGCGGTAGATAGAGATCAGATAAAAGAGAGTGCAGAAGATATAGAAATGGATTTTAATGAACATTTAAATATTGTAATAGAAGGTCTTAAAAGTAGAGAAAAGGAACTTAATAAACAAGGATTAAGTTTATTATAGTAAATAAATGGATAAACCATATGGTTTATCCATTTATTTATTTAAACAACACTTTTTATACTTTTTACCACTTCCACAAGGGCAAGGGTCGTTTCTACCAATTTTTTCTTCTTTTACTACTATAACTGTTTTATCATATTCTTTTTTAATCTCTTTTCTTTTTTCTTTAGATAAAACATCTTCCCATTGAGGTAATTTATAAAGCCATTTTGCTTTAGCATCATGCATATTATAAAATAATTTTTCAAAGTTAATATTGATTTCTATATTATTATTTTCTTCTAGTGAATCTAAATCTATCTCATTGTTTAAACTAGAATTTATACCATCAATAAATCCTGTAAGTATAACAGGTTCTACATCGAATTTTGATGCTAAATCTTTTATATTTCCTTTTACAATATTTTCTTTATTAGATAATATCGCTTCATAAATTTTTTGTTCTTGTGGAAGATACAATTTCCAAAATTCTTCATATTGTTCTGGCGTAGCATGTGATTCCACTAAATTTGTCCATTCTTTATATAAACTCATACACACTCTCCTTTAAATTGTATTGCAAGAATAATTATAACATAAAAAATAGATGATATGTATTATAACATAACAATTTACTAGAAAAATTATTATGTTATAATATAAAAAGAAAGGTAAGGTACATATGAGAAAAAAAAATAAAATAAAAAAAGTATCACCACTTGGAATACTTATTCGTTTAATTAGTTTTATATTTTTTGTATATAGTATATATAAATTTGATAATAAGAAATTGTTTGAAAGTGTTTATTTTATTTACATAATTATATATACAATTTGGATTACTTATATAATGCTTAGAGTTATAAGAAACTGCTTTAAATTAAATTCAAAAGTTAGATTTAAGGTGATTATAATATTAATTTTCATTATGAGTTTAATATTACTCGTTAATGGAATTTTCAGTTATATGTTTTCCATAAATAATAGTATTAAAAATTATATATATTCATTATTTTTAGTATTATTTAATGCATCTATATTATCAATAGAATATTCTTATTTTATTTTAAGCTATAAAGATATTAATAAAAATATAAATAATAAAAACTAGGAGGGGTTTTATGGAAAAAAGTTTTTTTATACAAAATAGAAAGAAATTAGTAGAAAATTTAGAGAATAATTCTTTAGTAATATTATTTTCAGGTAATCCACCTCATAAAAGCGCAGATGAAGATTATGAGTTTTTACCTAATATGAATTTTTATTATAATACAGGACTTAAAAGAGAGAAATTTATATTAGTAGTTTTAAAAACAAATGATAAAATAGTTGAAAGAATTTATATAGAAAAACCTAATCCACAGCTAGAAAAATGGGTTGGTAAAAAACTTAGAAAAGATGAAGTTAAAAGCATAAGTGGGATAGAAAAAGTAATTTATTTAGAAGAATTTAAATCTAATTTAAATTCAATTTTAAACACTAAAAATATTGAAAATGTATATCTTGATTTAGAAAAATCTAATTGGGATGATGATTTTAAAAAGTCTCATTTGTTTGCAAGAGATTTAAATGAAAAATATCCGCAAATAAATATTAAAAACATTTATAATAAAATAAGTGATATGAGAATAATAAAAAGTGAAGAAGAAATAAAAAATATTAAAAAAGCTATATCTATAACTAAAGAAGGAATAGAAAGTTTAATGAAAAACTCTAAACCTGGATTATATGAATATCAATTGGAAGCTTTTTTTGATTTTAGTATAAAGTATAATGGGGCTAAAGATTATGCATTTAAAACTATAGCAGCTTCAGGTAAAAATGCAACAATATTACATTATGAAGAAAATGATCAAATTCTTAAGGAAAGTGACTTAATATTATTTGATTTAGGATCAAAATGGAATTATTATAGTTCAGATATTTCAAGAACATTCCCTATAAATGGAAAATTTTCTAAAAGACAGAGAGAAGTTTACGAAGCAGTATTAGAGGCGGAGATAAAAACAATAGAAAAAGTTAAACCAGGAATTACTTTAAAAGAACTTAATGATTATACTAAAAGTATATTAATAGAAAAAGCTAAAAAATTAAACATATTGAAAAATGATGACGAGATAACAAAGTATTATTTTCATGGAGTATCACATCATATGGGATTAGATACTCATGATGTAGGGGATAGAGAAAGAAAATTAGAAAAAGGAATGGTTATAACAGTTGAACCAGGATTATATATTGAAGATGAAAATATAGGTATAAGAATAGAAGATGATGTTTTAGTTACAGAGGATGGATGTATAAATTTATCTAAAGATATAATAAAAACTGTAGATGAGATAGAAGAGTTTATGATAAATAGATAGGTATGAATACCTATCTATTTATTTCTTCTTTTATTAAATTTAAACCAGTAGTAACTATTGATTGTGCTTTATTAGGTTCGTTACATCCACCTTGGTATATATTTTCATTTCCACCACCATTACCATTAATTGAATAAAGTAACTTATCAAAAATATTTTTAATATCTATATTTAAGTTGGAAGATTTTGCTATAATAAACTGAGATTTATTATTTTGATTTATACCTATTATCATTACATAATTATTGTAACAAGAGATATTATTAATAATTTTTCTTGTTTCATTTAAATCAAATTCATCTATAGCATCAGATATTATTTTTATATTTTTATATTTGATTGAATTATTTTTTAACCAAATAGTCTTATAATCAATTAATTTAGACTTTAAAATTGTATTAGATTTTTTATAGTCTTCTAACTCTGATTTAATTTTATTTATTGACTCTAAAGTTTCATTAATATTTATACTAAGATCATTTTTAAGTTTAGTAATTATATTATTTTTAAAATTATAATCTTCTAATGCTTTTACACCACATACAAATTCAACTCTATAATTTTCTTTAATTTTATACCAATTTATTAGTTTTATAAGACCTACTTCGCCTGTTCTTCTATGATGTGTTCCACCACAAGCACAAAAATCTAAGTTATTAATTTCTACTATTCTAATATCTTTTTCTTTTTTGGGAGTTCCTCTCAAAGGTATTTTTGAGAGGTTTTTATGATTACTAATATAACAATAAATTTCAAAATTAGAAAATACAATTCTATTAGAATAAGATTCTATTTTATCTATAATATTTTGATTTAGAAAATTAGCTTTCATATCTATATAATTAAAATCTTTAGTCATATGAAAACTTATTGTTTCAAAATCAAGTAGCTTTGAGAAGGCATTGGAGACTATATGCTGGCCTGTATGTTGTTGCATATTTTGAAATCTTATATCCCAGTTAATACATAATTCAACAATTTCGTTTTTAGGTAAATCACTTAAAACATGTATTATATCATCATTCTTTTCGTAAACATCTAAAACTTCAATTCCATCAATACTACCTTTATCACCTAATTGTCCTCCAGACATATTGGGATAAAATATTGTTCTATTTAATATTACATAAAATTTATTATTTTTAAATTTATTTTCCACTATTTTAGCATTCAATTTCATCAAATAAGGATTTTCTAAATAAACTTTTTCCGTCATCATTAACACCTCTTTAAAGTTTCACAGTTTTTATATTAGTTTAATACCCTGATTTTATCTAAACTTTCATGTCGTATATTTCCTTTTTGATCAATTATTTTATAAGTTACTTCTTGATTATCTAAGTAATAATCTATATTTTGATTTGAAATAGAAACAATACCTATTAATTCTCCAGAGTCAACTAATATTCCTCTATTTTGAATAAAATAATTTAAATCTTTATCCCAAAAATAATTTAAATTAAATTTTTTTGATTTATATTCATCGAAATTACTTGGTATAGAAGTGGAGGATTCTTCACTAACATAGAGTTTTAATTCTTTATTATCTTTAATTTTTATATTATCTTTATCTTCTATAATATCTATAATATTATTTTCCGTTAATTTGAACCATTTTGGATTTTTTATATCTTCTTTTTTCCATCCTTCATAAAAATATGATTCATATATCTTGCTATCTTCAAAAACTTTATTAAAACTTTCTTCTTTATAATATATCACAAGTTTTTCATCATAAAAATACCCGCCAAGTTTTTCATCAATTGTTTCTTCTACAGCTAAGAAAAATTCATCATTAACTTCATAGGTACTTATATAATCAATATAAGATAAATCTTTAATAAAATTATTTAAAACATAATTACTATTTTCCTTTGTGTAAATTGCTATTAATCCAGTATCTTTAGATAAATTTAAACCAATTATAATATCTATATCTGGATTATTTTCAAGATCCGTTGGGAATATTAATATATCCATATATTCTTTATATTCCATCCAATTTTCAAATCCTAAATCATAAAGAACTATTTCTTTTATTTTATCTATAGAGTTTGCTTTTTTATTTATATCATCAGAAAAATAGTCATCTATAATACCTTCCGTTAAAATAAAATTATCAGATTTAGAATTTGTACTAGGCATAACCTTGTAACTTAAAAATAAAATTAAAACTATTATTATAAAAAATGATATAATAAAAAACATAGAATTAGAAGTTTTCATTTATATTATCTCCTTTAATAAAATTGACAACACCTAAACTTAAGGTTATAATTAAATTTAGAATAACTTTTGCAAAATTCACATTTTTATGACTTATCTAATTTCTCTTACTACTAATAGTATTAAAATTAAAACTTTTTTATGAGTAAAGAAATCTAAATTATTCTTACAACTGGTAATAAAATTATATATTAATTGAATAAATTGCTAGAGTTGTAGATTATCATATAAATTCACAATAGGAGGAATGTTATGAAAGAACAGAAATTAAAAAGGAAAGCATCTTTAGAAAGGGCTGAAGTTTTACGTAAATCAATCGATGATTACTTAAAAATCAGAGATTCTATACCAAAAGGACTTGAGTTAGAAGAGGAATATAATGAAAATAAAAAGCATATTTTAGAAGTTCTAAATGCTAATGAAGAAGATTGGAACGACTATAAATGGCAATTGAAAAATAGAGTTTCTGATATAGAAACATTAAATAAATTAATAGAATTATCTGATGTGGAAAAGAGCTCAATAGAAAAAGTAGGTAAAAAATATAGATGGGCAATTTCTCCATATTATATAAGCTTAATGCATAAAAATGATAAATATGACCCAATTAGAATGTTATCGATACCATCTATAATTGAAATAGTAGATGAGGTAGGAGATAATGATCCTATGGGAGAAGAATATACAAACCCTGCTGGAAGTATTACAAGAAGATATCCTGATAGATTAATAATAAATGTTACAAATGAATGTGCTATGTACTGTAGACATTGTCAAAGGAGAAGAAATATAGGTCAAGTTGACAATCATACTAATACTGAGTCAATAAATGAATCTATTAATTATATTAAAAATAATCCTGAAATAAGAGATGTTCTAATAACTGGAGGAGATCCCCTTACTTTATCAGACGATAGGTTAGAATGGATACTCAAAAGTCTTAAAGAAATACCTCATGTTGAATATATAAGAATAGGATCAAGAACACTTGTTACTATGCCGCAACGAATTACTGATAACCTAGTTGATATGTTAAAAAAATATCACCCAATATATATAAACTCTCATTTTAATCATCCTAAAGAAATAACAAGAGAATCCAAGGAAGCTTGTGAAAAATTAGCAAATGCAGGGATACCATTAGGAAATCAAGCAGTATTACTAAATGGAATAAATAACGATAAATATATAATGAGATCATTAAATCATGAATTACTTAAGATAAGGGTTAAACCATATTATATATTTCATGCTAAACATGTAAAGGGAACTACTCATTTCAATACTTCTGTAGACGATGGAATAGAAATAATGGAATACCTAAGAGGTTATACATCTGGAATGGCAATACCTACTTATATAATTAATGCTCCTAAAGGTCAAGGTAAGACACCAATATTACCAGAATATTTAATTTCAAGGGGAAAAGATTATATAATGATTAGAACTTGGGAAGGTAAAGTTTTGAAGTATGAAAATCATCCTACTTTAGATATAAAGAAAGTTTATTAGAAGTATAATAATATATAATTTGTCAATAATCCTTTATAAAAGGAGGTTAGTGTTTTGAACAATAACGAAGCATTACTATCAGATTTAAGAGAGTTTATTGATTTTTTTATAATGAAATACAAGTATGAAAATATAGGTATAATAAGAAAAATCAGGGCTAAAAGTGGGCTAAACAAGGATATAAGTGAAGAAAGATGGTATGAGTTATTTATATCAAAATCTGCTATAAATCATTGCCTTAAAATTCTTTTAATAAAAATATTTGAAGACAAAAACAAAGTGCTACCTAAGTTAAATACAGAAGGATTTAAGCATTGGTCTAAAATGGTTGTAGATATAGAAAATCAATATAACAATATATATAAGATGGCCTTAAAAGATATTCTTACAATATCAGAGCTTAGAAAGGCATTCAAAAAAAGTGATTATGATGTATACGTTATTGATAATGAACTAGCAAGTTATATCATAAATAAATTATTGAAGTATGATTTTGATAAAATAACGGTTCAAGATGTTTATAGAATAATTCAAATATTATATAATGAACATGGAGAATTAAAATACTTTTATAAACCTTCACCTGCAGTTGATTTTATAAATGAATTAATCGAAAAAAAAGAAATCCTAATTTAATAGGATTTTTTTTAATACTCGTCTAATTCATCTAAATCAACATCTTCAGGAATTTCTTCATCTTCTTCTATAGCTATGGGAACTGCTAAATCTTCATAAGGAATTTCTTCATCTTCTTCTAAGTCATAAAAATCAGGAAAATATTCTTCTCTAAATGCTTCATCGAATTCGCCATTTTGTATTTCTTCGATTTTTTGACTTATAAATTCAGCACTTTGATTTAGATCTTCACCTTCTAAAATCTCAACTAGTTCTTCAGTTACCTCTATAATAATACCTACAAGGTTTTTATCTTCTTTATTTGTTGACTTAATTTCTTTGTCTGAAATTAAATTACTTATAATATCTAGAGAATGTTCACTATCTTCTAGCTCACTATAATAAATATCATCATATAATTTATTTAGCCAATCAATTTGAACTCTATTTTTCTCCATATTTTCATCTCCTAACAATTATAATTATAGTATATATCATAGATAAATAATTGAATATTATATTAATATTTATAACCATAATATATAAAATTATATATTAATTATTTTAAAAATAATATATATGTTTTAAACTATGATAAAATAATAATTAATATTCTATATAATATAAAAAAGAGGTGAAATATATTGAAGTTTGAATATAAAGTAGAAAATATTAGATTACATGGTATGACTTCTATGGTTCTTACTAAGGAACATGAAAAGAAGTTAAATGAATTAGGAGAAGAAGGTTGGGAGATGGTAGGTTTTACTTCTTCAGCAAGTGGAAGAAATATAGCAGCAGTTTTTAAAAGAGCTAGAAACTAAAAAGGTAATTTACTGGAGGAATGGAAATTGGAAATTCAGATAATAAAAGAGATGACAGATAACATTAAAAAAAATGTTCAAAAAGTAATAGTAGGAAAAGATGAAATAATAGAAAATATTATTATATCTATATTATGTGGAGGACATATATTGTTAGAAGATGTACCAGGGCTTGGTAAAACATTACTTGCAAGAACTATTGCAAAGTCAATTGATAGTAATTTTTCAAGAATACAATTTACTCCTGATTTATTGCCATCTGATATTACTGGCATAAATTATTTTAATCAAAAGGTAAGTGAATTTATGTTTAAAAAAGGTCCGCTTATGAACAATTTAGTTCTTGCTGATGAAATTAATAGGGCAACACCTAGAACTCAATCTAGTTTACTTGAAGCTATGGAAGAAAATCAATTAACAATTGATGGAGAAACACATTTGTTAGGACAACCCTTTTTTGTTATAGCAACACAAAATCCAGTAGAAAATTCAGGTACTTATCCATTACCTGAAGCACAATTAGATAGATTTTTCATGAAATTATCCATGGGTTATCCTAATTTTGAGGAAGAGTTTAAAATACTTAAAAGATTTAAAAGTAAAAGTCCTTTTACTGATATAAAAGCAGTTGTTGATTCACAAGATATATTAAAAGCCAGAAAGTTATTTGAAAAAGTAGAAGTAGATGATGATTTAATTAATTATATATTAGAACTAGTTAGAAATACGAGAAATCATGATGATATAAAGCTTGGAATAAGTCCAAGGGGAGCTCAAGCACTTTTTAAAGGTTCACAGGCAAGAGCTGCAATACAGGGAAGGGATTTTGTAATTCCAGATGATATTAAAAAAATTATAAAGGAAGTATTTAGACATAGAATTATTGTGCAAGGAAAATCTAGATTTTCTAATATTAATACAGATAATATAATTGAAGAAATAGTGAAAAATACTAAAGTACCTTCAGAAAAAATAGGTTCTTAGGTGTTAAACATGAATATTTTTATATCTATTTTAATTTTTATAATTATTTTAATTATATTCAGTAGAGTATGGGAAAATATATCTATAAAAAATGTAAAATATACTAGGTTTACAAATAAAAATATAGTATTCCCAGAAGAAGAGATAATGATTACTACCATAATAAGCAATTATAAATTAATACCTTTACCTTGGATAGAAATTTATTCTGAATTACCAGAACCAGTAAAGTATATTGATCAAAATTATAGCTATAAAAAGAGTATAAATACAAATATCTATAGAGTAATAACATCTTTACTTCCTTATCAAAAAGTTACTAGAAGAAATAAATTTTATATAAGTAAAAGGGGATATTATAATATTAATAATCTAAAGGTTACTATTGGGGATTTTATCGGAATTTCTAAAGGAATAATAAATATAAATTCACCTTTAAAAATTATAGTTTATCCTAAAATAAAAGATATTAATGATTTAATTGTAGAAGAAAATGAGCCACAAGGAGAAATTTCTGTTAGAAGATTTATAATATCAGACCCTTTGGCTATAAAAGGAGTTCGAGAATATAATTTAAATGACAGTTTTAATATAATTGATTGGAAAGCTACCGCAAAATCAAATGATTTATATGTTAAAGATTTTGACTTTACATCAGAAAGTTCCATAAAAATAATACTTAATATACAATGTAATGAAAAACCTTGGATAGATATTGATGAAGATTCAATAGAGAAAGGCATAGATATATCTGCAGCAATAATGAATAACTGCATAGAGTCAAATATTCCAGTAGGCTTTTCTACAAATTCCATATTACAAACTGATAATTTATTAGGAGAAAATATAGTTTCAATACCACCAGAAGCAAATTTCGGTATTGGGGAAGAGATATTAGATACACTAGCAAAAATGTCTATGATGTCAAAGATAAAATTAGAAAATTTAGTTTTTGAAATATTAAACACCTATGGGAAAAATACTACATTTATATTGATAACTCCTTTTTTAGATAAAAATACTATACAATTTATTAATGAGTATATATATTTAGGATACAATATAAAACTCATATTCCTTAGAAATATTTCAAATAGAAATTTATTAGATTCAAATGTGGAAATATTTAATCTAAAGGAGATGCAATATGATTTATAAAATTATTTTTGAAGGATTAAGATATTTGATTTTAATAATTACAATAGTAGGCATGGTAACAGATAATATTTATTTTAATAGAATCGTACTATTTATATTTTCATTATTTATAACAAGTTATTTAATATCTAAGTTAATTAGTACAAAAAAGGATTTAAAAATTTTTTTATCAAAAGCAATAGTTTTAATTGGGATTATTACTTCTATGGTACTTTCATACTATAGTTCTCGAACAAATATGTTATTTATATTATTTACTATTATTTATTTGTTAATTTGGATAAAAGGTATTAAATTAAAAAATCAAATATATTACAATAAAGATATCTTTCAAAAATTCATACTAACTCTAATTATAGGATTACTATTTTCCTTAGATATATTAATAGGAAATACTAGATGGTATGTAAATGATATAATTCCATATATATTAATTTTCATAATTATTTCATTTATATTTAGTATTAGAGTAAATTTATATAATGCTTATGCAAGTGATAACCATATAAATAAAAGCAAGAATTTAAAAATATTTAATGTTATTTCAAATATATTTATAATAATGATTATAGGTAGTATAATATATTTTTCTTTTGAAGGCTATAATATAAAATTAATAAATTCAAATTCAGACAAAATAATAGATGTATTATTAGCACCACTCATTTTTATAGTTTCAATAATATATAATTTTTTATCAAAAATAATATCAAAAATTAATCCGGAATTAAAAACTAATGATTCAACATTAGAGCTTACTAATAATAATGAAAATTTGTTAGAAGTACAAAATCAAAATGAAACTATGGAATTAGCATTTAATTATTTAGGATGGGCTTTGGTAATTGGTATAATAATTGTTTTGGCTTATATCTTGTATAGAATGTCAAAAAATATAGAAAATAATAAAAAAGATAATGAAAATATTATATTAGAAGAAAAAGAATTTATATTTGATAGACATAATATAGTTAACAACTTCAAAAATAAATTTATAAGAAGTAAAGCAGGTCAAATTAAAAATGAAAACCTTCATAAAGTAAGATTGATTTTCATACAGATATCACAAATAATGCTTAAACAAGGATATAACTATAGAAAAGAATTTACTCCTAGAGAGTTTATATTACAGAATAAAGAAGATGAGGGGAAAGCAAAAAAATTTATAGAAGAATATGAAAAAGTTAGATATGGGAATAAGGATATTGATGAAGAAGATATGAAAAAAATATATGAATATAAAGATGTTATGGATAAAAAATAGGTTGAATTTAGCCTGTTTTTTATTTTTTTAAAAAAATTTTTATAAATTTAAATGTATATTTATTTTTATAATGAAAATTGGATACAATAATAATGATACCGATTGCAGTCTTATTATTAGCTACTTTATTTATACATATGACAATATTGAAATAGCTATGTATATTTATACAAATATCACATATATAATCACTTTTTATAATTTGACATTAAAAAATCTTGATATTATAATTTAAATATATTCATTCAATGAATAATTATTAATAAAAATATTAATAATTATCTTATTTTTGTTTAAAACTATATTAGAGGGTATTAAATTAATATAGTGGAACAAAATAAATAAAGATAAACATAAAGATAAATTAAAATAAAAATAGGAGGCTATATTATGAGTAATGAAAAAGCTATTAACGTTACATCAGAAATAGGTAAACTAAAAACAGTATTACTTCATAGACCAGGACGTGAACTTGAAAACATAACTCCTGATTTTATGGAAAGGCTTTTATTTGATGACATCCCTGATTTAGAAGCTGCAAGAAAAGAGCATGATGCTTTTGCTCAAGTTTTAAAAGACAATGGAGTAGAAGTAGTATATTTAGAAGAATTAGCTGCTGAATCTATTGAAGATAAAGAAGTAAGACAAAAATTTATTGAACAATTTTTAGAAGAAGCACATGTAAATGGTGAAGGTACTATAAAAGCATTAAAAGATCATTTTAGTGACTTAGATAATAAAGAATTAATAGATACTTTAATGGCTGGAGTTAGAAAGACTGAACTAAAAGACTATAAAGCTGAATCTTTAGCAGATATGGCAAGTAGTGATTATCCATTAGTATTAGATCCATTAACAAATCTTTATTTCACAAGAGATCCATTTGCAACAATTGGTACAGGAATTACTATAAATCAAATGAGAACTGAAACTAGAAATAGAGAAACAATATTTGCAGAATATATTTTTAAATATCATCCAAGATTTAAAGATGCTGGAGTACCAATTTGGTTAAATAGAGATGAAAAAACATCTATTGAAGGTGGAGATGAGCTTGTACTAAGTGAGAAAGTATTAGCAGTTGGTATTTCTCAAAGAACAGATGCAGCTTCTGTTGAAAAATTGGCTAAAAGATTATTTGAAAATAACGAGTCATTTGAAACAATACTTGCATTTGACATACCTAAATCAAGAGCATTTATGCATTTAGATACAGTATTTACAATGATTGATTATGACAAGTTTACAATCCATCCAGGAATTGAAGGTCCTTTAACCGTATTTTCAATAACTAAAGGTAAAGATGGAAATTTAGAAATAGAAAGAGAAAGAGATACTCTAGAGCACCTACTTGCAAAGCATCTTGAATTAGATAATGTAGAACTAATAAGATGTGCTGGTGGAGATCCAATAGATGCAGCAAGAGAACAATGGAATGATGGATCAAACACACTTACAATTGCTCCGGGAGAAGTTGTTGTATATGCTAGAAACCATGTAACTAATAGAATATTAGAAGAAAAAGGAATTAAATTACACAAAGTTGAAGGAACAGAGCTTGTAAGAGGCCGTGGAGGTCCAAGATGTATGAGTATGCCTTTAATTAGAGAAAAAGCTTAGTATTAAATAACTTTAAAGTGTTAATTATAAATAAATAAAAACAAAAAACTTAAGGAGGATTATTATGCCAGTTAATTTAAGAGGAAGAAGTTTTTTAAAATTATTAGATTATTCACCAAAGGAGATTAATTATTTACTTGATTTATCAAGAGATCTAAAAAGAGCTAAATATACAGGAACAGAAAGACAAACAATGAAGGGGAAAAATGTTGCATTAATATTTGAAAAATCTTCAACTAGAACTAGATGTGCATTTGAAGTTGGAGCGATGGATCAAGGTGCAGGTGTAACATATTTAGGACCTACAGGAAGTCAAATGGGTACAAAAGAAACAGTAAAAGATACTGCAAGGGTTCTTGGTGGAATGTATGATGGTATTGAATACAGAGGTTTCTCTCAAGAAGCAGTAGAAACTTTAGCTGAATTCTCAGGAGTACCAGTATGGAATGGATTAACTGACGAGTTCCATCCAACACAAATATTAGCAGACTGGTTAACTATAAAAGAACATAAAGGTTATCTTAAAGGAATTAAATTTGCATATGTTGGAGATGGAAGAAACAATATGGCAAACTCTCTAATGATAGGTGCTGCTAAAATGGGTATGGACTTTAGAATCGTATCACCTAAAAGCTTATTCCCAGATCAAGAATTAGTAGACAATGCTAAAGAAATTGCAAAAGAAAATGATGCAAAAATAACTGTTACTGATTCAGTAGATGATGGAGTAGCTGGAGTAGATGTAATATATACTGATGTTTGGGTATCAATGGGTGAACCAGAAGAAGTATGGGAAGAAAGAATTAATTTATTAAAACCATACCAAGTAAATAGAGAAATGATGAATAAAGCTGATAGTGAAGCTATATTCATGCATTGTTTACCATCATTCCATGATACTAAAACAAAAGTTGGAAAAGATATATATGAAAAATTTGGATTAGAAGCAATGGAAGTAACAGATGAAGTATTTGAATCTAAGCAATCAGTAGTATTTGCTGAAGCAGAAAATAGAATGCATACAATAAAAGCTGTAATGGTTGCAACATTAGGTGACTAATAAATAATTAGAAAAGGATCAATATTGATCCTTTTCTTTTTTTACTTTTTTTAGTGAAAAATGATATAATATTATAAAAACTGGAGAAAAATATGAAAAGACCATTTTTGAGTATTGTAGTAATATATATAATTTCAATATTATATTTTTATTATATTCAAATAGAATTTTTATTATCTTTGATATTTTTTTTAGGATTTCTCATAATTATATTTTTAAAAAAGAAAAATATAAAGATTATTATGGTTTTATTATTTGTTATATCATTAGGATTTGTTTCATTATATTATAATATGCATGGATATAAAACTAAAGATTTTACAGATGAAAATATTGACATTGAAATAGTTATAAAAGAAAATATAAAAAATAATGAATATTCAAGTACATATAATGGTGAAATTAAAAGAATATATTATAATAGCAAAGCTTATGATATTGAAGAAAATACAATTATAAGAATAAAAAATAATAAAAAATTAAATTATGGAACAGTTATAAGAGGACAAGCCGATTTAAAAAGTCCTGATGTAAATACTAATAGTGGAATATTTAATTATAAAAGATATTTAAATACACAGAAAATATATTCTATTGTAGAAATTGACAATTACATAATTAAAGGACAAATAAAATTCAATATTTTATCTACAATAAAATTAAAATCAAAAGAATATGTAAATAGTTTCTTAGATAATAGTTTAAGTGAAAAAAATAGTGACATAATAAAAGCTATTATTTTAGGAGATGAATCTTCATTAGATGAAAACTATAAGGAACAGTATAGAGAACTTGGGATTGCACATATACTCGCTATATCAGGGCTTCATATAGGGATAATAGCAGGTGTGATATTGTTTTTACTTAGTAATTTAGGGATAAATTATAAACTTTCTAGTTTTATAACATTATTGTTTATTTTTACATATGGATATATTGTAGGTTTTCCTGCTTCTATACTTAGATCAAGTATTATATTATTTTTTATAATTATATCTAGAATATTATATAAAAAGCCAGACTATATAAATATTATTAGCTTTGTAGCGTTTATATTACTTATATATAATCCTTTGTGGATATTTGATGTAGGTTTTCAATTATCATTTATAGCTACACTTTCTATAGTGATTTTGACTCCTATAATAAATAAAAAAATGTTTGCTTCTGTAAGATTTGGCAATACAATATCAGCTTTAATTTCAGTTCAAATAGGTACAATTCCTATATTAATATATCATTTTAATTATATATCGATAACATCTTTAATATCTAATATTATACTTATTCCTATATTGTCTTTTGTATTGATAAGTGTTTTATTGTTAATTATATTATCAACTTTATTCACAAATATATCGATTTTGTTTATGAAAATAATTGATAAAATATTATATTATTTTTCTTATTTAGTAGATTTTCACCAGGAATTCTTAAATATTATTATAAAATCATCTTCATGGTCTCTTACAAGTATAGTTTGTTATTATATTATAATATATTTAATTATAAAAGTTAAAGTTTTAAAGAAACTCAGATATAGGTATATTAAGATGTTTTTTTATACATATATATTTTTATTACTATTAAATGTAATATCATTCTCTCAGTTTAGATGGAGTGTTAATTTTATTGATGTAGGTCAAGGGGATAGCTCATTAATAAAAATAAAAGATAAGACCTTTTTAATTGATTCTGGTGGTAATATTTTTAGTGATTATGATATTGGAGAAAAAATCTTAATACCTTATCTTTTAAAGAACAATATTACAGAAATAGATGGAGTATTTATAAGTCATTTTCATGAAGATCATGTTGAAGGGTTAATAAGTATATTAAAAACAGACTTTATTAAAGTGAAAAATATATATTATAATAAGTATAATATAAAAAATAATTTATATAATGAAATAAAATACCTTTCAAAATCAAGAAATATTAAAATGATTAATGTTACTAGAAAAAATGTATTGAAAGTATATGATGTAGCAGAATTTAAGTTTTATAATAGTGGCATAGTAGACTCTGAAGAAAATAACAATACTAATATAATAAGTTTAACTTTAGATAATACTACAAAGGTTTTGTATATGGGAGATGCGGAAAAAGCTTTAGAAGATAAATTTGTAAAATATAATAGTGATAAATATGATATTATAAAAATAGGTCATCACGGAAGCAAGACTTCTACTACAGAAGATATTTTGAAAGATATTAATGCTAATTTAGCTATAATAAGTGTGGGGAAAAATACTTATGGTCATCCAAATGAAGAAGTGATTAACAGGTTAAAAAATAATAATTTAGAAATAAAAAGAACTGATTACCAAGGAAATATTTTAGTTGAAAATAATTTTAGAAGTTATAATGTAAGTTGGTTTAATAAAAAATTACAATTGGAATTAAGAGATGTGTATTATAGTATAATATTTGTTTGTATCATGTATATGAATATTGTATATATAAGATTAGAATCTACAAAGGAGAAAATTGATGGGATATAAAGGATTAATAGATGGTATTAAAAAAAATGATTTGAAAAATATATATATATTTTTGGGACAAGAAGTATTTTTAATTGATTTTTGTATAGAAAAAATTAAAGAAAAGTATATTGATCCTAACTTTGAAACATTAAATTATATAACTATTGATGGAAAAGATATAAATGCAGTTGAAGCAATTAATGCAGCAGAAACTCTTCCATTTATGTCTGAAAAAAAATTGGTTGTAATAAATGATCCATCTTGGTTTTCAAAACAAGCCAAAATTGAAGAAACTAAGGATCTTTTATCTTATTTAGATAAGCCATCTACTTCTACAATATTAATATTTAATATAAAGAGGTCATCTATAGATAAAAGAAAAAAAATAGTAAAAACAATAAAAAAGCAAGGTGGAATAATAGAGTTTGATAAAATTAGAGGTAGTGAGTTAGAGAAATGGGTAGAAAAAGAATTTAAAAAGAAAAACAAAACTATAGATAAAAAGAGTATAGATAGATTTATTGATATTACAGGATATTTAAGCTCTAATAGTGAAATTACTCTATATGATATGAAGAATGAAATTGAAAAGACTGTTAATTATATAGGAGAAGAACAGAGAATAAAAGAAGAGGATATAGAAAAAGTACTAATAAAATCTCTACAAAGTAATATTTTTGAACTTGTAGATGCTATTGCAGAAAAAAGGTTTAATAAAGCTATATCAATTTTTAATATTATGATATTGAATAACGAGCCTCCTCAACTTATTATTCATATGATTACAAGACAATTTAGATTGCTTTTAATGTCGAAAGTTTTACAGTTAAAGGGATATAGTGTAATAGAATTATCTAAAAAGATGAAAGTGCCTAATTTTGTAGCTAAAAAAATTTTAACTCAAAGTAAAAATTTCTCTATGGACACGTTAAAAGGAAACTTAGAAACTTGCATAAATACTGATAAAAGCATAAAAAAAGGAAAAATTGATGCAAAACTTGGCATAGAAATACTCATAATGAATATGAACAAACAATAAAAACTTCGGGTAGATTTTGTTATCCCCGAAGTTTTTTATTACTTAGCAGCATTTAACTTGCTAGCTAATTGACTTACTTTTCTACTAGCTTTATTTTTATGCATAGTATTTTTTATAGCAGCTCTATCAAGTTTCTTTTCAATTACCTTAAATAATTCTTTTGCTTCATCTATATTATTATTGTCTAAAGCATTTTCAAATTTTTTGATGTATGTCTTTATTTGAGATTTTCTTTTTTTATTAACTAATGTTTTGCTTTCAATAACTTTAATTCTTTTCTTAGCAGATTTAATATTTGCCATTAGGTTTTCACCCCCTTCAAAATACATTAACAAAAGCTATTTTACCATAAATAAGCTTTTATTACAAGCAAAAAAAGGGAATAGATAAAATTTAAATAAAAGAATATTTTTTGTTTAGTTAGGAAATATATATACAAATAGTAAAATCATAAAAATGGAGTGATAAATATGTTTCAAATACGTACGGATTTAGCTGTAGAAGCAAGAGAAATATATAATGAAGGTAAAGAACAAGAAATCTCAGGAGTGGAAATTGAAAAGGAAGAAACTAATGACTATAAAATAGTAAGAATTAAAATATTAGATAAAACGGGAGAAAAAAATTTAAATAAAAAAATAGGAAATTATACTACAATAGAATGTTCTGCTTTAAAAAGTGCAGATCAAGATTTAAAAGATAATATAAGTAAAGTATTAGCTAAAGAATTAAAAGCAATAATTAGCAATAAAAAACATGGAAAAACTTTAGTTGTAGGATTGGGAAATAGGAATGTTACTCCTGATGCATTAGGACCAAAAGTAGTTGAAAAAATATTAGTAACAAGACATTTTTTTAAGGCATATAAAAAAGAGAGTGATGAAACAATGGCAAATGTTTCATCTATATCTCCTGGTGTTATGGGACTTACAGGAATAGAAACAAGTGAAATAATAAAAGGAATTGTAGAAAAAACAGAACCAGAATTAATAATAGCTGTAGATGCATTAGCTTCAAGAAATATGAGGCATATTAGTTCTACAATACAAATATCAGATACTGGAATTAGTCCAGGATCTGGTGTAGGAAATAGAAGAAAACCAATAAGTGAAGAGTATTTAGGAGTACCAGTAATAGCTATAGGAATTCCTACAGTTGTAGATGCAGCAACACTTATAAATGATACTATAGGACTTATAATTGGTGAAATGAAACAACAAGCTGAAAAAGGTCAGCAATTTTATTCATTATTAGAAGATTTGGAGGAAAATGATAAATATAATTTAATAAAAGAAGTACTATCTCCTTATATGGATAATGTAATGGTCACTCCAAAAGAAGTTGATGATTTAATTAATGATTTAAGTCAAATTATATCTAACGGTATAAACATATCTGTTCATCCAGGAATAGATTTAAAAGATGTAAATAGATATTTAAATTAAATCATATTTAATAGTTCTTCTGAATATAGTTTATATAGTGGGTTCTATATAAACTATAAGAGGAGGAAAATAATGAAAGTATACTATGTAAAGGATAGAAGCATAATTTATATTATTGCAGCTATAGTATGTTTGTCAGTCATATTCACAGGTATAAGAATTATAGATAAATTTCAAAAGCAAGAAAAGGTAGAGAAAACAGTAGAAGTTGTGGAGTTAAGTGTTTTTACTGATTTAATAACTAATTCAAATACTTTTTTTGGAAGTGTATATAAAAAGAAATATGATAAAGAATCTTTTTTTATAAATATAAAATCAAAAATTACAGGAAAGTTAAAGATTGATAAAAATCTAATAAAAACGCAATTACCTGCTATAATTAATATGGCAGAAGAACCTCAACTTTCAAGTAGAGGTTCAAAAAAAGACTTAGATAAAAATGAAGAAACATTTCATCAGATAGAAGGAGATACAGATTATAAAGCATTAGGAGATATATCATTTATAGATGAAGAAGAAGTAATAGAAGTGGGAAATCTTGGAATATCGAAAGAAAAGGCTTTAGAAAAAATTAAAAATATAGATAAACCTAAAAGTATAAGTATTGCAAAAGATAAACCTTATATTATGATTTATCATACTCATGCTACAGAAGCATATTTACCAAATCATGATGGTGGTTTTAGATCAAGGGATAAAAATTATAATATGATAAAAATAGGTGATATAATAACAGAAAAATTAATAGAAAAAGGTCACAGGGTAAAACATATTGAGACTACTCATGATTATCCAAGTTATAATGCGTCATATTCAAGAGCACGTTCTACTATAGAAAAAGAATTAAAAGGTGAAAAAAACTTAAGAGTGTTAATAGATATTCATAGAGATGGAGTTTCTCCAGGAGCTTCATATTATGATCGTATAAAAAAAGAAAGTGTTGTACAAATTGATGGTAAGAAAGTAGGTACTTTTAAATTTGTAGTTGGAAATGACACTCCTAATAAAGATAA
Organism: Senegalia massiliensis; assembly: GCF_900626135.1. NCBI lineage: Bacteria > Bacillati > Bacillota > Clostridia > Eubacteriales > Clostridiaceae > Senegalia > Senegalia massiliensis. The sequence continues at coordinate 1,458,040 of NZ_LR130785.1, forward strand.
AGTTTTACAATTTGCAAATTATATAAAATCTGTATCAGATATGATGTATCCAGGATTATGTTTAAAGCCTATTATAAAGCCTTATGGAAAATTTAATCAATATTTAAGTGATTATAGTTTACTTATGGAAGTAGGGAGTAATGTTAATACTTTAGAAGAGACAGAAAGAACTGCAGATTATATTTCTGAAATATTAGATGTAGCATTAAAGGGTATGGTAAATTAATACCCTTCTTTTTTAGGGAAAAAAATGGTACAATAATAATATCTTAATTGGGGGTGTATATATGTCAGAAGATAAAAGTGATAAATTTAAAAATGAAGCTTTTGAATGGATAAAAAGTATTTTATTTGCTGTAGTTATTGCAATTATAATAAAAACATTTATTTTTAATACAACATATGTATTAGGTAATTCTATGTATCCTACTCTACATGAAAAGGATAGATTATTTACAAATAAAATTATATATATAGTAGATGAACCTAAGAGAGGGGATATTGTTGTATTACATGCACCAGATGAAATGAATAAAGATTATATAAAAAGAGTAATAGGTGTAGAAGGAGATATTGTCCAAATAAAAAATGGATATGTATATTTAAATGGAGAGAAATTAAACGAAAAATATATTGCACCTAACAGTTATACAAATGAAGAACTTAAAATAGAAGTAGGGAAAGACGAAGTGTTTGTATTAGGAGATAATAGACTTAAAAATGCTAGTAAGGACAGTAGATATTTTGGAACAGTAAATATTGACGAAATAACAGGCAAAGCCTTTTTTAGATATTATCCATTTAACGATAGATTTGGAACTTTAAAATAAAAGTATAAAATTATAAAATTTGTCCATACTCATTAATGGTGATGAGAATATGGAAAGTAGACTTGAAAGATATTTAAAAGAAAAGAAAAATAAAAAAAGAAAGAGAATAAAAATTTTAATTATATCTTTGATGGTGATATTATTAGTTGTTGCCATTAGTATAGTAAATGATAGTTTATACAACTATTTTGATTTAACAGATACATCTGTTTTTAATTATGAATATGAAAAATCAACACACGTCATTGAAATTTTTGGAAATGAATTTGACATCAATTTAAATAAAGCAGTAAAAAATATAAAAGAATATATAGTAAATATATTTTAAAAAGCGACTTTGTCGCTTTTTATTTACTTATATCTAATTATATGATATTCTACAAGTTAGATAATAATGAAATAAGTAACATTTCCTATAGAGGAGGAAAACATGGATATAAGAGAAAGAAGAACAAGAGTTAGAAATTTTTCTATAATTGCCCACATTGATCATGGTAAGTCAACACTTGCAGATAGACTTATTCAAAGTACAGGGCTTGTAACAAAAAGGGAAATGCAAGAGCAACTTTTAGATAATATGGACTTGGAAAGAGAAAGAGGTATAACAATAAAACTTCAAACTACTAGATTAGTATATAAAGCTAAAGATGGTAATGAGTACATATTAAACTTGATAGATACTCCAGGACATGTAGACTTCAATTATGAAGTATCAAGAAGTCTTGCTGCATGTGAAGGTGCAATTCTTGTAGTAGATGCTGCACAAGGAGTAGAAGCTCAAACTTTAGCCAATGTATATTTAGCTATAGAACAAGATCTTGAAATATTACCTGTAATAAATAAAATAGATTTACCAAGTGCAAGACCAGAAGAAGTAAAAAAAGAAGTTGAAGATGTTGTAGGGCTTGATTGCTCTGAAGCACCTATGATTTCTGCAAAAGAAGGATTAAATATAGAAGATGTTTTGGAAGCTATCGTTAAATATATTCCTGCTCCTAGTGGGGATAATGATAATCCATTAAAAGCACTAATATTTGATTCATATTATGATTCATATAAGGGTGTTATTGCTGATGTAAGAGTTATGGAAGGTTCCATAAAAAAAGGCATGGAAATAAAAATGATGGCAACTGATAAAAAATTTGAAGTAACAGAAGTGGGGATTTTTTCTCCTAATATGGTTGAAATAGACTCACTTAATGCAGGAGATGTAGGTTATGTTTCTGCAAGTATCAAAAATGTAAAAGATGCAAGAGTAGGGGATACTATAACAAGTGTTCAAAACCCTGCAGAGGAGCCCTTACCAGGGTATAAAAAGGTTACTCCAATGGTATATTGTGGTATTTATCCAGCTGAAGGTGAAGACTATAACAATGTTCGTGAAGCTTTAGAAAAATTACAAGTAAATGATGCATCACTTACCTTTGAAGCAGAAACTTCTGTAGCATTAGGGTTTGGATTTAGATGTGGATTTTTAGGTTTACTTCATCTGGAAATAATACAAGAAAGATTAGAAAGAGAGTTTGATTTAAATATAGTAACTACTGCACCAAGTGTTATTTATAAAATCAAAAAAACAGATGGCGAATTAATTGAAATACAAAATCCAACTAATATGCCACCTACTCAAGAGATTGATTATATGGAAGAACCAATAGTTGAAGCTTCGATTATGTCACCAACTGACTTTGTAGGTCCAGTAATGGAATTGTGTCAAAGTAGACGTGCAGTTTTTAAAAATATGGAATATTTAGAAGAGACAAGAGTAGTAATGCATTACGACATACCACTTAACGAAGTAATTTATGACTTTTTTGATGCATTAAAATCAAAAACTAAAGGATATGCTTCATTAGATTATGAACTAAAAGGGTATGAACAATCAGAGTTAGTTAAACTTGATATACTTATAAACAAAGAATTAGTAGATGCATTTTCAATAATTGCACATAAAGATAAAGCATATGAAAGAGGAAGAATGATTGCTGAAAAACTAAAAGATGTTATTCCACGTCATATGTTTGCAGTTCCTATACAAGCAAGTATTGGAAATAAAGTTATAGCAAGAGAAACAATAAGAGCTCTTAGAAAAGATGTTTTATCTAAATGTTATGGTGGAGATATAAGTAGAAAGAAAAAGTTATTAGAAAAGCAAAAAGAAGGAAAGAAAAGAATGAGACAAGTTGGTAATGTAGAAGTTCCACAAGACGCTTTTCTTGCTGTACTTAAATTTGATGATAAATAAAATGCACACAATTTGTGTGCATTATTAATTTTATAAAATATATTAATATATTATTAAGAGGTGATCTTTTGAAAGATGCTGCATTATATATTCATATACCTTTTTGCATAAAGAAATGTGATTATTGTGACTTTACTTCTTTTTGTTATAACCAAAAAAAAGTAGAAGAGTATATATCTTTATTATTAAAAGAAATAGATATGTATAGTGATCTAGTTGCAGAATATAAATTTAAAACATTGTTTTTTGGTGGAGGCACACCTTCCCTAATAAATGAAAAATTCATTGGAGATATTTTACAAAAGTTAAATGGAAAATTCAGATTAGATTTAGAAGAAATAACGATAGAAGCAAACCCTAAAACGCTAAATAAAAATAAATTATTATATTATAAAAAATTGGGCATAAATAGGATTAGTGTTGGGGTACAATCAGTTCAAGATAGTATATTAAAAGATATAGGAAGGATTCATAATAAAAATGATTTTTTAAGTACTTACAATCTTTTAAAAGAAACTGGTTTTACTAATATAAATGCTGATATAATGTTTAATTTACCAGATCAAAGTATAGAAGATGTGATGGAATCCTTAAACCAAATGATAAACTTAGATATTCCCCATATATCTTTTTATAGTTTAAGTATAGAAGAAGGAACTCCCTTTTATAAGAGATACAATGAAGGTAATTTAAATATTGGGGATGAAGATATAGAAAGAAAAATGTATCATAAAGGAATAAAGTTATTAGAAAAAAATAATATTTATCAATATGAGATATCTAATTTTTCAAAAATGGGATATGAATGTAAGCATAATATGTATTATTGGAAATTGAAACCATATTTAGGACTTGGAGTTTCTTCCCATTCAAATATATTTTCTAAGAGATGGGGAAATACTAAAAATTATATTGATTATAAAAATAATATTTATAAAAACAAGTTTCCTGTAGATTATTCTGAAAACATTGATTTAGAAACAGAGATCGGTGAATATATAATTTTAGGGCTAAGGTTAAATGAAGGAATATCAAAGATAGAATTTAAAGAAAAATACAATATAGAATTTGATAAAAAATTCAAAGAAGCTATAGAAGAAAGCATTGAATATGGTCTTATAGAAAATAAAAAAGATAGAATTAATTTAACAAAAAAAGGACGAGACTTATCCAATAGAGTTTTTAGTCTTTTTATATAAAAAGGGGTTGACAAACTTCTTATAAAATGATAATTTTTATATAGATATTAGCACTCTGTTTAACAGAGTGCTAATATCTAGATGAAAAGGGTGATACTATGACCATTGATGGAAGAAAACTAAAGATATTACAGGCTATCATCCATAATTATATAACAAATGCTGAGCCAATTGGATCTAGAACAATATCTAAAAGATATAATCTGGGTGTTAGTCCAGCTACAATTAGAAATGAAATGTCAGATCTAGAAGAGCTAGGGTTTTTATTGCAACCACACACCTCAGCCGGAAGAATACCATCAAATAAAGCTTATCGATTATATGTAAATAAGCTAACAGAAGAACAAAATTTAACAAAAGAAAAATTAAATAATTTAGATAAAAAAATGCTGAAAGAAATAGGTAGAGTTGAAGAACTGATAGAAAATAGTGCTTCTATATTATCAAAACTAACAAACTATACCTCATTAGCTATTGCGCCACAATTAAAACTTAGTAATATAAAACATATACAATTAGTTCCAGTAGATGATTTAAGAGTATTACTAGTAATTGTAACTGATTCAGGCATAGTTAAAAACACTATATTAAGACTAGATAATATTGTGTCTAATGATCAGCTAAATATAATATCAAATTTACTTACAGAAAAATTAAAAGGGAAGATGATTGGTGGAATAGGTAAAATTCTAGAAAAAGATATTACAAACAATATGTATGAATATAAGGATATATTAGAATCTCTTGTATCTACAATAAATAATTCTTTTAGTAATATTGATGAAATAGAATCTTACTCTAATGGAATCACTAAAATATTCAATTTTCCTGAATATAATGATATAGAAAAGGCAAAATCATTTATATCATTTATTCAAAACAAAGAAAATGTTATAGATATGCTTTTAAATAAAGATATAGAAGATATGAATAATTTAGGGATTTATATCGGAGAAGAAAATATGTATGATGAAATCAAAAATTGTAGTTTAATTACTGCAACTTATCGAGTAAATGGTAGAATAATTGGTAAGATTGGAGTAATAGGTCCTACAAGAATGGAATATTCAAAAGTTATTCCAGTTGTTCAAAGATTGTCTTTAGATTTATCTAATATATTAAAGCGGTATTTTGAGTAGTTATTATATAAAGAGGTGAAGTAGTTGAATAATGAAGAAAAAGATTTAGAAAAAGAAGATTTAGAAGAAGATTTAGAAGAAAAAGAACAAGAAACACAAAATGAAGATTCAGAACAAATTAGTGAAGAAGAATCTAATGAAGAAATAGAAGTTAAAAATGAAGATTTTAACAAATTGAATGATAGTTTTTTAAGACTTCAAGCTGACTTTTCAAACTATAAAAGAAGAGTAGAAAAAGACAAACAATCTATTTATCAATTTGCTAATGAAAAATTAGTATTAGAACTGTTAGATGTAATAGATAACTTTGAGAGGGCATTTGCATCTGCAAATAAAGATGAAGAAAAAGAAGGCTTTTATGAAGGAGTTGTAATGGTATATAAACAACTTCTAGATATACTAGAAAAGAATGGCTTAGAAGAAATTGAAGCCAAAGACGAAAAATTTGATCCTAATTTACATCATGCAGTAATGCAAGAAGAAAGTGAAGATGTAGAGGAAGAAACTATTATAGATGTATTTCAAAAGGGTTACAAATTAAAAAACAAAGTAATCAGACCTAGTATGGTTAAAGTAGCAAAATAAAATATTTTAAGAATAATTTAGGAGGTAATGATTTTGAGTAAAATTATAGGAATTGACTTAGGAACAACAAACTCATGTGTTGCAGTAATGGAAGGTGGAGAATCTACTGTTATACCAAACTCTGAAGGTAATAGAACTACTCCATCAGTAGTAGCTTTTACAAAAGAAGGTGAAAGGTTAGTAGGTGAAACTGCAAAAAGACAAGCGGTTACTAATCCAGAAAGAACTATTATGTCAATAAAAACACATATGGGTTCAAATCATACAGAAAATATTGATGATAAAAACCTCACACCACAAGACATATCTGCTATGATTCTTCAAAAATTAAAATCAGATGCAGAGAGTTATTTAGGTGAAACTGTAAGTGAAGCAGTAATAACTGTGCCAGCATACTTTACAGATAGCCAAAGACAAGCAACAAAAGATGCAGGGAAAATTGCAGGACTTACTGTAAAGAGAATCATAAATGAACCAACAGCAGCATCACTTGCTTATGGTTTAGATAAAGAAGATGAACATCAAACTATAATGGTATATGACTTAGGAGGAGGAACATTTGATGTATCCATACTCGAACTTGGAGATGGAGTATTTGAAGTTATATCTACTAAAGGTGATAACCATTTAGGTGGAGATGATTTTGATAAAGTATTAATTGATTATTTAGCAGAAGAATTCAAAAAAGAAAATGGTATAGATTTAAGAAGCGATAAAATGGCTCTACAAAGACTAAAAGAAGGAGCAGAAAAAGCTAAAAAAGAATTATCATCAACAATGAAAACGAATATAAATTTACCATTTATTACAGCTACACAAGAAGGACCAAAACATTTAAATATAGATATTACAAGATCAAAATTTGAAGAGTTATCCTCTCATTTAGTTGAAAAAACTTTAGGACCTATCAGAGAAGCGCTTAAAGATGCAGGAATTAGTGCAGGAGAGTTAGATAAAGTTATTTTAGTTGGTGGTTCTACAAGAATACCAGCAGTTCAAGAAGAAGTTAAAAAATTAACTGGAAAAGATGCACATAAAGGGGTTAATCCTGATGAAGTTGTTGCACTTGGAGCAGCAATACAAGGTGGAGTATTAAGTGGAGATGTTAAAGATGTATTATTATTAGATGTTACACCTTTATCACTTGGTATTGAAACATTAGGTGGAGTATTTACAAAACTTATAGAAAGAAATACTACAATACCTACAAAGAAAAGCCAAACATTCTCAACAGCAGCAGATAATCAAACAGCTGTAGACATTCACGTATTACAAGGTGAAAGAGAAATGGCTACTCACAATGTGACTTTAGGTAGATTCCAACTTACAGGAATACCACAAGCACCAAGAGGAGTACCTCAAATAGAAGTAACATTTGATATAGATGCAAATGGTATAGTTAATGTATCTGCAAAAGATTTAGGTACAGGAAAAGAGCAAAAAATCACTATAACTGCTTCAACTAATTTATCTGATGAAGAGATAGAACAAAAAATTAAAGACGCAGAAATGCATGAAGAAGAAGACAAAAAGAAAAAAGAAGAAATAGAAGCAAGAAATACTGCTGAATCTACTGTTTATCAAACAGAAAAAACTCTTAAAGATTTAGGAGATAAGGTAAGTGCTGATGAAAAATCTAAAGTAGAAGCAAAATTAGATGAACTTAAAAAAGCATTAGAAAGTGATAATACAGAAGAAATAAAGACAAAAACAGAAGAATTAAATAATGAATTCCATGCTATATCACAAAAAATGTATGAGCAAGCAGCTGGTCAAGCACAACAAAATCAAGAAGGCCAAGCAAATCAACAATCTCAAGAAGACGATAATGTAGTTGATGCTGATTATGAAGTAGTAGATGATGAAGAAGATAAATAATTAAATTATATACTAGAGCTAAATCGTTTGATTTAGCTTTAGTATTTTAAAGAAATTGGTAGCTTAGGCGGTGAAAAATTGAGTAAAAGAGATTATTATGAAATATTAGGTGTAGATAAAAATGCAGATGACAAAGAAATAAAAAGAGCATATAGAAAGCTAGCTAAAAAATATCACCCTGATTTAAATCCAGATGATAAAGAGTCAGAAGTTAAATTTAAGGAAGCTAGTGAAGCATATGAAGTATTAAGTAATTCAGAAAAAAGACAAAGATATGATCAGTTTGGTCACCAAGGTGTAAATGGTCAAGGAGCAGGTGGCTTTGGTGGCGGATTTAGCGGCCAAGGTTTTGATTTTGGAGATATATTTGGAGATGTGTTTGGAGATATATTTGGCGGTGGAGGTTTTTCTAATGGAAGAAGAAGAAATGGACCTAGAAAAGGTGCAGATATAAAGGTTGCATTAGATATAACATTTAAAGAAGCTGCTTTTGGTACGGAAAAGAAAATTGATATAAAAAGAACAGAAAATTGCACAAAATGTAATGGAACAGGAGCAAAGTCTTCAAGTGATAAAAAAACTTGTTCTCAATGTAATGGATCAGGTGAAGTTAAACAAGCACAAAATACTCCATTCGGTCAATTTGTAAACGTAAGAACTTGTCCAACGTGTAATGGAACAGGTGAAATTATAGCAGACCCTTGTACAAAGTGTAATGGAACAGGAACAGAGAAGAAAACAAAGAGAATTACAATAAATGTTCCAGCAGGTGTTGATACTGGCTCAGTGATACCTCTTCGTGGTGAAGGTGAACCTGGAGAAAAGGGTGGACCTAGAGGAGATTTATATATTTATATAAATGTATTACCTCATGAAATATTCCATAGAGATGGTAATGATGTAGTACTTGAATTTCCAATAACATTTGTTCAAGCGGCACTAGGTGATGAAGTAGAAGTGCCTACATTAGATGGGAAAGTGAAATATAAGATAAATGAAGGCACACAAACAGGGACTGTGTTTAGACTTAAAAACAAAGGTATACCTAGTGTTAGAGGTTATGGTAGAGGCGACCAGTATGTAAAAGTAGTTATAGAAGTTCCTAAAAATTTAAATGAAAGCCAAAAAGATATATTAAGGAAATTTGCTGAACAAACAGGAGAAACTGTTCATGAACAAAAAAAAGGATTCTTTGATAAAGTTAAAGATATTTTTGGGTAAAGTAAAGGTAAATAATCATCTATATAGATGATTATTTACCTTTATACATTGGTATAATAAAGTTAGATGACTAAATATACAATTTTTGATATACTATTTGTGAGATAAATTATCAAAGCTAAATAAACTTAAGGATGTGTGAATATATGAAATGGATCGAAGTCCAAGTTAAAACAACTACTGAAGCTGTAGAAACTGTAACTAATATTCTATATGAAGCAGGAGCTTGTGGATTAGTTATTGAGGATCCAAATGATATAACTCATTTTGAAACAGATAGTGAAAAGTGGGATTATATTGACCCGAAGCTATTAGAAAGTGATTTTGAAGGTGCTATAGTAAAAGGATATTTTGAAGAAAGTGAAGACTTAATAGATAAAATTGAATTAATAAAAGATAATATAGAAATGATTCCAAATTATCAATTGGATAAAGGACTTGGAGAAGTAACCACATCCGAAATTGAAGATCAAGATTGGTCAGAAACTTGGAGGAAATATTATAAGCCTAAGAAAATAGGAGAAAAAGTAGTTATAAAACCTACTTGGGAAGAATATGAAAAACAAGAAGAAGATATAATAATAGAATTAGATCCAGGTATGGCATTTGGTACAGGAACACATGAAACTACTATGATGTGTATTAGACAATTAGAAAAATATATACATAAATTTGATACTGTATTTGATATAGGAACAGGAACAGGAGTACTTGCTATAGCAAGTGCAAAGCTTGGTGCTGTTAATACTATTGCAATTGATTTAGATGAAGATGCAGTTCGAGTAGCAAAACAAAATGTAGTGAAAAATGGTGTAGCAAATACTGTACAAGTAAAACATGGAGATTTATTAGAGATAATAGATGGAAAAGCCAATGTTATAGTTGCAAATATAATAGCAGATATAATAAGTATGTTAGCAAAAGACATAAAGAAATTCTTGGAAAATGATGGAGTTTTCATATCTTCAGGTATAATACTTGATAAAATACCAGATGTGAAAAAGTCATTAGAAGAAAATGGACTTAGGGTAGTAGATGAAATCCAAATGGGTGAGTGGGCTTGCCTTGTTTCTAAAATAGGTGAAATAAATGAATAGATTTTTTGTTTCTAAGGATATGATAGATGGTAACTCTATAATAATACAAGATAAAGATGATATAAAGCATATAAAAAATGTTTTAAGACTTAAAGAAAATGATAAAATAGAAATTTCCGATGGTAATGATAGTGAATATATAGTTAAAATTGATAATATTACAAATGAATATATTAAAACTACTATTGTAGAAAAAAATAATATAAAAAGAGAAAGTGATATTAATATTACGTTATATCAAGGATTTCCTAAATCTTCTAAAATGGATATAATAATTCAGAAAGTAACAGAACTAGGTGTGAAAAAAATAGTGCCTATTATAACTGATAGAACTGTGGTTAAAATAAATAACAAGAAAAAAGAAGAAAAAAAACTGGAAAGATTTAAAAAAATAGTAGTTGAAGCATCAAAACAATCTAAAAGAGGAATTATACCTGAAGTATCAGAAGTTATTAATTTAAATCAAGTTATTGAAAACATGAAAATAACTAATGATTTCTTAATAGTTCCTTATGAAAGTGAAAATGAAATTGGAATAAAAGATGTTTTAAGCAAAAAAAAAGAAAAAGATATCAGCATAATTATAGGGCCAGAAGGTGGTTTTTCTAAGGAAGAAATAAATAAGTTACAGAATATAGGTGCAAATATAGTTTCTCTAGGGCCTAGAATCCTTAGAACAGAAACAGCAGGTATTGCACTAATATCTATGATTATGTATGAATTAGGAGATGTAGGAGTGATTTAAATGGAAAGTGTATCATTTTATACATTAGGTTGTAAAGTTAATCAATATGAAACTGATGCAATGGCTGAATCATTTAGAAATAATGGATATGAAATAAAAAATCATAATGAAATATCAGATATATATGTAATTAATACTTGTTCAGTAACAAACCTTGGAGAAAGAAAATCAAGACAATTTATTAGAAGAGCTAAAAAAGAAAATCCAGAATCTATAATTTGTGTAGTAGGATGTTATGCTCAAATTTCTCCAGAAGAAGTTTCAAATATTGAAGGAGTAGACTTAATAATTGGAACAAAAGAAAAAAGTAAAATAGTAGAATTATGTGAAAAAGTAAAAAAAGAAAATACTAAAATAAATACAGTGGAAAATGTGATGAATATAACAAAATTTGAAGAATTAGAATCAAACTCTATTCAAGAAAACACAAGAGCATATATTAAAATCCAAGAAGGATGTAATCAATTTTGCTCATATTGTATAATACCATATGCTAGAGGGCCTATTAGAAGTAGAGAGTTTGATAATATAATAAAAGAAGCTAAAACATTAGTAGATAAAGGATTCAAAGAATTAGTTCTTACAGGAATTCATGTAGCTTCATATGGTAAAGATTTAGGAGAAATTTCACTTATAGATGTAATAGAGGCGGTTCATAAAATAGAAGGACTAGAAAGAATAAGGTTAAGTTCAATAGAACCAATGCTTATTACAGAAAAGTTTATGAATAGACTTAAAAAATTAGAAAAGGTATGTCCTCATTTTCATTTATCACTCCAAAGTGGATCTGACACTGTACTTTATAGAATGAATAGAAAATATAATACAAAGGAATATAAAGAAAGAGTAGACATTATAAGAAACTTTATGCCTGATGCTGCAATTACAACAGATATAATAGTGGGCTTTCCAGGAGAAACTGAAGAAGAATTTCAAGAAACATATAACTTTGTAAAAGAAATAGAATTTGCAAGTGTACATGTCTTTAAATATTCAAAAAGAGAAGGAACACCAGCAGCAAATCATAAAAATCAAGTTCATGGAACTATAAAAAATAATAGAAGTAAAAAATTAATAGAATTAACAAATAGAGGGCATTTAGATTTCTTGAAGAAATTTTTAGGTGCTGAAAGGGAAATATTAATAGAAACAAGTTCTAAAAAATCAGGCTATATGGAAGGCTATACTGACAATTATATAAGAGTAGCTATAAAAGGTAGTGAAGAATTAGAAAATGAAATAATTAATACTAAACTTATTGAAATAGATGATGACAAAGTTTTAGGTGAAATTATTTAAATATAATATATTTGGAGGTGAAAAAATGAGTGATTGTATTTTTTGTAAAATAGTAGAAAAAGAAATTCCATCTGATGTTGTTTATGAAGATGAAAAGGTAATTGCATTTAATGATTTGGAACCTCAAGCCCCTACTCATATTCTAATAATACCTAAAAAACATATTTCTTCACTTAATACTTTGAAAAAGGAAGATTTAGAAGTAATAGCTCATATTTTTGGTATAATACCTAAATTGGCAGAAGAAAAAGGGATTAAAGAATCTGGATATAGAGTTGTGAATAATTGTGGAAATGATGGAGGACAAACAGTAGGACATATACATTTTCATATCTTAGGAGGTAGAAGTTTACAATGGCCTCCTGGTTAAAATATTATCACAATTAATAAGTGAAAAATGGTTGCAGAAATATTATATTTAAGTTATAATTATAACGTGCCAAAATCCACTTACTGCAAGGGATTTATGTAATATTGCAGAAATGAGGGGAGGGAGAAAAATGGCAGAAATCAAAGTTGGAGATAGCGAGTCATTAGAAAATGCTTTAAGAAGGTTTAAGAGACAATGTTCTAGAAGTGGAGTTTTATCAGAAGCTAGAAAAAGAGAACATTATGAAAAACCAAGTGTAGCTCGCAAGAAAAAAGCAGAAGCAGCTAGAAGAAAAAATAAAAGAAAAAGAAGATAATTTTTTAAGAAGGTGAATTAATGTCACTTAAGGTTAAATTAATGGATGATCTAAAGACTTCTATGAGAAATAAGGAGAAACTTAGAAAAAATACCATTACACTTATTAGATCTGCTATTAAACAAAAAGAAGTAGACGAAAGAATAGAACTTAATGATGAAGCTATATTAGATATAATATCTAAACAAGTTAAACAGAAAAAAGATTCTATTAATGAATTTAAAAAAGGTAACCGTGATGATTTAGTTTCTCAAACAGAGCAAGAAATAAATATTCTAATGGGATATTTACCACCGCAATTATCTGAAGAAGAATTGGAATTAATAGTAAAACAAGCTATTGAAGAAACTGAAGCGAATTCTATGAAAGATATGGGAAAAATAATGGGCAAAGTAATGCCTCAAATAAAAGGAAGAGCAGACGGTAGCCTTGTAAATAAAATAGCAATTAAATATTTGAAGAAATAATAAAAAATTCTACGATAGAAATATCGTAGAATTTTTTTGTTTATAAATGTAAAGAATGAAATTAAAATTCAAAATTAAATTTAAGTATTGAAATTTAATTTCAAAAGTGTTATGATATATATAAAGAAAAGAGGTGAAAAAATGGAAAGTGAATTAAATAAATTAGTAACAGAATCTATTAATCCAAATACTAAAGATATTGATCAAATGAATACTTTAGACATAATAAAAACGATAAACGAAGAAGATAAAAAAGTAGCTATTGCAGTAGAAAAAGAAATTCCTAATATATCTAATGCAGTGGATGTGATTTACTCGCAGTTAAAAGAAGGTGGGAGACTTATCTATATTGGTGCAGGAACCAGTGGAAGATTAGGTATATTAGATGCATCAGAATGCCCTCCTACTTTTGGAGTAAATCCAGGTATGGTAGTTGGTCTTATAGCAGGTGGAGATATAGCTATAAGAAATGCAGTTGAAGGGGCAGAAGATAGTAAACAAGAAGCTATAAAGCAATTAAAGGGAATTGATTTAAATAAATCAGATGTTTTAGTAGGGATTGCAGCTAGTGGAAGAACTCCTTATGTTGTAGGGGCACTTGAATATGCAAAGCAAAATGGAATAAATACTATAGGTGTGACATGTAATCCAGACTCTGATATTTCAAAAATTTCAGATATATCTATTGCACCTGTGGTAGGACCTGAGGCTATATCAGGGTCTACAAGAATGAAAGCAGGAACAGCTCAAAAAATGGTATTAAATATGTTATCAACTGCTTCAATGATAAAATTGGGTAAGGTATATAAGAATTTAATGGTTGACCTTCAAGCTAAGAATTTAAAGTTAAAAGAAAGATGTGTAAAAATTGTAAATAAAGCTACAAATGTAGACAGAAAAACTGCCACAGACTATTTACAGAAAACTGATTACGATGTAAAACTTGCAATTTTCCTTATTAAATCAGACTTAGAAATTAATGAAGCAAAAAAAGTACTTAAGAATTATGATGGGCATTTATCAGAAGCTATAAAGTCAGTAAATTCATAAATAATAAAAAGGGGTGATTTTGTGAATAATAAAGAACTAGTATTAAAAATTATTGAATTAGTTGGTGGAGAAAGTAATATTCAACATGCTACTAATTGTATGACTCGCCTTAGACTTAAAATTAAAGATTATAATAAGGTGAAAATGGATGAGTTGAAGTCTTTAGATGGAGTAATGGGTGTAGTAGAAGATGAAACATTACAAATTGTTGTTGGACCTGGTAAAGCGCAAAAATTAGCACTTATTCTTAAAGAAAACGTTACATTGACTAAAGAAATGGGTGCTTCAGAAGACTGGGAATCAAATAAGCAAAAGATTAAACAAAATCAAAAACAAAGCAAATTAAAGAAAGGCTTAAGAACTATAGGAGAAATATTTATTCCATTAATCCCAGCAATAATAGCAGCTGGTATATTAAATGGGTTTGCAGGTGTAATTACTAACTTACAAAGTACTGGAAGTTTACCTGCTAATGAATTTTGGAATATTACAAGATTAATATTATCATTAATTGGTGGAGCATTTTTAGGTTATTTTACAATATTTACGGGTATAAATGCTGCAAAGCAATTTGGAGCTACAGAAGGACTTGGTGGTATGGTAGGTGCTATGACTGTAATGACGCAAATTGATGAAATATCACAATTGTTAGGGTTATTCAATGTAGATTCTCCCCTTAACTCTACTCTAAGAGCAGGTAAAGGTGGTATAATTGGTGTTATAATAGGTGTATTTATATTAGCGCAAATTGAAAAGAGAGTTAGAAAAGTAGTACCAGATGTACTAGATTTAATTGTTACTCCAGTAGTAACTTTATTACTTGTAACATTATTAATGTTATTCATAATAATGCCTATTTCAGGATTTGTGTCTGATGGTTTGATTTATGTATTAGAATTATTAGTATCTTCGGAAATACCAGCTGTAAGTATTATATCAGGATATATATTATCTGCAATATTCTTGCCTATGGTATTATTAGGACTTCATCATGGATTAATACCAATCTATGCAGTTCAATTAGAAACATTTGGAGGAGTATCTTTATTCCCGGTATTAGCAATGGCAGGAGCTGGTCAAGTAGGTGCTGCAATTGCAATTTACTTTAAGGCAAAAAGAGCAGGTAATAATAAATTGCAACAAATCATTTCAGGTGCTTTACCTGCAGGTGTACTTGGAATAGGTGAGCCTTTAATCTACGGTGTAACTCTTCCATTAGGTAAGCCTTTTATAACAGCAGGATTAGGTGCTGGTTTTGGTGGGGCATATGTAATGCTAAGTAAAGTTTTAGCTGGAGCATGGGGACCATCAGGGTTAGCAGCAATACCTTTAATGCAATCTGGCTCAATGCTTAATTATATTTTAGGACTTTTAATTTCATACATTGGTGGGTTTATAATAACTTATTTATTTATAAAAGAGCAAGATGTAGTTAGTTTAAGATAATACTATTAGACAGTTAAAGTTCATTTTTAAAATGATTTTAACTGTCTTTATTTTAAAGAAGGATGTGATTTTTTGAAAAACAAATTATTCTCAAGAATTAAAAGAAAGTTAAATGATAAAAATGAAAATGAAAAGAATGAAAAAGGAGTAATAAAATCTCCAATGACAGGTAATGTAGTAAAAATAGAAGATGTTCCTGATGAAACTTTTGCACAAAAATTTTTAGGAGATGGAGTAGCTATAAAACCTACGTCAAATATAGTTACATCTCCTGTAAATGGAGTAATACAACAAATTTTTCCTACGAAACATGCTATAGGAATAGTTACAGATGATGGTATTGAAATACTAATCCATATAGGTTTAGATACTGTTAAATTAAATGGTGAAGGATTTAAATCTTTTATAAAGCAAAATGATAGGGTTAGGATAGGAGATAAATTATTAGAAATTGATTTAGATATTATTGATTCTAAAGCCAAGTCCCTTATAAGTCCAATTGTAATTACAAATATAGGAGATTTTAAAGGGGTAAACAAACTATCATTAGATAAAGTAAGTAATGAAGATGACTTATTAAAGATTGAGTTTTAAATAAAATAAAAATGAATTTAGGATGTGATTATAATTTTAGGAATATCAATTTTTTCAGGAATGGAAAATAGTTTAGAAGAAAACTTAAGATATTTGAGAGAAGCATCTAAACTAGGAATAAGAAAAGTATTTACATCACTTCATATTCCTGAAGCTAGTAAAGAATGTGAAATAGAAACTTTGAAAATATTAGAAGAAATAAATAATTTAGATATGCAAATAATAGCAGATATATCAAAAAAATATTATGATGAAATAGATCTTAATAAATATAATATTTATTCATTAAGATTAGATTTTGGATTTAGCAATAAAGAAATAGCTGAATTAACAATAAATAAATCATATAATATTACACTAAATGCCAGTACATTGACTAAAAAAGATATTGATGAAATAATCACATATGGAGGAGATATATCAAGAATTACAGCATGTCATAATTATTATCCAAAGGAACATACTGCTATATCAGAAGAGTTGTTTAAAGAAAGGACTGAACTTTTTAAGGAATATAATATTAAAATAATGGCATTTATTCCTTCACAATATAAAAAAAGAGGACCAATTTATGAGGGATTACCAACTCTTGAAAAACATAGATATATTGATCCTTTAATATCTGCACAACATTTATTTTTGCTTGGAGCAGATACTGTTATAGTTGGAGATACAGAAGCCTCTGTAGATGAACTTTATAAGTTGAATATGATAGAATATAATATAGTTACAATACCAATACAATTAATGAACAATATTTCTAGAGAAGAGATTTATTTACTCAAACAAAATCATACTAATCGTACTGATCCAGGAGAGTGTAATATTAGATCTCAAGAGTCTAGAATTTATAAACAGGAAACTATAAAAAGGAAAAATACTATACACAGACAAAAATATTATGTTACAATTGATAATGAAGATTATTTAAGGTATGAAGGTGATTTAATTATCTCTAAGCAAGATTTACCACAAGATAAAAGGGTTAATGTTGTTGCAGATGCAAGGGAATCTAAACTGTTAATAGATAATATTAAACCAGGACAAAGATTCAAATTTTTAATTATGGAGAATTAAAATGAGTATATTATTAAAAATAAGAGGAAGCAGAGATTCGTTAACACAATCTGAAATAAAAATCAGTGATTACATCTTAAGTAACAAAGAGGAAGTTATAAATTTATCAGCTCAGAATTTAGCTAAGAATTCTAATACTAGTCCAGCTAGTGTTATAAGATTTTCTAAAAAATTAGGGTATAGTGGCTTTAATGAAATGAAAGTAGATTTGATAAAAGATATAACAACTAGAAAAACTTTAGATGTTGATAATATATATGAAGATATAACAATTAATGATAGTATAGATCAAGTTATAGAAAAATTAGAATATGAAAATATTGATGTAATAAAAAATACTGTAAAATTATTAGATAAAGATGAAATTCAAAAAGCAGTGAATTGTATCATAAATTCTAAAAAAATATATATTTTTGGTGTAGGAGCTTCAGGGCTAGTTGCTAAAGATTTACAATATAAGTTGATGAGAATAAAGAAAATGGCAATGTTTGAGTTTGATAGTCATACTCAACTATCTCTATCAGCTAATATGGAGAAAGATGATGTAGCTATTGGTATTTCATATAGTGGTAGAACTCTTGAAACATTTAAAGCATTAGAACAAGCTAAATCCAAAGGCGCCTGCACTATATCTATTACTAATTTTGGGAAAAATCCTTTAAGTGATATATCAGATATAAATATCTTTATAGCAGGTAGAGAACAAAAAGTTAGAGTTGGTGCAATCACTTCAAGAATAGCCCAACTAATTGCTATTGATGTTATATTTGTAGCAATTTCAAAAAATAATTTTGAATTAACATCAAATTATATTAAAAATACAAGAAATATTGTTGAAGAATTAAAAATAAATAAGAAATAAGAATTGAGGTGAAAATATGAATGCAATAATTAATGGAAAGATAATATTAGAAGATAAAATACTAGAAGATTATGTTTTAATTTATGAAGAAAAGATATTAGATATATTACCTAATGAAGAATTTGATCAAAAGGATAAAAAGGTCATTGATGCAAAAGGTAATTTTGTATCTCCAGGCTTTATAGACATACACATACATGGTTCCAGTGGATGTGATACTATGGATGGCGATATTAATTCTATAAACACTATTAGCGAAACAATATTAAAAAATGGTGTAACTTCATTTTTACCAACTACAATGACTATGGATTTAGACTCCATATACAATGCATTAGATACTGTAAGAGAATCTATGACTAAAGAATTAAATGGAGCAAAAGTATTAGGAGCTCATATGGAAGGTCCATTTATAAATCCTAAGTATAAAGGGGCTCAAAAAGAAAAATATATTATAAAGCCTGAATATGATTCAATAGAAAAATATATGGATGTTATAAAGCTGATAACATATGCCCCAGAGAGAGATGAAAATTTTAATTTTTTAGAAAATGTAATTGAAAATGAAAATACTACACTTTCAATTGGTCATACTGAAGCTAGTTATGAACAGGCAATGGAAGCTATAAAAAAGGGTGCTTCACATAGTACTCATATGTTCAATGCAATGACAGGACTTCATCATAGAAATCCTGGTGTAGTAGGGGCCATTATGGATAGTGATATTAGCACTGAAATTATAGCAGACAATATCCATCTTCATAATGCAATTTATAATATAGCTTATAGACTAAAAGGGCCTGATAAGCTAGTTCTTATAACAGATGCAATGAGAGCAGCTTGTTTAAAGTCTGGAAGCTATGATTTAGGTGGTCAAGAGGTTATTGTAAAGGATAATGCAGCAAGACTTAAAGATGGAACACTTGCAGGAAGTGTTTTAAAATTAAATCAAGCTGTAAAAAATATATATGATAGTACTGAATTACCACTTTATGAATGTGTTAAGCTTGCAAGTTTAAACCCTTCAAAGGTAATAAATATAAATAATGAAAGAGGAAGCCTTGAAAAAAATAAATATGCAGATATAATTATATTTGATGACAAAATAAATATAATTAATGCTATAGTTGAAGGGGAAAGTAAATATGAAAATTATTAAAGTAAAAGATTATGAATCAATGAGTAAAAAAGCAGCATTTATTTTAGCAAGTCAAGTAAATATTAAAGATGACTCAGTATTAGGACTTGCAACTGGATCTACGCCATTAGGGATGTATAAAGAAGTAATTAAAATATATAAGGAAAGATTAATTGATTTTAGTAATATAACTACATTTAATCTTGATGAATATTATGGTCTTTCAGGTGAAGATAATCAAAGTTATAGATATTATATGAACCAAAATTTATTTGATCATATAAATATAGACAAACAAAATACTTTTATTCCAAATGGTAAAACTGATAGTCCTGAATTAGAGTCTAATAATTATGATAAATTAGTAGAACAAAAAGGTAATATTGACTTACAAGTACTTGGAATAGGAAGTAACGCACATATAGGTTTTAATGAACCTGATAAAAAATTTGCTTCTGGGACACATTTAGTTGATTTAAATGAAGAAACAATAAAAGCTAATTCAAGATTCTTTAATAGCTTAGATGAAGTACCTAAAAAAGCAATAAGTATGGGTATGAAAAATATAATGAGAGCAAAGAAGATAATACTACTTGCAAGTGGTATTGATAAAGCTGAAGCTATAAAGAACACAATAAAGGGAGATATTATACCTGAAGTTCCAGCTTCTATATTACAACTTCATCCAGATGTTACATTTATAATTGATGAAGAGGCTGCTTCTAAACTATAATAAAAAAGATGTCTTTTAACGAGACATCTTTTTTTAAAATAAAATTTTACAATATTCTATACAATATATCTATATAATATTATATAATAGTATTAAGGTGGTGAAAAAATGAACAAAAAAATATTACTCATATTTTTTATAGTGTTAGTTATAATTTCTAGTACAACTTTAGTGTTTGCTGATACTGGAAAAGATGTATATGTAATACCCATTAAAGGAGACATAGATAATTCTACATATCAATTTGTTCAAAGGGAATTAAATAATGCTTTAAAATCAGATCCACAAGCTATTATATTTGAAATAGATACATATGGAGGATACATAGATCAAGCAGAGAAAATTAAAAATCTTATAGTGAAGTTAGATGTACCTACTATTTCTTATGTAAATACAAAAGCAGAATCGGCAGGAGTGTTATTGACAATATCCAGCGATACAATAGTTATGTCAAGTGGATCAACAATAGGATCTGCAGAACCTATACCTAATACTGAAAAAACACTTTCATATTGGGTTGAAGAACTTAGAGCTACTGCTGTAGCAAAAGATAGAGATCCAGAACTTGTAGCTTCTATGGCAGATAAAAGTATCAAAATTGATGGTGTAATTGATGAAGGAAGACTACTTAATTTAAATTTTAGAAGGGCTAAAGAACTGGCACTTGCAGATTTACTTGCAAATAGTTATGGTGAAATATTAGAAGAATTGGATATAGAGTATGATGAAATAATAGTATCTGAAATAGACTTTGTAACAAAGATTGCAAAATTCATTGTAAACCCTTATGTTCTTAGTTTACTACTTATAATTGGATTTATAGCAATAGTTGTTGAAATATTTACTATGGGATTTGGTGGTGGAGCTACAGTAGCAATTATTTCTTTTGCACTATACTTTGGAAGTAATTTCATAGTAGGGAATACTGGTTGGACTGCTATGTTACTATTTATTGTAGGTATAGTATTACTTGTAATTGAGGCTATAGTTCCAGGCTTTGGAATTCCTGGTATTGGTGGTATTTTAAGTATTGTAGTATCTATAGTTTTAGCATCACCAGATGTTCAAATAGCTATATATTCAATAGTCATAGCATTTATATTAAGTATATTAGTAGCATATTTATTTTTGAAATATGGACAGAAGAGTCCATATTTTGATAAAATAGTATTAAATACCAAACATGAAGGGGATTCTGGATATTCTAGTACAGTAAACAATATTAGATATTTAGATAAAGAAGGAGTAGCTATTACTACACTTAGACCTTCAGGAACTGTTATGGTAGAAGATAAAAGATTAGATGCAGTAACAGAAGGACAATATATAAAAAAGGGGGAAAAGATTAAAATAGTAAAAATTGAAGGCTCAAAAATAGTTGTAAGAAAAATATAATTTATAGGAGGAATTTTAATGGAAGGTTTAATACCAATAATTATAATTGGAGTAGCAGTATTAATTTTCTTAACATTATTATTAAGTTTTATACCAGTAGGTTTATGGATAACTGCATATTTTTCAGGGGTTAAAATTGGATTATTTACTCTTGTTGGAATGAGACTTAGAAAGGTTATACCATCAAGAATTGTTAGACCAATGATAAAAGCAACAAAAGCAGGTATTCAAATTGATGTAGATAAATTGGAAGCACATTATCTTGCAGGAGGAAATGTAAACACTGTAGTAGATGCTTTAATTGCAGCTCAAAGGGCAAATATAGAACTACCATTTGAAAGAGCAACAGCGATAGATCTTGCAGGAAGAAATGTATTAGAAGCAGTTCAAGTTAGTGTAAATCCTAAGGTTATTGAAACTCCAAATGTTGCAGCTGTAGCTAAAGATGGTATAGAGGTAATGGCAAAGGCTAGAGTAACTGTTAGAGCAAATATAGAAAGACTTGTAGGTGGAGCTGGAGAAGAAACAATAATCGCTAGAGTTGGTGAAGGAATTGTAACAACAGTAGGTAGTGCGGAGACACATAAAGCAGTACTTGAAAATCCAGATGGCATATCAGAAAATGTATTAGATAAAGGACTTGACTCAGGAACAGCTTTTGAAATATTATCTATTGATATTGCAGATGTTGATGTAGGAAGAAATATAGGAGCTACTCTTCAAACTGATCAAGCAGAAGCTGATAAGAGAATAGCACAAGCCAAAGCAGAAGAAAGAAGAGCAATGGCAGTTGCAAAAGAGCAAGAAATGAAAGCAGAAGTACAATTCCAAAGAGCAAAAGTTGTAGAGGCAGAAGCAGAAGTTCCAAAGGCATTGGCAGAAGCATTAAGAAGTGGAAATATGGGAGCTATGGATTATTATAATATGAAAAATATAATGTCTGATACAAACATGAGAGAATCAATTTCAGATATAAACAAAGATAATGACAATAATAGCAATAAAAGAAATTAGGTGATTATATGGATTTTTTAGACTTAATATTTCCATTATTGATTATATTAGGTCCAGCATTATTTAAAAGTGCAAATGATAAGAAAAAAATTGAGAAAAAGAAACCTGAAAAAATGTATAATGATAATAAAAATGTATCTGAAAAACAAGTGGTACATAAAGCACCTAAATATAAAGAACAAAGTAATAGAAGACAAAAGAGTATAGAAGAAAGAAGAATAACTAAAAGGAATTTAAATAAAAAAGAAGAAAGTTATATCGATGAAGAGAAAAATATTAATGAAGAAAGAAATATTAGGGAAGAAGAGAAGATAAAAGAGCTAAAATCAAGACGAGAAAATTATGCTGATAGAGAAAAATATCTAACTAAAATGAAGAATATAAGAAACAAAAGAGATGAAGAGAAGATAATTTCTGATAGAGATCAAAAAGCATCTGTAAAAACAGATGACATTAAAAATGAAGAAATAGGTTCTGAAGATATTAACTTAAAATTTAATAAAAAACAATTAGTAGAAGGTATAATTTTGTCAGAAATATTATCAAAACCTAAAGCTCTTGAAAAAAGAAGGTAACGCTTATAAGCGTTACCTTCTTTTTGTAATAGTAATAAAAATAAAAGCATAAATTTAATTATAGAGGAGGATATTTTAATGAGCAAAAAAATAGATAATATTAAAACAAACATAGCTGAGGTCTTGGAATTACCAAAAGAAATAGTCCTTGATTTACCTAAAATAACTTTAATAGGCAATATTCAATTATATATAGAAAATCATAAGGGAATAGTTGAATATAGCAAAGAAAGAATTAGAATTAATAGTAAATCAGGAATAATAAGAATAATAGGAAATGATTTAGTAATAAAAAATATTGTATCAGAAGAAGTTGTGGTATCAGGAAAAATAATAAATGTAGAACTTATATAAAGGAGGGATGGTCATGTTAATCATAAGATTATGGAATTATATTAGAGGGTATGTTATTATAAGAATTGAGGGATTGACACTTGAAAGATTTATCAATTTAGCTACTATAAATAATATCTACCTTTGGGATATAGAAAGATTAGACTATACCACCCTTGAAGCAAAAGTTAGCTTAAAAGGCTTTAAGCAGCTAAAACCAATAATATTGAAAGTCGGATCAAGATATAGAGTAATATCTAGAGAAGGGTTCCCTTTTTTATTTACAAAGCTAAGAAAAAGGAAGATGTTGGCTTTAGGTTTCATCTTAATGATAGGTGTAATCTTTTTTTTAACTTCATTTGTTTGGACTATAGACATATATTCACCTAAAGGATTCGATGAAAAACAGTTAATAGAATATTTAAATAGAGAAGGGGTAAAAATTGGAATAAGAAAATCAACAATAGATAATGAAGAATTAAAAATTGATATTTTAAAAAAATTTGATGATATATCATATATAAACTTAAAATTTAAAGGAACTAAATTAATTATCGATTTAAAAGAAAGAGAATATTATACTGATGATCATAAGTGGGATAAATCCAAACCAACCAATATAGTTGCTTCTAAAAAAGGTGTAATAGAGAAAGTAATTGCTAAAAACGGCAAAGCTTTAGTAGAAAAAGGAGATATTGTTAAATCAGGTCAGACATTAATATCAGGTGTTATAAAAAATGAAGAAGATAAAAATATACTTTTAGTTCATTCAGAAGGTGAAGTTCTTGCAAGAACTTATTATTATAAAACTATAAAAGAACCTATAGTTAAAGAAGTGGAAAAAGAAACTGGAGAAAAATATTTTTCTAGGGAAATAAAAATTGGAGAAAAAAGTATACATATTAAAAAAGATGACATACCATTTGAACATTATAGAGAGTATATAGGTGATAAAGATAAGAGTTTTTATTCAATAATTCCATTTGATATAATTAAACATGAATATAGAGAGATAAAAAAAGAAACAGTAAAACAAAATATAGATTCATTAAAGGAGTCCTTAAGTGTTATAATAACAAAAGAGGCTATGAAAGATGTAAAAGAAGACAGCAAAGTCTTATCCAAAGATATAACTTTTGAAAGAAAAGATAATTCTTTAATAGTTAGTATAAAAGTAGAGTTAATTGAAAATATAGCACAAAAGAAATATATTAATGAGAATATAGAAATTGAAAATGACGATTCGGAAGAAAATAAGGAGGAATAGTATTGACAGAAAGTAGATATGAAAAAAGCATAAAGATAAATGATGAAGATTTTAGCAGAGAATTATATGGAGATTTTGATAGAAATATTAAACTAATAGAAGAAGAATTTGATATTGATATAGTATCTCGTCAAGGTGAGATAAAAATTTTAGGGAAAAAAGAAAATGTAGAACTTGTTGATACTTTAATAAAAAAATTAATAGATATAGTGAAAGTAGAAGGAAAACTTACGAACCAACAAATTAGATATGCAATAACACTTGTATATGAAGGAAAAGAAAATAAAATGAAAGAATTACTAGATGATACAGTATGTGTTACTTACTCAGGAAAAACTATAAAACCTAAAACACTAGGACAAAAAAGATACATAGATTCCATGGCTAAAAATGATTTAGTATTTGGAATAGGCCCTGCAGGAACAGGTAAGACTTACTTAGCTGTTGCAAAAGCAGTTCAAGCATTTAAAAACAAAGAGGTAGAAAGAATAATTTTAACAAGACCAGCAGTAGAAGCTGGAGAAAAATTAGGATTTTTACCAGGTGATTTGCAAGACAAAGTAGATCCTTATTTAAGACCTGTTTATGATGCATTATTTGACATATTTGGTGGAGAAGCCTTTTTGAAAAATAGAGAAAGAGGTTTAATAGAAATAGCACCACTTGCATATATGAGAGGTAGAACACTAGATTCAGCATTTGTAATACTAGATGAAGCACAAAATACTACATCTGAGCAAATGAAAATGTTTTTGACAAGATTAGGTTTTGGTTCAAAAGCAATTATAACTGGTGATATAACCCAAGTAGATTTACCATATGGAAAGACATCAGGTTTAAAGCAAGTTACTCATGTTTTAAAAGATGTAAAAGGAATTGATTTTATATATCTTAGTAAACAAGATGTTGTAAGACATAAATTAGTTCAAAGAATTATAGAAGCTTATGAAAATCATGAGAAAAAGAAAAAATAAGGAGAGAATCAATGGAAGTTTATATTGATAATAGACAAACAGAAATATTATTAGATGAAAAAATTGAAGAGATTATAAATAGTGTAATAAAAGAATGTTTATATTATGAAAAATATGGATTTAATTATGAAATAAGCGTTTCATTTGTTAATAATATAGAGATTAAAGAATTAAATAGAAGATTTCGTGGAAAAGATAAAGAAACTGATGTATTGTCATTTCCAATGGAAGATGAGTTAGAAGGACAAGATTATTTACCAACCTTAGGTGATATTGTAATATCCACAGAAAAGGCAAATGAGCAAGCAAAAGAATATGGACATAGCTTAGAGAGAGAAATAGCTTATCTTACAGCTCATAGTATGTTTCACCTTATGGGATATGATCATTTAACTGATAGTGAAAAGAGTATTATGAGAAGCAAAGAAAAAGATGTTATGAAAAACTTGAAAATTTTTAGAAATAATTAGAAAGAAGGAAAGCCAATGAAAAGACTAATAGATAGTTTCAACTATGCAGTACAAGGAATTATCTATACATTAAAAACACAAAGAAATATGAGAATACATTTTTTTGTTATGACACTTATATTAATATTAAGTTTGTTTTTTAATTTTTCAAAACTTGAACTATTATCATTATTTTTTGCTATATCATTGGTTATAATAGCAGAAATGGTAAATACAGCTGTAGAAAAAACTATAGATATGTTTACAAGTGAATTTCATCCTTTGGCAAAAATCGCAAAAAATGTTGCAGCTGGAGCAGTATTAGTTGCAGCACTTAATTCCATAATGGTAGGATATCTTTTGTTTTTTGATAGAGTAAATCCTTTTACAAAGTCAATAATATTTAAAATAAGATCTTCTCCTGTACATCTTACTTTTATATGCATATTACTCATAACTATAATTACTATCGTAATAAAAACTGTTACACAAACAGGGACACCTTTTAAAGGTGGAATTATAAGTGGTCACGCTGCTTTGGCTTTTACTATATCAACGGTAGTGACTTTTTTAACAGAAAACACATTAATTGCAACACTTAGTTTTATGCTAGCAATTTTAGTAGGACAAAGTAGAATAGAAGGAGAAATACATACTTTTTTTCAAGTAGTTAATGGAGCATTATTGGGTATATTAATAACTGTATTAATATTTCAATTATTATAGCTCTAATCAGGAGGGATTTAGTTGTCAGACAATTTTTTATACGTACGGTTAGTTATTTTATTTTTTCTTTTAATGTTATCAGCAGTATTTTCTAGTTCGGAGACAGCAATAACCACATTGAAAATTGCAAGAATAAGAAAATTAAGAGAAAGCGATCAAAAAAAGGCATTATTACTTGAGAGAATAAAAAAACAGATAAATATGATGTTATCTACAATTTTAATAGGGAATAATTTAGTTAATATATTAGCTACTGCAATACTTACAGAAGTTACAGTTGAACTTTTTCAAGGAAGTAGTTCTACACTTGTTTCTACAGGAATTATGACTATACTAATATTGATATTTGGGGAAATAACTCCTAAAACATATGCAGCACAAAATCCAGAGAAAATATCTGTTTTAATAGCAAGACCATTAATATTACTTTCATTAATATTTAAACCTATACTAATAGTTTTAAATTTTATTACTGGATTTTTCATAAAACTTATGGGTGGAGATATAAATAATACTGGACCATTTGTAACAGAAGAAGAAATACGCTCTCTTGTTGATGTAGGAGAAGAAGAAGGAGTAGTAAAACTACAGGAAAAAGAGATGATAGAAAATATATTTGAAATAGATCATATTGATGTAGGAGATGTAATGGTACCAAGAATAGATATTATAGCAGTTTCGGAGGATGACACTATGGAAGTTGCATTAGAAAAAATTACTAAATATGGTCATTCTAGAATACCAGTATATAAAGAAAGTATAGATGATATAGTAGGAATACTTTATGCTAAAGATGTACTTCCTTTTATTGGATTTAAAGATGTAAAGGTAAATGAAACTAAAATAGTAGATATAATGAGAAATGCATATTATGTACCTGAAACCAAAAAAGTAAATAAGCTTTTAAGAGAGCTTCAATATTATAAAGTTCATATGGCAATAGTTTTAGATGAATATGGTGGAACAGAAGGATTGGTTACAATAGAAGACATATTAGAAGAAATAGTAGGGGATATATTAGATGAATATGATACTGATATAGATTTAATAGAAAAAATCAATGAAAATACTTATAATGTAAAGGCAGAAGTATCTTTAGAAGATATAAATGAATTATTTAAAACTGATTTTCCAGAAGAAGAATTCGATTCTTTAGGTGGGTATATATTTAACACATTAGGAAGAGTTCCGGTAAAAGGAGATAAATTAGATAGTGATAAAATAAATATAATAGTTAAAAAAGTTACAAACAGGAGGGTAATATTAGTAGAAATAACTAAAAAAAATCAGGGGTGATTTAGTTGAAAAAATTAATTTTATTTTTAGTAATTATTTTATTAATATTGGGTGTAGGATGTAACGATAAAGAAATTGAAGAAGGTAATAGTTTAGAAAATACAGAAGAAAGTGAAGGTGGATCTAATAATAATGGGTCTAAAGATAATGTTTTTTCACCATTAAGTGGAATAAAAATGAAAAGTGACTTAAAAAATGAAAGACCAATAGCTATAATGTTTGACAATCAAAAAGATGCAAGATGGCAAGCAGGGCTTAGTGAAGCAGAGATAGTGTATGAATTCTTAGTCGAAGGCAATATCACAAGATATATGGGTATATTTCTTATGAATAGTCCTGATGTAATAGGTCCAGTTAGAAGTGCAAGACCTTATTATTTGCAAGCTTTACTTGAATATGATGCTATATATGTTCATTGTGGTGGGAGTCCAGAAGCAAAAGAACAAATAATAAGTTTTGGAATTGATGAAGCTGATTGTATGAGTGCTCCAGGGTATGTTTTTTATAGAAATAATGAATTAGGCAAGAAATCACCGCATAATTTATATACCAATATGGAAGATATAAGAAAATACGAAAAAGAAAAAGGTTTTAATACAGAGCCTAATTATGAGCCCTTCTTATTCAATGAAAATTCCCAAGATATAGAAGGAGAAGTTGCAAATACATTGAAAATAAATTATTCTAAACATAATACAACAAGTTATAAATATGATGAAGAAATAGGCAAGTATATTAGATATAAAGATGGAGAAATTCATATAGATGAAAATGATAGTAGCAATTTGACAGCTACAAATATAATAATTCAAGAAGCAAACACAAAGGTTATAGACAATCAAGGAAGACTCCATATATCAACAATTGGAGAAGGGAAAGGTAAATATTTTACTAAAGGTAAATATATAAATATAAACTGGGAAAAAGAAGATCAATATTCTAAAACAAAATATTTTGATGAAGCGGGAAATAGGATAAAATTAAATCCAGGTATAACTTGGATTCAAGTAACCCGAGTAAATCCAGAAATAAAAATAACAGAATAGGTGGTGTGAAATATGAAAAAACAAGAGTTGATAAATACAGCATTAAAAGCAAAAGAAATGGCATATGTTCCTTATTCTAAATTTAGAGTAGGAGCAGCTGTTTTAACAGATGATAATAAAATCTATACAGGATGTAATATAGAGTCAGCAAGTTATACACCTACTAATTGTGCTGAAAGAACAGCTATATTTAAAGCAGTATCAGAAGGAGATAAAAATTTTAAAGCAATAGCTATAACAGGCGACTCTGAATATACATTTCCTTGTGGAGTTTGTAGACAAGTCATGAGAGAATTTTCAAAGGATTTGACAATTTATATAGTGAAAAATCAAAATGAATATAAAGAATTTACATTAGAAGAATTACTCCCATATAGTTTTGGGCCAGAAGATTTAATAGAAGACATAATAAAGGATGATAAGGATGAAATTTAAATCAGGTTTTATAACAATAATTGGTAGACCAAATGTAGGTAAATCTACATTATTAAATAATATAATAGGAGAAAAAATTTCTATAATATCAGATAAACCTCAAACTACAAGAAATAAAATACAATTTATACATACTACAAAAACAAGTCAAATGATTTTTGTAGATACTCCAGGTATTCATAAACCTAAAAACAAATTAGGAGAATTTATGAATAAAGAAGTTTCTCTAGCATTAGAAGATATGGATGTATTAGTTTGGATAGTAGATGATAGTATGGAAATAGGACCAGGAGATAGTAGAATATTAAAGTCACTTGAAGATATCCATATGCCTAAAATATTAGTAATAAATAAAATTGATAAATTAACCAATGAAGAAGTTGATAAATTAATAGAAAAATATAATAGTAAACATAATTTCGAATATATAATTCCTATTTCTGCAAAAAAGGGAAAGAATGTTGATACTTTAATTAAAAATATAGAAAGATTGCTTCCTGAAGGACCTAAATATTATCCAGGAGATATGATAACAGATCAGCAAGAAAGAATTATAATATCGGAAATTGTAAGAGAAAAAACACTAAGATATTTAAATGAGGAAGTTCCTCATGGGATAGCTGTAGAAACAACAATGATGAAAGAAAGAAAAGATAAAAATATAATTGATATTCACTCTACAATTTATTGTGAAAAAGACTCACATAAGGGTATAATAATAGGTAAGGGTGGCAGAAAACTTAAAGGCATAGGAAAAAGTGCAAGAGAAGATATAGAAAGATTTTTAAATCTAAAAGTTAATCTTCAACTTTGGGTAAAAGTTAATAAAAACTGGCGTGAAAAAGAAAACTTAGTTAAACGTATGGGATATAAAAGGTAAAAATAAACAAATATTATTTACACTATTTACATTGTATAATCTTATTCTATCACCATAAAATATAAATATACTAAAATATGGGGAGGATTATAATGTTAAGAAATGATATGTGGAAAATATTTGAAGCTACTGGAAAAATAGATGCGTACTTATATTGTAAAATTGATAGTGATAACAAAGAAAAAATAGAAAATAAAACTTTTAAAAGCAAGTTAGAAAGTGATTTACACAGTTAATGCAAGTTAGAGGTGACTAAATGTTATTTAAGGTTCAAGGGATAGTATTAAAAGCAATCAATTTTAATGATTGGGACAAAATACTTACTATATATACAAAACAACATGGTAAAATACAAGCTATTGCAAAAGGTGTAAGACGACCTAAAAGTAAAAATATATCATCAACACAAGTATTTTCATTAAGTGAATTCATATTATATAAAGGAAAAAAATTATATAATTTAAATCAAAGTGAAACTATTAAATCTTACTATCCTTTGAGAGATAATTTAGAAAAGTTATCCTATGCTTCATATATATTAGAATTAACTAATGCTGGTTTAATTGAGGAAGAAACAAATACAAAGATATTTGAACTTTTACTTAAAACTTTAGATATAATAGTAGAAGAAGAAAAATATGATCAAATTACTAGAGCATTTGAATTGAAGTTTATATCTTATTTAGGATATAGACCCCACTTAATAAATTGTGTAAATTGTCATAAAGATTTAGATAATAATATAAGATTTAGTGTAATAAATAGTGGAGCATTATGTAATGAATGTAAATCTACAGATAGATATTCAAAAAAATTAGATATACAAACTTTAAATATAATGAAGTTTTTGTTGTTTACTTCTTATGAAGAAATTTTAAATATAGATATAGATAAAAATACATTAAAAAATATAGGAGAAATAATGTTATTATTTATATCTAAAAATCTAGATAAAACAAATTTTAAATCTTTAAATTTCATAAATTCATTAAACATATAAATAACATGGAGGTGTTTTAAGTGGAAATAAGTTTAGAAAAAATTGACACAATAAGAGAGCGTACAGGTGTAAGTTATAAAGAGGCAAAGGAATCACTTGAAAGAAATGGTGGAAATGTTGTAGATGCATTGGTTGAAATTGAAAATAGTGAAAAAGATGATGGATTTAATTTTAATCAAAAAAGTGAAGAAATAATAGCAACTCTAAAAGAAACAGTTAAAAAAGGAAATGTAACTAAGATAATATTAGAAAGGGATGGAGAAACTATGATGAATATCCCTGTGACAGCAGGTGCAATAGGAGCTGTTCTTGCTCCCCAACTTTCAGCACTTGGTATAGCAGCAGCTATGATATCTAAAACAACTATTAAAATAGTAAAAGAAGATGGAGAAATTGTTAGCTTAAATAAATTAGCTGGTGATACTATGAATAAATTCATGGGAAAAGGCAAAAAAAATAAAACTGAAACTACTGGAGAATAATATAAAAAAGAAGATCATATTGACAATATGCTGAGTTTCTGGTAGATTATTATAATATAACACTTTTTGCTATGAAGAGGATTAGTAAATTAACTGTATTATAAAAGCGATTCAGGGATGGTGTTAGCCTGAAATAATACATTAATTGAAGGCACCTCTGAGCAACTATTTAAGTGGGTACATTTGTACCAAATAGGGTGGAACCGCGGAACTAACCTTTCGTCCCTATATAGGGATGAGGGGTATTTTTATTGTCTGAAAAGAAGAAGGAGGAGTTAAATTGTATTTACAAGACCTTATGTTAAAATTACAAAAATACTGGGGAGAAAAAGGATGCATTATAATGCAAGCTTATGATGTGGAAAAGGGTGCTGGCACAATGAATCCCAATACATTTTTAAGGGCGTTAGGACCTGAACCATGGCAAGTGGTGTATGTAGAGCCTTCAAGAAGACCTGCAGATGCAAGATATGGTGAAAATCCAAATAGAGTATATCAACATCATCAGTTACAAGTAATTATTAAACCTTCTCCAGAGGACATACAAGAATTATACTTAGAAAGTTTAAAAGTTATAGGAATAGACCCATTAAAACATGATATTAGATTTGTAGAAGATAATTGGGAAGCACCTACACTTGGAGCATGGGGCCTTGGTTGGGAAGTTTGGCTTGATGGTATGGAAATAACTCAGTTTACATATTTTCAACAAGTTGGAGGTATAAATTGTGAGCTTGAATCAGCTGAATTAACTTATGGATTAGAAAGAATAGCAATGTATCTTCAAGATGTAGATAATATATTTGACATAAATTGGACAAAAGATATTAAGTATGGAGAAATATTTAAACAAGCAGAATTTGAGCATTCAGTATATAGTTTTGAAAAAGCAAAAAAAGATGTATTATTTAATTTATTTTCAGTATATGAAAATGAAGCTAAAGCATTAATAGACGAAGGGTTAGTATATCCAGCTTATGATTATGTATTAAAGTGCTCACATGCATTTAATATATTAGATGCAAGAGGTGCAATTTCAGTAACTGAAAGAACTGGATATATATCAAGAGTAAGAAATTTAGCAAGACTCATTGCCTCTAAATATATAGAAAAAAGAGAAGCATTAGGATTTCCATTGTTAAAGGAGGAAAAATAAATGAGTAAATATCTTTTAGAAATAGGAACAGAAGAAATACCATACAGATTTATGGAAAATACATTAGAACAGATGAAAGATAATATGCAAGAGCTATTAAATGAAAATAGAGTTAATTATGAAAAAATATCTACTTTTGGGACACCTAGAAGATTAGTTGTATTTATAGAAGGAATAAGTGATATGCAATCTGATTTAGAAGAAACTGTAAAAGGACCATCTAAAAAAATTGCATTTGATGACAATAATAACCCGACAAAAGCACTTTTAGGATTTGCTAGAGGACAAGGAGTAGATATAGACCGTATAATCATAGATGAATTCAATGGAGAAGAGTATGTATTTGCAAACAAGCATGTAGCAGGAACAAATACAAAAGATATTTTAAAGAAAAATATGAGTGATTATATAAAGAAGATTCATTTTCCTAAACCTATGAAATGGGGAGGAAAAAATATAAAGTTTGCAAGACCTATAAGATGGCTAGTTTCAATATTTAATAGTGAAATAGTAGAGTTTGATTTAGAAGGTATAAAAGGATCTAATATTACTAGAGGTCATAGGTTTTTAGGATCTAACAATATAAAAATTGAAAATACAGATGAGTATTTCACAAAGTTAAAAGAAAATTATGTAATAGTAGATCAAGAAAAAAGAAAAGAGATTATTAAAACTGGTTGTGTGAAACTGGCTAAAGAAAAAGGCGGAAATCTATTACAAGATGATGAATTATTAGAGGAATTAACTTATATAGTAGAGTACCCAACTCCACTAAGAGGTAGAATAAAAGAAGAGTATTTGAAATTACCTAAAGAAGTAATAATTACTCCTATGAAAGAACATCAAAGATATTATCCAGTAATAGATGATAAAGGTAATTTATTACCATATTTTATAGCAGTTAGAAATGGTAACTCAGAGCATATTGATATAGTTACAAAAGGTAATGAAAAAGTATTGGATGCAAGACTTGAAGATGCAAAATTCTTCTACAATGAAGATGTAAGAAGACCACTTGAAGAATATGTAGATAGTTTAAAAACAATTGTATATCAAGAAAAACTTGGTACAATATTTGATAAAACACAAAGAATAAACGAATTATCTATAGATATAGCAAAAGAGTTAGATCTAGGGGAAGAAACAGAAGAGAATATAGACAGAGCAAGTTTACTATCTAAAGCAGATTTAGTAACTAAAATGGTAAATGAGTTTACAGAACTTCAAGGTATAATGGGAAGAGAATATGCAAAAATAGCAGGAGAAAATGAAATAATAAGTCTAGCTATATATGAACATTATTTACCTAGATTTGCAGGAGACAGTCTTCCAACTACAACAGCAGGGGCAATTATTAGTATATCAGATAAATTAGATAGTATCTGTGGTGGTTTTGCTATAGGAATGAAACCATCAGGAAGTCAAGATCCATATGGATTTAGAAGACTTGCTTTAGGGATAATCAATATAATATTAGATAAAAATTTAGATTTATCACTAAATAGCGCCATAGATGATTCTCTTAGAATATATATTGAAAATGAATTATATTTTGATGTTGACAAAGTGAAGTGTCAAATAATGGAGTTCTTTAATGTGAGAATCAAAAATATGTTCATAGATAAAGGAATAAGATATGATATAATAGATGCTGTAATAAGTACTGGTAATGATAATATTACAGATATGGAAGTAAGAATAGAGCAACTAGATAAATGGAGTAAAAATGAAGATGTAGAAGAGATATTGGCTGCATTTAATAGAGTTTCAAAAATAGCTGAGAAAGCAGAAACTAATGAAATATCTGTAGACTTATTAAAGGAAGAAAAAGAAAAATCATTATATGAAAAATATATTGAAATAAAAACAGAAGTACATGAAAACATACAAGAAAAAGAGTATTATGAAGCTATAGAAAAAGTAGCAGAATTAAGAAATCCAATCGATGAGTTTTTTGATAATGTAATGGTTATGGTAGATGATGAATTGATAAAAAATAATAGACTTGCTTTAATTAAGAGCATATATAATATGATGCTTGAAGTTTGTGACTTATCTAAGATCTCAAGAGATTAATAAGAGAAGTAAAGAGGTGAGAGGTATAAAACTTTCAGATAGGCAAGAAAAGATAATTGAAATTGTAAAAGAGAATGAACCTATAACTAGTGAGGCTATTGCTAAAAGGTTGAAACTAACTAGAGCTACATTAAGACCAGATTTATCTATTCTTACTATGAGTGGAATACTTGATGCAAGACCTAAAGTTGGATATTTTTATTCAGGTAAGTCAGATATAAATATATTTCGAGATAAAATAGAATCTATAAAAGTAGGAGAAATTAAATCTTTACCAACTGTAGTTGATGAAGAAACATCTGTATATGATGCCATAGTAACTCTTTTTATAGATGACGTAGGTAGTATATTTGTTACCTCAGAAGGATATTTAACTGGCATAATATCTAGAAAAGATTTACTCAAAAGTGCTATTGGTGGCGTTGATATAGAAAAGGTACCAGTTGCTGTAATAATGAGCAGGATGCCTAATATAGTATATTTGGAAGAAAAAGAATCTGTCCTTGAAGCAGCAGTGAAAATTATTGAGCATGAAGTTGATAGTCTTCCAATTGTGGAAATAAATACAGATAGTACAGATGATAAAAAATTTAAAGTTGTAGGAAAAATATCCAAAACAAATATAACTAAATTATTTGTAGATTTAGGGATAGAAAATTAAAGGTGGGATTATATGGAGAAATCAATGGTAACATACGTATTATCTGACTCTATTGGTGAAACAGCAGAAGAAGTTGCAGAAGCAGCAATAAGTCAATTTAACTCTGGTAATTTTGAAATGAGAAGATTTCCATATATAACTGAAAAAGAACAAATAATAGAGATTTTAGAAGAAGCAAAAGAAGAGAATAGTATAATATTATTTACTATAGTAGTAGAAGAGCTAAGAAGGTTTTTAATAGAAAAATCTCATGAATATAATATAAAAGCAGTTGATATAATGGAACCTATACTAAATGCAATAGAATCTGTAGTAAACATAAAACCAAAAAGAGAACCAGGGTTAATAAGGAAACTAGACGAAAATTATTTTCAAAAAGTAGCAGCAGTAGAATTTGCAGTTAAATATGATGATGGAAAAGATGCAAGAGGCATAAAAAAGGCTGATATAGTTTTAATAGGTGTTTCTAGAACTTCTAAAACTCCTTTAAGTATGTATTTAGCACATAAGAATATGAAAGTTGCAAATATTCCTCTATTACCTGAAGTAAAAGCTCCAAAAGAATTATATGAAATAAATCCAAAGAAAATAATAGGTTTGACAGCAAATCCAATTAAGTTAAATGAAATTAGACAAGAAAGATTAAAGTCTTTAGGGTTAAATAATACAGCTAATTATGCTAGTATGGAAAGAATATTAAGAGAAATTGAATATGCTGAAGAATTAATGAAAGATTTAGGGTGTCAGATTATAGATGTATCGAATAAAGCAGTAGAAGAAACAGCAGGAGTTATATTAGAGCTATTAAGAGAAAATAATAATAATTAATAATTAAAGAGGGTTAACCCTCTTTAATTATGTTTATAGAATAATAACTATATTTATGATTAAGTATATATAAATATGGTTATATTTATAGCAAGCATAGAATAATTTCATATAAATAGAGGAATTTTATATTTACTTGTCTAATATATATAGTGAAGAGAAAAACATATAGAAAAGAGTGAGAACATGAATTTAAGAGAAAAAAGTCAAATGTTAGAACAAGAAATTTTATCTCCTAAAGCTACTTTAAGCATGGACTCAAAAGGTAGAGAACGAGAAGAAAAAGAATGTGACATTAGAACAGCATTTCAAAGAGATCGTGATAGAATAACTCACTCAAAAGCTTTTAGACGATTAAAACATAAAACTCAAGTTTTTTTATCACCTGAAGGAGATCATTATAGAACAAGACTTACACATACCCTTGAAGTTTCACAAATAATTAGAACAATTTCAAGGGCTTTAAGTTTAAATGAAGATCTATCAGAAGCAATAGCTTTAGGTCATGATTTAGGTCATACTCCATTTGGACATACAGGTGAAAGAGTATTAAATAGATTGAATCCAAAGGGCTTTAACCATAATGAACAGAGTCTTAGAGTTGTTTCATTTTTGGAAACAAGAAAAAGAGATGAAAAAGGATTAAATTTGACTTATGAAGTTAAAGATGGAATATTAAATCATACAGGTGAATTAAAAGCTAACACATTAGAAGGACAATTGTTGAAATACTGCGATAGAATAGCATATATAAATCATGATATTGATGATGCTATGAGAGCAGGAATATTAGGAAAAGAAGATTTACCTAAAGATTGTATTGATATACTAGGTAAAACACATGGTGAAAGAATAAATACTATGATTGTAGATATAATCCAAAATAGTATGAGTAATGATTTTATAAAAATGAGTAAACAAATAGAATTTTATACAAATAAATTACGTGAATTTATGTTTGAAAGGGTATATTTAAATAAAAAGGCTAAAAAAGAAGAAGGTAAAGCAGAATATATAATTGAACAATTATATAAATATTATATTAAAAACTCAAAAAAAATTCCTTTAGAATTCAGAAAAAATGTAGGAGACAAAGAAGATATAGTTTCAGATTATATAGCTGGTATGACTGATAGATACGCCATTAAAACATTTAATAATATATTTGTACCATCCCCTTGGCATAAATAATTAATAATAATTAATATTTTTTTCGGAAAAAATGAAGGAATTAAAAGAAAAATGTCGAATTTTATTTAGTAGTAATAAATGAGGAGGATTAAATGAAAATATTAGTTGATTCTGACTCATGTCCTGTAAAAGATTTAGCTTATAAAATTTCAAGCAAATATAATATTGATATTTTATTCATAACAAGCATATCTCATTATTCTATAAACTCTGAAATAGATAGTTCTCATTATATATATGTAGATAATTTTTCAGAAGCTGCTGACATAGAAATAATGAATAGACTAGGTGAAGATGATATTGTCATATCTGATGATTATGGACTTGCTTCTTTAGTATTATCTAAAAAATGTTATTGTATATCTTCTAAAGGATATATATATAATAATGATAATATAAATAGTCTTTTAACTAGAAGATATTTAAGTAAAGAGCAAAGAAAATTAAATAAAAGAGTAAAATCTACAAATAAAAAGAGAGAAAAAAAAGACAATAAAAAGTTTGAAGAAAAATTTATAAAATTAATTTGTTCAATAAGAAGGAATAAGAATTTTTCTGGCGAATAAATAAATATGAAGGTGATTTTAATGCCTTATAATTTTAATGATGAGGTAATAAATGAAATAAGAGATGCAAATGATATTGTAGAAGTTATTTCAAGTTATGTAGATCTTAAAAAAGCAGGTACTAACTATAAAGGTTTATGTCCTTTTCATAATGAAAAGACACCTTCTTTCATGGTGTCTCCATCTAAAGAAATATTTCATTGCTTTGGGTGTGGAGAAGGTGGAGATGTAATAACATTTTTAATGAAACATAGAAATTTAAATTTCATTGAAGCATTAGAGACTCTAGCTCATAGGGCAAATATTGAATTACCAGAAAATAATAACGAAGAAGATAAAAAGAAATATGAGGAAAGAGAAAAACTATTTGAACTAAATAGAGAAGCAGCTTTATATTACTATAGAAATCTAAAACAGAATAAAAAGGCATTAGAATATTTAAAAAGAAGACAAATTAATTACAATATTATAAATAGATTTGGTATAGGTTTTGCCAATGATAGTTGGGATGATCTATTTAAATATTTAAAAAATAAAGGGTTTTCTACTGAGCTTATATATAAAGTTGGATTAATAGTTAAAAGAAAAGATAAATCAGGATACTATAATAGATTTAGGAATAGAATAATATTTCCTATAATTAATATACGAGGTAAGATAATAGGATTTGGTGGAAGAGTAATGGATAACACCATGCCTAAGTATTTAAATACTCCTGATACTCCTATATTTAATAAAGGTTATAATTTATATGGTATTAATATTTTAAAAAAGAATATATCTTATAATAGAGCTATATTAGTAGAAGGTTATATGGATGTAATATCTCTCAATAGTCATGGCATAAGTTATTCTGTAGCATCACTTGGAACAGCATTTACTGAGAAGCAAGCTGAGTTACTAAATAAATATGCTAAAGAATTTTATATATGTTATGACTCAGATGCAGCCGGGAAACGAGCTACAGACAAGGCTTTAGAAGTATTTCACTCAATAGGTATAAAGCCAAGAGTTATAATATTACCTAAAGGAAAAGATCCAGATGACTTTATAAAAGAAAGAGGAATAAAAGCATTTGAAAAAGCAATAGATAAGTCATTAAATTTAATAGATTATAAAATATATAGTCTAAAGAAGAAATTTGACATATCAACAGTTGAAGGTAAAATTAAATTTACAGAAGAAATATCTACTTTTTTAAAAAAGATAAAAAATGAAATAGAACTAGATGTATATCTAAATGAAATCTCTAATAGTACAGGTATATCATTAGATGCTATAAGAAACCAAATCTATAATAAAAATAAATCTAATTACTCTAATAGAAATTCTTCTAACATTCATTATAGACATAATAGAAAAGATTATATAATGCCTGTAGAATATAAATTGGAATCAGGTCATATTGCATCAGAAAAAAGTATTTTAAATTTAATTATAAATGACCATAATATATATGAAAAACTAAAAGATGATTTCACTTATTTAGATTTTTTAAATAAAGAAAATAGAGAACTAGCTAAAATCATATATAAAGAATATAGTGATTCTAAAAAATTAGATATAGATAATCTAAAAACAGGGTTAGAAGAAAATTTATCTAATAGATTAGATGAAATTTTGAATTTAGATTCATTTGTTGATGATACTGATAAAGCAATCCAAGATTATATTTATAATATAAATTACTATAAATTAAAAATCAGAAGAGAAAAAATAAAAAAAGAAATTAAAGATCTTGGCAAAAAAGATAATGCTGAAGGAGAGGTTCAAAAATTAAAAGAGTTATTTATGGAATTCACAGAAATAAACAAGCAATTAAAGATGAATCACTAATTGTTATTGAAAGGAGGAAAGGCAATGAGTGATAAAAAGAATAACACTAAAAGTAAAAAATCCAATAAAACGAATAAAAAGGATGCAGTCATAAAGAAAATCATTGCTAAAGGTAAAAAGAAGGGCATGTTAACATACAAAGAAATAATAGATCCATTAGAAGAGGTGGATTTATCCCCTGAAGAAATTGATGAAATATATCAAGACATAGAAGATAAAGGAATAGATGTAGTAGGTGATAAAGAGGATGATATATTACTTGACAATGAAGAAGACAATGATGATGAAAAGGAAAATAAAACACCTATAATAAGTGTTCCAAAAGGTGTAAGTGTAGATGATCCTGTAAGAATGTACCTAAAAGAAATAGGTAAAGTTCCTCTTTTAACAGCTCAAGAAGAAGTAGACTTGGCTAAGAGAATGGAAGCAGGAGATGAAGAGGCAAAAAGAAGGTTATCAGAAGCAAATTTAAGGTTAGTAGTTAGTATAGCTAAAAGATATGTTGGTCGCGGTATGCTCTTTTTAGATTTAATACAAGAAGGTAATATGGGCTTAATAAAAGCTGTAGAAAAGTTTGATTATACAAAGGGCTATAAATTTTCAACATATGCTACATGGTGGATAAGACAAGCAATAACAAGAGCTATTGCAGACCAAGCAAGAACAATAAGAATACCTGTTCATATGGTAGAAACAATAAATAAACTTATTAGAGTTTCACGTCAATTATTACAAGATTTAGGAAGAGATCCAAGTCCTGAAGAAATAGCAAAAGAAATGAATTTAGATGAAGAAAAGGTAAGAGAAATATTAAAAATAGCTCAAGAACCAGTATCTCTTGAAACACCTATAGGTGAAGAAGAAGATAGTCACTTAGGTGATTTTATACCTGATGAAGATGTTCAAGCACCATCTGAAGCGGCTACATTTACAATGTTAAAAGAACAATTAGTAGATGTATTACACACTCTTACTGATAGAGAGCAAAAAGTATTACGTTTGAGATTTGGATTAGATGATGGTAGAGCAAGAACTCTTGAAGAAGTTGGAAAAGAATTTGATGTTACTCGTGAAAGAATAAGACAAATTGAAGCAAAAGCTCTTAGGAAGTTAAGACATCCTAGTCGTAGCAAAAAATTAAAAGACTTTTTAGAATAAAAATGCTCTATATAGAGCATTTTTATGTTTTAAAATAAGAGGAGGTAAAAATGAAACTAACTCCAAGATTATTAGAAATAGCAAAAATGGTAGATAGAGATAGCGTTGTAGCAGATATTGGTACAGATCATGGATATATTCCAGTATATTTAATAGAAAATAAAATTTCGAAAAAAGTAATAGCATGTGATATAAATAAAGCACCCCTTCAAAGTGCAATAGATTATATAAATAATAAAAAATTACAAAATAAAATAGATACAAGACTTGGAAATGGACTTTCTCCATTAAATAAAGGAGAAGTAGATACTGTAATAATAGCAGGTATGGGTGGTATATTAATACAAAATATATTAGAAGAAAATAAAGATATAGCTAAAGAAATAGATAAATTCATATTGCAACCAATGGTAGCAAGTAGTGAGCTTAGAAAATATTTATATGACAATAATTATAAAATAACAGATGAAAAATTAGCAAGAGAAGACAATAGATACTATGAAATAATTGTAGCTAAAAAGGGACAAGAAAAAGTAAAAGATGAAATATATTATGAAATAGGAAAAAAACTAATAGAAAACAACGATACATTGCTAAAATCTTTTTTAGAAAAGAAAATAAATAAAAATAAAATCATATTAAAAAATATTGAGAAAAATAGTAGCAAAGAGAATCTAAAATATAATCAGATTAAAAATAGACTATCTAAATTAGAGGTGATATATAATGATAGATTCAGAAAAGATAATTAAATATATGGAAGAAATTGCACCTAAGAATTTAGCAGAAAATTGGGATAATGTTGGGCTTCAAATAGGGGATACAAAAGGAAAAATAGAAAAAATATTACTCGCTTTAGATATAAACTTAGAAGTAGTTGATAAAGCAGTAAAAGAACAAGTAGATATGATAATATCTCATCACCCTTTAATTTTTCCTTCTTTAAAGCAAATTGATTTGAATACTTATAAAGGTAAAATAGTAGAAAAATTAATTAAAAATGATATATTAGTATATACTGCACATACAAATTTAGATGCATCTAATAATGGAGTAAATGATGAATTGGCAAGGTTACTAGATATAGAGAACCCTAAAATATTATCTAAAACTCATAGTGACAAATTATATAAAGTA
Organism: Senegalia massiliensis; assembly: GCF_900626135.1. NCBI lineage: Bacteria > Bacillati > Bacillota > Clostridia > Eubacteriales > Clostridiaceae > Senegalia > Senegalia massiliensis. The sequence continues at coordinate 1,500,812 of NZ_LR130785.1, forward strand.
GTAGTAACAGTTCCAGAAACTCACGAAAAAGAAGTGAGAAGAGCATTTGGAGAAAGTGGAGCAGGAAATATTGGCAACTATAGTAATTGTTCGTTTTCATATGAAGGAATAGGTAGATTTAAACCAGAACAAGGTTCAAACCCCTACTTAGGAACTAAAGAAGAAATAGAAGTTGTAAAAGAAATAAAAATAGAAGTAGTAGTTGAAGAATCAAATTTAAATAATGTATTAAAACAAATGATTAATGCTCATCCGTATGAAGAAGTAGCATATGATATAATAAAATTAGAAAATAAAATAAAAGAATATGGAATAGGTAGATTTGGTAATATAGAAAAGATTACTTTAAAAGAATTAGCAGAAAAAACAAAACAAAGATTAAATATACAAAATGTACGTGTATATGGAAATCTAGAAAAAAGCATAGAAAAAATAGCTGTAGCTGGAGGTAGTGGAGCAGATTTCATATTAGATGCATATAAAAAGGGAGTAGGTGTATATATTACAGGAGATATAAAACATCATGATGCACAAATGGCAAAAGAAATAGGCCTAGATTTAATTGATGCAGGTCATTTTCATACTGAAAAAATTGTAATGAATAATATAAAAAAATATTTAAATTCAAAGATCAAATCAAATATAGAAATTATAGTAGCAGAAAATGATAATATAGCTCAATATAAAACAATATAATCTAGCTGGGGGTGCTTTTATGGATACAACACAAATACTATGGAAAATTTATGAATATGAAAAAGAAATAGAAAAATTAAAAAACAGAAAAGAATTTTTAGAGGCAAATAAAAATTTAGAAGAATTATCAGAAGGTTTAAATGAAAAGAAATATGATATAACTAATTTTAAAACTCAATTAGAAGTTGATAATATGAAAATTAAAAGGCTAAATCATAAATTAAAAGAAATAAATTTTCAAATCAAAGATACAAACTCTAGATTGTATAGTGGAGATATCTCAAATGTAAAGAAGTTAACAAAACTCCAAAAAGAAGAAGCAGATTTAAAACAAGAAAAAGAAAAATTAGAAAATGAAATACTAGAACTAATGGAAAATGTAGAAACAAACACAAAAGATTTATATAATTCCGAGAAAACTTATGAACAGTTAGAAACAAAATACAAAAATTCTGAAAAAGATAACATAAATAAATTAAATGATATCAAAGAACAAATTAAAGAGTTAGAAAATAAAATAGAAGAATTAAAATCATCATTAGAAGATGAAATATTGTCTAAATATGAAACTTTAAAAACAAAAAAATCAAAACCAATATCAAAACTAGATGATGATAAATGCACAGGATGTCATATGTCAATAGCTTCAATTGTAGTTTCAAAAGTTAAAAAAGGTAAAGAAGTTGTATATTGTGATAACTGTGGTAGAATCCTCTATTATGAAGAAGATAATAATTAGTAATCTAAGGAAATATAGGAAGAAAAGGGTTCTTGATTAGATTATAAGTATATGATATATTATGTATAGATTAAAAATAAAAATTAAATACGAGTAAATCAGATGATCGCATGAATTACATGAGGAAAGTCCGAGCTCCATAGGGCAAGAGTGCTGGGTAATACCCAGTGGAGGTAACTCTAAGGATAGTGCAACAGAAATAAACCGCCTGCATGACAGGTAAGGATGGAAAGGTGAGGTAAGAGCTCACCAGAGACTAGGTGACTAGTCTGCTCTGTAAACCCCACTCGGAGCAAGACCAAGCAGGGATGAAAAAGCTACTGCTCGTAGTATCCCGTAGGTAGGTCGCTTGAATCTACTGGCAACAGTAGATCTAGAAAGATGATCGTCAGATACAGAACTCGGCTTATAGATTTAGTCGTATATAACTTAAATACCATTACCGCATGAGGTAATGGTATTTTTATGTTAAATTAATATTACATATTTAAAATATAACATATTAGTAACAATACTTGTAATTTAGTATACCTATATGTTATATTTTTAATGAAGTAAATACATAGGAAAAGGGGGTATTTAAATGAAAATCAAAGCGCTTTTAATATCTTTAGTATTAGCAGTAGCACTATTAGCAGGATGTGGAGCTGATGAACCAGCTGAAGATGCAGATTCTCAAACTGAAGAAAACCAAGATCAAGAAGAACAAGATGAATCAAAAGGTGAAGAAGATGCTGATGCTACAACTACAGCTTCAATAGTAAGTGATGAGGAAGCATTCAAAGAAGCAATTAGTGCTGATGGTACTTGGATCATTGCAACATTAAATGATTTAACTTTTGAAGAAGATTTAGTATTAGAAGGTGAATTTCATAATAAAGGTGATTCTGAACAAGAATTATACCGTAAATTAGCACCATATACTCAAGATGAAGATCGTAACATCACTGAGAGATATACTATAACTGCTCCAAAATTAACAGTTAAAAGTCCAAATGCTAAACTTCAAGGTGGTACTTTTGTAGGTGATATTTATGTTGAAGCTAATGGCTTCACATTATCAGATGCTAAAGTAGAAGGAAATGTATACTTTGCAAATGAGGAATATAAAGAATCATTTGTTCAAGAAGAAGGCGAAGTTACAGGAGAAACATCATTACAAGAATAATATATGAAACTGAGTATATAAACTTATATACTCAGTTTTTTATTTTTTATGATATTATGTTAATATAATATTTAATGAAAGGCTGTGGAAAATTGGATAGAACAAAAGTATCATTACTTAAATGTCCTGACTATAATTATAAAAAAGTTGAAGAATCAATATTAAAATCATTTGAAAATTTAGGTGGAATAGAAAACTATATAAAACCTAAAGAAAAGGTGCTTCTTAAAATAAATTTACTGATGAAAAAAAGACCAGAAGAAGCTACAACAACTCATCCTATTTTTACAAAAGCATTAGCAAAGGTATTGATAGACTATGGGGCAGAAGTAATAATAGGAGATAGTCCAGGAGGACCTTTCAATAAAACAATATTAAATGGAGTATATAAGGCTTGTGGAATAGAAGAAATATCAAATGAAGTAGGAGCTGAATTAAACTATAATACAAATGCAGTTAATATGAAAAATGAAAAAGGATTAATATTAAAAAATATAAATGCTATAGAAGTATTAAATCAAGTAGATAAAGTAATATCAGTATCAAAATTAAAAACACATGGTATGATGATGTTTACAGGTGCAGTTAAAAATATGTTTGGAATAGTAGCTGGACTTGAAAAGGCAGAATATCATGTACGAATGCCAAATATCAAAGACTTTTCAAATGCTTTAGTAGATATATGTATGCTTTCAAATCCAATATTATCATTTATGGATGGAATTGTAGGTATGGAAGGAAATGGACCAAGTGGAGGAACACCAAGACAAGCAGGAGTAGTATTAGCATCTACAACACCATATCATTTAGATGTAGTAGCTACAAATTTAATAGGAATAACCCCTAAAAAAGTACCTACTATACAAAGGTGTACAGAAAGAAAATTATGTAAAGGTGACTTATCAGATATAGAACTTTTAGGAAATGAATTAAATCAACTTAAAATAAATGATTTTATAGTACCAGAAATAAGAAGTTTAGATCTTTTAGATGGCAAATTACCAAAATTTATGAGAGATATAATAAATGAACTTATGCAACCAAAACCAGTATTTAATAAAGAAACATGTATAAGTTGTAAGAAATGTTTGGAAAGTTGTCCACCTCAAGTAATAAAAATGATTAATAATAAACCATCTGCAAATTTAGATGAATGTATAAGATGTTTTTGTTGTCAGGAACTATGTCCAGTAAATGCAATAGATATTCATAGACCATTACTTATGAAATTAATGGCAAAATTATAGAAAGGATTGATAAATGTGAAAACCGAAGAAAAAGTATATAAAGTATTAGAAGAAATGAATATAGACTATAAATTAATAGAACACCCTGAAGTTTTTACAATAGAAGAAGCTCGTCAATATACTAATGAAGAAGGAATAAAAAATTTATTTTTAACTAATAAAAAGAAAAATAAATTTTTTCTTGTACTTATAAATGAAGATACTAAAATGGATATAAAGAGTTTTGGAGAATATATAGGAGAAAAGAGAATTAAATTTGCAAAAGAAAAACATTTAAAAGAAAAAATGAATACTAAACCAGGAGCAGTATCATTATTTGGACTATTAAATAATGAAGAAAGAGATATACAAGTATATATAGATACTAAAATAGCAAAAAAAGAAGAAGTAACATTCCATCCAAATAATAATACTAAAACAATTATTATAAAAACAGAAGATATGTATAAGTTTTTAAAAGAGTTAGGATATGATTATAAATTTATAAGTATTTAAGGAGGAAAATGTGGAACTTTCAAAAGATAATATAATTATAATTGTAGGACTCATAGTATTAGTAATAGGAACTCCTTTAGTAATTAAAAGTATAATAAAAAATATAAAACTTATAAAGAAATCAAATAAAAAATTATATGGTTGGGATATTTTAATTACAATACTTTCAAGATTACATTATTTACTATTTATATTAGTTATCTTGATTAAATATTGGACAGATAGGTACATTTATAATTATGAATTTGATAATTATTTCTTTATTGTGATAGTGCCAAGTTTTTCTTTATTTTTAATGATGATTGAATCTATAATATGTAGACTAAAAGAAAAATTAGATAATGAATATATATCTGAGGAAGGTTGATTGTATGAAAAATAATGGAACGTTTATAAAAGGGAAAGATGACTTTCCAGTATATTTATATATTTGGAATAAAGTAAATAATCCAAAAGGAGTAGTACAAATATTTCATGGCATGTCAGAACATGCAGCAAGATACAATGAATTTGCAAAATATTTAAACAAAGAAGGATATATAGTATATGCATCTGATCATAGAGGGCATGGTAAAACAGCAAAAGGAATAGATAACCTAGGTAATATTGGAGAAGATGGTTTTAATAATACAGTATACGATGGTTATATAATAAATAGGATGATAAAAAAATCATATTCAAATTTACCTATAATATTATTAGGACATAGCTTTGGTTCATTTATAGCACAAGAATACATAATTAAACATGGTAAAAGTATAGATGGGCTTATACTTTCAGGTTCTGCTAAAATGGAAGGAATGTCAATAAAACTAGGTCAAATAATTTCAACCATGCAGAAAAGAATATATGATGATAAAAATAAAGCTAATTTAATAGACAAAGTAAGTTTTGGTAATTTTAATAAAAAAATAAAGCATCCAATTTCAAAATTTTCATGGCTTACTAGAGATGAAAAACAAGTGGCAAAATATGATGAAGATCCTCTATGTGGAACTATCTTTCCAATTACATTTTATTATTATTTTTTTGATGGTCTCTCTAAACTTTATATAAAAGAAAGATTAGAAAAAATACCAAAAAATCTACCAATATTAATATTTTCAGGGGATAAAGATCCTGTAGGTGGATATGGGAAACTAGTAAAAAAACTTTATGAAACATATAAAGATATGGGAATGAAAGATGTAAATATAGAATTATATCCTGGTGGTAGACATGAAATGTTAAATGAAATAAATAGAAAAGAAGTATATAATCATATAGTTGATTGGATTAAAGAAGCCTATGAGTAAAAGAGCAAATAAAATATTATTTCAATTTAAGTTAGCTATAATTTTGATTATATCTATATATTTACCACATATTTTATTTAATGAAATGGATGCACTAATACAAATAATTATTATATTTATACTATTTAATATATTAAATAGTAAATTTTTTAATATACATAATCCCAAGGATAAAGTATTACTAGAACAAGTATCGACTATAAAAGATTGCGTATTAAAAATAAATAGAGAAATAATAAAAAAGGATAATATGAATGAAGTATATGACTATATATTAGAAAAAGCAATAGACTTCATAACTAATGCCCATAAAGGAAGCATACTTTTATATAAAGAAAAAGAAGATGTATTTGTAGTACATAAATCCATAGGTTTTAAAGAATCAAAAATAAAAGAAATAAAACTAAAACCAGAAGAAACATACTTTAAAAATAAAAAACATATGAATAAACCTTATATAATAAAAAACATATTAGAATATAATAAAGCAAATATGGATGAAAATAACTATAATATATTAGAAAAATCACATGGATTACACATAAAAACTACTTTAAGCTGTCCAATATTTTATAAAGATAATATATATGGAATATTGAATGTGGATAGTCACGAGGAAAATGTCTTTAATGAAGATGATAAATTTCTCATAAAATATTTTTGTGAAGAAATCAGTCAAGCTATTCATAGTTTTAAGTTAATGGAAGAAAAACTATACTTAGTAAGATATGACAGCTTAACAGGATTATATAACAGAGATTATTTCATAAAGAGATTACAAGAAAAAAAGTCTCATTTTAGCTTCATAATAATAGACTTAGATAAATTTAAATTTATAAATGATACTTATGGACATATGATGGGAGATGAAGTACTAAAAATATTTGCAAAAAAATTCAAAAAAACATTTGGAGAAGAACAAATATTAGCTCGTTATGGTGGAGATGAATTTGTAGGGATAATCAATATAAAAGATAAAAATAAATTAGATGAAAAAATAAATAGGTTAAAAAACATATTTAGAGAACCAATATTAATAGATGATAGCTATGTAAAAATAGAATTCAGTTATGGAATATCATTTTCCTTTAATAATAAAAATATAAACAATTTATTTAAAACAGCTGATAGAAAAATGTATAAGAACAAAGAAACCAAGAGAAAAATAAATCAATATAAATTTATTTAAAAAGTATATAGTAATTAATATATTTAAATCTATATTTGAGTTGAGGAATAGTTTTGTTTAAAACAATTAAAGGAGGAAATAAAGTGACTAAATCAATTTATTTAAGTCCATCAACTCAAGAGAATAATATAGGGTATGGAAAATATGGTACAGAAGAAAAAAGAATGAATCAAATTGCAGATGTATTAGAAAAAATTTTAGAAAATCATAATATTAAAGTCTATAGAAACAAACCAGAAATGACTCTCAAAAAGTTGGTTGAAGATAGTAATTTTAAAAGACCTGACTTACATTTTGCCATTCATTCAAATGCAGGAGGAGGAAGAGGAACTGAAATATATGCTTTTTCTTCTGGAGGAAAAGGTGAAAAAGCAGCAAGAATTATTTATCAAGAAATAAAACCTATAACTCCAACAAAAGATAGAGGAGTAAAATTTAACTCTAAATTTTATGAATTAAAATATACTAAATCTCCAGCAGTATTAATAGAAATTGCATTTCATGATAACAAAGAGGATTCTTATTGGATAATAAACAATATAAACAAAATAGCTATAGCCCTTGCTAAAGGAATACTTAAATACTTTGATGTAGATGATGTAGAATATAGACAAGCTACAGAAGAGCCAGCTAAAGTATATTATAGAGTCATGGCAGGTTCTTTTTCAAAAAGAAAAAATGCAGAAAATCAAATTAAAAACCTAAACAAAGCTGGATTTGACGCAACAATTATGATATATAAAAGATGAATATAATTTGTCCGTACAATGGTACACTTCTTTTGAAATAATATAATTAAACAAACATTATTTCAAGGAGGAATTATAATGAAAAAAGTTATAGGTGTTATATCATTAGTATTGTTTTTATTTATTATGCTCCAATCATGTGTTGCAGGAGTAAGTAATGCAATGGAAGGTCAGGGAGAGATAAGTGGTAGTGCAGGATTTTTCTTAGCAATCTTTATGTTAATAGGAGAAATACTAGTATTAATTTCAAAAGATAAAAAAGGAGTATTAATAACAGCAATAGTATTTTATATAATAGGAGGTTTACTTGGAATAACAAATATAGGTTCATACTCAGATCTTGCAATATGGTTAGTACTTAGTCTTATATTCGGTGGATTGTTGATATTTCATTATTTTAGGAATAAGGATATTTATGGGAAAAGTAAAAAAGAAGTAGATGTTGAATAGGATATATTTTGGAATGATATAAAAAATAAAAATTAATGAAGGGATTTAGGAAATTGTGTGAATTATATAATATAAGATCAATAGAGATAGTAAATAGCAAATTAAATGCTAATTACTATCTCTATTTTAAAATTAGGAGGAAGATATAATAGGTATATTTAATTTCTTAAAGAAAAAAACTAAAAAAACAAAAGATATAATATCTACTAAATTAAATAGAAAGAATAACAAAAATGAAATAGTATTTTCACAGGACAAAAATTGATAATGACAAAAGATGAATATAATGAAATGGTTGATATAAGAGACGAAAGGATATTTAGAAGTTGGGTAAATAAGATGATATCTTATGAAGATATTAATATAAAAGAATTAGACAATATTATAAAATCAAAAGGATTAACTATTGAAGAAGGTCTAATAGAAATAATAAGGGATAAATCAGAAAGAAATTATAAAAACTATAATATGGGATTATATCGCAACAGCTTAATGCATATAGGAGATATTTATAATAGAATGAAGGATAACAAACAACCATTAATTAAATACTTACAAGTTTGTTATTATGATATTAGAGGATGTATGAATGGAACAAAAGAATTCAATAAAGATCTTAAATTTTTAGCACTTTATATTATAAAATCTATTAGAAAATTAATAGATGAATTAAATATAAACAATGATGATTAAAATTATTATATGTAAATTCAATAAAAAATCTTAAAGATAATTGAAAAGAAAAATATATTTAAAATACTTGGAATGAATTATTAGAAGAATTGAATGATTAGAAAAGCATAAATTTATTATTCATCTCTCCAGCTCATACCCGATGTTGAGATTCCCTTTATATAAATGATATAATGTTTAATAAACTGTTTTTTAAAGGGGAGTATGATAAATGTTAAAATACTCATCAAGTATGGTTTCTAAACCTTTTTTATATTTAGAAATGAAAAAAGCTGCATTACTTAAATTAGAAGGTTTAAATGATGAAGAAATAAGAAAAAAATCAATAGATGAAAATATATTTTTGACTAAAAGTGAAAGAAGGAATACAGAATATTAATGTCCGACAAAAAAGTGTCTTAAAAAGGGTTGAAAATCCAATTATTTGAAACTGTAGAAGTTAAAGCTGAAGATGATTGGGTTTATGAACTTACTGACCTATAAGCCTATGAAACAACTATTTCTGGATTTAACATTGTAAATCTACGTGTAGCTGAGACAGAAGTATCAGGTACAAAGATTTGGAAAGATCAAGATGAGTCTGCTCGTCCAAGTTCAATTACAGTTAAGTTACTTCAAAATGGCAAGGAAATTGATAGTAAGGAAGTTAGTGCCGAGGATAATTGGAAGTATGAATTTGAAGGCTTAAATAAGTACGATGAAAATGGTCTACAGTATAACTATACTATTGATGAAGTAAAGGTACCACCTGGATGTAAAAAATCTATATCAGACGATGGACTAACAATTACAAATACCTATATGTCACAAGTAGATTCATCACAAGATTCTAATCCAGAAGATCCAAAGGATTCAAATGAATCAACTCCATAAACAGGAGACGAAACTCCTATAATGACCTTTATAATCTTATTTATCCTTTTTCTATTTACTATAATAGGCTTAAATATAACTTGGTATGATATAATTATATGCAAAACTAAAATCTACTAAAGATTAATGAAATGAGTTTTTTAAAATTAACTTAATAAATGGAGGAATTCAATGAAAAATGAAAAGAAGAGAGAAATAGAAGCACGAAAAAAATTAGCAAAGAAGTTAAAAAAAGCAGAAAAAGAAGCAAGGCGAAAAGCTATAAAAAACCGTAAACCCTTTAAAGGCTTACAAATTCGCCCAACAGTATCCTTGTTTGATGAATCAAAAAAACAGGAGCCAGGAGAAGACAATTGGGAAGGTTATGGGTTTGATATTCATCCCCAAGTAACTATTTTTTCTGTAATAATTTTAGCTATTTTTATTTCATTAACCCTTATATTCCCAGGTAGGGCTGAAAATATCTTTAATACTGCATTAAATGGAATTACTAGAAATGCAGGATGGTTTTTGACTTTAGCGGCAAATGTTTTTGTAATTGCAGCAATAATTTTTGCATTTGGAAAATATGGAAATTTAAAAATTGGTGGAGCAGAAGCCCAACCTGAATTTACTAAATTTGGTTGGTATGCAATGCTTCTAAGTGCAGGTATGGGAATTGGATTATTATTTTGGAGTGTTGCAGAGCCAATATCACATTTAAATAATCCATCACCACTTTTTGGAGACCTACCAACCAATAGTCCGCAAGCTGTACAATCGGCAATGGCTACTACATTTTTTCACTGGGGAATACATCCCTGGGCTATTTATTCTTTAGTAGGTCTAGCACTGGCATTTTTTGCATATAATAGGGGTTTACCACTTACAATACGCTCGGTTTTTTATCCGATAATTGGAAATAAAATTTATGGATTTTGGGGTAATTTAATTGATATATTATCCGTATTAGCAACATTAACAGGATTAGCAACATCACTCGGTTTAGGTGTATCACAAGTTAATGCAGGTTTAAACCACTTATTTGGCACTTCAATTAGTATACCTATTCAAGTTGGATTAATAATTGGGATTACAGCTTTAGCTACAATATCAGTTGTTTTAGGACTTGATGGGGGAGTTAAAAGACTTAGTGAAATTAATATGATCCTTGCTGGAGTGTTTTTAATCTTTATTTTATTTGTTGGACCAACAGTATATATATTGAGCGGATTTACACAAAATATGGGTTATTTCATATCTAACTTTGTAGAAATGAGTTTATGGACAGAAACCTTTGGGGATAGTAATTGGCAAGGAGCATGGACAATATTTTATTGGGCTTGGTGGATTTCATGGTCTCCATTTGTAGGTATGTTTATAGCTAGAATATCAAAGGGAAGAACTGTAAAAGAATTTATTTTAGGAGTTATGTTGTTTCCATCACTCCTATCTTTCTTTTGGATGTCAGTTTTTGGGGGAACAGCCATATTCCAAGAAATAAATGGACTTTCAAATATTGCATCAATAATGGGTACAGATACTTCACTTGCACTTTTTGCTATGGTAGATTCACTACCACTTAGCAGTATTTTATCAGTAGTAGGTATTATTCTTGTGACAGTTTTCTTTGTTACA